>NZ_JALPSC010000001.1:0-1200000 GCF_023217965.1 Prevotella sp. E13-27 | reverse complement strand
TGCGAAGTCCCTTGATAAGGATAGGATAAGCCTCCTGCTTTCCTATGTAACCAACTATTCCACACATAGTCTATGTATTATTAAATCTATATAAAAGTCATTCGTTTAGTTTTACGCTGCAAAAGTACTTAAATCGCTCGAAAAACACTCTTTTCATACAAAAAAATTCATTCTTACATTCATTTTTTTACAAAAAAAGGCAGACACCCACTCTGAGATGCCTGCCAATCGCGTTTTAGTTAGATATTAGGCTTTGGAATTCTAGTATTAATATTTAAAACCTTACTTAATCACAACCTTGTGGCCGTTCTTGATAGCGATGCCACGATAGCCATCCTTTACGCGCTGTCCCTGCAGGTTGTAGATAACGCTCTTCTGAACGAGAGAGGTCTTAACTGCATTTACGCTTGCAGCATCATGATCCTGTGCTGTTGCATAGAGCTCCTTGCTCTCTGGGTTAAATACGAAGGTTACGTCATAATTGCCAGCTACATCAATAGTAATGGTCTGATTACCTCCTTCTGCAGCTCCATAGTTCTCATTATCCCAACTATGATCTGCAACAACCTTGAACTCATAAGTAAGTGCCTCCAAAGCAACATCAGTACGAGTCAGACGGAAGATACCATCATCACCCTTTACCATGTCGTTATTTGTGTATGTGGGATCCCAATTCACACCACAGAGAGCTTCCTCACCGGCAATAGTCCAATTATCAATTGTTACAGGCTCTGGGTTGAGTTCTTCAAGATTAGTTGCTTCAGCCACAATTGTCCAGTTCGATGTTGCACTCTTGCCACCGTTCCAAGTCATTGTGAAAATGAAAGCATCTGCTTTGAATTTACTATAGTCAATCTTGAAGTTGCCATCATTAGTATACTCTAACCACTTTGGTGCTTCGCTATTAGAAGTCTTGCCCTCTACTGCATCGCCATCTGCATTATAGTAAACATCCCAGTAGCCCATCCATGAAGCGCCATTGGGACGGAATTTAAACTGTACAGAAGCATCGCCTTCTGTAGGTACAAGTGTGTACTTAAATTTTTTGCCTGCTTCGAGAATTTCTGCAAAGACTGTAGGATCATCCCAACCTACATGGCTGCCAGAAACGCCCAATGTGCTGACTTGAGCATCGGGAATTTCTGTGTAGTCTTCAGTAACATCTTGAAGGCTTACGCTACCTTCTCCATCATCCCATGAGAGGATGAAATAGCGGTCTGAGGAAACATCCTTAACATCACTTGTCTGCTTGGTATCAGCAGGATCGCCATTATTAAAGAGGAAACTGATTTGAGTGATTTCCTCAGGGAATGAATACATCCAGAAGCTATCGCCAGTATCAGGATGAGTATAAGTCTCTGTAAACTGCAATGTACCTGGCCAATCTCCAACGTTATCGAATGTACCACCTACAGCACCCCATGTCCAAAGAAATGGAGCGGTTTCGCTTTGTACGTAAATAGTAATCTTTGCCTGAGCTGCGATTGCCAGTACACACATAAATAATAAAGTAAAGATTTTCTTCATAATCATTTGGTTTTTAGAGTTTATAATAATGTTTTAAGATTTTGTATAGTTTCGTCAGTTATTCTGTGCAAAGATAATTGTTTTTATAATAGAGTATTCATGTGCGCATGTAAAAATGTAAAAAGTTTGTGTGCAAACGAT
This sequence comes from Prevotella sp. E13-27, assembly GCF_023217965.1. Taxonomy (NCBI): domain Bacteria; kingdom Pseudomonadati; phylum Bacteroidota; class Bacteroidia; order Bacteroidales; family Prevotellaceae; genus Prevotella; species Prevotella sp. E13-27. The sequence continues at coordinate 1,198,332 of NZ_JALPSC010000001.1, read as the reverse complement.
TACATTAAGTGGGTTTCCTAAAAAAAAGAGGATGTGCCTTTGACTTCGATTTCAAACCATCATTTCCACTGCGTATGGCAGTCACCAGCTGCTTCTGTTCGCCACCGTTTCTCAAACCAAGATATTCCTCTCTCGTGAGGACGGGGCGCATCATCTTCGCCCCATCCTTATAATAAATCATGTGTACGCTCATAGTACACGACGGGACGTTGGGACTTTGGGACGGCGTACCGACTCACCGGCGTACCGCCGTACCATTTGCATAATTCAAATGAAGTAGTAAAATAGTGAAATTAACTTTTATATATTATATATATTATATATTAATATAATCTATATAATATATAAACATATTTTCAAGGTCTATGGTATGCAGCAAGTAAAAATCCTAATGGTGAGTCGGTACGCCGGTACGCCGGTGAGTCGTACGGATTCTGTTGACTATTGCTCCTGTGAATGTAGACTACTTTCCTGAATAAGTTTACTTTTCCTCTAATACATCATGCGACATCTCAATTTTAACATTTGAAATAAATCTGAGATAAATGAAAAGAATCCTTGTTTGGCACCTCAAAATTTAGTACCTTTGTACTGTGTTTAGGATGCATCACAAAGACACACAACGAGCGTTTAGAAAGAACGCACGCGGCGAACAGAAAGAACACCGCCAGCAATCAGGAAGAACGCTCACGAGAGACCTCAAACTACTTAAACAACTTAAACCTTTTAAACCTTTAAACTATTTAAAACTATGGGAACAATTACAATTAAGAAGTATCAGAACACAAACGAGAAGCTGACGAAGTGTTACGGCAAGTGGTATGGCAAGGTGCTACACCGCGGCACGATGGGCACCGATGAGCTGGCCAACCACATCATGAAGCACGGCTCTGTGTATACCGACGACGTGGTGCTGGGCGTGACCCGCAAGCTGATGCACTGCATAGCAGAGCAGCTGGCAGAGGGCTACAAGGTGAAGCTCGACGGAATAGGCACGCTCTACCTCGGCGCCAGCTCCACAGGTGCCGACAGCTCCGAAGACTTCGACATCTCGAAGAACATCACACGCATAGGCGTGAAGTTCCTCGCCGACCAGAGCAAGAACAGCATCTACACCGCAAGGGTGATGCGACAGAGCAACACGCTCACCACGAAGATTGGTCTCGAGGGCGGACATCTGGTCGACGGAAGCGCAAGCGACAACGGCAATGAGACGCCGAACCCAGGGGCAGTGGAGGAAGAGCCTTAAAACCTAAAACCTAAAACCCACCCCTTCCCTCCCGAGGGGAGGGGGATGAGTTAGAAAAGAACGCGAGAAAAAAATCCGTAAAATCCGTGAAATCCGTTGTTAAAAAAGAAAAGCTATGAAGAAAGAAACGTGGAAATTTATTTTGCAGACACTTGCGGCAATACTTACCGCGATAGCAACAAGCCTCGGAGTGCAGAGCTGCATGACGATGATGTAATACAAAAAGAGGGTGTGTCATGTGACATACCCTCTCTTTTTATATATAGTAACAATATTTATTTTGCCACTTTTAATATAGTCCAGTTACCTGTTATATCGTTTAGATAGAAGTCATAAGTTCCTGCTGGTACGGTAATGTCTGAGCTACCATTAGACAGTGTATAAACCGTCTGAGAAATAGGTTGCGAACCATCTCCACCCCAATCTTTGGTATCCCAATTGTGGTTAGCACGGAATTTCAGCTTGGCATCACCTGATAATTCGAAACCTAATAAGCACCAGTTGTGAGGAGCCTTGGCACATTGAGTCAGATCAAAGTCTGAATCCCAGTTGGTGCCATTGATAGTACCTATAAGACTGATGTTGGTATATTCTACTGTTGGTGCTTCTGCAGCTGTCCATTGATAGGTGCGGATATTCTTTTCCTCATCCATCTCAATTGTCAGCGTGAACCATCCCTCTGTAAGAGGACCAAGCCACTGACCAGGCTGAGCGAACGTACCACTCTCCTTACGAGCACCGGTAGCCTTACCTTCGAAGCCCCATGTCTTGGTGGTAGCATTTGCCAACATAGCCTCACGCTCCCAAACTTTCGCGTTATAAACCGACTTGCCACCATTGTTATTTGGCCAGAAAGTAGTATAAGTGAAGGTTGTGGGCGCAGTCTTGTAGAACATATAGTTGCGACTCGTTTCAGGAGCCTCCACCTTCATGTTACCACCAGTATTGGTATATAGATAGTAACAGTAGAACTGTATTACTGGTTCAATAACAACGGATTGCTTCTCCATGTTCATTGTCAGTTCGTATCTGACGGCACCGTCATTGGCAGGACCAACAAAGGCAGGTCCGCCTTTCAACATACCTTCTCCTTCACCTTGTCCAAAAGCAACACTCATGTCACCTGCCAAGAACTTAGCAAGGTCTTCTTCAGCCACAATCATAAACTCAGTGTCCTGACGAACATCGACATCATTCTTAATTGCATCTATAGTAACGGTGAATACAGGATCATCATAAATATCATCTTCACTATGTGAGAATTTTGTCTCTGTCCACTTACTATCAAGTCCCTTGACAACAGCATAATAACCTGTTGAGATGTATGTTCCTTGTTCGTTGGCAGGTGTAAACGTGACACAATAGTTACCGTAATAGTTGCTGCCAGGAGTTCCTACAACAGCTTCGCTGGTTTCGTTGGTAACTGTGTAAAGGTGAATACGTAGATAGAGCTTAGTTTGATTTGGGTTGTGTGTAAACTTATTATAATAAGCTGCCTGTAAATTACTCGGAAGCAAACTAACAATATTAGATGCTGCCATACTCTCGGCATCCAATGTATAAGCATCGCTAAAATCTGAAGCTTTAGCAATGTCAACCCTCGCCTTAATAATAGTATTGGACGGCATAACACCTTCGGTTATGGAAACAGTACCTAATTCTATTGGAGTATCGCTGCTTATAAGCTGAGCGAGATTGATGCTGCTCAACTCATTGGTATTAAATGTAATATCGCCAGATTGAAGCGCACTCTCCTGTGGATTCGACTGTGGTGGAATCGAAGCCGAATAATCTTCATCGCATGCGGTGAGAATTGTCGTCAGGAGAACCATTATATAGAAACTGAATCTTTTCATGTTTTCTTCTATTTTACGAAATTAAACATTGCATTAATTGACAGTAAACTTCACCTTGTTTGTGTTCATGTCAACTGTAAAGGTGACAGAACCACCAGCAAAGCCTGCAAACTTCCAAGTTCCCTTACCAGGCTGTAAAAGATCGTCCGAGTAAGAATTCTTCTCATCCCACTCACAGCCCGAGATAGGTGCGTCTTTCGCCTGCGGACCTACAGAACCCATTGGGTCATCGTCGCTACCCCAGTCGTCAAGATAGGTATAGAAGCGGAACTGGAGGTCGCCAGCAGGAATAACGAAGGTACCTTCAAATACCTTACTGCCTATTTCTGTCTCAATAAGTTTCCATGGCTCTAAAGCAGCTGCATTGGCAGGTTGAGGTGCAATCCAGTCATTAGGACTACCGACAAGATAGATGTAGGCAGGAGCCTTGATGGCTTCGTAGGCAGCCATGTAATTAAAGAAGACCGTATTGGAAATAATGGTAGATCCTGGTACAAGGTCAGTCAGTGCCTCAAAAAGTGCAGCTCGCACACGGAATGCAATCTTGCGGAAGCCTTTGTCCACATAATCCTCAGGCTTCGTAATACCATCGGCCTGATTAATACATTGAGCAATCTCCTCACCGTTGATGTCAGAACTACAAGTATAGAGGTTCGTGCTCAGATAGTCATCTTCACGACCAATAACGTTACCATTTCCATCCTTTACGTTCTTCTGGCACCATGTGATACCACCATCGGCTTGTACCACACCAACCTGAATGCTGTATGTAGCATAGGCATTATAACCAAAGTTAGGCTGTGACCAAGTTAAGTGAACGGTATTAGTAGCCGATAATTGAATGTATTGATCAGTCATTGCTGGAGTATTAAGCGTGAATGACGTAGGCGTTATAAACGTCGGATTGTCATCACGATCATCCTCACAAGATGTAAATATGCCTGCGATGCAAATGAGCAGAGCGCCAAGCAATAATTTGTTCTTCATATTGCGTATTTCTTTGTTGCTGATTAAAACTCCATTTATTCAATCTCAGAGTAGCCGTCAATTTGAATAAGATTACTGTTGGCCATGATTTCTGAAGAAGGCAGAGGGAATAAGTTTCGGCTCTTGTCAAACTTTATTTTATTGCTACCATCAGCTACACCGTTCTTATAAGACCAGTTGTAGCTATCCTGACCTCCAAATTTATTGAATCGGATGAGGTCAACACGGCGATAGCCTTCAAAGTAAAACTCGCGGGCACGCTCGTCCAGAACGTCACTCAACGAATAGGTGCTCTTGACTCCAGCGTGGGCACGATTACGGATAGCGTCCATATATTGCTTGGCCTTTGTAGAGGTTGCTCCATTGATATGAATCTCAGCCTCTGCAGCATTCAAATAAGCCTCAGCTGCACGGAAAAGGAAGAAGTCAATATCTACGTCTGTTGGGTCATGCGGAGTTGCACCTGTAGAGTAGTTGTTGTTCCACTTAGGAGTGGCAATACCCTGAGGATAAGAAGTGTTAGTTGCTAAGTCTAGTGTACGTCCTTTACCATAGAAGATTGCACGGTCGTCGCTACTGGCAGCACGAATCTCTGCAGAAGTTTTACCCACATATGTTGCAGGAGAAGATGTAAATACTTCCAGGAACTCAGGACGACAACGCATGCCCGACCAAGAACCATCTGTTGTACCAGGGCCTAAGTTGGTAACGGTCTTTGTAGTGTACTTACCATCTGATTCGCCCCACATGGCAGCAATGAAGAAGCGCGAACCTCCCCAACCACGTGTGGTAACGCCATCTTGCTTGAGTGGAAGAATTGCCTCACAGCTAGCACCGTTAGAGCCATTATCACCCATGAATAGCAAGTCATAAGGCTTGTATCCGTTTGAGGTTGCTGCAGCTGAAATCTTGCTGTCATCAAAGAGTGAATAGCCAGAGCCGATAACTTTCTCAGCATAGTTGAGCGCTTCTGCCCAATATGGGTTGTTCTGGCCATCGTTGTTCAAATATACACCAGCGTTCAGATACAAACGACTCAGCAGTAACCAAGCAGCAGCTTTGTCAACGCGTCCATAGTCTGCCTCTGTATCATTTTTGGGTTGTGCTGGCAACAGGTTGGGTTCTGCTGCTTCTATCTCACTCTTCACCCAATTGAACATGTACTCACGTCCCATAGCCAACAATTCTGCACGAGAATAAGACTGACCTTCAACATATTTAGAATTATATGCATGGGCCTGCTTGGGAGCTTCTGCTGATATAGAAGTTGTGAATGATGGGTCGCCAAAGAAGTCAAGCATCAGATAATTATTGTATGCACGCAACAGACGGACTTCAGCTATTAAAGTGGCATCTGCACCTTTGCTCTCAGCAATTTCCAAGAAGTGATTACAGAATCCGATGTTTGACACTAAGCGATAATATAGAAACTTAAGAGTTGGGGTACTGGGAACACATTGATTGTAACAGATGTCAACAATACCACCGTCACTCCACCAACAGATAGCTTCATCAGTAGGTAACACGTTGAAGTTGAAAATGTTACGTAACAGTGTAGAGCGTCCTGCATCCTGAATGGTAAAATCGGCTGAGCCATCATTACCTTCCATAATCAGGCCTGCATAGCACTTTGAATAAAGTGCGTTGATGTCTGCTTCTGCAGTGACGTTCGGATCGAGATTGCCATCGTTAAGGTCATCCATGCAGGAAGTGATACTGGTAGCAAACAAAATGGTTGCCACCGGAATCATTGCTTTGATTTTATTGAGTTTCATAATAATATCTTTTAGGGTTGTCGATTAGAAGTTCAAGTTAACGCCAAGTAAGAAAGTACGGCAACGAGGATAGACGCTACTTTCCTTTCCGCTAGTCTGCTCAGGGTCCAACCCTTTATATTTCGTGATAGTAAATGCATTGGTACATGAAGCATACACGCGTCCTGAAATACCATTATATTTACCCATCTTAAACAGATCCTCAAAGTTGTAGCCTAACGTAATATTGTCACACTTTAAGAAAGAAGCATTCTGTACAAAATAATCACTCAATGGATAGTTATAGGAGCTCCATTTCAGTGCGACAATGTCAGGAGTGCTGTTTACATAATAGCCTGCGCCATTAGCCAATACAGAAGAATTCATCTTACCCTGTACAATATCGTTATAGACATAATTGTCTATGCTGAAGCGGAAATTGGTACCCAAATCCCAGTTCTTATAAGCGACCTTAAAGAAGAAGCCTCCAGTCCAAGGAGCTGTGATGCTCTTATAGAAGTAACGGTCATTATCATCAATAACGCCATCGGCATTGCGATCAACATAGACACCTTGAATTGGTCGTCCGCTGGCATCATATACCTGCTGGAATACCCAGAAAGAGTTGGCTGGCTGTCCTACCTTGTGATAAGTCACTGTTTGATCTGTACCGGCAGTCATACCAGCCTCAATCATGTCGCGGCCACCATAGAGTTCGCTGATTTTGTTTTTGTTATAGGCCATATTAACACCTATCTCAACAAACATGTCTTTAGTCTGGATAGGTTTGCCTGTAATAGACAACTCTATACCTTTATTCTTCAGAGAACCGGCATTGAGCATCATAGCATTATCGAAGTTCATACCACCTGGGATAGTAGGTGTACAGAGCAAGTCTGTAGTTTTACGATAGTATGCATCGAGGGTCAGTGTAAGTCTCTCTTTGAACAATCCAAGATCAAGACCTAAGTTCCAAGTCGTAGTGGTTTCCCATGTCAGATCGTTATTATAGACGAGAGGCTGATAAAGGACACCTGTTGGATTAACCGACATGGGATAAAGATAATGGCTGTTGGCAACATCTCTTGTTACCTTGTAGATAGGTGTGTAATACTCTCTACCTGTGTCTTGCTGACCTGTCTTACCCCAACCTGCACGAATCTTGGCATCGCTGATTACATTTATATCCTTCAAGAATTTTTCCTCCTTCAATTTCCATGCGAAGGCTGCAGAGGGGAAGAAACCCCAACGATGACCATCTGCAAATCGGCTTGAGCCGTCATAACGGGCAGTGAAAGTGAGGAGGTAACGATCCATCAGCGTATAGTTCATACGTCCATACCAGCTTACGAGGACTGTCTGACCTTTCCATTTGTCTTCTGACTTGCCATAAATAGTATTAGCCTTGGGATTGCCATCATCATCCAATCCAGTATAAGTAGAAGGATAGTATGATTCGTAGTTGTTTGTACCCCAATAACGCATACGGCTGTATTCATAACCAGCCATGACATCAAAATGGTGATTTTCGTTGAAATCTTTTAAATATTGAGCATAAGAGGTATAAATCAAGTTGTACTTCTTTTCCTGGTTCTTGCCTTCTCCACCATAATAGAATCCATATGTGCTATAGCGATTGTTGTTAGTGTATTCACCACCATCAGCATACTCTCCGGCAAAGTTCATGTGGAGATGAATATCTTCTAACCCATGAATCTTATAGTCCATCTCGAAGTTACCTAGCAGTACGTTAGCTTTCTTATACCATGTGTAATGGTCAATCTTCTCCATGGGGTTGGCAGGAGAATTGTCAAGAAGCGTATAAGGGAATGTTGAATCGTAAACATCGGTTTCTTTTGTCCACTGCCAATAACCACCCCAGTTAGCATACTTCGAGTCACTACTCATAACAGGACGAGTAGGATCCATACTGGTTGCCAGACCTATGGCATCAGTACCTCCTGGCTGTGTCTTTGAATATGCGTATTTACCATTGATATTCAGATTCAGGTGATCATCTAATAATGAAGGGTTCAAAGTGAAGCCTGATGTGAAACGGCTATAGCTTGATTTCTTGAGTACGCCCTGTTGATTTGTGTAACCTGCGCTAACACGGTATGGCATTGCCCAGCTTGTATTTCCAACACCTCCTGTGACGGTGATATTCTGGTCGTGGCTGAATGAATTACGGTAAATCTCATTCTGCCAGTCTGTATCATATGTACCAGCAGCATAATTTGGGGTACCGTCAGCATTAAATTCTTTCCAACCAAGTCCATCATACTGCGTTGAGCCTTCTCCATATTTCTCTTTCATGAAATTTACATATTCGCTGGCGTTCATCACGTCCAGTTTTTTTGCAACACTACTGATTGAGAAAGTACCATTATAGGAAACTTTAGGAGCTTGATTGCGCCTTCCCTTTTTTGTTGTAATGATGATAACACCGTTAGAACCACGGCTACCATAAATAGCTGTTGCTGAAGCATCCTTCAGCACTGTGAACGACTCGATGTCGTTAGGGTTCACCAGCGAAAGTGGGTTACTTGTTCCCTTGGTAGCATTGTTATCCATGGGCATACCATCAATAACGATAAGAGGATCATTACTTGCATTAAGTGATGCACCGCCACGGATACGAATCTGGGCACCGTCACCAGGAGCACCAGAAGCAGAGTTGACATTGACACCTGCTATTTTGCCCTGAATCATGTCTTGTGCACTTACTTGCAGACCGTGGTTCTTCTCATCGGGCTTAAGTGCTGTGACAGAACCTGTAAGGTCGTTCTTCTTTACACGTCCATAGCCAATGACTACGACGTTCTCAAGCACGGCAGCATCGTCCTTCATGGTTACTACAACATTTGCGGCTGCCTTTACAACGGCTGTCTGATAGCCTACATAGGAAACAGAGATGTCTGCTCCCTGCTTGGCTGTCAATTGGAAGTTTCCGTCAAAATCGGATACTGTAGCAGTCTGTGTGCCCACAACTCTTACAGTAGCGCCAATGACGGGCTCACCCGTTGAATCCTTCACATGGCCTCGCACATTAATCTGTGCTACGGCTCCTAATGTCATGAACAAGCCCACTATGAGGGCAAGCATTCTGACAGGTAATCGATTCATTTTTTTCATTGAGTTTTTGAGTTATTGAGTTATTAATTGGTCGTTTGGGAATTGGTCGTTTGGGGGTATTATAAAGCGGTTATTGGCAATTTCAAGTGCAAAGATATGTTTCTTTTAATAGCCGATGAGGTATTTTATATAAAAAAATATAAAATTGCGGATGCAAACGTTTGCATTTATCCAACCTTTTATTTATTTTTGCACACCAAATGAGATAGTGGCGAGAGGTGAGAGGTGAGAGAATAGCTTTATAAACTATAAGACTTTTAGTAAATTTCAAGTAAAAACAAAACTAACCTCTAACCTCTTACTTCTAACCTCTAACCTCTATAAACTAACCTCTAAAAAAAGAACAAATGAAAAAGACACTACTCTCTGCCGTTATTGCTGTATTTGGCATGTTACTCAATGCAAACGCCCAAGAGGAACTCCTCGTTGGTGGCGACATCTCTGTGTTGCCAAGGTATGAAGCCAAAAAAGTGAGCTACTACGACCAACAAGGCAAGAAGATTACCGATGTCATGCAGTATCTGAAGAGCGATGCTGTGGGATGGAACGCGCTGAGGGTTCGTCTTTTTGTTGATCCCAGCGGCGACAGCGACCCACAGGTGTGCCAGGACCTGAACTATGTGGTGCCGTTGGCTAAGCGCATAAAGGCAGAAGGCTTTAAGCTGCTGTTAGACTTCCACTATAGTGACACATGGGCCGACCCCGCTAAGCAGTGGACACCGGCATCGTGGCTTGGCCTCAACGACGAGCAGCTGAAGGAGAAGATATACGACTATACGAAAGACTGTCTGCAGGTGCTCGTCGATTCAGGTGCCACCCCCGACTATATCCAGACGGGCAACGAGATATCCTATGGCATGCTGTGGGGACAGAAAGGAACGACGGCCAACCGATGCTATACTGGTAGCAATGCCAACTGGCCGCGTTTCATAGCATTATTGAAACAGGCAGGCAAGGCATGCCGCGAAGTATGCCCCGACGCCAAAATCATCATACACACCGAGCGAGCTGGTAAGCCCAGCGTGCTGAAAGGCATCTATCAGAAGCTGGCATCGGTCGATTACGACATCATAGGTCTGAGCTATTATTCTTTCTGGCACAACAACCTGGCTACGCTTGCCTCATCGCTTACGCAGCTGGCAACGAGTTTCCCCAACAAGAAAGTGCATATCGTAGAGACAGCCTATTACTATCAATATCAGCCTGCTGTAGGCGAAGGCATTGACTACGACTTCTCTTCGACATGGCCCATCTCTGCTGCCGGACAGAAGGCTTTCACTCAGGACCTTATCACCGAACTGAAAAAACATACCAATGTTACTGCCCTCTACTGGTGGTTCCCTGAAGAGAATGGCAACGGACCTAACAATTCCGTCCTCAACGATTGGGTGAACCGCGGACTGTGGAACAACACCTCGCACAAGGCTCATTCAGCACTCTATGAGCTGAAGGAGTTTCTTAACCGCGAAAGCAGTGGCGTTGAGCAGCACAAGATGAATAGCACAGACACCAAACATGAATCTAAATATTACGACTTACAAGGCCGTCGTCTGAATGGTGAACCACGCTTAGGCGGCATCTATATCCATGAAGCAAAAGACGGACGGCGAATAAAAACTCTCTGATCATGACTGGTCATAATAACCTCACCATGAAAGACATAGCCCGCGAGCTGGGCGTGTCGGTAGCAACAGTATCACGAGCCTTACAGAACTCGCCACGCATATCTGAAGACCGCAAGCGCATGATTCAGCAGTATGCTCGTGAACATAACTTCACACCCAACGTACTGGCAGAGTCGCTACGAAACAGCAAGGTGAAGCCTATGAAGGTGATAGGTGTCATCATGCCTGAGTTCGTACACTATTATTTCTCAACTATCCTTCGTGGCATTGAGGAAAAGGCGTCTGCCCATGGCTATCGCATCATGGTGGCACAGAGCAATGAGGACTACGAGCGTGAGGTGCAGCTGTGCCAGTCGTTCTATGAGAACAAGGTGTGTGGCATCATCGTGTCGCAGGCGAAGGAGACTCAACACTACGAACACTTCCAGAAGCTGCTCGACGAGGGTGTTCCTCTCGTGTTCTACGACCGCATCTGTACCGGTGTCAACGCGAGCATGGTTGTCGTCGATGACTATATGGCTGCTTTCAATGCGGTAAACTATCTCATACAGACAGGCTGCCGGCGCATAGCTTTCTTCGGCTCCAAGATGAATCTTGAGATAGCGAAAAACCGTTTCAATGGTTACAAGGATGCCTTGCTGAAGAATGGTCTGCCGTTTGACGAGTCGTTGACACGCATCTGCGACAACCGTCATGATGCTGAGATGATTACTCCGGAGCTGTTCGATGGCGACTATTATCCCGATGCTTTCTTTGCCGTTAACGACGACACTGCCATAGGCATCCTCTATACGGTGAAAAGCATGGGTCTTCGTGTGCCCGAGGACATCAGCATCTGCGGGTTTACCAATGGTGTGCGTGCTGTGTCATGCGACCCCATGCTCACCACTGTTGAGCAGGCGGGCATCAAGGTTGGTGAAGAGGCTGTCGATGTGTTGTTAGACCATGTCGAGGGACGCATACCGCTGACAAAGGTAGAGAAGCGTGTCGTGCGCACGCGCCTAATAATAAGAGGAACTACAAGGTGAGAAGTGAGAGGTAAGAGGTAAGAGAATAGTTGGTAAATGGAAAGGAAATACTGGTAGCGAGAAGACTAACCTCTAACCACTAACCTCTAGCCTCTAGCCTCTAAAATAAAAAAATATAGTATGAAACAGAAACCTGATTTATCCTTTTGGAAGCTCTGGAACTTGAGCTTCGGTTTTTTCGGTGTGCAGATAGCCTACGCCCTGCAGAGCGCAAACATCTCGCGCATCTTTGCAACACTCGGTGCCGACCCCCACGACCTGAGCTACTTCTGGATCCTGCCACCACTCATGGGAATGATTGTGCAGCCACTCGTAGGACTGTTCAGCGACAAGACCTGGACACGCTTCGGTCGCCGCATACCCTACCTGTTCGTAGGAGCCGCCTTCGCCGTGCTGGTGATGGTCATGCTGCCTAACGCAGGTAATCTGGAGTTCACGTTCATCAGCGCCATGACCTTTGGCCTCATCTCGCTGATGTTTCTCGACACATCCATCAACATGGCAATGCAGCCGTTCAAGATGATGGTTGGCGACATGGTCAACGAGAAGCAGAAAGCCAAGGCCTATAGCATACAGTCGTTCCTGTGCAACGCTGGCAGCCTCATGGGCTTCCTCTTCCCTTACATTCTTACTGCCATCGGCATTGCCAGTGTGGCAGCCCCAGGCATCATTCCCGACTCGGTGAAGTGGTCGTTCTATCTCGGTGCCACCATCCTAATACTCTGCGTCATCTATACCACCGCGAAGGTGAAGGAATACACACCTGAGGAGATGGCAGAGTTCCGCGCCAGCGCACAGGCTGAGAATCAGTTGGAAACGACGGGCAGTTCATCAGGCAACGCGCTTCAGGTGTTCCTGCAGGTAGGCCTCGTTCAGTTCTTCTGCTGGGCAGCGTTCCTGTTCATGTGGACCTATACCAACGGTGCCATTGCCGAGACTGCTTTCGGTGTTGACATGGGCAATACTGAGTTTGCTGCTTCACCAGAGTATCAGGCAGCCGGCGACTGGGTAGGAGTGCTGTTTGCCGTTCAGGCCGTAGGCTCCATGGCGTGGGCCGTCATGCTGCCTCGTTTCAAGAGCGTTAAGATGGCCTATGCCCTGTCGCTGCTCATTGGCGGTGCCGGCTTCGCCATGGTACCGTATATTAGCGACCAATACCTGCTCTTCGTGCCTTACTTCCTCATCGGCACAGCGTGGGCTGCCATGCTGTCAATGCCGTTCACACTGGTTACCAACGCTCTGGAAGGCAACAAGCACATGGGCACTTATCTCGGATTGTTCAATTGTACCATCTGCATACCACAGATCATCGCTGCACTGCTGGGAGGTGTTATCCTCTCTCTTGTAGGCAGTCATCAGTATAACATGATGATTGTGGCAGGTGTCTGCCTCGCCATTGGTGCCCTATGTGTAGGTGCCATAAAGAACAAAACGAAATAACCAATGTGCAAACGTTTGCACCTGTTTATAGTTCATTATTAGACAATTTTAGTGGCATTTGTACTTCAAAAGCTGTATTTTTGACCAAAAATTACAAAAATACTCCATGAAGTTACTATTTAACCTTGAGTACAAGACTACATTCGGTGAACAGCTTGTACTGAACTTGATGAATGAAAAACAGGACGTTACTCATTTTCCAATGCAGACAAATGATGGTCTGCATTGGAAAGTTGAGCTTTCGCCCTCAGTAGAAACCACAACCCATCTTGACTATTATTACAGCGTTGTAAATGGCGATGAGGAGAAACGCCACGAGTGGCATACCGTTCCCCACCGTGTGGAGCTTGCTGCTAAGCAGGGCACCATCTACACCATCTACGACCACTGGATAGACACTCCCGATGATGCCCCGATGTATTCATCAGCATTTACCGAGTGTATCATGGCCCGCGAACGTAAGATGAGCGACACGAGCAACTTCCTGCGCACTGTGCGCATCAAGGTTCGTGCTCCCCAGTTGCGTGCCAACCAGCGTCTGGCCATCGTTGGCGCGCCGGAATATCTCGGTGCATGGGAGCCCAACCGTGTGCTGCCTATGACAGAGCACGAATATAACGAATGGGTCATAAGCCTCGATGCCGACCGTTTGCCGGGATTCTTCGAGTTCAAGTTCGTCATCATCAATAATGACGACGAGGGCATAGAGTCATGGGAGAACACACAGAACCGCACCATCAACCTACCCGAGATGGAGACGGGCGATGTGGTGGTATATGAGCTGCCACAGGCATTCTTCAATGTCTATCCATGGAAAGGAGCAGGCACAGTCATCCCCGTCTTCTCACTGCGTAGTGAGGGTAGCTTCGGCGTTGGCGACTTCGGCGACCTTAAGATGATGGTTGACTGGTGTGCGAAGACCAAGCAGCGCATATTACAGATACTGCCCATCAACGACACCAACATGACTGGCACGTGGCAGGACTCCTATCCCTACAACTCCATAAGTATCTATGCGCTGCATCCTCAATACACCGACTTCCGTCAGCTGCCTGAGCTGAAAGACGAGAAGCTGCGCCAACAGTTCGAGCAGGTGCGTCAGGAGCTTAACGCCCTACCCCAGATAGACTATGAGCGCATGTTCAGTGCAAAGATGGACTATCTGCGTGCCATCTTCAAGCAGGAAGGAGCATCCATAAAGCGTAAGGCGGCCTATAAACGCTTCGTAGAACAGAACCGCGACTGGCTGGAGCCATACGCACGCTTCTGCTTCTATCGTGACCTCTATGGAACGGCAACGTTCTCGGAGTGGCCACAGCCGTTGGCAAAGCCCGACCAGAAGATTCTGGATTTCTGGTGCTTCGTACAGTTCAACCTCGACCAGCAGATGCATTCCGCCCATGAGCATGCCCGCAAGCAGCGCGTGGTGCTGAAAGGCGACATACCCATCGGCATTAGCCGCGACGGTGTAGAGGCATGGGTAGAGCCTCGCTATTTCAACCTCAACGGACAGGCAGGTGCACCACCCGATGCCTTTGCCGAAGACGGACAGAACTGGGGATTCCCCACATACAACTGGGACGAGATGCTCAGTGACGGCTGTCAGTGGTGGGTACGCCGCTTCCGTAAGATGGCGGAGTTCTTCGATGCCTATCGCATAGACCATGTGCTCGGCTTCTTCCGCATATGGGAGATACCAATGCCTCACAAGAGTGGTCTGTGGGGACAGTTCCAGCCTGCCCTCGGCATGACCAAGGAAGAGATAGAGGCCTATGGCGTCACTTTCCGCGAAGAGTTCTTCCTCAAAGACCATAAGTCACTCTCATCTCTCACCTCTAACCTCTCACCTCTAACCTCTCACCTCTCACCTCTATTATGGCACCCCCGCATCAACGCTACAAAGATGCCGGAGTTCCAGACGCTCTCTACTGACGAGCAGTGGCACTTCTGGAACCTCTACAACGACTATTTCTATCGTCGCAACAACCAGTTCTGGTATGAGGAGGCCATGAAGAAGCTGCCACGTCTGACACAGGCCACACGCATGCTCTGCTGTGCCGAGGACCTGGGCATGGTGCCTGACTGCGTGCCCTGGGTGATGAACGAGCTGCGCATCCTGTCACTCGAGATACAGTCCATGCCTAAAGAACAGGGCATACGCTTCGGCAAGCTGTCACACAACCCCTACCGTTCGGTATGCACGATCTCCACTCATGACATGGCTACACTCCGTCAGTGGTGGGACGAGGACGAAGAGCGCACCCAGGACTACTACACGTCACGTCTACGCCGCGAGGATCCTGCTCCTCACCCACTGCCAGGATGGCTTGCCAAGGACATCGTGTCGCGTCACCTCACGTCACCGTCGATGCTATGCCTGCTCTCTCTTCAGGACTGGCTGTCCATCAACGAGCACCTGCGCTTGCCTGACCAGAATGCCGAGCGCATCAACATCCCTGCAAATCCGCGTCACTACTGGCGCTATCGCATGCATCTCACCATTGAGCAGCTGCTTGCTGCCGATGACTTCAACGCTGAGGTAAGCACAATGATAATTCAAAGCGGCAGAAAATGAATATGAGAATTTGTTCTATTATAATAGGTTTGTTGTTGTCAGTCGTAACATGGGCGGCAGAAGTAAAGTCACCCAATGGGAACATAGTGCTGAAATTCAGCTTGAAGGACGGACGCCCCACCTACTCCATGACCTACAAGGGAAAGGACGTGGTGCTGCCGTCACACCTCGGACTGGAGCTGGCAAAGGACAAGCATGCCTCACTCGGACTCGGCGAGCGCGACCTCATGGATGGCTTCACCATCGAGAAGGAAGAGACATCATCGTTCGACGAGACATGGCAGCCCGTATGGGGTGAGACTCGCGACATACGTAACCACTATAACGAGTATGCCGTCACCCTCATGCAGCAGTGGCGCGAGAACGTGAAGTCGTCACGCCCTGGCATGCAGCTACAGCCACGACGCCATCACCGTCATATCATCATTCGCTTCCGCGTCTATGACGACGGCATCGGCCTGCGCTATGAGTTTCCACAGCAGCCCGACCTGAACTACTTTATCATAAAGGAGGAGCGCACCGAATTTGCCATGACAGGCGACCATACCGCATGGTGGATCCCTGGCGACTACGACACACAGGAGCAGGAGACACAGGAGAGCAAGCTGTCAGAGATAAGCAGTCGCATGCACGACGCCGTGAACTGGGGCAACTCAAGCGTTGCTGTGTTCTCTGATACAGGTGTGCAAACATCGCTCCAGATGAAGAGTGCTGACGGCCTTTATATCAACATCCACGAGGCAGCCTGTCTCGACTATGCCACAATGCACCTCGAGCTTTGTGATGACTTCACCTTCGTGAGCCACCTCACCCCTGATGCCACCGGGCTGAAGGGCTGCATGCAGACACCATGCACCACCCCATGGCGCACGGTGATGGTCAGCGACGACGCTCGCGACATGCTGTCGAGCAACCTCATACTGAACCTCAACGAGCCATGTAAGATTGAAGACACCTCATGGATACACCCCACGAAATACTGCGGTGTGTGGTGGGAGATGATTGTTGGCCGCGGAAGCTGGCACTACACCGACGACGTGCTCTCAGTAGACATCTCTACCTTCGACTACACGAAGTCAAAGCCCAACGGCAGGCACTGTGCCAACAACGAGACGGTGAAGCGTTACATCGACTTCGCCGCAAAGAACGGCCTCGACCAGGTGCTGGTAGAGGGATGGAACATTGGCTGGGAGGACTGGGCCAACATGTGGAAGCGTGATGTCTTCGACTTCGTCACCCCCTATCCCGACTTCGACATCAAGATGCTCAACGACTACGCCCACTCCAAGGGTGTTAAGCTGATGATGCACCACGAGACGTCAAGCTCTACACAGAACTATGAGCGCCACATCAAGGAGGCGTTCGAGCTCATGAACCGCTACGGCTATGACGCAGTGAAGACAGGTTATGTGGGCGACATCATCCCGCGTGGCGACCACCACTACTCACAGTCCATGAACAACCACTACCTCTATGTCATCAAGGAGGCCGCCAAACATCATATCATGGTGAACTCTCACGAGGCGACACGTCCTACAGGCCTCTGCCGCACCTATCCGAACCTTGTAGGCGGCGAGTCGGCACGCGGCACAGAGTATGAAGCATTTGGTGGAAGCCGTCCCGACCACACCTGCATACTGCCGTTCACCCGACTGCAGGGCGGTCCCATGGACTTCACCCCGGGCATCCTTGAGACGAAGCTCTCTACATGGAGCGATAACACGTCGTGGGTTCACACCACCCTCTGCGGTCAGCTGGCACTCTACCTGACGATGTACTCACCGCTACAGATGGCTGCCGACCTGCCTGAGAACTACGAGCGCTTCGACGATGCGTTCCAGTTCATACGCGACGTAGCATGCGACTGGGACGACTCACGCTATCTGGAAGCAGAGCCTGCCGACTATATCACCGTGGCACGCAAGGCGAAGGGCACCGACAATTGGTTCATAGGCGGTAAGTGCGACGAGAATGGCCATAAGTCTGTCATACGCCTCGACTTCCTTGATAAGGGTCGCAAATACGACTGCACCATCTACGCCGATGCTAAGGATGCTCACTACGAGACAAATCCGAAGGCTTATACCATCACCCGAAAGACCGTGAAAGCGGGCGACGTGCTGAAGATGACGGAAGCCCCCGGCGGCGGTTTCGCCATCTCCCTGATGGCAAAGTGACGTTCAAAAACGACTTTCCAGGTGTATAAAAAGATAGAGGAATATGAAGAAGTTGTATTTAACAGCAATAACGATGATGATGTCTGCAACAGTCTTTGCACAGGACTTTCATTTTGACGAGATGACCTACTCGCCGGAACAGACCACCTTCAAACTCTTTGCGCCCAACGATGCCAAATGCACGGTGAAGGTTGGCAAGAAGAAGGTGAAGATGACCAAGACTGCCGATTGTCTGTGGACAGCCACCGTGAAAGGTGACCTGAAAGGACAGCCTTACGTGTTCAACACAGGCCACGGTGACACCCCGGGAGTCTTTGCCAAGGCAGTGGGCGTCAACGGACAGCAGGCATACGTCATTGATCTCGCGACGACGAACCCCGAAGGATGGGAGAACGACCGGCGGCCAGTGCTGAAAACGCCTGCCGACCTCGTCATTTACGAGATGCACCATCGCGACTTCTCCATCTCACGCAGTGAGGCGAAGTATCCCGGTAAGTTCCTCGCCCTCACCGAGCCGTGGGCCATAAACCACCTGAAGGCGCTAGGCATAAACGCCGTCCACATCCTTCCGAGCTATGACTATGGCTCTGTCGATGAGACACGCCTCAACGAGCCGCAGTTCAACTGGGGCTATGACCCAGTGAACTATAACGTGCCCGAGGGCAGTTACTCCACCGACCCCTATAAGCCCGAGGTGCGCATACGTGAGTTCAAGCAGATGGTTCAGGCTCTTCACAAGGCTGGCATCCGCGTCATCCTCGACGTGGTCTATAACCACACCTACGACATAGACCGTTCCAACTTCCAAAGGACTTTTCCTGACTACTACTATAGGAAGAGTGGAGAGTGGAGAACTGAGAGTGGAGAGTTCTTGCCTTGCAAGCGTCCTTCGGCCGAGCGTGCCACCGTTCCCGACGGCTCTCCGTCGGGCTACAGCAACGGCTCCGGCTGCGGCAACGAGACGGCTTCTGAGAGGCCTATGATGCGGCGGTTCATGATTGAGAGCGTGAAATACTGGATCAACGAGTATCATATCGACGGGTTCCGCTTCGACCTCATGGGCATCCACGACATACAGACTATGAACGAGATACGCAAGGCTGTCGATGCCATAGACCCCACCATCTTCATCTATGGCGAGGGCTGGAGCGCAGGAGCATGCGCCATGCCAAACGAGCTGCTTGCCATGAAGGCCAACATCCCGCAGATGCCAGGCATTGCCGCCTTCTGCGATGACATGCGCGACGCTCTGCGCGGTCCGTTCTCCGACGATACTAAATGCGGATGGCTGGGCGGCTCTTATGACAACAAGGAGACGGAGAGTCTGAAGGCTGGCATCGTAGGCATGATAGCCCATCCGCAGATAGACTATTCTAAGGTTAACTACTCCGACAAACCCTATGCCTTGGAGCCAACACAGATGATTGCCTATGTCAGCTGTCACGACGACATGTGTCTCGTGGACCGTCTAAAAACCTCTATTATTGACAAAGAGAATCACAAAGGTAATCCCACCTCTCAACTCTCCGCTCGGCCCAATGGGACGCTTTCCTCAGAAAGAATTCTCCATTCTCAATTAAAAGACGACCTCATTCGTCTCGACCTGCTGGCGCAGACTGCCGTGTTCACCTCTCAGGGTGTACCGTTCATCCTTGCCGGTGAGGAGCTATTACGCGACAAGAAGGGTGTGCACAACTCTTACAACTCACCCGACAGCATCAACCAGTTCGACTGGCAGAACAAACAGCGCTATCCACAGGTGTTCCAGTATTATCAGGGACTCATACAGCTGCGCCGCATGCACCCAGCATTCCGTCTCGGCAATGCCGACCTTGTGCGCAAGCATCTGGAGTTCCTCGACGCTCCCGAGGGTGTTGTTGCTTTCAGGCTTAAGAACTATGCTGGTCGTGACAGTTGGCGCGACATCATTGTTGTGCTCAACTCCACAACAAAGGAACAGCAAATCGCTGTTCCCCATGCCGCCTACACCGTGGCGTGTGCCAACGGCATCATCACCCTTCGCAACCGCGGACTGGACCAGTTCACCGGCAACAAGGTCACCGTGGCGCCGCGCTCAGCCCTCATCATGCACGACTAACACTTGTGCGAAAGCCTTTCATTTAAAATGATTTGTTGTTGAATTAGAGTCAGGGAAGGAACTTCGACACATCAATGCCGAAATGCTGCAACTCACGAACCATTGACGAGGAGATGCTTGAGAGTTGAGGCTCAGCATATAGAAGGATGGTCTCCACCTCACCGTTTGTTATCATACGGTTGATTTCAGCCTGTTCCCGCTCGTACTCAAAATCCTTGGCAGAGCGTACGCCCTTAACAATGAAACGGGCGTTTTCCGCACGGGCGAAATCAACGGCAAGACCAAAATAAGGCTTCACCTCTATAGCCGGTTCGTTGACATACAGAGCCTTAATAGCTTTCATGCGCTCCTCTGCAGGCAGCATGTCGGGTTTTTGGACATTATCGCCAACGACACCTATGACCAATCTATCGAAAAGCGGCAGAGCCCTACGGACTATGCTGTCATGACCTATAGTAAACGGATTAAAGCTTCCTACAAAAATTCCTGTACGCATTGTTTTCTCTTTTTATATTATCATTTTTATTTATCTTACTTCTTACCTCTCACCTCTTACCTCTCACCTCTTACCTCTCACCTCTTACTTCTCACCTCTAGACAGATACTCGTAGCCGAAGCGGCAACGCAGACAATCGCGGCGGTCGCAATACTCGTTTTTAAGCTGGATAAGAGCCTGAGAATCGCCTGCAGAGTGTGCCTCCAAGCCACACTCCTGCCATGTTGATACAATGTGGTTGTTCTCAGCCTTCAACTGCTCCAAAAGGTCAAAGGCACGGTCACAGAGTTCCTCTTTCTGTCTATGACGTCCAACGGCAAAGAGCATCGGGATGGCCGTGTTTATAATTATCAGATTGAGCGATGCTGCCGACATGCGCTTCTCGGAGTGACGGCTCTCAGCACCAAAGGTATAGTGCGTCTGCCAGTAAGGTGTAACCTGTGTGGCGAGCAACTGCTGTATGTCCTCAATGGTTTTACATTCTATGAGGCTGCTCAACCCACTACGCCGCTCATAGTAGAGGTTGGCCAACTGCGATATGCGGATATAAGGGAAGTTCTGTGGACGCAAGCGTAGGAAACGCCACATCTTGGCATCCATAGGCTCCATAGAGAACTTGTGTGCAAGATACTGATACTCATTGCGAAGACGACAGAAATAGTCATCGGCAAGGGCATCAGCACGATGTTGAGTACTCATAGCATCAGGATTGAGAAGTCCTGCCTGTCCGAAGAACATCGCTTCAATCTGGAACAAGTCGTCACGATGTTTGCCCACAGCGCTTAACGGCACACGCTGAGCCCACTCCTCGAAAGCATCGCTGTTGATGCCGAAGCCATAGTTACGCGCAAGCGTCACGAAATAGGCATCTTCCCATGAACCGCCAGCGCGCTCCGCCCTTTGGCGTATCGCTTCGGTCTTCTTCTCCAGACGCTCGGTCTGCAGTGCTGCCATCCAGGAATGGACAAGCAATCGTGAGAGGTTTGGAATGATGCTATAACATGGCGGATACTGGTCTGTATGTAGCAGCTCTTCGTAGTGTTCCTTAACCGCTGACGGCACCTCAAGCACTATCTGCGGCAGATAGTCGCCACGAGAGTTCTTAACGTTGACATCGGCATTGCCCACGACATGTAGCACCACATTATCATAGGCGCTGTCACGGTCATGACCATGAGCATACCAGTCGCTGGCATTGGTATGTATCTCAACATTGCCTACCCAAAGGGTACTGCCGATACGTACCTTAGCATTGAAGAAGTCGGGGCCGGCATTCCTACGATTATACAAGCCGGGGTCTATAACCTCTACCAATCGGTCGTCGGTAGTGGTCAGGGCATGCAGTGGCCACAGCTTGTGTTTCCAAACGTAATGCAGAAGTTGTTCCATAGTTGACGACAAAGATAGACATTATTATTATAAAAAGGCATAAAAAAGCAAGAAAATTGGCTTGTTTGAATATTTTTCCATATCTTTGCACCGAGAACCATAACTAAATTACATATTATTACAGAATCAAAAAGCATGAAAAAGATTTTTACTTTAGCATTAGCATTGATGCCTTTGCTTGGAATGAATGCCCAGGAGAATGAGGTAACCACCGCTCAGGCCAAAGCGATGTATAAGGACGTTTCAAAGACCAGAGTAAGCGTCCACGACCCCTCTGTTGTATATGATTCAGCATCAGATTACTACTATATCTTCGGCACCATGCGTGGTGTGGCGAAGAGCAAAGATATGCAGAATTGGACTGCCGTAGAGCTCGGCATAGAGAGTGGTCTGGCCGGCAACACATGGAACGTGGGTGTGCCCTGGAAGGCTGGCACCAACACCAATGCCGTCAGTAAGAATGCTTTCTCCACACCTGCAGTCAGTACGGTCAAGAAGGGCGGCGTTGACGTATCCTTCCCCGCTTTCAACGCTTATGCATGGTCGAACGCATCAGTTGCCAACTGGGACATCTCCGGCAACCTGTGGGCACCTGACATCATCTGGAACGAGACGATGCAGAAGTGGTGCATGTACTTCAGCGTGAATGGAGAAGCATGGCTGTCAAGCATCGTGCTGCTCACTGCCGATCAGATTACCGGTCCATACGAGTATCAAGGACCAGTGGTCGTCACGGGATTCCGCAGCACATCCATCGACTTCCACCAGACAGACCTCGAGCTTGTGGTGGGTGAAACATCAACCCTTCCAAAGCGTTACAACCGCCCCAGCAACACAAACGGACAGAAATGGGGCGACCGTTGGCCGCATGCCATCGATCCATGCGTGTTCTATGACGAAGAAGGCGAACTATGGATGGCCTATGGCTCATGGAGCGGCGGCATATGGATGCTGAAGCTTAATAAAGAAAATGGACTGCGTGACTATGATGTGAACTATGCTACTATCGATAACACGACAGATGTGGCTAATACCGTTTCAGCAGACCCCTACTTCGGCAAGAAGATTGCTGGTGGACTATACGTTTCGGGCGAGGGTTCATATATTGAGCACATTGGTCAGTACTATTACCTGTTTATGAGCTACGGTGGCTTTGCACCTGACGGCGGCTACGAGATGCGTGTGTTCCGTTCTGAGAAGCCCGACGGTCCTTACAAGGATGCCTCCGGCCGTTCGGCCATCTTCACGTCATGGGTAAAGAACTATGGTGCTGGCACTGACACACGTGGCGAGAAAATCATGGGCGCATACGGAAAGTGGGGATTCATGACCACAGGTGAGTGTGCTCAGGGACATAACTCAATCATCGCAGCCAACGACGGCCGCACATATCTCATCTACCACACCAAGTTCAACGATGGCAATCCACAGGCAGGATTCCACAGCGTGCGAACACATCAGGTGTTCCTCAACAAGAACGGATGGCTCGTAGCAGCACCGTTCGAATATAACGGCGAGACGACTACCGACAACGACATTGCCACAAAACAGCTTGTTGCCACAGAAGACATACCTGGCATATACGAAATCCTCGTACACAAGTACAAGATGAACTATGAGAATATGGAAGAGGTGACACCTGTAAAGGTCACCTTTACTGCCGACGGCAGAATAACTGGCGCTTATACCGGCACATGGAAACTCGACGAAGGCACCAGCTATCTCACTATCAGGTTGGGCAGCACCGATTATAACGGCGTACTCATTGAGGAGCAGATCGACACAAAGACTATTAAGGCTGCGGCATTTACGGTAATGGCAAACAGCGGTGTGAACATATGGGGCTATAAGTACCTCCCTAAATATTCAATTGCATGGCAGGTGAACAACCAGAAAGAACCAGTACGTGCCGGACAATCCATTTCTTCGTCTGTTGACCTCTATGCTCAAGATGACTTCACTACAAACATTGTGCGTAAATGGACGTCTTCAGAGCCTGAGATATTCAGCGAATACGGACGCTTCAATCCAGAAGCGTTCACCGAAAACAACACGCTGTTCCATCTGACCTACCGTGTTTCTTCAGGCAACTACTTCTGGCAGAAGGAATATGCCAACCTGAAAGCCAAGAAGCCATCCACGGCAGGCGACTGGGAGACAGGAATGCTGGCTTACTATAGCTTTGACAATAGCGACTATGCCAACATACTCAAAAGTGAGGAGAAAGCTCAGCTGAAACGTGCATCTACCAGCAGCACTCTACCCACAGTAAAGGCTGACGATTTACAGCTGCGAAACGAGAATGTGGTGGAGACGGCTGCTGCAGACAAGAACAAGGAGAGCTATGTTGAGATTCCCAACCCACTCTACGGTAAGGATATCACATCTACAGGAGCTACACTTTCATTCTGGGTACAGCGCCTTAACACCGACGACCTCTACGGAACACTCTGCGGATTCTACAATCCTGACACTCAGGCAACGCTCTATCTGACAGGCAACCTCTATACCGGTTACAACAACAATGCCGGTACATGGATTGACATAAACCACCCAACAAAGATCACTCGCACAGAGCTTGGCAACAACCGCTGGCATCATGTAATAATACTGTTCGGACAATATGATACTACCGGCATACGCATCTATGTTGACGGACAGAGCACTCAGACTAATGATGTTGCCAACGGACAGCAGGACGGAGCCGACATAACCCGACGCCAGGACTTCAAATACGAGGACGTAAAGAAGCACATCAGCCAGTGCAGCACCATCTGCTTGGGCAAGGGCTCGTTCTGGGGCTCAGCAAACGCTCGTTTCGACGATGTGGTGGTCTATGAACGCGAACTCAAATATAGCGATATTGCAGCTTTCTACAATAATGTGACGAACCTTGCCTTCGACTTCAACAAGTATGTCACGGGCATCACCGAGACAACTGCTGGCAACGACATTAACTGCACAAACAATGCTGTCTATGACCTCAGTGGTCGCTGCATGGGCACAAAGGCCGACTGCATGTCATCACTGAAGAGCGGCGTATATGTCTGCAATGGCAGAAAGTTCATTATAAAATAATACCCCTTTTACCTTCAACTGCTTATGAAGACACTATTAATAGTTTTTGCAATGATTGCTGGCACACTCGGTGCTTCAGCCGTCGAGCATGACAACGCCCCGGCAAAAGCCGTCTCACAGGGTCAGGCACTCATATTGACCGGAAAGCAACTGGTCATAAGCACTACCGACGGTACTACATTCCATTATCTCGTCAGCAGCTACGACACACCGATGATCCATCGTCTCCAAGGCAGCATCGTGGTAGAGGGTGATACCTTCATGCTTAGTAAAGTGAAAGCACTGCGATTCCAGAGCATGCCTCATTACCTGCTCGACGAGGACAGCACGTCGTATAGCGGCAAATATGCTGTTAACCATGGTCTGTTAGCCTTCAGGAAGACACTGAACACAAACAAATGGAACTCACTCTGCGTGCCATTCAGCATGACAGGCAAACAGGTACGCAAGTGCTTCGGCGACGATGCCCGACTGGCAAAGGTTAGCAAGATGCGCGAAGGCGAAGAGGCTGCCATAGAGCTACAGTCAATAGACCTCAACACCAATGGCGATGCCATCGTTGCAGGAAGCCACTACATCATCATGCCCACACGCGAGCCGGACTTTGATTCCAGCAAACGCATAAGTACAGGATGGAATGCCACCAGAGCATACGGACCTATTTACATGCTGCCACTGACGTCGATGGAAACAAAGCAGAAGCCCTCACCACAAAATCTGTGGAGCGCCGACCGTTCTTTCCATGTATATATAACAGGCACATTCAACCGTCTTGACGACAGCGAGCGCTCAACCTCATATATCCTCAACAAGCGCGTAGCCCCTGGATGCTACTTCTTCAACAACGAGGGACTCGTAGAGCAACATACTGACTCAACAGCTGTCAACGGCTTTGTGTCATGGTTCCAAGATCTCAGCAAAATGACGACGACCTTCCACTTCTATCTCGACGGAGTAGATGACGACATGCTCGACACATCTGGGATAAGCGCATTGATAGCCCGTAAGCCCAAGGCCGACGACAGCGTCTATGACCTTCGCGGACGTCGCGTAGCCTCAGCTGCTCAACTGTCATCACTGAGAAAAGGTATCTATATTGTTAACGGAAGAAAACAGATAGTTAAATAGGACGCATCATGAAAACAAGAATAATACTACTTCTCTCACTACTTCAAACGACAGTCCTCGGTGCCTTGGCGCAGAGCAGCGACACGCTGTGGGTTAGCTACGACAACCGCTTCAAGCCGTTCAACTCAATATCAATCAAAGGCTCCGACTCCGTAGAGGTCACAGTATCGGCATTCAAGGTCTATACTAACGGCAGTGCATCAACACGCACCTACTCCACACTATTCAGCAACGACGAGGCGAACCTCATGTTCTCAAAAGACCGCTATCTGCTGAAGCCTCAGACCTACAGCGGCACAGACTATCAAAACGACAAGGCAACCACAGGCTATAATTTCGCCCATCATGTGGAGAGCGAGCACTTCGCTGTGTTCTGGGATGTGCGCTACGGTAACGACCCCAAAAACATCAAGCACCCCGACAATGGCAGCATAGCCAACGCCTACGACGTGCTGGCAATAGCCGAGAAGTGCTGGGACTGCTATGTCACCGACCTCGGGTTCGTCGTTCCCGGAACATCAACAACTGACCGACTGAAAATTCAGCTGTATATACCCTATCAGTCAGATTGGCGAGCCGATGCCGCCGGCGACAACGGACAGGATGCCAACGGCACATGGGGCTTTACAGGCATAGGTCATTTCAACCCCTGGGCAGCCACGGCACGCGGTGGCCACACCGTCGCCCATGAGGTAGGCCACACCTTCCAGTATCTTGTTTCTGCCGACCTCGGTACAGATGCTAACAACCACTACGACCGCGGATGGCGATGGGGCTGGGGCGGAGGCAACGACAACGGATGGTGGGAGAGCTGTGCCGACTGGCAGGCATACCAGATATTCCCCGACCGTCAGTTTACCGATGGCGAATATTTTGAGCAGCATCTTGCCAAACACTATCTCAACCTCCTTCACGAAGACTGGCGCTATGCCTGCTGCTATATCCACGACTGGTGGGCTATGCTCCACGGACGCAGATTCATCGGCCTGATGTGGCGCGAGTCACAGCCCTACGAAGACCCCATACAGGTATATAAGCGCATCAACAACCTCTCACAAGAGCAGTTCAACAACGAACTGATGGAAGGCTATATGCGCATGGCAACATGGGATATAGATGGTGTTCGCGACCGCGCCAAGCACCGCATCGGACAGCACAAGAAATACATCTCGGCAGTAAGCGGACAGTCAGGCACCTACACCACCTCGCCCGCAACCTGCATCCAGAACTACGGCTACCACATCACCAATATGTCACTGCCCGTTGCCGGCACCACTGTAAAAGCCACCTTCACCGGACTCACCGATGCCACCGGCTATCGCTATGTAAACAAAGACAAGGCAGGATGGCGCTACGCCTTCGTAGCACTGCAGAGCAACGGCACACGCACCTATGGTGAGGTGAAGTCCGACAAAGAAGGTGTGGCAGAGCTCACCATTCCCGAAAACTGCACTAACCTCTTCTTCGTCGTCATGGGAGCACCTACAGAGCACTGGTCTCACCCCTGGACATCAGGCAAAGCATCAACAGACTGGCCACAGAACGACGAACAGTGGCCATACCAAGTGAAATTCGAAAAAACTAATCCAAAATGAAAAGACTGACAATCATTATTGCAACAGTATTCTTCTTGCTACCTCTCTCAGCAAAGAAGAAAACTGCGCCACAGCCCACCGACCGTCAGTATTGGTGCGAGCAGGCATGGAAGATGGCACAGCCTGTGTTAGAGAACATGGCTAAGGGCGAGCTTCAGAAAAACATGAAGACCGAGTTCTCGCCCTCTTTCGACAACCGCAACCGTAAGGTCGTCTATATGGAGACCTTCGGACGACTCATGGCAGGCATAGCTCCCTGGCTCGCTCTGCCCGACACATTGCCCTTGAACGCCACTGCTGCCGACAAGGATGAGTTGGAGAAGCGCCAACAGTTGCGACAGTGGGCACTTGCCTCCTATAAGAATAGCGTCGATCCCCAGTCACCCGACTACCTCGTGTGGGGAGCCTCAGGCCAGAACCTCGTCGATGCAGCATATATCGCTGAGTCCTTCATCCGCGCCTACGATGCACTATGGATGCCGCTCGACAATGTGACTAAACAGCGCTATCTGACAGAGTTTAAGAAGCTCCGCAAGATAGAGCCACCTTACACCAACTGGTTCCTCTTCTCCTCAGTCATAGAGAGCTTCATCGCCAAGGCCGCCGGTCTCAATGAATATGACGACTACCGCGTCATGACCACCGTGCGCAAGGTAGAAGAGTGGTACGTAGGCGACGGATGGTATGCCGATGGACCTGTTTTCGCCTTCGACTACTACTCCAGCTACGTGTTCCATGCCATGTATCTCGAAACACTGCAGAACATGCTCGACGCACGTGCCAACACACGACTCGAATACCCCAAATATTACCAGCGCGCCTTAAAGCGAGCACAGAAGTTCGCCATCATCCTCGAGCGATTCATCTCCCCTGAAGGCACCTTCCCCGTCATCGGACGCTCTACGCCTTATCGCATGGCAGCCTTGCAGCCACTTGCACTCATGGCTTGGTATCAGAAACTGCCAAAAGACCTGTCAAACGGACAGGTGCGTGCAGCTCTTACAAAGGTCATGCACCGCATGTATGACGAGCAGAACAACTACAACGACGGCGGCTTCCTCACCATTGGATTCTGTGGACACCAGCCAGAGACAGCCGACTGGTACACCAACAACGGCTCACTATACATGACATCATTGTCACTGATGCCACTCGGACTGCCTGCCGACCATCCCTTCTGGACCGACAAGGCTGAGCCCTGGACACAGGTGAAGGCGTGGGGAGGTCAGCCCTTCCCCAAAGATCACCGCTGGGGTGACGACATCACCACAAAAGACCGTTGGTGAGCTGGGAATGAAAAACGATTAACAAAAACTATAGACTTTGACACACAACAACACAAAAGCCGAACGCACAGGCTTCGGCAGTAAGATAGGCATCATACTTGCCACAGCAGGCTCAGCCGTAGGCTTGGGCAATGTGTGGCGTTTCCCTTATATGACGGGAGAGAACGGCGGAGCCGCTTTCCTCTTGGTTTACATTGCCTGCATACTCCTGCTTGGGTTGCCAGGCATGATAAGTGAATTCATCGTAGGCCGTCGCGCACAAGCAAATGCTGCGCGCGCCTACGATAATCTTTCAGGAGAACGTCCATGGCGTTTTGTTGGCTATCTCGGCATTTTCACTGCCACGATAATCCTCGGCTTCTATGCAGTGGTGGCTGGTTGGTGTCTGCAGTATCTTTATGCCTCATTGTTGGGTCACGTTCAAGGGTCGGCAGACTATGCCCAGACCTACTTCCAGCAATTTGCTTCCCATCCAGTGAAACCTGTCATGTGGGCATTAGCTTTCATCATCATCACCCATATGGTAGTGGTGCGCGGCGTGAGGAAAGGCATTGAGCGAGCATCGAAATTCTTGATGCCCATACTGCTCATATTGCTCGTCATACTTGTCATCGCCTCTTGTTCACTACCTAATGCTTGGAAAGGTGTGGAGTTTCTTTTCAAGCCCGACTTTTCAAAACTAAACAGTCATGTTTTCCTTGAAGCGTTAGGACAAGCATTCTTCTCACTATCGTTAGGCACTGCCTGTCTGTGCACCTATGCAAGCTACTTCAAGCGCGACACCAATCTGCTCGGCTCCGCAGCCCAGATTTCAGTGCTCGACACGTTAATTGCCATACTCTCGGGACTCATGATCTTCCCTGCAGCGGCATCGGTAGGCATCAACCCTGACAGTGGTCCTTCACTCATATTCATCACCCTGCCAAACGTCTTCCAGCAGGCATTCGGTGCGATACCCGTTGTGGAGTATGTAGTAAGCATCATGTTCTATGCCCTTCTGGTCTTTGCCGCACTGACCAGCACCATCTCCATGCACGAGATAGGCACAGCCTTCTTCACCGAGGAGATGCACATGAAACGTCGTAATGCTTCCTTTGTCATCACACTCACGGCATCATGTATCAGCGTGTTCTGCGCATGGTCTGTTGGAGCATGGGATAGTTTGAAGATTATGGGACTGTCGCTGATGGACTTCTGCGACCGGCTCACGGCAAACATTCTTCTTCCACTTGGCGGCATGTTGACATGCATCTTCGTAGGATGGTTCATTCCCCGCAAGATTGTCTTCGAGGAATTTACCAACCAAGGCTCGATTAACGCCAATCTGTTCTTGCTGTTTGTCTTTACCGTGCGCTACATATGTCCTATCGGCATAGTGCTGGTATTCCTGCATCAGCTGGGCATCATTTAAGCAAGAGACGACTTTTTCACATAGTCTCCCGGCTTAACGCCGAACTGTTTTTGGAAACACTTGGAGAAATAAGACGGACTGGAGAAGCCTACCATGTAACCGACCTCGCTCACAAGGTATTTTCCCTCCTGAAGGAGGATGGCGGCACGCTTGAGACGTACAACAGTAATCATCTCGTTGGGTGTTATGTCTGTGAGCGACTTTATCTTGGCGAAGAGTCCGCTGCGACTTATACCAAGTTGCTCAGCAAGGAAATTAACATTGAGGTTTGCGTTTGCCACGTTCTCCTCAATAATCTCGTTCATCTTCGTCAGCAGCTCGCTGTCCACCTGTGTGGTACCTATCTGAGCCAAACCTTCCAATGGTTCAGAGCTGACCTTCTGCATGAGTCGGCGGCGCATAAGCAAGATGTTAGCAATGCATGCCTCAAGATATTCCACAGAGAACGGTTTCTCTATATACACATCGGCCCCGATATTCATGCCTTCTATCTTCGACTTATTGTCTGTCTTAGCTGTTAGCATAAGGAACGGTATGTGGCTGGTGAGTGGATTAAGGCGCACTCTTCGGCACAATTCCTGACCATCCATGCGGGGCATCATCCAGTCGCTAACGATTATGCTTATCTCATGCTTGCTGAGCAGTGATAGTGCTTCTACACCGTCGAGGGCAGTGAGCACACGGTAATAATGGCTGAAATGGTCGTAGAGGAACTTAACCATGTCTTCATTGTCATCGACGATGAGCATATAGGAAGTAGCACTGGCAGACTCTTTGTCGGTCTGTCCGTCATCAGCTGATTGCAGAGCAGCGTCATTGGCAGTGTTGACTGAAGAGACCTCAGTATCGCCAATCGGCAAAGTGTTCACAACTTTCTCTTCTGTCAGATCCACTTCTTGCTGAATGGGGAGCATAATTCGGAAGGTGGAGCCCTTACCCAACTCCGAATCAACATCAATCGTTCCGTGATGGAGGTCGACAATGCGTTTGACTATGCTAAGTCCGATTCCTGTTCCAGGTTTGTTGCCCTCTGCCTGATAAAACGGTGCGAAAATTCGCTGGCGGTCTTCAGGACGTATGCCTATACCATCGTCTGTTACCTCTATACGGAAGTGTGTCTCGTCAGGGTCTATGGTACATCGTAGCTCTACCTTAGACTTTGAATATTTGTTGGCATTGGTGAGCAGATTGCTAATAACCTTAATGATACTCTCACGATCAATAATGGCTGAGAGGCGCTCTGGTGGATAGACGGTGGTAAACTGTTTTCCGCCTTGTTCGAACGTAGGTTCGAAACGTTCGCTGACGCTGTGTATCAGCGAACTGACGTTATGTGAGGCAAAATGCATGATGAGGCTCTGTTGTTCCACCTTACGGAAGTCGAGGAGCTGGTTGACGAGATCGAGTAGGCGGTGTGCATTACGGTCGATGATGTCGAGCTGTGAGAGGCTGTTGTCGCTGCCCTGTATGGATGTGGAAAGATTGTTCTTAAGTTTCTCGAGAGGTGCAATTATGAGGGATACTGGTGTGCGGATCTCATGAGCAATCATGGTGAAATAATTCAGGCGTGCTTCACGGCTCTCGTTTTCATTCTGCTCTCTCACTCTCTGCAGTTCTCGCTGATGGCGGTTCTCGGCACGCAATAGGCGCATATGGACGTAATACCAGATGAGTGCAGCAATGATCAGCAGATAGAGCAGACGCGCCCACCAGCTCCACCACAACGGTGGATAGACAGTAATCTTCAGCTGTGCCTCTTTAGACGACCATACGCCATCGTTATTCGTTGCCTTTACTCGCAGCGTATAGGTGCCAGCGGGAAGGTTGGTATAGGTTGCCTTATGCTGTGTGCCAACATAGTTCCATTCGGTATCAAAGCCTTCAAGTTTGTAGGCATAGTGATTCTTCCCTGGTGAGCAGTAGCTCAGTGACACAAATGAGAAGCTGAGCATACGCGCATCTGCATAGTCGAAATCTATATTACTGATGAACGAAAGATCGAGCGGATAGCCTTCAACCGTTCGCTCCTGACGGTTGAGCACCTCAAGGGAAGTAATATATACTGGTGTCTCAGAATTATTGACCTTAATATTATAAGGGTAGAATGTGTTGAAGCCGTTAGTAGCACCGAAATAGAGACGGTCATCGCTTGCCTTCATACAAGAGTTCTGAATGAACTGTTCACTGACAAGCCCATCCCCAAGCGTGAAATGGTGTACAGCCAATTTAGTTTCTTTGGGTTCATAGCGCAACAGTCCGTGCTCAGTAGAGAGCCATAACGAGCCTGACTGCTCGACAATGCCCATCACATTGACTGGCTGATCGTCCAGCTCGACTATTTCGAAGCTGTCATGGGTTACATCATAATAGCAAAGCCCATTCATGGTGCCCACCCACAACCGGCCTGCGGCATCAATCAGTGCACAGTTGACCTGATCATCTGGCAGTGAATGGGGGTCGTCTGCGCTGTGATGATAGACCTTCTGCTGATGTTTGTCGGGCGAATAGTGCCACAGGCCTTCGCCTTGTGTTGACATCCAAAGCGATCCATCAGCATCTTCATCGATGTCAATGATTATGGAGTTTATATCTATTACTTTTTTAAAGTCGTCAGTATCTTGCCTATAGAGCGTGAAAACACGCATACCACCAATCCATGTACGGCCATGACTGTCGTGATGTATTGCATAGGAGCTGTAATCACTGATGCTGTTCGGTTTGCCGTCATGCCCATAGTGGCGCAACTGTCCGGTAGCGATGTTCAAGACATATACACCACTAGAGTAAGTACCTATCCAGAGCTGATTGCCTTTGAGTGCGAGGGCATGGACATTGAGAGCAGACAACTCCTTTTGGTGAGGATAACTGACAAAGCGCTTCTCGGCAGGCAGGAAACGCATAAGACCACCGTCGTCACTGGCCATCCAGACCGTTCCTTCACCATCCTCACAGAAACGCGAGATGACATTGCCAGAGAGTCCATCCTGCTTAGTGTAGGACATGAAGCGGTCACCAACAGGCGAGAAATAGTTCACACCGCCATAGAACGTGCCTACCCATAGGCCTCGTTCCTTGTCAGTGGCTATAGAATAGACAAAGCGGTCGCTAATGCCTTGTTTACGGAACATGTTTACTGTTTCGCCTGTTATGGGATTGTAGCACAAGAGGCCGTCGTCGCACCCAATATAGATCTGGTCATCAGCAAACTGGAAAAGCGTATGAATGTGGAAGCCCTCACCACTGAGCTGCGGATTGATAACCTGCTTCAGACTACCATCAGCATGCATCTGCATCAGTCCATTAGTCCATGTACCGAGATAGATGTGGCGATCACGGCTCTCGAGCATACACAGACCATTGTAAGGCACATCAGACTGTAAGGCTACGGCTTCGAAAGCATCATGCAGACGGTTTAGCCGTTGCACTGACATAGGATTGGCATTGCTGATAGTCCATATACGGTTCTCACTGTCAGCCATGATAAAGTCAACATGATTATTTGTTGCAGCACGAGCATAGTGACGCGTCTGTCCGGTCTTCATCGAGTGACAATAAACGCCATTGTTGGCCGTTGCCACCCAGAGCTGCTGGTCGTGATCAATGGCAAGGTGAGTAACTGTTGACATGATATCAGCTGAGAGGCGCTCAAAGCGGCTGTCCTTAAGCGAGAAACTGAACACACCTTCATCAGTACCAACAAAGAGTATGTCACCGCTGATGACCAGCGATGACACATATTGATTAATTATATTTGTTGTGATACGGTAGGTCTGGATGCGATGACCGTCATATCGGCAGAGGCCATTATCTGTACCGAACCACAGATAGCCGTAGTCATCCTGCACAATGTTGCGAACAGTATTGGATGCCAGACCCTCGCTCATGGTCAGTTTTCGGTAGCGATAGTCATCGCGGGCTGCTACAGAGACTGTAACTAACAGCAAACATAAAAAAATCAGTACTTTCTTCATCAGCATTTCAGTATTTCAGTCTGTAGAGATAATGACGTGGAGCATCGTCCCCAGCACTCTTATCTTCCTCGTTAAAAGGCTGGTAAAGTGGCCTGTGTTCCTTGGGAGCCCCCATCACGACGAGATAGAGCTTCTGCAGATCTTTATCTGCAAGGCGGTTCTGCCCGGGTTCCCCATAGACGGGACATCCCTTATTATCAATGCCTACAAGCGCCCACATCACAGAGCTTTCGGCAGTCTTACCGGTCGTCACAACACGCGGCCGAGGCATCTTTTTTCCTATTGTGAGCGGGATGATGTGGAAGCCATAGTCTTCAAGCGTGTCCTTAGGAACGAACCAGCCAGTACACAAAGTGTCTAAGCGTGTGGACCATGTCTGAGCATAGGGACGAGTCTCCTTACGGGCATGCTTGAAGTCGAAATCTACCAGATGCTGATAGCCGCGAAGCATCTCATAGCAGAACTGCTGCTGAGACAAGTTGAACATGCGCTTATACGTGATTACCGGATCATCGCCACGACGTCCCTGACGATAGAGCTCAGCTATGGTCTTACGTCCACGAAGATCGCTCCACCACTGTATGACATATGGCGAATGGTATATATTCTCCATAGCGAGATAGGCCTTGTGTGTGAGACGTTTGAAAGCCTCGAAATGATAGTTCTCATCACGCAACCACCATGGATTTACCTGCCATAGCATCCACTGCGATGTCATCTCATAGAAGCCGCTACCGCCCCATGCATCGCCGGCTTTGTCGGCTGGTATCTGCAGTTGGAAAGAGTGACCCAGCTCATGAGCCATGCAGTTCATTGTCTTATCTTGGATGCGGTTTGGTGCGACCCATAGTCCGCCAATAAAGTCATCGTAGGTGCCGCCATAGGCAGTGCCGTCGAGAGAATACATCAGCATGACCATCATCTTATAATGGTCAGCATGACTGTTGGAATTGCCGAAGCCGAGAGTGTCGCGGAAAAATGTATAGAACGACTGTAGGCGCTCCATTAGTACAGACAGATTAATGTTCATCGGCTTACCCTCCAGTTGGGGAACATCTTGCAGGTCATGACCGAAACCACGCTCCCAGAAGAACACAAGGTCGCGCGTCTCGGCAGAGCGCTTGAAGCTCCACTGAGCTGTGTCGCTCTCCATGTTCATCTTCTGCAGGTCCTTAGGAATATAGATTTTCTTTTGTGCAGAAAGTGAACAGACAGAAATACCAAGAACTATAGAAAAAATAAATCGTATCATATCAATTCTTTACTCTCATTTCTCAATCTGAAGATACCAGTTGCTCTTGTCATCGAGGCGTGACTTCAAGGCTGCATCGACAGTACCGCTACGCTTCGCTATGCGATCAGAGAGATAGGAATTATCGCCACGACGTAGCGCCACGCGCATAAGATCGCTGAAGCGGTAGCCCTCGAAGGCCAGCTCAAGTGCTTCCTCATCAATGATGAGATCTTCCACCTTCTCCATTTCATAGTCGGTGAGAGCTTGTCCCGAGAGTGTAGCATCGGTAGGCATGACGTACTCAGTGTTGGCTGTAGAGAAGCCGCAACCGCGAGAGTGGACGCCCATTGTATTCTCACCTAAAGCGTGATCTTTGGTCTCAAGGACATAAAGATCATCACGGAAGTCAAAGGTTGACAGCCAGACAGCATCAGCAGGATAGTAAGGCAGCACTTCGTTCGCTATTACGGTGTTGTTTACACCTGACTTCAGAATCTGGAACGCAAAGCGTGGAAAACCGGCACGATTAAGAGCTTCAGCCAGACGCAGATAGACTACCGCGCGACGATACACATGGATATTGCGTGACATATATTTACTGTTTGTCACCATGCTAGTCACCGTGTTGCCATTGAGAAGCTTCACGTTCATGTTATTTCTGATCTGGAAGCAAGCCTGAAGACGCAAATCTCCATTGCGGTTCTCTATAAGGTTAGAGGGAGCGATGACATACTCTCCACCAGAGCTGTAGTGACAATACTTCTGTGCTGCTGAAAGGTCATAGAGGGTCTGTGAAGCAACAATGCTCTCTTTGTAGTCATTTGCATCGTTGGAGTTGAACAGATTACGCAACTGACTATAGTTACCCTCAGAAGGGATAGAGTCGCCTGGAATCATGGTGATGATCTCCGAAGCAGCAGTATATTGCTCCGCTGTCATAGAGAACTGTGAGGACCAAGCGTCGGAAGTACTAGTCCAGTGATTGTCGTTCTGCAGGAAGCGCACGCTGTTGAGACCTGTGGTGAATGCCGAGTTGCGTCCGTTACGCTTAGTAAGATACTTGTAGTAGTTCTCAGCTGCAGCACGATAGTTGCCTGCCCAAAGGTTCAGGTCGCCAAGAAGTACATAGACAGGGAAGAAGAAGAGACGTGACTCGGTGTTGCGAATGGTGCCGTAGTCCGGTGTCTCCACCTCAGCATAAGGCGCAATGTCATCAATGAAATACTGACAAATCTCCTGAATGCCACACTGACGGAAGTTTTGTTCCGACTGTTCTTTAGAGAGTATAGGCTCAGTAACGAGTGGAACCTGTCCGTAGATAGTCACCAGTTGCAGGTAGGTCCATGCACGGAAGGCTTTCACTGCTGCATATTCCTTCATGAAGATATGCTCATTTCGGTTGTTCTTCAAAGCTGTGTCGGCTTTGGCTATGAAGTAGTTGCAGTTGTTGATGACCGCATAGTAGTCAGAGGGTGAGTTATACTTGTTGCCACTCTTTGTGGTGAACGAAGCGATGTCGCGCAGATCATTCTCCGTGTTAGCTGTCACACTGACGAGGTCACCACGCAGCTCACCAAGAAGGATGGTGCGGTCGGCCACTGCCTGCATCTTGTTGATAATGCCTGCGACAGACCACAGTGTGTCACCATCACTTGTGAGGTGATCGCGGTCGGCATAAACCACGATATCGGAATCGTCGTAAAGGAAGTCGCTACAGGAGGTAAGTACTAAGCTAAGGGCACAGCCTACGAGACAGCCTTTGAAAATGTTGTTTATCTTGGTAATCATATTTTTCAATTTTCAATTCGAAATTACAAATTAATCTTCACACCAGCCACAAGTGTACGGCTCTGTGGCAGACGACCGACATCGATGCCCTGACCAATAATGTTGTTGGTCATTGCAAACTCAGGGTCACTGCCTAAGTATTTCGTCAGTGTGAACACATTGTCGCACTGAATCCAGAACTGCAATCCCTGAATGAACTGGGTGTTCATAGGCAAGGTATATGAGAGTGTGACTGTCTTGAGTTTGAGATAGCTGCCATTCTCTATCCAGCGGTCGCTAAAGCGACTGTTGCCCAAGGGGTCTTGGAAGGTAACACGTGGTATGTCGGTCTGCTGTCCTTCAGTCTGCCACCGGCTTGTAATAGCTGTTGTCTGGTTCATGAAGCGGGAGCCGCTCTCCATCTGCTGACGCATGTAGTTATATACATCATTGCCGAGCGAGTAGTTGAAGCGCACGTCGAGCTTGAAGCGCTTGTAAGCCAGAGAGGTAAATATGTTACCATAGATATCTGGATTAGGATCGCCAATAACCATACGGTCAGCATCAGAAATCTGTCCATCAAGGTTGATATCGGTGAAGTGAACGTCACCGGCAGCGAAATACTGTCGTGTGACGCCGTCGGCAGCCATGGTATAAAGGTTGGCAGCGGCAGCTTCCTCACTGGTAGAGAACACTCCCTGTGTGCGATAGCCATAGAAGAGGTTTGCTGTCTGTCCCACGGCAGTGCGTATGGTTGCGCCATAGACGCTGGTCTCTACGGCCTTGTCTCCATCGGGCAGCTGAGTGACCTTATTCTTATAGTGGCCCATGCTGGCGCCGAGCTCCCACTGGAAGTCTTTCAGGGCAAGCAGTTTGGCATTGAACGAGATGTCGAAGCCTTCATTTTTCATTGCTCCGTCGTTAGACCAGTTGTTTCTCAGACCGGTCGTGAAGTGCAGAGGCTGATACATGAGCATGTTATCCACCTTGCTGCGGAAATAGTTCAGACGCACATTGAGGCGGTTAGCGAGGAAGTTGGCCTCGAGACCGGCATTGAAACGTGTGGTTGTCTCCCACTGCAGATGGGTATTGCCAATGTTGGCAAATGACAGACCTGACACGTCTTGCATGAAGTTCTGGGAGGCGAAGTAGCTACGTGCAGCGAAGTAATCGATATCGTCGTTACCGCTCACGTCGTAGCCGACTGACAACTTGAGGTAGTCAATACCATTTACAGCGGCAAAGCATGGTTCGTTGGTAACGACCCATGAGGCCTGAGCGCCGTGGAATATGCCCCAAGGCACTTGGAAGAGTTTCACAGAGTGGTCAGCATCGCGGCCGAAACGTGAGGAGGTCTCAGCGGCCATATTCAGCTGCAGGTAGTAGCGCTGCATGTAGTCATACTGTGCGTGCAGATAGCATGCAATATTCTTCCACTTGTTAGAATAGCCAGAAGGTGTGGCATTGTCAAGCGAAGAGCTGATGGCAGGCATCTTGTCATTAGTGGTGTTATAGCCCAATTGTGCTGTCTGTGTGTAGTCTTCCCAGTTGAAGCGAGCACCTGCAAAGAGTCTTATGTTATGAGCATCATAGCGGTTGTTCCAGGCGAGACGGGTGTCACTCATGATGGAGTTCTGTTTAGCAGCCATGGAACGCACCTCGTTCTGCACAGTTTTGTTCACACTAGCCACATAGTAGCTGGGTACGCCATTGTGGGGAATATACAGTTTCTCATTAGTGTTGACGAGGTTATAACTGAAGTGCTCGCTGAGTGAGAGATGGGAGTTAAACTGGAACTTCGGACGAATGGCGAGATTGACCATGGAGTTCTCGAAGTGGTTCTTGTTTTCGGCATCGCTGTACTGATTGAGTGCGAGTGGATTGGCGAGTTTATAGTTGTAGTTACTATAGCCTGAGAGTGCCTCATCAAGATAGGTCTCATCTGACACATCGACAAAGCCTTCACGAATCTTGCCGGCGGAGAACGTCCATGGGCTGATGATAGGTGACTTGGCATAGGCGAGGAAGGCGGCTGATGTGGGAGTGCCTTCGGTATAGTTCTCTGGTGCGCCGTCGTTACGCAGATTACGTGTTTGGTTAGCAAATGATGCATCGAAACGTATATCCAACTTCTTGGTTATATGGATATCGGAGTTGAAACGAATGTTGATGCGGTTCATCTTGTTCTTATCAAGTGTGGATTGCTGATCGATGTAACCAAGAGAAAGATTGTAATCAGCGACT
Source organism: Prevotella sp. E13-27 (assembly GCF_023217965.1). NCBI lineage: Bacteria > Pseudomonadati > Bacteroidota > Bacteroidia > Bacteroidales > Prevotellaceae > Prevotella > Prevotella sp. E13-27. The sequence continues at coordinate 1,158,809 of NZ_JALPSC010000001.1, read as the reverse complement.
TCGTCACCACCCTCGATATTGATGCTGTAGTTCTGAGTGAAGGCAGTGCGATAAACGTGGTCACGCCAGTTGGTATTGTTGTTGTACTGTGGCCAGTAGTAGTTAGATGGTGAGTCATCGAGGAACTTGAACTTGGTGAGTGTAGTGTTAGTGGTCTGCAGCAAATCGCTGGCATAGCTGCGATACTGCGACGCATTCATCACGTCAAAGGTCTTTGGCTCGAAAGTCACTCCACCTGAAATGCTGGCAGTAATGCGTGTAGCCATAGAGTGATTGCGGCGAGTGTTGATGAGTATAACGCCATTAGCGCCTTTGGCACCATAGAGGGCAGTACCGTTCTGCAGCACCTCAACCTTCTCTATATCCGTAGGCGAGATGTTTGCAAGGATGTCATTATAGAAACCGTCGTGGAGCATGGTGCGACCATACTGCTGGTCGTAGATGACACCGTCGATGACGATGAGCGGCTGAGCATTGGCATTGATAGAGCTGATGCCACCAATGAACATTACGCTGCCGATGCCGGGCGTACCACTTCGGGGGATGGTTCGCACCTGCGCCCCCAGCTGTTTTTGGATTTCGTCTTCTATAGCCACAGAGTTAGAGAACTGGAAGCCTGTGGCTTCAGCCTTGGCATTGACATTAGTCTCTGTGGAATAGTTGTCACTGAAGGTCGCTGGATAGAGCATGATGTCACGCAAACTGTCTTCATGGGGCAATCCGCTTTTCACCATATTGTAACCAGGTAAGGTAAACTTCAACGAAGTGACGATAGTGGGCACTTTCAGCGTGTATGTGCCATCAGACTCGGTAATGGTGCTATAGTCTTGTCTCTCTGATGCTCCTACAAGAACACCGCTAAGAGGCAGTCCTGTTGTTGCATCGAGGACACGACCTTTCACCTGGCGCAAGTCTTGCGCAGAGGCTGACAGCAGACCCGTCATGAGAAAGGCAACAGATACTATTATGTTTCTTAACTTATTCATATTTGGTCATTTGGGGGATTAGTCGTTTGAGGTAACTACTCTGTGGGAACAAACTTAATGCAGTCGATGCGGAGCGTAGCGCCGGGGGTGTTGGACTGTATGTCAAGTCGCACATTAGGCGTTGAGAGGTCATAGCCACAGGTATTGATTGTCACATTACTCTGCAACAGCAGCGTGTCAACCTTGGTACAATCAACGGTTTTGGGGTTGCGCAGTCGTGCCTGAACCATCTTACCATTCTTGTCGGTCTGGCTGATGCCACTGACCACTGTCAATGGTTTCGTTGTCTCTTCCACATCGCGTATGTCAGCAGCCGTAGCGGGTGCAAAGACGGCATATACGTTATATTTTGCACTTGCCAACAGACGTGGCACGCGGAAGCCCAGGATAACCTTCGAATCATCTTTGTCGGGACGTGCCACAATAAAGCAGTTGTCTGACACTTGTCCATAGAAAGGATTGTTTGAAACCACCTGTGGTGTCCTTACTATGCTGTTGGCATTGAGGATAGTATCAATGTGGTTCTCAGCCTCCACTCTCACAGCCTGAAGGAAAGTCTTTGTTTTAGGGATGGCGAAAGAAGTGGCCTTCAGTGTCTGTCCGTTACTGCAAGTGATGTTTTTTGTGCCATTAAAGATACCACCTTCTCCATAAGGTTTTTGGAAGATGTAGTAGCTTTCATCCATACCCATCATCTGACGTATCTGATATGAATAGGCTTGTGTAGAGACAGCTGAATCCTGAAGCGCTTTGTTTGTGTTGCGGCTGAATATAGAGCCGCCCACGATGGCCAGACGTGTGTTGGTATAAGCCATAGAGTCAGCTCCTTCAATGTTCTTAGCATAGACGAAGTAAGGTGCGTATTCGTTTACCAGACGCTCCCACTCGCTGTTGACTGGTGCCACCATGATATATGAGCTATCCTCTGAGCTGATGTAGCCAAATCTCTCAAGAAGATCATTACGCAGGTGTGTGACGGAGTCGAGATAGTGGGTCACGCCATCGATAATCTCACCTGGCACACTCTCTGACTCACTGAACTCATAGATGCTGTGGCTGTTGAGGAAAGCATAGACGCTGTCGAGCCCCTCTTCAATATCGAGGCTCTCAAAAACGTTAGCGATATAGTCAAGCTTCTCATCTATCGTGAACAGCAGTCCGTTGGCACAGAGACTGTTCTTCATCGTAAAGAGCTTTCCGTAAATACCGTCAAAGGTCAGCGGCATGTATTTATGATTCATCATCGAGATGGTGTCGTTGGTCATCGATGAGACAGGATGACGATACATGGCGATGTGGTTCTGCAAGAAACGGAGCACCACAGTGTTATTTTTGTCTTCCACGCCCTTAGCCACCTGTTCGTTATAACTGTCGACAAGGACGTCGGCCTCAGCATCGGTGAAATGAGCATTCGTAGGAGCGAAGACCGTATAGGTCTGGTTACCGCTGAGAATGCGGTCGTAGCCGCATACCTTGGCAACACGGGCAAAGTTACTCAGATTGCTATTCTCAGAGATGGCAGTCCACAACGAGCCTTTAGCCTCAGCCTGTGATGTGCTCTCGTAGTGGTCGTTCCACTGGTCACTACATGAAGTGAAGAGTGAAGAATGAAGAGTGAAGAGTAAGGCTGTAGACAGCCACTTCGTTGTCTTCTTCAGGCTTCTTTTCATATTATTATTGTTTATATTGATAATCATAATTTTCAATTTTCAATTTTCAATTACAACATCGGCTCCATGCTGCCCTCATCAGTAACACCGAAGACACTGCGTGGCACCAGTTCGAGGTAGTCGAGCATAAACTCATTGTCGTTACCCTGCTTGGTCGAGACGCTACGGATACGAAGGAAATGTTCCTCACCGGCATTCATGTTTGTCGTACAGAGCACGATGCGATAAGTGTGGGGCTGGCTGGCAAAGTAGATGCGGTTCGTGTTGCCTGCACCATATTCATAATGGTAGCCACCGGTAGCGCCACGGTAATAGCCTTTATTCTTCAACTCCTTTTGGTCTGTTGAGAGCGTCAGTACATCCATGTTACGATAGTCGCTGACCCAGTTAGCACCGATGATCGATGAGTGGTTCAAGTTCTTTGTCATATCAATGGGGATGCCCTGCGGTTTGTCATCGAGATATATCTGTGCCACACCACGAGAAGGCTCTGCAGCAAAACCGAGACGAATCTGCCACTGTCCGTCGAATGGCACAGGAGGAACACGGAATGTGATGTCGAAGTCGCCAAAGAGGTTCATCTCATCACCTTCATAGCTGTCATACCAGTCGTGGGGACGGCGATAGACGAACTTCGTTCCCTCGTTGAGGGTCACTCCTTCCAAATAGCCGTTGGGAAAATAGTAGTTACGTCCAAACTTACCCGTCTCATCGTATTCGGGGTCGTTATTGGGACACTTCGTACCATTATTACGCGAGTTCAGACGTATGTCGTTAGTCATCAGTTCCGGGAAGATAGTGGAGAAGTCCATGCGTATGAGTCCGTTGAATACCTGGTTGCGTGTCTGGTCATCAAAGGCGAGGATATCATCTACGTAGAAGTAGCGTCCGTTGATGGCATCGTTCTTATAGTCGCTCTCTACCTTCGGATAGATATATGTTCCTGGAATCTGGAACTCATCGTCCCAACGGCGGTTTGCATAACGCTGACCTACTGTGCTCGGTCCTCTCCACTTACGCACGGTGAGTCGCTCGAACTTCATCATCGTGTGGGGCAACATGGTTTCATACCAGTCAACAGGATTCATCACCTCAGTCTCTATGCCTATATCGTTATAAGGTGTGAGATAGTTCCAACCCTTTACGTCGCGAGTCAGGATGTGATAAGCAAGGAAGCGGTATAGCGGGTTCTTCTCGTTCTTGATATTCTCAAACGAATGATAAGGCTGGCTCTTGTCTTCAGGATACTGCATATCGTAAATCTCGCAAGCTTTATTGTAGAGCTGCTGCAATGTGGTTATGCCATATTTCTCCCTCAGTACTGAGTCAGTAGGAATAAAAAGAGTAAAACCAGTGCGCTTCTCATCTGGCACTGTAGCAGTCTCCTTGTTGACGTGAGACACATAACGGATGCGTGGATAGTTCAGACGATCCACGTCCCATGACTCATCGCGATAGGCATAGAGTTTCTCATCAAAGCCGCAGCTACGGAGTGCCTGTGCGAAGAGCTTGATATTAGGGTTCATGTCCACAATATCTAGAATCATGCGATTAGAGCTCTCCAACACCTCCGTGATGGGCTGCACGAAACCGTTCTCAACAGAGTCGTCCTGCAGTTCAAAGATGATGTGTGACGTTCCGTTGAGGAAAACCACACCATTGCCGTCTTGGTCTATTCCATGACTCACCTCAATATAGCGACGGTTCATGTTGGAAGTAGAGAGCACGCCGTCGTTCATGTCAGAGGTGGTGTACATATCTTTCACTAAATGAGTTCGGACCAATGTGTCACAGTCCTCCTTGCTTAGTTCGTCGAAGCTGTTGAGTCCTTTCTTTACAAGATAGGCGTTCATAGCCTCGTTCGTGGGAACGAAACAAGTAAACTCACCATAGGTTGAGAGCAGTTTGTTCATACCTGTACGCTCCACAAGAGCTGCAAACTGGCTATAGTTCTCGTGGCTTTTTAGGTAATCGCTCATCATCTGACCCTTGAAAGTGTAATAGTTCGATGTATCTGGGTCATCACTACACGAAGTAAAGAGTGAAGAGTGAAGAGTGAAGAATAAGGCTGCGCACAGCCACTTCACGGTATTACTTATCTTGATCATAATAATTGCGAATGATAAATATCTGGTTATTAATTTTTAACTATCGAGCTATTCTCACCGCTACCGAAGGCAGGGTTCTGAATTAGTTTGCTGTTCACCTTCAGTTCATCAATGTGGTAGGGCCAGTAGATAGCTTCCATGCGGGAGAGCTTGCTGGTAGCACCCGAGCCACCGCCATTGCCTTTTCGTGAGGCTGTGCCTGAGAGGAATCCAGTGTTACCCTCGCGCTGAGAACGGCGCACCAAGTCGTACCAACGCTTACCTTCGAACATCAGTTCGCGCTGACGCTCGCCAAGCACCAGCTCGCGCATGAGTGACTTGGTGGTATATTTCGTAGCGTCAATGTCTTTCGTCGTCTTGCTGCAGTTGCTACGTTTGTTGACTGCATTGACAATCTTGAATGCTTCATAGAGCAGGTCACCGTCAGTTGTTACCATTACGGCTCCATCGGCAGCTTGTTCTACGAGAGCCTCAGCCTTGAGAAGCATGATGTCGGTCAAACGATAAATAATCCAATTTGAGCGGTTCTTACCTTCAGCATAGGCTGTCGTGTGTACTCCCTCCAATGTGGCTTTGCCCAGGTTGATTGAAGCTGAGGAGAACACATACTTGGCAATGCCATAGTTATTGTTCTGTCCATCCACCTTTCCGAAGTTCTCATAGAAGCGGGTGTCTTCCTCAGTAAGAAACACCGAGAATGTACCGTCGTTGATGTCGGTGCAGATGAAGTCGGCAGGCTTCACCAGTCCGGGGAACGTAGAGGCGTTTCCATAGAAGTTACTCACGGCACCATTGGCCATCATCGTCTCGTCGTCTTTCATGTATATGAGTTCAAAGATGCTCTCACTGCTATTGTTGAGTCCAAAGATATCAGTGAAAGAAGCGCCAGCCATGTTACCCACCGTGGCAATGTCATTGATGAGTGGAAAGCCATCGATAAGGTTATCGCTGCCCGACAATGACATTGAGCTGCCAAGACTTTTCTTTGAACTCTTATATTCATCCTTCTTTGCTTGTATGACCATGTCTGCATAGCGCACTGCATTGGCATAGTCTCTCTTCCAGAGATACATCTCACAAAGCATAGCATGTATTGCATCCTGAGTAATGCGTCCACGCTGATAGTAAGTCTGTGAAGTCGGATAGCGTTTTACTGCCCATGATTGTTTCTCCTCCAGATCAGCAATGAGTTTGTTTAACACTTCATCAAACGGTGTGGCAGCCAGTTCCAGGTCCTGATTATCATCGAGATAGGCCTCCATCGTAAAGGGCACATTACAGAACGAACGAATGAGGTAGAAATACATCAGGTCGCGCAGTGCTGCAGCCTCAGCGACGTGAGCATTGAGCTTGCTCTGTGTGTAGGCTGGATCTTTCTCTGCTACCTGCGGTGCATATTTAATAATGGTGTTGCACCGGTTTATGATGTTATAGAAATCACCCCACTTTGCATAGGTGTTGCTAGCGTTGATATTCTCCTTAAAGATGTTTGCTATCTGAACATCATTCTCAAAGTTCTTACCACCAACAATATTGTCGGAACGGAACTCACCCCACACCATCATACGTGAGATGACTTCTTGTGACTGCATCTTTGAGTAGCAACCAGCGATGACGGCCTCCACATCGGCCTCTTCATCCCAGTACTTGTCAAGGACGATGAGCTCCTGAGGCTCTATCTCCAGAAAGTCACTACAGGAAGTGAAGAGTGAAGAATGAAGAGTGAAGAATAAGACTGCTACGAGCCATTTCATCAACTTCAAAAATCTTTTCATATTATTGTTTATCTTGGTAATCATAATTTTCAATTCTCAATTATCAATTCTCAATTCTCAATTATATTAGAAGTCCACCGTCACACCCAACGTATAGGACTTGGCTCTCGGTGTCTGTCCGCCGTCAACGGCAGCACCATAGCCTCCATATCCTACTTCCGGGTCCACTCCCTTGTATTTCGTGATGACGAAGAGGTTGTTGGCACTGGCATACATGCTCAGTCGGTTGATGCCCAGCACCCTCTTGATGATCTTCGGATCGAAGTTATAGCTGAGCTGCATGTAGTTCAATCGGATGAACGATCCATCTTCTACATAACGGTCGCTGACGAGGGAGTTATAGTTGGTCGAAGCACCATACATAGCACGAGGAATGCTTGTCTCGTTGCCTTCCTTACGCCAGCGCCAGTTCACGGTCTTGCTTTGGTTGTTGTTAGAGGTCATTGCCTCTGTATCGAGACGTGCCATGTTCAGGATTTTGTTACCTACGCGATAGTTGAACTGTGTGTTCAGCTTCCAGCGACCATAGTTCAGAGTAACACCGAAGCCACCAGTCAGCTTAGGCAGTGAAGAGCCGAGATAGACAATATCCAATGCGTTAATCTGTCCGTCATGGTTCACGTCCTCATAGATAGCGTCACCACCCTGGAACTCATAGTTCTTACCTGTTCCGTCATGTGAGTAGTTATACATCATACGCACGGGCTTGTTCTCCTCGTCAACAACTATCTCACCTGTCTCGCTGAGCACGAACGGAGCAGTATGTCCCTGCTTCACGAAGTCTAAGCGCTGCTCAGGTGTCATGTTCACGAAAGTATCAAACTGATACTGGTAAACGCCTTTGAAGCGAAAGCCATAGATGGCACCGAACGGATTGTGCAGCTGCACACGCTGTAGCACCTCACGGTTGTCATAATGAAACTCCGAGTTCAGTGAGTTGAGCACCGTCTGGTCCAGTTCGATAATCTCGTTGCTGTTGTTGCCGAATGTGAAGTTCACGTCAGCAAAGAACTTTCCTTTCTTAATAAGTTTGTCGGTATTGAGGTTCAACTCCCAACCGATGTTACGCATCGAGCCTACGTTGCGATAAGCCAGTGTGTAATAGCCGACACTTGACGGTATGCTCACATCAGGCATGAGCATGTCGCGGCGTGTAGAGTGATACCACTCTGCTGTCAGGTTAATGCGGTCATTGAAGAGTCCGAGGTCCAGACCAACGTCCCATGTGGTGGTTGTCTCCCATCTGAGGTTCGTCAGACGGATATTGTCGGGCTTCATCGCACCCATGTTGATATATTTCGTGTCGCTGCTGTAGATACTCTCATAGAGGTAGTCACGGTTAGGCTGGTTACCCACGCGTCCCCATGATGGACGGATAGACAGCATCGACAGCCACTTATCTGCCCATTTCATGAACGACTCATCAACGATGTTCCAGCGTAGCGAAACAGCGGGGAAGTAGCCCCACTGACGATCAGGACCGAACTTCGTCGTTCCGTCAGCACGTAGTGAGAAGTCGAACATGTAACGGCTCTTATATGCATAGTGGGTAGAGAAGGTGTAGTACATCGAGCGCCACTCACTGAAGTTCGAGCTCATGCCCGTCACTCGTCCGCCACCCACAGGGTTGGTGATGCCGCCTGAAGGCAGCTTCGTGGCATCGGTACCCTGTCCGTTGCTCGAGCCGCTGGTCAGTTCAAAACGTCCCATCGCCATGAGTGAATGATCCCTATTGCTGAAATGGGGTATGAAGGTCAGCGTCTGCTTCGTGTTGAAAGCCACACTCTTCGTACTGGCAGTGTGAGCATCGTTGACGCCGTTGTTCCATGACACTGTCTTCAGCTCCTTCGGATAGAACTTATCCACATACTCATTGAAGATGTTCATATAGACACGTCCGTTCCATTTCAGTCGTGTGTGCTCATCATCCATGCCGAGCAGATTATATTCCATTTCCAACTCAGGGGTTATGTCGTAGGTGCGGTCATCAAACTTCGCCAGCTTAGCCGAGGCAACAGGGTTGACATAGCCTTTCTGGTCGCCATCGAAGACAGAGTTGCCCGACTGCAGCATTGTGTAGTATTTGTTTGTATCCTGTCCCTGCATCGGGTGGCCTACAGGATACTGTTCGTAGATGCCCATGTTAGGCATCTTCTTATAGGCAATGGCCAGCAGGTCGTCATAGTTACGCTTCGTGTCAGTATATGTCAACGCGAAGTTCGTAGAGATCTTGATACGGTCAGAGACATAGTAGTCCAGTGCCACACGTGTTGAGAAGCGATCCTGCTTCTGTTCGATGACCGAGCCGGTCTCGTGGTCATAGCCGCCAGAGATGCGGAAAGTAGCCTTTTCACCGCCACCGGTAACAGAGAGGTAGTGGTTCTGGCGCAGACCGAACTGCGTCACGGCATCCACCCAGTCTGTGTTGTTGTTATACTGCTCATACTCCGAGAACGTCGGGTCGTAATTCAGCTCACGTATGTTCGATGCGGCATCACTCTGCTGCGGGTTGAAGTAGCTCTCTTTGAGCAGCATGGTATAGTCGTCACCGCTGAGCATCTCGTAACCCTTAGGCTGATAGGTGCCTGTCAGTCGCAGTGAGTAAGTAATCTTCGGATTGCCGCGTGAGCCGCGCTTTGTAGTAATCTCGATGACACCGTTGGCACCCTGCGAGCCATAGATGGCCGTAGCAGCAGCATCCTTCAGCACAGTGATAGAGGCTATGTCTTCAGGATTGACGTTCAGCAACTGTGCGAACTGCTCGTCGTTGGCATTCGAGACGTCAAAGTTATTCATATCTACGTTCCATGTGTTGCCGTTGACCACGATGAGCGGGTTAGAGTTAGTTAGCGTTGAGATTGACGAGGCACCACGCAGACGCATGGTTGTTCCCGCACCCAGGTTACCGGAGTTAGCAATGATATCCAGACCAGCGATACGTCCTTGCAGGGCTTCATCAACAGTAGTTACGCCCAGACCCTCAAACTCTTTCATGTCTATGGTCTGTGTGGCGTATGATATCTCACGATCAGGAATGGCAAGACCGCCGCTGTTCAGACGCTTCTTTGAGGTCACGGTGACCTCTTTCAGAGTGGTTTGCGACTCCATCTTGATGCGATAGGTCTCGCGATCAATTGGTAGCGTCTTCGTCTTGCAGCCTACATAGCTAAAGCGCAGCTTGTTCTTCGGGTTGCGTATCTGCATGGAGAAGTTACCATTCATGTCGGTTACGGTAGCTTCTATGATACGGCCGCTGGCATCCACCTCACATACGGAAGCACCCATCAGCTCACCAAAGTTATCACCCACATAGCCGTGGACGTTCTTTATCTGAGCAGATGCACCTATGCTGAATGCCAATGCAAAAATGATAAACAGTAAACGTGACATTATCTTCATATTGCGTTCCTTTCCCATCAATTAATTTTGATCCTTCAGCTCTGCAATCTTTGCATCCACCTCGGCTCTCCATGTTCCTTTCTTATTGAGGTCTTCGAAGAACAGTGGAGCATCGACGGTGTGGAGCACCACGTCGCTGGCATTATAGATATTCTCACCGTAGCCGTCGCTACCAGGATTGTCAATCCAGTACTCACGTCCCATTAGGTTGTGACTGCCACTAGTGATTACATGACTCTTGTTGCCCAACTGGTCCTCAATGGTGAGTTGTGTAGCATCTGCCGTGACGGTGACGCTGAAGAAGCGTTTGTTAGTAGGGTTAAGAGCCGATGTCTCATACTTCACACCGCTGACAGGCTTTCCGCCCACATAGATAGAGTTATCCTGTATGTGGTACTTCACGAAGTTCATGATGCGACTCGAGATGATGTCAAGCACCTTGAAGCGCTTTGTCCTTCCCTTGGCAGTAGAGGCGTTGAAGCCTTCCATTGCCTCCAGCTCTGCCTTCACCTTATAAAAGTCGTTCCATGTGGGCAGCAGACCAGCATCTACGTATGGCTTGATGCTGGCATCTGTAGGCATATAGGCAGTATAGTCATAGCGGTCGAAGAGCGAGCAGTTATAGTCCAGACAGCCTCTGCTCTTTCCGAGCATGCTTTTGGTGAGCGTGTTGGCGCTGTCACCCTTGGCATAAAAGTGATAGAACAGCGTGTCGCTCTGTTCCTTCAACATGGCATAGAGTGACTTGCGGCTGCCGAGTGGCATATTGTCAACGACATAGCTCTTACCATTACCTGTCTTGGTCATGTCATAGATGGTGTTCACTGTGACGCTCTTGCCCTGTTCTATCTGCAGTCCGGCGCTGACGGTCATCGTGCCTTCCTTATCCACATTCTCAATCTTCAGTGTGCTGCCACCCTTTGTGCGGTAGTATTTCTGCTCTGGCTTCAGTGAGTCAACGATGATCAGGTTATCAAGAATATCATTGAGACGGTTTCTCACCTGTTCGTCAGAAGCATCGGCGAGGTCACCTTCCACCTTTGTCTCTGTGGCCAGGTCGTAGAGGAAGCGGTGTGCACCGAGTGCCTTCTTCTGTTCATCCCAGAAGAATTCATAGAGCACACTCGTTGTGCTGCCATAGGTGCAGGGGTCCACATAGGTGAGCAGTGCGGTGTTAGACGGGATTATGAAGCTATAATAAGAGTCCATAGAGTTAAGATATGGTTCAAACTCCAGTTTCTCTATAGCTTTCGATATAACCTTCATCGTGTTCTCGTTGACCAGTGCAGGAAACGACACACTGGAGTAGGCCGATGGTGTGAACACGCGATTCAGCAGATAGACCACACCGTTGCATCCCATGAAGCATGAGTCCACATGATTACGGGTGATGCCGATTGGTACCTTGTTCGTGTTGTCCAGGATGTTCTTGAACTTTGATGGCACGGTCTCAATGAATGAGCGTATGAAGTTGATGTCAAGCAGCTTCACGAGCACGTTCATAGGCACGTTCTCCCAAGATCCATACATGTCCTGCAATGCCTTTCCGTCGTGATTCCACCAGTAGTCAAGTGCGTCGTTCGAGGGAACGAGCAGAGCGCCACAGTCATAGTGGAGGTCGCGACCGGCTGTATTAATGTACATATACTGGTTCCAGCCCGGGTCGAAGGCCAGCGTTGCCTCAACGGTCTGTCCGCTGGGGTCTTTGTCCAGTGCCCCACCTTCCGAGCCAGGATATTCTTTTGTGTTGCTTGTCTGCGAGAAATATTTCAGCGTATAAACCTTCTCCTGAGTATTGTTCAGCGCATTATATTCCTTTGTGGCGCCATCGTCATAGTAAGGAGCCGAGAAGCGATCCATCAACGATGCAAAGCGCGACATATTTTGGTGCTTGTGCACTATCTCCGCCATGTTGTCGGCTGCTGTAGGCAGTCCGTCAACCTTGTGTATATAGCCGTTCTTACATGTGATGTCGATATCTGTCAGTTTCTTGCCGTTCACCCATGAGTCACTTGCCGATGTTGACACGCCATTGGTGAGAATAGCCAAGTCCTCATCTGTAATCTTATTGTTCTGCATGAACACTGGCAGGAAGTGAATCATTGGCTTCGTGGTGTTGTCACGCAGCAGAATGATTGGCTGTCCGGCATCACGCAGCTCCTTCCAGAAAATCGTCTGCGGCATCTCAGCCGGTTTCATCGTTGACACCGAGTCGAAGACAGAGGCTGCCGTCGGACGGCGCATACACTGTCCCTTCAACGGCTTCGGACCACTGACGCTGCTGAGCAGCTCAATGAGGTAGGCGTTATTAACCATACTGCTGTTGAAGAGCAGTTTCTTCTGAGCATCGGTCAGCTGATCATAGCCGCTCACTTTCCAGTCGTTCTGCTGGAAGAACTGGTTATAGACATCGTCGTTGGCCACGAAGAGGGTCTTCGAACCCGTCTGACTGAGCACCTGCTTCTGTCCCAGGTCATCAATAAGCCGCATGGTGTAGCTGTAGTTGCCCTGATCTTTCAGCCAGTCGTAGATGCTGTTACCCAGCCACGACGGTTCGTCCATCAGCTCGTCTTTCTCCGAGCAGGAAGTGAGCGTCCCCACCTCTCCCAAAGTAAGACTAAGCGCGATCACTAAGCCGTAGTGCTTAATTTTCCTCATAATTCTCTTGTTTTTATCTTTATTATTATATACATACACACGTGAAAGCAATCTCTACAGTTGTTGCAGAAAGTTACAGGTTCTTCACTTCCTGAGCTTTCGATTCATTTGCCATTCCAAAGACAATTGCTGTGGCGATGCAAAATACTGAGAAAAAAGATTGGGTCATGGTTTCAATTAGTTATTGTGCAACAAAGTTAGGTTAAAAAAAGAGTTCAAACAAACATTTTTCAATAATTTTTTCGTTTTTTTCTAAAATATTTTTCGCGCGTAAAAATACCGTCTAAAAGAATAAAAAAATCGTCTAAAAGCGCCTGTTTTACGTGGTTTTTCTTGCAAGATAAAAATAATCTTCCTACATTTGTCACTGTTTTAAAACGCAACCTAAATTTTTAAATACAACCTATAATTATTTTATTCACTAACTAATTAATTTTTCTTATGTTAAGACTTTCTACTTATTTAAGAAAAGTGCTCGTTGCGGCAGCATGTCTGTTTACAGGCGTGAGCGCACAGGCACAGTTCAGTCTGGCTCATGAGCAGTATCCCACAAAGGGTTATGAGGCTATTGCCTACGAGTTCAACTTAACAGAAGTAGCTACGGCACTTGGCACTGACACCGCAACGCTGGCTCCGGCCATCCGCGCTTACATCAATGCTGAAACCCCCGATCCCATTCTGCTCTATTCTGTGGTAGATGGCCAGGATGTGGCTTGGACTGCTGCTACTGAGGCCGACAACCACGGCTTCTGGATGGACGCTACAGGTAACCCTGTTGGCTGGGGCGACAACGCAAAGTTCTTTGCAAGTCCTGATGTGGAAGGCGATGTCTTCGCTTTTTATGTTGGTCAGATGCCAGAGAAGATGCAGGGCGGTGAAACAGCTACTGCTACCCTGAAGTTGAAGTTCAACAGCAAGGAGGCAACATTCGCTCTGACTCTCAACGTCATTGCTAAGCCCGAGGTAGAGATTCTTGCTCCTAAGACGATCTTGGAGAGCGAGCTGACAAGCTTCGTGGGTGAGACTGAGCTCACCGTCACACAGAAGCCTCGCACCGGCTATGATCCAGACATCATTGCTGTGAAGCTCGAAGGTCTGGCTAACCTGCTGGGTATCACCAACACCGAAGTGCTGACCGATGCCGAGAATTTGGATGCCATTCTGTACACCACTCAGTATATCACTGACGGTGACAACGCTGGTTTGAAGAAGGACTCTCTGACCAACAAGAGTACTGCCGGCGAAGCTCCCAGCTGGTGGTTCCGCCAAATCAAGAACGAAGACGGTGATCTAACTGGTGAAGTATCTGCTACAGGTTACAACAATAATGACTGCTTCTATATTGAAAGTATTAAGTTTGACGTAGCAACCGACACACTAACAGCTAGCTTAGGTCAGTATCCCGGTACACTGAAGGGTGGCGAGAAGCTTTTTGCAAGCCTCTATTTCCTCTATGGCGAGAAAGCCTATAAGCTAAAGGTTAACGTTAACATCGAGGAAGTGGAAGCCGGTAACGGTATGGCCGACTACACAAAGGTAGGCGAGGAGACAAAGGAATGGAAACAGGAGCCACGCGAAGACTACTCCTCTGACGCTATCACAGTAAATGTCGATTCTATAGCCGCCCTGTTAGGCGTTGAAACTTCTACACTCCAGCTCGTTGCCCTTGACGACAAGGATAATTTCGCCAGCTCTACAGCCAATAATGGTGGCTGGTGGTTCACAAGAAATGGCGATGTGACTTCATGGGGCGACAATGCCGACTTCTTCATTGAGCCTGCAGAGACCAGCAAGTATGGCACACTGAACCTCGGCCATTTTCCTGACCACCTGAAGGTGGGCGACGAAGGTAACATCACCCTCTATTTCATCGGTGGTCAGAACTACTACCAGTACAACCTCCACATCACTATCGCAGAGGCTGAGAAGAAAGAATACAACTTCGAGAGCGTTGCTACACGTAACTTCATTTTGCAGCAGCTGCTCGACAACAACTTTACGATGAACGATCTCGGCACCATCAGCGGCGAAGACCTCGAGGCCCTCATCGGCACGGCCAGCCCTGTGCTTTATGGTTTGAACGTCGATTCAATCGCTGCCGTTGAAGGTCAGTACACCAAGAAGTGGAGCTGCGACCCGAAGCCTGGCTTCTGGCTGTCTAAGGAAGGCTTCCGCACCACATGGGGCAACAGCTGCTACATGGGAATCGTATATGCCGATGGTAAGTTCCGTGGTTGTCAGATGCCTAGCCAGCCTGCCGTGGGCGATGTATTCAAGAGCACACTGTTCCTCGTGAACGAAGAGACTGAGAAGATGATCACCTTCAAGTTCCAGATTAGCTTCGTGGAGACACTCGAACAGAAGGAAGTAGTTGGCACAGAGAACATCGTTCTGCCTGTAAGCACCAATGAAGCTGGCTTCGAGATAGACCTTTCAAAGGCTGCTACTGCACTCAGCACCGAGGCTGCTCCTGTCACTGTTGCCGACCTGCTCAACAGCGACAACTACTACCTCCGCGGCATGAAGGACGGCGCTTACGGCGAGGGTCAGAACTGCACTACCGGACTCGCCTTCGGTCTTGACGGCGGTTACGACGGCTATGGCGACATCTACATCTATATTGATGAAGATGGTACAAAACAAGTCATCAATGTTGGTGCCAACAATGCTGTTGCTGAAGACTTCAGCGTTGACGCTCAGTTCTGCTTCGAGGTGAACAACCGCCAGTATGTATATGCTGTGAAGTTCGTTTCACCACAGGTCTATGAGACTGGCATCGCTACAGTGAATACTGCAAAAACTGATGGTGCAATCTATGACCTGCAGGGTCGCCGCGTAGTAAACGCTCAGCGTGGTCTCTACATCATCGATGGAAAGAAGATGGTGAAATAAAAGACCCACGAGGGTGTGTTAAAATGCAAATTCACAACATAACAACTTTCAATCTGTAAGTTGAATACCCTCTAAAAGCAAAGAAAAAGCCATTTCTTAACTCGAAAATGAGTTTGGAAATGGCTTTTTCCTTTTTCTATTGGAATGACATGAAAAATACCCCGATTTTAATTTCCCTATTGGGAAAAAATAATTTCCCTATTGGATTTTTAGTTTTTTCCAATAGAGCGGCTATTTTTTGTAGTTACACAAAATAGTAATTCACTGGTGCGGAAAAGATTTTTATATATGCGAAAGTTGAGTAATTTCAACTTCCGAAGCTGAGTAGTTCTGTCTATCTTGTAATCCGCTACTAGAAGTTTTGTAATCCAGTTCTGAGTAAGCTGAAAACCAAACTCGACGAGTTTGGTGACCAAAGTCGACGAGTTTGGTGACCAAAGTCGACGAGTTTGGTCATCAAAGTCGTCGACTTTGTAAGATAGTACAGTCAAAACCACATCGCAACTTTGTTTCCACTATGTTACAATTCAGTCTAAACAGTAATCCCTCCCAGTGTTTGTTGTTTGACAAAAACTTGAAACAGTTATCGTTAAGATTATTTTTTATGTTTTTGCCATTAAAGAGATTAGATACCTGAAAGGGTAACGGAATTAGTGGAAAACTTATCTGACTGAACTTTCGGATGTGTTTTTTATTGATCAAGAATTACTTGACAGACAACAAGTTGTTTACATCCGAAACTTGAATTATTGATAGATAACGATATCTTTGAGTATGGCCCACGACGTGGTGGGAGTATAGGTGGTCTGATAAATGCCGAGCGACAGCTTCTTGCTGCTCACCTCGATGGGCGAACCGGGCATGTTGGTCCACTTCACGCCATCACGACTGGTGCGGGCGAAGAGTTGGTTGCCGCGTCGCTCAAACTGCAGTATTGGGTCGAAGTCGTAGCCCTTGGAATTAGGGAACTGCGGACGGCCCTGTGGAGATAGAACCGTTAGCATGTTACCACAATTGTAGAGAGGGAAGACTCCGAGATGGATTAGTGGAGAGTTTAGAGTGGAGAGTTTAGAGTTTGCTACAGCATTGGATGCCTGAACAGAATCTGTAGCGGTAGCCAACTCTTCTCTTAAGAAGATGCCTGCTTCGTTGTAGCCTTTGACGCTATGGGTCTGGAGGCCCTCCATGTCAGAGAGGTGGGCCATGAGGACGAAGTCGCCCTCAACCTCCTTGAGGATTGTTGCGCCATTGTGGAGCGGGTCATTATTGAAGTCGGCGGTCTGGGCAGAGAGGCGAGCCTCATCCTGACTAAACACCTTCTTCATCGTGGGAGAGAGCGTGAAGCGACTGTCAGGATCGCTCTCGTCGAAGTCGTCATCGCCGAGCGAAGGCAGTGAGGCGTCCTTACTACGCTCGAAGTTCTCTTTCGCTTCCTCGGCTGTTGTAGCACGAGGCAGTATGCGCACTTCGCTTATATAGCCCTTAAAATGGTTGGCTCCGTCGGCATCGCCACCGATGGTTATCCTGCCCTCGGGACGAACCATTATGAAGTTGTTCTGCTCGTGAACGAGCTCACCATCACGATAGACGCGCTCCATCCAACCATCGAAGGTGAGCAACCAATGGTGCCACTGACCGACAGCGCTTCTGACAGTCTCAGGCGCACCATAGCTCTCGAAGGAGCCGTTATGGTTGACAAGACCTGTGCGCGGATCGGTGCCAAGACGCAGCTCCGTGGTGGCAAGGTCGGCACGCGACGATGACAATGAGACTACGGTCTCTACAGCGTCAGGCTCTGTCTGCAATGCCCAGAGGCTGATGGTATAAGCCGCGTTATAGCTATAGAGACGCGACAATGGCTGGTCGCTGCTGAGATGTTGCGAACCATTGAAGAACAGCGCCCAGCGTCCGTCCTTGATGCGGGCACGAAGTGACTTGTTTGCGTGGAAGGTGATGCCAGCAGGCGTGGTGAGATGGTCCACATCGAAAGGAGACATCTCATGACGAGCGGCATCACTTATGTTAAGCAGATAAGCGGCACGATGGGCGTTCATTCGCTCCTCGGTCTCCACATCTTTTTTGTGCATACCTGGATAAGAAGCGTTGCCACGAGCTGTCTCCTCGCTATAAGGGAGCTCAGGTGCCTCCTTCCATACCCTTACGTTCCAAATGGCGGGAATATGACCGTTCTTCTGCGTGTCAGTAATCGTGATGCGGATATATCGGGCCTTCACATTACGCTTCTTTGTCTTACCAGTCCCCACTCCTTCGGAGGGGGTTAGGGGGAGGTAATCAATCATCGGCGAACCCTGCGTGGTGTTCTGTGTGCGGTCGGAGAAGAGCGTCCACTGCTTATCATCGAGCGAGGTCTCTATCTTATACTGATAGAAGAAGGTGGGATATTCAAACTGAGTCCAAATCTCGGTAAATGTATGCTTCTTGCCAAGGTCTATCTGCAACCACTCGGGCTTACCGCCACGACCGCCCTGTCCCCAGTTGGTGCCGCGGGCTTTCCATAGCGTTGCATTGTTGTCATCGACAGCATATTCGGGTTTGAACCACTCGTCGTAATAAGAAGAGGCAGTGACCTTGGCACCGAAAGAAAGGTCCCTTTCTAGTGGAGAGTTTAAACTAAGACCAGTATGGGTTGGCTCAATCGGTAGGATGTTACCTTCGGCATCGAACTTCATCTCGTCAATGCATACCTGACGGTTGAAGCCATGTACAGAGCGAGGGAGATTGTGGCGGTGATAGACAATGTAGTAGCGGTCACCCTCCTTCAAGATGCTGTGGTGGCCGGGACCATGGACGGTCTGGTCGGCATTGGTCTTGAGTATGCAGCCCTTATATTCGAAGGGACCCATCGGTCCCACCTTTGATGTGGCATACTGTACGCGGTAGGTGTCATCGTGACAGGATCCGCTGCTATAAGTAAAATAATAAATGCCGTTACGCTTGAATACGTATGGAGCCTCAAAGATGTCCTTCAGCTCGGTATTGAGTATGAGTTTCTTCTCACCCAGTGTCTTGCCGTTGACCTTCGCAACGCCACAGCCGAAGTCCTTGTAGATGCCCCAAGTGCAGAAGTAGAGATACTCTTGGCCGTCATCGTCGCGAAACAACTGTGGGTCAAGGGTGATGGCGTTGTGGACAAAGCGGTCGGGCACAAACACGGCATCGGGCTTTGTACCCAAGATGTTGCGCCAAGGTCCGATAGGCGACTTGCTCTCGCCTACTATAACCTCGCAGGGACGACAGTAGTAGTAACGGAAGGAGCCGTCAGGCTGTTGTACTACATCGGGTGCCCACACCACTTCCGTCACAGGCCAGTTCATTACTATGTTCTGCCAGTTACGGAAGTCGTAGGAGGCCCATACCTGTGCCGGTCCGTAGCCGTTGCCAGTACCGTCAGTAGTAGCATATAGGAAAAATACGTCGCGAGGCTTACCATTAGCGTCGTTGACGGTGAACTTACGGATTGTCGGGTCGGCGAAATAGCCGGGTATAAACGGATTGCCCGCACCAGGAGTATTCCAGCGCGGGCTATCGTTATCAGCTGCCTGCATCTGTACTGACAGAACGGCACATAACAGCAGCGAACAAAGAAAATGGTTTCTCATGATACAGACTACCTTGATATTCTTATTACTAACTTTTCTCTAATAAAAATGGCGTGATATCTATTAACCTATAAACTTATCTTACGAGAAATTTCTGTCCATTGATGATGTTCAGCCCCTGCTGAGGAGCAATCAGACGCTGTCCCTTGATGTTATAGATGGTGGGAGTCTCACCGTTGCCTGCTGTTGAGAGTGTGCTGACGCCCTGAATTCTCGGGTCGGTATAATCCATTGAACGCAGTGTTGCCGAGCCGGTAGTACCGCCAATGGTGACATTGAAGATGAAAGTGGCGTTGTTGAACTTGTTTCGCTTCGACTGATAGCGCAGTGCCTGACGGATGGTGTATTTGTCACCAGTCCTGCAGGCGCCAGGTTTCTGACCGATGGTAAACGCAAGTAGTGAAGGAACGAACTCTGAGAAGATATAGCCGGAGCCATAGGAAGTGACATTGCCGCCAGCACTGAACCAGTGACCATAGCCGTTGGCGGTAGAGCCGCTGCTTGCCAGTTCGCCATTGGGGGTAAGGGCATAGAACATTATCTTTCCTGTCTGAGGTCCACGCTCGTCCCACGCCTGCATCTTACTGGTGAGCTTGGACATGTCATACTGGAAAGCGGTGCCGAGAGCAGCTCCTGGACGACCGTTGACAGAGAAGGTGGTGCCGCTGTAGTTGCTGGCATCGGCAGGGAAGGTGACATCATAGGTAAAAGTGATGTCGGCTACATCGCGACCATCGAGCGTTGGAGCGGCATAGATGGTGGCATCAGTGCCGAGGTCGGTGCCTTCAAGTGTGAAGCTGTAGGGCCACATGTCATCATCGGCAATCTTATCGTCCCAGCGGTGAGTGATATAATTAGTGAGGGCTGGAGCAACGACGAGCCACAGACGGCTCACACCCTCGGGAACGGTCATAGCATAAGACTCGGTCTTCACACCACGTCCCTGACAATAGATCTTGTCTTCAGAGAAATACTGAGTAGTGCCGTCGGCCATCAGTGCAACATAGCCCATGCGGAAGCCGCGCCATGCGGGGCTGCCAGCCTTAGCTGTCTGATAGCAGCGCTTACCGTTTGCGTCAGCTTCGAGCTTCACATAGTTTGACTCGCCATTGAGATATTCGCCTGGGTCGATGTCAAGGAGTTCAGCTCCGGGAGCCAGACCGGTGAGGTTGACCTTCACCTCTGTGCCAACAGCAGGTGTCTGTAGAGGAATGACATTATAGCCTGTGCTCTGTGGACAGCTGGCCAGTGCCACTTGATATTCGTCGTTATCGTTGAGCACACAACGATAGACATAGTTACCGATGTGATAAGACTGACGATAGGGCTTGCAGAACTCCATGTCCCATGTCACGGCATGGCATGCGAAGTCGAAGTGGAGCTTGTAGATGTCGCTGACAGACAAATTCTTACATTTCATCAGAGCCTGATTGAAGTCGGAGCCCTTGCCACGGCTCTGACCCGTCATAGGGGTGTTCCACACCTGTGCCACGGTGGTGATGTCGTTGTATTTCTCACAAAGATAGGTGAGGAACGGGAAAGCCTGATAGCGATGCCACTCGTGGGAGAAAGCGTAGTTATGGCTGCGGTTGTAAATCGACGACATATAACTCATGTCGAAGAACTCCTGAGGGAAACTATGGAGCGATTGCCAGTTGGCTGTTGTCTCCCAAATGGTCTGTCCGTTGCCATTAGAGAGGTGGAAGCCGGTGTTGTCGCTGTCAGAGTCCTTGTGACCGCTATGCTCAGCGAAACACATATAGTGGAACGAGTGGCCTACCTCATGAGCAACAGCAGAGCCTACGGGCTTACATGTTGAAGGGTTCAGCCACAACGCGGGCACCATGAAGTCGTAGCCGCCACCGTAGCATGTCCACGTTTGGGTGTGGTTCATAAGCACCATGATCTTGTATTTCTTCACATTGGATGTCTCAGGATCCACGAAGCCCAGTCGGGTGCTCTCCAACTGGTAGTACTCTTCACACTGGCTCAGCAGATAGTCCATATCGACATAGTAGAAGTCGCTCTTAGACAGTTCTTTTGGGTTCTTGGTGTAGTACTTGTCCCAGAAGAGGATGACGTTGTCGCTCTCCATAGAGCGTGTCTTCGACCAGGTGTACTTGCCTTCGGGGTCGCTCTCAGCATAGAGCAGCGAGTCGCTTGGCCATGGGTTGCGCCACTCGTTGGGGATGTACACGGTCTTCTGTGCAAAGGTGCTCACTGCAAATGAGCAGAGAAGCATCACAAGGGTAAATAGCTTTTTCATTGTTATTGCATTTTAATGTTTACATTTACTTCGATGTTAACCTTAAGCAGCGTGCCTTCGTAGGAATACTGATACTGCATAGTAACGGTGTGGCTGTCGTCGTAGCAGTTGTACTGATAGAGACCGCACGACCATTTCCACAAATCTTCGAACACCTCAATATATACATGGCCGTCAACGAAATAACCGGGATTGCCGTCTTCATCGAACCATCCGCCAAAGGTGCCGTTGGTATGGTTCTGCCCCTCGGAGCCGTCGCTGTTAAGCGGTACGATAGACAGTTCAGAATCCTGCAACTGATTGGCATTGATACCCATGAGATGAGCCACTCGCTGCTTGTTGACCGTCACCTTATTTGCCTGAGAGAAGCCGCTGAACCAGTTCATATCAACACTGGTCTTAATGGTGCCGCATAGCTTCTCATTGGTTGTGGGAACAACATCAGCAGGTTCAGGGATAGCAGCAATGAGATAGTTCATGTGGACAAGACGGTTCTTCAGCCACTCGTGCATCTTCTCCACCTCGGTATCGAACGTCTTACCGGCAATTGGCCAGCGTTTGAACTCACGGTCTATAGCACCAGAGGAGCGCATCTCTTCGACATACTTCATACACTCTGCCCAGGCATGAGTAACGATAGTGTCCTTGCAGGCTGCCCACTGCGCCTTATACTGCTCAACAAACTCTTTACATCCGAAGAGGTCGGTAAAGAACTGTGGCACATAGTTGTAGTTGCCATTGCGCTTGTAGGGATTACTACCCATGACCGTCTCGTCGAAACGAGAGAAATAGTTATGTCCTGTGGTCATCGTGCTCCAGTCGAAGTCATAGCCGGCATCGAAGTCCCACAACGGACCCATCACCCACTTGCCGTCGCCATCTTTATGGAGATATATGGAACGGGGAGCGGAGAGCTCTACATTATATATAAACTCCTGAATCTGAAGATACTTGATGAACGAGGGAATGTCGAGCAACTGTTCCACCACAGCGTAGTTCTTAGACTTGATGGCTTGTTCGAGTTCGGCAAAGACGGTGCGCACGCTGTCAACGGTGTTTGCTGTGAATGCCTCATCATCGGGATATTTCACGCAGCAAGGCATCTGATAGACCTCACTCCAGAAATTGTCGTCAGAATTAGGATTCTCGCCGGGACCGTCGTCAACATCAAGCGATAGCAATATGCCGCGCTCATCGCTGACAGCCACACGGTTCTTGTTCTGCTGTATCTGCTCAGTTAGCTGATAGATGCCTCGGTAGTCGCCATTGACAAACAGCTCTACATAACGCGTGTTGTTAGTGAAAGGCAGTCCAAGGGCGCGTCCCATCTCGAAGACAAACGTGTTCATAAGATCGGTGACATCACGGTAGTTAGCCAGCAACACCCAATTCTTTGCCTTCGCCACACCCAGCATCTTGTGCTTGCTGTCGAGCTTCAGGCGCAACGGCTTCTTATCATACCAAAGAAAAGAACTGTTACCACGGC
This sequence comes from Prevotella sp. E13-27, assembly GCF_023217965.1. NCBI lineage: Bacteria > Pseudomonadati > Bacteroidota > Bacteroidia > Bacteroidales > Prevotellaceae > Prevotella > Prevotella sp. E13-27. The sequence continues at coordinate 1,135,949 of NZ_JALPSC010000001.1, read as the reverse complement.
CACGAATCTGGGCTGATGCAGAGAAGTCGGCATAGGCTCCATCGGCATTAAGCGACATATAGCACTGCTTATACTCTTCACGCGATGTGATGTCGGTGCCATCGGCGGTATTGACAAACAGCTGGAATACTTTGTAATGGTTCTTCGACTCCAACTCATCTGCAATGGCATCGGAAAAGACGACGCTGTCAATAGAAGCAATATCGAAGGGAACGGTCATGCCGTCAGTCATATTGAACAACAACTGCTTACGGTCACTACTACCAGTAATATTGTCAGTATTAGTGGTCACCAGCGGCTGACACCATGTGGTGCCCTGCTGATGGGTGTAGATTCGTGAGAAATCCTGAGAGAAAGATTGCACAGCGGAAATAAGTGCCATGCAAATGGCTAAGATAAAGGTTTTTAATTGATAAAGAAAGTCCCAACGCATGGTGTAGCATTTTTATTTCGATTGCAAAAATACATATTTTATACCATATTGAATAAAACGAAAGTCTTAGTTTTTGAAAATATCGTCCACAAATAGTGAAAAACGTGTCGATTTAGACGATTTTACGAGTTGTTTAGACGGTACTTATATATAAAACACCAAATAATGACTACATTTGCACACAGAAAAAAATGAAAATAACTACACTTATGAAGAAACTGATCCTTATCGCCTTTCTCACCTCAGGACTGATGGCCACAGCTATGGCCAAAGATGACCACACAGTGAAGAGTGTGGAGAAGGTGAACGTGGAGGTGCCTGTGGGTAATGCCCCCCGACTGCCCTATCAGCTATGGGTGGAATACAACGACGGCAAGGGAGAATACAGACAGGTGAAATGGGTTAACTCATGGGAAGCCACCGAACAGGCTGAGGCCAACCCTGAGATGAATCCAGTAGGCAAGAGCTATAACGTTCGCGGTTTTATCATTGGTGACAACAGCACGCCTAATGGCTACCCTGTATCTGCAAAGGTGACTGTAACAAACGGAAGCTTCAAGGTGCCATCAAACATGCCCAAGGCAGAGACTCTGCCATTGAACAGCGTTAGTCTGAACGGCGATAACCGTCTGACGTGGAACCGCGACCTCGACATCGACCAGCTTATAAGCCTGCCGGTGAAACAGCAACTCTATAACTATCGCGACACCTATGGTTTCTCTACCGACGGCTATCCTGAGGCCGACGGATGGGACTCACCCACGACGAAGCTGAAAGGTCACGGCTCAGGTCACTACATGAGTGCCATGGCATTTGCCTTCGCCAGCTGTCAGGACCAGAAGAAGAAAGATATCCTGAAAAGGAACATCACGGAGATGGTGAACGAACTGCGCCACTGTCAGGAGAAGACCTTCGTATGGAACGACAAGCTGGGTCGCTATTGGGAGGCTCGTGACTTCGCACCAGAGGAGGAGCTACGCCAGATGAAAGGCACATGGGCAGACTTCAACCGCTACAAGCAGCATCCGGAACTCTATGGCTACGGCTATCTTAACGCTATACCCGCACAGCACTGCGCACTGATAGAGATGTATCGTGCCTATAACAATGAAGACTGGGTGTGGGCACCTTATTATTCCGTGCATAAGCAGCTGGCAGGCCTCATCGACATTGCTACTTATATCGATGATAAGGCTACAGCAGAGAAGGCGCTGCTAATAGCTAAAGACATGGGGCTGTGGGTTTGGAACAGACTGCACTACCGCACATTCGTAAAGAGCGACGGAAACCAGGGAGAACGACGTGAGAAACCGGGTAACCGTTATGAGATGTGGAACATGTACATTGCCGGTGAAGTGGGCGGTATGGCTGAGTCGCTGGCACGTCTGTCGGAGATGACTGGCACGAAGGAAGAGCGCACCCGTCTGCTGGAGGCCGCCACCTACTTCGACAGCCCAGCCTTCTTCGACCCTTTGGCAAAAAATATAGATGCTATCCGCACACGACATGCCAACCAGCACATACCGATGGTGACGGGAGCTCTGCGTGCTTTCCGTGGTAACAACAATCCCTACTATTACAACCTCGCAGAGAACTTCTGGACAATGATTCAAGGTCGCTACCGCTATGCCATGGGTGGTGTGGGCAACGGCGAGATGTTCCGTCAGCCTTATTCACAGATTACATCGATGGCAAACAATGTCAGCACATGGGGCGGACACATCACGCCGGAATCGACCATCAACGAGACTTGCTGTGCCTATAACCTGGCGAAGCTGACAAAAGACCTTAACGGTTTCAACCCCGATGATGCACGCTACATGGACTACTATGAACGGGTGCTCTACAACCAGATTGTCGGTTCGGTGAACCCCCGACGCTATCAGACGGTCTATCAGTATGCTGTAGGACTCAACGCTTCAAAGCCTTGGGGCAACGAGACACCGCAGGCTACCTGCTGTGGCGGCACTGGTGTGGAAAACCATGTAAAATATCAGGAGGCAGCTTATTTTACTTCCCCAAGCCCCTCCGAGGAAGGGGAGACCCCAACGTTATGGGTGACTCTATATATGCCTACAACAGCTCATTGGGCTGCACAGGGTGTGACCATCAAACAGGAGTGCGAGTGGCCGGCCGAGAAGAGCAAGATAAAGATTGTTCAGAATAATCAGAACTCCAAGATTATAGTCAAGCTCCGTGTTCCTTATTGGGCTACCGATGGCTTTGACGTGAAGCTAAACGGTAAAAGCATCGCCAAACACTATCAGCCGTCAAGCTACGTGGAGATTCCTGCACGCAAATGGAAAGATAAAGATGTCATCGAGGTAGTGATGCCATTTACCAAACACTTGGACTTCGGACCCGACAAGATGGAGACTGCACCTGCATATGAACCTGATGGCAAAACAGAATACACCCCGATGTGGACTGGTGCTTTCATGTATGGACCACTGGTGATGGCCACCACAGGAATTAACAACTGGGACGAGGCAACCATCAACGTAAAACCCGACCTGAGCGACGTGACACTTAATGGAGCAAAACAAGGCAAGGGCTATGATGCCAATCTCTACACAATGGAATGGAACGGACGCATGTTCTTCCCCGACTATGCCAGCGATGAACACACCACCCATTACTTCCGCATGAACATACCTGCAGACCCTGCAGCCATCAGTGCTTTAGGAAGTGCTGCCGCCAATATCGATCGTTCACAGTTGTATGAGTTACTCCTCATAGCCAAAAAGCGCAGTGACGAGCAGAAGGCATGGAACGCCATGACAGTTAAAGTGCCTGAATATGCACCATGGGCAAAACATGGTTTCGCCAGACTTTTAGAGCAGACCGTCAAAGCACAGACGGTGCTAAATGCTGCTGAAGGAGAGTATTCACAGGAAGAGATTGACAAGACTGCCGGTCAGCTGAATGCTGTTATAAACAATATGCGTCCAGGCAACCTCGCCGAACTGGAGGACATGCAAGAGCTGATGCAGCTGCTCGACAAGACAAAAAAGCAACCCGACTATCGCAGCAATGCAGCCACAGCAGAGGCCGTGGACTTTGCTGGAATGGTAATCCGCTATGTCAGCAACGGCAGCGGCACACTCGACATGATTGACAGGGCCGAGAGACAATTGAAAGAGACTAATAAAGAATAATTATCGTTTAATCGTTAAAACGTTATAACGATAAAACGAAATATCGAAACATCGAAAGAAACAACAAAATGAAAAAGCTACTGACCCTTGCTGCCATGATTATGGCTCTCAGCTGCACTGTTTCTGCAAAAGACTACACGCTGACCTCGCCCGACGGTCGCACAACGGTGACAATTGATAAGGGAGTTACTCTATACGTGAGCCGCGAAGGGAAAGAGATTGTGACGGTAAAAGCTGCGCTGAACAATGGCGACAGCAAGTTCCTTGACAACGACGGTAAGCTTGGCGACATTAAACTCATCGGTGTGCACACCACGAGAACCATCAAAGAGCACATAGTGAGTCCATTCTATAGACAAGCTGAGTTCGACACCGAATACCGTCAGGCCGACGTGGAACTTGCAGGAAGACTGCTTATGGAGGTACGCGCCTATAACGATGGCGTGGCATACCGCTTCCGCACTGCCGAGAAAGGAGGGACCGTCATAGCCGACGAGAAAGCAGAGTTCAGCTTCCCTGAAGACAGTAAGGCATGGCTTTCCTACTCCACCAACGATAAAAAGCCATTCGCAATGGCTTTCCAGAACACCTACGATGAGACGCTACTCAGTAAGGCACAGAACAAATATGCTTTCCTACCGACAACAGTACAGAGCGGCAATGTGAAGGTGACCATCCTTGAAAGCGACCTGAGATCCTACCCAGGCATGTTTCTGAAAACTCAGAAAAATCAGAATACTCTGAAAGCCTTCTTCCCTCTCTATCCCAAGAAGATGGAGTACTATCGCTGGCGCGGCATGAGCTATGTGGCAGAGACTGAGAACTACATTGCCAAAACGGAAGGACAGCGCACCTATCCATGGCGTGTGATGGCCATAACTGAGAAGGACACGGAGATGCCCACGAACAACCTTGTATATGCGCTGGCCACTCCAAACATGATTGGCGACACATCGTGGCTGAAACCGGGTAAGGTGGCATGGGACTGGTGGAACGACTGGAACCTGCGTGGCGTAAATTTCAAAGCGGGCATCAATACACGCACTTACAAATATTATATTGACTTTGCTGCCAAGAACAATCTGCACTACGTAGTACTCGACGAGGGCTGGTATAACTCCAGCAAAGGCGACATAATGAACCCTATCAAGGACATCGACCTGCAACAGCTCATTGAATACGGCAAAGAGAAAGGTGTGGATATAGTGCTATGGACAGTGTTCAACGTGCTCGACGAGCACCTGCAGGAGGCCTGTGAGAAATATGCCAAGATGGGAGTCAAGGGCTTCAAGGTGGACTTCTTGGACCGTAACGACCAGACGGCAGTGGAGATGGCAGAGCGAATAGCAAAGGCCTGTGCCGACAATCATCTGATGCTCGACTACCATGGCTATTTCGCTCCTACCGGCATGAGCCGCACCTATCCTAACATCATGAACTACGAAGGTGTGTTCGGCATGGAGGAATGTCGCTGGGCAAAGAAGGAGACCGACATGCCGCTCTACGACGTTACCTTCCCCTTCATACGTATGATGGCTGGCAGTGTTGACTTCACGCCAGGTGCCATGCGCAACGGCACGAAGGAAAACTGGGTGGAGTGTTATCAAAACCCTATATCAATGGGCACACGCTGTCATCAGGCTGCCTGCTATGTGGTACACGACAGTCCTTTCACCATGCTCTGCGATGCCCCGACAAGCTATGAACAAGAACCAGAATATACATCGTTTATAGCTGCTATTCCCAACGAATGGGATGAGACACGCATACTTCAAGGCGAACTGGGCAAATATATTGTAACAGCTCGTCGCAAAGGCGACACTTGGTATGTTGGCGGACAGACCAACTGGGATGCTCGCGACGTGACCATTGCCCTCAACTTCCTGCCTGCTGGACAGCGCTATACCTGCACACTGCTGTGTGACGGCATCAATGCCAACCATAACGCTGAGGACTACCACCGCAAGGTGAGTCTTGTTGATGCCAATAGTAAGATGCCTGTTCACCTGGCATCTGGTGGCGGCTTCTTGATGACGCTCCGACCTTATCTTGTCAAAAGCGAGGTTACCGCCGTGCCCCAAGGCAAGGGTATTCCAGATTTCTATAAGAAATATGCGGAGGTCGATGGACTCTATGTCACCGCTTCCGACAAGGTGAGCGACGAGGCTATCAGCATGGCTTGCAACATAATGTTGCTCATGCTTGCGAAACGTCCTGACGTGAAGCAACACATGGTGGATCGCGGCTGTCATGTAATGATAATCGGACAGAAAGAGAATACATGCGACCTGCCTGAGTTTGCCAATATCTGCGATACTCCAGAGCATATTGCTTACTGGAACAAAAGGGCACGCGGCTTTGGTGGTGCACCCGAGGACGATCTGTCAGCCAGCTGCGGTGAGGAAAACCTGCAGGCTCTCCCTGGCGACAAATATGAGGGCGAGAACATTCTTATTCACGAGTTCTCACACCTAATCCATACCATTGGCATACGTGGTGTAGAGCCCGACTTCGACCGCAGGCTCGATGCCATCATGCAGCATGCCAAAGACAACGGCTTATGGAAAGGCACTTATGTACTGACCGACCGCTATGAATATTTCGCCGAGTGCACACAGTCTTTTTTCAACTGTAACAAATATGTTAGTCCGACCAATGGTGTTCACAACGATGTGAACCGTCGCGAGAAACTTAAGGCCTACGACCCAATGATGTACAATCTTCTCAAGGAATATTTCCCTGAAATAGATATACCAATAAGGAATATCGTACATGAATAGAAACGAGGGTTCCTTCACAATAATCATTAATGAATAACTCCAATAACCAAAACAATATGAAAAAAATAGCTATTATTTCTTCATTCATCATTTATCATTTATCATTTAGCGTAGCGCAAACAGGCTATCCAATCACTCCAGTACCTTTCACACAGGTGAAGGTAACACCTGGCACGTTCTGGGGACAACGTCTGGAAGCAAGTCGCAACACCACCGTGCCTCTGGCTTTCTCGAAGTGCGAGAGCGAGGGACGTTACAAGAACTTTGAAAATGCTGCAGCCCATCTCAAAGACCCGTCAAAGGTGTTCAAGGTTAATGGTGTGGGCTTTTCTTTTGACGATACAGACCCCTATAAAACCATTGAGGGTGCTGCCTATATTCTCCAGACTTATCCCGACAAGAAGCTCGAAGCCTACTGTGACTCGGTGATAGACATCATTGCTTCGGCACAGGAGCCCGATGGCTATCTGTACACTGCACGTACGCAGAACCCTGCTGACCCTCACCACTGGGCTGGCGACCGCCGCTGGGTGAAGGAGGAAGACCTCTCTCACGAGCTATATAATCTCGGTCACATGGTAGAGGGTGCCGTTGCCTACTGGCAGGCTACTGGCAAACGTAAGTTCCTTGACGTTGCCTGTCGCTATGCCGACGTGTGTCTGAAAGAGGTAGGCCCCAATGCAGGCCAGATGACTGTCGTGCCCGGTCATCAGATTGCTGAGATGGCTATGGCTCGCCTCTATCTGGCTACTGGCGAGAAGAAATATCTGGACTTCGGCAAGTTCCTGCTCGACTACCGTGGCAAGACCAATATCAAGCAGGAGTATTCACAGAGCCACAAGCCCGTGGTTAGTCAGGACGAGGCCGTGGGTCATGCCGTACGTGCTGCCTATATGTATGCCGGCATGGCTGACGTGGCTGCGCTGACAGGCGATAAGAACTATGTCAAAGCCATTGACAATATCTGGAACAACATCGTAACGAAGAAGCTGTATATCACTGGCGGCATTGGTGCAACAAGTAATGGTGAGGCCTTCGGCAAGAACTATGAGCTGCCCAACATGAGCGCTTATTGCGAGACATGTGCCGCCATTGGCAATGTCTATGTGAACTACCGTCTGTTCCTGCTCCATGGCGAGTCGAAATACTACGATGTGCTGGAGCGCACACTCTACAACGGCCTCATCAGCGGCGTGTCACTCGAAGGCAATGGATTCTTCTACCCCAACCCACTGGAGTCGATGGGACAGCACCAACGTCAGGCTTGGTTCGGCTGCGCCTGCTGTCCAAGCAACATCTGCCGATTCATCCCCTCACTGCCAGGCTATGTCTATGCAGTGAAGGACAAGAATGTCTATGTAAACCTGTTCCTCTCAAACAGCTCTACGTTAAAGGTAGGTGGCAAGAAGGTTCAGCTCAGCCAAAGTACCAACTACCCATGGGACGGCGACATTACTATCACTATTGACAAAAGCACGGCGGGCGAGTTTGCCCTAAAAATCCGCATCCCCGGCTGGCTGAAGAACCAAGCTGTGCCATCCGACCTCTATCGCTATACTGACAACAAGCGCCTCGGCTACACCGTGACGGTGAATGGAAATGCGGTCACTAGTTCTAATCATACCTCTCAGTTCTCCACTCTCAGTTCTCAGTTCTCACCCGACGGCTACTACACTATATCACGCAAGTGGAAGAAGGGCGACAAGATTCAGATTCATTTCGATATGGAGCCGCGCACCGTACGTGCAAACAACAAGGTAGAGGCCGACCGCGGTATGGTGGCCATAGAGCGCGGACCACTGGTCTACTGCGCCGAGCACCCCGACAATCAGTTTGATGTATTCTCGGCACTTGTCAACCAGGAACCGCAGTTCCAGTTGGGCAAGACCGAAATAGCCGGTACGTCTATAGTCACGCTGAAAACCGATGCACAGACCCTCGACTTCAACAAACAGGGAAAGCTCGTTGCACAGGATCGCACCCTAACCCTCATCCCCTACTACGCATGGTGTCATCGCGGCAGCGGTAAGATGCGCGTATGGCTGCCACAGGATCTCAGTGCAACCACACCTGCACAGCCTGCCACACTGGCATCAGAGAGCAAGGTAAGCTCATCGACACGCATGCAAGCACTGTCAGCAGTCAACGACCGTCTGGTGCCAAAGGGCGAGAACGACCGTTCTGTTCCCTACACCCACTGGTGGCCAAAGAAAGCCTCAACGGAGTGGATAGCCTATGAGCTGCCACAGGAGAGCACGGTGAGCACAACGACAGTCTATTGGTTCTCTGACAAGCCTTGGGGCGGATGTGATGTGCCGAAGTCATGGCGACTGCTCTACAAGACTGCTGACGGACAGTGGAAAGCCGTAGAGGGTGCTGACGCATATACCACCCATGCCGGTGTTGCCAATACTGTCAACTTCACTCCGGTGAAAACTAAGGCTTTACGCCTGGAAGTGACCCTTTCAGACCATGATTCTGCCGGTTTATTCGAATGGAGTGTAAAATAAATTTGGTGGTTCAATAAAAAATATTATCTTTGCAACCGAAAATAATACTTTTTGAATAAATATGACTATGCAAAATGACTAAAAAGACCATCACGATTCTCTTACTGACTCTTACAGTTTTTGTCGTCAAGGCACAGACTGCTGAGACTCAGTCTGCTATAAGACAGAGCACTGAGAAAATCATCAAGTCAGCCGAACAGGCCTATATCGGCAACAACTATAACGGCGCTTTCGACATGTTGCGCGATGCTGACCACAATGTTGCTGCCTCTAGTGCAAGCGACAAGGAAAAGGCATCACTCTACTACCAGACAGCCAAGCTCCGCATGCAGATGTATATGCGCATGCGCCGCAGCCAGCAGGCCAACGACCAGATGGAGCGCATGGAGAAACACGCCAATAATAGCGGCGACGACAACATCATCGATGACCTGCTCTACAACAAAGCCATCCTACATTACACCTTCGGAGAAACCACCAAGGGTAATGCTGTCTTCCACGAGATGGCCAACCGCATGATGGCAAAGAAGAGCTACGACAAGGTGGAAGAGGTCTATAAGACCCTTATCAAGAGCGGACGAAACTCAGGCAACGCACAGCTCGTGGCACAGTCCTACGACAACTACATTGCATGGAAAGACTCTGCCCACGCACAGAAATTGGCCGATGTCACAGGAGAGCTGAAACAGCAGATCAGCGACCTCGAGACGACAATAGAAGAGAAAGACTCGTCGCTATCCACACGCAAAGCCATCATCGTAGCACTATGCCTGCTTACATTAGTGCTGGCAGTGGTGCTGGTCGTAGGTGCCGTAATTTTGCTGCGCTTCATACTGCTCACTCGCAAGCAGAAGAAGACCATACGTCTGGCCAACGACAGCAATGCGCTGAAGGCAAAGTTCATAAGCAACATCTCGGCACAGCTCGAACCCACGTTCCGTAAGCTCGACAACAAGCAGCCAGAGGTGCAGGCCCTGCTCGACTTCGCAGCCCACATACAGACTCTCTCCGATCTCGAGAACAGCGAAGAGGAGGTAGAGCTTGAAGAAACGTCTATCCAGCCTTTCTGCGAGGAGATAATGAACGAGATAAGAGGAAAGGTGAGCACAAGCGTATCACTCGTAGTCAACGCTCCAAAGATGAGCGCAAACATCAACAAGGAATACGTAAGTCATATCCTGCGCCACCTCCTGCAGAACGCTGCAGAGCATTCGCCCAACGAAGGCACCATAACACTCGACTTCAAGAAGCGCGGTCCTCACACATGCCAGTTCCTCGTTTCAGACAACGGAGAGGGCATACCCGAGGAGAAGCGCGAGGATGTGTTCAAGCCATTCCTCGAGATTCGCGACCTCACACAGGGCGACGGCCTCGGACTGCCCATCTGCAAACAGATGGCACTGAAGATGAAGGGCGACCTCGACATAGACCCACAGTTCACCAAGGGCACACGTTTCGTGCTCGAGCTACACGGATAGTAGATATGAGAAGACTACACCTCACCATCCTGCTCGCTGCCATATTCTCATTCACTATAGAGACGATGGCACAAACAGGTGGGAGTGCAGGTGTGGTAAGGGTAAAACCAAAAGTAGAGAGTTTCACAACAACGGTAAACGGCACAGCACGTCAGGGCGAGCCGTTTACCGTTGTCTATACCCTTTCAGCCAACTCATGGAAGGGAGGACACAGGCCGCGGCAAGGCAAGGGCTTCCAGATAAAGGATGTCGATTATGTCACCATTAGAAGCAAACCGTTCATGCAGCTGAACACAAAGGTGACCTACGTCACATCGCTCAGCGGAGAACAGGAACTGCCAGGCATGTCAATACAGGTGGGCGACTCCATCTACACATCAGAGAGAAAAACCGTCAACATCGTTCCCAATGCCGACTATGGCGAAGAGATGATGGCTGCCCACCAGTGGCTGCTGAAAGAAGGCAAGAACCCCGACTCGCTTTGTCTCACTATGGACAATGCCGATAAAGACTTCCTGCTGTTTGCCGACAAGCGTAACCAAGCGTTCTGCATCATCGGCAGAAAACAGATATGGCCGCTCATAGGACAGCCAGTGATGGCATACGGCACTGACAACGCCATCTCAATCAATGGCACAGACCGCAACTACAACAGCATCATACTGCACTTCCGTCAGCAGATAGAAGCGCTGAAGAACACACCAAAGAACTTCGCGTCGTCAACAAAAAAGGTCTATGAGCCCAAACACCATGCCGTGGAGCCTCTGCTCAGAAACAGACGATGGGGTCAGCTCGGGCCTTACAACATGATGAGCCCTACATACGACAACAAGAAAACACTCGTTGGCTGTGTGCCATTGGCACTGGCATTGGTGCTCGACTATCACCGCTGGCCAGAGACAGGACAGTCAAACGTGTACTATCAGACCAACAGCGACAAGGTCTATAACGTTGACTACACCACCTTCAAGCCACAATGGGAAACCTTCAAGGACAGCTATAACAACAGGGACAGCACAGCCGACATAGCCAACCTGTCAAAGACGCTCGTGATGCTCGGGCTCGCCATTGATGCAACATTCCGTGAAGGAAGCACATCGGCAAACCTGGGGAACGTTAAGCCAGTGCTGTGCAACAACCTCGGCTATTCCGGACGCGCCACATTCTATGAGAGAGGATGCTCCGAGGAAGACATCGCGGCTGTCATTTACCGCAATCTTGACAACCATCAGCCATGCCTCGTATCAAACGATGGCCATGTCTTCGTATGCGACGGATATAAGGACGACTTTCTCCACTATAACCTTGGATGGTTCGGCAACTTCAACGGCTACTACCGCATGAAGCTCGGCAACTATGACAAGCCTGCCAACAAGAATCTATTACTCGTGAAATATCTCGTTGCCGACATCATCCCACAGAAAGGAGAGATAAAACGCGAGGTGACACTCCAAAAAGCCGGCACACTCGCACAACTGCTTACCGCAGAGGGACAACGCAGCATAACGCAGCTCACCATCAGCGGTCCACTGAACAGTGCCGACATAAGACTGCTCCGCAGGATGGCAGGCGCCTTTGACGAAGAGGCATCAGCAGCAGACTGGGACGGCGGCTCACTAAAACACCTGAATCTAAAGGAGGCCACCATTGTCAACGATAAAGAGCCATATCTCACCGAGCGTGCCACAGGCGTATGGACTCACTGGGAGACCGACAATTCCGGCAAGAGCAAAACCGTTAAATACAGCTTCGCCACAATGACCGAGAAGGAATGGAAAGGCTTCAAAAGAGACATTGGCGACAAACAGGAAGGCCGCTTCTATACACGTTCCAACGATAACAGCTACTGGACTCACTACACAAGCCAGAAGAATGTCATCGGAGAAAACATGTTCGCTCGCTGTTCATCACTCCACAGCATCATTCTTCCACAATCCACAACAGAGATTGGCGACTATGCTTTCATGCGATGCATCTCCCTGAAGAAAATAACAATACCACAAAAGACGGAGACTCTCGGCAAGAAGGCTTTCCTCAACTGCACCTCATTGGAAAAAGTCCTTGCCCCCGCTAAAATGCAAACAAAAGGAGTAGCGTGCGACAAATGCTCACCCATACTCCGCAGCATCACCCGGTATTAAGGCTTTTGCTGTTCTTATTAAACTATACCTGTTATTCTTATTAAACTCTGCTGGTGTTTAGACTAAACTGTGGTGGTGTTTAGACTAAACTAAATTGCGGCTTATGACTTGCGATAACGCGAAGGACTCATGCCGACATGCTCCTTGAAGTACTTGCCGAGGAACGACTGGTTGGGGAAGTTCATCTCCTTGGCAATTTCCTTTATGTTGCGTGTTGTGTTCTTAAGAATGACACGAAGCTCAAGTGTCACATAGTTGTCAATCCATTCGTTAGGAGTCTTACAGCTCACCTGCTTAACCATCTCAGAGAGATATTTCGGAGTGATGCCTATCTGCTGGGCATACCAGCTTACGCGACGCTCCCTCTTGCAGTTATCCTCAACGAGCTTTATGAATTGAGTAAAGATGATATCACCACGAGTGACACGAACCTTCTTTACTTGTTTGAAACGATAGATTACATCGCCAAGGTCGTAGAACATAGCAAGCATAAGAGTGCGCACAAGGTCACGACGGAAATGGCTTTCAGTATTAACAATCTTCTTCTTCACCAGCTGATAGTAGTCACTGAAAATCTTCTCATCATGCTCAGAGAGATTGAAGATTGGGTGGTTGTGAGCAAAGAGGAACAAAGCTGATATGTCGCTCACACTACGGATTATCTCATTATAAAAAGGTAGTGAAACCATGAGGCAGAGACCCTCGAAGTCGGGAGTGGCTTCATATTTATCAAGCACATGACGCTCTGACACTACAAACAGGTGGTGTGCGGTCAGCTTCAGTGGATTCTCATCAAGCGTGAAACTAACAGAGCCTCGTGTACACAGGCACATCAGAATAAAATTCATGCGACGAGCATCTGTGGGGAACGGTACACCTGTCAAATTATCTATCATCAGCATGTCATCACCAAGAGGGATGCAGCTGTTCCATCCTTTCACTTTTTCAAAGTTTGTCTCTACTATTGATCTATCCATATTAGTTAGTTAAATTCAAAGTTAAACAAGCAGTTTTTCAACTGCAAAGGTACATAAAAAAAGAAAAACAGGACAATCGAAATGTAATTTTTTGACCAAATTTTTGAATTATTTGTTCTTTATAGGTTCTTTTTTGCATTTCCCTTTGCTTTTTTGGGGTATAATATTTATCTTTGCAAGAGAAAAAATATCATTTTCTCGAGATTTCGAGGTTTCGAAAAAAAAGAAAGATGACCTTCAAAGAATTCTGGGAACCATTGACGGCAATATATGAGACGGGCGAGGCGAAGGCTGTTGCACGTTTGGTGATGGAGATACGCTTCGGACTGTCAATGACGGATGTGGTTTGCGGAAAAACGGGGGATGAAACAGAGATGCTGGTGTTGCAGCAGCGCCTGCTGGCGGCAGAACCGGTACAATATGTGCTGGGCGAAGCGGAGTTTGGCGGCAGAACCTTCCATGTGGAGCCAGGAGTGCTGATACCGAGACCCGAGACCTACGAACTCTGTCAATGGATAGTGGAGAGTGAAGCGGAAAAAGCTGACGACAAGAGTCGTAAAAAGCCACTGCGTGTTCTCGACATCGGCACCGGCAGCGGATGTATTGCCTGTACGCTGGCAGCAGAACTGCCTGAGGCAGAGGTGACGGCATGGGACATCTCCGACGATGCCCTGCGCATAGCTGCTGAGAATGCCAAACGCACTAATGTTAGCGTGTCGTTCGAGAAGGTGGATGCGCTTAATCCTCCCCTCCTTCACAGGGAGGGGTCGGGGGTGGGTCTGCCTGAGTTGGGTCTTCATATCATCGTAAGCAATCCACCTTATATATGTAATAAGGAGGCAAAAGACATGGAGCGCAACGTGTTAGACCACGAGCCATCGTTGGCGCTCTTCGTGCCCGATGACGACCCGCTACTGTTCTACAGGGCGATAGCGCAATATGCTTGTAGTGCCCTGATGCCTGGAGGAAAACTCTTCTTCGAGCTTAATGCCCTCTATGCCGAAGAGACAAGACAGATGCTTCGCGACATAGGGTTCACCGATGTGGAACTGCGTAACGACCAGTTCGGCAAGCCAAGAATGATGAAGGCTGTGAAGAGATGATGGAAGCTGCAATAATAACGAATTACTATGATTGAAGATATTGTTTTTCAACGACTCTCCGCCTTATGTGCACGCGGTGAACACTGTCAGCACGACATGACGGAAAAGATGAAGCGCTGGGAGGTGGACGAGGAGACACAGGCAGCCGTAATGGAGCGCCTCATAAAGGGTCGCTATATAGATGACGAACGCTACACGCGTGCCTTCGTACACGACAAGATAGCCTACAACCAGTGGGGACGCAGGAAGATAGAACAGGCGCTATGGCTGAAACATGTGGATGGCGACATTGTCAAGGCAGTGCTCGACGATGTTGATGACGAGGACTACATCAACGCACTGCGACCACTGCTCCGACAGAAAGAGAAGAGCGTGAAAGGCCGTTCCGACTATGAGCGTCGCATGAAGCTGATGCAGTGGGCTGCCGGCCGCGGCTTTACTTTTGACATCATTCGCCAGTGCATGGATACCGATGGCTTTGAAAATGACTGAAAAAGCAAAAAAAATTTTGCCTTTCGGTTGGTTTGCACTACCTTTGCACGCAGTTTTAACAATTATAATTTACACATGAACTCTATTAAGAAGCTTTTCGCACAGAAACTGATGGACGTGAAGGCCATCAAACTTCAGCCAAACGAGCCCTTCACATGGGCAAGTGGATGGAAATCACCTATCTATACTGACAACCGCAAGACACTGGGCTATACCGACGTGCGCTCGTTCGTGAAACTGGAGCTGTGTCACATCATCCAGAGCGAGTTCCCCGAGGCCGAGGCTGTGGCAGGAGTCGCAACAGGTGCCATAGCACAAGGTGCCCTTGTGGCAGACCAGCTCGGACTGCCCTACTGCTATGTGCGTCCGAAGCCGAAAGATCACGGCATGGGCAACCAGGTGGAAGGTGAGCTGAAGAAGGGTGCCAAGGTTATCGTAGTAGAAGACCTCATCTCTACTGGCGGCTCTTCGCTGAAGGCTGTTGCCGCACTGCGCGAATATGGCGTGGAGGTCATCGGCATGGTGGCATCGTTCACCTACGGCTTCCCTGTTGCCGAGGAGGCATTCCGCGAGGCAGGCGTACGTTTGGTGACACTCTCTGACTACAACGCTGTAGTAGAGCAGGCTGCCGAGACAGGATATATCAAGGAAGAAGACAAGGCCGTGCTGGCTGAGTGGAGAAAGAATCCGAGTGAATGGGGGGTATAGACAATGGCAAAATTTGAAAGTACGATAAAGCAGGTGCCGTATCCTCAGGAGGCGGTATATAATAATCTTAGTGACCTGACAAATCTGGAGAAGGTACGCGACCGCGTGCCCGAAGACAAGCTCCAGGACTTCTCGTTCGACAAGGACACGGTGTCGGTAAGCGTGCCTCCCATAGGCAAGATCACCATCCGCATCTGTGACCGCGAGGAACCGAAATGCGTTAAGTTCGAGAGTGTTGACTCTCCCATGCCTTTCCATCTGTGGATTCAGGTTCTTCCAGTGACTGCAGAGTCTTCAAAGATGAAGGTAACCGTAGATGCCGACATCCCCTTCATGCTCAAGGGCATGGTCTCTGGTCCTCTTCAGGACGGCGTCGAGAAGATTGCCGACGCGCTGGCGATGATTCCTTATCGACTATAGGCTTTGACTATAGACGAAGACTGTAGACTATAGATTTATGACTACAGACTGTAGACTATAGACGAAGACTGTAGACTATAGATTTATGACTACAGACTGTAGACTATAGACGAAGACTGTAGACTATAGATTTATGACTACAGACTGTAGACTATAGATGAACCTAAATAATAGAGTATAAGAATGGATACTAAGGAGCTGATAGAGACAATTATAGAATGCGCAAAGAGGGTTAGAGGTCAACTGACACCTGGTTTCGAGGAAAAAGTCTATAAGAACGCTATGTTCATAGAGCTTCGGGATTGTGGTATAGAGGTTGAAACCGAAGTTCCCTTTAATGTGTACTATAAGGAACATGTCGTCGGCTCTTATAAAGCAGATATCATTGCTAACAGGAAAGTTATTATCGAGCTCAAAGCCACAAATGCACTTGTGCCTATAAACGAAGTGCAGCTAGTCAACTACCTCACCGCTACAGGCATTGACGACGGCATTCTCATCAACTTCGGTTCAGAAAAAATAGAAATCAGACAC
This sequence comes from Prevotella sp. E13-27, assembly GCF_023217965.1. NCBI lineage: Bacteria > Pseudomonadati > Bacteroidota > Bacteroidia > Bacteroidales > Prevotellaceae > Prevotella > Prevotella sp. E13-27. Next base: position 1,119,215 of record NZ_JALPSC010000001.1, on the reverse strand, counting down.
AGGACTCGCCTTTACAAAAGAAAACAGTAACATCTTTCTTGAGACTTGTTTCTTGCTTAACAAAAACAATATAGATGACTATTTACATAAAGCACAGTTTGTGGAAATACTTGCTATATGCGATGATATGGCTATTGGTATCGGTTCCTTTACCAATTGGGTTGATTAGCTGGAGTTTCGAATCACATCCATTAGCATTTATTTTCTTGTCGTGCATTGAGATTTTCTTTTTTTATATGTTTGTATGCCATTTTGTTGAACTGGCCGAAAGGCTTTGCGGTATACCCTATATAACGATAACTGACGAATTTTTCAGCTATAGAAATGGAGCCGTATTAAGAGAAGACAAAATTTTTTATTTTAGTGATATAAAGAAATTTTCATTTACCGAGTGGAAAGGAAGCATAGAAAATAGCACATTTATAACTATAAAAGTAAAAGAAAATGCGTTGGAAGAGCATGACGTGCTTGACACAACAAGTCTTGACACAAAACCAAAAGAAATTTACGATTTGCTAAATGAAAAACTTAATAGCTATAACACAAGAGCTACGAATGCTGTCTAAAGTCTATAGTCTAAAGTCAAAAATCTATAGTCTGAAGTCTAAAGTCAAAAATCTATAGTCTGAAGTCTAAAGTCAAAACCCTGTAGTCTAAAGTAAAAAATCTGAAGTCTGAAGTCAAAAAATTCTAAAGTCAAAATATGAAACTCTGGGAAAAAAACTACGAGGTAAATGCGGAGATAGACCGCTTCACCGTTGGTCGTGACCGCGAGATGGACCTTTACTTGGCACCATACGACGTGCTGGGGTCGATGGCACATATAACCATGCTTGAGAGCATTGGCCTGCTGGGCAAGGACGAACTGCCACAGCTGCTGTCGGAGCTGAAGAATATCTACGCCCTGACACAGAAGGGCGAGTTCATAATCGAAGACGGCATCGAGGATGTACACTCACAGGTGGAGCTGATGCTCACCCGTAAGCTCGGCGATATGGGTAAGAAGATTCATTCGGGCCGCTCACGCAACGACCAGGTGCTAGTAGATCTGAAGCTCTTCACACGCCATCAGCTGCGACTAGTGGCCGACGATGTGAAAGACCTCTTCGACCAGCTCATAGCCAAGAGCAACCAGTATAAAGAGGTGCTCATGCCCGGCTACACCCACCTGCAGGTAGCCATGCCTTCAAGCTTCGGACTGTGGTTCGGCGCCTATGCAGAGAGTCTTGCCGACGATATGCTCTTCCTTCAGGCAGCCTATAAGATGACCAACCGCAACCCACTGGGTTCGGCAGCAGGCTATGGCAGCTCGTTCCCTCTTAACCGTCAGATGACCACCGACCTGCTGGGCTTCGACTCCATGGACTATAACGTGGTATATGCCCAGATGGGACGCGGCAAGACCGAGCGCAACGTGGCCTTTGCACTGGCATCGATAGCCGGCACCATGGCTAAGCTCGCCTTTGACGCCTGCATGTTCAACTCGCAGAACTTCGGATTCGTGAAACTGCCAAAGGAGTGCACCACCGGCTCGAGCATCATGCCTCACAAGAAGAACCCAGATGTGTTTGAGCTCATCCGCTCGAAGTCTAACAAGCTGCAGTCGCTACCCTATCAGATAACGATGATGATGAACAACCTGCCCGTGGGCTATTTCCGTGACCTGCAGATCATCAAGGAGGTCTTCCTTCCCGCTTTCGACGAGCTGCGCGACTGCCTGCACATGACCGCTTATATTATTAATAAGATAGAGGTGAACGACCATATACTCGATGACACGCGCTACGACCCAATGTTCTCGGTAGAAGAGGTGAACCGCCTGGCTGCTGAGGGCATGCCTTTCCGCGATGCTTACAAGAAGGTGGGGCTGGACATAGAGGCAGGCAACTTCACCCCCAACAAGAATATCCACCACACTCACGAAGGCTCTATCGGTAACCTGTGTAACGACCGCATCTGTCAGCAGATGACACAGGTCCTGAACGGCTTTGGCTTCGAACGTGCCGAGGCTGCAGAGAAATCGCTGCTTGCATGAAGAGAGTCGTTTGTCTGCTGTCGTTAGTGGCTCTGTTGATGACGATGCTTACCACGAGCTGTAAGGAAGACGATGTCGTCAGCCACCGCTATCCGTGCCGTTTCTATTTCTACTATCAGATGCACCCCACAAGCCTCGTGTTCTCTGCCTATCGCAGTCCGGGCAACTACGTCTATGTGTATCAGAAGATGGAGAACGATCCCGAGCGTGGAGTAGTGTTCCGCTACATCTGCGTGCAGAGCAATGACGGCAAGACCCCTCTGGAGCGCAACCGCATAGAGACACAGGTGGAGAGCAACGTGCCCTACGTGCTTGGTGCCAACAACGAGATAGGCCTCATCATAGGCTGCACTAACTTCAACGGACCCGTTGCCTACGACCGCATCTGTCCTAACTGCACTGGCTATTTCCCACTGACATGGGTCGCCACTAACCGCCAACGAGTGGAATGCAGCAACTGCAAACGTGTCTATGAGCTTGAGACAGGTGCCATTGTTGAGGGAAATGGCGGAGACGCTCTTCTGCGATACAAAGTAAGCCTTGACGAAGTGAGGCTTAGCGTAGGGAACTGATTGTTCCAAGCAACAACGCCGCTTCGCTCAGAGTGGAGAAATGAAAAAATTAGAAATGAAAAAAAATCTGTTCTATTTTGCATTTCTCATTTTTTTGTATTACCTTTGCAGCCGTCTTTGTGCCGCTGTGCCTTTTTTAGGCCGCGCTACCCGGAAGACTGAGTGGCCGCGATGGTGGAATGGTAGACACGAGGGACTTAAAATCCCTTGACCCGAAACGGTTGTGCGGGTTCGAGTCCCGCTCGCGGCACAACACTTGCAAAGCAAGAAATGGCGCCAGCGGTCGTCAAGACCGCTCGCGGCACAACACTTGCAAAGCAAGAAATGGCGCCAGCGGTCATCAAGACCGCTCGCGGCACAACACTTGCATAATAGTTGTATTTAATAGATACACAAAATAAAAACACTCCCTCGGATGAAGGAGTGCTTTTATTTTTTCTTAAGTTAGAAGATTTTAGAGAGCAGCGTTCAGCTCAGCACCTGCCTTGAACTTAGCAACCTTCTTAGCAGCGATATTGATCTTCTGCTTTGTTGATGGGTTGATACCCTCACGAGCTGGACGCTCGTTAACAGCGAATGTACCGAAGCCAACGAGAGCAACCTTGTCACCTTCTGCAAGAGCACCCTTAATAGCTGCCAATGTAGCGTCGAGAGCCTTCTTTGCGTCAACCTTAGAGAGACCAGCACCAGCTGCAATCTTCTCAACTAATTCTGTCTTGTTCATAATAGAAAAAATGTTTTAAATGTGTGAAAAATAGGTTGTTTACCAAAAATATGACGCAAATATAAGAGAAAGTCTTCATTAAACAAACAAAAATGGCGAAAATTTGCGATTTTTCTTGAAAAAAAGTGTATAAAATGCTGTTTTCTGCTTAAAAATGGGATTTTTTCGTAATTTTGCGGCTGAAAATGGCACTTAGCCGTTATTTAATCGTTTAACGCTATAAACATCATAAAGACGTGTTTCAGAACATTCCCACAGTAACAAAAAATCTGCTGTTGATAAACCTCTTGGCATTTGTTGCCACACTGATTTTAGAACAGCAGGGCATTTACCTTGAGGTTCTCGGTGGACTGCATTTTTTTGCCTCTCCCTATTTCCATTTTTATCAGTTTGTGACCTATCTGTTCCTTCATGGTTCGTTCACTCATCTATTCTTCAACATGTTCGCACTATGGATGTTCGGATGTGTCATTGAGCGTGTGTGGGGGTCCAAGAAATACCTCTTTTACTATCTCGCGTGCGGAATAGGTGCCGGACTCTGTCAGGAGCTTGTGCAGTTCCTTACGGGAAGCATAAGCCTCACGATAGGAGCGTCGGGTGCTGTCTATGCCATCCTCCTTGCCTTTGGCCTTACCTTCCCCGATGAGCGCATGTTTATCTTCCCGCTGCCTATACCCATCAAGGCGAAATGGTTCGTTATGGGCTATGTAGCCATCGAACTGTTCTCGGCAGTCAACATGCCTGGCGACGGTGTGGCCCACATGGCTCACCTTGGCGGCATGCTCTTTGGCTTCCTGATAATACGCTACTGGCAGCGCCACCCTTACAAGCAGTTTGACATCAATGCCGGTCGCGACTTCTTAAACAACATTTTCAAGAAGAAATCAGACCCCTTTGAGCATCAGAAGCGCCAGCAGCAACAGCAACGCCAAGGACGTCCAGAGACCGATATGGAGTATAACGAGCGCAAACAGAAGCGTCAGGCCGAGGTGGACCGCATTCTCGACAAGATACGCATGAGCGGCTATGACAGTCTGACGAAAGCAGAGAAGAAGTTCCTGTTCGATGCCAGCAACGACAAATAATTGATGCCTGCTGTCACGAAATGATCAAGAAGTTCCTGTTCGGCCTCATCTCCGGTGCCAACATTGTGACCATCGCGCTGATGCTCATCGTTGGCTACAGTGACCATATCTCCCCTGAGAAGTATCCGCTGTTTGCCTGCATGGGCATGGTGTTTCCCATAACGTTATTGGCAAACCTGCTGTTCATACCGGTATGGGTGCTGCTAAGCTGGCGCCGCCTCCTCATACCCATCATCGGGTTTCTCCTTGCCTACCCTGCCATAAGGGTCTATGTGCCCCTTCACGGAAAGAGCACTGTGCCAGAAGGTTCCTTACGTGTCATCTCCTACAATGTATGCGGCTATGGCGGCAACTTCAAGTATGAGCAGGCCTTTGACACCATATTCAACTACTTTAAGGCACAACAGGCCGACATTGTGTGCATTCAAGAAGATATGTCTTCAAAATGGCTCGACACACAGAAACGCTACGAAGAATATTTCCCTTACAACGACACAACGCGCATAAGCAAAAGTCCCAAAGGCACGTTAAACAGCGTGGGCATTCACTCGCGATACCCTATACTCTTCAAGGAAGAGATACCCTATGAGTCGGAATACAACGGCTCAGTGGCTTACTATCTGAAAATCAACGACGACACGGTTATTGTCATCAACAACCACCTGGAGCACATACACCTCAACACCAAAGAGCGCAGCCGCTACAGCGAGATGATCAGTGGCGAAGTGGCACGCGACACCATGGAGACCGAGACCGTTGGCATCGTGAAGAAGCTTACTATCGGCATGAGCATACGTGCCAAGCATGCAGAAATAATCCACAAGTATATTGAGGACCACAGCCAGTACCCCATCATCTCCTGCGGTGACTTCAACGACACCCCTATCTCCTACACACGCCATACCATGGCGCGCGGTCTCACCGACTGCTTCGTGAAGTCGGGATGCGGTTTTGGCATCTCCTTCAACAGAAAAGGCTTCAGTTTCCGCATTGATTACATGATGTGTTCATCACATTTCACACCCTATCAATGCACCGTTGATGACAACATGGATGCCAGCGACCATTACCCACTACTCTGTTGGCTGAAAATGACAAGCAAAGAATAGCTCAAAAATGCGCTGTTTGTGTGTAAAAAACATACTTTTTCACCTTATTTATAAGGAAAGTGAGCGAAAAACCTTAAAAAATGTGCAATAATAGGTGAGAAATTTTCCGAAAAGCAGAAAAATAGCTATATTTGCAGGCTAAAATGCGCTATATAACCAAAATAACAGCATAAAATTAATTAAATAACATAATAAAAACAATGCAAAACAAAGGATTAGTTAAGACAATTGCAGTGGCACTAGTGCTCATCTGCTGCTTCTATCTGTCCTTCGGTTTCGTGACCAAGCACTACAATGACAAGGCAGCGGCCATGGGCGAAGAGGCAGGACAGGAGTTTCTCGATTCAATCAAGAACACAAAAGTGTTCCCCTTCCCCGGTGATGGTATCTTCAGCTGGTACACTTACAAGCAGTGCCAGGAGATGGAAATCGGTCTCGGTCTGGACCTGAAGGGCGGTATGAACGTTATCATGGAGGTTTCTGTACCCGATGTTGTTGACGTTCTCGCTGACCACAAGCAGGATCCTGCCTACCTGAAGTCACTTGCCGAGGCAAAGAAAGACGAAGAGACAAGTCAGGACGACTTCATCTCACTGTTCATCAACCGCTGGAAGCAGAATGCTCAGGGCCGCAACCTGGCAGAGATCTTCGCTACACAGCAGATGAAGGGCAAGGTTAGCACACAGTCAACCGACGCTGAGATCGAGTCTGTTCTCCGTGCTGAGGTTCAGTCAGCCATTGACAATGCCGAGAACGTTGTTCGTCAGCGTGTTGACAAGTTCGGTGTCGTTCAGCCAAACATCCAGCGCCTCGAGGGTCAGTCACGCATCATGGTTGAGATGCCTGGTGTGAAAGAGCCCGAGCGTGTACGTAAGCTCCTCCAGGGCTCAGCAAACCTCGAGTTCTGGGAGACCTATAACTCACAGGAGATCTATCCTCTGCTGTCACAGCTCGAGAGACGCTATCTCGCAGCTATGAGCAACGAGGCTGCTGACACAACAGCTACTGCTGAGGTGGCTGAGGCAAAAGCAGAGGTAGCAGACACTGTTGCTGCTGACACCACTGCTGCTGAGTCAAACCTGCTGAACCTCGCTGTAAAGGCTGGCAAGAAGGTTGACGCTGCTGCCAAGGCTGAGCGTCTGAAGGAGAATCCTCTCTTCGCTGTGTTCCAGCCAATCCCACAGGGTCTTGCCATCGTTGGCTACGCTCTTGCACGCGATACTGCCGACGTGAACAAGGTCATCTACTCTGAAGTAGCAAACCAGGTGCTGCCCGCAGAGCTGAAGCTCCGGTGGGGTGCTAAGGCTGAGGACTTCGGCACAGGCACAAGCGGTGACGTGTTCGCTCTCTATGCACTGAAGATCACCGAGCCTAACGGTCGCGCTCCACTGGAGGGTGATGTTATCACCTCTTCAAAGGACGACTTCGACCAGATGGGTCACCCATGCGTATCTATGGAGATGAACAGCGACGGTGCTCGTCGTTGGTCACAGATCACCAAGATGAACATCAACAAGGCTGTTGCTATCGTTCTTGACGACGCTGTTTATTCAGCTCCACGTATCCTCACACAGATTGATGGCGGTCGCTCACAGATCACCGGTAACTTCACCATCGAGGATACCAAAGACCTTGCAAACACTCTTAACTCTGGTAAGATGCCAGCTCCTACCCGCATCGTACAGGAAGAGGTTGTTGGTCCTTCACTCGGACAGCAGTCAATCAACCAGGGTATAATGTCGTTCGTCATCGCCTTCGTGCTGCTGATGATCTACATGATCTGCCTCTATGGCTTCATCCCAGGTATCATTTCTGATATCGCACTTCTCTTCAACCTGTTCTTCACACTTGGCATCCTCACCTCGTTCCAGGCCGCACTGACAATGCCTGGTATCGCAGGTATCGTGCTTACGCTGGGTACTGCCGTCGATGCTAACGTGCTCATCTACGAGCGTACCAAGGAAGAGCTCCGTCGCGGTCTGAACGTCAAGGAAGCTATCACAAAGGGTTACTCTAACGCTTTCTCAGCTATCTTCGACTCTAACTTCACATCACTCATCACTGGTATCATCCTGCTCTACTTTGGTACAGGTCCTGTCAAGGGCTTCGCTACAACATGGATCATCGGTATCGTTGTATCGTTCTTCACCGCTGTGTTCATGACACGTCTGGTTTACGAGAACCGCATGAAGAAAGACAAGTGGCAGAACCTCAACTTCCAGGGTGTTAAGTTCCTGAACTTATTCACCAACAGCAAGTATAACTTCATGGGTAAGTGGAAGACCACATTCACCATCTGGGGCGTTGCAGCAGTGGTGTTCCTCGGCTTCCTCTTCACACGCGGACTCAGCCAGAGCATCGACTTCACTGGTGGTCGTAACTATGTTGTTACACTCGACAAGGAGGTTAACGTTGAGGATGTGCGCACAGCACTGCAGGGCGTATTCGTAAACACTGTTGGCGAGAAGGCTGGTCAGGCTGCCAACACCAATGTTATCGCTCTGGGTACCGACGGCAAGACAGTACGTATCTCTACCAACTGGGACATCGAGTCAAACAATCCTGAGACCGACGACCAGGCAGAGGACATCCTCTATGAGGCACTGACAAAGGGCGGATTCATCAGCCAGGCAAACATCCAGGACTTCAAGAATCCTGACGTTCGCGAGGGTGGTTCAATCATCTCTTCTGCAAAGGTTGGACCTTCAGTGGCTAAGACCATCACCAATGGTGCTATCATCTCAGTCATCATTGCTCTCTTCGCCATCTTCCTCTACATCCTGCTGCGTTTCCGCAACCTGGCTTACTCTACAGGTGCTACCATAGCTCTGGCTCTTGACGCACTCATCGTTCTCGGCTTCTACTCTGTGCTCTGGAACAATGTTCCTATGTCACTTGAGATTGACCAGACCTTCATCGGTGCTATCCTGACCGTGATCGGTTACTCTATCAACGATAAGGTGGTGGTGTTCGACCGTATCCGTGAGAACTTCCAGCTCTATGCTAAGCGCGACCGCCAGCTCGTGTTCAACGAGTCACTGAACCAGACGCTTTCTCGTACCATCAACACCTCTGCAACAACATTGATCGTGTTGCTCTGTATCTTCATCCTCGGTGGTGATAGCATCCGCAGCTTCTCGTTCGCAATGATTCTGGGTGTTGTCTTCGGTACACTCTCGTCTATCTTCATCGCTGCTCCTGTAGCATTCCTCACAATGGGTAAGACCATCAAGGAAGACGTAAGCGCTCAGGCTTAAGCCAAAGATAACACACATCTTTATATAATAATAGGCGGTGCCACAACGGCATCGCCTATTTTTTTGTATCTACAAAAGTTATTATTATTTAACTCAACTTTCGCTTGTTCTTTTGACCACGAATTGAACGAATAATACGAATTTTCTACGTAGTTAACATCTAAATTGTGACTAATTTCACGAAAAGGAATCACTGTGATTCCTCAATTTGAGAAATTCGGAATTATTATCATAATCCAAGCGAAGCTACAATTCGTAAAATTCGTTCAATTCGCGGTCGCTATTTTGCATTCGAAAGTCAAATAAGGTAGCTATTTCACAATCCTTGTGAACCGATAGACGGCCCAGACGATGGCGGTGGAGAACAGGCATACAAGGAGGAAGGCAAGCGGCATTTGCCAGAATGCGGCGAAGGAGATGGCTGAAGAATCGGCAACAAAAGGCAGGCCTGCAACAGAAAGCAGACGGGCTGTGACTAACGGCACACCGCCACAAATAAAATAATAGACTATGGAATGACGGCCCACCCACGTCATGGCCTTGGAAAGACGAGTGCGCATGAACAATGGCGACTGCGACAACCGTAAGAACAGCGCCACAAGAAATGCCACAGCCACAAGGAGGTCGGCAATGAACAGCTGCCGGTCAGAGACAACTATCGGACAGAATATGAGCTGAGCACCGCTGAACCATATCTCTATCTTCATGCCAACAAATGCTGCTATCAACAGAAGAATCGCCACAGGGCTTTTCAGCCACTTCTCAGCCACTTCCTGCCAGCGATGGAACACATACCCAAGCGCCATGAGAAAAACGCCCAGAGCGGCTTCATTAACGTGCCACAGGTTCAACTGGTTATAATATGGAAAGCCTGTCATGCCGATGGTCATGGCAAAGGTAAGCGAGAAGATTGCCAAGACACAAACAGCAAGAAGAGAACGCTGGCTAAGCCTCAACACCGCTACGAAGAGCAGCTCTGCCAATATAAGGGCGGCCACGAACCACGACGCGTTGCCACTCACGATGACAATGACAAGGGGCATGACGCCCTCAAAGGCGTCGTGTGCCAATGCTTTTGGCAGGGCTATGACCGAAGTAAATACGAAGTAGGGAACGACAAGCCAGCGGAAGATGCTCCACAGCCTATGGCGCACGTCAAGTGGTTTGTCACTATAGAACAGATAGCCTGAGAGAAAGAAGAACACTGCCAGCACGTCGCCCACATAATACTCATAGGCGACGAGCGGTAGCTCAGTATAGTACATGTCGGTGTGCCACCACAGTATGGCAAGCATGGAAAAACCACGCAACATGTCAATCCAGGATAGTCTTTCTCTCATATTATCAGGGCAAAGTTATGGAAAAGAAATAGAAAAGCCAACTTTTTTCCTTTTTTTATGATAATTCTTTGTTGATAATCATTTCAAAATGGCTATCTTTGCCAGTGAAATTAATTTACTATACTAATAAAAAAAATTATTATGACAAACATGTTTTCACTTGAGGGAAAGAACGCCTGGATTACTGGCGCTTCCTACGGTATCGGTTTCAACATCGCAAAGGCTTTCGTGGCAGCAGGTGCAAAGAACATCATCTTCAACGACATCAATGAGGCTGCTCTTGAGCGCGGTCTGGCTAACTATAAAGAGGCTGGCATAGACAACGTGAAGGGCTACGTGTGCGACGTTACCGACGAGAATGCTGTAAAGGCTCTTGTAGAGAAGATTCACGCTGAGGTAGGTCAGATTGACATCCTGGTCAACAATGCCGGTATCATCAAGCGCATTCCAATGCACGAGATGAAGCGTGCCGAGTTCCAGCAGGTCATCGACATTGACCTCGTTGGTCCGTTCATCTGCTCTTCAGCTGTCATCCCCGAGATGATGGAGCGCAAGGAAGGTAAGATCATCAACATCTGCTCAATGATGTCTGAGCTCGGCCGTGAGACAGTAAGTGCTTACGCTGCTGCGAAGGGCGGCCTGAAGATGCTCACACGTAACATCTGCTCAGAGTATGGCGAGTATAACATCCAGTGCAACGGCATTGGCCCGGGCTACATCGCAACACCTCAGACGGCTCCTCTGCGCGAGCGTCAGCCCGACGGCAGCCGCCATCCGTTTGACTCATTTATCTGTGCCAAGACTCCTGCCGGACGCTGGCTCGAGCCTTCTGAGCTTGGTGGTCCCGCTGTGTTCCTGGCATCACACGCCTCTGACGCTGTAAACGGCCACGTGCTTTACGTTGACGGCGGTATTCTGGCTTACATCGGAAAGCAGCCGAAGTAAGATCCACAAAAAAATGAGGGTGTGTCAATTTTGATACACCCTCTTTTCTGACAGTTCTATAATATAGTTTTGACATCCTCGTATTCTTGTTTTTACTACCCTGAAAACCAAAGTCGTCGACTTTGGTGACCAAACTCGTCGACTTTGGTCACCAAACTCGACGAGTTTGTAAAATGGTATTGTCAGAACCACATCGCACCCCTGACTATAACACATCGCAATTCTGTAACCTTCAGTCCCATTTTAAATACCTATGTTTATGTTTTTTATAAAAACAACGGATTTCACGGATTTTACGGATTTAAGCCCTACTGATAATCAGTAACTTAGAAAATCCGTTTAATCCGTGAAATCCGTTGTGGTTAATTATGACACGTCCTCTTTTCTTTTATCTCGTTTCTATATCACCATTTTTCTCCTTTGTCCCATTTGTCCAAAGTCGTTTCTGCCTCGTCTTTGCTTAAGCGATGGAAGATATAGAGACCATTCACAGCTTCTGGTTCTCTCTTCTGAGGATACGCAGGACCTAACAGACGCATAATGCTGTCGTTAACCTCAAGAACGGTATATGCCGTAGCTCCTTTATCTCCATTTATAATGTTACGGTCAATAGTCAGGGCGTTCTGATTAGCGTAGGAGAAGGTTACGTCAGTGTTAACATCAGGTACGGTCGGGTCTATTATAGAAACATGATAGCGAAGCTCGTTGGCACTTTTTGCATAGAAAGCTATAGCTCCCATACCATCAAGCCAAGAAAGAATGTTATCACCAGTTTTTCCATCAGCATAAACATCATGGATAGCTGTTCTCTGCCATAGTCCGCCCACGAACAGTGCACTAAACTCTTCCTGAGAGTATTCCTTCACTATAGGCAGAACGGTCTCCGCTTTCTTCGATGGCTCAACTGGTTTCGTTTCATTGTCATCATCACCGCATGCAGTTAATGCTATCGCAATAAAGCATGTCAACAAAAAAGAAGATACTTTCATAAACAATACTTTTAAATTAATAATACTTGCTCTGTAGTTTTATTTCTTCACATATTTCTTTCCGTCCTTAATATACACACCTCGCGAAGGTGTGCTTGTGATGCGGCGACCTTGAAGGTCGAAGAGTGCATTTTTAATAGAATGAGAAAAAGAGGGTGCTTTTATGAAAGTTGAATGATTTAGGAATATTTGTGCTATCAAATCTGTATTAAAGACACAAACGCCATCTTCGTAACAATCTACGCAGCCCCATCCACTAATAAGATTAAATGGATCGCCAATGTTCCCAATTCCGTCAACCCATATATAATCTTCAGTTGTTATGATACCTGTTCCTTGTTCAGGAAACACCCAACGAACTTTACGATAATCACCTGCATCAGTGGCACCGAAAAAGCATTCTTCTATTGTAACTTTTCTGTTTCCTATCGTATCAACATATTTGTTGTCTTTACCAAAGTCATAGTATAATTTCTCCATGATTTCGCCCGCCTTTATCATATATACTTGCATGCCTTCATCACGTGTTGCTCCCCAATAGTGAGTCTCCTTACCTTTTTCCGTAATGAACACGCGCTTATAGCTATTGTTACCGATAATGGTGTCACCTTCCATCTTATATGTCCATTCACCGCCAGCAAAAACCTTTCCTTCCTTTGCAAAAGGATGGTATGTCCATTGAGCCATTGCTGTAATCGCTATGACCAAAAACGCTACAAATATGACGATTCGCTTCATAGGTTTTGTAGTTTGGGATGTTGCAAAGATAAAGAAAAAGAAAATAAGAAGCAAGCAATTTGGTTCACAAAAAGTTCACAAGATTACACAGAACAGATTCTGCCCGATTTCATCGAACGATATTTTCTGCTTATACAACTTTCAATTGTATTAAAAACTACATCTATAGAGATGTTTAACTTCTCTCGGAGTAAAGTTTAACTTCTCTCCAAGAGATCTTACACTTCTCTTAAAGAGATCTTATTCTTCTCTTAATAAAGGTTATATTGTTGCATCGTCGTAGATAGCCTTAACATCCTTCATCGTCATTTCGTAGGCCTCCTCGGGTGTGTACAACTCCTTGTCCATGTCGGCGAATTCCTCGTCCATCTGCGTTACCTCTACGCCAGCTTTCTTGTCAGTATCATCGGTGCTCGCTTCGTAAATGATTTCTGATATTACAATTTCCATTTTTTAGTAATCTTTCTATCAGGCATTCTTACTTCAACGATGTAACATCCATGCGCAACATTGACAGGCAGCTGTAATCTATTACCACAGGCTTTTGCAATTACAATGCCATGCATATTAATTAAGAGTATTTCATTTACCTCTTCATCATCGACACATATATATTGTCCGTCTCTTCTGAATTTTACATCTTTGACAACGTTAGACTCAACCGATGTTAAACGATAGCCATTTCTTAATGACTCCCTAAGTTCTTCATCTTCTATAAAGTCCATCGTATCAATGGTATCTGAAGGAACGCCTCTGCCAAACCGATTTTCTGGTTCTGCAACAACATAGGCAAAATCCAAAAACAAAAGATTAAATGTAAACGGTCCCGTAAAATCATTTATTGGAAAGATATACTGTCCATCAAAAATTATTCTATACTCTCTATAATCTTCATACACGTGGAATGCAACATCATGGGTATTTACAAGGTCAAACTCTATTTTTGTATCACCGCCTGCTGCAAAATATGGAATGCCATTAGCTTCTCCACGCTCTATATCCAAATTTTCCACTGTTCCTCTTATTAGTTTAGGCTTTCGTGGAAGTACATCAAAAACGAGCCTCACTGTGTCTCTATTTCCGGCTTTATCTTCTGCATAAACATGCCCTATTATATATTTTGCATCACCTTTAATAAACTTTTCCGAATAACGCCAAGTATGCCACAATTCGATATTTGATGGTGATTTTACATGTAAGTCGATACAGCAACTGTCTTCCACAGCATTCAATGGTTCTCCGTTCGGATCAATCATAATCTTCCATGAAGCGTGTCTGTTATCTGCATAACGGAAGGTGCATTTCACACCTTCCGTTAATGTATCTGATTCTAAATATGAGCTTCCATCTTCATATTCACCAATAATATTCTGTGCTCTACTACCATAAGACCACAACATTGAAAACATTATTAAAAACAAATATTTCATAATTTCATCTCCTCATTAACTATTTTAACAACGTAGTAACTATAGTTATTATTTTGCAAATTTGTAAGAATTTTGAATTTTGAAGTTAACAAAAACACATCTGCAAAATTACTCTCGTTACCAAATTCTTGCAAACAATTAACTTCACAAAAACTTCACAATTCAATATTGCCGATTCCATCGAGAAGAACCAGTAAGGAGACAATTAATACAACTATAAAATATTAGAAGTTCTTTATAAAGTTATCAAATTCTGGGGCACTACCTTTCTTTTTCAGTATCTTCTCATAAAGACGTGAACGAGTCATACTAACTCCTTGTAACGACAAACACAGGATTTGTGCAATATTTTTCAAAGGAACACCAACCTTTATTAGATAGCACGTCCGCAATTCTATCTCACTTAGATTGCAAATAGTTAACAGACGACTTGTAAAACCATCATACACATCATCTATAAGACGTTCTAATTCTTTCCAGTCATTATCACTCATTCGAATATCACAATTATCTTTGCTTCTCGTGATATTACAATATACATTGGAATTCAAAAGAAGATTTCGAAGTGCTATATTTCGCTCCTGTATTTTCTGAATAGACTCATTCTCGGAATATAACCATGCTTTATCAAGCTTTATACGTTCTATTGCATTTAAGTCATGATTATCAAGTGCTTCAGACAACTGCTTTTCTAATACGGCAATACGTTTATTGTTCTCTTCTATTCTATCAACGCTCTGCATATATTTTCTCTGCTCCTCCATACGAAACAGCCGCTCACGTTCCAGTTCGCTTGATTTCTTATGATGATATTCTTTAAAAACAATTAAAGAAATCAACGACAATACAATTATTACAAATAGAATTATAATTAGCGTATTTGTCAACTTTTCATTTTCATGAACAGTCTTTTGTAACTTTGTATTAATGTTGTTATAATTAAATTGAGCCTGTACGCGCATAGTTTCTTCAGTTCGTGTTTGAGCTTGCAAAGAATCCAATGTAGAGACATACCTATGCAAGTAATCTATAGCATTGACAACGTTACCCTTTTCCTCTTCAATAGCGCTAAGCATAAATAGCATATCTGCACGTCCACGCAACTTCTCGTTTTCATAGACTTCTTTAAAATAGAACGCAGCTGAATCCAAATGATGCTGACCATAATGGAAATAGCCCCAATTAGCACTATTCATAGAGTCGCGTGACATATATTTAAGTGCATTGCCATATTCCTCAATCTGTATATAAATATCACTTATTTGCTGCTTGGCAGCAGGCAATATTAGGCTTGCAAGTTGCGAATTTTGTCCAAGGTCAATCGCCTTTTCATAAAAATATATAGCACTATCAGCATCGTTCTTTATCGTACTAACAAAAGCCATCTTATAAGAAGTCTGGGCCATACGAAGTGTATCTTTCATCGCATGAGCGATTTCATAGCAATGCTGATAATACGGAATACACTTATCTAACATTCGTTGATCAAAATAGAGATTACCTATAGCTTTCTCTACCCATCCTAACATAACGCTATCGTTTAGTTCCATAGAAATCTGCCTTGATGTCAAATAACATTCCATTGCCGACGGATAGTCCTCACCATTTTGGAATGCATTTCCAAGAAAAATGCAGGATAAACCATATTTCCGTATAGCACCACGGTTTTTGAAATACGAACTGAGGGAGTCCGCTAATGGCAAATCACTACCTGTTATTCCCGACCTAACAAATTTTTTACAAAGGCACAGCAGACGCGAATATGCATAAGAATCTTCGTCGTTATTTACAGAAGAATTCACAATATAGACGTCCAACAGACTGTCTGCACGTTTATAGTCACCACGCATATAGGCACTATCTGCCATGACTAATTCTGACGGATAACGCTTTTCTCCACACGAGATAAATGCTAATAATATAATAATAGGTAATAGACTGCGTTTCAACATATATTAATTTCGAATTATCAATAATCCAATTGCGATGCAAAGATATAAAATAATTACCAGAAAACACACGAAACACAAAAAATGAGGACACACCTTTCGATGTATCCTCATTATTATTGAATCTCCACTATAGCACTTGTTGCTTGCAAAGCTTTGCTATTTCAATCCCCCTCCCCTCGGGCGCTCGGCGCTTGCGACGCTTGGCTTGTCCAAGAATTGGTTAGGGGTGGGTTTTTAGGGGTCGGCTTTTTAGAAGTCCATGTGATCCAGGGCATCGCTGAAGTCCTTTGGCTCGCGGTCGGCCTGTGGCTCACGATACTCCTCCTGTCCGTGGTCGTGATGCTGATGGCGGTCGCCATGCTCAGGACGTGGACGACGCTCACCACGCTCAGGACGTGGACGGCGCTCGCCGCGCTCAGGACGTTCACCACGCTCGCGGCGTGCAGGACGCTCTACATAGCCCTCTGGCTTATCGATGAGCACACGGTGAGAGAGCTTGTACTTGCCAGTCTTTGGATCAATCTCAAGGAGCTTAACCTTAATCTTGTCGCCTTCCTTGATGCCAGCCTCCTCAACGGTCTCGAGGCGCTTCCAGTCGATCTCAGAGATATGGAGCAGACCATCCTTGCCAGGCATGATCTCTACGAAGCATCCGTAAGGCATGATAGAGCGTACGGTGCCCTCATAGATCTCGCCTACTTCAGGAATGGCAACGATAGCCTTGATCTTTGCCAGAGCAGCGTCGATAGACTCCTTGTCTGGACCAGACACCTGTACCTTGCCTACACCTTCCTCTTCGTCGATGGTGATAGTGGTCTTGGTGTCCTCCTGCATCTGCTGGATGATCTTACCGCCAGGGCCTATGACAGCACCGATGAACTCCTTAGGAATCTCGATCTGTACGATGCGTGGAACCTGTGGCTTGAAGTCGGCGCGTGGCTCAGCGATGGTGTCGGTGAGGCACTTCAGGATGTGCTCACGACCAGCCTTTGCCTGCATGAGAGCCTTCTCAAGGATGTCGAACGACAGACCGTCGCACTTGATATCCATCTGTGTAGCTGTCAGACCGTCCTTTGTACCAGTGGTCTTGAAGTCCATGTCGCCCAAGTGATCCTCGTCGCCAAGGATGTCGCTCAATACAGCGTACTTGTCCTCGCCAGGGTTCTTGATAAGACCCATTGCGATACCAGAGACAGGCTTCTTCATAGGAACACCTGCGTCCATCAGAGCCAGTGTGCCGGCACAAACGGTAGCCATTGATGAAGAGCCGTTAGACTCAAGAATCTGGCTAACGAGACGCACAGTGTAAGGGAAGTCAGCAGGAATCTGACCCTTCAATCCGCGCCATGCCAGGTGGCCGTGACCAATCTCACGACGGCCTACGCCGCGCTGAGCCTTAGCCTCGCCTGTGCAGAATGGAGGGAAGTTATAGTGGAGGAGGAAGCGCTGATAGCTCTTGTCGAGCACATCGTCAACCATCTTCTCGTCGAGCTTTGTACCGAGAGTACATGTAGAAAGGCTCTGTGTCTCACCACGTGTGAAGATAGCACTTCCGTGAGGCATTGGCAGAGCAGACACCTCGCACCAGATAGGACGTATGTCGGTAGTCTTACGACCATCGAGACGTATGCCCTCGTCGAGGATGCAACGGCGCATAGCGTCGCGCTCAACGTCGTGGTAGTAGCGGTCCATCATTGCGCTGTATTCGTCGTCGCTAATCTCGCCCTTAGCGTCCTCAGCCAGCTCAGCGCGCTCTGCGAAGAACTTCTCCTTGAAGTCCTCGAGAAGCTTCTCGAATGCATCGGCACGGTCCTGCTTTGGCAGAGCCTGCTTTGTGATGTCGTAGGCGGGCTGATAGAGCTCCTTGTTCATGCGCTCGCGCAGAGCCTCATCGTTAACCTCGTGGTTGTACTCACGCTTAACGTCCTTGCCAAGCTCCTTTGACAGCTCCTTCTGGAGTTCGCACATAGGCTTGATAGCCTCCATGGCAGCCTTCAGGGCACCGAGCAGGTCCTGCTCAGAGACCTCGTTCATCTCACCTTCCACCATCATGATGTTCTCAGCAGAAGCACCAACCATGATGTCCATGTCGGCCTGCTTCATCTGCTCGAAGGTAGGATCGATGACATACTCGCCGTTTATGCGAGCCACACGCACCTCACTGATGGGGCACTCGAAGGGGATATCTGAACATGCCAAAGCTGCTGAAGCGGCAAATCCAGCCAGTGCATCGGGCTGGTCAACGCCGTCGGCTGAGAGCAGCATGACATTGACAAAAACTTCTGCGTGATAGTTACTGGGGAAGAGTGGACGAAGAACGCGGTCCACGAGTCGCGATGTAAGGATTTCATTGTCTGAGGCTTTGCCTTCGCGCTTGGTGAATCCACCGGGGAAACGGCCGGCAGCACTGTACTGCTCACGATAATCTACCTGCAGAGGCATGAAATCTGTTCCGGGAACTGCATCTTTTGCGGCACAAACAGTGGCCAGAAGTACAGTGTTGTTCATCTTCAGCATGACAGCACCATCGGTCTGCTTTGCCACTTTCCCGGTCTCAATGGTGATGGTACGTCCATCAGCCAATTGAAGGGTCTTTGTAATTACGTTCATCTTGTTTAAAACATCTAAAAAATAAATAAAATGTGCGCTTTTGGCGCAAAAAGTCGGGCAAAGTTACACATTAATATATAAATCAACGAAATATAAACCAATTATTTCAGTTTTTTATGATTTTAAACCCTTCTTTGTGCAAGAAATAGTGTGGTTTTTAGTACTTTTGCCTGCAAAAACAAGAAAAGACATGAGAAAAATCATTTTAGCCGCACTCTGTCTGCTGACACTTGGAGCCTGCGACAACAATAGTGTGAAGTTCACTGTGGAAGGCACCGTGGAAGGTGCCAAGGACTCAATGCTCTACTTTGAGCACATGGCCCTGTCGGGCATGAAACTGCTTGACAGCGTTAAGCTTAGCGAAGACGGTGCCTTCTGTTTCAAGGCCGACACCACCGCCGCGCCGGAGTTCTACCGTCTGCGCATAGACAACCAGATCATCAACATCTCAATAGACTCCACGGAGACGGTTACGGTGAAAGCCCACTACCCCAACATGGCAGCCGACTATGAGGTGGAAGGCTCTGACAACTGTGAGAAGATACGTCAGCTGTCGCTGCTTCAGCAGGAGCTGCTGCGCAAGGCGATAGCCATCGACGAGAACCGCTATCTGGCTCCAAGCGTGGCACAGGACTCTCTAACACGCCTCATCAATGTCTATAAGCAGATGGTCACCGAGCAGTTCATCTATCAGGAGCCTAACAAGACCTACTCTTATTTCGCCCTGTTCCAGACACTCGGCCGCTGGCTTATCTTCGACCCTCAGACGAACTATGACGACCTGCGCACCTTTGCCGCCGTTGCCACATCGTGGGACACGTTCTACCCTGGTTCAGAGCGCGCACAGAACCTTCACAACATAGTTGTTGAGAAGCAGACAGAGCGCCGCAAAGCCATTGCCCGCATGATGAACAGCAACAACACACAGATAACAGAGCTGGGCATCATAGACCTTGTGTATGACGACAACCACGGCACGCCTCAGCAGCTCAGCTCGCTGAGGGGAAAGGTGGTATTGCTCGACTTCCACACGTTCACTATGAAAGAGTCAACACAGCGCATACTGATGCTGCGCGACCTCTACAACAAATACCACGACCGCGGACTGGAGATCTATCAGATAGCACTCGACCAGGACGAACACTTCTGGCGCCAGAAGACTCAGCACCTGCCATGGATCTGCGTGCGCGATGCCGATGGAGAGAGCGCAATCAAATATAACGTCTCATCGCTGCCGGAGTTCTTCACCATAGACCGCAACTGTCAGCTGCAGAAACGCAGCAGCCAGATGAAAGACCTGGAAGAGGAGATAAAGGCGATGCTGTGAGGTGAAAGATGAAAGATGAAAGATATGATTAGATTCGTTCTTTTTCTGTTTGCTCTCTTTCTAAACACAGAAATATGCCGTGGGACTGTGCCGGAAGAGATTCTGACGGACTTGCAGGCGGACAATGGTTTCACTCTCACCAAGACCCACGACTCTCTCTATTTCCTCAATGACTGGCGCCTGCCCTACCCCGTTTACCGCTTCTGCACAGGCGACGTGAACGGCGACGGCAAAGCCGAAGCTCTGGTTGGTGTGATAAAAAGCACTCGGTTCTATCCAGAGAAAGCGCGACGCATATTCATCTTCAAACTTGTAAACGGCAAGAAAGTTCGTCCGCTGTGGTTGGGCTCTAAGCTCGGAGGCATACTGAAGGATTTCCGATATGTTAACGGACGTGTGAGAAGTCTTGAAGCCTCGTCGGACAGTCTCTACTCCGTGGCAGACTGGCAATGGAGCGACTTCGGTCTTAAGTTTGAACGATTCCTTATTCATCGCACCGACAAAGCAACGGCTACCAGGATATTCCAAAACCAAATCAAATTTTACCAATGAAAAAAACTGTTCTATTAGCACTATTATCACTGCTCGTCACTTCTGCATGCAAGCAAACCACTACCACAGAAGCAGAAGCCATAGTGAAGCCTGCGGTGCTTGAAGTGGAAAAGCTGAAAGACAGTCTGGACCTACAGATGGACATTACCAATCTGTCGGTAAGCGAACTGCGCATACTGCGCAATGCTCCGGCTGCCAAGCGCGGCTATCCTTTCCGCGACTCCTACTTGAGAAGCACCTACTCCCAGACAACGTGGTACGACTCACTGGTGTGGCTCTTCGATGGTAAGATAGAAGAGAACTATGAGAAATTTGAGAAGAAGGACGACGAGACATGGCGCGACAACTACTACAGGATAGGCGACGAGTTGCATCTGCTCGACTACACCCAGGAGGAGCTTGACTTCATGAAGCGCGTGAAGGAGCGCGAAGACGAGCTGCTGAAGGATAACTTCAACGCTGGTGCCGACAAGCGTGTCAACGTGCAGAACATCATCAATCCCGGACTACTAAAGACTTTCGACCCACTGCTACAGCAACAGCTGGCACGCAACGGCTTTGCCATTGTTCCTACAAAGCACCAGCAACTGTTTCATGTATATGAGCAGAACGACTACCATCAGTTTCCTGCATTTGTCACCACCGACCTCTACCTGCAACTCTATCACCTCTACTTCGACGCCATGCTGCGCAATGTAGAGGAGCATAGGTTCTTCCCATTGCTTGACAAGTTCTGCAAACTTACACAGCAGGTAATCACCAACGACCAAACGCCCGACGACAGTGCTTACGACACGAAGGCTGCTAAGGACTGGCTCAATACCTACTTCACAGTGGCGAGAGCCCTGCTCCACGAAAAGGCACCTAACGGCGATGCCGATGCTCTGACGGAATATGAGCGCGTGATGAAGAGCGAGAACGGCTATTCGAAGTTCCTTGGCTACGAGAGTGTTCCTTTTGAATATAGTCTGTTTCGTCCGCGCGGACACTATACTCGCAACGACACTCTGAAGCGTTACTTCCGCACTATGATGTGGCTGCAGACAGTGCCTTTCAGCACCGATGTGCCTATGGACATGCTCAAGGTGACTGTTCTTGCCTCTAAGCTAAACAACAACCCATTGCTAAAAGACCTATATAGAAAGCTCACCGAGCCCATGGACTTCCTCATGGGACAGCCCGACGACGTGAGCGTGATGCAGGTGAGCAAGCTCGACATCATGGAGACATGTGATGTTGACCCCAACCTTTTGGGTAAAAAGATTGACGAGATAGCGGAGAAACAAACACGCATACGCCCAAAGTTCGCGCATACCAGCCGTAACAAGGTGCGCCTCATGCCTCAGCGCTATCAGCCCGATGCCGAGGTGCTGCAGGAGATGGTTGACTACAAATCGGAGACCTCTAAACGTCCCACACCCACAGGTCTCGATGTCTTTGCCGCTATGGGCGTGAGCAAGGCAGAGAAGATTCTCCTCGACGAGCAGAACGAGCCTCAGCGATGGAAGGGATATAAGGATGCGCTGAAGAAGATGAAGCTGCGCATGGACTCCATAAACTGGAACGACAATGTGTGCAACGTGTGGCTCTCTGCGCTAAAACTACTGAACCAGCAGGAAACGTCGGCACCCTATTTCATGCTCACTCCACAGTGGGAGAAGAAGAGTCTTAATGCCGCTCTTGCCTCATGGACAGAACTCAAGCACGATGCCATTCTCTATGCCAAACAGCCCATGGGTGCCGAGTGTGGCGGTGCCGGACCTCCCAACCCTGTGGTAAGGGGCTATGTGGAGCCAAACGTTAAGTTCTGGCAGCGCGCCATAAGTCTGCTGGAATCTACCGAGACACTGCTCAACACCTACGGTCTCACCACAGAGCGCTCAAAGACCATCACAACACGCATCAAGGAGATGGCAGAGTTTCTCTTGCAAGCAAGCGAGAAGGAACTGAAAGGCAAACTGCTCAGCGAGGAGGAATATGACCAATTGAAATACATAGGTGCCTCGTTTGAGAACATATCGCTCGAACTGATAAAAAACGACGATCAGCAGCTTTGGGAATGGAGTGCTGTGCAAGGTCCTGAGCGAAGCGTGGCTCTCGTTGCCGATGTATATACTGCCAATGCCGACAACAACCCTCAGAAGACCATACTCTACGAGGGTGTGGGCAATGCCGATGAGATATATGTCATCATCGAACTGCAGGGCTATCTCTACCTCATGCGCGGAGGTGTGTTCTCCTACAGAGAGTTTACCCGTCCCTACGGTGAACAGCGCATGAACGACGAGGAATGGCAGAAGAAACTGGAGACAGAGCCACGACTGGGCATTCCTGAATGGATGAAGGAGATAATAGTGCCAATGGAAGAAGCACCTGTAGATAATGAAGAGGTTTTTTACAGCTCTGGCTGTTAGCGTCATTGGGGCATGGATGGTTTGTGCCAACGCCCAATGCACCATAGTAATGACTGGCGACATACTGCTTGACCGCGGTGTGCGCCAGGTGATAGACCACCGGGGAGTGGATGCTCTTTTCTCAAGGAGCATCGACTCCCTTTTCCGTGAGGCTGATGTCGTGGTGGGCAACCTGGAGTGTCCTGCCACAAAGATTGAGTCGCCTGTGCAGAAGCGTTTCATCTTCCGCGCCGAACCTGAGTGGCTCTATGCACTGAAGAGGCATGGCATAACGCATCTTAACCTTGCCAACAACCACTCCATAGACCAGGGACGCGGCGGTCTCGCTGACACTTGGAAGAACATTGCCCTGGCTGGTATGACGCCCGTAGGGGCAGGCACCACAATGGAACAGGCTGCCCAACCGGTGCTGCTAACAAGGAGTCCGCGCAACGTGTGGCTCATAGCGTCGCTAAGACTGGCACTGGAAAACTGGGCTTATCTGGATAATAGACCAACGGTGAGTCAGGAGCCTTTCGAAAGACTGCTGTCGCGCATAAAACAGTTGAGGAAGAGCGACCCCACTGCCGTGATAATAGTGTCGCTCCACTGGGGAGGCGAACATACGCTGAAACCTGTGCCCAGTCAGCGCATAGATGCTCACAGACTCATTGATGCCGGTGCCGACCTGCTGGTGTGTCATCACACACACACCCTGCAGACAGTAGAGGAATACCACGGACGCATGATATACTACAGCATAGGCAACTTCATCTTCGACCAACAGAAACCTATGAACACCGAGGCGTGTGTGGTGAAGCTTCAAGTGGGCGAAGACTGCATTGCGGTAGAGACGGTGCCTATAGAAATAAGAAGATGTGCGCCACAGGTAATAGATAAAAATTTTTCGACAACTGTAACTTTTTAAAATCACAAACGTCTCTATATTTAGAGAGGATGAAAAGATAATGGACTTCCGCACCGACATACTGCCACTCAAAAACGAGCTATACAGACTGGCACTCCGCATCACTCTCAATCCTGCGGAGGCAGAAGATGTCGTGCAAGACACCATGATAAAGGTGTGGAAAAAGCGGGAGCAATGGGACAAGATAGAGTCGATAGAGGCTTTCTGCCTGACAATCTGCCGCAACTTGGCACTCGACAAGACAAGGCGCGCGGAGAACCAGAACGAACAGCTCAACGACACCCACGACCCACCTGACAGTTCATACGCCTCAAACCCGGAAGAACAAGCCGTACAGCGAGACCGGGTGGCACTGGTGAGACAACTCATTGACACACTGCCCGAGAAACAACGCTCTTGCATGCAACTGCGCGACATTGAGGGGAAAAGCTACAAAGAGATAGCCGAGGTGATGGGCATTAACGAACAACAGGTGAAGATAAACATCTTCCGAGCGCGACAAGCAATAAAACAGAAATTCATCGAAACAGAGAAATATGGACTATAAGTATATAGAACAACTGCTGGAACGCTACTTCGAAGGCGAGACAACGCTGAACGAAGAGCAGATACTGAAGACGTTCTTCTCACAGGATGAGAACGAACTGCCTCAGGAGCTAAGCCAGTATAAGCCGCTCTTCGCAGCCATGGAGCAAGAACCAGCACTGGGCAGCGACTTCGATGAGAGCATCCTTGCACTCATAGAAGAGAGCGAGGAGAAGACGGCAACGGCCATCGGCTCTGACGAGAAAGCAGAGCAGAAAGTGGTGAAAGCCCGCGTCATCACCATGAGAGACCGTCTGCAGCCACTATTCCGCGCCGCCGCCGCTGTGGCAATAGTGCTCACGCTGAGCAACGCGATGAACATCACCATGCAGCAACAGCAGCAGAGCGACGACATCAACTATGCCGAATACAAGGATACATATAACGATCCTGCCGTGGCATACGAGAAGATGGAGAACGCACTGGAGCTGATATCAGAAGGGTTCAGCCACGCACACAGGGCAGACTCCATGAGCACTGACTCACTCTACACAGAGCTGAAATGAAGACAAAGGTGATAATGACGCTCGTGGCAGTGTTCATGCAGCTGACAGCATTCGCACAACACTCGCCAGACTTTGCAGAAAAGTTCATGAGCATATATAACAACGACTCGACACTGGCATGCGTCACCATAAGTCCGAAGATGATGATGCAGCTCGTCAAGAAAAACGACGAGAAAGACTGTGACGAGAAGCGCCCGGAAAACATTCTCCAGGCCATATCAAAGCTGAAAAGCGCACGTATAGTCACCGGCAAAGCCGACTACTACGAAAAGGCCGAACAGCTGCTGATAAAAAACAACAAACGCTTTCTGCCAGGGCAGGACTACCAGACGGAAGAGCAACGGGGTGCCTTCTACACAAGAAAAGACAAGAAGGGACAGACGGTGGAGCTGATAATGCTCTATGCCGAACCAGAGAAAAAACTGTTCACGATAATCAATCTGACAGGCGATATTGACGAGGAATTTCTATGCTTTCTCTATAATAATAAAACATTCAAAAATTAAAACAATCATCTATCAGGAGTGTCTGTGAAGACTCCATCCTGAACAAAAAAGACCATTCCACCGATTTGCGAATGGTCTTTTTTTATTTAGTCAGAACTATGGTGTAGTATAGTCAGAGCTGTGGTGCAGTATAGTCAGAACTGTGGTACAGTTTAGTCAGTACTGCACCATAGCTTAGTCAGTACTACACCATAGGTTAGTCAGAACAACGCGAGAACAGACAGATAAAAATCGCAATATATTGGTATTTTACTATGGTCTAGTAGCTTTCCGAGTAAAACACATAGCAAAAAATCCCATTTTATTGCGATTTTTGCTTTGTGTTTGAAAAATAATTTCTATCTTTGTAGCCAAAATCGCAATATATTGGGAAAAGGTATGACACGAAAAGAAATTGGCAATGCAATTAAAGAACGACGTAAAAAACTCGGAATAAACCAACGGACATTGGCTGATTTGACTAATGTGGCTATCAATACTGTTGTAGCTATAGAGAGAGGAGACGGCAATCCACAACTTGCTACCTTGCTTACGATATTAGACACTTTGGGCCTGCAGGCAGATATTAACATAAAACAGCTGGATTATGAGACAATGTAAGGTTTATGTTCACGATGTAGAAGCTGGCATTCTGCAAGAGACGGACGCAAGAGAATACGTGTTCACTTATAGCGAGGACTACCATGGTGATCCTGTATGTTTGGCCATGCCCTTACGGAAAGAGTCATATCGCTCCGATCATCTTTTCCCATATTTTTATAATATGCTGTCTGAAGGTTCTAACCGTCAAGTTCAGTCTATGTTGCTTCACATCGATGAAAACGATGACTTTGGTATAATGCTGGCAACCGCTCAGCACGATGCCATTGGAGCCGTAACAGTTAAGCCCTTTTAATTATGATAGAGATAAACATATGTCCATCTACCTTGCAGGAAGGTTTTACAACTTATTCTCCTGCAGCTCGAAAACTACTGTTTGACGGAAAAGATGTTTCTCATATACTTGACTTTGACAGTCCTAATAACGACAGTGCCGACAATGAAGCCTACCTGAAAAATGTAGGGCGCATTTCGCTATCTGGTGTACAACCCAAGGCCAGTTTAGTGGTAAATGAAGAAGGTCGTTTGGTGAAGCCCACCGAAGATGAGCGAGGCACATACATCTTAAAACCTGCTCCATCGTCTTATGCCTTGCTCAACCGCATGTACTGTCCGTCCAACGAGCACCTGACTATGCAATTGGCCTCACAAATATATCATATTGAAACTGCGGCTAATGCCCTTTGCTTTTTCCGAGACGGTGAAGCTGCCTATCTTTGTCGGCGATTTGACGTTGGGCCAAATGGACAGAAATACAGTCAGGAAGATTTTGCTTCTCTTGCAGGACTGACAAATGCCAATGGTGGCAGCGACTACAAATACAACAATCTGAGTTACGAGGAATGCGCTGACATCATCCGTAAATTCGTCAAAGCAGCACCTGTAGAAATACTTAAGTTCTTCCGCATTATAGTGTTCAATTATCTTACACTAAACGATGATGCACACTTGAAAAACTTCTCACTTATCAATCGTGGTGATGGGGAATATCACCTTGCTCCCGCTTATGACCTCATAAATACCAGTCTGCATCTAAGCATGCCTCGCATCTTCGCTCTTGACAAGGGATTGTTCAAAGAGGGTATGCAGCTATCCGATACAAGAACCGTCGGACGAAAGGACTTTGAAGAGTTCGCTCATCGTATTGGATTGTCAGACAGACTGATAAAGCGAGAACTGGACTTTTTTGCCACGGAACATCTTCTGGCAAAGGAACTTATTGATCGTTCTTTCCTTTCTGAATCACTGAAACGAAGTTATTGGCTCTCGTACAACTATCGACGGGCTTCATTGACTTTTGACTGATTCGTAAAATCGTTTTCGATACGAAAAAAGGAGTTGCGCTGTTTGCGTAACTCCCTGTTTTTGAAGTGGGCCATCTAGGGCTTGAACCTAGGACCTCCAGATTATGAGTCTGTTGCTCTAACCAACTGAGCTAAAAGCCCGAATTCGAGTGCAAAGGTAAGGCAAAAAACTGATACTTCCAAATTTTTTTTGTAAAAAGACTCAAAAACGCCGCTTTTTAGCTACCTTTGCACCGTTTTTCCAGCATCGTCTGTGCAATGATAACAGTTTTCTATCCTTCCGAGACACCTGTTCCCAATGGTCGCTATGTGGCAACTATTGGCTTTTTCGATGGTGTTCATCGTGGTCATTGCCATGTGGTGGAGCGGCTGAAAAGTATGGCTCGCGAACAGCATAAACAGTCGATGCTAATAACCTTTGAGCACCATCCGCGACAGGTGGTCTGTCCCGACTGGCAGCCGCAACTGCTCACCTCGCTTGAAGAAAAGCAGGCTCTCTTGTCTGCCATGGATATTGACGTGCTTGTAGTACTGCGTTTCACTAAGTCTATGGCGGCTCTCTCTGCCCGACAGTTCATGGAGCAGGTACTTCTCCGTGACCTCCATGCCGACGTGTTGCTTACTGGTTATGACAATCGCTTCGGCCACGACCGTACGGAGGGTTTTGAAGACTATGTACGTTATGGCCGTGAACTAGGTATCAGCGTACTTTGTGCCGATGCCGTCGATGTAACAACTACCGGTTCTGATGGCGCTGGCAATTCTGTGCGTGTCAGCTCGTCGGTTGTGCGACGCATGCTTCAGGAAGGGCGTGTCGATGAGGCTGCCGTCTGTTTGGGGCGCTGCTACAGTCTTATGGGAACTGTTGTCCACGGTGAGCAGATAGGCAGCAGCTTGGGCTTCCCCACTGCAAATATGGAGGTTGCCGATGAGAACCGTCTCATCCCTGCATCAGGTGTATATGCCGTGCGTGTCGATGTTGATGGCAAAGGCTATATTGGTGTAATGAATATTGGCTGTCGTCCCACGTTCGGCATTCATAACCAAACACTTGAGGTGAACATCCTTGATTTCTCGGGCGACATCTACGGTCATCACATCAATGTGAGTTTCGTTAGTCGTCTGCGTGAGGAGAAGCATTTCAGTTCGCGTGAAACCCTTGTCAATCAGATGACTATCGACGTGGCAAAAGCTCGCGCTATCTTAAACAAATGATTTGTATTATTACGAAATTATTGAATAGAATACGATGAAAAAAGCCATTAGTTATACACTTATCTTCCTTGGCATACAGTTGCTGGTGTCAGGCATCATCACAGTTGCATTACAGTTCATTGATGGCGGTAGCCTTTTGAAGTCTCCATACGTACCCATAGTGTCAATGCTCGTGTTTTCAGTTGTCAGCCTGATGGTGTTCATCCGCTTGGGATGGGCCGCTCCCACTCGCGACTATCTTCTCTCGCGTCCGTGGTTCGTGGTTTTCTGGTCGGTGCTGGCTGCCCTTGGCTCAGTTATTCCTTCCATAGCATTCCAGGAGCAGTTGCCCGAGCTACCCAACTTCATCGAGGATGAGATGAGTCAGATATTCAGCACCCGTGGAGGATATTTTATAGTGTGTCTGCTCGTGCCATTGGTTGAAGAGCTGGTGTTCCGTGGAGCCGTGCTTCGTGCTCTGCTGGCATCTAAGCCAAAGCTCGACGGTGCGGCTGAGAACAGGCGCCACTGGATCATGATAGCCATCTCTGCGTTGTTATTCTCGTTGGCCCACCTCAATCCGGCGCAAATGATTCACGCGTTCTTTATCGGCTTGCTCCTTGGATGGATGTACTATCGCACAAATAGCATCGTGCCAGGCGTAGTGTTCCACTGGGTCAACAACACCGTGGCGTTCGTGCTTTACATCTTCTATCCCAGTGACGACATTCGTCTTATAGACATCTTTACTACTCAGCATCACGTCATCCTTGCCGTCCTGTTCTCGCTGCTTATTCTTCTCCCATCACTCTATCAGCTGCACCTTTGGATGAAGAGAGGGTAATCAAAAACTGGGCTGCAATGTTAAGAAATAGGACAATTTAAATATTATTAACTGACAAATAGTTGATTCACACAATAATATATAGTAATTTTGCAGCGGTTGATTAATTAACACAATAAAAATTACGGGGATTCAAGCCTATGACATCTCCCCGAAAATCAAATAGAATTTATGAATTATTTCTCTTTTGCAAAAGGAATGACTGTGATGGCAATAGCCTTTGCCGCTGCAAGTTGTTCACACGAAACCGACCTTTACGACCAGAGCCGTAAAGAAAAGGAAAGCACTGAAAACTTTAAGAACTTTGTGCTTGGCGGTCGCGAGGTTGACCCCAATCAGACATGGAGCACAAGCAGTTCTGTTCAGTTGACAATAAACTCTGTGATTGCTGAAGGAACACTTAAGGTCTATGCTGCAAGCCCTGTTGGTCAGAATGTCGCTCCAATCTATGTTGGAACGATTGCCAAGCAGGAGCAGAAGACCATCACCGTGGCATGTCCTAACGACGTGACACGCCTGTATGTTGCTGTCTATGACTCACAGAACTACATGCGCTACGAGACCGTAAACGTTACTGGCAGCGACCTGAAGGTAAGCTTCGATGCCGAGGAGGCAGCAGCACGCAACATGACACGCGGCGTGTTCAAGGCAAAGTCATATAGCAGCAGCTTCAACTTCCCATCAATGGCTGACGACGAGAACTTCCTCAGCGCAGTGCCTGCAGGAGTGAAGAGCTACGACGAAGTGGGTCAGTGGGGTTATGACATCGGCACCAGCTATATCGACGAGAGTCACACTGGCGGCGTGAACATCTGGGGAAAATGGGACGGTTCGAAGACCTCAGGCGGTAAGCTCTATATCAAGGGCTACAACGACTACAGCAACCGCCAATTCTATGTTGCTTCCAACACCGAAGTGTATCTCATTGAGGGTGCAACACTTATTATCAGTGCTGGCGATGCAGGTAACCTTCAGGGCGGTGACAACTACTACCTTGCCAAGGGCGCAAAGATTATTGCCAAAGGCGAACTGAAGGTCAACAACGGTCTTCACATGTATAACAAGGGTACCATAGAGGCTCCGAAGCTCAGCGTCAACAACACCAGCTTGCTTTACAACGCAAACATAGTGAAGGTTGACGGTGAGATTAGCGTAGAGAACAACCAATCTGTCATTGTCAATGACAACGAGATTACTGCCGGAAGCATGCACACAGCAGGTTCTGGTCACTTCCTCAACACAGGCAAGTGTGAGATCAGCGGTCAGGCCTTTGTGAACAGCAACAACAACTCATGGGTTAACAACGGTTACTACCACTGTAACAACTTCAAGTATGAGGGTGGCTCATGGAACGTCATCAACAACTGTAAGCTTGTTTGCGACGAGGACTTCTATATGAACCTCGGTCAGAACCAGGGCGAGTTCAAACTCGACGGAAGCGTGGAGGCAAAGAACATGTTCCACGGCATTGGCTACACCAAGATGACAGGAAAGTCAATCTTCAAGATAGCAGAGACCATCACCTGCCATGCTGATGCTGACGGCTGCTATTTCGGCTTCTACGGTCCTGAGACCGATGCCAACGGCTATGCTGTCGTACAGGCAAAGAAGATTACTGCCACAAGCCTCACACAGCGCCGCTCAATCACATACCGTAACTACCTCATCGTGGCTACTAACAACCACTGGGAGCAGTGCGACAAGTATGACAGCTCTGTCAACGGCAACTATCCTTACTGGGATCAGGGTGACAACGTGAAGATGTCACTGAAGAGCAAGGACGACATCACCGAGACCATAGAGGCTACCGAGTGTAACGCAGGCATCAGCGGAAAGAGCGCCATCGTAATAGAGGAGCCAACAATGTACTATTACTACGCATTTGAGGACCTGGGTACTACCGACGACTTCGACTTCAACGACGTCATTGTACGCCTGTCAGCACCTGTCAAAGGCGAGTCAACACTGGAGATTGTTGCTGCAGGTGGTACTATGGAGACCTATGTCACCTATGGCGAGGGCAGTGAGCCTATACGCGTAGGTGCAGAAGTACACAGCGCCATGGGTGCCAGCTCAGTAAAGACGATGGTCAACACCGACAAGGTAGATACTAACCACTTCGCCATACTGGGCACCATCGAGATCAGCGACAATGCAAAGGTTGACCAGCTGCCTATCGGCATCGAGGTGAAAGGCAGCAAAGGCGAGACCGTCAGAGTGACACGCAAGGTGGAAACAGGTAAGTCACCACTCGTCATCGTAGTCAGCGGCGACGAGAACGGCAAGTGGTTCTGGCCTACAGAGCGCGTGAACATCACCGCTGCCTATGCAGACTTCGGTGAATGGGGCGCTAACGTAAGCAACTATAAGGACTGGTATCGCACACCAAGCGGTTCGGTGGTGAATTATTAGGAGAGGTGAGAGGTTAGAAGCTAGAGGTGAGAGGTTAGAGGTGAGTGGTTACCACTCCATGTAAACCTCTTTCTGGAAACCGCGCCTGTCGCGCACGATAACACGATAGACATGTCCGATTATCGGACGGAAAGAAATATAGTCGGCGAAAGAATTAATAGTTCTTTCGTCGGCTTTTATTATAATGTCTCCCTGACGGAGACCTGCCTTGTAGGCCTCGCTCTTGTCCCACACGAGACCAACTACAGGCTTACCTTTTTCGTTGACAATGGCCTTCTTAAGCTGCTCATTGGCAACAACACAATAGTCATTGTCGGTATATGGCTGGAAGATGACACGCTTACGGCGCGGATTGAACACCACGGCACCATATCGCAACAGAGGAGCACCGATATGGGAGCCGCCCTGCGTGGTAAGAGTATGCACATCGCAGAATCCGAACTCTCCGAAGGCAAGACGGTCTAAAGCAAGAAATGCCACAGGTCCTGACGGTTCGGTGCCATGAAGACCTATGGCATAGCGCCCATAGGTGCGTCCTTCTACCTGTTTAGGGTTCTGAGCCACACAGAAACGCTCTGCGGCCTCGTAGCTCGCCCATTTCATGGCGTATAGGTGTCTGCTACCAGTATCGAAAAGAACGCGCTCCTTGAAGCCTCTAAACGGCTCTATGGTGATGTATGGCACGTGATAGTTGAGCTTATATCGCAAAGAATAGCCTTTTTCCTTGTCGAAGAACTTCTTCCGGTCGGTAATGATGAGCCGTCGGTGCTCCACGTCAACCTTCATCAGCAGTCCGCGGTTCACGATGTCAAAGCCCAGGATGCCATCGATGCCGCTACGTTTCACGGCACGATGTTGCAACGTGGCACGCAATCCGGTAAACGTGATACGTCCGAGATATACTGATGGGAGCTTCATCACAGCAACGGTGTCGGTGTGGCCTACTGCATCGTGGGAGAGAATAAAACCGTCGGGCACGCAGCCGCTGATAGGGCTATCGTCATAGACCACCGCCTGACTGGCACCGGTGTCGAGCAGGAAGCGCAGTGTGTCGCCACCTACGACGACGGGTACCATCACGCGGTCGTGGTCGAACTCGATGCTAAGCGTGTCAGCGAAATTGCGCTCAGAGACAGTGAAATCCAAATTATAACCGCCTGACTGTGCATCAGCAACGACACACAGCCAGGCGGCCATTATAATAATTAGATTTCTCACCTCTTACTTCTCACCTCTAACTTCTAACCTCTAACCTCTCACTTCTCACCTCTCACCTCTCTCAACAGACGATCGGCATGTCCCCAACGGTCCATCATGAAGAGCACGTAGCGTATGTCAACACCTATGCAGCGTGCAAGCTGAGAGTCGAAGAAGATGTCACTCGACAGTGAGTCCCAGTTGCCATCGAAGGCCAGTCCGATGAGACGGTTCTTACCATCGAACATAGGTGAACCGGAGTTACCACCGGTGATGTCGTTGGTAGTAAGGAAGCAGAGCTGCATCTCGCCCGTCTTCGTGTCACGGTATGGGTTAGCCTTCTTTGCGTCAGAGGCATCAGAGAGCAGGGTCTTCATCTCAGGTTCCACGCGATAGTCCTCGATCTTGTCACCCAGTACCATCTTCTGGTACATGCTTGACGCAGCGGTGTAATAGCCTGATTTCCAGCCACCTAACTTATATTCCTTTACCTGACCATAGCTCAGACGCATGGTGAAGTTGGCATCGCTGTAGTGTGGCAGGTCTTCCTCCATGCGCAGCTTGGCAGCACAGAGCAACTGCTCCTGACGGTTAATGTCATCGTTGAGCTTCTTCAGCTCCTTGTTTATCTTGCTGATAATCTTTGACACGCTGCGGCCATAGGCAACACCCACCTCACGGTACATATTAGGCTTCTGGGTGTGGAGCACCTTACCGCTCTTCATCACCTTTGACTTCTTATACAGATGGTTTACGAACTTCTCGTAGTTACCCTTGTATTTTCCCTCTATAGTCTTATAGAAGTCGGGCAGATAGGCCTCGTCAGTAACTTTGGCACGATAATTCTTCAGCAATGCCACGAGTATGTCCTTGTCGGTATCGACATCGAACGTTTCACGATTGTCTTTTACTGTGAAATAGCGCTCACCGTTAGACACAGCCCTAGACACCGCCATGGCACGTGTTGTCAACTCGTCATTGCCACGGAAAGTCTCCATCCAGTACATACGCAGCTTTCTCAGCTCCAGACGCTTCTCATAGAGCTTAGCCATCTTGTCGAAGTCGAGCTGTCCGCTATAGTGGCCAGTGGAGTCCATCCACGCCTTCAGCTGAAGCTCGAACTGCTGTTTCTGCTTAATGAGGCCAATGGAGTCAATACATTTGTTCATGCCAATGGAGTTCTTCCAGTAGTTTGAGCTGTGCGCATATTTCGAGTCATATTTTATGCGTACTGCCTCAGAGGCATCCATGTGGCGCTTCATCACCTCCTGTTTCACGCCACGCACCTGTGCACGGATGGCATTCTCAGCATAGCGCTCAGTGATGCCATAGCTGGAGAGATAGCGCGACGTAGAGCCAGGATAGCCGATGGTCATAGAGAATGTGCCTTCCTTATATCCCTCGTCTGACACACGAGCCCAGTGCTCTGGATGATAGGGCACATTGTCCTTGGAGTATTCTGCCGGACCATTAGTCTTGGGGTCGGCATAGATGCGGAACACGGAGAAGTCGCAGGTCTGGCGCGGCCACATCCAGTTGTCGGTCTCACCACCAAACTTACCCATAGACTTAGGAATGGTGAACACCAGACGCAGGTCGGTGAAGTCACGATAGGTAGTGGCGAAATAGCGGTTGCCCTCGTAGAAAGGCTTCAGCTCCAGGCGCAGTGTGGAGTCCTGCTTCTTCACATCCTTCGACCATGCGTTCTCAAGCGAATCAAGATAGGTCTCACGCTGAGCATGGGTCATCTTTTTGAAAGCGTTGGTAATGACCTTGTCGGTGACGTCTTTCTGTTCCACCATGAACGATACGAACATGTTCTTGTTTGGCAGCTCTTCCTCGTAAGACTTCGCACAGAAGCCATTGAGCATATAGTCATGTTCCACGGTAGAGTGAGAGCGTATAGCCTCGAAGCCGCAGTGGTGGTTGGTGAAGACAAGACCGTCGGGCGATACCACCACGCCTGAGCAATAGCCAGAGAAGTTAACAACCGACTTCATGATGGCATCATCAGCCTGATAGAGCTGTTCATAGGGCAGCTCATAGCCCTCGCTTTTCATTTTCTCATAGACAGCCTGTGGCAGGTTGTAGAGTGTCCACATGCCTTCATCGGCATAGGCACCCAACGACAGCATGCAGACAGCTGTCAGTAATAGTTTCTTCATCTTAATACAGATTAAATTGTTAGTGTTGTTTGCAAAATTACTGTTTTTTTCGCAATAATACCATCAAAGTTTGGGAAAATGCTCTGTCATAGTGAAAAAAGAAAAAACATTTCTTTGTTTTACCCTTAACTTTTAGTAATATTGCAAATTCTAAGCAAACAGTTTCTATTT
Source organism: Prevotella sp. E13-27 (assembly GCF_023217965.1). Taxonomy (NCBI): domain Bacteria; kingdom Pseudomonadati; phylum Bacteroidota; class Bacteroidia; order Bacteroidales; family Prevotellaceae; genus Prevotella; species Prevotella sp. E13-27. Next base: position 1,083,745 of record NZ_JALPSC010000001.1, on the reverse strand, counting down.
TTTAATAGGCCATAAGTAATCGTTTTTCAATGGAACACCCTCTAAAGACGTTTCAGTACTGTCCCGTCTGTGGCAGTCATGAGTTCGAAGAGAACAACATCAAGAGCAAGCGTTGCCGCTCATGCGGTTTTGTCTATTATGCCAACGCGTGCTCTGCCACCGTGGCATTCATAGTACGTTCAAAGAACGGACAGGGCAAGCCCGACGAACTGCTCGTGGCACGCCGCGGAAAAGAGCCTGCTAAAGGCACTCTCGACATCGTTGGCGGCTTCGTGGACATGGAGGAGTCGGCCGAGGAAGGACTGCTTCGCGAGATCACTGAAGAGACTGGCATGACCGTTACAATGGAAGACGTGAGATATCTTTTCTCCATTCCTAATCTATACGAATATAGCGGCATGACCGTCCATACGCTCGACATGTTCTATCTCGTACGTGTGGATGCCGATGCAGAGCCACATGCCCACGACGATGTTGCCGAACTGCAATGGATACCTTTCAATAAGGTTGACCCGTCACTCTTCGGCTTGCGAAGCATAAGCCAGGGAGTGCATCGATTTATAGCGGAGAGAGAACGGTTTTTAAGAGGTGAGAAGTGAGAGGTAAGAGGTGAGAGGATAGTTGGATAAACGCAGAAAACTAAGAGAAAAAGGAGTAAAAGAGCTAACCTCTTACCTCTCACTTCTAACCTCTAACCTCTAAATATATAACAATAAGAAGATAAAATGATATTCAATTACGACGTAATAGTTGTTGGTGGCGGTCACGCAGGCTGTGAAGCAGCGAGTGCCGCAGCAAGGATGGGAGCAAAGACCTGTCTGGTGACTATGGACATGAACAAAATAGCACAGATGTCATGCAACCCTGCTGTAGGCGGCATTGCCAAAGGACAGATTGTGCGCGAGATAGATGCCATGGGTGGACAGATGGGGCTTGTTACCGATGCCACTGCCATACAGTTCCGCATGCTCAACGTGGGCAAGGGACCCGCTGTATGGAGCCCACGTGCACAGTGCGACCGTGGAAAATTCATCTGGGAGTGGCGCCGCCGTCTTGATGAAACCGACAATCTTGACATATGGCAGGATCAAGTAGATGAATTAATTCTAGAGTCAGGGAAAGCGATGGGGGTTAAGACCATCTGGGGCTGTGAGCTTCGTGCTCCAAGCATCGTCATCACTGCCGGCACATTCCTCAACGGATTGATGCACATAGGTCGTAAGATGGTTGCTGGCGGACGTATAGCAGAGCCTGCAGCGCTGCATCTCACCGAGAGCATCACACGTCACGGCATACGCTCAGCACGCATGAAGACGGGCACACCGGTACGTATTGACAAGCGTAGTGTGGACTTCTCAAAACTGCGCCAACAGGATGGCGAACAGCGCTCCTATCGTTTCTCTTATTTAAACGAGAAAAGAGAGCCCCTACCCCAACTGCCATGCTGGGAATGCTATACAAACACTGCCGTTCACGAGATGCTCCGGTCAGGACTGGCGGACTCGCCGCTATATAACGGACAGATACAGTCCATAGGGCCGCGCTACTGTCCATCGATAGAGACAAAACTTGTCACTTTCCCCGACCGTGACCTGCACCTGCTCTTCCTTGAGCCAGAGGGATGCGATACCAACGAGATGTATCTTAACGGTTTTTCTTCTTCGTTACCAATGGACGTACAGATAGCCGCTCTACGACTTATACCAGGACTGGAACAGGCACATGTATATCGTCCTGGCTATGCCATAGAATACGATTTCTTTGATCCCACACAGCTGAGTCATACGCTGGAGTCAAAAGTGGTGAGCGGATTGTTCTTCGCAGGACAGGTGAACGGCACAACGGGCTATGAGGAAGCTGCCGGACAAGGACTCGTGGCAGGCATCAATGCAGCGCTGAAAGCGGGTTCAATTGGCGGCGATGGTTCAGACAAAAAGACATTTACTCTCGCTCGTGATGAAGCTTATATTGGCGTTCTAATTGATGATCTCGTGACAAAAGGCGTGGACGAACCATACCGCATGTTCACCTCAAGAGCCGAGTATCGCATACTTCTCAGACAGGATGATGCCGACGCACGACTAACTGAACGTGCCTACGAAATAGGTCTTGCGACAAGAGAACGCTACGATTACTGGATGAAGAAAAAGACAGAAATCGAAGAAATGGAACTGTTTTGTAAGAACCTCCCCATCAAGGCAAAGGAGATTAATCCAAAACTGGAAGCACTGGGCACCACCCCACTACAGTTTGGCGTTAAACTCGAAGAACTTATCGCTCGTCCACAGCTTAACTTCAACAATCTGAAAACAATAATTCCAGAATTAAACGAACGTATTAATCATATCACCGAACGACAGGAAGAAATTGCTGAAGCAGCAGAGATACGAATTAAATATAAAGGATATATAGAACGTGAGAAAATCGTTGCAGAGAAGATGCATCGCTTGGAGAATATCCGAATACCAGCATCATTTGATTTCAATGCAATAAACAGTCTTTCTACCGAGGCAAGACAGAAACTAACAGCTATACGTCCGGTGTCACTCGCCCAGGCAAGCCGCATACCTGGCGTAAGCCCGAGCGACATCAACGCACTTCTTGTATTAATGGGCAGATGAGAGAGGTGAGAATTGAGAGGTGAGAATTGAGAGGTGAGAATTGAGAGGTGAGAATTGAGAGTTATAAGAAACAATTCATGGTTGTTTCACGTGAAACTTTTTGAGTGTTTAACAACATAAAATAATAAATATGAATAACAAAGTATTAATGGATAATCTGCGTTGTATACCAGATTTTCCGAAAAAGGGAATTAACTTCCGCGACGTAACAACACTTTACAAGAGTGGTGAATGTATGCAAATTATGCTCGATGAATTGTATGAGCTTTATAAGGACAAGGGCATAACAAAAATCGTTGGAATCGAGAGTAGAGGATTTGTAATGGCAAGTGCATTGGCTGGCAGACTAGGTTGTGGAGTTGTTCTCGCACGCAAACCAGGAAAGCTTCCTTATGCAGTCATCAAAGAATCATTCTCAAAGGAGTATGGAGTAGATACAATTGAGATGCATCTCGATTCCATCGACAACGATGATGTTGTTTTAATACATGACGATTTGCTTGCTACCGGTGGAACCGCAAAAGCTGCATATAACCTCGTACAGCACTTCAAGCCAAAGAAGGTAATGATGAACTTTATTATAGAAATTACTGACGAAGGACTTCATGGTCGTGATCTGTTCGAAGGAATCGAGCTGACAACACTTTTGAAGATATAATTCCCTACCCCTCCCTTAAAAAGAGAGGGGTTTTGTGTTGAAAAGTTTCACGTGAAACAAAAGCAAGATGACAAAGGAAGAAAACGAGAAGCGCTTGGCTTATCTAAAAAGTATTGTAAGTCGTCTGCCTGAAAAGCCAGGCAGCTATCAATACTATGACGATAAACACGAGATAATATACGTAGGAAAGGCAAAGAACCTTAAGTCTCGTGTGTCTTCATATTTTCACACGGAGGTTGACCGATTCAAAACTAAAGTGCTGGTGTCAAAGATATGGGACATTAGCTATACGGTCGTAAACACCGAAGAGGACGCCTTGCTACTCGAAAATTCGTTGATAAAGAAATACAACCCTCGATACAATGTCTTACTTAAAGACGGTAAGACCTACCCTTCCATCTGTATCACCAACGAATATCTTCCTCGTATTTTCAAGACAAGAAACATAAATAAAAAATGGGGTACATACTATGGGCCATATAGTCATATAGGCACGATGTATGCCATTCTTGAATTGATAAACGACCTCTATAAGCCGCGAAAATGTCGTCAGCCAATGACAAAAGAGGGCATTGAAAGCGGCAAATATCAGGTTTGTTTGGAGTATCACATCAAGAACTGCTACGGACCTTGCGTCAACAAACAGAGCTACGAAGACTATCAAAAAAACATTGCTCAGGCACGTGAGATTCTAAAAGGAAACACTCGACAGATTTTGCGTGACATGAAAGCGGAAATGATGGCCCTCGCAGAAGATCTTCGCTTTGAAGAAGCCGAGGAACTTAAGAAGAAATTCGTGGCTCTCGACTCGTTTGTTGCACGTAGTGAAGTGGTCTCGCACACCATAACAGACGTTGACATATTCACTATAACCAACGACGAGAATACGGCTTTCATAAACTATCTGCATGTGTCGAATGGCAGCATAAACCAGTCGTTTACCTTTGAGTTCAAGAAGCGTCTTGCCGAGAATGAAAAGGAACTTCTGCAGCTAGGAATAGTAGAGATGCGTGAGCGTTTCAAGAGCAATTCAAAGGAGATTATAGTGCCTTTTGACCCAGAGATGGAGCTTGAGGGAGTAAGATTCACCATACCTAAACAAGGCGATAAAAAGACGCTGTTAGAGCTCTCAGAGATGAACGGAAAACAATATAAGTTTGACCGTTTGAAACAAGCTGAGAAGCTCAATCCTGAACAGAAACAAGTACGTCTGATGAAAGAGCTTCAGGAGAAGCTTGGGCTACCAAAGATGCCATATCAGATAGAGTGCTTTGACAACTCCAACATTTCAGGAACGGATGCTGTCGCAGCTTGTGTGGTGTTCAAAAAGATGAAGCCTTCAAAGAAAGACTACAAGCATTACAACATAAAGACAGTTGTTGGACCAGACGACTATGCATCGATGAAAGAGGTTGTACGCCGTCGTTATGAGCGACTCATTGAGGAACAGCAACCCCTACCCGACCTCATCGTTGCCGATGGTGGTAAAGGGCAGATGGAAGTCATTCGTGAGGTTATACAGGACGAACTGAACATCAACATTCCTATAGCCGGTCTTGCCAAAAACGACAAGCATCGTACTAACGAACTATTGTATGGATTTCCTCCCCGCACCATACAGCTGAAAGTGGAGTCAGAGCTATTCCATGTGCTCACCCAACTACAGGACGAGGTGCATCGTTTTGCCATCACTTTCCACCGTGACAAGCGCTCAAAACATGCATTACACTCAGAACTTGACGATATACATGGCATTGGTCCAAAGACGAAAGAACTCCTTCTCAATAAACTTAAGAGTGTTAAGCGCATAAAAGAGGCTGATATACAGGCACTTACAGATGTCTTAGGAGCTTCTAAAGCACAGATAATCTATGATTATTTCCACACCGATAAAGGACTAGAGTCAAAAGAAAGAGAAGCAAAATAGTCAAAAACACATAAATAGTTTTGCGAAAACAATAAAAATAACTATCTTTGCCAAAACAAGTAAAAATCCATAAGATAATCCCAGTTTACAAGACTATATGAGAGCTGTAATTCAACGCGTAACAGAAGCATCTGTGACCATTGACGGCAACGTACATGGCAGCATCGGCAATGGCTATATGATACTCTTGGGCGTATGTGAAGAGGACAATCAAGACGACGTGGAGTGGCTGGTGAAAAAGATAGTTAACCTGCGTGTTTTCGACGATGAAAATGGCGTGATGAACAGAAGCATAATGGATGTGGGCGGTGACTGCCTCGTCGTTAGCCAATTCACGCTATTTGCAAGCTACAAGAAGGGTAATCGTCCCTCTTGGCTTAGAGCAGCCCGTCACGAGATTTCCGTGCCCTTATACGAGCTCTTTTGCGGTCGTTTGAGTGAAGAGATGGGACGCACTGTTGCAACTGGCATCTTCGGAGCTGACATGAAGGTCGCCTTGATCAATGACGGTCCAGTAACAATATGCATGGATACTAAGAACAAAGAATGAAGCCCACCCCTAACCCCTCCCCAAGGGAGTGGGATTAAATTAGATAAATAACGGTAATGAAGAAATATCTAAGAGAGATAGAAGTATCGAGCATGATTCTTATGATGATTGGTGTTATTCTCTACGTCGTAGGGAAACCATCATGGGCTACATGGGTTATCCTGATTGGCATAGCAATATGGGTAACAGAAGTCATCTATAAGGCATTCCACTGGGAGGCTTACCGACGAGATAATACCCAAAACATCATCATCATGCTTGTCTGCACAGTAACGTTATTCATAGTACTATTATTGAACCGATGACAATACAGGAAGCACAACAGACTGTTGACCAGTGGATACACGAATATGGTGTGCGCTACTTCTCTGAACTGACCAACATGGCCGTTCTCACAGAGGAGGTGGGCGAGCTGGCAAAGATCATTGCCTGTCGCTATGGCGAACAGTCGTGGAAAGCCACCGACGAGCGTGCAAAGGATAATGGCAAGGCAGCGTTAGGCGACGAGATGGCCGACGTTCTTTGGGTGCTCCTCTGCCTGGCAAACCAAACTGGAATAGACCTCACCGAAGAGCTTCAGAAATCGATAGAAAAGAAAACCTCTCGCGATAAAGACAGACATCATAATAACCCCAAACTCAAAGAATAAAAATACAAAATATAAGCTAATATTTCGACCACAGGTCGAGTCTCAAATTCAAATAATTCCAGAAAAAAGAATTCTCCAATTCTCTAATTCTTGATATAATAAAAAATCATTTACTATGAGCGAACATCATCATGATCACGAGCATGAGCACAATCATGCACAGCCAACGAGCCGCATTGAAGAGGCTCTGAAGAAGTATAACCTCGACATCACTGACGAGGAAGTGAAGGAAGCAGTTAAGAAAATCATTGCAGAGAAAGTACATGAGAACGATACACCAGAGGTAAAGAAATTCCTGTTGGGAAGTGTTGAGCTCACCACCCTGAAGACCACTGACTCTGAGACCTCTGTTATGGCCTTCACAGAGAAGGTGAACCAGTTTGAAGAGGCTTACCCCACCCTGCCCCACGTGGCAACAATCTGCGTCTATCCTCGCTTCGCTAAGACCGTTAGCGAGACCCTCGAGGTAGAAGGTGTAGAGGTTGCTTGCGTCAGCGGTTCGTTCCCCAGCAGCCAGAGCCTCATTGAGGTAAAGACCATCGAGACACAGCTCGCCATTAAGGACGGTGCCACAGAGATTGACATCGTGCTGCCTGTAGGTTCTATGCTTGAAGGCGACTACGAGACCGTTGTAGATGAGATTCAGCAGCAGAAAGAAGCATGCGGTGAGCATGACATGAAGGTCATCCTTGAGACAGGCTGTCTGAAGACCGCAAAGAACATCAAGATTGCCTCTATTCTCTCAATGTATGCCGGTGCCGACTATATCAAGACATCTACAGGAAAGCTCGAGCCTGCTGCTACACCAGAGGCTGCCTATGTGATGTGTCAGGCTATCAAGGAGTACTACAATGAGACAGGCATACAGATTGGTTTCAAGCCTGCCGGTGGTCTTAACAGCGTCATGGACGCCCTCATCATGTACACCATCGTGAAAGAAGTTCTGGGCGAGAAATGGCTTACCAACCACTGGTTCCGTATGGGTACCAGTCGTCTGGCAAACCTGCTGTTGAGCGAGGTTGTAGGTGAAGAAGTAAAATTCTTCTAAAAACCCACCCAAGCCCTCCAGAGGGGAGGGATGTTTATAGACAAGAGAACGTTTCAAAATTACTACAACGGATTTCACGGATTAAACGGATTTAAGCCCTACTGATAATCAGTAACTTAGAAAATCCGTTTAATCCGTGAAATCCGTTGTTCTTAAAAGAAATCTTGTGTTTTGACAGATACTCTTTTATTTCCCAAAATCTTGCTTGAAAGTTTAGATATTAGCTCTTTCTTTCAATCACAAAGTCTATATAGGCAGTCAAGGCATCACTGATGCTCTTGTCCTTCACGTTTTCATCAATATATTTCTGACAGAGCCGATGATAGTCGCGCATACGCTGCTCAGCATATTCTATGCCTCCTGCCTTCTTTGAAAATTCCACAAGAACGGCAATCTCATCTGCGTTCACCCCACCCTGCTTAACCTTCAGCGCGAGGTTCATCATTGAGTCCATCTTATTCGAATTCAGAGCGTAGATAACTGGAAGAGTGAGCTTTCCTTCTGCCATGTCGGCACCTGTTGGCTTACCTATCTCCTGAGAGTCATAATAATCAAAGATATCATCGCGTATCTGGAACATTATGCCCAGGTCCTGTCCAAACTGACCGGCCTTAAACACATCGTCCTCACCGGCACCGGCGGAAAGGGCACCAATAGCTGCGCAGGCCTCAAAAAGAGCTGCCGTCTTATTCTTTATTATCTGGTAATAAACCTCTTCTGATATCTCCTGATTACGGATGTTTGTCAGTTGCAGAATCTCACCTGCTGCAAGCGTACGACCCAGCTCAGCCAGATATTCTACTATACGCTTATTACCGGTCTTAGCAACATGGAGAAGAGCCGTAGAAAGGATATAGTCACCAACCAAAACAGCTACCTTATTGTTATAGGATGCGTTCACACTTGCCTGTCCGCGACGCTCCTGACTCTCATCAACAACATCATCGTGAACGAGAGATGCCGTGTGAAGCAACTCAAGACCTACTGCAGCATGCTGTGAAACTTGTGTCACCTCACCATAGTTCTTTGCCATAAGAAGTATGAGCATCGGACGCATGCGCTTTCCACCACGCTGACGAATGTGTGAAAGGGCACTTGAAAGAAGTCCATCCTCATGCTGTAATGACGAATTAAATAGTTCGATGAAATCGAGCAATTCCTGTTCAATAGGCTGTTTGATAAGGTGCAAGTAATCCATGTCAAAATAAAATTTGTGACAAAATTAGTGAAAAAGTTCGGTATATGAGAAATAATTTAGTAATTTTACACGAAAATTATATTGTAGGGCACATTCACAATGTACTTTACCACACCCGAAACAAACAATAATAAGATAATGAACAAACTGTTTCTTCTTGATGCCTACGCGCTCATCTACCGTTCTTACTATGCGTTCATAAAGAACCCACGTATAAACTCCAAGGGCTTGAACACCTCAGCCATTATAGGTTTTGTGAACACCCTGCAGGAAGTGCTGGAAAAAGAGAAGCCCACACATATAGGCGTAGCTTTCGACCCTCACGGCCCCACATTCCGCAGTGAGGCCTACCCTGCATATAAGGCACAACGTGAGGCAACACCAGAGGATATTCGTCGTGCCATACCCATCATCAAAGAGTTGCTTGAAGCCTATCGAATCTCAGTGATACAGGTCGATGGCTTTGAAGCTGACGATGTCATCGGCACATTGGCAACAAAGCTAAGTGACGAAAAAGACCTTGAAGTCTTCATGCTCACCCCCGACAAGGATTATGGACAGCTTGTCAGTGATAACGTGAAGATCTTCCGTCCTCGCCATGGTGGAGGCTATGAAACAATGGGCCCTGCCGAGGTGTGTGAGAAGTACGGAATTGAAAAAACAGCCCAAGTCATCGATTTGCTGGCACTCATGGGCGACTCTGCCGACAACTTCCCCGGTTGTCCTGGCGTAGGCGAAAAGACCGCCGTGAAACTTATCAATGAATTCGGTTCCGTGGAACAGCTCCTTCAGCGCACCAGTGAACTGAAAGGCGCGCTGAAGACAAAAGTAGAGAGTCATATTGACGATATCAAGTTGAGCTACTACCTCGCAACGATAAAAACCGATGTGCCGACAGACATCACACTCGACTCATTGAAGCTTCAGAATCCTGATGAAGAGAAACTCGACAAGATTTTCACCGAACTGGAGTTTAAGAGCTTAAAAGACAGAGTTCTTAAAAAAGTTGAAAAGAAGCCAAAACCTGCTAACGGAGAGCTTTCTCTCTTTGATTTCTTCTCGGCCGAGAGCCAGACTGAAGAAAAAAACACGAGTTTTGAGAGCGTTAAAACAGTGGCTCATAATTACCAACTCATTGATACTGAGGAGAAAATGCTTGAAATTTTTTCGATTTTCAAGACAAAAAATATTCTCTGTTTAGATACAGAGACCACTTCTACCTCTCCAATCGATGCCGAATTGGTGGGTTTGAGCTTCTCAGTGACACCTCACGAGGCATTTTATGTTCCCATTCCTGCCAATCGTGAAGAAGCGTTGCGAATTGTTAATATCTTTAAACCGTTGTATGAAGACCCTGAAATTTTGAAGGTCGGACAGAACATTAAATACGATTTAGAAGTTTTAAGGAATTATAACATTCACCTCTCTGGACCCATGTGGGACACCATGATAGCCCACTACCTCATCCAGCCCGAGCTTCATCATAACATGGACTATATGGCTGAGGTCTATCTCAACTATCAGACAGTCCACATTGACGAACTGATTGGTCCGAAGGGAAAGAATCAGCGGTCTATGCGCGACCTACAACCAAGCGAGGTCTATGAATATGCATGCGAGGATGCCGATATCACACTACAGTTGAAGGAGAAGCTGGAGCCAGAGCTGAAACGTCTCGAATGCGAGCGTCTGTTCTACGACATAGAGATGCCTCTCATGCCAGTGCTGGCAGAGATGGAGATGAACGGTGTATGCCTTGACACAGCCTCACTCAACGAGACATCGAAGGCGTTCACAGACCGAATGAATGAGATAGAGCGACGTATCTACGAGCTGGCAGGACAGTCGTTCAACATAGCCTCCCCAAAGCAGGTTGGCGAGATTCTCTTCGACAAGCTGAAGATTGTTGAGAAGGCAAAGAAAACCAAGACCGGCCAGTATGTGACCTCAGAAGAGGTGCTCATGCAGTTGAAGAACAAGCATGAGATAGTAGCCGACATACTTGAACACAGAGGCTTAAAAAAGCTTATCGGCACATATATCGATGCCCTTCCGAAGCTCATCAACCCTCGTACAGGACATATCCATACATCGTTCAACCAGACCATCACCGCCACTGGACGACTATCGAGCAGCGATCCAAATCTCCAGAATATACCTATCCGCGGTGAGGACGGCAAGGAGATAAGAAAAGCCTTCGTGCCGGAGCCTGGCTGTCTGTTCTTCTCTGCTGACTACTCTCAGATAGAACTGCGTGTGATGGCCCATCTGTCGCAGGACGAGAACATGGTGCGCGTCTTCCGTGAAGGCAAGGACCTGCACGCTGCCACCGCTGCTAACATCTACAAGAAACCTATAGAAGATGTTACCCGCGACGAGCGAACGAAGTCTAAGCGCGCTAATTTCGGCATCATCTACGGCATCACCGTCTTCGGACTGGCAGAGCGTCTTGACATCAGTCGCGACGAGGCTAAACAGCTCATTGACGGCTATTTCGAGACCTTCCCACAGGTACACGACTACATGGAACGTTCTAAACAGATGGTGCGAGAGAAAGGCTATGCCACTACCCTCTTCGGTCGTCGTCGCTATCTGCCCGACATCAACTCTCAGAACGCCACCGTTCGCGGCTTTGCTGAGCGCAACGCCATCAACGCCCCCATCCAGGGAACGGCAGCCGACATAATAAAAGTTGCAATGATACACATCTTCGAACGCTTCAAGAAGGAAGGTATCCGTTCAAAGATGATTCTGCAGGTACACGACGAACTTAACTTCTCAGTCTATCCCGAAGAGAAAGAGCAGGTGGAGCGCATCGTGATGGAAGAGATGCAGGCAGCCTTCCCTCTCAGCGTTCCCCTCATAGCAGACTCAGGCTTCGGACAGAACTGGTTAGAGGCCCACTAAACTAACAGAGTGCACTGTTAATTACATCATGATTGTTTAGGAACTTATTGATAATATAAACTAAGGAGCTAAAGTTATAAGTATAACATGACTATACACATTTCTAATCGGATTGAGTGGCTATCGTTACTACGCGGATTAAACATCATCCTTGTTGTCATGTTTCACGTAAATCTTATTGATTTGTCCACAGGGGAAAATCATACCTTTTGCACAAGCGTTTGCGAACCATTTAACCCCATTAGAATGCCTCTCTTTATCTTTTGTTCTGGTGGATTACTATATCTGAGCAGAATTCGTAAAGGATGGAGCGTCAAGGATCTGTATGTTGACAAAGTAAACAGAATTCTATATCCATTTCTTTTCTTTGTCACTTTCTTCTATTTCTTCAAATTATTATTTAATCCATTTACAAAGACGAAAGTTGTCTTTTCAATTGGAAACTACTTGGAGTCTTTCTACATTTTCTATCAACACCCATCAGCTCATCTGTGGTTTCTTTCTGTACTGCTCTGGTTCATGATGCTATATCCGCTATTCGTATGGCTCAGTAAAAGCATAGTAAGGATGACGTCTTTCCTATTGCTGACAGCAGCATTCTATTTCGCAGATTTTTTGCCGCTAACTCCAGAAAACTATTTCTTCTTCTTCACGCTAAACAAATACCTAGTCTACTTCTTTTTCGGAATCTTCATCTTCCGCTATGAGCTTTACCAGTATCTTAGGAATCGCATAATCTGTCTGGCCACAATCGCTCTATATGCCCTCTCGTTCTGGATGGAGATACCATTGCTCACATCAATGATCGGTATTTTGATGATGATTGCTGTCAGCCAGCAAATTGCATTGGTACAGCCCAAGTTATTCCATTATTTTAGGGAGTACATCTACCAGATTTTCCTCATGTCTTTTATTTTCCAACCTTTCGTAGAATTACTTCTGTGGAAAAGAATCTTCTACAACGAAGACCTCTTCCTTTTATTCTATGTGTTGAATGTGCTTTCAGGCATATTTCTGCCAGTACTTGTTACAAAAGCAGTAGAGAAAAGCAACTGGAAATGGCTGAAAGTCTGTATCGGCATCAAATAACACATATCCTATCTTCTTCCAGCAATATACGGAAAGTATCTGTTGTCCCATCAGTTAACGATAGCCACCTTTGCCACCACGCCCGACTTGCCGTCGCTGGTTGCTGTGGCAATCATATATACACCTGATGCAACACGACGTCCCTTGAGGTCACGACCGTTCCAAGTGAATGTGCCGCCATTAGAGCGTCCCTGAGCCACGAGTTTGCCGCTGACGGTAAGTATCTTCACATCAGCATCAAAAGACAGCCCACGGACCGTTATAAGGCCTTTATAGCCCGATGGAACAGGATTTGGGAAAGCATAGACATCATCTTTCTTCATTTCATCCACCGCAGCGGTAGCATCGCTGATATATGAACACAGTCCTTTCTCTGTGCCGAAGAACACCTCTCCCGTACGATCATCAACAGCTATCGACATCACGTCGTTTGATAGCAGCTGTGTATTCTCTGCAGTGAAATGGTGTATCTCCTCCATGTTGTCCCTGCTTATAAGGTAAGCTCCGCTACCTATCGTTCCGAACCATTTACGTCCGGCACCATCGATGACTATCGAGGTGACATTAGCTGACGAGAGGAGGTAGTCGGCAAGATCGGAACCGTCATTACGAGGCACCTTCACCTGTGTGAGATAAGTGCCAGGAGTATAAATATTGGCTGCCTCAATCATGAAGGCACCGATGCTCGTACCTATCCATATATTGCCGTCGAGGTCCTCTGCGAAGCAGCGAGGATAGTAAGTGTCGGAACCATAGGATGTGCCGTCCTGATTGGTGAACTTAGTGAACGTATTAATAACCTCTTTAGTCTTCGGATCATAGCAGAAGAATGACGGACGGTCATAGTGGTTATTGACAAACCATATAAGTCCGCGGCTGTCCATTAGGAGAAACTGAAGAGCCCCAAGCACACGCTTTTCATTATAAATGAGTTCTGATGGATTCAACTTTTTCCATTCACCGTCCTTAGTTATAACCAAAAGTGAGTTATTAGGAGTTATACTCTGCAATATCCACAGATTTCCTTCTGAGTCATACATTACTCCTTCCACCAAAACGTAGCTAGGATTACCCGCCACTGCCGTTTCTAAAATAGAATTCGACAGATTGTAATAGTTCACAACTTTTCCATCTTTGAATTCATAGAGTCCTGAGCGTGCGCCACCAAAGATGTGGGTTGGGTCAGCAGGATCAACGTCGAACGCCATCATATCTATAAATTGCCAAGATTCATGTTTTGTATCTTCAAAACGGCCTCGGATGTCGTTCTCTCCTTCGGAGATTGTCCACTCACGGTCGCTCGAGAGAATCTGAATGTTGGCTGGAGTCTCCAGATCCAACAGCTGTGCAGACTTAAAGCCGCCGCCACAGCTGTAGAGTGTATTATTCTTAAAGCGCATGAACTCAAACACGTTGTGCATTGGTCCGCCAGGCTTCAGCGTCTTCACTATCTCTATATAGTTATCCCAGTCGGCAGTGCTTACGTCGAAAATGTTTGCAGGATAGTCTGTTGTAGTTGTCCAACTGCTCGGGTCAATGAGGTTTGCACCAGTATTTGCCGTGATGACATAAGTCGTAGCATCCTCCACCTTTGCATAGATTGCAGAGCCTACGATACCCATACCGGTGATGTTATGCCTCAGAATATAAGACTCTGCTATCTCGTTCTCACGCATGTCAATCTTCACCAGTCCGAAACGGGTGCAAAGATAGGCTATATGACCATTGATATAGATGGTGTTTATTGTCTTGTCCTGTGTCATGGAACGAGAGTAGTAGGAGCTGAGATTAAACACCTCGTCGTCGGCCGCCAATAGGTCTATATTCTTATTCTCATAGACGATGATCAGCTTCTTCGCCTCGTCCGACCATGCAATATGTGTGATGCGTGTGTCGCTGAGGATACCTATCTTGTCATAAGTAGTGATGCTATGGTCATTGAGGTTATAGCTATAGAGGTTTGTAGAAGCTCTCACATAGAGTTTATTCCCTCCCTTTACTATCTGTTGTGGCTCAGAATAGGCCATATAGGCACGCCACAAGCCTGTCTGTGCCTTACATTCTGATGATTGAAAACTAAGCAATGAGAATTGAAGACAAAACGCCACAACCATCAATATCTTAATCCAGTTTTTTGTAATACTTTGTTTCATCATAATCATCATTATTTAGAAGTGAGAAGTTAGAAGTGAGAGGTGAGAGGTAAGAGGTAAGAGAATAGTCTAAAGTCTGTAGTCTAAAGTCTAAATCTAAAGTCTATAGTCTAAAACCCTCTATAATCTCATCAGATAGTCAGCGAGCTTTGCTGTTGCACGAGCGCGGTGGCTTATCTGGTTCTTGATGTCAGCACCCAGTTCTGCAAATGTCTTGTCGTAGCCATCGGGACGGAAGATTGGGTCGTAGCCGAAGCCCTCTGCCCCACTCCTCTCACGAGTTATCTCGCCCTCAACGACACCTTCGAAGAGATGCTCCTGCTTGATGCTGGTACAGCCACAGGGACACACATCCTTCTTCAGTATTAACGCAATGACAGTACGAAATCGTGCCTTACGGTTGTTATTATTTCCTAAATCGGCGAGCAGCTGTGTCATGTTTGCCTCGCTGTCGTGGGAGGCGGGAGCGAGCTGTTCATCTGTAGACTGCGGCAGTGTCGCAGTGTACCTTACGGCAGCATAGCGGGCGCTATAGACGCCAGGAGCACCATCCAGTGCATCCACTTCAAGGCCGGTATCGTCGGCAAAACAGCTCATGTGGTAGTGTTCCCACACATAGCGTGCCTTCTGCAGCGCGTTCTCCTTCAGCGTGGTGCCTGTCTCAGGAATATCCGCGTCACAGCCAATATCTTTCAGTGACAGCACCTCTATTTTGTCGCCCAGTATGGCACGTATCTCCGACAGCTTATGGGCATTATTCGTTGCAAAAACTATTTTCATATCTTCTTTCTCCTTCAAAGTTCCAAGTCGAAGCTTCCACTTATTTCACTTTTATCTGATCGAAACCCTCACCGAAGACACCTATTACGGCACTCTGTGACACGAACGCCTGCGGGTCTATACTCTTTATGATACGGAAGATGACGGTACTCTCGTTCTTCTTTGCCAGGATACAGAGCACCTTCTGTTCATGTCCTGTGTACCATCCGTGACCATCGAGTATGGTGACGCCATGTTCCAGCTGTGTGCCTATGGCATTAGCTATCTCCTGCCATTTTTTGGAGAATATCATGAATTGCACCGACTGTCGCTGACGGTTCATCAGGAAGTCGAGCATGAAGTTCTCTATGACCATCGTGCAGAGGCCGAACACAACCATGTATGTACGCTGCAGCATGTCTCCGAATGCAGGTATCAACAGACAGGAGCCAATGATTAGCAAGTCGAGGAATGTGAGCACCGTGCCAAGGGAGAAGTCATGGTACTTGTTCACCGACGCAGCAATGATGTCGGTACCGCCCGTAGAGCCGTTGTTCAGGAACACTATACCCAGTGCAGATCCCGTCATCGTACAGCCTAAGATGAGCGACATGAAGTTCTGTCCCTCACCCAGTATCTTCACGAAATTTCCTGCCTCGTCGCGCGGCATCAGCGTCTGGAAGAATCCCAGTAGGAACGAAAGCACCAGAATGGCATAGATGGTCTTCGACAAGAACTTCCATCCCAGTATGCGCAGTGCTACTATGAGCAGCAACGCATTGATGAGGAAATAGCTATACTCAATGTTGAATCCTGTGGCATAGAAGATGATGGCCGAGATACCTGCCACACCACCCGTCACTATCTCATAGGGCATGAGGAAGACGGTGAAACCAAAGGAATACAGAAGGAGACCAAGGGTTATGCCAACATAATCCTGGATCTCCTTAAGAATAAGCTTGTGATCTATTGTCATTTATTTGAATACGATGTTCACCATACGCTTAGGGACGATGATAACCTTCATAATCTGCTTGCCTTCCACATATTTCGCAGTGCGCTCGTCGGCACGGACGGCAGCCTCAATGGTGGCGTTGTCGGCATCGGCAGGGAACTGCAGTTCAAAGCGGGCCTTACCATTGAAGGCTATACCCATCTTCATCTGGCTCTCCACGAGATACTCCTCGTTCCATGTAGGCCACTGTGCATCGCAGACGCTGCCTTCGCCACCAAGCATCTCCCACAACTCTTCTGCCATGTGAGGAGCAAATGGAGCGATGAGCACCACGAGAGTCTTCATCACCTCTTTGTTCTTGCACTTCAGCTGTGCCAGCTCGTTGTTACATATCATAAATGCCGAGATGGCAGTGTTGTAAGAGAACTGCTCTATGTCGCCTGTCACTTTCTTTATCAGCTTGTGGAGGCTCTTGAGCTCCTCTGGCGTTGCTGCAGCACTGGCGTCAGCACTCTCACATGCTGAGCTAACCATGTTCCAGAACTTCTTCAGGAAGCGGTGTGAGCCCTCAATATTGTTGGTATCCCAAGGCTTAGCCTGCTCCACAGGACCGAGGAACATCTCAAAGAGTCTGAGAGTGTCAGCACCGTACTTCTCCACGATGCTGTCGGGGTTCACCACGTTGTACATCGACTTCGACATCTTCTCTACAGCCCATCCGCAGATGTACTGTCCGTTCTCCAGAATGAACTCTGCGTTGGCATACTCAGGACGCCAAGCCTTGAAGGCCTCAATGTCGAGCACGTCGTTAGCTACGATGTTCACATCCACATGGATAGGAGTGACGTCATACTGGTCTTTCAACCCGAGGCTAACAAAAGTTGGGACTTTTGTCTCCCCTCCCTCGGAGGGGTTGGGAGAGGTTATTCTATATACGAAGTTGCTTCGTCCCTGAATCATGCCCTGGTTAACAAGTTTCTTGAATGGCTCGTCCTCGCAGGTGTAGCCGCTGTCATAGAGGAACTTATCCCAGAAGCGTGAGTAGATGAGGTGACCTGTAGCATGCTCTGAGCCGCCCACATAGAGATCCACTGAGCGCCAGTACTCGTTCTTCGCCTTGTCGGTGAGTGCTTTGTCGTTCTTCGGATCCATATAGCGTAAGTAGTAGGCGCTGCTTCCTGCGAAGCCAGGCATGGTGTTCAGCTCCAGTGGGAAGACTGTCTTGTTGTCGATTGCTGAACAATCGACCACTGTGTCGGTCTTCGTGTCCCAGGCCCATTTCTTTGCGTGGCCGAGTGGTGGCTCACCTGTTGCCGTTGGCTTGTAGTCATCGATCTCAGGCAGCTGCAGAGGCAGACACTCCGTAGGAATCATGTAAGGCATTCCGTCCTTGTAGTAAACAGGGAACGGCTCGCCCCAGTAACGCTGACGTGAGAAGATAGCGTCACGCAGACGATAGTTCACCTTCACGCGGCCAATGCCTGTCTCCGTGACATATTTCTTTGTCTTGGCAATAGCCTCCTTGACGGTAAGACCGTTGAGGGTAAACGGCTCCACTCCCTCGGAGGGGTTGGGAGAGGTCTTCGGTGAGTTCATCACGATTCCTTCCTTCGCATCGAAGCTCTCCTCGCTGACGTCGGCACCCTCGATAAGTGGGATGATAGGCAGGTTGAAGTGCTTTGCAAAGGCATAGTCACGACTGTCGTGAGCAGGCACTGCCATGATGGCGCCTGTGCCGTAGCCGGCAAGCACATATTCAGAAATCCAGATGGGAATTTTCTCATCAGTGAATGGGTTAATGGCATACGAACCAGAGAACACGCCTGTGACGCTGTGGTCCATCTGACGCTCACGCTCTGTGCGCTTCTTCACATAAGCTAAGTATTCATCTACGGCAGCCTTCTGCTCAGGTGTCGTCAGCTGCTGAACGAGCTCTGACTCAGGTGCCAGCACCATGAACGTAACGCCGAAGATGGTGTCGGCGCGGGTGGTGAAGATGGTGAAGCCCTCAGGAGAACCCTCGGGAACAGGGCCTGCTATCTTAAACTCCATCTCTGTGCCTTCTGAACGACCTATCCAGTTGCGCTGTGCCTCCTTTATTGAGTCGCTCCAGTCAATGGTGTCGAGACCATCGAGCAGGCGCTTTGCATAGGCTGATACACGCAGACACCACTGACGCATCTTCTTCTGCTCTACAGGATAGCCGCCGCGCTCGCTGACACCGTTGATAACCTCGTCGTTGGCAAGCACGGTGCCGAGTGCCGGACACCAGTTCACCATTGTCTCTGCCAGATAGGCTATGCGGTAGTTCATGAGCACCTCCTGCTTTTTCTTCTCCGTGAAGGCAGCCCATTCAGTAGCTGTGAAATGCAGTTCCTCTGTGCCCAGTGCGCCACAGTTCTCAGTACCCATCAGCTCAAAGTGCTCAATGAGCTTTATGATGGGCTGTGCCTTCTGCGACGATGTGCTGAAATAGCTGCGGAACATGCGCTGGAAAGCCCACTGTGTCCACTTATAGTAGCCTGGCTCACAGGTGCGCACCTCACGACTCCAGTCAAACGAGAAGCCAATTTTGTCCAGCTGTTCACGGTAGCGGTTGATATTTTGCTCAGTAGTGATGGCAGGGTGCTGTCCGGTCTGTATAGCATACTGCTCAGCAGGCAGTCCATAGGCATCATATCCCATGGGGTTCAGCACATTATAGCCACACAGACGCTTATAGCGTGCATATATGTCTGATGCTATATATCCCAGAGGATGACCTACATGCAGGCCTGCTCCACTGGGATAAGGGAACATGTTAAGTACATAGAATTTCTTCTTCGTTTCGTCTTCCACAACACGATAGGTGCCGTTCTCTACCCATCGCTTCTGCCATTTTTTCTCAATGTCTCTGAAGTTGTATTCCATATCGTTTTATATTGTTTTGTTTTCCTGTTCTTATTTAAGAATGACATTTTAAAGTTGCAAAGTTACAATTTTCCGACAAATATTTTTCTTCTCTTGATTACTTTTTTTATTCCACTGCCTATAATTTGTATTAAATCGCTTGCTATTTCAATTTAAATTACCTAATTTTGCAGCAATCTAATGAAATTTACAATTTGTTTAATCTTAAAATCAACTCATTTATGGTAAAAAATTTACGTTACGTTTTGATGAGCATGCTCGTCATGTTCGGTATGTCTGCCTATGCTGAAGACATCATCTGGCAGGAGGACTGGAGCGAGGTTACCGACTTCACCATGAATCCTAACAATTTCAAGAGTAATTACACTTTCACAGGATTTGAATTAAAAGAAGATCAAACTGTAAAAAGTGGCACCAAATTCTATGATGCCAATCTTGCTGGTGGCACTGCCCCTGAACTTTTGATTGCAAAGAACGGTGGTACTTTCACTGCAACTATCAGTCTGAATGGTAAGTCTGGTGTTATGCATTTATCTTATTACTGCAATAAGAATATTGAAGTCCTTGCTGCTAACAAAGATGTAACATTAAGCGAAGCCACAGTTACAGGTACCTGTTATGAATTGTCAGTTACTGTCCCAGAAGGAACAGAAACACTTGGACTAACATTCTCTAACTCTTTAACAAACAATGCCCGTCTTGACAACATCAAGCTCTATCAGGGCACAGCCAAGAAGGCCGCTGGTCTCTCTTGGGGCAAGGCTTCTACCACTCTGACTATTGGTGAAGAAATTACATTGACTCTTTCAAATGAAAACAATCTGCCTGTCACCTACAGCAGTAGCAAAGACAGTGTAGCTACCATCAGTCAAGAGGGTGTCATCACTCTTAAAGCTGAAGGAAAGACCATTTTTACCGCTTCTTTTGCCGGTAACGATGAATATGAGGCTCAGAGCGTTTCAATTGAAGTTACCGTTAAGGCTGCTGAAGGTGGAGAAGGCGGTGAAGGCCAAGGTGGAGAAGGCGGTGAGACTACCGGTAATGGTACGTTGGAGAGCCCCTATACCGTTGCTGACGCTCTCATAGTAGCAGGCACTCTGGAGAAAGGTGCAAAGACTTCTAATGATGTATTTGTAAAGGGTATAATTTGTTCTGTTAAGTACACATTCTCTGCTCAATATGGCACCGCTACGTTCAACATCTCTGATGACGGACAGACTGGTCAGGATGTGTTCCAGTGCTATGGTATCTACTATCTTGAGAACCAAGCATGGGTAGATGGCAACACCCAGATAAAGGTTGGCGATGAAGTAATCATCTACGGTAAACTTATGAACTATAATGGTACTCTTGAGACATCTAACAAGGAGGCTTATATCTACTCTCTCAACGGCGTAACCAAGAACGGAGGCACTCCACAGCCTGAGTCAGAGAAGATTACCGTAGCACAGGCACTTGATATTATTGCCGCTCTTGATAGCAGCGCTGTAACTACTACAGTCTATGAGATTGAAGGTTTTGTAGTATCTCTCGACGAGGCATTCAATCCTCAGTATGGCAACTACACCGCCAACATTGGTGACACTAAGGACGCTACAGCAACTCTAAAGGTATTCCGTGCAAAGAATGCTGCCAATCAGAAGTTCACTGAGGATGTGCTGACTGTAGGCGATAAGGTTCTTGTAAAGGGCAAGCTCCAGAAGTATGTTGACAAGAGTAAAAATGTTATTCCTGAGACTAAGGATGCTCTTATCATGGAAATCAATGGCGAAAGCACAAACAGCATCGCAGTTGTTAAGGCTGACAGCCGCCTCCAGGGTGCTATCTACAACCTCCGTGGCCAGCGTGTGATGACTCCTTCAAAGGGTCTCTACATCATGAACGGCAAGAAGTTCTTCGTGAAGTAAAAGCATTAAAAAAATAAAAAAAGCACTGCAGCAGACGCGTTCTGTTGCGGTGTTTTTTTATATTTGCAGCTGATTATGAGACAAAGCCTGAAAACATTTCTACTACTGCTGCTGTTGCTCCCACTGAAGAGCATCGCACAAGATGTTGACTCCGTTCAGCTGATGATGGACTCGCTGCGCCGCGAAGTGCAGGAACTGCGCCTGAAGGAGATAGTGATGAAACACAAGCTCGACTCCACCGGACAGTCGGCACGCGACGACTCTATGCGCCGTGAACACCAGCGCCAACACATCGACTCACTGCGACAGATAACACCTGGCGTGCCCCTTATTGTAGAGGGTGACACGCTCTTCGTGGTCTATGCCAAGCTGGGTGGCGAAGATGCCCTTCACCGTGTGGAGTCCATGGAGCGTAAGATAGTACAGATAGGCAAGAGTTTCCGCACCACCACCGACAGCATCCATGTGTTTGATTCCGAGCTTACCAGCGACGTGATGTGTGGTGAGATTGTGCTGGTACGTGTCAGCGATTACGATGGTCTCTGGAACGGTCTGTCACGCCATGACCTGGCCACCAATCATGCCCGTATCATCCAGGTGAAGATAGAACAGCTACAGGAGGAATATGGCCTTAAGGCGAAGCTCCACGGACTGGCATGGGCACTGTTGCTCATCATTGTCCAGATAGTGCTCTTCGTGCTCACCACACGCTTCATCCACTGGCTGCGCAACGAGGTGATGGGAGGTCTGCGCGGTCGCATGAAGCCTGTCGTCATCAAGGGTTACGAGCTGTTGAATGTCAACAACGCCAAGCGCATACTGCTCATCACGGTGCGCATCCTTCAGGTATTGCTCATCGTATTTCAGCTCGCCATCTCACTGCCAGTGCTGTTCAGCATCTTCCCAGAGACGGAGAAGTTCACATGGAACATGATCAACTACGTGTGGTCACCGCTGCGCGACATCTTCATCTCCTTTGTCAACTACTTCCCTAACCTGGTGAAGATTATCGTCATCATCTATGTCGTCCGCTGGCTGCTGCGTGCGGTGAGACACATGAGCGACGAGATAGCTTCCGGCCGACTGAAGATAGACAGCTTCTATCAGGACTGGGCTCAGCCTACCTATCAAATCATACGCATCTTCATCATTGCCTTCACACTCATCGTCATCTGGCCCTTGCTTCCAGGCTCTGACTCGGGTGTGTTCAAGGGTGTCTCCATCTTCGTAGCTGCCCTGTTCTCACTGGGTTCCACTGCATCTATAGGCAACCTTATCTCGGGCATCATCATCACCTATATGCGTCCGTTCCTCGTGGGCGACTACGTGCAGATTGGCGACCGCGAGGGAACGGTCATCGAGAAGAATGCCTTCATCACTCGTCTGCGCGACATCAAGGAGAACATCATCACCGTGCCCAACAACTCCATACTCTCTCAGACCACGGTGAACTATACGGCGGCGGTACGTGCTGCTGGCGGCACAATCGTTCACAGCGACTTCACGTTCACCTACAAGGTGTTCCGCGAACAGATAGAGCCGTTGCTCCTTCAGGCTGCATCTCGCTGTAAGCTGCTCATGAAGACTCCCCCACCCTTCGTGCTTGTCACTCAGCTGGAGGACTTCTACACTCGCTATCAGATTAATGCCTACACCACTGAGTCACAGCGTCTCTTCGAGGTCTATAGCGAACTTCACAAGAACATCCTAGATGTGTTCCGCGAGAATAACCTCGAACCAACATCAAGTCATTTTGTAAAGGTCAATCAATAAAAACCCACCCCTAACCCCTCCCGAGGGGAGGGAGATTGAATTAGTCAAGCGTCACAAGCGTAAAAGGGAGAGAAATTGAAATAGATTAAATAATTATATGAATAATAAATTTGAAACAACAGACGGAAGTACTAACCAAATTCCCCTCCCCTCAGGAGGGGTTAGAGGTGGGTTTCGGAAGTTACGCACCATAGAAATGAATCGCCTCACGGTTGAGGAATACCAGGAGGCAGAGAAGATGCCGCTTGTCATCGTTCTTGATGACGTGCGGTCGATGTATAACGTTGGATCAGTGTTCCGCACCAGTGACGCGTTCCGCTTAGAGAAGATATGCCTGTGCGGCATCACCTCTACCCCGCCCCACGCCGAGATCCACAAGACAGCACTCGGTGCCGAGGACAGTGTCAGCTGGGAATATTATGATACTGCACTTGAAGCCGTTGAAAAACTGCATAAAGAGGGCTACACGGTCTTTTCTGTGGAACAGGCGGAAGGTAGCACCTCCCTACCCTCTTTCCACGCTCAGCGAGGCTGTAAATACGCTGTAGTGATGGGTAACGAAGTAAAAGGCGTCCATCAGGAAGTGATAGACGCCTCAGATGCTTGTCTTGAGATACCTCAGTTTGGCACAAAACACTCAATGAATGTCAGTGTCACCACAGGTATCGTCATTTATCAGTTTGCAAAAGACCTGCTATTTTCTCAACCACCTGTTCAGGTGTGATGTTGTTCATGCATGCATAGTCGCCGCGCATGCATGGCTGCTTACCGTAGATGCTGCACGGACGGCAGTCGAGGTCGGCACACTGCACAATGTTGTCATGACTCTGCTTCCAGCCGAGGAAGCCGGCATAGGGATGCGTTGCGCCCCAGATGCTTACTACAGGCGTGCCCGTCAGCGATGCCATGTGCATGTTTGATGAGTCCATAGACACCATGACGTCCAGATGGCTCATCAGTATAAGCTCCTGATAGAGGTTTTCTGTGTTTTCACCAACATATAGGCTCTGCTTCCAGCGCTTTGTCCACTCAGAGAATGCAGCCTCCTCCTTCTCGCCTCTTCCGAAGAAGAATATGCGAGCCTTCGGATAGCGCTCAATGAGCTTCTCTATGACCTCCTCCATCTTCTTCAGAGGATATATCTTTCCCTCGTATGTGGCGAAAGGAGCTATGCCTATCCACTGCTCCCATGAGCGCTTCTGACCAATGCTCTTCGGCAGCATATTAAGATTACCTGTGCCTCTCACCAACTCGGCAGCATTATCGCCGTCGGCAGGGGCTGGCATAACGTCAAAGATAGAACGGAAATTAAGGTATTTCGGATCTATGGGATAGCCCAGCTTTGCGAACACATCGAGATAGTTCTGGAAGGGTGTTGGCAGTGGTCTCATCACCTTTTTAGGCTGTTTAGCCACCAGATTCCGCCTCATGTTACGGTGCTTGTTCAGATGAGCCACTTTGTAGTTGCCGAGCTTGAACCTGAAACGCAGATACTCACTCCTAAGCACACTATGCAGGTCGGCAATGGCAGTGAACTGTTTCGCTACCAGTCTGCGGAACAGCGCGTTAAGTCCTTTCAGTCCATGGTACTCGTTCTTCAGGTCGGCAGCCATGAAGTTAACGTTTGGTGCCAGGTCCTCAAAGAACGTACGCGAGATAGGACGGCTTAGCACTGTTATGCGCAACTCAGGATACTGCCGTGCCAGTGCCCACACTACAGGCACCGTCATGGCCACATCGCCAAGAGCCGAAAAACGTATTATGAGTATGTGCTCGTGTTTCACGGGTGTTTTTGGTTTTTCTAGTTTTAGCTAGTCTGACTAGTTCCACTAGTTTAACTAGTTCCACTAGTTTAACTAGTTCAAACTAGTTTTTCCTAGCTTTTCCTAGTTTTTCTTGTAGAGTATCGGGTTTGTGCTTGGGTCGTTATACATCTTCATTTGACGATATACCTTCATCACCTTGCGGCCGGCCTTATAGTCGTCGAGAAGCTGGTCAATGGCGAGCGACAGGTCTTTCTGCTGTTCCAGCAGCACATCGAGCTTCGCAGCACAGCGCTGACGGTGCTCCTCGTCGGCATCCTTACGGTCCACCTGCTCCTGCATGTGATAGATCTTCAGTGCAAGTATTGACAGACGGTCCACAGCCCACGCCGGACTCTCTGTGTTCAGACGTGCGTCGGGTAGGGGAGTAACGTCGCTATAAACGGTACGGAAATACGTGTCAATCTCTTCCACGAGATCTGTGCGGTCCTGGTTTGAACGGTCAATGCGGCGCTTCAGAGCGAGAGCTTCCGTCGGGTCGATGTGCGGATCACGGATGATGTCCTCATAGTGCCACTGCACGGTGTCTATCCAGCATTTCAGATAGAGGCTGTGGTCTATCGACTCGCGCTCATAAGGGTTACGTATTGGTGTGTCCACATTGTCCGTCAAGTGGTAATCAGCAATCACTTGTTGGAAGATTTTGTTGGCATGTTCTGTAAAAGTCATATATATTTTTTGTTACATGTAAGCAAATTAGTATGCAAAACTAATCAAACTTTTTTAATTCTGCAACAAAACGTCCTATTATTTAAGCATTATTACTTAAAAAGTTTGTATCTTTGCAGACAAAATACTAAAAAGATGGCAAAAAAAGAAGGGCAACTGACGCCCATGATGCAGCAGTTTTTTGACCTGAAGAAGAAACATCCCGATGCAATATTGCTGTTCCG
Organism: Prevotella sp. E13-27; assembly: GCF_023217965.1. NCBI lineage: Bacteria > Pseudomonadati > Bacteroidota > Bacteroidia > Bacteroidales > Prevotellaceae > Prevotella > Prevotella sp. E13-27. The sequence continues at coordinate 1,057,925 of NZ_JALPSC010000001.1, read as the reverse complement.
TTGTGGTGACTTCTATGAGACCTATTGCGACGATGCAGTCATTGCGTCGCGCATCTTAGGTATCACACTCACCAAGCGTAACAACGGTTATAATAAAGGTGACGAGATGGCGGGTTTCCCCCATCATGCTCTCGACACCTATCTTCCCAAACTCATACGTGCCGGCAAGCGTGTCGCCATCTGCGACCAGCTGGAAGACCCCAAACTGACGAAGAAGCTCGTGAAACGAGGCATCACCGAACTGGTGACGCCAGGTGTTGCTATGAGCGACAATGTCCTTTCCTATAAAGAGAATAACTTCCTTGCTTCGGTCAACTTCGGCCGTGCCGTCTATGGTGTTAGCTTCCTTGACATCTCTACCGGTGAGTTCCTGGTAGGGGAGGGGACACCCGACTATGTAGAGAAGCTGCTTGGCAATTTCCAGCCGAAGGAGGTGCTGTTCGAACGCTCCCGCCATCAGGACTTTGAGCGCTTGTTCGGCAACCGTTTCTGTACCTTCCAGCTCGACGACTGGGTTTATTCCGAGGAGACAGCCCAACAGAAGCTGTTACGCCATTTCGGTGTTAAGTCACTGAAAGGCTTCGGAGTGGCCCACATGCACAGCGGCATCGTTGCTGCAGGTGCCATTCTCCATTACTTAGAGATGACCCAGCACACGCAGATAGGACATATCACAAACCTGTCGCGCATAGAGGAAGACAAATATGTGCGTCTTGACAAGTTCACGCTGCGCTCGCTTGAGATTCTGCAACCCATGCAGGAGGACGGCCGTTCGCTTCTCGATGTGATAGATAACACTGTCTCGCCCATGGGCTCGCGCCTGCTGCGTCGCTGGCTGGTGTTCCCGCTGAAGGACAAGGCACCTATAGAAGAGCGTCTCGATATGGTTGACGAGTTCTTCCGTGAGCCGGCCCTGCGCCAAAGCATCGACGAGCAGTTGAAGCGCGTAGGCGACCTAGAGCGCATCATCTCTAAGGTGGCCACAGGACGCGTATCACCACGCGAGGTGGTGCAGCTGAGGGTAGCGCTCGAGGCAGTGGGGGTGCTTAATGGGGTTAATGGGTCTAATGGGGTTAATGGGTCTAATGGGCTTAATGGGCCGGATGGGACCCAAAACGCCCAAATTGCCCATATCGCCCATCAAAAAGAAATCGCCCATCAAAAAGAAAGCCCTCTCTCTCAGCTTCTCTCGCGTCTCGACCCCTGCTCTGAGCTTCGCGAGCGCATACGCCGCGAGATAAAGAACGACCCGCCACAGCTCATGCAGAAGGGTGGGGTGATCGCCGACGGTGTCAACGCTGAGCTCGATGAACTGCGCCACATCGCCTATAGCGGCAAGGACTACCTGCTGCAGATTCAGGAGCGCGAGGCACAACTAACAGGCATACAGTCTTTGAAGATAGGCTATAACAATGTCTTCGGCTACTATCTCGAGGTGCGTAACACCTATAAGGATAAAGTGCCACAGGAGTGGGTGCGCAAACAGACACTTGCCAATGCCGAGCGTTATATCACCCAGGAGCTGAAGGAATATGAAGAGAAGATTCTCGGTGCCGAAGACCGCATCATCTCACTTGAGCAGCAGCTCTTCAACCAGCTCGTCATCGACATTCAGAAATATATCAGTCAGATACAGTCCGACGCCATTCTTCTGGCGCGTCTCGACGTGCTTCTGGGCTTCGCTAAGACGGCAGAGGAGCATCGCTACGTGCGTCCTGTCATAGACGAGAGCGAGGTGATAGACATCCGTCAGGGACGCCATCCTGTCATCGAGACACAGCTGCCACTTGGCGAGAGCTATGTGCCTAATGACATACACCTCGACAACGAACACCAGCAGATAATGATTATCACTGGTCCGAATATGGCCGGTAAATCCGCTCTGCTGCGTCAGACGGCCCTCATCGTGCTACTTGCCCAAGTGGGCTGCTATGTGCCCGCAGAGAGCGCGAGAATAGGTCTGGTGGATAAGATTTTCACTCGTGTGGGAGCTTCTGACAACATTTCTCTTGGTGAGTCAACATTCATGGTAGAGATGACCGAGGCGGCAAGCATACTTAATAATGTGTCGCCACGCTCGCTGGTACTCTTCGACGAGCTGGGCCGTGGCACATCTACCTATGACGGCATCTCCATCGCCTGGGCCATAGTGGAGTATCTGCATGAACAGCCTAAGGCACGTGCGCGCACCCTCTTCGCCACCCACTATCATGAACTTAACGAGATGGAGAAGTCGTTTGCGCGAATAAAGAACTATAATGTATCGGTTAAAGAGGTTGATGGCAAGGTGATCTTCCTGCGCCGACTGGAGCGTGGCGGATCAGAACACTCGTTTGGTATCCATGTGGCCGACATTGCTGGAATGCCACGTAGCATAGTGAAGAGGGCAGGTGTGGTACTGAAACAGCTGGAAGCCTCCCACGGCCCCTCCGAAGGAGGGGAGGGTCGTGTTTCCAAACCTACTAAGGAGATTGCTAACTCTCGCGAGGGCATGCAGCTTTCTTTCTTCCAACTTGACGATCCTGTGCTCTGTCAGGTTCGCGACGAGATTCTAGGGCTCGACATCAATAACCTCACACCCGTGGAAGCTCTTAACAAGCTCAACGAAATTAAGAAAATTGTAAAAAGTTAATCTACCATCGGCAAGGTGAGCACGAATCGTGCGCCACCGATGTATTCTTTATCGATGGTAAGGTCGCCACCGAGCTTCTTTGCTATCTGCTTGCTAAGGGTTAGACCAAGACCAATGCCCTGTTGGAAGGAGTCTTCCTTGACGAAGCCTTCAAAAATCTTGTCCTGCATATCCTTGCTGATACCCTTTCCTGAGTCTGCCACGCTGACTATCAGTAGCTTACCATCAGTTGACTGTTCGCAATGTACGCGAATAAACCCTTCCTTTGTGAACTTAATGGCATTCTGTATGAGGTTATCCATAATCTTGCGCAGACCTTCCTCGTTGGACTTGAACTGCACGCGGTTTATTACCTTCGTGGTGTATTTCAGCTCAACGGCACCACTCACCTGATTGCGATAAGCATAGAGCAGCGACGAGAAGAACTGGTTGCAGTAGAACTGCTCACTCTGGTCGGCATACTCGTTAGACTCCTTGTCGGCCACACGCAACATCTCATCAACAATCTTTGTAATGGCTTCCACGTTCTCCTTGATACGCTCAAGAAGGTCCTTACGCTCTTCTTCAGGCAGGTCCAGTCCAGGAGTATTCAGAATGTCATTGAAGCCGTTGATGGCATTAAGAGGCGTACGTATCTCATGACTCACCGAGCGCACAAACTCAAGTTTCATCTTCTGGCTCTCCTCGGCCATGGCGAGCGTCGATGCCAGCTGTTTATTCTTTTCTTTCAGTTCAGTAGTTACCTTTCGGTTATACATTACAAAGTAGAAGAGAATACCAATGACTGCTGCTGCCAGCACTATAACTATGATAAGCATCACCAGACGGTCATGGGCAGCCTTTGACTCCGTGCGCGACACACCTACCTGGGCACTCATCTCGTTAAGATTGGCGAAGAGCATGTCAGAGTTTAGTGAGTCAACAGTCACAGCACGCTGCTCTGTCACTCTTAGCGCCTCCTTGAAGTCTTCCTTCATCTTCAGTATGGTGATGCGCATGTCGTAGGTGGTAATCAGGTTCAGGTCGCCTGTGCGCGAATGGCGCAGCTGTGTAAGAGCCTCGTCATAATTCTTGTCCATAGCCATGTTAGCCAGTCGCAGAGTCTCCATACCATAATTATCCAGACGCTCCTGGTTATCGCTGTGATACTTCATGTATTCAGCATAGCTCTTCCTGAAGTGGAACTCATCGTTGAGGGCAAACATTATCATACAGTCGAGGAACAGATATACCTGACGGTATTCAGGGAATATGATACTCTCCTCCTCGTATCTGTCGTTCCAATATTTGGCATCTACAGGGTCACGGAACATAAGCAGATAGGCCATACGAGAGTATATAGCCATGCGACTGCCCTTATCGTCCGACGGCAGGTTGCTTAGAGCCTGTTCGTAGTAGTGTTGCGCCATGTGGTAGTTGCCACGGTTCTCGAACACTGTTCCAAGCGCCATATAAACCATGGAATAGGCATCAAATCCCTCTTCCTCCATATCCTGCAGCATCTTGTTTGCACGCTGCATGGCGAGGTCGCTGTGGTTATTCTCTGTGTCGTAGAGACAAATGTTCAACTGCATCTTATAATAGCGCGACGGCATGTTCTTCTGTCTGTAGAAGTCACACATCTCATTGGCAATCTTATAGAATGCCTTCTCATGGCCTATCTGGTTGTAGGCATCGAGGAACTTACGGTATAGCTGTGCATGTAAAGAGTCATTTTGAAGATCTTCATCTTCCGACGCAGCAACAGTGGTAATGCTACCAAACAGCATCACAAACAGCAGCGACAGCAATGAAAAAGTCCTGTAGAGAGATGGTTTTTTTAGCATAAGAAACAGTTTTAGTTATAATTTAGTCAGTATGTGTAATTACAGTTTTTGTCCTTTCTTGAATCCTTTAACCATATACCACGCTCCAACGACGATGAACGGCACTGACAGCAGCTGTCCCATGTCGAAGAGCATGGCTTCCTCGAATGATTCCTGCACCTCCTTAGTATATTCTATGAAGAAGCGGAAGGTGAAGATATATGTCAGACAGAGTCCAAAATAGAAGCCTGTGCCAACATATTTCGCCATGCGGTTCTTGTAGAGCACTATCATTATCACGAACAGCACGGCATAGGCTATGGCCTCATAGAGCTGTCCTGGATGACGTGGCACCATATCTACACGCTCGAAGATGAACGCCCAGGGCACATCGGTCTGACGACCTATTATCTCTGAGTTCATCAGGTTGCCCAGGCGTATGAAGCACGCTGTGGTGCCTGTTGCTATGGCTATATTGTCAAGCACGCGCCACAGTCCCACGCCTGTATGCTTCACATAGAGCACCAGCGCTATTATAAGTCCGAGCGTACCGCCATGCGACGCAAGTCCTTGATAGCCAGAGAACTGCCAGTCGCCATACCTATCGAAATGTATTGGCAGGAACATCTCTACAACTCCTTTCCACGAGGTGAGGAAATAGTCGGGCTGATAGAAGATGCAATGGCCCAGTCGGGCGCCTATCAATATGCCCAGGAAGCAGTAGAGAAACAGCGGTTCAAACAGCTCGTCTTTTATCTTCTGATCTTTAAACAGCTGTCTTACCACAAGATATGCCAGCAGCAAGCCCAACAGCCAGCACAACGAGTACCAGCGGAAGGCGAAACTGCCTATCTTAAAGGCTTCAAGGTCGGGGTTCCAGTTAATAAACAAAAACCCACTACCCCAAAAACCACCCCCTGCCCCTCCCGAGGGGAGGGGAGATGATATAGACGGTAAGGTGTCTGATATCGTAGAAACAATATAGATTACTGTATTTATTATATCAAATAATGATGCTATCATTTATTCAAGTTTCTCAAATTGTTTTTTTCTTTCAAACGAATGCTTTTTTTTCTTGAAACGAATTATCCTAATTAGGCCTAATTTTTTTCACGAATTTTTATAATTATATTTTATCATTGCATGATAATAATTAGTATAATTCGTGGGCCAAATTAAATTTAATTAGACAAATTCGTTTCTTGAAATATTATGTTCGTTTCTATTTTATTCCCCTCCCCTCGGGAGGGGTAGGGGGTGGGTTTTAGGAGACGGGGTTCAGGGGGATGGGTCTTACACATTAAACCTAAAGTGCATGATGTCTCCGTCTTGAACAACATAGTCCTTGCCCTCGACACCCATCTTGCCAGCCTCGCGCACGGCAGCCTCTGAACCATACTTCAGATAGTCCTCGTACTTTATGACCTCGGCACGAATAAAGCCCTTCTCAAAGTCGGTGTGAATGACACCTGCGCACTGAGGAGCCTTCCAGCCCTTCTTATAGGTCCATGCCTTCACCTCCATCTCACCGGCTGTGATGAATGTCTCGAGGTTCAGCAGAGCATATGCCTTCTTGATGAGACGGTTCACGCCGCTCTCCTTCAAGCCCAGCTCCTCAAGGAACATCTGCTTGTCCTCATAAGACTCCAGCTCAGCAATATCCTCTTCGGTCTTAGCTGCGATGACCATAGTCTCGGCACCCTCCTCACGGGCTATCTCCTCGATCTTCTTGGTGAAGTCGTTGCCGTCCTTGGCATCCTCTTCGGCTACGTTACATACATAGAGCACAGGCTTTGCTGTGAGCAGGAACAGGTTGCGGGCACAGTCCTGCTCTTCCTTTGACTCGAACTCCACGATGCGTGCATTCTTACCCTGCTCAAGCACCTCTTTATAGGCCTTCAAAACGGTCACCTCCACCTTAGCATCCTTGTTGCCAGCAGCAGCAGCCTTCTCAGTCTTTGCCAGACGGCTCTCTATCGTCTCGAGGTCCTTCAGCTGAAGCTCGGTATCTATGATTTCCTTGTCGCGCACAGGGTTGATTGTGCCATCGACATGGGTGATGTTATCATCTTCGAAGCAACGAAGCACATGGATTATGGCGTCGGTCTCACGAATATTTCCAAGGAACTTATTACCCAGCCCCTCACCTTTTGAGGCACCCTTAACAAGACCTGCTATATCTACTATCTCACATGTTGCAGGAACGATGCGTCCTGGATGCACCAGCTCAGCGAGCTTTGTCAAACGCTCGTCAGGCACGGTAATCACGCCAACATTTGGTTCTATCGTACAGAAAGGGAAGTTTGCTGCCTGAGCCTTAGCGCTCGACAGACAGTTGAATAGTGTGCTTTTACCTACGTTGGGAAGTCCAACAATACCACATTTTAATGCCATATCTTTATCCTAAATTTATTTTTCTTTATTGTTTAACTCATCTGCAGCATTCGCTCTATTGGCTTCACTGCAAGCTCAGCTATCTCTGGGTCAACCTCTACAGCTGGCTGTCCGTTCTTCAGAGCATCATATATCTTCTGCAGAGTGTTCATCTTCATATATTGACACTCGTTGCAAGAAGTGCAAGATGAATGAGAGTCACACTCCTCACTTGGAATCTCTGGCGGAACAGGAATAAACTCCTTGTCAGGACACTGACGCTGAAGCTCGTGCAATATGCCTGCCTCAGTAGCCACAATATACTGCTTGGCGCTATTCTGCTTAGCATATTTCAGCATGTCGGCAGTAGAACCCTTAACATCAGCAACAGCCAGCACAGGAGCCTTACACTCCAGATGGGCCATAACCACTGCCTCAGGATGCTCCTTCTTCAGGCGTACTATCTGCTCAACGCTGAAACGCTCGTGAACATGACAGCCACCATTCCACAACAGCATGTCGCGTCCTGTCACCTCATTTATATAAGAGCCGAGGTTATAGTCTGGACCAAAGATAATCTTCGCGTCCTTTGGCAACTGGTCAACAACCTTCTTCGCGTTGCCAGAAGTGACAACAACATCGGTCAGAGCTTTCACAGCAGCTGTGGTGTTAACATAAGACACAACCATATAGCCAGGATGTTCATCCTTGAACTTCTTCAGGTCCTCGGCACGACAAGAGTCAGCCAGCGAACAACCTGCTGCAGGGTCAGGACAGAGCACCAGCTTCTCAGGCGACAGCAGCTTACATGTTTCAGCCATGAAGTGAACGCCACACATCACTATAACCTTCGCATAGGTCGCAGCAGCCTTGCGAGCAAGAGCCAGCGAGTCGCCAATGAAGTCGGCCACTTCCTGAATGTCTCCAGTAGTATAGTAGTGTGCAAGTATTATTGCCTGCTTCTCACGACAAAGGTCACGTATGGCAGCCTTCAGATCTGAAACGTTTGTAGGGGTTTTCAACATCACATTATTTTATTAATTATTTTTTTCTTTTCTTTTTAAAATAGAATGTTAAGTATGATGTGACGTTGATAAGTTGATAACTTCTTTGGCTTTTTCTTGCCTGGAAAGTTATCAACCCATGGTCAACATGTTATCCACACCAACTGTTAACTCTTATTCTTTGAAAATGAGAACGATGCATGTTTTATCCACCGTTTCGAAATTCGGTGCAAAATTAATAAGTTTATATCTTTTTTCATCAAAAAAGAGTGGAAAAGTGATGAAAAACCCGTGCAAAACACTGTTAATTTGCACACCCATCCCTTCCGTTCATTTGTTTTCACCAGTTATTAAGTGTTTATCCACACACTTATCCACAGAGTTATCCACACTTTTCAACAGCTGCAATTCTTATTAAACTATGCTGTAGTACTGACTAGACTATACCACAGCTCTGACTAGACTGCACTATAGTTTAGTAAGAACACCACCACAGTTTAGTAAGAACACCACCATAGTTTAGTAAGAACACTAGCATAGTTTAATAAGAATTGTAAGTTGTCTTTAATACGAAAAAATTTTGTGGATAATTATTTTCGCTGTACCTTTGCACCATAATTAATAATAATGATTACACAAGATCAACTGAAAGACGTACTGGATAGGACAGAGAAACTCTATCACTATCTGAAGATTGACCAGAAACAGGTGGAGTATGAAGAAGAAGAACTTCGTACACAGGCACCCGACTTCTGGGATGACCGCCTGCGCGCGGAGGAACAGATGAAGAAGGTTAAGGCTATCAAGAAATGGATAGACTGCTATCACGACTGCCGTGCTAAGGCCGACGAGCTGCAGCTGGCCTTTGACTTCTACAAAGACGAGCTCGTAACCGAGGAAGAGGTCGATGCCGACTACCAGCATGCGATGGCTGCTATTGAAGAACTTGAGCTTATGAATATGCTACGCCAGAAGGAAGACCCTATGGACTGTGTGCTGAAGATAAACTCTGGCGCCGGCGGCACCGAGGCACAGGACTGGGCACAGATGCTCATGCGAATGTATATGCGCTGGGCCGAGGCTCATGGCTACAAGGTGTCTATCTCCAACCTTCTCGATGGTGAAGAGGCAGGCATCAAGAGTGTAACTATGCAGATAGAGGGCAACGAGTATGCCTATGGCTTCCTGAAGTCAGAGAACGGCGTTCACCGTCTGGTACGCGTCAGTCCATATAACGCTCAGGGCAAGCGCATGACATCGTTCGCTTCAGTATTCGTCTCACCACTTGTCGATGACACCATCGAGGTATATGTCGATCCTGCGAAACTGTCGTGGGACACCTTCCGCTCGAGCGGTGCCGGTGGTCAGAACGTGAACAAGGTGGAGTCGGGTGTGCGTCTGCGCTATTGGTACACCGACCCTGACACTGGCGAAGAAGAAGAGATACTCATCGAGAACACAGAGACGCGCGACCAGCCAAAGAACAAGGAGCGTGCTATGGCTCTGCTCCGCTCACAGCTCTACGACCGCGCCATGAAGAAACGTCTCGAAGCTCAGGCAAAGATTGAGGCTGGCAAGAAGAAGATAGAGTGGGGTAGTCAGATTCGTTCTTATGTCTTCGATGACAAGCGCGTGAAGGACCATCGCACAAACTATCAGACCAGCGATGTTGATGGAGTGATGAACGGTAAGATAGATGAGTTCATAAAAGCGTATTTGATGGAGTTTCCAGTGACGGAGGAGTAATTTAATTAGTAATTAGTAATGAATAATTAGTAATTATGATTAGTTCTGCAATATGAAAAGACCTGAGAATACTATTATCATAAAAACAGAAGCATTTGCTGATAGGATTATTCGTATGTGCAGATACCTCACAGATGAAGATAAGGGAGAAAAAGACGCTATCAGACAAATATATAGAAGCGGTACTAGTGTTGGTGCTAACACTGCAGAGAGTCAATATGCACAAAGCAGAGCCGATTTTCTTACAAAAATGACTATTGCTTTAAAAGAGGCTAACGAAACCAAGTTTTGGTTAGGTCGTTTACATTCAGAAGACGCTCTTAATGATAAAGAATATAATTCTATTAATGATGATTGTGTTGAAATAATAAAGTTATTAACAAGTATTACCAAAACAATAAAAACAAAATAACAATTAATGAGCAAAGGTAATCATAATTACTAATTACTCATTACTAATTACTAATTAACATTATGTCAAAGAAAGAAGAACAGCATCTCAATGCTAAGCAGAAGGCTTACGAAGCTAAACAGTCAAAGAAGGCTGAAACAGTAGTAAAGACTATCATCGGTGCACTTATCCTTTTGGCTATCGCCTATATCGGATGGGTGATGTTCATGATGGGAGTGTAATAATTAGAGGTTAGAGGTGAGAAGTTCTTTGCAAGCAAAGCGTCACTTCGTGCCGAGCGAGAGGCAAGAGGTTAGAGTATTATCTCTAAACATTGAAAAGAAATGATTGAAATAGAACGCAAATTCCTTGTCACCGACGAAAGCTACAAGCAGCTTGCCACGAGCCATAGTCGCATACGCCAAGGCTATATATGCAGTGGCCATGGGCGGACTGTACGTGTGCGCCAGCGTGGTGACAAAGGCTATCTTACCATCAAGGGACCGTCACTCGATGGCGGTCTCTCCCGCTATGAGTTTGAGAAAGAGATAACGCTCGACGAGGCCGACCATCTCTTTCAGCTCTGTGAGCCAGGCATCATCGATAAGACCCGTTATCTCGTGCCATCAGGCAGTCATACCTTCGAGGTAGATGAGTTCTATGGCGACAACGAAGGTCTCGTCATGGCTGAGGTAGAACTGTCATCACCCGACGAGCCATATCTCGCGCCCTCGTTCATTGGTCAGGAGGTAACTGGCGACCATCGCTACTACAACTCACATCTGCGCAAAAATCCATTCAAGGACTGGGGAACACCGACTTTTTAGATCATGGGGACAGGTTTTTGAATGAATTCGTCGAATTCACTTCAAACAACCTGTCCCCATGATCCCGTTTTCCACCCTGCACATAACACCAATAACATAAGCCAGAAGCCCCAAACTTCTGGCTTTTTTTGAACATTTTCTTTGGAAATTCAAAAAAAAGACGTACTTTTGCCCCACGAAGAAACGAACGACGAGTATGAAATATACAGAGCAAAGCTGGTATGCTTTAATATTAGACACATTGTAATTTCCTTTTTTTTTATGTACCGCAGAGAGTTAAATAATGCCAACGCAGTGAAAAGAATGACCGATTCTTTTGGCCATTCCAATAATTTTGCTACTCTCTCTCTCTCTCTCTCTCTCTCTCTCTCTCTCTCAGGTACTTAACAGCCAGTCCACCTTTATTAAAATTCGCGCCCGCGCGTGTAAATATACGGCTTTCCATGCTTTCTGCCATGGGAAGCCTCATTGTTTTTTGTCTATATCTAATCCAATTTTTATTATTATGAAAAAAGCAACTTCTATCCTCATGCTGCTGGCGATGCTGGCCGCAGGGGTGCAGACGGCCTTTGCCCAAACCGACAGCCGCGACTACGATCGCGGTTGGTATGCCGGGCTGAGCGGCGGCACCTCCTTCGGTCAGGCCACGTTCCGCAGCATCACCGAGAGCAAGACCCACTGGGGTGCTCAGTTCGGTGTCTTCGGCGGCTATCAGTTCAGCCGCCTGTTATCAGTTGAAGCCCTCGCCACGATGGGCGGACAGAAGCAGACGTCGCTCGACTGCGACCCGTTCTGGCTCGCTACCGACGGCGAGTTCACCTTCGCCCCCGTCCTGGGCAAGCAGGGCAACTACTACCGCGACCTCGAAGCCAAGACCCGCTGGATGCGCTTCGGGCTGCAGGCCAACTTCGACGTGCTGTCGCTGCTGACCCAGCCGACTTGCAAGTGGTCTGTCACGCTGTCGCCGCAACTATCTGCCGTCACTACGCGCACCAAGCATCTTGCCACGGGCTACGAGCAGGAGTTCGACCGCCAGTGGCACCTCGGTTTGGGCGGTCAGGCTGCCGTGGGCTACCGTGTGGCCAAGAACGTTGGCCTACAACTCTACGGCGGCATCACCTGCCTGACGGGCGACCGCTTCGACAACATCCCCAAGTACTGCCACAAGAGCAACCTCATGTATGAGGCCGGTCTGAAACTGTCGTATCACTTCGGGAAGAAGGGCAAGGCCGCTCCCGTCGTGGAAGAAGCCGCTGTCATTGCAGAGCCTGAGCCGCAACCCGTGGTTGAGGAAAAGCCAGTGGTGGAAGAAAAGCCGCAGCCCGTTGTGGAGAAGGCGCAGCCTGTAGCAGAGACCACTGCCGTGGCAGAGCAGAAACCCGAGGTAGAGGAAGCCGCTCCTGCAGAACTGCCCGTCATCTACTTCGCCCACAACAGCAGCCGCCTCTCTGCCGACGAGACTGCGAAGCTCGATGCCGTAGCCGACATGATGAAGGCACAGCCCGAAGTGACGCTGAGCATCGTCGGCCACGCCTCCAACATAGGCAGCAAGCAGTACAACCGCAAGCTCTCTCAGCGTCGCGCCAACAGCGTGAAGCGTCAGCTTGTGCGCCGTGGCATTGATGCCAGTCGTCTGAAGCCTGTCAAGGGCAGGGGCATCGACCACGATGCTGCCGACAGCCAACAGGCCCGCCGCGTGGAACTGATTATGAACGAACAAAAATAAGTCAGCGTATGAAAACAACAATGATAAAGAAGATAGCTTATATTTTAAAGTCCCTCATCCTGACTCCCCTCCTCTTGGGAGGGGTTGGGGGAGGGCTTCTTTGCGCCTGCTATCACGACAAGCATGAATTTACCCCCAACGAGTACGACGGCAAGCCCGTGGGCTATGTCGCTCCGCAACTCTTGTGGGAAGACCCCGCCGATGCCGCTGCCATTGGCTCCGTCAACGCCCTCTCGTTTCAGGTGCAGGGTGCTAATGGCGTGAACCGCGCCCGCTCGTTCTCATCCATTGAGGAGAGTGCCGACTGGCTACAGCAGTTGCCCGTAGGCGAGTACGACATCCTTGTCACTGCCGACATGGACGAGCCGTCGGGCTACATCCTCACCGCCACGGGCGCACCCAGCGAGAACATGCTCGTGCCCACCAGCGTCTCGCTGAAAGCCCCCGCCTCGTCGCCCCGCCAGTCGTGGTATGCCGTGACCCACGTCACCATCCGCGAGGACGAGATTACCGTGGCCGAGTTCAAACTCCAGCGCCTGCTGCCCACGCTCACCGTCAACGTGACGGGCGTTCCCGCTGGCACCACCGTGGCGATTGCCGTAGAGCAGGTGGCAGAGAGTGTCATGCTCACTGAGAAGGATGCCGCCGGTCGCTATGGCGTACCCATGGCAAACCAGACAGCGGCAGACTTCGGCACCCTCGCCACCGTGGCTGACGGTTCCGCCTTCGGAATGGAGAAGCGCCTGATGCCCACCGCCGCCAGCCAGAGCCGTTCGCTGCTGCGCATCACCACCACCGAGGCCGACGGCAATGTGCTCGTCTCTACCGCCGACTGTCCCCGCATGGAATTGGGCCGTTACTACACGCTCGACTTCCAGTATGCCGCCCTCGCTCCCTACATGCGCTTCGAGGCCATGACCATCAACGACTGGACGGAGGGCTGGACCATTAGCGGTGAAATCCTGAATCCCACCAATAAATAATAAACAATGTATCACAATAAAAACAACAACAAGATGAAAAAACTCAGATTCATCCCTCTGGCTGCCCTCGGTCTCCTGGCCGCAGCGTGCAGCAGCGATGACGCGACTTCTGCCGGTCAGCAAGCCGCAAAAAACATCACCATCGAGGCGAGCATCGGTGACTTGACCCGCGCCACGACAACGGGCAATACCACGGTGTTCAACGCTGGTGATGGTGTCAGCATCTACGCCTGGACAGGCTCGGCTACGACGGTTCCCGCCGACAAGGTGGTCAACGGCGTTGTCAATAGCCTCGGTACCGACGGCAAGTGGACACCCGCCACGCCCATGCTCTGGGCCGACATGGTGACAGCCCACTACTTCCTCGGCATCTATCCGGCACGTACGGTCAGCGACTTCACCGCCGACCCTTACACGGTGGACAACACCGACTATGAGAAGAGTGACCTGCTCGTGGCCCGCCAACTCAGCGGACTCACTGCCACGCAGAACCCCGTCTCGCTGACCTTCGACCACGCCATGGCGAAGCTCTACGTGAACATGAACTTCCGCAACCAGTGGGATGCTGCCCCCGAGGTGACTTCCTGTGAGGCTACAGCTGCCAAGAGCTGCACCATCGACTATCTGGCTAAGACCTACGCTGCCGGTGAGCAGGACGCTGTCGCCCTCACTGCCAAGGATGCTGCCGAGGGCTATGCCCGCAGTTTCAGCGGCCTGATGATTCCGCAGACGGGCTTCCGCACCGTCACGCTCACCATCGGTGGCCAGGCCTACGTCTATACCCACGCTGAGGACATCCCCCTCGAGGCAGGCAAATATACCATCGTCAACCTCATCGTGGGCCGCAACAAGATAGAGTTCGGCTCCGTCAGCATCAACGACTGGACTGAAGGCTCTACCATCAGCGGCGGACAGGCATTGCAGTAACATTTTATTTCATTATTTATAATCAAATCAAATTAAAGTATTATGAAAATCAAAAACATTTTCTTCGCAGCCGCAGCAGCCATGGTGCTGACGGCTTGCTCCAGCGACGACGCTATCGAGACCGTACAGCAGCAGTCGCAGTTCCCCGAGGACGGCGTGATGCGCTTCACCACCAACCTCGTTGACCCCACCATCGCCACCACCCGCGCCAGCATCACTGGCAGCGACGTGAACCAGAACGGTCAGCAGTTCCAGGTGAAGATTGTCAACCCCACATCAGCCACCTACAGTTACTTCAATACCGTACAGTTTGACGGCACTGAGTGGACACCCGTGAACCGTATGCTCTGGCAGAACGACCAGCAGAGCATCACCGTGACTGCCGCCTACAAGCAGGGCAAGACATTCAGCGACTATGAATTCATCGTCGGTGCCGACCTCACCGTGGCTGCCGACCAGAGCACCGAGGCCAAGCTGAAGCAGCAGGACCTGCTGACCATGCCGACTAAGACCATCGCCAACCCCTCTATCGAGGAGACGCTGATGCAGAACGGCAAGTTGGTCATCAACTTCTACCACGCCCTGGCCAAGCTCGACGTGACGCTCGACCTGGCCAACGAGTTCTACAAGGTTGCCCCGAAGCTGAACAACGCCTCGGACATCACCGAGTTCACCATCAAGGGCACCAACGCCGGCTACCAGTTCAATGCCATGGAGACTGCCAACGAGAACTACGGCACCGTGACCGCCGCCGCTACTCCCGTTGCTGCCGACATCCTCGCTAACCAGTGCGCCTTCACCGCTGGCACCGATGCCGACATGCACAGCCATGCCACCTACGAGGCCATCGTCGTGCCGCAAACCATTGCCGCCGGTGCCCTGACCGTATCGTTCAAGATTGGCACGCGCTCGTTCTCATGGACCAACACCGAGGCCATCACCCTGGAGCAGGGCAAGCACTACACGCTGCCCCTCACCGTAGGCTATGACACCGTGACCCTCAATGCCCGCGCCTTCAGCGCCAGCTCATGGGAAGACCAGCCCGGCGACAACCTCGGCACGGAGTAAGTGAAGCGTGAATTTATTATTTTAACACGAATTACCACGCTCCGAGCTAGCTCGCCTGAGCACCTATAAGAAGAAAGCAATGAGCGAAGAATTATCCATTAATTATTCACGAATAGAATTATATGAGAAATTACATGGTCAATTACATGGCAATTACATGTTAAAAAAGAAAGTAAGTAATTTATGTCAAAAGAAAACAACAATATGAAAGCAACAAAATATCTTTCCATGGCAGCCCTCGCCCTCATGGGCACCCTCGCCAGCTGCCAGAGCGACGACGAGGTCACAACAGGCTTCCGTCCCGACAATGCCGTGAGTCTTAATTTCTCCGTAGGCTCGCTCCAGGGCACCACCCGCAGCAACGCCATCGCCACCGACGACACGCAGCGCGAGTTCAACGCCGGCGACCAGATTGCCGTCAGCACCAACGACCAGGAGGCCGTTCTCTTCCAGTGTACGTCAACCGAAGACCAGACATGGACTGAGGCAGTGCCCAACAAGTTCCTCCTCTGGACACAGAACATGCTCACCTTCTCGGCCTACTATCCTGCAACCACCGGCACGTCGATGACCACCTTCACCGTGCCCACCGACCAGAGCAGCGTGGCAAAGATAGCCCTCGCCGACTACATGACCCGCCAGCAGGTGATCTCACGTCCCGAGGGCGGCAGCGACATCCAGATGCAGCTGGAGCGCAAGATGGCCCGCGTCATCGTACGCATCAGCGGCTTCGGTAGCCAGTACCGTGACGACCAGAAGACCGTCGACAACGTACGCATCTACAGCGAAGCCAGCGGCATTGCCGACGGCAATCCCACGGGCAGCAGCACCGAAATCCAGCCATACGCACAGGGCAGCAACGATGGGTGGGGCTGGAGTCAGAACTCCACCTTCACCGCCCTCGTAGTGCCTGGCTATGGTGACAGCGGCGCCCGCTTCATCCAGCTGAGCGACGGCGAAGGCAGCACCCTCCTCGTGAAGGGCATCCCCGAACTGGAGGCAGGCAACAGCTACACCTTCAACCTCGTAGTGGGTAAGAACAGGATTGAGGTGGCAAGCGTCACCGTACAGGACTGGACCACCGGCGAGACACTCGCAGGCGGACAGGCACAGGAGCAGGCTGGTAGCGGTGATGTCATTCCTGGCAGTGATCCATACACACCTGGGGGCGATCCCTTCTCATTCTAATCCACACAGTGTAGAACCCATAAAAATGAAACGACAATGAAAGCAACAAAGATTTTCATGATGGCTGCACTGGCTCTGACATTTGCCGCTTGCAGCAACGACGACAACGACATCGCCCAGCAACCCGATAACAACGAGATAACCATCACCGCAACCGTCAGCTCCGACGACGCCACGACCCGCGCCCTGAGCATCGACGGAAGCAACATCGCCTCGACGTGGGAAGCTGACGATCAGTTTGCCATCCTGTACAACGACGGAACGAGCAACGTGAAGCGCGTAGCTACGGTATCGAGCATCAACGGTTCGACCGTTACCATCACGTTCACCATTCCTTCATCGCTGGCCAACAACACAGCATGTAAGATAGTCTATCCTGCATCGGCTGCCAACGCCGCCAACACGGGTGCTGATGTCGCAACAGCACTGGCCGCGCAGGGCGGCACCATCGGTAACTGCCCCGAAGTGCGCGTAGGCACGGCCACTATAGACAAGGATAATCACAACCTGGCTGGCGTCACGAAGCTGGTCGCACAGAATGCTATCTTCAAGTTCACCACCAAGAATGCCAACGGCTCGGCTACCATCGACGTGAATTCGCTGACCATCACCATTGGTGCGCAGAACTACGTCATCACCCCCGCTTTGGCTACGAGCGAGCTCTATGTCGCCCTGCCCGCCGTCAGCGATCAGGCCGTCAGATTCTCTGCCACAGGCAGCGACAGCAAGACCTACACCTGCTCTAAGGCCAGCGTGACCTTTGCTGCCGGCAAATACTACCAGAGCATGCTGAAGATGGCTCCCCCCATCACCGTAACGTGGAACAACGATGATATAACCGGCAGTGGAAATTCTTTCACCAAGGACGGTGTCACTATAAATGCCGGCTCTATAGACTTCGACGAAAAGAGTTTCGAGGAAAACGGAACATTTACCACCACCCTCGGCAACTTCACCAAGATTGAAGTAGTAGTGACTAATGGGTTTTGTGACGTATCAGGCACAGGCTGGTCGGGCAACGAAGTAAAAAGGACCTGGACCGGCAATGCCTCCAGCGTATCGTTCATCGGAGATATTTATGGTGATGGCAATGGCATCAAGTTTGTGTTCACCATTGAGCCGTAGAACTGAACGCTCCCCGCTCGGGTTCTGTACCCCGCGTGAGGTAAACGATATCGTTCTTTGAACAAACAAGATCATGGGGACAGGTTTTTGAATGAATTCGTTGAATTCACTTCAAACAACCTGTCCCCATGATCCATAGTACTGACTACGCTATGGCATTGTTTAGACTGAACTGTAGCATAGCCAAAACTGAATTGCGATGTGGTTCTGACGATACTATTTTACAAACTCGTCGAGTTTGGTGACCAAAGTCGACGAGTTTGGTGACCAAAGTCGACGAGTTTGGTTTTTGGCTTAGTCATATTTGGATTACAGAACTGCCAATAACGGATTACGAAATTGGCAGAACTACATTTTCTAATACAAAAAAAAACAAAGCCAGAAGCCCTCAACTTCTAGCTTTTTTCGAGCTTTTTCTTTGGGGATTCAGAAAAAAAGTACTTTTGTCCCCGAATACAACGCGGAGATCATGGGGACAGGTTTTTGAATGAATTCGTTGAATTCACTTCAAAAACAGTATCTGTCCCCATGATCCCGTGACGCGTTAAAAAACCGCTGAAAGCGCAGGATTATCGGGAAATTGTTGTATATTTGCACCATCGAAACCAATTAACATAAAGGAAATGTTATGAGTACAGCGACACTAACAAGTCTTCTTGACTATCTCTATGGCACACTCTCGCCGAACAATATGCGCTGGGTGGGGGAACACCTCATAGAGCAAGCAAAGAAAGAGGAAAACGAGCGGTTGCGCCCCTACACGATGCAGGAGATTGACGAAATGCTTGACGAGGCAGAAGCCGCCTTTGAGGCCGGTGAGTACCTGACTAACGACGAAGTGTTCCACCACAAGGAAAAAGTAAGCGTATGAAGATTCACTGGCACAAGCAAGCTGCCGCCCAGTTGCATCAGGTAGAGGAATATGTCCTGCGGGATTTTGGCGAGCGCATCCGTCAGGAATTCATGGACGAGGTTGAACAGGCTACGCATGCCTTGGCCGACATGCCCACGATGGGCAAGATAGACCCTCTTTTCGCCCATCGTAAACAATGCTACCGAAGCATCATAGTACGTCGGCTCAACAAGATTGTCTATTATGTCAAAGGCGATGCCCTCTACATAGCCGCTTTCTGGGACACCAGACGTGAGCCAAAGGCACAAGCCAGACAGACAAAGTGATCCCTAGAACACTCCTAACTGGTGGAGGAAGATGGCGAGGATGCAGAGCGGACAGACGAAGCGCACGAGGAATAGGAAGAGACGGAAGAACGTGTCGCGCAGAGTACCGTCGTTAGTGAACTCGTCATATACCACCTTGCGGGGCACCACCCAGCCAATGAAGATGCATGTGAGGAAACCTACGATGGGCAGGAATATCTGACCAGTGACGAAGTCAAAGAGGTCGAAGAGAGACATTCCCAGAACCGTGAGACCGTCATAGCCGCTCAGTGACAGCGAACAGAACACACCGATGAGCGAGGCCGATGTTACGACGAGCAGTGTGGCATTGCGACGCGAGATCTTCAGCTCTTCATGACAGAATGCCGTAGCTACCTCTACGAGCGACATTAGCGACGTGAGGGCGGCAAGGGTTAGCAGCGAGTAGAACATCAGTGACATGCTGTACTGAAGCACCTGTGAGGCTCCAAAAGCCTGCTGGAACACGTTGGGAAGGGTTATGAAGATGAGCGACGGACCACTGTCGGGTCTTACACCCACGGAGAATGCTGCGGGGAAGATCATGAGACCTGCCAGAATGGCTATGAAAAGGTCTATGACGCTTATCTGAATGGCAGAGTTAGAGAGGTTGGTCTTACGTGTGAAATAGCTGGCATAGGTGCACAAACAGCCCATGGCAATGGAGAGCGAGTAGAACGACTGTCCCAGTGCGGAGAGGAACACGTCGTGGGTTACTGACGACCAGTCGGGCTTCAGCATGAAAAGTATGCCTGCCTCGGCGTTGGGGAGCATGCACGATGCCACGACGATGATGAGCAGCAGGATGAATAGGGTAGGCATGAGCACTTTTGACGCCCGCTCAATGCCGCTCTGGACACCGCTGCGCACTATGAAGAACGTCATTGACATTATTACTAACAGCCATATCAACGGCTTGAAGCCGCTTTGGGTGAAAGAGGTGAAGTACTGCTGGAAATAGGCGGGCTCGCCCGACATGTGTCCTACTATGGATGCCCACATGTACTGCAGACACCATCCGCTGACGACGGCATAGTAGCCAGTGATGAGGAAGCCGGTGAGCACACCCATGAACCCCACAATGGTCCATGCCGTGCCGCCTGACATTTTACGATAGGCACGCGCGGTGTTCGACTGTGCATGACGACCTATGATGAACTCGCTGAGCATGCAGGGGATGCCCAACAGAAGCACACACGCGAAATAGATGATGATGAACACGGCACCGCCGTTCTCGCCTGCCAGATATGGAAAACGCCACACATTGCCCAAGCCTACGGCAGAGCCGGCAGTAGCAAGGATGATGCCTATCTTTGACGCAAAATTACCTCTTTCTGTTTGTGACATATCAAATTGTAAGAAAAACTTTGCAAAATTATAAAAATATATTATTTTTGCACCTCGTTTTTGAATAATTATGACTAAAATGCGTGTTTTCCTATCAAATTATAGGTTTTCGCTGTTGTGTACAGCGCTGATATGGTATCTTTCTATCTGGTTCATGCCGCCCGATATTCCTGAGTTGCGTAACGTGGCTTTCATTGACAAATGGACACATTTCGTGATGTATGGCACGCTGACAAGCATCATCTGGTGGGAGTATCTGCGCCGGCGCAGCACTCTTCAGCCGCTGCGCCTGTTTCTCTTCGCATGGCTTGCGCCAGCGCTGATGAGCGGAGTCATAGAGATTATCCAGGAGACATGCACCGCCACCCGCGCTGGCGAATGGCTCGACCTTGCAGCAAACACAACAGGCTGCACTATCGGTGCAGCCTGCGGAATGATTATGAAATATGTTAGAGGTTAGAGGTGAGACCTCTCACTTCTTATCCCTCTTTACAACTTTTCCACTTACTGGATATTTATACCAGTCCTGTGCCTTTGTGTGGT
This sequence comes from Prevotella sp. E13-27, assembly GCF_023217965.1. NCBI lineage: Bacteria > Pseudomonadati > Bacteroidota > Bacteroidia > Bacteroidales > Prevotellaceae > Prevotella > Prevotella sp. E13-27. The sequence continues at coordinate 1,037,043 of NZ_JALPSC010000001.1, read as the reverse complement.
CGGCCGACCATGTGTTGAACTTAGGATAGGCATCCTTGATGCATGTCGTCTCAGTAGGCCACTGCCACTTTTCAGGAATGACGATGCCATGAGGATCCTGACCTACGGTAGCAATCTTGATGTAGTAGAAGTCGTTGTCATAGTCCATCATATTCTTGTCTTCATCAGAGTGCTTTGCACCGAGCACGAAAGAGCAGGTCTGGAAGTCGAAGCCTTCCGGTTTAGGCAGCGTTATTTTTACGGGATTAGCCGATGCGCGACCGGTGTTCACCAAGGTTCCGGTTGCTACGTCCAGCAGTGAGTGAAGCTCCTTGTTCCACACAGGTGTATAGTCCTTGTATGTCTTAGCATTCTTATTGTCGAAGCCAAGCCACAGCTGACGGGCACCGCCGAGAGCCACGAGCGTGATGTCAAGCTTTGTGCGGTCGTTCTTGTTTTCCTGAACCTCTATCACGCAGTCGTTCAAGTCGTAGTCGCCATAGTCCTTGTCCTCCCATACATATGTCCATACCTTTGGTTCAGATGGCTCTGGCGGAACAGGAAGACCCTCGGCCTTCTCTACACGGTCGGCACCATAGGGCATCCAGAACATACGGTCGTTGTAGTCCCAGTTGTCACCATCCTCACATCCCACGAACACATAGCCATTGAACATATATACCTTTACTCGTGAAGAGGTGTCGTCAAGCAGATTGCCATTCTTCATCAGGTGTAGGTCAAGTATGTCGCCCTGTGAGAAGTAGGTACACAGATTGCCATAACTGTCGCGTCCGTTGAGATAGTGACTTGGCACTTCATAAGCCTGCATTTCGAATGACATCTTAGGTGTAATCCAGCCGGCAGGATAGTTGTCTATGATGTGGAAGGAGTCTTTGTTCTCAGTCGTTCCACCAGGATACCAGACGTAAAAAAGATCATCGTCAGGACCACTATTACCGCCCAAATATGCCAGCAACAGACTATTGGTGTCGTATGGGTTCTTGCGTACCTGTATGATATTGGTATAGTCACTGCCGCCAATGACAGTGCGGTTGTCATTACCCTCAGGCAGTGCCTTCTTCAGTGCACGAATGAAGCTGTAGTAGTCTTTGATGTAAGACATAGTGCTCTGTGGCGGGTTGATAACCGTTGCAGCCTTGTATCTGCGTGCAGATGCCTGATTAGGTGCCTTGTCAATGAACGATACCGACGCATCTACACCAGGTATGAACGGACGGGCTATGCACTTGCCGTCTTTCGTCACACAGGCAGCATAGAGCATGCTGTCGGCAACGAATGGCGAACGGAATCGGAGTGTTACCTCATTGCCGTTGGTAGCCGCTGAGGAAGCCAGTATGGCATTTGTTTCAGCATAGGGGTGGGCGTTGAGCACACGCACCTCGAAGATGTCCTGCAAGTCAGCATCTGCAATAATCTTCACGCTATATTCCTTTGTGAGCACCCAGTCTTGCTGCTTGTCGATAGTTATGCCCAACACTTTCTCAGCATAGCTGACACGCTCTGCGTCTGACGGCACTGGCTTCTTCTGATACTTGTCCATGTCGTGCTCGCAACTGTTCAGAGCCAGCAGACAGCCGACAGCCATTATTCCAGAAAAATACCATAGTCTTTTATTCTGTTTCATAATTCCTAAAATGTTAATGTAACCTTGTTTGTTGTATTCTTATTTATTACTACAGGCTTATTAAAGGTATAGACACCATTCTTCTCCTTGCTGTAGTAACGCACTTGCATGTTCTCGCCATCTGTGTTGCTCAACACGCTGAACTTCTTGCCAAGCCTGCCTGTGCCGCGACACTCATCGCCAACAAACACTGCCACTTCATCTTCGATGGAAGGAGTGAATGGCGGGTTGTCCTGAAGAGTCACGTCAAGATAGCTTATGATAGGATATTTCGTAGCGCCATTCAGGAACTGCGGCTCAAACTCTTCGTCAACGCCATAGGTGCGCTCTGTTGCGAACGACTCATTGCCTGTTAGGGTGAATATCTTATGCAGCTTTGCACAATAATAGCGCAGGCTGAAGTTAACATTGCGGTCCTCGTTGTTGCCACGTATCTTCAGCACGAAATAGATGTTGCCGCTCTTGCTGACGTTACGTGTTGAAGGGGTGGCACGGCACTCGTTGCCAATGAACACTGTCATGCAATCGGCATCGGTAGAATAGCGTACCAACTCTTCCTGCAACTGAACCATGATGAACATAGAACTCTCATAGTTCGATGGGTCGGGTGCAATCCAGTTTGGTACAGGGTCATTGCCCATAAGCAGCTGGTTAATGTTCCACTCCGGATATGCTGAAGTAGCAAACGTTGCTCCATCATTATTATCTTCTTCCATTGTAGAACAGCCAGCAAAAGCAAACATCAGAAAGAGCACCAAGCTCTTCCATACGCCCCTTGTAATATAAGTAGTATTCATAATCGTATAATCTATTTTCACCCCCCTCCCCTCGGGAGGGGTAGGGGGTGGGTATTTACTTAATTACCTGTTTCTTTCCGTTAAAGATATACACACCATTCTGTGATGGCTTGCCGTTGAGCTTCACGCCTGCCACGGTGTACCAGCCGTCAGTATGGATCATGTCACGCTGTGTGAAATTGATCTTCGTCGGGTTGGTGGGACTACCGCTGATGGCATTAGCCTCATAGGTCATCACATCGCCTGTAGTGGCAATGATGTCATCACCGCGCTCGATGGCGAACGATAGCGGAACCGTCACGTCGCCTCCGATGTTAAGGTAGAAGATGTCCTCTTCACCATCGATAGACTGTGCGATGCAGGTCTCTCCAACCTTTTCACCGGCAGCATATGCCACGAGCTTGTCGCCTTCCAGCATGTCAATGCCCTCAACTCTTGCCACCAGGTTCATTGTTGTAGCATTGCGAGATGTCTTCTTACTCTTTAATTCAGATGAAGAGCTACCGTCAATGAAGATCGTTCCCGGCTCGTAGTACGGATAGCGGAAGAAGATGGTGTCCTTCTTCAGGCGGCGGAGCATATAGCCCTCACCGGGCTTCATGTATTTCAGAGTGCCATGCCATTTGCCACCACCGGCACCGTCGTTCACGAACATTGCAAATTCATGCTGGTTCTTGATGACATCGCCGTCAGAAGCATGGTCGTAATACTCTGCCAATGCCGTTGCCACGGGCAGGTTCACCATCGGTGTGTAACCAATGCTGTTCCAGTTTGGCTTTACTACTATGGTGCGGTCCTTATCAGTCTTGAAGCTTGTGCCCCAGAAGTCTATTTTATTATCGTGCTTAACCTTCACGCGATAGCAGTATTCATGCGACAGTTTTATCTGGTTAATGCTCTTGTCGCTGTTGCAGTTCCATGTTCCGTCTCTGTAGATAAGTGTCAGGTCTTCAGAGTCCTCGGTCATGATGTCGCCCTCCTGCCATGGGAACATGTTGAGAATTGAAGGCACACTCTCAAAGGCAGCGTTGTACACATTGAAAGATATCCAGTTCCAGCCCTCGTTGAGGCTTATTCTCTGCATATACTTGTCATCGGTGAACATCATGATAGGATCTGACACAGAGCCTGCGATGGTCTGTTCAGCAAAGTTAACCAGCTTTGAAGTGCTCAGCTGCATTATCTTGCCTGTTGTGTAGTGCCACAGGCTGAAGAACAGGCGGTTGGCAACTGTTGTGCTGTCATAGATAGTCATGTAGAGCATGCTCTCTCCTGTCTCTGAATTATACTCGATATTGTTCACACCCATGCAGCGTCCATTCTGGTCGAAGGCAGCCACCAAGTCGCGTGAGTCGGTGACCATGGTATTGCCTACGAACACCTTTCCGATGACGTTCATCGAATAGCGCTTTATCTGTGGGTCAACAGTCCATTCCGGTTCTTCGCCTTCAATGGTGATATCCAAAGCCAGAGGCTCCGACATTCCGTCTTCATCAGTCAGATAGATGATGTCGTCATAGGTGCCCACGTTAACGTCCTTGCTGATGGTGATGAGCACATGGTCTCTATCCAGGGCGTCAACAATGTTGCTTACCTTGTCAACCGTCATCCAGCGTGGCAGATTCTCAATGGTGTAGGTATGTGCCTTACCGCTGTTGTTTATGATGTCAAGGCTGATATAGTTCTGCTGGCCTACCTGCATTACCTCTGTGTAGCGCTTGGTGTCCCATGTCAATGGGTTGCGGTTCACGAAGAAGCACTCCGTTGCTGGCGATGACATGAAGTTACCGTTCTTGTCAGGAATATCTGATACGGTGACGTAGATCTTGCGCTTGTTGATGCGCGAGCTCTGTTCGTCGATGTTAACCAGCAGCTGGTTGTTGCGTCCTACGAAGCTGAAGTTCAGGTTGCGCAGTGACTCGTGTGCCTGCATAGGTGCACCAACATTACGGTCAATGCGGTTTTGGATGTCATTGACGGGGTCAACGAACACGCTGTCGTGCTGCTCTGATGGCTTGCCGTCGTCGTCATATTTCACCACCTTGTTCAGCGGGTAGGGCTCCATGACGAGCTCACCGCCCTTCTGGCGTTCCTGATGGTCGAAGTCCACATAGGTCAGCAGACCCTTCTCAGTGCCACCGGGTGCCTTGTTTGTATAACGCTTGATGAGCGTGATAGGCAGTGCCTGCTCAAACAGGGCTATACCATCTATGTAACCCGTCAGGGCATGTTCCTCAAGCACTGTGGCATCGCCTTCCTTCTGGTAAACAGTGTTTCCTAAGTAGAAGCGAGTACCGAGCATACCGCCGAGCGAATCGGGAGTGAACTGTGCCTTCAGCTCGTTGTCGATATAGATGCTGGCCACGTTGCGTGGACGGTTCACTGTCATTGCATAGTGGTGCCATACATCATTGCAGAGCTCGTCGCCTAAGTTATATTCATATTTGTTGCTGCGATACCACAGTATGTGATCCTCAAAACCAATGAAGAACTTGTTCTTGGCACCCTCGTCAGTCTTGCGGCCTGAGCCGTTAGCTATCAGCGTACCGTTTTGCTCACCGGTTTTGAACCAGAACATCAGTGTGTAGTTCTGCTCCTCGTCGCGCTCGAAGAACTTTGGAATGAGCTGCAGACCCTTGTACTTGCCTGCGCGCTGCTCGTTCTTGTCAAATTTCAGCGACATGCTCTGAGGCAGTGTCCATGTGGTGCCGATCAGTGTCAGATGACCACCCTGTGCCAGATCCTGGGCAAAGATGCCCTTACCGTCGTTCATCGGGTAGTAGTCGGTGAGTCCGAGCTCATAGCCTGTGAGCAGCTTGTTACCATAGCGGTTCAGTGTTGCAAGGTCAAGTGCGCGGTTCCACACGCGGGCTTCCAGCATTCGACCCTTGTAGTACTTCCTAAAGCCGTTAGATGCACCGTAAACCAATGCGCCGTAACCGCTGTAGGTCACATTCTCGAACTTGCCGTCCTGTTCCTCGCTGTAGAGCATCAGCTGTTTCTTGCTGTTGTCTAATACCATGGCCACGCGCTGGAATCCAGTGGTGTTGATGGTGTTGTTGCCCAGCAGCTCACGTCCGTCAACAATGGCCTTGAGCTTCTTGTCCTTCGTCAGCCACAGCTCCAGCTTCTTGCCGTCGCTGCCGTGTGAGAAGATTGGCATTTCCTCAGCAATGTCGTTGGGCTTGATCATCATCTCAATGGTGAAGCTCTTTTCTGCAAAGTTGCGGCGTGCCTGTGACAAGGCAAAGCCTATGCCACCGAACATCAGTGATGGAGACTCCTGTACAGAGGTCTCATTGGTCTCGCCCATCACCTCGAAGTTAGTGGTTTCCTGCAGGTAGTTATATTCTATGTCCTCAGAGAAATTGAAGACGATGTTGTCGCCGGCAGCCAACAGTCCGTCCTTTGGCTCTGGCGTACCGAAGAGCTCCGGACGGCGTGTATCCTTGACGCCTGTCAGCACCTTCGATGAGTTGGTGAGGAACGAATTGCCATTCCTGCAGAACAGTACTGCACGCAGGTCGTAGCCTTTCTCCATCACCTGACCGTCGCCGAAGAATCGTGCAACGATGTTTCCGTTCTCAGGTATCATCTCCTTCGTACCTGTTGCAGCACGATAGATGGTAGAGTCGGCATAGTATCCGCAGAGGTTTGTCCAGTAGTCGTCGCCTCGTGTAGCCTCCTTGTACTGGAACTCTATGTGGTCGAAGTTATGCTGGTTCTTGTTGAAGCCGCTGATGATGACTGGCAGATACCAGCCTTTGCCTTCCTCGTAAGGTGCGTCGCAGTTCATTATCCACTTGTCGCCAGGCGAAGAGATGGCAATGTCGCCTGCGGTCTGCAGGTAGTGCACATCGAATGCCACCGTCTGATTACAATCTAAGTCGCCCTGTGAGATGACGCCTATCTCAAGGCCCTTATAGTCGAACTTCTCGCCGGCATATACCTCGAGGGTCTTCTCTGTCACCTGTCCCGGGCGTATCTCAATAGTGCGTCCGTTACCGGAAAGAGGTATTCCGTCAACCATCATCTTAGCACCGTCAGGATTAGTCCTCTCAACCTGATAGATGTCAAAGTAGAAATAGGCAGCCTCAGGCTGTTCGCTCTCGTTGGTAAGGTAGAGCTTGAAGCGGGCGGGCTCGCCGAACGGCACGCCGCTGATGCTCTGCTTGTCCATCTTGATGATAGGGTTCTCAATCTTCTTCGTGCGCTCGTCAAGCATTGTGCCCGTCTCGTGGAACAGAGTCTTGCGCTCGTCCTCCCATGGACGGCAGGTAGCGCCGGCACGTGTGCGATAGACGAAGCTGCGTGAATAGGTGAACTTGTTTACATCGACCTCCTTCTTCATGTGGTCATAGTTGTAGTCCACCATGTCGTAGAAGTTGTTGTTATAGAACACGTCGAGTGGGTCGGTGCTCTTCAGATTGTCGGTCTTGGTCTTTACGCGATATACATCGAAGTTTAGATGGCTCCTCTTATCCATGCTGATAGAGAAGCTCTCTGTGCGTGAGTAAGACTTTGACTCGGTGTTCTTTGGAGTGACGCTGAAGCTCATGGATGGTGAGAGGCTGAACTTGAATGTGAAGCCCACGGCCTCTACACTGATCTTCAAGCCGTCCTCATCGCCGTCGAGCTGTGTTTCGCTTGTTGTCTTGCCTGCCTTACCAGTAAGAATGTTGGCAAGAATCTTTGCTACTACAGGTCCTACTATTGCTACCACACCCATGAGGTCATCGCCTGTCTTGTTGTCGAAATAGCCGGCAGTGCCTGCGGTGATGGGGCTCACGAAGGAGTTAGCCACTGAGTAGTCGCTCGAGAATGTCTCGCTATAGCTCAGAGAGCCGCCACCGTCGATATCGAAGTTCTTAACCAGGTCTCTGGCTTCCAGTTTCTCTTTCTCGTTCTGGGCAATCATCTCTACCCATTTCAGCATGTTCTGCTGGTAGCGTGCCACCTCATTCTCAGTGTTGGCAGGTGCATCCTTTGGCAGAATCATCTTGTACTTCGAGCCGAAGTCGGGATCGTCCTTACCGACCAGTGACAGATAGACGGGCTTGCCAGTAGCCTCTGCCTGTGCCTTTGCCTCGGCCTCAGTGCCTGTGAACATCAGTGAGAGTATGTGCTCTGTCAGTGAAGGCAGGAGCTGCTTGACGATGTAGTCCTGTGAATGTACGAACGTTGAGTTGACAACAGGTCCGTAGGTCACCACCTCGTCACGTACGAGGTGCAGCAGACTGTCGTTCTCGTCACGTCCCTGGGCTATCTCTATCGTGCGACCTGACTTCAAGAGTCCGCCCATCTGACGGAACACGCTGTCAGGGATGGCACGTATTGCTGTGGCAGGCTTCACCACAATGTTCTGGTCAACACCGATATAGAGGTCGCCAGCGGCACCCACCAGCTTCTTGTCGGTGCTGGTAGAGATGTCTTCCTTGGCTGTCATGGTATAGTTGAACGCACGCTGTCCGCTGCCCGACCATACCAGGTCTATTGATGTTCCGAAGGTGCTCGAACCACCATTGTTCACACCACCCACGGCACCGGCACCCATTGGGGCAACAACAACACCTGTGAAGCTGTTCACGCCAGAGCCTATGCCAACGTTGATGCTTACACCAGCGCTCCACTTCATGTCCATGGTGTATGAGTACTTCAGTGTAGAGCCCTTGCTCAGCGTAGCCTTAGAAGCGCCACCGGGCGGGTCGCGCAGCACGTCGATGAGCTGTGGTGTAGAGTAGCTGATGATGTCCTTGGCACCTTGCTGCTGCTGAATATTTAATATGTACGCGCGTAGAGGCGTTGCTTCGTAGTGCGTGCCGTCCATCTCCAGTGTCATGCTCACCGTGCGCAGAGCATTCTTGCCAGTGAGCAGGTATGGCGTCTGTGCAGCTTCCAGCACATAGTTGGCCTCGCCCACGCTGTCGAGCTTCACCACTTCGCTGTGTGTAGAGCTTACCATGCCGTTGTGTATGGTCACCTCGCCTCCGCTCAGCTTGATAATATCCACGGTGTCGCTCTTAGCATAGTTGTTGTAGTAGTAGCGCTCGGTAGCCGAAATCTTGATGCCATACTTCTTGTCTATGCTGAACACCGGATAGCCGAAGGTATAGACCGTCTCCAGCGAGTCGCGCTTGCCCTTAGGCCAGTTGGCTTTTTTCACTCCGTAGGCCAGTGCCAGCTTCTCCTTCGTACCTGAGAGGTTCTTGAATGCATAGTAGCGGTCGCCGAAGTAGCTGAATGGGTCGAAGCCTTGCTGCTTGTAGTCAATGATGACTGGCGAGTGATAGATGCGGCTGTACTTAGCGTTATACTCCTCTTCCACCTGGTTGATGACAACGCCCATGGCGGTCTTCCACTCACCGTTGATGGTATCCTTATGGAGTGTCAGCGAGTCAGAGAGGTCGATAACGTCGTTCATCTGTCCGTCCTGGAACAGTGTGGCATAACCCTTGGCAGTGATCTGCTGAATCTTCCACTTCACAGGCGGGAGCATCACCTCGTATTCACCTGTATGCATATCGGGAGTGATAACCATACGGTTCAGCGTGGTGACAACTGTTGTCTTATATTCATATTTCTTGTCGTGAGCTTTGTGTACGAATACCTCTTTGCGCTCCTTCTTGTTGCGGTCCTTGATGTCCCATACCAGTCGTGAAGACTTGTCACCCTCCAGTGCGAGCACCATCTCCAAGTCGTCGCCCAGGTTGTTGCGTGACAGTGAGTTGCCCAGAGGTATCGCGCCCTGATCCTTACCACCGACAACACGTCCGATGAGCTTCACGCGGGTGTCGTCGTAGAACATTATGCCTGCATTGTCGGCTGTGAAGTCATATTTCGTCTTGGTGTCGGGGTCGTTGTCGCTCTCGTGATAGATACCGTCGCGATAGAACGTGTGGCCGTTCATCACGGCCTGAATGCTGTCGTGAGCACCACTAAGCACACGGAAGGCAAATTTACCCTCGGCATCGGTGGTCACCTTGCCTGCGGCATTGTGAACCTCATAGCCATCGACCTTGAACGATACGCCCTGTACTGGGATGCTCGTGCCGTTGTACTGCACATAGCCGCTTACCTTGACGCTCTGTGTAATCTCGAACACAACGTCCTTCAGCACGTTGTCACCGGGCTCAGTGCCGAAGGTGATGGTCTTTGGATCTACTCCAATCAGCGTAGTGGTCAGTTTGTAGTTGGTCTCCTTCTCATCGATATATGGCAGCTCGCTCAGGCGGAAGAAGCCGCTCTCGTCGGTCATGCTGGATACCTCGGTGTTGTCGGCCAGTGTGGTGATGACTTTCTTGCCTGGTATGCCAGTGCCGTCGGCGAAGCGCAGGTAGCCCTCCACGGTAGCTGTCTGCACGCAGGTGCCCTCCACTGCTTTGGTCTCGTCGTAGTTGAGGCCCTCACAGCTGGTCACGCCGCGCACCTTGTATTCATACTTGTGTACAGGCGATGTGCCCTTGTCTTCATACTGCATCTCGGTAGGCAGGGTGGCAATGAGTGTCCACTCTCCCGTTGAGGGGTTGGAAGCTGTTCCCATGTCGCGACGCCATACCTCATAGTAGTCAACAGGCTCGTCATCAACGTTGGCCCATGTGAGCAGTGTTGATGTCTGCAGCGTCTGTACAATAAGTGAGTTCTGGTCTATGTGGCCTAAGTTCTCATAGTAGAAGGCAGGTATGGTTGTTGACGGTGCACTAATCTCCTTCTGAGTGTTGTCTTCCTGCTTGGGAACGGCTAAGCCGTATTTGTCTATCATCCAGTTGCTGCCCAGGAGTTCTACTCTCTGCTCATTGCTCTTGCCTGCCACACTGCTGGCTAAGGCAACGCTGTTCATCACTTGGATGGCTTCGCCGTTGACAACCTTCCAGTTGGTAGAACCCAGCTGCGTGACGAGTTTGTCAACTGTCATGTTGTTTGCATCATCACTCATGTTGAAGCCCCAGTTGTTGGTGCTGTTGGGAGGTGTGAAGCCCATGTTACTGTCGCTGCAGAGGCCATAGTATCTCAGACCGATGTATGCCTGGCCATTCTCCAGACAGTTGTTCATGCGTGTCTGGTTCCAGCCGACAAAGCTGACGAATGCAGCTCCCTTTGTGTTGCCTGTTCCTGTAATCTTTCCGTCGAAGAGACAGTTGTCAAGATTGTTAAGTTGATATTGGCCGCCCTGGCCGATAAAACCACCATTGTAATCGCCTCCCTTGGTTTCTGCAGAAACACGGCTGTTGGTGATGGTAACAGAATAACCTGAAATACTTGCTATTATACCTCCTACATATTTGGTGCCTAGTATGGTGCCTGTCACATGCAGGTTCCTGACGGTGCAGTCATAGCCATTGAGGAATAGGGCAGCATCGCCGTTTCTGCTAATGTTTGCATGTATCGTGTGGCCATTACCATCGAAGATGCCATAGAAATTGGTTTCCGTCATAGGAGTAGTGACGGTGATGTCGGCTGCCAAGACTGCATTGATATCTCTCTTGTATTTCGCCTCCTTGAGGAAAGCATCCCAGTCGGCAGCGTCGCCAATGACGAAATAGTTACTATACTTGTTGTACTCCTTGGCGGCATAGCTGTTGATGATGTTCAGTTTGCCGTCAGACATGGGTCTTCCCCACGTGTCGCAGGCGTCAGTCTTTGTAGAGATGTCACTTGGGGCGAACAGGCTGTTCTCAATGGTTGCGATGCCATTGACAGAAGCCAGGAAGCCTCCGTTGCTGTTGCTCTCGCTGCCCTTGAAGGAACCTTCGAACCTACTGTTGCGTATGGTCACGTTGTTGTTGGCATTTACTACTGATACGAAACCGGCCCAACGGGCATTGCCGCTCTTGGTGGATATAAGTTCTGATGACACGACGCAGTTCTCTATCAGCAGGTCGCCCTTTGTCTCAGCCACCAGTCCTGCAGTATATTCCCTGCTGCTTTCTATTGTGCCTGCCACGTTAAGGTTGCGGATGACAGCGTTGGCGGCTTGCTTGAACGGAGCGAGGTAGCTATAGTCGCCATTATTTACATTGTAGGTTACCTTGTGGCCATTGCCTTCGAAGACACCTGTGAAATATTTTAACTGTTCCGAAACTGTGATGTCTGCCTCCAGCGATACAAACTTCATTTTGTCATTGTCCACCAAAGCATTCCAGTCAGCAGCAGTACGTATCTTGATAAGGTCAATCTTCAACGGCAGCGGTGACTTAACGCTATCTACTAAGAACTCAATCTTGTAGTTTACGCACGAGCGCTTCAGCGTCACCACCTTCTTGCATGCCGACATCTCTTCGGCTGTGAGCACGTAGGTGGTGGTATCTACTGGAGCCTTGTCGCGGTTATACGACGTGATGAGCATCTTCATCTCCGCGCGGTTGTCCCACACGGCTCCACTCTCGTCGGCATACTGCCATGTAACGTTGATGGTGCGGTCGGCCTCGCTCTCCCACTTAGCAGCATAGTCGCTTATGCGCAGCAGATGGAGCATGTTCAGCGACATGCCTATATTGGCAGAGGCAACATTATCGGTAAGTCCCCACAACTGCTGGGCTGCGGAGCGCACCACGATATATCTAACCTGCGGAATAGCTGTGCTCAGATCCATGTGCTTAGCTTCCAGACTGCTTATGAGCGTCTCGTCTCTGTAGGTATAGTCTGTGGTGGCATCGTCGAGCGGCGCATTGCCAATGCTCTCCATGTCCTCCATCTTGCCTGTCAGAGAGCGCAAAATGATGAACTGGTCGCCATCAACAACGTCCTTGTACTTCGGCTCCTTGGTCTTCCATTTCAGCAGCACGGTGCCGGCATTAACCAGACTGTCCTTCTTGAATCGCAGTAACTCGGCGCTCAGGTTCAGCGGATTGTGCATCACGGCATCGTCATCATTTTTAATGGTCTTAGTGACGATACCCACCTGCAGCTTGGCTGTCAGCGTGAGGTCCTTGTGCTGCTCGGTGGCAGGCACCATGATGAAGTTAGAATAGGTGTTCTTTGTGAAAGTCATGCGACTGATGGTCTTCGTCTCACCTTTCTCATTGGTATATTTGCCCTCAATCCAGAGTATGGGCTTATCACACGAGAACGGGATCTTCAGCATGTTCTCCTCGCCCTTCTCCGTGCCCGGAATCATGTCGTAGGTCTCAAAGGTCACGTCGTCGGCCGATGGCCATGTTTTCATCACGGGCAGAGCTTTGCCATAGACATACGTCCATGAGCCGGCCTTCTCACCGTTCATCTTTGTCTCCGCTTCCGATTCACTTATATCCTTACAGTCGGAAGCCATTTCGCCCCAGTTGTAATATGATATACACAGGGTACTGTTGTCGTTCTTGCCCCATACCACGGTACCGCCACTGTTATAATAGCTGAAGCCGGCATGGTTTATACTGTTGTATGTGCCGCTCTCATAGACACGGTGCATAGTCCAGCGTCCGCCGCTCTCACCCCAGCCCACAATGGCACCGCCAAAAGAGTCGTTGGCACCGTTGGCAGTAAGTGTGCCGCCAAACTTACAGTCGGTAACAAAAACATCAGACTTGCCGGCATTGCCAATGAATCCGCCCACAAATTTTTCTATAGTAGTGATATTGGCGTTCACCGATACTCGCTCAATGGTGATGGGTGAGGAGTCAGCAGTATGGCCAATAAGTCCGGCAGTATGTCTGTGGCCGTTGACAGAGCCTATCACATTCAGGTTCCTGATGGTCACTTCTTTCACCGATGGGAAAGGAGCAGCATAGTAGTTGTTTCCCCAGTCAATTTTGACTCTCAGCGTGTGGCCGTTGCCGTCGAACACACCTCGGAAAGGAGACACATCCAAACCAACAGGCTCAGTGATGGTGATGTTAGCATCCATGATGGCGTTAACATCCGACTTTCCTGCTGCTTTACGCACCAGATCATTGAACTTGTTCCAGTCACTTCTACTGCGAAGCACGTAGTAGGTTCGGTCACCTATAAACGTGGTTTCCAGGTCATCGTCTGCCCAAATGCTTTGTGGCATGAGCAATGTCAAAAGAGCTATCAGCAGCACTTTCTGCCAATGTTGTCTTCTAATAGATTGAAATTCAGTAATCATAATGATTATTATTGATAGTTGATAGTCAATACGATTGTTAACTATTTAAGGGTATAAAGGTAATAATTATTGTTCGTTTCTTACGTACAATATTATTGCTTTAACTATAATATTAAAAAAAATTAACACTTTTCGCGCTTATCGGCGGCTAATTACCTGATTTTCTTGTAACAGTTAAATAGTTTGAAAAACGAGCAATTTTAACAAATAAAGTTTGGGAAACGAACCTTTTGTGCACTGTTAAACAATAATTTTGCCCCCGAAAACCAAAAAGAAACTATTCATAAAAACAAATAGTAAACATGTTAAACAATCAAACAAACAACACACAACCATGAAGAACAATTTTATGAACAAAAACAATCGAGAGACATTTAAGGTAGAGTGGAACGACCCTAAGAACGCAGGACTAGACCTGGACCAGGGCATAGACTATGACGAGAGGCTGGCACCTCACTTCACACTTAGGGAGATGTGCTACTCGCAAACATGTGTACGACTGGGGATAATAAACCGTATGAACCAGCCAGAGGTGATCATTGCCCGACTGAGGACACTCTGTCAGAAGGTGCTCGAACCACTGAGACAGGCATGCGGAAAGGTGGTAGTGGTAAGCGGATACAGGTCGGACTGCGTGAACTATGTAGTAGGGGGAGTGACAAACTCACAGCACCGTCTGGGCGAGGCTGCCGACCTTTATACACCCACCAAAGAGAGGGCACGCGAGTATTTTGATTTCATAAGGAATAATCTCGAGTTCGACCAACTGCTCTTGGAACGAAATACCAAGACTGGCCATTTCTGGGTACATGTGAGCTACACCGAAAGGAGACCGAACAGACAGATGGTAAAAACTCTCACCTCTAACCTCTAAAAAACATATTATATATTATACGAAACACTAAGAACCAAATTATGGAAACAACAGCTGAAATGAAACTGGCTGCCGCCAGAGAGAAGATGGCACTATTGAGAGAAGCCCGACAGACCGTGACCAAGGAAGTGGAGAAACTCATGGAGCATAATGAGAGCGACGGACTCTCATGGGTAGGAACGACGACAGACCTGATGGAGGCGCTCTACTGTGCCTTCGAAGAGCAGTCGCTTACTGACGACTGCGGACTGCCACTGAGCTTTATGTCGATTGTTAAGCACTGCTGTGTGGTGCTTCACGTTAAGATGCCACGCAATCCATATAACATGGCAAAGAAGGGTAAAAGCCGCAAAGGAATAAAGAAACAGAGCATTATTAGCCGTACTACCCACATGCCTACCACAATGTCTACCCATATCAACTATTGTACGTATGAAAAATAGTCCTTACCTTTGCATTGTCAATCGCGAAAGACACACAAAAACAAACAACAAACTTTAGTAATTAACAATTTAAAAAACACACAAGAAATTATGACAGTATTTGTAAAGAAGTATCAGAACACTAATGAGAAGATGACAAAGATGTACCGCAAGTGGTATGGTAAGACTGTAATCGTTGACAAGGTGGAGATAGATCAACTGGCCAACGAGATCCAGGACAACTGCACAGTGAAGCGCTCAGACATTCTGGCAGTGCTCTCAGAACTCGGTCCCGCAATCAAGAAGGAGCTGCAGCGCTCAATGAAGGTCTATATCCCTTATCTTGGCTCGTTCAAGATGGTGGTACACAGCACCGGTACCGACACCCCTGAGGACTATGATGTGAATACCAACATCGTGTCTATCCGTCCTCGATTCATCCCTGAGACAAAGTTGGACAACAAGCACCGTGTCGCCGAGCTCGTAAGGGGCGTGCGCATATCTGAGCTGCCTAAGAACATGTCTTATCTTGCCGAAGACGGTGAAGAGAACAACGACACTCCCAGCGGTGGTGCAGTAGAAGAGCAGCCTTAAGCTGTAGTAGCTTCAGTAATAAGAAGTAGGGTGGGAGGAGGGCTTTCAAATTAATATCATGAATTAACACACAAAACACTTTTAAAAGAAATGGCAGATAACAAGAACTCAAATACCTGGGGAATACTCATGAAGGTAATCATAGCAATAGCATCGGCGCTGCTTGGCGTACTCGGAGGCGTAGAAGCCAGCACCTTACTGCAATAAAGCTCCCCTTTATGTATAAACGGAATGAGGACGTGTCATAATTAACCACAACGGATTTCACGGATTAAACGGATTTTCTAAGTTACTGATTATCAGTAGGGCTTAAATCCGTAAAAACCGTGAAATCCGTTGTTTTTTTTTATTACCTCAAAACTTTTGGGCTTTTTTCTTATTAATGGACGAAAATCTGCGAGAATTGGACAAAAATAGGGACACGAAAAAGATTTTCGTGAGATTTTTGAAGATTTTCGTTCAGGCAAAAGAAGACAATTATTTTTTATTGAGAGGACGTGTCATAATTAACCACAACGGATTTCACGGATTAAACGGATTTTCTTAGATACTGATTATCAGTAGGGCTTAAATCCGTGAAATCCGCGAAATCCGTTGTTTTTAAATAAATCTTGTGTTTTGATACACCCTCTTTTCTGACAGTTCTATAATATAGTTTTGACATCCTCGTATTCTTGTTTTTACTACCCTGAAAACCAAAGTCGTCGACTTTGGTGACCAAACTCGTCGACTTTGGTCACCAAACTCGACGAGTTTGTAAAATGGTATAGTCGGAACCACATCGCATCCCTGACTATAACACATCGCAATTCTGTAACCTTCAGTCCCATTTTAAATACCTATGTTTGCAGTTTTACAAAAACCTTAAACGCTCGGCTCTGTCGCTTTTACAAAGGCGGAACGCCGACTAAAAGAACCCTTTTTAATGGTGTTTTTCTGGTTTTTGTGGTTCTTCTTCAATTTAGTTGAAAAAGCAGAGGCTCCAGAATAAGTTTTCTCTTAAGCAGTTCCAGTCCAGCCCTGCCATACATGCACCGTTTGACCTCCTTTATCTTGTTGACAAATCCTTCGACAATGCCATTGGATATAGGTAAGACGATGCAGTTCATAACGGCTTTGAGGTCTCTGTTCACACCATCAACGAAGCGTCTAAGCCTTTCAATGGAGGTATGTCTGTATTCTTCTATCCATTTGGTAAGTCGTCTAGGATTATTAGACTTGAGAAGTTCATTGAATTCAGAAACTGCATAATACAGAGTTGAGAACCACTTCAGTGAGAGCAATTTTCTGATAAGCGTGTCCTCTTGCCCATTGAGTTTCATGCCTCTTACAGACCTATTTATGATATTGGCCATCATGTGAATAGGCAAAAGCGGTTCTTTGTGTGACACCTCAGCGACACGCTTTGCCTGCACGTGTTGCTCTTCAGTCTTACGCGGTCCCCGATGGCCATCTGACAAATAATGGAAATGGCGGTAATAAGGCCCCATTGACTTGTAGCTACCATCTTTGTTGATGTCCTTGAATATCTTGGACAGAGGCCTGCCTTTGGCGTATTCCGTCTCCACATAGGCCTCGTGCATTGAGAAGTCAACTTGGGCATTGCTCTTACGGGCAGGTAATGATGTGATGTCCATATACGACTGTACAGTTGTATAGAATATGCCGGTAGCTTTGACTATCTCACCCTTGCTCATACCCTTGGCCTGTAGAATCTTGACCTGATTGAATTTTGCCTGCCGTTGCACGTTGGTGCCATTACTGATATCGTTGGTCTTGCGTTCTCCCATGACTAACATCCTGTAATCCTCGTAGTTTTCACTGACAACACGTGCTATCATATCGGAGGCATTCTTTACTAGATGAAAGTGGTCGGCAACCTCCTTGATCAGGCGCTTGGTACTTGCGACGGCAGCAGAGTAGTCGGTGGATCTGTCACGACTGACAATCTGCACCTTTATGTGTCTGTCCAGCCACTCCCTGAAAGTTTCCTCCTCACGATTACCTAACAGGTCTATGATCATACCCGTCCGCAGATTGACAATCACGCTACCATAGGATACGCCCTTACGGAAAGCCCAGTCGTCAACACCTATCCGATCGATATCCGGATATACGGGAAGAGGCATGCGGTGGATGTCGCGAAGGACAGTTGCCCTGCTAATAGGTATTCCCATTATACGAAGATGGCTGCTGCTCTTGCCTGCCGATGAGTCAAGTGACAGTTTTGACACCAAAACCTCACAGCGCCTGCTTCTTCTACGGTATCGGAATACCTCCGTCCCAGGCTGCTCCGCAAAAGTCTTGTGGCTGCAATCTTCATCGTGGCAGAAGAACTTACGCATCTCTAGATGAAGAATAGTGCGCCTGCCGAGTATGGGAAGGTCTGTAACGTGACGCATATATCTGCTGTGTATCTTTTTACTGTGACTGCCGCAATATGGGCAGATACCATAGGAGAGAGAACTACGAGCATATATATGGATGGTATCTGGAAGCACCTCCACATCCTCTATGCTGAGTTCTGCATTCGGATACAGGGAAGAAATTTTGAGGTTGTCGTTATTTGATGCCTCTAAAGTTTGGTTATGACAATTATTATTAGTACTTTTGTCGCTATTAGGATGTTTTGACATGATTTTGAACCACTTGTTTGGCGACATAAAGGTACAAAAAATATGTCAAATATCCTAATTTTATTTACTGTAAATACTTGATAGTTAGTTAATTAAGTTTAATATGGAAGCCGACAATACATTTCATTCTGTCTCCTCTTAAACACTTAAAGAAACATGATTTTCAATGCATCGAACTATTGCTGCTTTTTCAACTAAATTGAAGAAGAACCGTTTTTGTAAAAATCTAAACACAAAGTTTTGCCGGTGATTGAAAAAATCTAAAAATCTAAAGTCTGTAGTCTATAGTCTAAATCTATAGTCTATAGTCAAAAAACATCTGATGTCTTTTCGGTAGTCCTAACTACATTTTGGGGAAATATTTGGAACTTTAATCTATTTGCACTATCTTTGCAACCAGAAAGTCTTAACGAAAAAAGATATGAGCATCGACACTTACAAGCTTACCAGCACGGAGGAGCCTACCGACGAGGTGCTCTCGCAATTGATGCGCGAGGCCGCAGAGGAGGCACGCGAGACGAATGCAGAGGCGACACAACGCTATTTCGAAGAACTGAGGCAGGCTGCCGCAAACATCAGATAGCCATGAGTAAGACCGAACACCGCCCCGTACTCATCGTGATTGCCGGCCCAAACGGGTCAGGCAAGACGACAATTACCTCGAAGATCCTCAAGCACGAATGGTTAGAGAATGCGCTCTACATCAATCCCGACCAGGTGGCGCAGGACCGCTTCGGCGATTGGAACTCGCCCGAGGCCGTGCTTCAGGCCGCCCAGTACTGCGAGGAGCAGCGCGAGGAATGTCTGCGAAACCAGCAGAGTCTGATATTCGAGACGGTGCTATCGTCCGAAGGAAAGGTGGACTTCATTCGACGCGCTCATGCGGCAGGCTATTTCATTCGCATCTTCTTCGTGTCTACCACTCACCCATCAATCAACTCATCACGTATAGCCAAGCGTGTGATGAAGGGCGGTCACGACGTGCCCATTCCCAAGATTATTTCTCGCTATCAGAAGTCGATACTCAACTGCAAGCGCGTGGCGGCTATCTCCGACCGTGTGTACGTCTATGACAACTCTATCGATGACACCGAGGCACGTCTGCTGTTTCGCATGACCGACGGCAAGCCTTTCAAGCGCTACACCGACGACATTCCCCTCTGGGCGCAAACCATCATCGAATAGTCGCTGTCCAACCTGCCTGTCATCGGTAAATACTTCAGGAAATGACCACAGACTATAGTTTTAGACTATAGACTATAGATGACTATAGACTTTAGACTATGAGGACGTGTCATAATTAACCACAACGGATTTCACGGATTAAACGGATTTTCTAAGTTACTGATTATCAGTAGGGCTTAAATCCGTAAAATCCGCATTCTATGTTAAATTCCTAATATTTTTTCTGTTTTAACTATATTTTTAACACTCCCGACTTCATGCAGCCTCAAGCGCTGCATGATAGTCATAATCTGGGTTGTATTTTTCTCCATTCCTTACCATAGCCGTAATGACATGTAATAGTTTGTTCTTTACGTTATTCACGGCAACGGGCTTCTTCTTGCCAACTTCGACAAGCCTATGGTAGTATATGGCCATCTGAGGACAAAAGTGGATGGATGCCAATGCAGCCTGTGTGAGCAGTGCCTTGATGAGCTTGTTTGCAAATGGGCTTACATGTGGCGGCGTGTTTACACTTGTGCCAGACTGTCGGCCAAAGGGTGCTACTCCGTAGTAGCAGGCTATCTTTCGAGAATCGAAGTCAAAGCGGCTGAAGTTGTCTGTATAGACCATCAGGCAAACGGCGTTCTGTGTGCCTACTCCAGGAACAGAAGTGATGATCTCGAAGTTCCTGCGCAGCTCCTCATCCTCACTTATAATCTTTTCTATTCTCATATCGCATTCTGCTATTTTCTTGTTAAACTCACTGATGAGATGTTTGCTGCTCATAGCCATGAAACGGCTGATGTCGGACTTCTCCTGTGTCTGTTTCTTCTCACCCTTGCGCACTGTCATGCTCGCCTTTAGTTTGACCAGATTATGCCTATAGAGAAATACTTCACGAAGACGCTCCAGATTCTTGTCCAGAGGCTTGTACAGGCGCATCTGGTCGTAGTTGCGCATGGCATACTCTGCAATAATGCCTGCATCGGCCTTGTCGCTTTTCGTACGCTGCAGGGCAGAGCTGCGCTTGATGCTCAGGGCATTTTCCAACCACATGTCATAACCACTTCCGTAGAGATAGTTGCATAGTGCCCTGCTGTAACCGCCAGTGTTCTCTCCGCAGAACAGCCAGAGTCCAGTGTCCTGCTCGTCCACAACGGACTTCACCCATCTAAGCAGGCGACGGAAACCACTCACCTTATTGTCAAACACCTCGTGCTGTCTCTCTGCACGTTCCTCGACTCCCTCGGCCTTTATGACCGTTGCATCAAACTTTTCTTTGGAGAAATCGATGCCGATAAAGATTTTTTTCATACCTTTGTATCGTTTTATAGGAATCGGCATAGTTGCATTGACTCTACACTCTAAATAGGCTCGAAGCCGTTATCATTCTATCAGAGCTTGCAACGTGGCTGGGAGGACTGATACAGATCATGGGCTTGTCCCTGTGAAATCCAGAGTTTCCCTCTCCAGCAGGCCGGTTCCTCCTTCTTACAACAAAGGTAGGGAACCTGACCTTACTAAGCAAGATTTATACAATATTTTTCTTAGACGCTGCAAACTTAGAGTGAAATCCGTTGTTTTTAATTAAATCTTGTGTTTTGATACACCCTCTTTTCTGACAGTTCTATAATATAGTTTTGACATCCTCGTATTCTTGTTTTTACTACCCTGAAAACCAAAGTCGTCGACTTTGGTGACCAAACTCGTCGACTTTGGTCACCAAACTCGACGAGTTTGTAAAATGGTATTGTCAGAACCACATCGCACCCCTGACTATAACACATCGCAATTCTGTAACCTTCAGTCCCATTTTAAATACCTATGTTTGCAGTTTTACAAAAACCTTAAACGCTCGGCTCTGCCGCTTTTACAAAGGCGGAACGCCGACTAAAAGAACCCTTTTTAATGGTGTTTTTCTGGTTTTTGTAAAAATCTAAACACAAAGTTTTGCCGGTGATTGAAAAAATCTAAAAATCTAAAGTCTGTAGTCTATAGTCTAAATCTATAGTCTATAGTCAAAAAAACATCTGATGTCTTTTCAGTAGTCCTAACTACATTTTGGGGAAATATTTGGAACTTTAATCTATTTGCACTATCTTTGCAACCAGAAAGTCTTAACGAAAAAAGATATGAGCATCGACACTTACAAGCTTACCAGCACGGAGGAGCCTACCGACGAGGTGCTCTCGCAATTGATGCGCGAGGCCGCAGAGGAGGCACGCGAGACGAATGCAGAGGCGACACAACGCTATTTCGAAGAACTGAGGCAGGCTGCCGCAAACATCAGATAGCCATGAGTAAGACCGAACACCGCCCCGTACTCATCGTGATTGCCGGCCCAAACGGGTCAGGCAAGACGACAATTACCTCGAAGATCCTCAAGCACGAATGGTTAGAGAATGCGCTCTACATCAATCCCGACCAGGTGGCGCAGGACCGCTTCGGCGATTGGAACTCGCCCGAGGCCGTGCTTCAGGCCGCCCAGTACTGCGAGGAGCAGCGCGAGGAATGTCTGCGAAACCAGCAGAGTCTGATATTCGAGACGGTGCTATCGTCCGAAGGAAAGGTGGACTTCATTCGACGCGCTCATGCGGCAGGCTATTTCATTCGCATCTTCTTCGTGTCTACCACTCACCCATCAATCAACTCATCACGTATAGCCAAGCGTGTGATGAAGGGCGGTCACGACGTGCCCATTCCCAAGATTATTTCTCGCTATCAGAAGTCGATACTCAACTGCAAGCGCGTGGCCGCTATCTCCGACCGTGTGTACGTCTATGACAACTCTATCGATGACACCGAGGCACGTCTGCTGTTTCGCATGACCGACGGCAAGCCTTTCAAGCGCTACACCGACGACATTCCCCTCTGGGCGCAAACCATCATCGAATAGTCGCTGTCCAACCTGCCTGTCATCGGTAAATACTTCAGGAAATGACCACAGACTACAGTTTTAGACTATAGACTATAGATGACTATAGACTACATTGTATTCTTGTTTTTACTACCCTGAAAACCAAAGTCGTCGACTTTGGTCACCAAACTCGACGAGTTTGTAAAATGGTATTGTCAGAACCACATCGCACCCCTGACTATAACACATCGCAATTCTGTAACCTTCAGTCCCATTTTAAATACCTATGTTTGCAGTTTTACAAAAACCTTAAACGCTCGGCTCTGCCGCTTTTACAAAGGCGGAACGCCGACTAAAAGAACCCTTTTTTATGTTTTTTCCATTAAAAAGATTAAGTTCCCTAAGGGGTAACGGGATAAGCGGAAAACTTGTCTGAGAGCTTGCTCTCAAGGAAGTTTGGCGCTAATACCGTTAGTACTCTGACAAGAGTACAATCTCTTTAATGGTGTTATTTTGTTTTTTGTTTAAATCCAGACGCAGAGTTTTGCCGGTGAACCAATAATTATGGTAAATTATTGGCAATTATGGCAATTCGTTTCTTAAAATAAAAGCATTTCTTTCCGATGTCAAAAAATTCGCCGAGCCCATCCTTTCGGATGTCTCGGCGGATATTATGTCTTGGGGAAATAATGTCGGGATGCTACCGTTTCTTGCCTTTGCCGAAGATGTCGGCGTGGGTGCCCGTGCGGTAGAGCGAAATAATGCGTATCTCGGTGTCCTTCTCGTAGAGCAGCAACCAGTCGGGATTGATGTGGCACTCCCAGTAGCCCTTGTAGTCGCCACTGAGCATGTGGTTGTGCAGGTTGGCGGGCAGGGGTTCATCTTTGCGTAGCATGTCAACTACCGTTAGCAGTTTTTCAATATCGAGACCGCGGCGCACGGCCAGTTTCACATCTCGGTCGTACTGCTTGTAGGTCTTAATCTGGTAGTACTGCTTCATAGCGCCATCATTGCTTTTTTGAACTCATCGAACGATTCGTAGGTCGTTCCTTGGTCCTTGCCGCTGCGCACGTCCTCAATGACCTGCATGGTCTTGTCGTTAAGGTACTCGCCCGTCTCGGGGTCGTAGAGGCGTGGTCTGGTCTTCTGTTTGACACCAGGTCGAGCCTGCTTACGCTCGGCAGTGCTCAAGCGAGCTTGGCTCTGCTCTCGCTTACTCGCAGCCTTCTTCACCGTCGTCACGCCCTTGAGCATGCTGATGGCCTTCTTAATGTCGTTCATCATCGACAAGTCGCTGACCCCTACCAATAGCTGGCCTGCTGTGGGTAATTGTGTTCCTATTGCTGCCATAATCGTATCGTTTTACGTTTCTGGTTGCAAAGATACATATTTTCCGCAATTGTTTGCTCAAAATCTCAAGAAAATCTTATCTTTGTTATACAAACATCAAAAAAAGCCTCCCCGCCATTGCTGGTCAGGGAGGCACCAATAGTGTTATCCTGAGCAATACCTATTGGTAGTTTTTACTCTGCACCGCCCTGGCTGACGCCGCCCTCGTTCAAGGGGATGTTGCCGCCGGTGATCTCGATGGTGATCGAGGCTGTGGCAGCGGGGTTCTCCTTCGAGGTGCAGGTAACGGTCACGGTGCCGTTCTTCAGCGGAGTGAGCACACCGTTGGCATCGATGGTGGCGATGCTGGTGTCGTCAACGCTCCATGTCACATCCGTCTCGGTGATATAGGCAGGTGTGAACACAGCACCGAGCTGATAGCTCTCACCCACGGCATACTTACCGCTGGAGGTGGTGGGGATGGTGATAGCCAGACTGCCTGCCGTTGGACGTGTCACCACATACACGGGAGTATAGGCGGTCTGGTACGAACGCTCATTCTCGCTATATACGAGCGACAGACTGTAGTCCTTGCTGCCGTCGAAACCACTGGGAGTAGCGGTAACGGTCAGCGTACCCTTGGAGGCGTCTGCTGCTGCAGCGGTGATAGCCATGGCAGCATCGTGCTGAGTCACGAACTTCAGACGGGTGATGTCTGCTGCCAGTGTGGTGGCCAGTGCCTTCGGCTCCACCTCATAGATAATGGTGGCAGCGGCGGGCTGATCCACGGTGATGTTCACCACACCCTCCTCGGTATGGAACACCACGCTGTTCAACTGCGAGATGGTCTGGTTGTTGTAACTACGCAGGGCATCATTCTCGGCACCCAGCTTGTCGATGTCGTCCTGATAGTCTGTGCAGGACACTGCGCCCAGCATCAGTGCGGGCATCATCAATGCAAAAAATACTTTCTTGTTCATATTATTATACTTTTAAATTAATTACACCTTAATTGTCTTTTTAAACGATTTTTTTCGACCACGAATTAATCGAATTTTTCGAATTTATATTTTTATCGACCACAGATTGAACAGATTTAACGGATTTTTGCTGCGCATTGTTTTCGATTATATTTGGATTACTGCGACTAAAGCCGCCGAAAGGCAATAATCTGTAATCTGTCGCTTTGCGACAAAATCCAAAATAAATAATCTGTGTCATCTGCGTAATCTGTGGTTTAATAAATAATTCGTGTTTCAAATTAAATTTAATTAGACAAATTCGTTTCTTGAAATATTATGTTCGTTTCTATTCTATTCCCCTTCCCTTCGGGAGGGGGTTAGGGGTAGGCCCTACTCAATTTGTATCACCGTTGCCATTCTGCTATCCTTGCGGCTGCCGAAGTCCACTTCGCCCTTGCCCTCAGCTTTTATGCGGCTGGCATCGATGCCGTTGTCGATGAGCCACTTCTTTACTGCCTTGGCGCGACGGTTGGACAGACGCTGGTTGTAAGCCTTCTGACCATCGGTAGAGGCGTAGCCGCTGATGACAGCGTTCTTCTCCGTGTACTTCTTCAGGTAGTCCAGTACTGGCTGCAGCTTCTCGGCCTCTGCAGGCTCCAGCTTCGATGAGCTGGCGGCGAAGAACACCTTCACCTCAGGCATCTCTGGTACAGGCTCTGCCACCGGCTCGGGCTTCTTCTCCTCTACCACGGCCTGTGTCTCAGGCTGTGGCTCCGGCTCGGGTTCCACCACCGGCTCTGGCTCCACTATAGGCTGCGGCTCCTCTATGGTGATGTGCTTGCGCGTCTTGCCGAGCGCAATCTTCACACCCACGAGCAGGTTCTGCTGCCAGTCGAGGTTGTCGTTCTTGCCCTTTTTCGAGTTCCACTTGTCGGGCAGCACGTTCGCGTTGTACTCCAATCCGAGCGCCACGCGCTCAGAGAGGGCGTACTCGATGCCGGCGCCCAGTCGTCCGGCAGGGAACAGCTTCGTGCCGTCCCACAGCTTCTCGAAGCCACCGTTGGCCAGTGCAGGTATGCCCGCACTCTCGTTCTGGGCAGCCAGCTTGTTGGCATCGTCGTTCTTGAACGCGATATTCAGTCCCACGCCAGCCAGTCCATAGACGTTCCACTTGCGGTCGGCATCCCAACCCCAGATGAGGTTGGTCAGCGACACCGTAGCGTCCAGATTGGCCTGCACATAGTTCCATTTATACTCTGCCACGGGGTGAGTCTGCCAGTTGCGAGCCTCCCAGCCCGACGCACCGAGGCGCAGGCCGAAGACCGGCGAGAACTGACGGCCCACGCTAAGCGCGGCAGTAGGCGACAGCAGCTTCGAGAACTTGGCCTCGCCGACATGGTAGCCCACACCCACCTGGGGCTGGACGAACCAGTGGGGCTGGAAGGCCACCGAGTCTCTCGTTGTCTGCGCCTTGGCACCTGTCAGCGCCATGCAGAACAGTACAAGAATCAATACTCTTTTTTTCATATACTTGAATTCATTATATTTCTTTGTTTGGTCGCCTTCGGCTCAAAATTATAAGAAAATTTATTTCAAAAATTATAAGAATTCTTTTCTTTCTTTGGAGTCCGACTGTCGTCGGAGAAATCTTTCAAATTTTATCAAATCTTACAAAATCTTTTTCTTTTAACATGAATTCGACCTTTGGTCGCTTGCCTAAGCAAGAATTGTCATTTAATTGCCCATATAATTTCTCATATAATTAATTCATGGATAATTGCCACTTCGTTCTCGCTGTTGCTCGCGAGCCCTTCGGCCTTCGTGTTCAATTTTTGGCAATTCGTGTTTAAAATATATTCTGTTCGATTTGGTCAGATTTGTCAGATTTCTGCTCGAAGAGCACTCCTTTTACAATTTTTTGATTCAATTTTTTTATAATTTTGAGCGAAGCGACCCTTAAATCACTCTCACTTTACCACAACTTTGCGTCCGTTCTGGATATATATGCCCTTCAAGCCCTTGATGACTCTGCGGCCACTCAGATCGTAGAAGCAATCGTTGTTCACATCCTTAGCATCTCTGATTTCGTTAATACCAGTAGCCTCGCTGTCGATCTTCAGCACGCGAGAGTTAGCACCGGCCTGGTCGTTGCCCAGGTGCAGCACAGCCTTGCCGGCGGGTACCTTCACCTCGTCACCCTCTGCCAGGATGGCGTGGAACTCGTTGTTCTGCAGCACGAAGTAGTGACCGCTGTCGTAGTGCTTCTTCTCGATGACGGGCTCCAGGCAGTTCTTCTGACCATAGTCCTTGTTGTCGCTCGTTGCCACGGGCATACCGCTGGCAATGCGTCCGCTGTAGGCCACCAGGTCGTAGGTCTGTCCGGCGGTGCCAAGCAGCAATACGCCGTTGTTAGCCTTGATGATGCGCTCGTTGCCGTACTTCAGTTGGTCTTCGGGCACAATCTCCGTAGCCACCTCGGCGCTGTTCTTCACCTGCACGGTGTAAACGTCGATGCCGTCGGGGATGATGACATCACAGCCAGTACCCAGCGTCCAGTACTTGTTCGCGGGGGTCACGGTGCAAACCACCTTCGCGCCCTCGTAGTTGTCCTTCAGGCTTGCCATCAGGGCGTAGTCGTCGAGCATAGCCAGTGTGGTGTGGATGGTAGCCGTGCCGGGGAATGCGCCCTCGCCCACAGCGATGGGAGCCTCTGTGTCGGGCATGATGATATCCGTTACGTTGTTCAAGCCGGCCATAGCGCCCGGAGCAATGCTCACCACGCTCCAACCGTTGACGGTGGCGGGAATCTCTACGGTGATGCCATCGGCATTGGGCGTAGCCTCTGTGATGTTGTCGATGTTCAGCGTTTGCTGTGTGCGATCCACCACGCTCACGGTCATATCGATGTCGTCCACTTCCTCGCCGCTCTCGGTCTTCTCGCCTTCGCCGTCAACCACTTGGTCCTTGATGACGAAGTCTGCCGTTACGGTGCCCTGGAAGTTGGTCTTACCCGTTACGGTCACGGTGTACGTGCCCGGATCGGTCTGTGTGTTGCCCTCTACCTCGTACTGTTCGGCAGGAACGGTCAGGTTGCCGGCCTTCACCTCAGCAATCTCGGCTGTCTGTGCCACAGGGCCGAACAGGTTGTACTGGAACTCTGTCTGAGCGAGCGTTACGCTGGTCAGCGTAGCGGGCTTGATGGTGAAGGTAGCCGTCTGTGTGCCGCTGTAGTTACCCTTACCTGTTGCGGTAACGGTAGCGGTTCCGGCGTTCGTGTTGGCGGTGTAAGCCAGCGTGTAGTCGGTGCCCTCGACAAGGACGGCTGAACCGTCCTTCACAGTTACGGTAGGCATCTTGGCTGTGCCGTCGTAGATGTACTCGGTTGTACCCAGTGTAATCTCGAACTCAGCCTCGGCCTCGGCAGGAACGATGTTGAACTTGGCAGTAGCCTCGCCCTTGAAGTTGCCCTTACCTGTAACGGTTACGGTGTATTCGTCTACGTTTGTGCCCTTATTGCCGCTCACTTCGTAGCTGTCGGCAGCCACAGGCAGATTGCCTGCCTTCACGCTTGCCACGGCCACGGTCTGCTCCTGCTGGTTGTAGGTCAGAGTGGTCTGAGCCAGTATCAGTTCGGTCAGTTCGGCCTGTGCGATGGTCACCTTGAAGCTCTGTGCAGCCATGTCGTTGTGGTTGGCATCGGCCACCACCTTGTAGTAAACGGTGTATTCCTTGGCCTCGAAGCCCGAAGGCAGAGAAGTAGAGTAGTTCACGTTGTCGAGAGAGTACTGCATCTCGCCGCCCTGTGCGCTACCTGCGGAAATCAGCGTCTGAGGCAGTGCGTTGAACACCAGTCCTGTCTTTGCTGTAGGAGCTGTCGGGGTGATGTTGGCGGTCTTGATGGTGAAGGTAGCCGTCTTTGTGCCGCTGTAGTTGCCCTTACCTGTTACGGTAACGGTAGCGGTTCCGGCGTTCGTGTTGGCGGTGTAAGCCAGCGTGTAGTCGGTGCCCTCGACAAGAACGGCTGAACCGTCCTTCACAGTGACGGTCGGGGTCTTGGCTGTGCCGTCGTAGGTGTATTCTGTAGTGCCCAGTGTCAGTTCAAAGAGGTTGGCGTTGGCAGCCACGATGCTCCAGTTTGCGGTTACAGAGCCCTTGAAGTTGCCCTTACCGGTCAGCGTGGCGGTGTAGTTGCCCACGTTCGTTGCCTTGTTGTCGGCAATCTCGTAGCCTGCATCGGGAACGGTGATAGCTCCGGCGCTGACGATAGCCACCAGTGCGGTCTGCTCCTGCTGGTTGTAGATGAAGTTCGTCTCGGTCAGCGTAGCGGCGGTCAGGATGGCCTGTTCGATGGTCACCTTGAAGTTCTGTGCAGCCACGTCGTTGTGGTTGGCATCGGCCACCACCTTGTAGTAAACGGTGTATTCCTTGGCTTCGGTGCCAGTAGGAATGTTCGTGCTCCAAGTCTCGTTGTCGAGTGAGTACTGCATCTCGCCGCCCTGTGCCTGTCCGGCAGCAATCAGCGCCTGTGGCTGGGTGGTATAGACGAGTCCGGTCTGTGCAGTAGGAGCGGTCGGTGTGATGTCAGCCTTAATGATGGCGTAGGTAGCGGTCTTCGTGCCGCTGTAGTTACCGATACCCGTTGCGGTAACGGTAGCCGTACCCACGTTCACGTTGTTGGTGAAAGCCAGCGTGTAGTCGGTATTCTCGACAAGGACGGCTGAACCGTCCTTCACAGTAACGGTGGGCTTCAGCTCTGTGCCGTTAAAGGTAAATTCGCTCGTGCCCAGCGTGATGTTGAACAGGTTGGCGTCGGCAGCCACGATGCTGTACTGAGCCGTTGCCGTACCCGTGAAGTTTTCAGCGCTCTCCTTGGCCTTAACGGTCATGGTGTAAGTACCTACGTTGGTGGCAGAACCAGAAACGGTATAGTCAGTTGCGGGCACCACCAGTTCACCGGCCTTCACGCTGGTGATGATGGGCGACTGCTCCTGCTGGTTGTACACCAGATTGGTCTGCTCCAGCAGCACGTTGGTCAGCGCAGCCTTGTAGATGGCCACGTTGATGAATGCGGGGGCAACGTCGTTGTGGTTGGCATCGCCCACCACCTTATAGAATACGGTGTAGCTTCCGGCGTTCGTGCCCTGAGGCAGGGTGGTAGCATAGGTCGTGCCGTCCAGCGAGTACTGCATCTCGCCGCCCTCGGCCTGTCCGGCGCTGATCAGCGTCTGAGCCTGTGTGTTGTAGGCCAGGTTCTCAAGGGCAGTGGGAGCCGTAGGCGTGATGTCGGCCTTGTTGATGGTGAATGTCTTCTCCACCTGTCCGCTATAGTTGCCGATACCTACGATGGTAGCCTTACCCGTGCCGACGTTCTCGTTGTCCTCATAGCTTACGCTGAAGTCGGTGTCCTTGGTAAGAACGGTGGTGCCGTCCTTCACGGTGACGTCGGGTGTCAGTGCCTGACCGGTGTAGGTCACGGCTGCGATGTCCTCGATGGTGATGTCGGTGTGTGTGAGCAGCTTGCGGTAGTTCACCGAGATTTCGGCATTAGCGCGCTTCATCACGAACGTGAAGGCGTTGGGGTTGCCTGTGACGGGCTCCAGCTCAAAGTCCTTCAGCAGGTCCAAGCCAGCCTGTACGCGGCGGGGAGCCTTGGCGCTACCCTCGGCAGCGTACCACAGTCCCTGCAGTCCGCCTACGCTCCAGCCCGTGTTGGGCTCAATCGCTACCGTTACGGTGGCGCCTTCCTCAGCCTTTGTCACTTCGGCCTCGCCCACGTAGAACTTCACGGTTCCCTGAGCGTTCGTGCCCACGGTAAGGTTATAGCTCGGAGCGACGCCAGGCATCGTCTCATATACTTCATGGGTAGTTGGGTTGAAGTGTATGGTCAAGGTGTAGGTGCCAGCCTTAGCGATAGTGATAACGCGGTTATCACCATCAGGATATGCCTCATTCCAGCTGTGATCCTTCACGACCTTGTATTGCACCTCATCTTCGAGATAGACGTTGGTGTAGGTGATGCTGTAGGTGCCATCATCGTTCTTCGTCATGTCATTGGCGGTGTAAGAAGCATCCCAAACCGAGCCAAACATGGCTGAGTTGTTGCCGGCCACGGTGTAGGTGGTCTGCGCCCACGCGCCCGTCACTGCCGTCACCAGCAGCACGAGCAATGAAAATATCTTTTGTTTCATATTCATATATAAATTTTTGGACCCTCCCCGTCCCTCCCTGTTGAGGGAGGGGGAAGTCACTCTGTACGTATTTTATTTACTATCAATCACGCATTATTCTTTTCTTACTACTCCCCTCCCTCCACAGGGAGGGGTCGGGGGAGAGTCTTTACTTCACCACGACTTTACGTCCGTTCATGATGTAAACTCCCTTCTTCGTCGGCATCTTGTCGAGCTTGCGTCCGTTCAGGTCGTACCAGTTGCCATTCGTGATATTCGTGATATTCGTGTTCGTAATCTTCGTGGTCTCGTCGAATACCAGCGTGATTCGTGCGCTGGGCACGCCAGTGTTGATGCTCAGCCATGCCTTGTTGGCGCCGATGGCGAGGTCGTTCTTCACGAAGACGAAGGCCTTGCCGTTGAAGGCGTAGTTGGTCTGGGCGTCGGTGCTGGCGGCGATGGTGGTGCCGGTCAGGGTGCCCTGGAACTCAGGTGCTACGGTGATGGCCTGGTCGGGCTCGGCGCATGGGATGAGGAGGATGACCTTCTCCTGCTGGCTCTTGTTGTAGATGAGCATCGGGGTGAGGGCGGGCATGGCGTCGCTGGGGCTGCTCAGCACGGCCTGGTCGGCGCTGACGCTCTGGATGGTGTAGAGATCGGCTTCCTGGTCCTCGATGCGCAGGGGCTCGTCCTTGTAGTAGGTGACGAACTCGCCTGCGGGTACGGTGATTTCGTAGCCCTGGAAGAGCTGGAAGGTGTTGCTGAGGGCGGTCTCGCCGTCGTAGTTGCTACCGACATTGGCGAAGGCCTTAAGGGCGTAGAGGCCGGGGGCGAAGTCGAAGTCGGCAAGCTTGACGCCGTCGCCTTCGGGCTGGAGTGTCTGCTCGTCGAGCTTATAGATGCGGCAGTAGTAGTCCTGATTCAGTGTGAGGTCTTTCTGCTCGATGCCGTCGTACACTTCTACGAGTGCCAGCACCTGCAACATGTTCATCTCGGCGGGCTCATAGCCTTCGCCCTGCTCTGCCTTCTTCACGCGGTAGCGCAGGCCGTCGGTGCCGTCGCCCATGGTGGCGGTCATCTGGATGCTCATGTCGCGCACCAGTTCGTACTCGGCCGTGGCGTCGAAGGCGGGCATGGTGAACGATGCCTCAGTGAAGACGGTATCGTTCTCAGCCTTGTTGGTGGTCACCTCGACGTCGGGCTCGGCTGGGGCGGGGCCTGTGGTGTAGAAGTACTTTGTATAATTATATGCGATATCCTCATAGATATCATAGCATCTTAAATCATTCTCTTCGTATGATGAGTCATATACTCCGTCCTCAAATCTTACGACTTTAACATTTCCATCTGCTACAAATTCATAAAATAGTATGACTGCACCGGTACTCGGTACGCCAGTCCAACTCTTTGCCTGATCCTCTGTGACAGCTTGGAAGCCAGGCAATTCGCTCGCCTTAATCAACTTTTCGTCTATTGATTTCCAGCCAGAATATAAATCAGAGTTAATCTCTGCTGCCGTCACAGCGTTAGGGTCTGTGGCGGCGGCGGCGCCGTAGACCTCGATCTTCGTAACGCCGTTTGAGCCTAAACTCACTGATTTGCTATTATCGGTGTAGACCTCCGCTGCATAGAGATATACCGAGGGGCTCTCTCCCTCAACGGTGTAGCCAGTCACTGCGATGCCGTATCCGGTGTAGAACTTGCAACTGGTGATGGTGTAGCCATTGGTGCCAGCCACGGTCAGCAGCGATGCTGAACCAGCATACCATCCTTCCTCGTCGCCGTCGTTGAAAACCTCGCCACTGAAGGTGACGGTGACCTTGTCGTCGAAGGTCATGCTCCCGCTCTTGAAGGACTGGTAATCTTTGCTCTCAATCGTTAAGAGCGGCGTCTCGTCCGCCCACGCTCCGCCGACTGCCGTGAGTAGCAGTGCGAGCGTCATTATATATCTTGATATTGTTTTCATATATTGTATTTCTTTATGTTGTTTATACCTTTTATATTATATACGCGCGAGAGGGGGTTAGAACGCGAGGCAGGCGCGAACAAGGCGGTCGTTGGCCTTACTGTCGTTGTACCAGTCGCCTTCGTCGAAGCCGTAGAACCACGCCTTGTTGGAACCGATCTCCGTAGACGACCAGTAGCTGCCCATCTCCATATTCGTTCCGCCGACGAAGCTGAAGCCGTCGCGCAGGTCTTCGTAGCTGCCGGCAGCGATAATCATGTTGTCCCACTCGTCATTGTTGGCCAGCTTCCACGTGCCGCCGGTGAAGGCCGGCGTGTGGGCGGCGCAGGTAGTCATGGCCGTGCTCCAGTCCTTCGTGCCCTCATCGGTCAGCGCCAGTGCCAGGCCGTTGCTGCCATCGACATAGCAAATCTTGGCCACGGGGGTCACGCCCGTGGGCAGGGTGCCGGAGATGTAGTTCTTGCCGTCGCTGCCGATAATCTGTCCCACTACGGGGTTGGTGATGTTGAGCGAAGGAGCCGCCGCCTTCTTCTTCACCTCCACCTTGCGGAACTTGTAGCCATCCTTGGCGGTCATCTTCACCTCGGTGCCCATCTTCACGCTCTCGAGCTTGCCCTCGGTGACGGTGGCGGCTGTGCCACCTACGGTAACGGTGGCCTTGCCGGCCTCGATGGTGTTGGCATTGGCGGCGTTGAACTGGATGTCGAACTTGTTGGTGAGCACCTGGACGGTGAGGCAGGCGGGCTCGGTGTCGTTGAAGGTGTTCTCCTCGGTGGCTTGCTGGCCGTCGGGGGTGTCGGCGCCCTTGATGTAGTACCATACATAGACATCTGCGCCGTCGTCAGCGATGTTCTCGGCTGTGGGCACTGTGGCGCTGAATGCGGTGAGTGCGGGGGCCTCGGTGGCTGAGGTGCCGATGGCGTACATCAGCGTGCCCTGCGTGACATCGGTGCTCGCTGCGGCGAAGGCCACGATGCCGGTGCCCTCGGCGATGAGCGATGCGTCGGTGCCGGCGATGACGCCTTCAGCGGCTTCGGGCAGCAGCGTCTTCACTTCGGGCTCGGTGCCCGTGGTGGCGAATGCGGCTGCCTTGGCGTAGATGGGTGTCAGCACGACGTCGCTGCCGGGCATCGAGAAGGTGCCGGTCTTGGTCGAGGCGTTCCAAGCGACCTCGATGCCGCCCTCAATGCCGGTGGCGTAGTAATACTTTAGTATATTATTATTTGTATTGTAATAAACAGAAGAGTGGTTTAAGCTTGATGAAGTAGACAAAACGACCTGACCGTCGGTAAAGTTGATTTGATTGTAATCTATCCAGTCTCCAGCATCTACGTAGCCGTAAATCAGTACTACGCTGCCGGTCTTTGGAACGTCGGCCCATGCCTTGGCCTGTTCTTCGGTGATGGCGTCGGCTTTGAGGCCGGGCATGTCGCTCGGTAACAGGCCTGAGTAGTCTTTATTCCATGCTGCGGGGGGGACTATCTCCGTCGTGGTTATTTTCACGCCGTCCGTGGCCCACGCGCCCGTGACTGCCGTGAGTAGCAGCGCGAGCGTCATTATATATCTTGATATTGTTTTCATATATTGTATTTCTTTATGTTGTTTATACCTTTTATATTATATACGCGAGAGAGAGGTTAGTCGGCTTCGAGTGAATAGTTCTTGGTGGCATCGATTGTGTCTCCGGGTCTTACATAACCAGAGCCTATCATCAATGTTAACCCCCCGTTGAGTATGTAATTGCCCTGCACCTTCAAGCCACTGCCCGCGTTCTCAGGACGCTCGATGGCCTGCTGCCAAGTGTCGCCTTCGACATAGTTGATAGATTTGGTGGCGACGCCTGTGATGATGAGGGTCTTCAATGCCGCTGCCGCTTTCTTCTCGGCCTTCACGCCGATGACTTTCTTCGAGCCGGTGTAGGTGACGGTGACGGTCTCGCCCTTCGTCACGCCGGCGTTGGGCTCGGCCTTCCACTTGTCGGACTCTTCGGTGCCTTCGGCGAAGGTGACGGCGTAGGTGGGCGCGTCGGCGATGCGTGCGGTGATGGACTGCAGGCAGATGTCGCCATCGCTGTAGGTGGCGGTGGCGCCATCGACGCCCTCGTCAGTGCCCACGGGGTAGTACCATACATAGACGATGCC
Source organism: Prevotella sp. E13-27 (assembly GCF_023217965.1). Taxonomy (NCBI): domain Bacteria; kingdom Pseudomonadati; phylum Bacteroidota; class Bacteroidia; order Bacteroidales; family Prevotellaceae; genus Prevotella; species Prevotella sp. E13-27. Next base: position 1,002,445 of record NZ_JALPSC010000001.1, on the reverse strand, counting down.
CTGCTGGGTGATGCCCTCGGCGGTGGGCAGCTGGTCGGTCCAGCCCTCAGCGTCGTAGGCGGGTGCGGTGGTGCCGCTGTTGCTGACGAAGTACATCAGCTTCTTGGCGCCGGTGAGCTTCGTGGCGTCCACCTTCACCAGCGGGTCGTCGGTAGTGGCGCGCGCGTCAGCGTCGGCAGCGGTCACACCACCGTCAGCCACGGTGGCCTGCGGGTAGTACTCGGGCTCCAGTGTCACGTTTCCGCCGGGCATGGTGAACGTGCCGGTCTTCGCCGCAGCGTTCCAGGCGACCTCGGGGCCGGAGGTGGAGGGGGCGGCATACTCCAATTCAATGTCGTCTATATAAAGATAGTCATTAGCCTTACCCTTGCCAGGATAGGCATTGGTATAGGCATTGATAAGGATGTAGGCGGGAACGACATTGTTGTCCGTGTAATTGAAAGGAATAGTTAGTTGCTCCCACTCGCCATTATTATAGGCTATTTCTTGCTCGGCAGATGCTACGACCAACGCTTTATTGTCATCGTTGTCATCTTCAGCCAGGTTGTATGCTACATAGTCTGCATCGCCATGAATGGTGGCAGAGAACTTGGCAGTGGCATAGTCGCCATAGCCGGTGCCTCCCTGCACATACTTCACCCATACCTTTATAGCCGTAGGCTTGCCTGTGAATGGCATGGCGCATGGATTGGTGAAATTATTTTTGGTATTGCTGCCATCGCGATCAGAATAGATGTAGTTTGCTTTATCTATAGAAGACATAGAACCAAAATGTATGCGTCCTGAGGTCAAAATGCCTATGTTTATCACACCCATTGTACTCTTTGACCAAATGGAACAGGAATACTGTCCGGAGGAACCTGGGCGCACGTCGGTGGAGCGTTTTAACTGTTTGCCGCCCGACATAGCAGCCAAGCTACCATCAGATGTTGCATTAGAGTTCCAATAATTGGGCATATCTTCTCCATCGTAGGTCCACGTTTCGAAATCACCATTGGGTATCGTGGTGATTTCCGTCTGCGCCCACGCTCCCGTCGTCACGGCTAATAGCGCGACGAGCGTCAGTAATGTTTTCTTTAATTGTTTCATATTACTTATAATTTTAATTGTTATTATTTCTTTGTTCTTGAGTCGCCTTCGGCGAGAAATCTTTCAAATCTTCCAAATCTTACATTAATCTTTTGTCTCTGGAGTCCGACTGTCGTCGGAGAAATCTTTCAAATCATTCAAATCAAACAATTTTTTCTGTAAGATTTGTCAGATTTCTGCCCCGACAGGGGCACTCTCACATTAATTTAATTCTGTCGATGTCGCCTGTGAGCTCGTCGAAGTGATACCACTCCGAGTAGAGACCCTCAGGACTGAAGTTGATAAGCATTCCGTAAGGCTTGCGAGTAATGCGCAGGTAGCTCCACAGCTGCTGGCGGTGCGGCGTGTCGATATGCTTGATGGCCTTGAGCTCCAGGATGATGTTGTCGTTGACCAACAGGTCGAGGCGATAGTCCTGGTCGAGGCGCACGTTGTCCCAATACATGGGTACGAACACCTGCCGCTCCACAGCATAGCCTTTCTGCTCCAGCAGATACTTCAGCGCAGCCTCATAGGCCGACTCCAGCAGTCCGCCACGGAACTTACGGTGTACGCGCATCGCTTCTCCCGTTATCTCGCGGAAGAACTCGTACTTCTTATTGTATTCGCTTATTGCATCCATAATTTCTTTCTGTCAGATTTGTAAGATTTGTTAGATTTCTGCCCCGACAGGGGCACTCCCTTATTCAGTCGCTTCGCGAGAAATCTTTCAAATCATTCAAATTGTTCAGAATCTTTTTTTTTCTTTTGTCAGATTTGTAAGATTTGTAAGATTTGTTAGATTTCTGCCCCGACAGGGGCACTCCCTTATTCAGTCGCTTCGCGAGAAATCTTTCAAATCATTCAAATTGTTCAGAATCTTTTTTTTTTCTTTTGTCAGATTTGTAAGATTTGTTAGATTTCTGCCCCGACAGGGGCACTCTTTTCATGAAATTGATATACGAATCCCGATTTCCGTGGCGTAAATCCGAGTTCTGAGCCTCGGGCCGAGCTTCTCCGCCCCGTAGGAGCACTCCCTTCTCGCCATCGTCGTCATCGTTCACGTCGTTTTTTCTCGTTTCCTATACATTATATATATATATACGCGCGCGAGGGGATTACTCTGCATCCACCAGGTAGAACCCGATGCTTTTCACATTTTCGCCGATGAAATCCTCAGTAAGCGGCAGCAGCTTATCCGTCGAGGCGGCACTGCCCGTCCACGTGACTTTATAAATGTTTTTCGTTTCATCTTCAAAATATGTCCATCCCACGCCGAGATTTGCCTCATTCCATCCATAAAAACCTTGGGCATTCATCTCGATCTTTGTGAACTCCTTGCCGGTCGGTGCCGTGAAGGTAAAGCCGCCGAGAGCGTACACTTGGAAACTGATGCCATCCGTCTTCGGATCTCCGTTATCAGCCCACATGGCATATATATCTTCTCCGTCATTAGCACTCAGCGTGATGCCCTCCTTCGTATATGACACGTAGGTGCCCTCGACATCAATGTCGGTGACGTTCGTAGCGTCCCATACGATGTCGGCCACGGGAACCTCAATGGCCGTAGCCGCAATCTCGCTGTCGGAGTGCGTGTCGTCGTCGGCCTTCACGTAATACCAAACATATACCGTGCCACTGGCGGTGATGGTCTCAGCCGTGGGCACCTTGTCGCTGAAGCCATCCGTCGAGGCAGGCTTCGTGTTCGTCGTGGTCACTGCATACCAGAGCGTGCCGCCGTCGGCCACGCCACCGCTAACCAGCGCCGTGCCCTTGCCAACGCCAACAATCGCCGCACCCGTCGGTGCCGTCGTCACCGTAGCCGCGGGCTTCGCCGGAGCCGCGTCGGTCGTAGCCTCCTGAACGAGACGGACGCTGAGCCCTTGGATCCGACTGCCGAAGTTCGCGGAAACCAGACTGCCCGAACTGATGTACACGTCGTACACGTTGCCCGGGCCATTAGGCGTAGCAGACCAGTAGTAGCCGTTCGAGCCCAGACCGCCCATCGACGTGCCAATCCGCATGCCTGCAGCCGGCAGGAACACACAGCCGGCAGACTCCATCTTAGTCCAATCCGCAGCGGTGTAGCTGTTGCCATTCCAGCCAGTGTCGCCTGTTGCGTTGACACCTGTCGGAGCATTTACGCCGTCGGGGTGAGTATAGGTGTCGGGGAAGAGGATAACGCCCGGTACATCGTTTACCTTAGCCTTGGCATAGCGGCCGTTGTCGGTGCCGCCCACGGAAGATGCACTGCGGGTGTTCAACAGATATGTCCACTCGTCACTTGTCAGCGTGCGCCAGCCTGTGCCCATCGTTGCGCCCCAGTCCACGAAGTCGCCGGAATAATCGCTGTTGGTTGTAGAAGTATTCTTACCGTAATCGGTAGCAGATGTGCTCCAGCCGAAGTGGTCCCATGCGTCTGCGCTATAGCTTGTGTAATAGTCATACTGGTTGTCGAAGAAACTCCAAGCACCCGATGCGTAGCGCAGGTTACCCTTCGAGAAATAAACCTGCTTGCCATCGCTTACGCTGAACTTGCCGTTGATGGCCCCGTCGGGAACGCTGGCCTCAGCCGGTGCAGCCTCGCTTGTAGCCTTCACGCACTTCACCTTCAGTCGTCCGTTGTACTGCAGCGTCACGGTCTCCGAGCCGTCGCCCTTCAGTCCGCCGATGGGCAGCGCCTGGGCCTCGCCCTCGCCCACCTTCACCGTCCACTTGTCGGCATCCTTCACGCCGTCCTTCAGAGAAACGGTGTAGGTGGAAGCGATGCCGGGTTCTGGCGCATACTCCAATTCAATGTCGTCTATATAAAGATAGTCATTAGCCTTACCCTTGCCAGGATAGGCATTGGTATAGGCATTGATAAGGATGTAGGCAGGAGCGACATCGTTGTCCGTGTAATTGAAAGGAATAGTTATTTGCTCCCACTCGCCATTATTATAGGCTATTTCTTGCTCGGCAGATGCTACGACCAACGCTTTATTGTTATCGTTGTCATGTTCAGCCAGGTTGTATGCTACATAGTCTGCATCGCCATGAATGGTGGCAGAGAACTTGGCAGTGGCATAATTGCCATAGCCGGTGCCTCCCTGCACATACTTCACCCATACCTTTATAGCCGTAGGCTTGCCTGTGAATGGCATGGCGCATGGATTGGTGAAATTATTTTTGGTATTGCTGCCATCGCGATCAGAATAGATGTAGTTTGCTTTATCTATAGAAGACATAGAACCAAAATGTATGCGTCCTGAGGTCAAAATGCCTATGTTTATCACACCCATTGTACTCTTTGACCAAATGGAACAGGAATACTGTCCGGAGGAACCTGGGCGCACGTCGGTGGAGCGTTTTAACTGTTTGCCGCCCGACATAGCAGCCAAGCTACCATCAGATGTTGCATTAGAGTTCCAATAATTGGGCATATCTTCTCCATCGTAAGTCCACGTTTCGAAATCACCATTGGGTATCGTGGTGATTTCCGTCTGTGCCCATGCGCCCGTCGCCGCCGTCAAGAGCAGCGCGAGCAGAAGTAATAATTTGTTTTTACTCATAACTTTTAGTTTTAAAAATGTTATTAATTAAGTGAATTATATATATGTTTTCTTTTTGTCTCGACCACGGATTATTCGGATTCATCTTCCTATCCGTCTCATCCGCGTGCTCCGTCTTCGTTTCATCTTGTCTCTGAGACCAAACGGATATCCGCGCCCGCTCCTTGCGAACGCAAAACCGCCGAGCCCATCTCTCGATGTCTCGGCGGATATTTTAATTCGGGGAATGTCGGGGGAAGCTATGGTTTGTCTTTAAAGGCTGCGACAGTGCTGTCGAACTCGTCGGTGACAGCCTTCAGATAGCGGTTGCGGTTCTCAACGATGATGGCTACATACAACTCCTGCCCCTCAAGGGTGGCATGCGTAGTACGAATGGTAAAGCGGTTAGGATTGGCAGCCTTCTCGAACCAACGTATAAACAGTCGATTGCGGCCAGCCTCGCGATGGTCGGCCGAATCGCAGTAGTAAAGCAGCACGTTCTCGTATTCGGTGAAGAACTCATCGAGGATGATGAACGTAATGGCGCTGATGTTAGGGTCGTGCGGAGAGCGAACGTTGTCAATCTTAGAAATGGCAAACTGATAGGTATCGCAACCGCCGATGGGATTCTCGGCCAGGAAGCGGATACGGTAGAGTATGCCGCCCTCGGTGCGGAACTCGTAGCCACCACCGGCTTCGCGGACCTCGTAAGGCGATTTGGCGTTGATGCGCTCGAGCGACAGCTTGATCATAGCATCACCACGTTGACGTCCTTACCCTTGAACTCGGCCTCGAGTTCCTTCTTCCACTCCTGCTTGTGCTTTACAGCAGCCTTGATAAATTCAAGAGCCTGCTCTTTTGTCTTCTTAACTTCCATAATCGTCGTTGTTTAATCGTTTCTGCCTGACAAAGCTGCGGTTCTTGGACTAGCCAAGCGGCCGCTCGACCTTTGGTCGCTTGCAAGGCAAGAAAGCCGAGCGAAGCGAGGGCAAAAGAGCTTGCTCATTTTGCCGAGCGTGAGCAGCTTCGCACGCCTTTCGCGTGCAAATATACACATTTCCCGCGAGATATAGTCGCCTATCGGCGAGAAATCTTTCAAATCTTACCAAATCTTACAATTATATTCTGTTTGATTTGAATTAATTTGTAGGATTTGACTTTCCCCTTCTTGCGTCCCGTTGGTAGCAAGCGTCACCCTTCGGGATGCCGAGCGCGGGCCGTCGAGCTAAACCTTCTGCCCCGCCAGGGGCACTCCTATGATAATTATCATTTATCAATTATCATTTAGGCCGCAGGCCGCAGAATAATATCCGTTTGTCTCAGTAAGTCAAGGAACGCGTTGAGCGAGTAAAGAGCTTAGAGCTCGCTCTTGTGCTCTTTCGAGCGTAGCGTTTCTCGAGGCAAAGCCTCAATGATCGCTTTATGTTTTTATGTCGTCGCCTATCGGCGGGTCATCAATTTTTTTTAGTCCGACTGTCGTCGGAGAAATCATTCAAATCTTACAAAATCTTTTTATTATTTATCTGTTCGATTTGTTCCGATTTGTGGAATTTCTGCTCGAAGAGCACTCATTTTTTCTTGGAGTCCGACTGTCGTCGGAGAAATCTTTCAAATTTATTCAAATCTTTCAATTTCTTTTTGTCAGATTTTTCAGATTTGTTCGATATCTGCCCGACAGGGCACTTCATATTCCTGAGACCAAACGGATAAAAACAATTCGCCGAGCCCATCTCTCGATGTCTCGGCGGATATTTTTCTGTGTGTGGAATCGGGAACCCAGTTCCTTCCTGATGAATTAAAGCAGATAGACTGTTCTTAAAGCATGTTGTGCTGACGCAACCACTGCTTGCCCTTAGGGGTTAGGCAATACAGCAGGAACAAAATGCACGGAACACCGTAAACAAAGAATATAAGATACATTCCCATAGTTTTATTCCTCCTTTTTTCTTTTCTTATTCGTTAATACTAATCCCACTATCAGTGTAGAGACTGCCACAATCGTACCAACAACATATATTGTATAACTATCGTCTATGTCTTTGAACAAAGAGGCAATTACAACACCTGTCGTGACATATTTCGAAATGTCGAGCAGATACTTACCCAGATTCTCTATCCAAGTACTCTCCATATTCGGCTTTTGATTCTCCGAATTCGCAGCTTCCAGCTGTTTGTTTAGTTGCAGTTTCTGCGCTTTTGCCTTTTCACGTCTCGTTGACATTATCTAGCATTGAATTGTTATTCAACTGCAAAGATAGTGCAAACCGAGCGAAAAACCAAGGAAAAATCATTTTTCTTTGTATTTGCTTTACCTCGCTACGCGAACAGCGACCTTTGGTTCCTAGGTGCAGCCTATCATCGACCGAAGGTCAGAGATATTGCATATTCCCCAATCTTCCAAGTTTTTGGAAGAATAATATCCGTTTGTCTCAGTAAGTCAAAGATCGCGTTGAGCGAGTAAAGAGCTTAGAGCTCGCTCTTATGCTCTTTCGAGCGTAGCGTTTCTCGAGGCAAAGCCTCAATGATCGCTTGTATATGTCATCGCCTATCGGCGGGTCATCAATTTTTTTGAGTCCGACTGTCCGTCGGAGAAGGTTTAGCTCGACGGCCCGAAGGGGAAAGTCAAATCTTTCAAATTTATTCAAATCTTTCAATTTCTTTTTGTCAGATTTTTCAGATTTGTTCGATATCTGCCCGACAGGGCACTTCATATTCCTGAGACCAAACGGATAAAAACAATTCGCCGAGCCCATCTCTCGATGTCTCGGCGGATATTTTACTGTAGGGGGAATTAATGTGCGGCGCGTCAGAACAAGTCTGCGTGTGTGCCTGTTCCTGTGAACAAGAGTACCAGCTCGATGTCGTTTTGCTCCCAGATGAGGAGCCAGTCAGGTTTCAGATGGCACTCCCAACAGCCGTCGTATTGTCCCGACAACTTGTGGGGACGATACGCTGTGGGAAGTTTGCCGTCGGCCTCAAGCAGTCGGATGGCCGTCTTAAGAAGCTCCATGTCGTAGCCGCGTTTGCGACAGCGTTCCGTGTCCTTGCGGAACGTCTTGGTCATTCTGATTTCGTACATACGCTCAGATGCCTAACGACTTGAACATTTCCTCAGACGAAGAGAACTTCTCAACGCGTCCAGCTTGTTTGTCCTCCTGTGAACGCTGGTAGCTACTCTTTGCTTTTGGTGAAACCTTTTTCACCAACAAGCCTAGTGCCTGCAGGTACTCTATCAGAGCCTTACCACTGGAGGTGCGCTCGTTCAATGTGATAGTGTATGTTGCCATAATCGTCGTTGTTTATTGTTTCTGGCTGCCAAAGCTGCGGTTAAGCGAGGGCAAAAGAGCTTGCTCATTTTGCCGAGCGTGAGCAGCCATTCCCGACCGCTGGTCGCCTACCCGTAGCCTTTCGCCACGCCTTTCGTGTGCAAAGATACAATTTTTTCGCGAGATATAGTCGCCTATCGGCGAGAAATCTTACAAATCGTACCAAATCTTACAAATATTATTAATCCCTGCATTCTTACGTCCCGTTGGTTCTTTCAGTCGCTACGCTTTATGAAAGGGCCCGCCATGATTCGCCTGCGAATCAATATCTGTGCCATCTGTGCTATCTGTGCGACCTTAAAAAACAATCCGCCGGCCCATCTCTCGATGTCTCGGCGGATATTTTTGACCTTTGGTCGAAATCGCTCACGCTCGGCAGAATGAGCAAGCTCTTCTGCTCTCGCTTACTCGCGATTTTCTGTAGGGGGAATTAATGTGCGGCGCGTCAGAACAAGTCTGAGTGTGTGCCGGTTTGCAGGAACAGGAGCGTCAGCTCGGTGTCATTCTGATTCCATGTCATCAACCAGTCAGGTTCGATGTGACACTCCCACTGACCGTCACGGTTGCCCGATAACTTGTGGGGGCGATACTTCGCAGGCAGAGTGCCGTTAGTTCTGAGCAGGGCGATTGCGTCGTGAATCAGCTGCAAGTCAAGGCCTCGCTTCATACAGCGCTTCAAATCTTTATTGAAGCGCTTGGTGTAATCGATGCTATACATTGCTTCTGCGGATTTTGCTAAATGCCTCCTCGCCAAGTATCTGCTTGAACATGTCGTCCACGCTCTCTGCGTGATACACTCTGCCGTTTTTCACGTCGTCCATCGCCTCGCGGTAACCCGCGGTCTTGGTGATGTCGTACTCCTTGACCTTTTGCTTCTTCACAGCCGTCACGCCTTTCAGCATGCTGATGGCCTTCTTGATGTCATTCAGCATCGACAGGTCGCTGATGCTTACCAATAGCTGGCCTGCTGTGGGTAATTGTGTTGTTGCCATATTCGTATCGTTTTATTTCTGTGTGCAAAGATACACAAATTTCTCGAAAGTTCTTCTTTCTTTAACATATAATTTCCATGTAATTGCCCATATAATTTCTCATATAATTATTATTCATGGAAAATTAATGGATAATTTACGGTAATTAATGTTCAAAGAAAAACCATTCACCGTGAACCCAGAATAATATCCGTTTGTCTCAGTAAGTCAAAGATCGCTTGTTTATGTCGTCGCCTATCGGCGGGTCATCAATTTTTTTGAGTCCGACTGTCGTCGGAGAAGGTTTAGCTCGACGGCCCGAAGGGGAAAGTCAAATCTTTCAAATTTATTCAAATCTTTCAATTTCTTTTTGTCAGATTTTTAAGATTTGTTCGATATCTGCCCGACAGGGCACTTCATATTCCTGAGACCAAACGGATAAGGCCTCACCCCCCGCTCGGCCGAAGGACGCTTGCAAGGCAAGAACCCCTCTCCAAAGGGCGAGGGGAGTGAATACAAACCGCCGAGGCATCTCTCGATGTCTCGGCGGAAATTTCTTTTCTTGAGAAAAGGGCAACCTATTTGGGCTGTATCTGATACAGACTGCTTGCTCGTTGTACGAACTCTCTGTATGCTGTCAACAGTTCGTCGTATTCGGGATGATCGTTGCGCAGAATCATGCCCGTATATACAATGTAGTTGTCGAAGTTGATTTCAGCAGTTTCCAGCGTCAGCCTTCTTTTGTGGGTGTAGCCGTTGAACCATCGCTTATACAGGCTGTCCCTGATGGCTTCGCGGTGGTCGTGAGGATCACAGATGTAGAGCATCACCGATGCGTCTTGCCTGAAAAACTCTTCCAGTACGCACGTGATTACCCTAAACACGTCGCCATCCTTCGGGGCGCTGGCCTCACTGTCGTTGGCGATGAAGAAATGGTATGCACGGCTTCCCAGAAAAAACCTGTCCTGGTAGAACCCAACGCGATACAATATTCCGTTTTTGGTAACGAAACGGAACGTGAGTTCATCCAACTGAATCACCCAGTAAGGTGATTTCCTATTTATGCGGTCGGCAGACAGTCTCATTGTATGCCTAATTCTTTTTCACGTTGTGCCACTGAGGCCATCCACTCTTTCTTCAGATTCAGGGTGGCCCTTAGTGCCTCCTTGAATTCTTGGTCGGAATAATTCTTGAACTTCTTTTCTTCCATCATCGTATCGTTTTATGTTTCTGCGTGCAAAGATACGACAATTTTCCTAACAACGCACGCTTTAACTCAGAAAAATTACCATTCACCGTGAACCGTGAACCATGAACCGTGAATAATTTCCGTTTGTCTCAGTATGTCAAAGATCGATTTAGCGAGTAAAGAACTTAGAGCTCGCTCTTGTGCTCTTTCTTGCGACCCTTCGGTAGCAAGCGACCAGAGGTCGAGCGCGAGCGTAGCGTTTCTCGAGGCAAAGCCTCAATGATCGCTTGAGGTTTTCTCCTTTTTGGTGTACAAATATAATAAATTCCCCTTGAAAGAACGACAATCAAGGGGAACCTACCGGTAATTTTTTACGATTTTGAAGCAGATTTTACGATTCTGAAGCTATCACAGCCCCAAAACGCTACTCCAACCCTACTCAGCGAGGAGACGCAGCCATTCCGTCGCCGTTGTATGCATGACCTGCTTGAAGGCACCGTTGAACGTGCTGTAGCTGCGGAAACCACTATCAAGGGACAGCTGCTGAACGGACAGGGGCTGGTGCGCGGCGGCACGCTCCTGGCAGAGACTGACGAAGTGGCGGATACGCAGGTCGTTGATATAGGTGTTGTAAGTGATGCCCTGCAGGGCGAAGTGCTTGCTGAGGTACGAGCGGTTGACGCCTATCAGCGTGGCCAGCTGCGTGAGGGAGAGGTCGTACTGCAGATAGAGCTGCGGCTCCTCGCAATGCTGCCTGAGCAACGGCCCGATGTTATTGCGAACGGACAGCGAGGCGTCAGCCTCTTCCTTCTCTTCCGTAGCGATCATCGTATCCATCGCATCGCTATCGTCGATGGGTGTAGCGTCTGCGACGACGATATTCTCCGATGAAATGGGAACGTTTTCATGCAGCCGAGAACAGAGGCCAAACAGGTTTGGACTATGCCGAGGCAAGGAAAAGGTCGGATGAAATCCAAGATTTAGATCCTGCAGCGTCTCCACGCGCCACAGCAGATAGGCCACGAGCGCGATGCCGCACAGCTGGATGATGAACTCGTAGGTGATGCTGCCATAGCCCGTCACGTAATAGACGAACAGGAACATGATGACCGCCAATACCAGCAGACTCTGCCACACCTCCTTGTGCTCCAGGTCGGCATAGTTGTCGCGCAGCCAGCGCCCGTACTGTCGCACCTCGAACACCATATATATCATAAAGCCGATGCTTGCCAGCAGGAAATAGCCCTGCATCCACGGCATTAGGGCGTAACTGCGGTTAGCAATGTTCACCCCCATCATAATGACCAGCGGCACCATAGCAAGCCACACGGGCCACAGCGGCCGGCGTTTGTCTTGCAACATGCAGAGCATGACGACAAGGGCCACGGGGATGGTCAGCAGACAGTCGAGCAGCGCGCCGATGAGCATCCACAGCGCAGCCGCATCGCCATCGGCCATCATGGTTCCCGGCCAGTACCACACGTGGCCCAAGGCGATGACCGCCAGGAACGCAGCCGTCCAGCGCCTGAGCCGCAATGGCGGCGTGACGTCGGCAGCAAAGGCGTTGCCCCGCCGGAACAACAGGTAAACGCTGCCCAGCGCCGCCAGCACTGTGACGACGGCATAAAGCATCATAAATATCGCATCTTCCAGTATCTGTTCGTACATATCGTTTTGTGTTTGCAGCCTTTTCGCTTCTTCGATATGCAAAAGTACGCATTTTTTTCCGAAAAACAACACTATCATGTCAAAAAAATCGGGAGCCGAGGCGGAAATCCTCGGCTCCCGATACTGTCGGGGGAAGCGCTACTCTGTCTGGGCTGCCTCGTCTGTCGGCTCCCTGCGCGTGTCCCAGAAGCCAGCAATGTAGATGGTATCGTCATTGACGAAATACACCAGCTTGTTCAGCCCATTGATGATAACGCTGCGGTAAGTCATCGCACGGTCGCTGAACAGCGGATCGATCTGCCCGATGCCTGGACTGTGCATGAGCTGCTTAACTGTGTCATCAACCTCCTGCTTGAACTTCTTGGCCCGCTTAGTACCAAACTCCTTGCGAATGTAGGCGGCAACCTGACGTCTGCCCACCTTCGCAGGTTCCTGCCAAATAACTCTCATATTGCCTCAGCCATTTGCAGTTTAAGATCTTCCTGCTCCCAGCGCTCAATTTCTTCGTCCATCTCGCGCATCACTTCCTCATGAGGAGTTCCTCCTCCTGCTGCAATCTCGGCCTCGGCCTCGTCGAGCATGGCGTTTAGCTCAGCCTTGGTGTAGCGCTTGTAGGGATAGCCTTCGAGCATCTCCTCCATGGTCAAGTCGTCGGCATTCTTAGGCTTAACGCTGTCGATGAGCATCGTCACCAACTCCAACTTCTCGCTGTAGTTCAAATCCTTGGCCAGCTTCCAAACCCTTGCGATAGGCTCTGCTGTGCGTCTTCTTGCGGTTGTTGTTGCCATAATCGTCGTTGTTTATTGTTTCTGGCTGCAAAGCTGCGATTAAGCGAGGGCAAAAGAGCTTGCTCATTTTGCCGAGCGTGAGCAGCTTCGCACGCCTTTCGCGTGCAAATATACACATTTCCCGCGAGATATAGTCGCCTATCGGCGAGAAATCTTTCAAATCTTACCAAATCTTACAACTATATTCTGTTTGATTTGAATTAATTTGTAGGATTTGACTTTCCCCTTCTTGCGTCCCGTTGGTAGCAAGCGTCACCCTTCGGGATGCCGAGCGCGGGCCGTCGAGCTAAACCTTCTGCCCCGCCAGGGGCACTTTCCCCAGAAAATATCCGTTTGTCTCAATAAGTTAAAGATCGCTTGTTTATGTCGTCGCCCTACGGCGGGTCATCAATTTTTTTGAGTCCGACTGTCGTCGGAGAAGGTTTAGCTCGACGGCCCGAAGGGGAAAGTCAAATCTTTCAAATTTATTCAAATCTTTCAATTACTTTTTGTCAGATTTTTCAGATTTGTTCGATATCTGCCCGACAGGGCACTTCATATTCTTGAGACCAAACGGATACGAAAACCGCCGAAACATCTCTCGATGTCTCGGCGGATATTTTTCTTGTGGGGGGAATGTCGGGGGGCTTAGTCTTCCATCTCTCGCAGCAAGTCGTTGAGTATGTACTCATCGCTCTGCAGCTGCAGGCCGCTATCGGGGTTTTCGAGCAGGGCGTAGGTGCGCGAGTTGTAGAGGATGTCGAGCGCGCGCTCGGTGTCAATGTCGAGGCGCTCGGCCAGCAGGTCGGCTATGCGGCCCTCCTTGCGCCAAAGTACCTGGTCTCTCATCCTTGGCCTCCTTTCTCGGTTACGGCCTCGGTGCCGACGAAACGCAGGCAGTGGTCTACGATGGCCTGACGACTGATGCACATCTGGTGCGTGGGCTTGGCAAAGCGCAACTGGCCGATGGCCTGCTCAGCGGTGATGCGGCCGGCGTAGTAGTCTTCGACGGTGTCGATCACCTGGTCGTTGGCCACGCCGCCCTCGATGATGTCGTAGTCGCGCCAAGGCTCCTCGCCGCGGCGGCTGCTGACAATGAAGTCGAGCCACTGCTGGTCGTAGTGCTCCAGACGGAGGCGGCGAACGTCGGCGGGCAGCAGGCTCTCGTCGAACTCATAGAAGGAGAGCAGAGGCGTGTCGGCTGCACGGACTATGCACACGCGGCGTGCCCAGCGCTCGGCCTGCTCGCGCAGGTTGGTCAGGTAGAAGCCAGGACCGAAGTCCAGTTCCCTGCGGCCTACACCCGTCAGAGGCTCGGGCACGCTGACCGATGATCCGTGATAGAGCGTCGTCATCGCTGGCCTCCTTCCTTTTCTTCCCAGTTCTTCAGGGCCTGCTCCACGTTCCACACCACGCCGTCGATGCTCTCGGCGTGTAGCGTGTCGTAGCAGTCGAGCAGCAGCCGGCGCACCAGTCCGTGGCGCTTCAGTCGGTTGTGCAGCTCTGTGGCCGTGATGCCCATTTGCCGTGCCGTGGCTCCGATGGCCAGCGTGGCAAACTGTGTCTTCCGTACCGTTGCTTCCATAATCGTATCGTTTTTTACGTTTCAACGCTGCAAAGATACACTTTTTTCCGATATTCAGTCGCCTGTCGGCGAGAAATCTTTCAAAATTGTACCCAATCTATCACTATTATTAATCCCTGCTTTATAGCCGCCCCTTATCAAGGGGCTCAAAATGTTCGATTTCTTGCGTCCCTTCGGTAGCAAGCGTCTCCTTCGTCGCCGAGCGCTGCCCCGCGAGGGGCACTCTCCCCCAAAATAATATCCGTTTGTCTCAGTATGTCAAGGAACGCGTTGAGCGAGTAAAGAGCGGTAAGCTCGCTTACAGGCTCTTTCGAGCGTAGCGTTTTTCGAGGCGAAGCCTCAAAGATCGCTTTTGGTTTAAGTTTCTTATGTTCTTAGTCGTTTTGTCGCCAAGAGGTCAATTTTTCTATTCTAAATTTACAAAAAATTTTCGACATTTGCAAGAGTCTTTCGCCACCACATGCATTTTTTTGTAAATTCTGCCACTGAAATTGTTTATTCTGCCACTCAAGATACAAAAAACAAAAGTCTCATCGAGCAAATGAGACATATAGAAAAGTCGAAAAGTGCCTCAAATGAGACATCTTAACGACGGTTTGTGGACAAAAGGAACAATAAATCTTGAAATAATCAAGTAGTATTTTGTTGCACTTTTTAAACTTCCGATGGAAGGATGCCAAATTCTGCCTTGAAGCAGCGGGTGAAGTAGCTGGGCGAATTGAAACCGCATTGCATGGAGACCTCCGTAGAATTGTATCCGTTGCGAAGAAGCGACATGGCCTTGGCCAGACGGTGCTTGCGTACATATTCATTGGCAGTCATGCCAGTGAGCGATTTTATGCGGCGGTGAAGGGTGGAGTAGCTGACAAACATCTCCTTAGCGATGAAGTTGACATCAAGGTCGCTTTGTAGCAGGTTTTCAAGAATAAGTCGGTCGAGTTTGCTCAGGAACTCTTTGTCCTTCTGATTAGTTTGATTTTGCTCATCGGTGATGGTGTCCTCGCCCTGGGCTTCCTCAGGATTGGACATGTTTTCTTCCGTTTCCTGATGTTTTTCTTCTGGCTCATGTTGAGCTTCAACAGCATAGAGTGCTGTGAGTCGCTGGTCTAGCTGTCGGCGCAACGACAGGCGCTGCTGGTACTGCTTCCACTCGTAGCCGACGAGCAGGGCGGTGATGAGAAGATAGAACAGGCGTGCCCACCATGTCCAGTACCAAGGCTGGGCAATAAATATGTTGCAGACGGTTTCATGGCTCCATGTCGTTCCTGCCAGACGACAGCGTACATGCAGGCGGTAGTGGCCTGGCGACAGATTGGTGAAAAGAGCCTGGCTCTCTTTCGTTGAAGGGCGCCAGTCACTGTCTATACCTTCCAGCCAATAGCTGTAGATGACTGACGACATGTCGTGATAGGCAAACGCAGAGAAATAGAAGCAGAGATTGTTTCGGTCGTAAGACAGCTCTATTTTGTCCGTCAGATGCTCATAGCGGGGCATGTCGTTGACGTCAAGACGGGTGATGATGGGCGAACTGACCAATGGACTTACGGCTATGTGCTGTGGGAGCACCTCTGCCAATCCTGTCAGACTGCCAAGGAAGATACGTCCGCTCGTGGTGTACAAGATGGCATTTTCGTTGTAGGTGTTAGTCCTAAGCCCTTGTGTGGAATAGATGTTCCGCACAGAGCCGTCAGTGCTACTTACAATGGAGATGCCTTGGTCTGTTCCTGCTATGACGTTTCCTTCATTGTCACAGACTACCGACTCTACACAGTTGTTGGCGAGTCCGTTGTCTGCCTGGATAAAGCTGATGCTGTTGTCTGTAATCTTTATGAGTCCATAGCCATTGCTGCCTGCCCATACGGTTCCGTTGGGAGAATGGCATATGCACACCACCTTTCCCCGATTGAATATGGTGTCTGTCTTCGCTCCATCCTTTCTGAGTATTCCGTTTTCGGTGGCAACCCATAGGCGTCCGTTAAGGTCAGTGTCAAGTTCGTGGATTCTTTCTCCTGTGAGGTGCTGTACAAAGGAATAAGAGCCGTCTGCCTGCTGGTGTCCCTCTATAAGTCCGCCATCGAGGGTGGCAATCCATGTCGTGCCATCGTGGGCGAAATGTATGTCATAGATTTGTCGGGCAGGGAGATTGTCAATATGCTCGGCAGATGTTCCTTCACTTATCCATACGCCGCCGCCACGAGTGCCTATCCACAGGCGTCCATTGCCATCCTTGTTGATAGTATATGCGCGTGAGCCTTTATTAAAAGCAAGACGCTTTTCGTATGTATCGATATTATAGAGAAAAACATTGCCGTCCATGTCGCCCACGGCAATCGTCTCGTCATCCAGTTGGGCAAATGAACGGATATTCGGTGCCAACTGATGGGAACGCAGCCTCTCTTCTCCTATATCAAGCTTATAGATACCCGCAAAGGTAGTCAGTAGCCATATCCCTCCCGACCGGTCTTGCATTATGCCATTGATATAATCGGACTCTATGACCGGCTGCTCATCAGTGGAACTGTAGTGCTGCAACTGTCGGCTTTGAGGTTCGTAAACAAAAAAGCCATTGTCAATGGTGGCGAATATTTCGTGTCCATCGTTTAGCTTAGCATAGTGGAGGTCGTGGCGACGATCCGTACGATTGCCTCGTTCGATGCCCAACTCCCGCGCACGAGCCATATACAAACCCTCATCCTTCTCATTTGTCTGGTCCTTGGGGAACACCATTCCCTCAGCACTGACAAACCGCATCATGGTAAGGTCGAAACATAGTAGCCTATAATCTCTACCGCTCATCAGCAGTACGTTGTGGATGGTATCTTCCACGATGTGTGTGATGCCTTCGATTTGTCGTTTACCATTTTCTTCAATATAGAAGTTTGCAAAACGGTGACCGTCGAAGCGTGTCAGGCCGTGGTTAGTGCCAAACCAGAGATAGCCCTGATGGTCTTGCAATCCGCAGTTCACCACATTGCTACCCAGTCCGTCGCGTGTGGTGTAATTATGTGTATGAATAGGTGGTGTCTGTGCCGAGACAGCAATTGTCGTCACCATAAGGATTATTGCCAAAGTCAGTAGCTTCTTCATCTCTATTCCACGTTAGGTTTATGTTTATTCTGACTGCAAAAATACACAATATTATCAGAAATTGTGATAGAATGACAAAAAAATATTACTTCAAAAATACTTTGACAGATTTGTGACAGCTGATGGCAGATTATTGACAGCCTAAATATGAAAATGACAGTACTTTTGCAACCAGAAAAATAACAAAACAACTAAAACTAAAAACGAAAATGAAAAAGAAAGTACTTCTATTCTTTGCAATTGCAATGCTCTCCGTTATGGGAGCCAAGGCCGACGTGATTCCGTCAAGCTACTACTCGGAGCCTGCAGCAGGAACATTCTATCTGTACAATGTTACTGAGAACAAGTTCTTGATGACTGCTGGAATCAGTGAAAACAACAAGGCTTTGCAGACTAATCCACAGGCCATTACACTGACCAGCAACGGTGACGGCACCTACAAGTTCTCTGGCAATGCAGACCGCTTTGTGAAGATTGGCCATTACAAAGGAATGTGGCTTTGGCCAAACGGCACTGATACCAACGTCCTTTCTTGGACTTTCAACGTAGAGGGAACCAAGACATATAAGATTTCTGCCACTACGACCTCTACTGTCAGCGAGAATAGCGGCACGAAAGAAGCTGGCACGTACTATCTCATAAACGAGAGCAATCTTGGCGATAAGGACGACGCTGAAAATGCTGGCGTATATGCTCTGATAACAGAGGCAAACTATTACAGTTATCTTGCTTCTACCACGACAGTTCCTTCATATTGTTATACAACGACGCCGACAGCCGGAACTTATTACCTGTACAACATTGAGAAAGGTGGCTTCATTTATCGTGGCGGTGACGGTGCTTACGCAGGACTGAAGGATACGCCTGCTCCGCTTACACTCACGTCTGCAGGCTCAAATTCTTTCTATATTCAGTTCAGCGACGGGAAATACTTGAAAACAGGAGAATACAGTGGTTGCTATGTGTGGACAGATGCCACTACTCAGGAGTTTGCCTGGACATTTGAATCTTTCCACGGTGTGTCTGGTTTGTTCTTTGTCAAGTGTCCATTGAATGATGTTGACCGTTATCTCTATTCTAATGGAATCGGAACGAGAGGCGTGAACGGCTGGACTGCACCTGATGATAATAAGACGAACTATGCTTGGGCACTTATTTCTGCAACTGATTATCCAGAGTGGCAGAACAGCAACAAACTTATCAGCGAAGTGACAGGTTATAGTGCTGAAACTGACGTTGACAATATGAACGTTTCCGTACTGAAGTCGATGACCGCTGGTGTTTGGAACACATTCGTAGTTCCCTTCGATATGACCATTCCTTCTGGTTGGACAGTGAAGGAACCTACAGAGTTCGATGGCAGAACCCTCTATTTCAGCGATGCCTCTTCTATCGTGGCAGGCAAGCCTTATATCGTGAAGCCCACAGAGGCTGTCACCAGCTTCTCTGCAACAGGTGTGACATTGAAAAAAGACCTTAGCCCAACTACCGTAGGCACAGGTTCAACCGTGACCATGACAGGTACATACTCAAAGATTGATGCCATTGATCACAGCACACAGACCAGTTATGTCATCGGCATCAAAGATGGTGTGAGCTCTCTCTACAAGGTGAACAGCGACGTGAGCCTGAAGCCCTTCCGCGCTTACTTCACAATTCCTGGTGTTAGTTCTGCCCGCATTGCCATAGGCTTTGATGATGAAACAACTGGCATCAAGAACCTCACCCCAGCCCTCTCCGAAGGCGAGGGAGCTGTCTACGATCTACAGGGCCGTCGTGTGGCTCAGCCCACAAAGGGACTGTACATTGTAAACGGCAAAAAGGTCGTGGTGAAGTGAAGGTGACGATTAATATAAAAAAGAAACAGATTCGACTATGAAAAAGAAGTATATTACGCCATCAATGATGGTAATAAGAATTAAGACAGCACCCGTTCTTACTATAGCAAGTACCAACACTGAAGGTTTGCGCGTTAATGGTAATACTGAAGATTATGACATTACCGAAGGTGGCTCCCGAGAGGGAAGCATCTGGGACGATGAGGAATAACAGGGAGAAAAACATAAAAACTATAAACGTATGACAAAAAGAGTACTGACATTCATCTTTGCAGCCCTGCTTTCGGTAGTGGGAGCCAAGGCCGTAGGAATTTCCTCGAGTTATTTCTCCGAAGTGGCATCGGGCGAGTTCTATCTCTACAATGTGACGCAACAGCAGTTCATGGTGCGTCTGAGCAACAACTTCCCCGGACTGACGAATGCACCAGCCGAGGTGAAGGTGACTAAGAATGGTACGGCATGGACGGTGATGTTTCCCGATGGCATGTACTTGAAGACCGGCTACTGGAACAACCAGTACCTGTGGACTGACGGTACGGTAGGCCTGAGCGAGAACCTGTGGGCATTCGATGCCATCAGCGGTGAGACAAACGTCTATCAGATTCACCGTACGGTTAGCGAGACTCTGAATGATCAGACAGGTATCTACTATATAAATGGTACGAACGCTGCCACGCAGCCTACGGATGACTGTAAGTGGGCATTGATAAAGCCCAGCGACTATATTGCTATAGCCATGGAGAAAGCTATTCCCGCACAGTACCGCAGCGACGTGCCTACTGCCGAGGGACAGTACTATCTTTATGATGTGTTGAACCAGCAGTTCCTGAATACCGAATACCGTTCGCTGTCTGATGTGCCTTCTGCTCTCACCACTGTTACGCCAACATCTGGCAAATACCTGCTTTCAGGCTCTGCAGGAAAATACCTGAAGATAGGTGTTTATAAAGGTCAGTACCTGTGGAGCGACGGCGATGACAGCAGCACGAAGTGGACGCTGGAAGAGGATGGCGACAAGCTGTTCTATATTTATACCAACGACTTCACTGAGACCAGCGCCGAGGTGGCTGGAAAGACCATGTACCTGCAGGAGACAAATGCTACAGCCACGAAGCCAAGCTTCGCACGTTGGGCGCTCATCACCGAGGACGACTATGTGGCATGGGCGATGAGTGGCGAGGCAACTGCCGACCCTGCTGTAGTGGCTGAGAACCTGACTGCGATAAAAGCTGCCAAGGGCAATGCAACCAGTCTTGTGAAGAACCCGTCATTTGCCAAAGGCGATGGTGGCTGGCGCGGCGGCACACGCACCCTCTGCACGCTCTATCGCGGCAATGGCTACGACTATGAGAGCACCAACGATAATGCCCGCATGATACAGATACTGAACAACATGCCTGCCGGCACCTATAAGGTGGTGGCTGTGGTGCGTGGCGCAAGCGGAACAACTGCTCAAGCAATCATTGCAAATAATGAGGGTGAGGTTGTGACGAACTGCGGAACAACTCTCAACTCTCAATTCTCCGCTCTCAACTCAAATGGTGTGATGATGCCATACAGCACGGCGGGCGGTTTCAGTAATGCCGACAAAGCCTTGGGATGGCAGTGGCTCACGGCTACTGGCACTTTGGCAGAGGATGGCAACCTCACAATCGAGTTCGACCTGAACGGAGCCGACTGGAAAGGCATTGCCGACGTACACCTTTATTATATGAGCGACGGTACAAACCAGTATGCCGTTGATTACAACGACGGTGTGGATGCACAGAATCATGCTGTGTGCTGTGACCTCACTACGGATAATCCTAACAGCCTGTTCACTGCCAATGGCAACATCAAGACCGTAGCTGAAGAAAAACTGAACAACCTGCTCGTGAGCGGAGCGGTGGCCAACTTTGTTCTGTGGGATGGCTTTGACTTTACTGCTTCTGCCGATTTCATCGCTACAAAAGCTACTTACTATCGTACCATAGAAGCAGGAACGCCTGATGTGTTTTGTCTGCCATTCGCCATTACCGGTGCTACCAACGGCACGTTCTATGAGCCGAAGAGCATCAATGGAACGACACTCAACCTGAAAGAGGTGAAGAAACCTGAGGCAGGCAAGACCTATATCTATCGTGGCACCGCTGACGTGACAGCACTGACAGGCAACGGCAATGTGAAGGCAGGCAGCTATATCGCTGTCACAGCTCCTCAGGGAAGCTATGTGCTTAACGGCAACAAACTGAAGAAGGTGTCTGGCAACGTGACCGTTGATGCTTTCCGCAGTTATTTCCAATTGGAAACAAATGTCTCATCACTGAACCTGAACTTCGACGCGACCGCTGACGATGGCGTATGGCAGCGTCCGCAGCTCGTCACATCGGAATTCGTTGCCGGTCAGGAGTGCTACCTTTATAATGTCAATGCCCAGCGCTTCTATACCGAGGGCAATTCCTACGGAACACAGGCCAGTGTGGGCGAAGAGGGACTGAAGTGCAAATTTGTGCAGAGCGGAGAAGTATATAAGCTCACCAACTACTCGAATGCCAAGAGCGCTTGGCGCACACTGTTCGTAACCACGAATGGCGCGATGTTTGTTGACGCCGAGAGTGCTACTGAGTGCTGGTGGAAAGTAGTTGACAACGGCAACAGCACCTTCAAGCTGATGATAGCTGCACCGAACAAGACCTACAACCAAGAGAACTATCCCAGTGCGATGATGGGTCTCGACCTGTTTGGGGGCGAATATCGCACGAACCTCGCTGCCCTGTTGATGGAGGCTGAGGAACCAGGTGAGGACCTTTATCTGACTGATTGGACCGTGGCTACTCCCAGTGCATACAACCAGTATCTCACTGACATGGCCACCTACAAGGCTGCGCTACAGTTGAAGGAACTCATCGACGAGGCAAAGGATGCTGGCATGGATGTGGTCGAGGAAGAGGCTGTCTATAACAATACCGCCAGCACATTGGCAGATATACAGACTGCCATTGCCAGCATCACTGCCAAACTGTTGGAGGACGAGCTTTCCAAAGCTTCAAGAGAGAATCCTATTGACGTGACCGACAAGTTCATCACCAATCCTCGTTATGAGAACAACGACAACGAGGGCTGGAAGGGCAATGTGCAACCAGGCATCGATGCCAACAGTAACCTGCAGAATGCAGAGTTCTTCAATACTAACTTCGACACCTATCAATATCTTCAGGGACTGCCCGACGGCATCTACCGTCTGAGTCTGCAGGGATTCTATCGCGCTGGTCTCGAGGGTCCTGCCTACGAAGCGAAACAGAGCGGCAACGAGCCTCTGAACGCTGAGCTTTACGTCACCACCAACAGTAAGGCCACGACCACGAAGGTGCAGAGTATCTTCACAGGCGCTCCAACCTCAAAGCTGGGCGTGGATGGAGAGATTAACCTCGGCAGTTGGTGGGTGCCCAACACCATGTCGGCAGCGGCAGTCTATTTCGCAAAGGATTACTACAAGGACAACAGTATCGAGGTACAGGTGACTAACGGTCTGCTCCGCATAGGACTGCGCAAGACAACCACCATCCGTCGCGACTGGGTGATGATTGACAACTGGAAACTGGAATACTTGGGGAAATAGCCTCACCCCAACCCCTCTCCGAAGAGAGAGGGGAGTATATACCTTCAAGAACAGAAACATTATATAAAAAGAAACAGATATGAAACGCAGTGTATTTCTAATCGCAATAAGTTTATTATTGACAAGCATTTCAGTAGCACAAGTAACCACTCCCCTCGCCATTCGAAGAGGGGTCTGGGGTGAGGTTCTTATGAGGCATGTGATGGCTGTTCCACAGTCAGCTTCAGGCAGTAAATACTTAGTGAGCTGGCGTATGCTCGCTACCGACGATGACTACACTACCTTCGATGTGCTGCGCAACGGAGAAGTGGTGGCATCAGACATCAACAACTCGACGAACTTCCTTGATACGAAAGGGTCGAATACGGCGAAGTACAGCATCGTGACAAAGCGAAACGGTGAGAAGGTAAGCACTACCGATGCCATAACGCCTTGGCAGGGAATCTACAACACGCTGAAGCTCGACCGTCCTGCTGGCGGTACGTTCCACGACTCTGACTACACTTACTCACCCAACGACTGCTCAGTGGCCGACGTTGATGGCGACGGCAGATATGAGATTGTGGTGAAGTGGGAGCCTTCTAACCCTGCCGACAACTCGCAGGGCGGCTTCACCGGTCCCACCATCTTCGACTGCTACAAGATTCTGGAGACCGACGGCAAGATGACTGCGCAGAAGCTGTGGCGCATCGATATGGGACATAACATCCGTTCGGGTCCTCACTACGTGCCTTTCCTGTTCTATGACTTCGACGGCGATGGCAAGGCAGAGTTCATCGTGAAGACTGGCCCTGGCACCAAGGACGGCGCAGGCAATTATATCACCGAGGCTGCTGATGAGGCTGTCATCAAGGCCACCGACAACGAGAAGGAATACCTGAACGGCGGCGGACAGGTGATGTACGGTCCCGAGTTCCTTACCGTGTTCAGCGGACAGGACGGTCACGCCATCCACACCGTTTATTACAATCCCAACCGCGGTTGCTTCGTGGGTGGTGCTCCTGAACTGCGTACCGACCTGTGGGGTGATGACTACGGTAACCGCTCGGAGCGTTATCTCGCTACCGTGGCTCATCTCGATGCTCAGAATCCCACACATGCCAGTGCCGTGATGTGTCGCGGCTACTACACACGCTCTTATCTCTGGGCGGTGGATTTCGACGGCTCGAAGCTTTCTACACGTTGGCGTCACGCCAGCATCTCATCGAAGACAGCGATGAAGACCGAGGGTAATGGCGAGAAGGACGTTCGTACCTACGCTCACGCCACCTACGCAAACACTAACTTCACCACTGCCTATGCCCAAGGCAACCACAATCTGAGTTGTGCCGACGTTGATGGCGACGGCATGGACGAAGTCATCTATGGCTCGGCAGCCATCGACCACGACGGCAACCTGCTCTGGAGCACAGGCCTCTGTCACGGCGATGCCCTCCATGTGTCCGACCTTATGCCCGACCGTCCCGGACTGGAGGTGTTCCAGATTCATGAAGACCCGCCTTTCGGCATGCACGTCTGTGATGCTGCCACAGGTGAACTGCTCATCCACATGACAGGCGATGGTGATACGGCCCGCGGCATTGCTGCCGACTTCACCGAAGAGCGCGGTCAGGAGTTCAGTTGCTTCGGCAACGGCAGCCTCTACAACGCTACTACGGGCAGTGTCGTTGGCGGCGCCCCCGAACAGAACTTCCGCATCTACTGGGACGGCGACATCTACGAGGAGATTTTCAATGGCATCGGCAATTACCACAACCAGCCCTATCTGGTGAAATATAACCAAGGACGAATAGGTGTCGATGGCAGGAACCTCTACGAGCTCGGATACAGCGTGACCTGCAACGGCACGAAGAACTCACCCTGTCTGCAGGCTGACATCTTCGGCGACTGGCGCGAGGAGATCATCGTCTTCAACAACGAGGACAAGCAGACGCTCAATATCTTCTCTACCGCTCACGAGACCGCTGCCCGCGTGCCGTGTCTGATGACCGACCATGTATATCGTCTCGGCATCACGTGGCAGAACAGCGGTTACAATCAGCCACCTCATCTTGGCTACTATCTGCCCGACAGCACCGCAGCTCGCTTCACAGTCACTTCTCTCGCTGGAGAAGCAGCAGGAGCTGTTACCATCCACTATAACAACTGCACTGGTGCCACCCTTCAGAAGGTTGTACTGATGGATAACACTGAGGTTGCAGCCGATAACTTCATCCTCACTCAGGACGAAAAGCTCTGCACCCTGACACTTAGCGGTCAGACGGCTGTCAAGGATATCTCTTACATTGTTGTGAATCCTATAAAGCCTTCAAATGGTCTTAAGAATGCTGTGGCAATCAGCATCAATGGTGAAGTTCCAAGTGGCATTGAAAACATCACCCCAACCTTCTCCAAGGGCGAGGGAGCGGTCTATGACCTGCAAGGTCGCAAGGTTGATGTAACAAAAATGCGTGGCATTTATATCAAAAACGGCAAGAAATACGTTATTCTATAAAAGCACATCTCAAAGATGAGAAAAGTATTATGCATCCTCAGTCTGGTTGCCACCCATGCGATGGCACAGACGTTCACACAGTACACCACTACAGAGCAGGCACCGTGGCAGACGAAAGGCAAGGCTTCGCTCTCGACGAAGGCCAAGGCGCAGCCTATTCTTCACTCTTCACTCTCAACTCTCAACTCGGAACGTCAGTTCCGTGCTTGGGGCACCTGCTTCAATGAGCTCGACCTCGATGCCATCCGCCTTTTGACGAAGGAGGAGCAGGAAAAGATAATGCACGACATCTTTGCGCCTGACGGTGACCTGCGTTTCACTCGCGGACGCTTGACGATGAACGCTAATGACTACAGCCGTGCGTGGTACTCGTGTGACACGGTGGCAGGCGACTTCCAACTGAAGTACTTCAACATCGAGCACGATAAGGAGAACGTCATACAACTCATCAAGATGGCACAAAAGTGGCAACCCAAGATGACCTTCTGGGTGTCGCCGTGGAGTCCGCCCTCGTGGATGAAGATTAATCAG
This sequence comes from Prevotella sp. E13-27, assembly GCF_023217965.1. NCBI lineage: Bacteria > Pseudomonadati > Bacteroidota > Bacteroidia > Bacteroidales > Prevotellaceae > Prevotella > Prevotella sp. E13-27. The sequence goes on along the minus strand of NZ_JALPSC010000001.1, from coordinate 976,793 downwards.
GACTACTGTGTGGCCAGCTCACCGTTTAACACGCAGCCGAAGGAAAAAGATTACCTGCTCTTTAGCCTCACCCCCAGCCCCTCCCCGAAGGGCGAGGGGAGTGGAAACCAAGAGTCCGTCGTTGATCCTGACGAGATGAAATTTGCCAATGGACAGCGCGGACGTCTGTTCCCCAAGAAGTTGGCCACTCAGAACTACTTCATCCAAGACCCGCGCTACCTGCAGGCTTACGCGAACATGTTCTGTAAGTTCATCGACCTCTATGCTGAGGAGAATATACCCATCGACATGGTGATGTATCAGAACGAGGCCTACAGCTATACGCCATATCCTGGCTGTGCATGGACGGCGGAGGGAACAATCAAGTTTAACAAGGAATATCTGGCACCCACGCTGAAAGAGAAGCATCCCGAGGTGAAGCTCTATGTAGGTACATTCAATACGAACCGTCAGGACTACGTAGAAAAAATTGTCAGCGCACTCACTGCGCCAGCCCACTCTCCACTCTCCACTCTCCACTCTCCACTCATTTCGGGACTTGGTTTCCAGTGGGAAGGTCGCGAGAATCTTGACTTTATGCGCGAACATCATCCCGACCTGCACATGATTAGCAGCGAGAGCGAGTGTGGCAACGGACAGATGGACTGGCGTGCCGGTGAGCACACCTTCTACCTGCTACACGAGTATATCGGTCGTGGCTGTGACGAGTACTATAACTGGAACTTCATACTTTGCGATCAGGGCCGCAGCGCATGGGGCTGGAAGCAGAACGCCCTTGTGCAAGTACGCTCGGCTAACCGTACCTATCGATACACTCCTGAGTACTATGCCTACAAACATTTCTCCCATTTCGTTGAGCCAGGCAGCACGCTTATCGCCTTCTACCCGATAAAAGACGGCATTCAGTCCATCGTATTCAAGCGTCCCGACGGCAAGCGTGTTGTCATCTGCGGCAATACCAACAATGAGGCGAAGTCCCTCAGCATCCAGCTCGGCAAGAAATATCTCAACGTTAGCCTCGCCCCCCATTCCTTCAATACATTTGTAGAGGGACTAAGCAAGAAACGATAACGAAAACCAAAACGAAAATATGATGAAAAAACTGACAATCCTATTCCTGTTGGTCATGGGCTTACAGGCTTCAGCACAAGAAATGTCTGGCTACCTTTTCGCCTACTTCGAGGGTAGTGGTGATACGAACCTGATGGAGCAGTTGCGCTTTGCAGTGAGCGAGGATGCCCAGAACTGGTATGCGCTGAATGGCAACAGACCAATCATAGCCAGCGACAGCATCAGCGAGAGCGGTGGCATACGTGACCCGCACATCCTAAGGGGAGAAGACGGCTGCTACTATATCGTGGCAACGGATATGCACGTGTTTGACCCGAAGCAGGGCTGGGGCTCCAATCCCGGCATTGTGCTGCTGAAGTCGAAAGACCTCGTAAACTGGACGCATGCGAAGATCAACCTCGCAAAGGACTGGAGCAAGAACTTCAGCGATGCCTATTGGGTGTGGGCTCCGCAGACCATCTACGACCGTAAGGCGAAAAAATACATGATATACTTTACACTGCAGCGCAATGACCGTAAGACGCTCATCACCTACTATGCCTACGCCAACAAGGAGTTTACGGCTTTCGAGAGCGAGCCGAAGGTGCTGTTTGCTGCGAAGTACGGTTCGATAGACAACGATATTATCTACAAGGACGGTGTGTATCACCTTTTCTATAAGGGCAACACAAAGGACGAAAACGGTAAGGAAATCAAGAACGGTATCCAGCAGGCAACGTCTAAGAAGTTGACAGGACCATATAAGGAGGACTTCAAGTATTTGGATGCATACGCAGGCACGAGGACGCATGTGGAAGGAAGCGGGGTGTTTAAGTGTGGGAGTGAATATATTCTGATGTACGATTTGTACAGCTCAGGCCGCTACGAATTTCAGCGGTCGAAGGACCTGAAGACGTTTACCAAGGAGCCGGAGTCGTTCCGCAAGGACTTCTTCCCCCGTCACGGTACGGTGATGGCGGTGACAGCCGACGAGTTGGATCGTCTGCAACAGAAATGGGGCTATGTGCTGACTCACAAATTCGAGAGCAACGGCAATCCCATCATCCGTGACAAGCACACCGCCGACCCAGCCGTGATAGTAGAGGGCGACACACTGTGGCTCTTTGCCGGACACGACGCTGCTGGCAACCAGTCGGGCTACGTGATGAAGGACTGGCTGCTCTATTCGACCACCGATATGAAGCACTGGACGGAACATCCCTCACCCTTGCGCATCGAGGACTTCAAGTGGGCTAGCAGCAAACAAGCCTACGCCGGACATGTGGCCAAAGGCAAGGATGGTAAGTATTATTGGTATGTCTCGACTAACTGGTGTGGCATCGGCGTGGCCGTGAGCGACAAGATTACAGGCCCATACAAGGACGCACTCGGAAAACCACTGCTCACCAACAAGGATTGCTTCGCCTCGAAGCATAGTTGGGCGTGCATAGATCCCGCCATTCTCACAGAAGATGACGGAACATCTTATATTATTTGGGGAAATAAAGAGTGCTACTATGCCAAGTTGAAGGATAACATGATTGAGATTGATGGTGACATTCACCAGATTGACGTTCCTCGCTTCACTGAGGCGCCGTGGATGCATAAATATCGCTCGGTCGAAGACCGCTTGCAAGGCAAGAACGGTAAATACTACCTAACCTACGCCTCTGAATGGCCCGAGAAAATAGCCTATGCCGTAGCAGATAATATAGGTGGCCCCTACACTCCTATGGGCATTATCAGCGAGATTGCGGGCAACTCAAACACCACGCACCCCGCTATCGTTGAGTTTAAGGGTCAGTGGCTGTTCTTCTCTCACAACGGTGGTTTACCCGATGGCGGAAGCTACAGCCGTAGCATTATTGCTGAGCCAATGAGCTACGGCAAGGATGGAAAGATAAACTTCATTCCACCATCAGCCACCTCGTTACCTCATGCTCTTCCATGAAGTGATTCTTTCTCTTAAAAGACATTATTTGTAACTGTAAGTGTAAAAAATACAAGAAAAAGTGCTGAAAACCTGCACACATGAGGGTGGGGTGTGCAAAGAGGCAGCAGTTTTTTTGGTAAAAATTTGCGTAAGTCAAAGAAAATGTGTTACTTTGCACCGTTTTTTAAGATAAGAAATTAAGTATTAACATTTTAAAGAGAAAAAATCATGTCAGAAATTGAAAGCAAAGTAAAGGCAATCATCGTAGACAAACTGGGTGTTGACGAGGCTGTTGTAAAGCCCGAGTCTAGCTTCACAAATGATCTTGGTGCAGACTCTCTGGATACTGTAGAGCTCATCATGGAGTTTGAGAAGGAGTTTGGAATCAGCATCCCCGATGACAAGGCTGAGAAGATTGGCACTGTTGCCGACGCTATTGCCTATATTGAGGAGAACTCGAAGTAATTTTTCAATTGATAATTGAGAATTGACAATTGAGAATTATGATTAGTTTCGGGGCTCCTTGTAGTGTTCGTGACAATCATAATTCTCAATTTTTATTATGAATAGACTTTTCTTAAACATGGTCTAATCATTGTTCTCAATTCTCATTTTTCTTTTTTCACTAAATTATGGAATTAAAAAGAGTAGTAGTAACAGGACTGGGTGCCGTTACACCATTGGGTAACACTCCACAGGAGACGTGGAAGAACCTTCTTGCAGGTGTTAGCGGTGCAGCTCCTATTACAAGTTTCGATACCACCAACTTCAAGACAAAGTTTGCTTGCGAGGTTAAGAACCTGAATGTCGATGACTATCTCGACCGCAAGGAGGCTCGCAAGATGGACCGTTACACACAGTTGGCTCTGATCTCTGCAAAGCAGGCTGTTGAGGACTGCGGCTGGGATCTGGAGAAGGAAGATAAGGATCGCATTGGCGTTGTGTTCGGTGTAGGTATCGGTGGTATCAAGACTTTTGAGGATGAAGTGATGTACTATGGTGCTCATCACGACATGGGTCCAAAGTTCAACCCATTCTTCATTCCTAAGATGATCGCCGACATCGCTGCCGGTCAGATCTCTATCATGTACGGATTCCACGGACCCAACTATATCACTGCATCTGCATGTGCATCTTCTTCAAATGCACTGGCTGATGCTTTCAACCTGATTCGTCTGGGTAAGGCCAACGCTATCGTTGCCGGTGGTGCTGAGGCTGCCATCTGTGAGACAGGTGTAGGCGGCTTTAACGCAATGAAGGCTCTCTCTACACGTAACGACGAGCCAGAGAAGGCAAGCCGTCCGTTCAGCGCTTCACGCGACGGATTCGTCATGGCCGAGGGTGCCGGCTGTCTCATCCTTGAGGAGCTGGAGCACGCTAAGGCTCGCGGAGCAAAGATCTATGCAGAGATGGTTGGTGCCGGCATGAGTGCCGATGCTCACCACATCACCGCTTCTCACCCAGAGGGTCTGGGCGCAAAGCTCGTGATGAAGAATGCTCTTGAGGACGCAAATATGAAGCCAGAGGATATTGACTACATCAATGTTCACGGTACATCAACTCATGTTGGTGACATCTCAGAGGCTAAGGCCATCAAGGAGGTGTTCGGCGATGCAGCCTTCAAGCTCAACATTTCGTCAACAAAGTCAATGACTGGTCACCTGCTGGGTGCTGCCGGTGCCGTAGAGGCAATGGTGACACTGCTGGCTGTTCAGAACGACATCGTTCCGCCAACAATCAACCACGCTGACGATGACCAGGATCCTGAGATTGACTATAATCTGAACTTTACTTTCAACAAGGCACAGAAGCGCACCGTTCGCGCTGGTCTGTCGAACACCTTCGGCTTCGGCGGTCACAATGCCTGCGTTGTGTTCAAAAAATTTTCGGATAAGTGAGAATAATGAAAGCGTGCTTTCATTATCGAGCGAAAGAAAATTCAACGAAAGTTAAGTATGAGGATTAAGGATATCATTAGCAGAATAAAGCTCCCTTTCCGTCAGGAGAAGGAGCTTTATTCTTCTTTATACAACATCATTGGTTTCTATCCCGAGAACATAAGCTATTACAAGATAGCACTGACACACAAGAGCGCTTCACAGAGAGGCGACAAGGGCAAGCCGCTAAACAATGAGCGACTGGAGTTCCTTGGTGACGCCATTCTCGACGCAGTGGTGGGACACATTGTCTATGATCACTTCTCAGGCAAGCGCGAGGGATTTCTCACCAACACACGTTCTAAGCTCGTAAGCCGTGAGACACTTGGTAAGCTGGCTGAGGAGATGGGACTCACAGACCTTATACAGTCGAAAGGACAATCGCGTTCGCACAACAGCTACATGGCAGGTAACGCCTTCGAGGCGCTCGTAGGAGCAATATATCTCGACCAGGGTTATGCAGCTGTGATGCGATTCATGAAAAAGCGTATCCTCGCACAGATGGTGAACATCGACAAGGTGGCGTATAAGGAGGTGAACTTCAAGTCGAAGCTGTTGGAATGGACCCAGAAGAACCGTGTGCGCATGGAGTTCAAGATGATGAAGCAGGAGACCGACAAACAGGGTTCGCCTGTCTTTGGCTTCATGGTGATGCTTGAAGGGGTGGAAGGCAGCTGTGGACAGGGCTTTTCCAAGAAAGAGGCACAGCAGGAGGCGTCAAGGGAGACGCTGCAGCGTCTGCGCCGCGAGCCACAGTTCATCGATGCCATCTTCCAGGCTAAGAGTGAGCGCACGAAGATGGAGGAGGAGCCGACAGCTGTAGCACCAGACCTGGAGGCTGAGAAGACCAACTTCATCATTGAGCAGAAATCTGTTCAGACGGAGGAGCCAACGAGTGCTGAGGAGGCTGAAAACGATGTGAACGCTAAGAGAAACAAAGAAAAAGATGCTGAACTGGACCTCTCGAGCGATGAGTTCTCTCTCTCCGACATCACTCACCAGAAAGAGCGTATGACGCGCGAAGAGATTATTGCTGCTGCTGAGGCTGCGGCGTTCGCTTCTAAACTCTAAACTCTCAATTCTTCAGTCCCTGAATATACTCCCAGAGCTTACGATAGAATGGGTGGCGACAGAGCGTGGAGCGGTCGCCGAGAATGATAAGCTTCATTCGGGCGCGAGTTATGGCAACATTCATGCGACGAAGGTCACGTAGGAATCCTATCTGACCTTCGTCGTTGCTTCTTACAAGGGATATGACGATGATGTCACGCTCCTGTCCCTGAAAGCCATCGACGGTATTTATGGTTATGAGGCTGCGGAAGGGTTTGAAGAACTCTTCTTTCTTCACCATGCGGCGTAGCAGCTGCACCTGTGCGCGATAGGGTGAGATGATGCCCACGTCAAGCCGCTCACTGAGTATGCGCTCCTTACCAATCATCTCATAATAGGCGCGAAGGGCAAGGAGGGTGAGACGAGCTTCGGAAGCGTTGGAGATGCTTCCGAGTGTAGAGTTGATAGTGGAGAGTTTAGAGTTTGCTACCGCTCTCTGTTCTGAGTTCATTTCTGTTCTCTGTTCTGATTTGCCATCAATTGCGGTAGCAAACTCTAAACTCTCCACTCTCAACTCTCCACTATCTACCCACGTCATCGGCAGGTCGAGGTCGAGGATGCTACGATATTTCACCTCGGGCGCACTCTGTACCATGTTATCATAGAACCAGTCGCTGGAGAAGCGCATGATTTCTTCGTTCATACGGTATTGCATGGTGAGCAGCGTGACAACGGCGGGATGCTGTTCCACGATGCGCTCCATGAGAGTCTTTCCCAGTCCGCCCTTCAGTGCTTCGTAGCTCTTCACCGTTGGCGGCAGCTGACAGTGATCGCCGGCGAAGATGACTCGCGACGCACGGCGTATTGGAATCCAGCAGGCGGCTTCGAGAGCCTGGGCTGCCTCGTCAATGAATACCGTGCCGAACTTCATGCCTTCCAATAGTCTGTGACCGCTTCCCACGAGCGTACAGGCTATGACGCGTGCCTCGCCGAAGAGTTGTTGGTTGATGGCTATCTCAAGGGCTGTAGCGCGGTCTTTCAGTCGCTCCAGCTTCTGGTGGTACTTGTCGTCGCCACGCTTGCGGTTCTTGCGCAGCTCACGTATTGCCTTGCGCAGCGACCATAGTAGCTCGTAGTCGGGATGGGCCTCGAAGCGGCGCTCATAGGTGAACGACAGCATCTTGTCATCTACACGCACAGGGTTGCCTATCCTAAGCACGTTGAGACCACGGTCAACAAGACGCTCCGAGATCCAGTCAACGGCCATGTTGCTCTGTGCGCATACCAGCACCTGGTTCTCGCGGCGCAGCGTCTCGTAGATGGCTTCCACGAGCGTTGTCGTCTTGCCTGTTCCTGGAGGACCGTGAACGATGGCTACGTCTTTGGCTCTCAGCACCTCGTTGACGGCATGTTCCTGAGTGGCGTTGAGGTAGGGGAAGTGTATGTCGGGAAACGAGAATGTCTCAGCCTTCATGCCTGGCGTATAGAAGAGGTCGCGCAGATAGCCTAGACGTCCCTTGGCGCGTATGGTGCGCTCCAAGGCATCAAACATCATGCGGTAGCTGGTCTCGTCGAACGACAGCTGTATGCCAATGCCCTCCTGCTTCAGGTCGCCCACATTGGTATCATCGGGCAGTGCCACCACCATGCGGTCGGCATCGGCATAGGAGACGGTACCCTTTGCTAGTTGAGAGTTGAGAGTGTAGAGTTTAGAGTTTGCTACCGCACTGTGTTTCGAGTTCAGTTTTGCTTTCTGTTCTGAGTTGCCATCAATTGCGGTAGCAAACTCTCCACTCTCCACTCTACGCTCGGCCGAAGGACGCTTGCAAGGCAAGAACTCTCCACTCTCTCTGAAGAAGCTCACTGGCTTGCCGAACTCAAAGTTATGGTCGGCCTCGTCGTCGTCTTTCCTTGTGCGTGTTATCTCCACGCAGAACTGGTTCAGAGAGTTGTAGAAGCTGCGAACGAAGTGCACGGGCCACCATGCATCGCCACGCTCTATGCGACGCTGCATGCCTATGGCATCTACCTTCTGTTGAAATGATTTCTTCTCTTCTTCATACTCCATCTGCAGCAATAGCTGCTGGTGCTGAAGCTCAAGAATTGGCGACTGTACTTGTTGAGTCATGTTTCTCTTCTTCCATCTCGTTTGTGAGTATAGACTCCAGTTCCTCTGCCGAGAGGTTCAGGCGGAACTTCCCTCTCTCTGCCACAGAGATAGCACCCGTCTCTTCCGACACAATTACCGAAAGGGCATCGGTCTCCTGCGATATGCCCAGAGCGGCGCGGTGGCGCAATCCTAAGTTCTTGGGTATGTCGAGGTTGTGGCTCACGGGTAGGATACATCCTGCGGCACGTATGCGGCGTTTCGAAATGATCATTGCACCGTCGTGCAGTGGTGAGTTCTTGAAGAAGATGTTTTCTATGAGTCGCTGGTTAATGTTGGCATTGATGACATCGCCAGTGTTCACAATGTCGTTAAGCGACGAGTGACGTTCTATCACGATGAGTGCACCCACCTTGCCTTTCGCCATAGACATGCATGCCATCACGATAGGCATGATGATATTCTTCAGTTCCGTCTGGTTGCGCTCATTGTCATTTTTAGGAGAGAAGAAGCGCACTATGGAGCGCACGCGCTGATGGGCACCGAGGTCGTAGAGGAACTTTCTGATGTCTTCCTGGAAGATGACGATGAGTGCGAGCACTCCCACCGACACGAGTTTGTCGAGTATTGAGCCCAACAGGCGCATCTCCAGTATCTGTGACACAAAGAACCATACGGCAATGAAAATCATTATACCGACGAAGATATTCAGCGAGCGTGACTCGCGCATCAGTCGGTACACGTAGTAGAGCATAAGTGCTGCCCATAGTATGTCGATAAAGTCTTTTATGCCAAATTCTATAAACATAGAGGTTAGGGGTGAGAGGTTAGAGGTGAGAACTGAGATGTTATCTTACAGCATTCCACTGCTTCCTTTACGTCGTGTACGCGCAGTATCGAGGCACCCTTTGTGAGTGCTATGGTGTTGAGCACGGTGGTGCCGTTGAGCGCTTCGTTGGGTGTGCAGCCGAGCAGCTTGAATATCATCGACTTGCGCGAGATGCCTACCAGCAGTGGCAGCTCCATGACGCTGAGCTTTTCCATCTCGTTGAACAGCTGGTAGTTCTGCTCCACGGTCTTTCCGAAGCCGAAGCCAGGGTCAATGATTATGTCTTTCTGTCCCATGTCGCGCAGCTGCTGCACCTTCTTCGCAAGCATGAGCAGTGTTGAGCGCAGGTCGGGCTGTACTGACATCAGTATATAGGGCACTCCCATACGGGCCACCAAGCGGAACATCTGTTCGTTGCCCTCGCTAACATCGTTTATTATGGCAGCACCGTATTCCTCTACTGCCATGCGGGCCACGTCAGGGCGGAAGGTGTCTATCGAGATGATGGGGTCAGAGACTTCCGAGTTTATAACCTTCAGTGCCGTGCGCAGTCGGCTCATCTCCTCCTCCTGAGTAACCTCGGCATGTCCCGGTCGGGTGGAGTAGGCACCCACGTCGATTATCGTGCCTCCCTGGTCTATTATCTCTCTTGCCCTTTGGGCTATGTCGCTCTCCGTCTGCTGACGGCTTGAGGCATAGAACGAGTCTGGCGTTGCATTGAGTATGCCCATGACCACTGGCTTCTCCAGTGAAAGCAGTCGTCCGTTAATGTTCAGAGTATAGTCCATGGTGTCTTTTTCCTTTACAGTGTCATTTCTCTTCCAACATCTTTTCTATCTCCTTCTTGAGGTCATAGCTTTTTTCGATGTCGCGTTTAATGATGTTTCCGTTCTTGTCGGCTATTATGTTCGAGTAGATGTTTGTCAGTCCCATGCTCTGTGCCAGCGGACTGCTCCACATCTTTCCATCGCAGACTATTGCACAGCTGATGCTGTCGCGTCGGCGCCAGTCTTTGCTCTCGTCTTTTGTGGCGTCAATGGATATGCCCATCACCGCCAGCTTGTCTGGGTGTTTCTTCTGCAGTCTGTTGAGCTGTGACATTGTGTTGCGGCTGTCGTAGCTCCAGTTTGCCCACAGGCATACCACATTGATCTTCTTGCGCAGGTAGCTTGTGGTGAGTACTTTATTGTTGATATCCATAACTGCAAAGACAGGCAGCTTACTGCCCACGGCACCGGCATGTAGTGTCTTGAGGCTCTTATGCAGCAGGATTACGGGTCGTCGTGTCGGGGTTGCCGTGAGCAGGATGTTGCTCAGGCGGTAGGCTTCTTCATAATCAGGCGAAACGGTTTCTATGAAATAATGGTTCAGCAGATAGAGGCTCACGTATGACTGTGGGTGCTCTTCAATGAACTTTGCGGCAGCCTCTTTCACCTCAGGGGGAGTCATCTGACTTGTCTTCAGTCGGAAGGCTGTCATGTCTTCGTTCTCGTCAGAGCCTTTCAGCTCAACTTTCTTCAGCTGAGAGACATCGCCTTTCAGCTTTATCTTTGCTCCTGAATATGCGAAGACGGGTATTGTGGAGTAGTTAGGGAAGATAAGGACAAGTGTTGACGTGTCGGCCACCGCACGCTCATAGACGAAACGTCCGCGGCTCACACCGATAGTGTCCTTATGTCCTTTTACTGCATCATAGATGTAAAGTTCTGCCTGGTTCATGTTTCTGAACTCGCCTTCGAGACGGAAGTTGCCTCTACGCGAGCTGCACGACGCGAGCAGAACGGCTATGAGCAATATGCTTAGTAGATGTTTCAAATGAAATGTGAATGATATAAAAGTGAAAATGTGGAATGAGAAGTGTCGGATTACCACATTTCTCATTCCACATTTGATAGTATCGTTGAATTACTTCTTCAACTCCTTGTCCTTTTCAGCGTATGGGCGGAGAGAAGCGTCCTTAGCCAGTGCAGACTGCAGTGCGATGGCAGCGTCAGAAGCCTTGCCAGTGCGAGCAGCTACGATAGCCTTCAGGTAGTCGGTCATGCCGTCAGCATTCTTCACGTTCTTCAGAGTGTTGGCAGCAGCGTTGTAGTTCTTGTTCATGATCTGAGCAAGAGCAGCAGAGTTGGTGTTGATACCGTTGAAGTCCTGCTCAGCCTGAGCGTACTTGCCCTGTGCGAGGTGCAGGTTGCCGATAGCCTCCTTGGCACCGTTAGCGGCAGAAGCCTTAGCGATGTAGTTCTCAGCAGCCTGGATGTCACCGTTGCGGAGAGCGATGAGACCGAGGTTTGCGTTGATCTCAGGCAGGTTAGCGTTAACCTTCTGAGCCTTCTCGAGCCACTGCTGTGCTTCGCTGAGGTTACCCTTCTGGTAAGCGATGGTAGCGAGGTTGTTGTAAGCGCGAGCGTCGTTAGGATAGAGCTCAACAGCCTTCTTGTATGCGTTCTCTGCGCTCTTCAGGTCGTTGTCATAGAGAGTTGCACCATAGAGCAGCTCTTCAACGGTCAGCTTAGAAGCGTCGCTGCTGATCTGGAACTTAATCTGGTCGTCGTCACGGCCGATGAGCTGGTAGTTAGCTGTCAGGCGAGCGCGGCGCAACTGAGGCAGGATGCCGTCAGCGAGCTCACGGAAAGCAGAAGAGATAGCCTTGATCTGATTCTCACGCTCCTCGGGATCCTTGTACATTGAGAGGACGCGGAGGATAACATCCTTGTCCTGGATGTTTGAAGCAGATACGAGCTCCTGGAAGCCTTCCCAGTCCTCAGCGGTGTACTTAGTGTCAACAGGTGAGTTGCTGCCGATCTTCTTCATCTCCTTCTTCAGGTAGTCCTCAGAAACCTTCTCACGGTTGCCGGCGAGCTTCTCGTTCAGCTGGTAGCCACCATCAGGTGAAGCGTATGCAGAAACCTCGATGCCCTCGAGAACCTTGCTCTCCTGATCCTGAGCAATCTCGTTCAGCAAGCGAACGAACTCCTGTACAGAGTTGTTCTGCAGCTCGCTCTTGCGAAGCTGTGCCTGACCAATGAGGAACTTGATGTTAGCTTCCTGCTTCTGTGGGATGATACGCTGGAAAGCGTCCTGAGCAACAGCACCCTGTGTGTTGGCGAGTGTTCTCTTGTAGAGCTCAGATGTAGCGATAACGCCGGTAGCCACCTTTACGTCGGGCACCTGAACGGTCTTCTTGCCTATCTTTGCGTCGAAAGTGAGGTAGAGCTCGCTCTCCTGCATCTCTGGCTGATATGCGAAGTTGGTCTTCATGGTGTAGCGACCACCAACGAGGTAAGAGATGGTCTGGTCGTTGCCCTGTACCTTCTCGCCCTGGAATGTAGCGCTGGTACCCTTAACAGCCTGCATGCCGTTAGTGGTCTGGAAGCGCAGCTCAGGTGTTACTGTAACCACAGCCTTCTTCTTCATGTACTTCTCTGGGAACATGCCGTTAATGGTTGCAGGAACTTCACCAGCCTGTGTCTCTAGTGGGTTTGGATTAACGCTGAAATTGTCAGCTGAAAGCTCTCCGAGCTTTCCGGAGCATGATGTCAGCAGCAGTGCGGTTGCTGACAGCAGAATAATTTGTTTTTTGTTCATATTATTTGATTAGATGATTGTAATTCACAATAAATGTGCATATAAACTCTTGCAAAGATAAGCATAAAAACACAATATATTACCAATATATGTGCATTTTTTTATTTTTATTAATATAATAATGTATTTTCTACACGTTTATGCTATAATGTGTCTTACATTTTGATGCGTTTACCAGCCTATCGTCCTAACCAGTGTGATGGGTTAAGCAGGGTGTTCCAGTTTCTAAGTTGGAACTGCATGGTGTTGTCGGATCCCAGCGAGCCGATAACCGAACGGGCCTTTATCTGCTGCCCTTTTCTCACGCTTACCGATGCTAGGTTGATATATGCGGATATGTATCTTCCGTGGCGCACGGTGACTATATAAGAGCCGCCCTGCAGATAGACACCGCTCACAACACCGTCAAAGATGCTCTGTGCCTTGGCTCCGGGCTGTCCTTTCAAATGCCAGCCGTTGCTTTGCAGTGTAACGTGGCGCAGTCCTTCCGGCGAGTATGTTCCGAAGCCGCGCACCAGTCGGTAGGCACCTGTTATAGGCAATGGTAGTCGTCCGCGGTTAGACTCGAAGCCGCCGGTCATCTGACGGTCTTCGGCAGGCATGGTGAAGTCTTCCACCTTTGGCTTCTTCACTGTAGGCTCGGCAACAGCCACCTCCGTAGTGCTGCTCACTGTCTTGCTTGGCTCTGCGTTACTGCCTTTCTTAGACTTACTGCTCTTGCTGCTCTTGCTTTTCTTTGCCAGCTCCTTCTGTCTCTGTTCTTCTTCTGCACGTTTCTTTGCAGCCTCGGCAGCAGCCTTGCGGCGTGCCTCAGCCTCCTGTCGTGCCCTCTCGCGAGCTATCTCCTCGGCAATCAACTGGTCTATGCGTGCGTTAAGCTCGGCCTCGCGTCGCTGCTGTTCCAGAATGAGTGCCTCCACGGTCTTCTGCTGTTTCTTCAGCTTGTCCACCTGTGCCTTCTGTTCTGTCTGCTTGCCTTCAAGGAGTTTTTTCTCGTGCTCGCCACGTGTGAGCAGAGTATCTTTCTTGTTCTTCGACTGTGCCAGCTCCAGCTTCTTTTCTTCCACCTGTTTTTGCTTTGACTTCACCGCTTCGCCCTGTGCCTTCTGGTAGGCGGCATATTCTTGTGTGAAGCGTAGTCGGCGGTACATCTGGTTGAAGTTGTCGGCACTAAAGATGAACATCAGCTGGTTCTGTACTGAGCGGTTGCGGTGCATGTAGCGCATGCTCTGCATGTAGCGGTTGCGTCGTTCAGCAAGTTCGTCGTTCAGCATGTCGAGCTGTTTGTCAAGCAGGCCGATGTGCAGGTTCAGCTTGGTTATGTCATGGCGTATGGTATCTACTACCTTCTGCTTGTGTTGTATCTCGTGATCAAGAATCATGAGGTTCTCCACGCCAGCCTTCACGTTGCGCTTCAGCTCCTCCTGCTTGCGCATGTTTACAGCTTTGTTTGCCTGCAGGGTTTTCCTTTCGTTCTGCAAACCTTTGATGGTCTCGGGCTGTTTCTGCGTCTTCTTTGTGGTGTTACCCTTCTGTTGCGTGCTGCTCTTCTTTGTTGTTGTCTTGCGGCTCTGCTGTTTTGTCGTGGCAGTCTTCTGCTGTTTTGTCTTCTTGGCAGCCGTTGTCTTCTGTTGAGTCTTCTTCTGTGTTGTGGTGTTGGCACGTCTCGTCTTGCTTTGCTGTGCAGGCATAGCAAGGCAGAACAGTAGCGCGAACACCATCGCAAAGACTTTATAATACAAATTCTTCACCTTAATTAGCGGTAGCAAATTGACTTTCCCCTTCGGGCCGTCGAGTTAAACCTTCTTCACTCTTCACTTTATAGGCTCGACATCACCCTCTTCAGCAGCTCGTCGGCAGTCACCTCATGGTAGTTTGCCGACACACTTGTGCGTGGCTCCCAGTTTCTGTCAGAGCCCATGTAGTTCAGCTTGATGCTCATCTTCACCTCCTTCTTTGGTGTGGTGAGCGTCACGATCATGTCGCTTGGGAACGGCTTTCCGTCCAGTGAGCCATAGGCATCATAGTTCCAGTTGAGCTGTGAGTTGCCTTCGTAAGGATCACGGTACATGATGTTCGTCATCTTTATTCGACCAGTCTTCTGGTTCGCCAGCCAACTGTAGTTTATCTTTCCGCGCTCGAGGTAGATGACGGCCTCGTCGCCACCCATGTCAGTGGTGAAGTTTGACAGGTCGTTGGTCTTCACGTCCTCCTGTCCGGGAATGAACAGCTCGTTCCAGAAGAGTGCCTGCAGCGTGTAGAAGTTAATGCCGCTGTTGCGCAGGAAGTCGATATACTTGTATGGAGCCTTCATGTATTGCTTGTTTATGCGGTCAACAATAAGCACATAGTCCTTCGTAAACTCCATGCGTCCTGCCTCTACAAAGCCGAATGCCATGAGCTGCAGTCTTATGACATCGTCGCGCTTCATGCGCAGGTTACCTGTGAGGTTCACTTTCTGTGGACCAACCTCAAGGGTGAACTTCACCTTCGACGATACATACGGTGTCTTCTGTTCAGATGACACGTTCACCAGGTTCAGGAACTCATTCTGTGTCAGCGTGTCAGTCTTGTTGATAATGCTCTCCACTTCCTTCATCTGTGTCTTTTTCGTGCTACATGATGTCAGTGACAGTGCGACTGCCGCAACGGCAATCATCAGTGATTTTAGGGTCTTCATCGCTTAATATATTTTTTCTTTTTAATCTTTCTCTTTAAAAACTTGTTCTTAGGGTCCAGTTGCTGAGCTTTCGTCCAGTGGTCGAGCGCCTTGTCTGTATCGCCGCACATGGCATAGATGTCGCCTGCATGCTCGAGTATCACGCTGCTCTGTGCCGAGTCGTTAGCTACAGCCTGGTCTATGTATGAGCGTGCCTCTTCGTAGCGTTCCATGCGGAAGAGTATCCATGCGTAGGTGTCGAGATAGGTGCCGTTGCGCGGCTCTGCCATTATTGTCTGATGGCTCATATGCTCGGCGCGTTCCAGCTGAATGTTCTTCTCGCTGAGGTAGTAGGCATAGTTGTTCAGACAACCGATGTTATCGGCCTTCCACTGCAAGCAGGAGTCATAGGCGGCAAACGCCTCTTTCTCGCGTCCTTTCTGGTGGAGCAGGTCGCCCATGATAGAGTAGAAGTCGCTCACTATTGCGGGGTTGCTCTCCTCTGTTATCACGCTTATGCCGTTCTGGAAGGCCTCCAGCGAGTGGTCGTAGTCTTCAAGCTGATAGTAGGCAATGCCTTGATAGTAGTAGAACGCCATCTCGTCGGGGTTATACTGTCGGGCGGCGCGGCACAGCTCTATCACGCGCTCTTTGTCGCCGTCGTCCCAAGCATACTGCACCAGCTGCAGGCGTGCCGAGGCGTGGTCGGGAGCTATCTGTAGCGTGCGCTCAAGCATGGCGCTGACGCTGTCGCGTGGCATCTTCTTCAGGTTCATGTAGGCAGCGCAGAACTCGGCCATGTCTGCCTCGGGCTCGGGCTGTGAGAGAATCTCGTGGAAGAGCGCCAGCACGCGTGTGCTGTCACCACCGTCCTGCTCGCTGCGTCCTATCTCCTGTCTGAGCAGTGTCACCTTGTCCTCTACTGCCGTCTTTGGGTTAAGCAGTATGCAGCGGGTCAGCGAGTCGGCGCGAAGGGTGTCTTCCTCTCCTATATAGTAGGTGCGCATCGATGTCTGCGCACGGAAGTTGTCGGGCTCTTCCTTCAGCACCTCCTGTAGTATCTCTCGTGCCTTCTGTCGTCGTTCGTTGGCAAGGTCTTCATCGTCACCGCCGCCCATCATCAGCGTGTTGGCATAGAGAGTGCGGTAGTTCATGTCGTTAGGATACTGCTCCGACAGCGCCTTCACCTCATTGGTGGCTGCCTCGTTGTCGCCCAGCTGAATGTAGAGACTGCTCTTCGAGAGCGACAGCTGCTCACTCTTTCCGTCGATGGCCTCCATGCGGTTGAGCACCTCCACGGCTTTCTCGAAGTTACGCTGCTGCAGCTCCAGCTTATAGATCATCTCCAGCATCTCCTGACGACTCTTGTCGGCATTATATATTCGCTCTGCCGTCACCGTCGCCTCCTTGTACATCTCCTTGCCAATATACGCCTGCATGAGCGTCTCCATATAGGTGATGTTGGTGGAGTCGAGGGCCGCTGCCTTTCGGAAATAGTCGAAGGCACGGTCCTGCTGCTTCATCTCTGTCAGATATTGTGCAAGGAAATAGTATGCCTCCGATGCGTCGGGACGTAGCTGCTGACAACGCTCTAACAGATGGAAAGCCTCGGTGTGGTTTCCTTTCTGCCGTTGCGTCATCGCTTCCAGGAAGTATGTGTCGTACCTCCTGTTCACATCGTAGTTGTCGGCAAAGCCATTCATCGTAACACACAGGCCTGCCAACAATAATACTATGTAAGAGTGTTTAAATTTCAAGACTCTTTTTACTAAAAGATTATAATCTGTGTGCAAAAGTAGTCATTTCTCTTCAAACATCCACAATTTTTTTATGAATAAACGCAAAAATTCACATAATACAAGGTGGCTCTTCTCTCCGCCTCGTTTCGTCTGTGCGTTTATTTAACACCAGTGTGTCCATATCCGCCGGTGCCGCGCTCTGTCTCGTTGAGCACCTCCACCTCTGCAAACACCGCTTGCTCATAGCGTGCTATGACCATCTGTGCTATGCGTTCGCCGTCGTTGATGGTGAATGGCTCCTGCGATAGGTTTATCAGTACCACGCCCACCTCTCCGCGATAGTCGGCATCGATTGTTCCTGGTGCGTTGAGCACCGTCAGTCCGTGCTTCAGGGCCAGTCCGCTGCGTGGGCGCACCTGTGCCTCGTAGCCCTCTGGCAGCGCGATGTACAGTCCTGTCGGTATGAGTCGGCGCTCCATGGGCTGCAGCACCACTGGCTCGTCAAGGTTTGCTCTCAGGTCCATGCCGGCGCTCTGTGCCGTGGCATAAGTTGGTAGCGGCTGATGTCCGCGGTTCACTACTTCAATCTTCATCTCTTTATAACTGTTATTGTAATTTCGTTTGTTATTATAATTCTGTTTGTTATTGCAATTCTGTTTGTTATTGCAATTCTGCCCTTGATTATTTATTGTTTGCAAAGATACTATTAAGTGACGACAAAGCAAAATAAAACTATAAGATTCTCACTTTCTTTCTATCTGTGTCCTTGCGTTTTGCGCTTCTCGTCCCCTTGCCGTGCATTTTCGCCATCTTCTCGTCTCCGTGCATTTCCGCCACAATTTGTCTCCGTGCATTTCCGCCACATTTTTGTGGCGGTATTTACTCCCCGACCAGTCGCTTGCCCATCTCATTTAGCGCTATAAAGCGATAGCGTTGCGAAGTCAGAGGAATGGGCGTGTAGCTGTAGTGTCTTGCCTCTGCTTTCTTTCGCAGCGATTCTTCCGCAGCAGCCATGACACCTTCGTCGCGAAACGCCTCCTCTGTAGGTTCCATCAGCAGAAGCTGTCCTCTGGAACATGCCTCGAAATACACTCCCCCCGGTTTATAGTAACGTTCGTGTGGCGACCCCTCTTTGGGAAAGCCGTCGTTGAGCAGCACCACCAATGGATAACCCTGCTCGCGCAAGGTGCGGGCGATGAGTTTCTCTCCCTCGCTTATCGCCGCTGTATAGGTCACCGTCCCGTTGTGCGCTGCCGCCAGCACCATCCGTAGCCGTTCCTGTACCTCCTCATCGGTAGCACTTCGCGACATCTCCACCACCTGACGGTCTGGCCATTCCAGAATGAAATGGTTACCCATTGATGTAAACAGCAGTCCCGCCGCTTCCGTTCGTCTGTGTAACCTGAAAAGCTCGGGGTTATGGCTCTTAATCCATAGCCGCCTTGGGTTGTCCTTCACATAGTCAATCATCCGTCGTAGCTGTCCCGGTGCGTGCAGTATCCGCTCATGATAATAAGCCTTGTCCTCTTGCCAGATACTACCTCTGCTCGCAAAAATGCGAGCAAAATGCATGGGGGCGGCATCCTCGTTTCCGTGCACTCCAGCGGCGTTCTCGCCTCCGTGCACTTCAGCGGCGTTCTCGCCTCCGTGCACTTCAGCGGCGTTCTCGCCGCTGCCATAAACCTCCTTATAAACCTTGGTACACCCGCTTTTAAACCCTCTAACCACAGCCCCGATGCCCTGTGGCAGCGGCTCTAACACTTGAATCACCAGGTGTACATGGTCTGGCATGACCATCTGTGCCAGCACCTTCAGTGCGAATCCTTTTTTCTCATAAAAACGCGCCAGCCCGCTAAGCATCTGACAAACGCGCCGCCCGAATGCATTGAGCCTCACGACGGCCGTCTCCGCACTCTCGCCATCCAGCACTCCAAACAGTGGATAGCGCTCTTCTACAGGTAGCGTAAAATGATAGATGGCACGCCCCTTGTAGTCCCAACCGTTCTCGCGGTGGTGTCTCATCGGATCTACCGCCCTCCGTTTTCCCTGTTCCTGTGTCATTTTTTCTTCTTGTTGTCTGCAAATGTATAAATAAAAAATGACATAGACAGGGTCTATGCCAAAAAACATACAATTTGAAATCGTCTTACCATATATGTTGTTGGGGTTTGTTGCTTTTTTAACCTTTGGTCCCAGACCAAACTTCTCCTTTGGAAGTTTGTCTGGAACCTGAGGCTGCAGTCTGTGTCTTATCTTCCAGCACGTGCTGCTGTCAAAAGGTAAAAAGGGGTATTAGGTATCAGGTAGGATAGAAAAATAGAGATATAGATTATATGTATAGATAATTAGTTTAATCAACCGCTGTTTGAATCTGGGTGCAAAAGTATAGCAAAAAAATTGTCTCTGCAATAGCAAAGACAAACTATCGGGTGGTTTCAGACAAACTATCGGATGGATTTGAGTTTCCTCTCACCTCTCACCTCTCACTTCTCACCTCTCACTTCTCGATGAAATCGTTGAAAAATAAAGATTTTACGCTTTTGTCTGCTTATAGGCAGTAGGCGTCATGCCATATTTTGCGCGGAAATTGCGGGTGAATGTGTCGGCACTGGTGAAGCCGCTGGCCTGACTGACCATCTCAATGTTTAGTTCTGGCTGGTCGTTCATCAGATGTATGGCATAGTCAAGGCGCAACTCACGGATATATTGCGGCAAGGAAATGTTTTCACCGCCCTGAGAGAAGGCCGCACCGATACGCTCCTTGGACAGTCCGGTGTGGTCGATAAGCGTCTGACGTCCGAAGTCTGACTGTAGGAACAGCTGTTCGTTCTCAATAATGTCGCGCAGACAGAGAAACATCTGCTCGTCGTTGAGGTCGGTGATGTCGGAGATGATGACTGCAGACCCACCTCCAGCCTCTTCCGAGGGGAGTGGAGTGGTGATACCTTCCGTTTTATTACCATCCTCCGCTTGGTTAAACTCCTCCGTCTCTGGGAGTATCTGGGCTTGGCTCTGTTTCAGTTCGCGGTATTTCTTCTTGTACTCCACAGCCTCGGTGATCTGTTGGGCGAGGATACGGTTCTTCTCTTTCGTGAAGCGCCACTGGCGGAGCATATAGATGGCGAAGACCATGATGAGCAAGGCAAGGATGCCAGTGGATGTGCTGATGGCGGAGAAAAGACGGTTACGGGCGTGTTCTTCGGCTATCTGTCGTTCCTTTCCCTGGGTGTCGTAGATTGTTGCGAGCTCGGCCGACTCGCTACGTTTCTGGCGTATAAGGGCCGAGTCATACACCTCTGCTATCTGCAACGCCACACGCAGAGCCGAGTCCTTACGGTCGGCATAGTAGTTGCTGCGTAGCTTCGGCAACAGGTTGTTGCCTATTGTCTCGAGGTCATAGTCATAGCCCCATTCCTTTATAAAGCGGTCCAGCTGTGTGTAGTTGTCGGCAGCCTCATTGTAGCGGCGTGCTTCCACCAGATAGTCACAGCCGTTGATACGTCCTTCGAGGCTCTGACCATAGTCGGTCTTCATGTATTCTGCATAATAGCGGGCGGCGTCTTTCTCCTGACCGCGCATCTGACAAACCTGTGCACGGTGAAGATATACCAGTGCCTGGAAAGCCTTTTTCTCACGTTCGATGGCCTTTGGCTGCTTCTCATAGATGACGCAAAGCGAGTCCATACGGTCAACCCACACGCCAGCCTCGTCAAGGTGGTGATTTATGTGGGTCACGGCGATGTTCTCCAGTGTCTCAAAGCTGGCAGCCAACGGACGGCATGTGGAGTCGTTAGGTGTTTGCAGCACCCATTTGTATGCCTCGTCATAGCTTGCTTTAGCCTCTTCATGGCGTTCGAGCATCATCTGTGTGTCGCCAAGACATAGGTATAGTGTCTGCATCTCACCAGCACGCACTGGGCTGTCCACCTGCTTAAGCATGTCGATGAGGCGCAAGGCGGTACGCATAGCAGTGTCGTAGTCACGCTGGCTGTTCAGGATTATCACGAGGTTCGTGCCGGCATGTATATACTCCCAGAAGTCTTCTGCTGGTGGATCGTTAGCGATGACTTTGCGGAAACATTCTATACATTTGTCTATTTGTCCCAACTGGAAATAGGCAACGCCGCGATAGCCGCCTGCACGTATCGGTGAGAGCTCGCCTTTGTTGGCAAGGCTGTCGGTAACGGCAAGGAAATGCTCGAAGTCGCCTGTGAACCTGGCGGCAAGAGCTATGCTGTCACCGCGGGTGCGCGTCTTCTTCTTAGGAATATCGTCCTGTGACTGTTCGTTTTTTCCCTCGCAAGCAGTAAGTGCTGCCATGCCAACTAAAACTAATACACCTAATATATACCTAAATACTCTCATCATCGCGATTTTCGTGCAAAGATACTATTTTTTGCCGAACAATCGAGCACTTTTCTCAATTTAAGGTGGTGATAGTACAAAAATCCAATATCTGCATTGTATTCTTATACGAGTCAACCGACAAATTAGAGCGTTATGCTCAGTATTTCGCGAGCAAAACGGTGCAAGCCGTTTATGATTCGGTCTGCTTGCTTTTGTCGTGGGACGGCACGATGGTGAAGGTAGTTTGAGAGTTGTTTTTGGTTGATGCCAGTCATTCGTTCCAAACCAGCTAATGATAAAAATTCACCATAGTATTCTAGAAAACTTGGAACGTCGAATTTCCACTCTATCTCGTACTCTCCTTTTATTTGTTTAGGCCATCGATCTTCAGGGAGATTTTTTTTGATAAGCCGTATTGCTTCTTCAGCGTCAGCCTTGACAGCTTCGATACTATCGCCTGCCGCATAGATACCATCACAGTTGTCTGAATAAGCGTCAAAGAAATCCTTAGACTTTTCAATTATCATTATAATCTTTTCCATGACTCAACGTTTCTTTAGAATTAGACAATAATGTTTCTGTTTTTTAATTCTCACACTCCGTATTTTCTAATTAGCTTGTTAGCTATTCCTTTTCCCATTTCTTTCGCTCCATGATATGGAATAGGTTCGGTCATTATGCCGTCTTTTATATAGAAGTAGTGGCTTCCTTCTGCATGGTCAAACTTGTAGCCTGCTTTTATGAATCTTCTATGTAATTCTGTGCTCTTCATTACTTATTTATAAAGTATAGATTTGCGATGCAAAAATAGAAAAATTTCTATTATTAGCCAAGAAAAATAGAAATTTTTCTATTAATTTGTTGTTAGCTTGTCAAATTCTTTGATAATTATTAAGCTATTGCAGACGGAAAGATACAGGAACGGTGTATTTGACACGCACTGGGACGCCTTTCTGCATGCCTGGTGTCCATTTTGGCATTGCGCTGAGCACACGAACAGCTTCCTTGTTAAGCGTGGGATCGACGCCTTTTGCAACCTTAACATCGCTGATGGAACCGTCGCATTCAACAACGAATGTGCAGACTACTCGGCCCTGAATGCCGTTCTCCTCGGCGATAGCAGGATATTTTACGTTCTGACTGAGGTACATCATGAGACCTGCTGCACCGCCAGGGTTCTTAACAGTCTCCTTTGTTGCAACTCGTCGCGGTCCATTCGTATCGTTAATAGTCACCCATTTCGTTATCTCATATTCGCAGGGCGCAAACTGTGGCATCTGTTCAACAACATCGAGCACTTTTTGCTTCTCCTCTTGTGCACTGACTGTTGACAAACCGAAAACGAGTGCTAATGAAGCGATGATAAATCTAAGATTAAAAAGCTGTTTCATGATATGTTATAGTTTTAAGTTTGAACTGCAAATATACGTATTTTTCTTGATTTTAGATGCCTTTTTCTCGAAAAAAACAAAAAAAGAGCCTATTTTTTACGATTTTCTTGCGTAAATAAAAAGAAAATAGTAATTTTGCAGCCCGATTCGGAGATTAGTACTAATAAATAAAAAGATTCATTGCAATGAAAAGAACATTTCAACCACACAATCGCCGCCGCGTGAATAAGCATGGTTTCCGCGAGCGCATGGCTACTAAGAATGGCCGTCGCGTACTGGCTTCACGCCGCGCAAAGGGTCGCAAGAAGCTCACCGTTAGTGACGAGAACCACGGTAAGTAAGATGTTGCCGCGAGGCAAACAAGACCTTTTAAAGGAAAAACAATTAAGCGGGATAAGACGCAAGTCTTGTCCCGCTTTCTTTATATTAAGATTATTCTTGACAAACAAAAAAGTTCTTGATTAGTTCGTTGGTACTACAGGTTTGATGCGGCCGTCTTTCTCGAAGAACATGCGGTCTATGCACACTTCGCGATGGAAGCCCGGGCCGTCCTTGCGGTCGAGATAGGCGGGGTTTATGCGGTGATAGACTATGTACCACTTGTCCTTGCCGGGCACCTTCAGTACAGAGTTATGTGCGGTGCCGTAGATCTTCTGGTCGGGACGCTGGATGAGGATGACAGGCTCGTCGGCCACCTTGATAGGACCGAGAGGCGATGTCGATGTGCCGTAGGCCACATGGTAGTTGGGTGAGCCGGTGTCGTCAACGCTCCAGAGGAAATAGTATATGCCGTTGCGCTTGAACACATAGGGAGCCTCACGGTAGGCATAGTCCTTCAGTGAGCCGCCACGCGGAGTCATGAGCTTCACTGTCGATTCGTCTATAGACGTCATGTCATCGTTGAGCTTTGCACCAGCCATGTAGCCATTGCCCCAGTAGAGGTAGCTCTGACCGTCGTCATCGGTGAACACATCAACATCTATCTGCTGTCCGTTCTTCTGTCCCTCGGGACGCTTGTCCACGATGGGCTGTCCGAAGTCGCGGAACGGACCTGTGGGACTGTCGGCAATTGCCACGCCTATTGCCTTGCGCTCGCCCTGGTCGCCGCTGTAGTAGAAGTAGTACTTACCGTTTTTCTTCTCTATACATGGTGCCCATGCGTTGCCGCGTGCCCACTTGGTGTCTTTCTTCAGGTCAAGGATTATGCCCTCATAGTCCCATTTCTTCAGGTTCTTCGACGAGTAGCAGGTGAAATAGTAGCCGCCCCAGCCGGGAGCACCGTCGGTGGTGGAGTAGATGTAGTAACGTCCGCCGTCGGCCAGCACCTCAGGGTCGGCGTGCATCTCCGGCAGGATTGGGTTTTTCTGTGCTGTGGCAGTCATGCTGATGAGTGCCAGCAGCGATACAATGATTTTCTTCATAGCTGTTATATATTAGTTTCGCATGTTTCACAAGCTCACCTCTCACCTCTTACCTCTTACCTCTCACCTCTATTTATTAATACACTATTCCTGTGGTGGGGTAGATGAACCAGTCGAGACAGATGGTGTGGTCTCTCACCCACTGTGCGTAGGAGTGGCCGCTCTTCATGTATGCACCGGTGAGTATGCCCTCTTTGTATAGTCCCAGGCTCTCGCCCTCTATCGGCCAGCGGAAGGTTGAGCTAGGAATCACCAGCGCCCACGACATGTTGTTGCTCTTTGCCGTCTCGTTAGAGCCGAGGTCGTGGAGCATCTGGTCGCTCTTATGTGCAAAGGTATGTATCTCCCATCGTCCGGAGTTGAAGTCCTCCATGGCGAAGGGGTCTATGTCTTCGAGTGAGAAGTTACCAGCCTGTTGCGGGTTCTTCAGCTTTATCACATAGGTGATGCGTTTCGCTGCCACCTGTGCCTGTGTGTTGCCTGACGGTTTACGGTGGGTGTTGTAGAATATGTGTTTAGGATTGCCGCCATACTCCTTAGCTTCGAGCTGTGCCGCGAGGGCATAGTGAGCATCCTCGAAGAGGTTCACTATTGCCTCACCGTGGAGACCCTTCAGCAGCAGGTCGGGCTTCTCGATGAACGTTCGCTTGATGTTCAAGCCACCGTCGAAGGTGCGTCCGTCCTCTGTCGTCACGCTCTCTATGTCGTCGTAGCTATAGTTCAACAGGTGAATGGCTGCCGCCACCTGCTTCTGGCATCCCACAGCCTCGAGTGTCACCTCAAGGCGAATCTCGTTGGCGCTCTGTGCCGGCAGCTTCTGAATGCGCATCACGAGGTCGTTGAAGTCCCAGTCGCCAGGCTCAGGGTAGGTGGTCTCATAGAGGTAGGTGTATGTCTGATAGATGGGCTTGTTTATCTTCGTGTCATATTCCTGCACATCACTGAGCTCCACCGTCGGCTGGCTGTCCACATTGAACGTCTTCAGCAGATGGCGCCCGTCGTCGGTGACAGCAGCTATGTAAAGTTCTTTCTGATATGCCGGGGTATAGTAGGACAGTGTCTTCGTATCACCGCGGCTGGCATCGGTCTCCGCCAACACCTCCACTTTCTTGGTGGAGTAGGGGTTGCCGTTGAGTATGCGTATCTGCGTTATGTTGACCGTGGCGTCAACATTCGCATTGACGACAGTGGAATGGCTCTGTGTGAGGTTCCAGTTATGCGCAGGGTCTATGTCTTCTATTGGAAACGACTCCTGGATAATGGTCTTGTAGGCCGATGGGTCGAACATGTCTCGCTTGCATGCTACAAGTGCCAACGGGCATAGCACAAGCGCTATATATTTAAAGAGGTGAGTTCTCATTTTTCGGTTTTTTCAGACAATTGGTTGTGATGACGCGGCGAAATTACAAAAAAGTTAGGAAAATTGCAAATTAATTTGCATTTTCACATATAGAATAGTAATTTTGCACTATGGTTCTGAATTATATCTGGATAGCTTTTTTCGTCGTTGCCTTCATTGTGGCATTAATACGACTTGTGTTTTTTGGCGACTTCGATGTCTTCCCCGCAATGATGGACTCGACATTCGCCTCGTCTAAGACAGCCTTTGAGATATCACTCGGACTGACGGGTGTCCTCTCCCTGTGGCTTGGCATAATGAAGATTGGTGAGCGCGGCGGACTTGTCAACGCACTGGCACGACTGCTCAGTCCCGTCTTCGTGCGACTGTTTCCCGACATCCCCAAGGGTCATCCCGTCACGGGCAGCATCTTCATGAACATCTCCGCCAACATGCTCGGCCTCGACAATGCCGCCACACCGCTCGGCTTGAAGGCCATGGAGCAGCTGCAGGAGCTGAACACGAAGAAGGACACCGCCTCAAACCCCATGATAATGTTCCTGGTGCTCAACACCTCCGGTCTGACGCTCATCCCCATCTCAATCATGGTCTATCGTGCGCAGATGGGAGCCTCACAGCCTACCGACATCTTCATTCCCATACTGCTTGCCACATTCTTCTCTACGCTGGCAGGCATCATTGTCACCTCGCTCTATCAGCGCATAAACCTCATCAACCGCACGCTGCTGCTCACCCTCGGTGGCGCATGTGTCGTGGTGGCAGGCATCATCTGGGGCTTCAGCCAGCTCGACTCGCTGATGATGAACCGCGTGAGCACCACTGTGGCCAACATTCTCCTCATGACCATCATCATTGGCTTCATCATCGCAGGCATGCGAAAGAAAGTCAACGTCTATGACTCGTTCATCGAGGGAGCAAAAGAAGGGTTCCAGACAGCCGTGCGCATCATTCCCTATCTCGTGGCTATACTCGTGGCTATAGGTGTGTTCCGCGCCTCGGGAGCCATGGACATGCTCATCAGCGGCATACAGCGCGCCGTTGAGGTGTCGGGCATTGACAGCGAGTGGGTCGGCGCACTGCCCACGGCGCTCATGAAGCCCCTCTCTGGCAGCGGCGCCCGTGGCATGATGGTCGATGCCATGACCACCTATGGTGCCGACTCGTTCATAGGGCGCCTGTCGTGTGTCTTCCAAGGCTCTACCGACACCACGTTCTACATCCTCGCCGTCTATTTCGGCTCTGTGGGCATACGCTATACCCGCCACGCCGTGGCATGCGGACTGCTGGCCGACCTGGCAGGCATCATCTCTGCAATAGGCATCTGCTATTTCTTCTTTGCATAAAACAAAAAAAGGACTATGTCAAAACTCGCTTCACTGGCAAAAGACACCGCCATCTACGGTCTGTCGAGCATCATCGGGCGCTTCCTCAACTATCTGCTTGTGCCCCTGTACACCAACTATATCTCGGCGGCAAGCGGTGGCTATGGCGTGATAACAAATATCTACGGCTACACGGCAATCATCCTCGTGCTGCTCACCTTCGGCATGGAGACCACGTTCTTCCGCTTCGCCAACAAGGATACGGAGAATGCGCGCACAGCCTATTCCACCACGCTCTTCTTCGTCGGCGGACTGTCGCTGCTGTTCTTCCTGCTCGTGCTGGTGCTGCTGGGTCCTATCAGCTCGGCCATCAACTATGCCGACCACACTGAGTGGGTGTGGGTCATGGCGCTCACCGTGGCCATTGATGCCACGAAGTGCATACCCTTCGACTATCTGCGCTATAAGAACAAGGCGCTGAAGTTTGCCGCCCTGCAGCTGTTGAACATCCTCCTGAGCATAGGTCTTAACATCATCTATTTCGTTGTCATGGACGGCAGCGATGTCAGCTATGTTTTCTATATCAACCTCGTCTGCACCATCGTCGTCACGCTGGCACTTTATAGCGAGATTGCCGATGCCTTCCGTGGCGAGGGAAAGCTTCTCGACACCGACATGCTGCGTCGCATGTTCAGCTATTCGTGGCCCATACTCTTGTTCGGAATAGCCGGCATACTGAACCAGACGGCCTCTGTCATCATCTTCCCCATGGTCTATGACGGTCCCGACGCGAACATGCAGCTGGGCATCTATGGTGCAGCTACAAAGATCGCCATGATCATGGCCATGATAACACAGGCGTTCCGTTTCGCCTATGAGCCGTTAGTCTTTGCCGGAGCCAAGGACAAGAACTCAAAGGAGTTCTATGCCAAGGCAATGAAATACTTCCTCATCTTCACGCTGCTGGCGTTCCTTTTCGTCATGGGATATATCGACCTTCTGCGCTATCTCATTGGCGAGGACTACTGGGACGGACTGCGCGTCGTGCCCATCGTCATGGTGGCAGAGATCATGATGGGCGTCTATTTCAACCTGTCGTTCTGGTATAAGCTCATCGACAAGACCATCTACGGAGCATGGTTCTCACTGGCAGGCTGTGCCATGCTGTTTGCCGTGAACATCATCTTCATCCCCATCTATGGCTACATGGCTTGTGCATGGGCCGGCGTGGCTGGCTATGGCACGGCAATGGTGCTGAGCTATGTCATCGGACAGCGTCAGAACCCTATCGACTATCCCATGCAGAGCATCTTCTACTATGTGTTGCTCACTGCCGTGAGCTATGTCTCCATGGACTATATCCACGACAACTACAGTCAGTGGATCTCCCTCGGCTTCAACACGCTGGTCATCATGTTCTTCGTCAGCATTGTCATCCACAACGACTTCCCGCTCTCCAACCTGCCAGTCATCGGTAAATACTTCAGGAAATGACCACAGACTACAGTTTTAGACTATAGACTATAGATGACTATAGACTTTAGACTATGAGGACGTGTCATTATTAACCACAACGGATTTCACGGATTAAACGGATTTTCTTAGATACTGATTATCAGTAGGGCTTAAATCCGTGAAATCCGCGAAATCCGTTGTTTTTAAATAAATCTTGTGTTTTGATACACCCTCTTTTCTGACAGTTCTATAATATAGTTCTGACATCCTCGTATTCTCGTTTTTACTACCCTGAAAACCAAACTCGTCGACTTTGGTCGCCAAACTCGTCGACTTTGGTCGCCAAACTCGTCGACTTTGGTCGCCAAACTCGTCGACTTTGGTCACCAAACTCGACGAGTTTGTAAATAAGTATAGCCAAGACTACATCACTATTTGGACTGCCCTATATTGCAATTCTATCGTCCATAGTCCAAAGTCTGTAGTCTATAGTCAAAAAAGTCTGTAGTCATACTCTATGGTCGGAGAAGGACTTTCTGGGTTCTGCCGTCGCTATAGCGGATGATGTTCAGTCCTTTTGTGGGACGGGCGATGCGACGACCGTCGATGGTGTAGATAGCTGTGGCGACGGCCTCCTTCGTCTGTGGAGCCTTTATTGCAGTGATGACGTTGGCCTTAAAGCCGTCGATGGTGTAGTAGCCGCCGTTCTGGAATGGCAGGTCTGCCGTCTGCGGTGAGCCGTTGTTGCTGAAGATGATCCATGACGGCTGAGTGGTGAGCGTTCCGTCATAGGTCCATTTCCATACGTAGTTGCCCGTGCGGTCGTTCTTACCGAGCTTCGAGCACGACTTTCCCGGCCATATGCCTCCGGTATAGTTGTTTTCGTCCCATGCCCAGCATTTTATGGTGCTCGTCCATGTTGACGGTGCCTCGAAGAAAGCACATGTCTCGCCATCGTTGACCACGCAGAAAGAAGGAACATAGATTTCGTTTACCACGTAGTTGCGCTCGATGACGGTCTGCACCTGTCCGTCAACGAGGAGTGCAGCCTTCAGCGTGGTGGTGCCATAGGGCAGCTCCAGCTGTGTGCCAGAAGCGACGGCAGTGCTCTGTGCGGTGGGTGTGGTGCCGTCGGTGGTATAGACGATGCGAGCGTTGGCGTTGTCGGTGACTGCTGAGAGCATGACGCTTGTCTTACCCTCGTAGGTGCCTGATGCCTTGTCTATCCATGCCGTCTGCAGCGATGGTGCCAGATAGTAGGCATAGTGGTAGCCGTCGAGAACCTTTATCCACTGGGCGGCGTCGGGTGTCCACTGCTCCGTGTGACCTACGACTGCCAGCAGACGGCTGTCGGTCTGCACAGCATAGTAGGCTTTCTGTGATGCGAGCTGTGTATAGACGCTGGTGTTGGTGATGCCAGCCAGCTGGCGCACGGCAGCCATGGACTTTATCTCGTTGCGGTAGCTCTGCCAGTGCTTAAGGAAGACACAGGGCGTGCCAGGCATGGCGAGCATGAACGCGTTGGCAGCCAGCGTGTCGCGCAGCAGTGGGTCCTGCCTGGCGTTTGTGCGCCACTCGGTGTCGTGGTTCTCAACGAAGGTAACGGCATAGCGGCGATAGGTTCCCGACGATGTCTTCGATGACATCAGCGGCCAGTTGCCGTCGTTCTGCATGCCCAGCTTCTGCCAGTTGTCATCATTGGCAGCGTTGCGCACCACATAGCGGAACTGGAAGTCGAAGGCAGCCGACTGTATCACACCATCGACCTTAGTGCCGTTGACCCAGTTGCGAATGGTGGTGGTGCCGTCCCAGCACTCGCCAACGGAGAACTCGGGCTGTGAGTCGGTGTTATACATGCCGGTGAACGATGGCGAGTAGCCTTTCACCATGTCGTAGCGGAAGCCGGCATAGCCCAGGTCGTTGAGCAGGAACTTAAGGTATGCCTTGACACATCGCTGTACATTCTCACTTTTGTGGTCGAGGTCGCGCATGCCGTCCCATCCCTCGCCGGTGTCGTTGTTAGTGCTAAGGCTATAGCCGTTGCTATTGGCCCATGTTAGTGTGTTGCCACCGTCATCGTTGGCGCAGATGTCGGTAGAGGTCATCTCATAGACCTCGCCGTTATAGGTCTCCTTGGGGAAGTCAACCCAGTTGGACTTGTTCCTACGGTGGTTGATGACCACGTCGGCAATGGTCTTCATTCCTTTATCCTTGAAGGTGTTGATCATGGACTTTAGCTCTGTCTTTGTACCGAACGAGCTGTTGTAGTTAGTAAACCAGTACAGGTCGTCGTAGCCCATGGACTGGCCGCCGCAATAGCCACTCTGTGGAATCCATACCAAGCTGAACGTCTGTGCGAGGTCGTCGGCCTGTGACTCAAGCTTGGTCCACTTGCTGTCGCTGTATGAGTCCCAATAGAATGCTTGCAGCATCACGCCACCGTAGTTCTCGGGCCAGCCTTGTGCCTGTGTTGACAAAGCAGCCAATATCATTAATACAGAAAAAAATAATCGTTTCATAAAGATATAAGAGGTTAGAGGTGAGAGGTTAGTACCAGAACCTGTCGTGGTTTTAGCGTGAGGTCTTTGCTCAGGTCGTAGTAGCGACCGGTGGGGATGTCTTTTGCTCGCTTCGCGGTGCCTATGACCTCGCTGTAGCGCTTCACGTCCATCGTGGCCTCCTGCGAGGTGCCGTTGAGGATGGTGAGCACCGTCTTGCCCTGATGCTGACGCGCAATGACATAGATGCCGTTATGGGGTATGAACTGCTTCATGGTACCCTTGGTGATGACATCGTTGCCCTGACGCCAGTGGAGCAGTCGGCTGAGCCAGTTGAACATGCTGTTTTCAGCGCGTGACCTGCCTGTCGCAGTGAAGCAGTTGTGCTTGTCGCCCGGGAAGCCGCCGGGGAAGTCCTTGCGCACATGGCCGTCTGTGACCTCCTTCGTGCCGTTCATGAGTATCTCCGTGCCGTAGTAGAGCTGAGGTATGCGGTGCACGGTGAGCAGCAGTGCCAGCGCCTGCTTCAGTGCGAGGGTGTCACGGCCGTTGCCAAGGAAACGGTCGGTGTCGTGGTTGTCGATGAATGCCATCACCGATGATGGGTTGGGGTAGAGGTAGTCGTAGCAGAACGAGTTGTACAGACGGTTCATGCCGCGCCACCAGTCGTCGGTCTCCTCATGTTTCGCAGAGTCGAGCTTCTCCTGGAACGAGAAGTCCATGACGGTCTTCAGGTAGCTGTTCTGCTCGCTCAGCTTTGAGTCCTTCTGCCATGCGGCGGTATAGGCGGGCTGTGTGACCCATGTCTCGCCCACGGTGTTGAAGTTTGGATATTCGTCGTTGAGCTCCTTCATCCACTGTGCCATGCCCTCGCGGTAGGCGTAGGGGTAGGTGTCCATGCGTATGCCGTCGATGCCGGCTGTCTCTATCCACCATATGCTGTTCTGAATGAGATAGCGCATGAGGTGGGGGTTGCGCTGGTTGAGGTCGGGCATGGTAGAGACAAACCATCCCTCGACGGTCTCTCTGAGGTCAACCTCCGAGGCATAGGGGTCGAGGACTGGAGTGAGCTTGTAGCTGGTCTGCAAAAAACTGGTGTTTCGCGAGTCGCTCGTGCCGTTCGACTCTTTCAGCCATCCGGGGTGGTTGAACCAGTCTTTCGAGGGCATGTCGGCCACCCAAGGGTGTTCGAAGCCGCAGTGGTTGAAGATCATGTCCATCACCACCTTCAGCCCTTTCTTGTGACACTCGTCGATGAGACGGCGGTAGTCGGCATTGGTACCGAAACGTGGGTCCACCTGATAGTAGTTCGTGCAGGCATAGCCATGATATGTGGACCATGGGCCGTTGTCGGGAGAGTTGTTCTCAAGGATGGGGGTGAACCACAAGGCAGTGACACCCAGCTCGTTAAAATAGTCCAAGTGGTCGCAGATGCCGTTGAGGTCGCCGCCATGACGCAGCGATGGTGCCGTGCGGTCCTCTTTATAGTTGCGCATGCCCTTCATCTGCGGGTTGTGACCGGCACCCTGTGCGAAGCGGTCGGGCATGAGCAGATAGAGCACATCGCTGATGTCGAAGCCACGGCGTTCGCTGCCTTTCATCTCGCGCTGCTTCAGCTGGTAGCTTGCCTTCAACGGCTTCTTACCGGAATTGAAGTTGAGTGTCATCGTGCCGGGCTGTGCATCCTTGACATTCATATAAATGAGCAGGTAGTTTGGCGAGTCGAGACTCACCACGCTGTCAACGCGTATGCCTGGATAGTCGGTGGTGACCTCTTTCACGGAGGCGATATTCTTACCGTAAACCATCAGCTGTACCTGCGGGTTCTTCATGCCTACGAACCAGTTGGTAGGCTCAATGCGGTCTATTGTCTGTTTGGCCTGTTTGGCAGCACTCATTGTTAGGATGTTAGCAAATAAAATGGCTGTTAATAGGAGTAATTTCTGCATATTTTGACTTTAGTTATTGCAATTCAACTGCAAATATAAGTGTTTTTCCAATTACTCCTTTCTTTATCCTACAACTTTTACGACAATTTGTTGCAAAAACGTTTGCACAGTTTCGACTGTAGGCGATGACTGAAAAGAACAATGCCGATAACAGTAGGAATATCTGTTTCATTTTGTCGTGGCGTTTTGATGTGTTAATGGTTATGTGTTACGGTGTGGAGGATCAGTCATAAACTTTCACCTCGCGCTGTCCGCGCAGCACAGCTAAGGCATTCAGTGCCAGCGCCTCCATCTCGTCTTCGCCAGGGAAACAATAGACGGGTGCCATATAAGAGATACGCTGACGCAGACGTGAGATGACATACTCAGAGCGCGCCAGACCGCCAGTAAGCAAGATGGCATCTACCTTTCCGCAGAACACGGCTCCGAGGCCACAGATATTCTTCGCTATGTGGTAGATCATAGCATTGAGGATGAGCTCCGCATGGGTGTCGCCATCTTCTATTCGGCGCAGCACCTCGCGCACGTCGGCAGTGCCGAGATGAGCGTTAAGGCCAGCCTTGCCGGCAATACGTTTCAGCAGTTGCTTCTCGTTATATTTTCCACTGAAGCAGAGGCGAATGAGGTCAACGGCGGGAAGCGAACCGGCACGCTCCGGCGAGAACGGTCCTTCGCCATCGAGGGCGTTGTTGGCATCTACGGCACGTCCGTGGTCGTGGGCTGCCACCGATATTCCGCCACCCATGTGACAGATGATAAGGTTCAGGTCCTCGTATTTCTTGCCTATGCCGGCAGCATAGCGGCGTGCTATGGCGCGCTGGTTCAGGGCATGCCAGATGCAGATGCGTCCCATAAGAGGTGAACCGCTTATGCGTGCATAGTCGTTAAGCTCGTCAACAACACCCGGGTCGGCAATGAACGAGCGACATCCGGGAATGTCCTTTGCTATGTCGTGAGCTATAAGACAGCCCAGGTTACATGCGTGGTTGTGCATGGCAATGCCACTGTAGGTGTCTTTCAGCATGTTCTCGTTTATCTCATAGACACCACCGGCGATAGGTTTTACCAGTCCGCCGCGACCTATGACGGCATCGAATTCAAGTGGTATGCCTACACGCTCCAGCTCGTCGAGGACAAGCTGTTTGCGGTAGTCATGCTGTTCTATGACATCGTCAAACGGTGCCAGATCTTCCTGTGAGTGTGAGATGTTTCGAAGAACGATAGGCTTCTCGTCTTCATAGACCGCCATCTTTGTTGAGGTGGAGCCAGGATTAATAGCAAGTATCAACATATCGTTAACAGCCTAAATAAGCGAATTCATGCATGCCATGGCAAGTGAAAGGAACTTGTTCTCGGGGCTGTCGCCGCGTGATGGCAGCACCACCGGCACCTGAGGACCGCAAAGCA
The DNA here is from genome assembly GCF_023217965.1 of Prevotella sp. E13-27. NCBI lineage: Bacteria > Pseudomonadati > Bacteroidota > Bacteroidia > Bacteroidales > Prevotellaceae > Prevotella > Prevotella sp. E13-27. The sequence goes on along the minus strand of NZ_JALPSC010000001.1, from coordinate 942,754 downwards.
TGGCTGCCGTCTTTGACTTGCAGAAACAGGTGATGGTCTTGTAGAACACGTTGCCTGCCTGAATGTCTGGGAAGATGACACCATCGGCATTACCCTCAAGCGGTGAGTCTATTCCTTTCTTATGCAGAGCCTCTGGCGAGAAGCATGTCTTCAGGTCAAGCGGTCCGTCAATGATACAGCTTCCGAAAGCCCCAGTCTGTGCTTTGGCTATGAGGTCGCGATATTCAACAGTAAACGGGAAATGTTTTGGGTTGACCTTCTCGGTGCAGTTGATGAGTCCCACGCGAGGTGTGCCGATGCCGAAGGAGCGCATGAGGCTGAGCATGTATTTCAGTTGTTCTTCACGTTGCTCGGCTGTGGGGTGGGGAATCACTGCCACATCGCTGCAGAACAGCAGCTTCTCATGTCCCTCAATCTCAGCGCAGGTAACGTGAGTGAGCACCTTGCCTTGAGGCAGCAGTCCTGTCTCTTTGTTGAGCACGGCACGAAGCAGGTCATCGGTATTCACCAGTCCTTTCATCAGCACGTCTGCCTTTCCTTCGCGCACCATCTGTACGCCTAACGCAGCAGCAGTCTCAGGCTGTTCGTCATCAACGATGACTGGTATCATGAAACCGGCATCCTCAGCCAGTTTGACAGCTTTCTGTGTCGACTCGTCGCGTGGACGGATGACAGCTACACGTTTCTTCTCCTGACAGCTACGCAGGTAGTCAATAAGTGATGTGAAATTAGTAATGGCGTTCATAGTTTTATGTTGTAAATAATAACTTTGGGGGCAAAGTTACGAAAAATAATGAATAATTGTTACCTTTGTGGCAAATTTTGATATGAATTAAGGAATGCCGGCGCAAAAGCGAACTTATATCGCCATCGACCTGAAGTCGTTTTATGCTTCAGTGGAGTGTGTGGACAGAGGGTTAGACCCGCTGACCACAAACCTCGTCGTAGCAGATGTGAGCCGTACCGAGAAGACCATTTGTCTGGCTGTGTCACCATCGCTCAAAGCATATGGCATTGGAGGACGAGCACGACTATTTGAGGTGGTACAGCGTATGCGGGAAGTAAACTTCGAGCGTCAGAGTAAGGTGCCAGGTCATCGTCTGACGGGCAAGTCCACGTCGGATATAGAACTAAAAGAGCATCCGGACTGGGCTGTTGACTACATTGCAGCACCGCCTCAGATGGCACATTATATCGACGTCAGTTCAAAGATATATAAGATTTACCTTAAGTATATTGCGCCAGAGGATATCCATGTGTATTCGATTGACGAGGTAATCATGGATGTGACGGCTTATCTTGGTACTTATAAATTAAGTGCGCATGATTTGGCGATGAAGATGATCCGCGACGTGCTGAGTCAGACAGGCATCACAGCGACAGCAGGCATTGGCACGAACATGTATCTCTGTAAGGTGGCGATGGATATAATGGCCAAAAAGATGCCTGCTGACAAGGACGGAGTACGTATAGCCGAACTGGATGAAATGTCGTATCGTCGTGAGCTATGGGATTATCGTCCGATAACGAAGTTCTGGAGAGTAGGACGCGGCATTGCGGAGAAGTTGGCTCCTTATGGTGTTGACACAATGGGCAAGCTGGCGCGAATGTCGCTACATAATGAGGATACGCTCTATAGACTTTTTGGCGTGAACGCTGAGTTGCTGATAGACCATGCCTGGGGTTGGGAGCCATGTACAATGGAAGCAGTAAAAGCTTACAGACCTGAGACGAACTCTTTCAGCAGCGGACAGGTGTTACAGGAGCCTTACAATTTCAAGAAAGCCCGTGTGGTGATACAGGAGATGGCAGAAGGTATGGCACTTAATCTGGTGTCGAAGCGATTAGTGACTGACCAGCTGGTGCTGACAGTAGGTTATGATGCAGAGAACCTCACCCGCCCTGATATTCGTGAGAAGTATCATGGTGAGATTACTAACAACTACTACGGCAAGGCTGTTCCGAAACATGCCCACGGCACTTTCAACTTCGACAACCCTACATCGTCATCGAGACAGATCATGGATGGCGCTGCTGAGCTGTTCGACCGATGTGTGAATACGGACTTACTGATTCGCAGGCTGAACCTGACCACAAACCATGTGGTAACGGAAGCATCTGTCGCTGCAAAGGAGAATAGACCCCAGCAACTTGATCTTTTTACAGACTACGAGGCCTTGGAAAAGCAGCAGCAGGAGGAAAAGGCAAAACATGACAAGGAGCGCCGGATGCAGGAGGCACAGTTGAAAATAAAACAACGTTTTGGCAAGAACGCCATCCTCAGGGGACTGAACTTCGAGGAGGGTGCCACCGCCAAAGAGCGTAACAACCAAATAGGAGGACATAAGGCTTAAAAGTGAAGAGTGAAGAATGAAGAGTGAAGAATTTCTTTCAGTTGCTTCGCTTGGTGAAAGCGAGCAAGCTCGAGCGGCTACCGCCCAACTGTATGCGGACATTATAGACCTGCCACACCACGTATCGAAGCGTCATCCGCAGATGTCGATGTGGAATCGTGCAGCCCAGTTTGCACCTTTCGCAGCATTAACAGGCTACGATGATGCCATTCGCTCGGCTTTAATCACAGAGACAGATTCCTGATTCGACTCAGATAGAAGCGGAACCTTATTGTGCATTCGTGTCTGAAGTAACATACAAATAGCCAATTTCATTGTGGATGGGCGAATGCAAAGAAAATGCAAAGTTGTAATCAAGCACTACTTTGCATTTTTTTGCTATCTTTGCGACGATAATCAAAACATAGAGCGATGAAATACATAGTTTTTACATTGACATTGTGGTTTGTGCTTGCATGCGACCCCAACGACCCCAACGACCAGAACGACAAGGCGTTTATCCTCCAAGGAGCATGGATGTTGGAACAGGTAGATTATCCTATCGGACATACTGAGAAGTATGTAGAAGCAAAAGGCACCTTACTTCGGCTCTATGACGGCAGCAACGTGATGTACCAATGTTGGCTGATAAAGACAGAATCGGGACTCATAGTTAAACCCCACATGCAATGTAAAGTGACACTAATCAACAAGGGTAATAGCGAGTATCTCTATCTGGAGGACGACGACCCACGTCCATTGACAGTGAAAGACGACTCAACCATCGTCATCCAACAGAATGGCGAGCTTTATACTTGGCTCAATGCTGACGACATATCACAGGAATGGGGTGACGACATCATAGCCATCATCACCACCGACTTGCAGAAAGATGGGTCACAAGATGCACATAGCTATATGCTGTCTGCCAAGGAACGCAAACAGGCCAGTGTCATCCATTGGTTCATCATCTCTTCCATCGGCGGCATCATTCTCCTGCTACTTGTTTGCCGCATAGCCATCGACAACCGTAAGACTAGACAAAGGCTTCAGTTGCAACTACAGCAAATCAAAGAGGTACAGCAAGAACGGCCACTACAGGTCAGGCAAGCCATCGAATCGGTAGAGACGGCCTACTTTGCCTCCGATGAATACCACACTCTGCAACGCCGCATTTCAACCGGACAGAGACTGAGGGACGATGACTGGCTGGACGTTGAGGGTCAAATCAGAAAAGTGTATCCAGGCTTCAGTAGTCAGCTGAGGGGGCTCTACACGATGTCGGAATTGGAGTACCAAGTGTGCATACTCGTCAAGCTCCGCATAGCGCCAAAAGACATTGCCACCGTCCTTGCTCGCGATGTCAGCACCATTAGCACCGTGCGCAGCCGTCTCTATCAGAAGGTGTTTTCCAAGAAAGGCGGTGCTAAAGAATGGGATGAGTTTATCCTTTCAATCTAATGCAAATATTTTGCAAACCTGCTGCAAAGTTAATGCAAACAGAAAAACTTGGCTGGATAGCGAAAAGCCCCTACTTTTGCAGCGACAATTCACTCAATGTTTAACCCGAATTAAAAACTTAAAGTTTATGAAAAAGTATTTGTTAATGGCTGTTGCAATGGTATGTACCATGCAAGCAAATGCCCAAAGCACAAAAATCGACGACAAGGAAATCGTTGGTACGTGGATCATGGAATCTATGCAGTGGGAGGGCGAAAAGAAAAAGATGTGTGGCAAGGAGTCGGGCTATACCCAATTTAAGTTCTATGGTGCCGATGGCGAGTATGCCTGTGCAGAGCTTGTCTTGAACAAAGAAGGTAAAGTCGTGGTGTTACCACACGAGTATGGAACCTATTCGCTAAAAAATGGCTGGTACTCAGAAATGGGTCGTAAGCCCATCAAAGATGCCATTGAATGGGTAGATAAAACTACAACAAAAGGCACGTGGATGAAACGCCATGACATCTGGAAGAAGAAAACGCTGCCCGACAAGGTGGTAAAGCACATTTTAGATTGCTGTAAGACGAAAGAGACACCAGACGATGTGCAGCAGCTCATCAAACAGAATCTGTTCAAGTGAACAAATTAGTAAAGTTATTTAAATAAGTATTGGAGGCCGCAGCGATGCTCCCTCCAGTTTCTATTCTCAAATACACGGCGGGTCGGTTCTGCTGTGTACACAACTAAAGATAAAAGTCTTAAACAAACTTCACGATGCAGTCAATGCATATAGGCTTGCCTGTTATCGTATCGATAAACACATTGGCGGGATGCATGTCTTCGAGAGCCAGGCGGTCGGAAATATAATTAACGCCTTCGCCGTTCCAATTGTCACGGAATCCTTTGGTTGCAACCATATCGTCAATCTCTTCCTTCGTGGCCAATCGTAGACAGTTTACGTAGGGTTGAGTCAATACAATACGCATCAGACCGTCGCTATCGCGAGTAAAGCCAATCACTTTCATTGCCGTCTCTGGGAAGAGATAGTTGTGAAGGGCAATGGCATCTAATGCCTTCTGCCAGGTGGAATAGATGGAGGTTCGTTCTTTAGCTACTGATGGGGCTCCATCTTTGTAATACACTTTTGCCTCTGCCCCCTGGGCTATCAATGGTCCGAAGTTCTTTATTATAATACTCTCAGAATGTTCAAACCACAAGCCTTGGGCTCTTGACCATTCTTCTATCAAATGTTCTTGAGCTTCATCTATCTGCCAATTGGCTGGGCAGCCTCCTTGGCTGCTTTCAGCATTGCTACCTGTTGCAAGGCTTCTTCGAGCGTAGCATGCGATGATGGACGCCCCAATGAGAGGCGAGCCTCCCTTGCAGAGTCCTGCATGCTCTGGTAGATTAAATCCATTAAAATCTTTTCTTCCATACCGAATGTCGTTTGCGTAGTTATCAATCATATGCAGCGTTTGGGCGGTAAAGCCTTGTGCTGCGATGGCGGCGAATATGTCGTTCAATACATCCATAACTATGTTCTGCTCTTTGAGTGCAAAGTTACGAAAAGTCGAGAGAAGAACAAAACAAACGCGTTTGTTTTTTTCTTCCGAGACGGAGTAAATTCGCGACTTTGTCGCAAAGTTATGAAAAAAACGAGAGAAGACACACATTGATGGAGGAAAAGCATATTCCGTTAATCTGGCGAATTTGATTGTTACATATTGAGATTTTCGGCATATATAAGACGTGTTACTTTGAGAATCTTGGCGTTTTTCTATGAAAAATCTTTGAGGATTTCGGCATTTTTTATTCTTTTCCTTTATTAATTGGGATTTTATAGCTATCTTTGCACCGAATAAAAAAAGATGGCAGAAAGAATATTTAGGCGCAGAACCTGTCCCACTGTCACCCCTCATTTTGCCTCTTTGATTAGAGTCGTTAAGGAAAATGCGGTTCCGATTATCCACTGAGAGAATCAGAAATAGAGCGGAGTAACGGTTAAAAATGCTTCTTAGCCGGATTAAAATAGTTAAATCTGCGACACGGATTACATAATCTGCGTCGCAGATTTAATAATCTACGTCATGGTTTTATAAATCTGTGACGCAGATTTAAGAATAATAGTCTGTCTTGATGAGAATTTCTGACTGCATCCGAATCAATAACTGTCAGAATCTGAAAATAATTGCAACTATGTTAAGCTGCTATAACGATGACACTAGGGACAGATATGTCACGTTGCGGTCACACATAATTGACACAGAAAAAGGGCTGCCTCGAAAGACAGCCCTCATCAGTTCCTTTTATAGTGCAGTATGAGAGTCGAAACAATCAAGTGCACTTTACTGGGTGCAAAGTTAAAATAAATTTTTGAAATATGCAAACGTTTTTGCAACTTTTTAGATGACACTAGGGACAGGTCTGTCACGCAGAAAAGTGCGTATTAGGCTACGCCCTTCTATAGAACATAATTGTGGAATTGCAAGCAATATTCTGTGACAACTTATACTTTGATACAATAATGTCAGGGGTTCATACAACGGATTCCCTTTTCTTTGGTGTGTTAGGTATCTCATTGTACCTTTGCATTGAAATCGACAAAAAGGAACAAGTATGAAGACAATAAAAAAGATACTGATAGGTTTATTACTAATAGTAATCTCCGTGCTTAGCTATGGAGCATGGATATTGCTGGGGAGTAAGACGAGTAATCCCGACAATTACAAAACGATTGGCGACATACCTACCCCTTGGGGCTATAAGAGGATTAAAGGCGATGATGCTGCCTATAGTGAGTTCCTGCGGTCTTTACCGTTGAAAGGCAGAGGTGCTGACGTGATGCTCTATACAGGAGGTCGCTCTCGCTTTCAATCACTAAACTATGCTGTTGTGGACATTCCCTTGTTGTCGAATGCTGAACAATGTGCTGATGTGTGCATGAGGCTGAGAGCAGAATACCTTTTTTACACGAGCCAATATGGCCGCATCCGATTTCAGAATGTTAACGGCAAGACGTTGAGCTATGGAGGTGGCAGTTCCCGCAAGTCTTTTGAGCGTTATCTGAGGAATCTTTACGGAGTGGCCAGCACCTTCTCGCTAAGCCGGGAGCTGATGACAGGGCGACTGGCAGACATGCAGCCTGGTGATGTGTTTGTCTATCCGGCTCGTTATGGACAGCAATACGGACATGCAGTCATGGTGGTTGATGTAGCCATCAACAAAAGAGGCAAGAAAGCCTTTCTTTTGGCAGAAGGGAATACACCTGCAAGGGAAATCCATGTAATGCGTAATTTCGAGAATCCCTTCCGTTCTCCATGGTTCATGCTAGACGAAGATGCAGACAACCTGATACTCTCCGTATTTCATTATAAGGCTACAGACTTGAAACACTTCTGATATTAACGCATAACAAAAGATGACTATGAAATTGAATACTATTGTACTTCTGCTTTGTGCCATAATTTGTATGGCCAGTTGTTCAAAAAAACATGGTGTGAACAGTGAACTTCCTGATGAGAAAGAAGTCAGATGTCTGTGCCCACCAGTCATACATCTTCAGCCATTTGGCAAATTCAGCCAACGTGAGGCTCAGCTGTTGGGGAAAGAACTAACGAAGAGAATCGAGGATATATTTGGTGTAGAGTTGGAATGTGAAGTACACCCTCCATTGCCCCTTTCAGACACTTTGATGAACGATGGCCATACAAGGTACAGAGCTGACAAAATCATAAAATCAATGGCAGCAAATGCTAACAGGCATAACATCTACATCGGATTAACGCATAAGGATATATCGTGCAGCGTACATGGCAAGAAGGATTGGGGCGTGCAGGGACTCAGCCTTATTCCGGGTAACGCTTGTGTGGCTTCAACGTTCAGGGTAAAAGACAGACGGGATTCCTGGAAAGTCGTATGCCATGAGTTTATCCACACCTATTTCACTTATAACCATTGCCCTAAAGATGATCCGTTTTGTTTGATGCAAGCTGCCAAGGGACATCCTCGCTACAAAGGAAAGAATGGGCTGTGCCCGCATTGTAGTAGCGTACTGAAGATATAGCCTGCATATTAATCTGAAAAGATGGGGGGCTTGTTGTAGTGGCTTACAACTCATACAACAGACCAACAGGTTCATACAACTCATCAAGTATTCACAGCAACTTCAAAAGACAAAGAATGATGAGACGACGTAAGAGATGGGGATGTCTGGCTGTAATACTGTTGTTTACCATCGTGGCAGCAGTGTTCGGTCTTCATTGGGCATGGAAGTACTATGGCTTGCCTGAATGGCCAGACCGCAGGGAGTATAAGACGATAGAGGAAAGAGCCGAGAAAGCACTTGCCTTTGCTTGTCGCCACAATATGAATGAGCATTATGCGTTGTTTGTGGACTATGGTATCCCATCGGGAACGCCAAGGCTCTTCGTTTGGGACTTCCATCAGAAAAAGATTGTTGCAAGCACATACGTTATGCACGGGCCTGGCGGCGGAAGCACAGCCGAACGTCCTGTGTTCAGTAATAAGCCAGGAAGCGAGTGCTCATCATTGGGGCGCTTCCTTGTTACCAAAGAACATGGTAACAGGTTAAAACGCAGCTTTCGAATAAAAGGCATGGATATGGATAATCAGTCGGCTTATGCCAGAGGTTTGATGATTCACAAGTCCGGTTGGGTGGATAGTCATTGCTGGATGCGTTATATTCCCCTACACCGTGCAAGTTGCCAAGGCTGTGTTACCATCTCTTCCAGAGGTATGAACTACTTGTGGTCACTTGTCAATAAAGAGAAGAAATCATTGCTTCTTTGGTCCTTTGTCAGTAAACAAAGTTAAAAAAGATGTACAATCCACGTAACTTTCAATAAAAATGCGTATATTTGCCGAGTAATAACCAGTTAGTACATGGAATGGCTCAGAATATCTACCAGTACCGAATTGGTACGTGTCGCTACGGATGAGATTGTCTATGTCCGTGCCGACGGTAACTATTCTGATCTCGTATTGACTAATGGCCAAAGACGCAAGATGACCTTCCAGCTTCACTTCTTCGATGAGGTCTTCCAGCAGTTGCAGAACAATATGTTCGTCCGAGTGGGAAGAAGCCTTATTGTCAATAAGAGGTATATCTATGTAATCAACTTGACGGAGCAGCAACTCATATTGTCTGGAGGCGATCTAAAGGAGCCTATCGTATTTTATGGGCAATCTAAAGCCGACAGTCCTCAGAATATTTCTCTTGCACGCGAAGGACTGAGGCAGCTGAAGGAATTACTTGAAAATGAGAAAGGGAGCGACAATGGATGATATAAACATGCAGAAACCTGAAGTGCCCATCATCATTATCGAACGTGATGAGCAGCCACAATCCAAGGAGATTGTGACAAAGGTCATTGCCCCTTCCAAGAAGCATAAGTGGCTGAAGCGATTCCTTGCATTGGTGGCTTTTGGCTGCGTGATGGTTGCTGCTCTTGCAGGCTATTACCTCTGGAACTACTATTATAATATTGGTGTATCCGTTTCTGTCACCCCGGAGCAGAACATCGAAAAGCTTCAGCGACCAGCAAAGCAGGAAGTCCCAGAAGTGGTGATGACCTGTGACAGCATCCTTGGTGTGGCAATGGACTTCTATGCCATTCACGGCTTGAAGGCCTCCATCGAGTTTGAAGAGCCTGATACAGCCGACACTTCTGTTTATCTTTATTGCCGTTCTGTTGATCATAAAGCAGATAACACATATATCGGTTCACTCGTTGTCAATGGCGAGGAGCGTCAAAGCGATACTCATCGCCTGGGCTATATGGCCATGCTTGGAAACAATTTCGTCATAGGTATTTCGAGAAGCGAGAAAGTAAAAGACTATGTTCAGGAGCATGGCGGCTCATTCTTCCGCCAGTTCATCCTCGTCAGCAATGGAGAAATACCTGGTCGTTTCTTCCTGCACGGCAAGGTGGAGCGTCGCGCCATTGGCCGCATTGACGACCAACTCTATTTTATCGCCACCCGCCACAAAGAAACCCTCTGGGACTTTGCCGATGCCCTCCGCGAATACGGTTTCATCGATGCCATCTACATCACTGGCGGTGCCGACTACGTCTTCTACCGCGATAAAGATGGCATCCGTCATGACATTGGCGATTCGGCTGATTATCCACATACGAAGTGGAAATGTGTGGTTCCGTGGCTTGTATTTAGAAAATAAAGTGATTTAAAATATGGTTATAGATTCTTTAATTAAGAAATTAATTCAGAATAATATGCTGTCAGAAGATGACGCACTATTTGCTATCGAGAATCAATTTGAAGGTTTAAATAGGTATAATTATGATACGTTTATCTCGTTATGCAAAAAACATCACATAGTTGATGAAGCCTTCTTTATGAAGATCTATATTAAATCTTCAGAAGATGCCCAATATAAACTATGGAAAGATGGATATGTAACATCTTGTCCTGCGAAACGGATTATTGATGACATTGCCTCAGAAGATTCAGAAATCACAAAATATATTCATCGCGAATATGAAGAAGAATTGCCTCATTGTAAAGCCTATTTTGAAAACATTCAAGATGTAATAGTTAACCATGTATCCCAAGCGAGGGAGTCATTAAAAATCGCAATGGCATGGTTTACAAATCCCGTTATCTTTAATGCTTTGTGGCGGGCATGTAAAAGGGGGGTAAATGTACAGCTACTTATCAATAATGATAGGATTAACAACCGTATTAATGGTCTACCATTTGATAGGCTGGTAGAAGCAGATGCTAAATTATATGTTGCAGAGCCACCATCACTTATCCATAATAAGTTTTGTATCATTGATGATAAAATTGTTATTGATGGTTCATACAATTGGACTATACTTGCTGAAACAAACAACGACGAAAATATAGTTGTAATAGAGAATGGAAACGTAATTCGTTCTTTTATTGATGCTTTTGCTGTATTGATAAAAAACAGACGCGTTGATAAAATGCCAGATTATGTGCCTGATAGAGAAGATTTTGATCCCTGTTCTTATAGATATGTCAATAGCGAAGAATACTTCAAGCAAGTAACGGATGTTGGAAAGAAAAAGCAACGCGAATTATATAAAGAGATATATAAACTCCTGCCAATAGAAGTGTCAGAAGAGAGAATTCCTTCTGAGATATTTGAGGTGGTAAAAAAAGAGGTGGAGGACGAAAAGAATCATGATACCAATCTTTTTAATGCCAGTATCAATGGAATGTCTGAGGAATTATATAAAACTATAGATACAAATGAACGCAAAATAGAAACGATTACACGAAAGGTTGATTCTTTGATTGCAAAGAAGGCCAAGAAAATAAGTGATTATAAAATAAAGGTAGAGGCTATTCAGTCAAAGCGTTTGTCACCAGAAAAGAAAAGTGCTCGTTTGTTAGACCTCAGAAAGTCTCATACAGCAGATCTTAATAGAATAAACAGAAATTTGGCTAAGCATAATACTGAAATTAATTCATTACGTGAAGAATCTAATAGTATTACAGAACAGCAAGAATTTGTTAGTTCACTACAAGATACAGAGTTAAAAGGTAATAATGGCCTGTGTAGAATAAATCTGAAATGGAACACCGAAGATGATTTGGATTTACACTTGATACTGCCTAATGGGACGATAGATACCGATAACGATATTTATTACAGCCACCTGAAATCAGAATATAATGGTGGTATTTGTTCTTTGGATCATGATGCTATTCCTAAAAATGCAGGAGAAAATCCTCAAGAAAATATAATCTGGGAAAATAAACTTCCAGACGGCCAGTACGAGGTTATTGTCAAATTGTATAGCAAGAAAAGTACACAGAATAGAATACCTTTTTCTATAACGGCTTTTACGGGGAATTATGCAAAAACAGGCATATTCGAATTTGTCAATGCTAAAGGGAAGGAAACTATTCATGTAACAACACTAACATTTAAAAATGGGAAGGTTGTTAAGCCAATATCATTAAATTGTAAAAGCATTAGAACAGAATAATAATGGAGCGTTTACCAGAAGAGAAACAATTAGCGAAATATAAAAAGTGACATGTATAAAATAATTGATTTGTTTATCTGTGATAATAAATTAAAGAATACGATAAAAGTAGTATGCGTTTGTTTGATTTTATTGTTATCTTTAAACTTTAGCATAATCTATGCAGCTCCTTCAGATCATGGAAGAGAATATTATAATAATGGATGGGGACTGGATGATTTGATTGGTCTTGTTCTGCTTGTTGTCGTGATAATTATGGGCATAGCAATTTTCTTATATGGTTTTTTAAACGATAAATCTAAGCAGAGTGTTAATCATTCTGCTAATAATAGTGCTAATAATCGAACATCTGGAATTAAAGGAAGTACAGGATATATTCCGATTCATCTTCGTTTTGAAACTTGCACAAAATGTAATGGTAGAGGCTGGAATAAAGGGGAACAATTTTTTGGACATAACTGTTTTACCTGTGGTGGTTCTGGGCATATACCTTCATCAAAAGCTCTTTCTCTATTGAAAGAATATAAGGAAAGGAAGAAATTAAGAAGTGATGAAGATCGTAGATTTACTATGTATAAAGCTATGCTAATTTATAATGAATATAAAAAAGAATTAGAGAATTGTCCTCCTTGTCCAGATTGCAGAGAATTACAAAATATAAAAGATAGTGATATATATACAGATTATGACGGTAGACAATATATAAAAGTTACTTGCGATAGATGTAAGGGAACAGGGCGGGTGAATTATTATTAAATTTAGATAATAGAAAGACTAACCCGCAGTTATCAAAATTGAATCACGGGGACTCCTGATTCATTTACGTAAACAATAGAATAAGGAACTAAAACGTTTTAATTACAAAAGCCATAAGATATGTATCAAGAAAGGAACCATATAAAGGTGTTCGTATCATCAACGGTGTATGACTTTGAGTCACAGTTGGACATGGTGTACTCTACACTGGACGGCTATGGGTACGATGTGATGATGTCGCACAAGGGAACGATTCCCCTTGACAGCAAGTTGAGCAATGTGGAGAACTGCCTAAAAGGAGTTGAGGGTTGCGATGTCTTCCTTGGATTCGTCAGACCTCTGACTGGCACGGGTATCCTGAAGCCTGAAGAGAAATCCATCACTGCGCAGGAGTTTGAGGTGGCTTTCAAGGTAAACATGCCACGATTCGTGCTGGCAGATTATCGCGTGGTTTTTGCACGCCAGTTTACCAACCTGATGAAGATACCGACTGGTGACATACCGAACTCTGTAAAGAGAGAACGAAGTGACGGAAGCATCGTAGAACGTCCCAATAGAGTGGTCCATGCAGAGTGTATAGAGTTGTATAATGCTGCCATTCAGAATAATACTCTTCCCAAAAGCAGGAAGGGTAACTGGGTGCAAGAGTATAGGAACATGCAAGACGTGATGCTGCACGTGGAAGCACAATTTAAGGATGTTGAACGTATAAAGCAATTGATAGGAAGTCATGAGTAATATGGGGTTTATAGAAGCATTGCTCTCGCAGAAAGACGAGAGCGCAAGGCTTAGACTGCTGGCAGGGTATAATGCCGAAACAGTCATGCGAATAGTGTGTGCCTTCCTGAATAACGACGGCGGATGGATTGTTATAGGTGCATCTGAGGATGGAGCGCGGACTGGCGTAGATGTTGAAACTGTTGTGGCTGATATTCAGCGAAATGCCGTACAGCGAATCAAGCCCCTTCCACTGTTATACATTCATGCTGAGGATTATCAAGATGGCAAAGTGGTGCTGGTGACAGTGATGAAAGGAGGTCTGCCTCCCTATTCGTTTGATTCAAGTTATTACACAATGGCTGGCGAGCAGGTTGTCAAACCAAATACCGACGAGGTGAACCTGTTGATTCGCCGCTCAATGACTTCATCCTCATCTTGGGAGAAAAGCACTTGTCTTGACGCAGAATGGGAGGATCTGAATGTAAATCTCATGCACGAAGTGGTAAGTAAAGGATTGGAAAGAGGCCGATTAGACGAGCGTAACAATACGCCAGAAAAATTCCTTGGTAATCTGCAATTAGTCGATACCCCCAATGTAAAGAATGGAGCAATGGCTTTGTTTGGACAAGAGGCTCCCAGATTTCTTCCGCAGAGCAGGATGCGGATACAAGTGATGCTGGGAGGAAAAGCGGCAAGCCAATATGAAGATACAGTAGTGATGGAAGGAAATTTGCTGGAATTGTCGAAACGAGCAAGCGATTACTTTCTAAATCGACTGCCAATGGTCAGTGAATTCCACCATAAGGAGTGGGACAGAAAAGATTACTCGGAATACCCACAGGATGTTTTGGACGAGGCTGTAACGAATGCCCTGATTCATCGGGATATGAGCGACACAACGGGTGAAGTGCTTGTGTTCATCTATGCAGACAGAATTGAAATTATCAACCCTGGAACAATGCCAGAGAATCTGATAAAGAAAAAGAATGTAGTGCTTCCTCATGTGTCTACTCCAAGAAATCCATTGATGGCAGAAATATTCTATGTCGATGGAAAAATGGAAAAGACAGGAAGAGGGTTGAAACTGATTCACGACCAGATGAATGACTTGAAGCGTAAATTGCCTGAATGGGAATGTTTGGACGGAAGAACGAAACTAACCATATATCGCACGCCAAATGTCGTTAGGTTGAATGCCAGAATAACTGAGTATATAGCCACAAAGAAGGTAGGAGGCAGTTTCTCTAAGCAAGACTATCTGCAATATTGGAATTATAAGATTTCCGATCCGACTGCCAAAAACGACCTGCAACAGATGGTAAATGCGCGCCTCTGTCGGAAAGATGGTTCTGGTCCTGCTACAAGGTATGTAGTATTGGCTAACCATTAGCCGATATTTAGCTGATAAAAGGTGTATTGCTTTGATTATTAATGATTTATCACAAACCAGAAGTTATAAATACTCATCCGATTATCGGCTAATTTCTGCATACGATAGCAACGGAATTATGGGGTATCCCCTAATCCATTTTCATCAAACAATAGAGCTGCAAGAACAAAAAGGTTATATAATATGGCAAAACGTAGAGAAATAAGAAATAGCACAGTTGAGTTCCTGATCTTTCAGATAGAAGGGAAGGAATAGGGGGTAGAGGTATACTATAAAGACAAGACGGTATGGTGTACCCAGAAGGCGATGGGAATGTTGTTCGACTGTACCTCTGACAATATAAGTGTGCATTTGCAGAACATCTATGATACAGACGAACTAAAAAAGGGAGGCAACTACCGAGAAAATTTCGGTAGTTCGACGTGAGGGTAACAGGGATGTCAATCGTACGCTTCAGTTTTACAACCTCGATGCCATCATCAGTGTGGGGTATCGTGTCAATAGTATCCGGGCTACTCAGTTCCGCCAGTGGGCCACAAGTGTGCTTCGTGAGTATGCCATTCGTGGCTATGTGCTGGACAGAAAACGAATGGAGAATGGTACGTTTTTGGATGAGGACTACTTTGAACACCTGTTAGCAGAGATTCGTGAGATACGTCTGTCTGAGCGACGTTTCTATCAGAAATTGACGGACATCTATGCGATTGTTTGATATGTCGGGGAATAATGCACACAAAAGACCGACTTTCTGTGCGCTTTTTGTGTGCTAATGGATAATTTATTTCCGTTTTTTTTGTTGTTTCGTATTTTCTGTATAAATTTGCAGCGCTATTGTGGTTCGACTACGTCGATTAATAGGGAACGTAAAAGCACACGGAATGTGTGCCGGGTGAGAATCCCCGACTGTCCCGCAGCTGTAAGTTGCCTTTTTAGCGATGCAAGCATGACAAGTCACTGACATTTTCGGGAAGACGCTTGCATCGGGCAACAGAGTCAGAAGACCTGCCACGATAGAGAACTCCCTGCGTACCTCTGGGGTTAGGACACACGGAGAAAAAGTAAGAAGAAACGTAAGGCATGATCCGAGGACTGCTTTTGACATTGCTGTGCTTGTCTGTTTGCTGTACTGCAACATGGTCGCAGCAGGCTAATCATGTGCCATTGTCAAAGGTGAAGGCTCGCACAACAGGCCGCATGGACTCTATGCAGCATGTGAACGAGGTGGTCATCACGTCGAAGCTTACGTTCCGCGAGGTGATACCGTCGCAGAAGCTTGGAGGCAAGGACCTTCAGCGCCTGTCGTCATATTCTGTTGCCGATGCCATGCGCTATTTCTCTGGCATTCAGCTGAAGGACTATGGAGGCATAGGCGGCGTGAAGACCGTGGACGTACGGTCTATGGGTACTAACCACTTGGCTGTGAGCTATGATGGCATAGTCCTCGGCAACGCACAGAACGGACAGATAGACCTGGCGCAGTTCTCGCTAGATAATATTGAGGAGGTGTCACTCTATAATGGTCAGAAGAGCTCCATCTTCCAGGCTGCAAGCGACTTCGCCTCGGCATCGTCGGTATATATGCGCACTAAGATGCCGCGTTTTGAGGTAGGGAAGAACACCAACTTCAAAGCCCGTGTGAAATATGGTGCCAGCGACATGCTGCGTACCTCTGTGCTGTGGGAACAGCGCCTCTCCAGCGATGTGAGCCTTAGCACTAATGCCGAGTTCCTGACTGCCAGCGGAAAGTATAAGTTCCGTTACAGGAGGAAGAACCTCGACGGTACCGTGGCTTGGGACACCACTGCCACGCGTCAGAACGGTGACATTCATGCCGAGCGTGTTGAACTTAACCTCCACGGAGTGCTTAACCAAGGGCAGTGGCAGATGAAAGGCTATGTCTATAACTCGAGCCGTGGCATACCAGGGGCGATAGTAAACAATGTGTGGAGTCGTGGTGAGCGTCAGCAAGACCTGAACACATTTTTCCAGGCAAGCTACTCGAAGTCGCTTGGCAACTGGTTCAGCACCCGCTGGCTCGCCAAATATGCCTATTATCACACCCACTATGCCAATCGCGATACTACGGTGCTGCCCGTTGACAACACCTATCGTCAGCAGGAGCTGTATCTCTCTACTGCAAACGTCATTGAGATGCTGCCAGGCTGGAGCGCGTCGCTGAGTTACGACCTGCGCTGGAACAAGCTTAATGCTGACACCTATAACTTCGCCTATCCCACACGCTGGACTCACATGCTGTCGCTTGCCACAGCCATCGACTATCGCCGACTGAAGGTGCAGGCATCGGTAGTGGGAAGTTATGTAAACGATCATACCAGACAGAATACACAACGAAAGACTGACAGCCAGCTGACACCAGCTCTGTTTGCCAACATCTATCCCTTCAATGTCAAATGGCTGTCGCTACGGGCATACGTGAAGCAGAGCTATCGTATGCCCACTTTCAATGACCTTTATTACACCGACTTGGGCAATGCGGCGCTGAAACCAGAGAAGGCCACGCAGTTCGATGCGGGTCTGCTCATCAGTCGTCATTTCCAGTCAAGCGTCTTCTTCACCCTTCAGGCCGATGCATATTATAATAAGGTGAAAGACAAGATTATTGCCTATCCGAAAGGACAGCAGTTCCGCTGGACCATGCTAAACCTCGGAGAAGTAGATATACGGGGCATCGACGTAGTGACCTCACTATATCTCCCCTTAGAAGAACTATTTCATCTCCCCTCCCTTGGGGAGGGGCAGGGGGTAGGCCTTACTCTCCGCGCTCAATACACCTATCAAAAGTCCATCGATGTGACCGACTCGCGAAAGCCGTTCTATCGTCATCAGATACCATATATTCCAGAGCATTCAGGCTCTCTGATTGTGGGACTGGACTACAAGCGATGGTCGCTTAACTACAGCTTCCTCTATACTGGCGAACGATGGAACGCGCAGGTGAACAACGACTATAACTATATGCAGCCATGGTACACAAGCGATCTCACGGCATCCTATCGCTTCTCGCTGAAGAAAGCTGATATGCGACTGTCGCTCGAGGCCAATAACTTGTTTGACCAACAATATGACGTAATAGCCAACTATCCTATGCCAGGAAGAAACTTCACGCTAGGACTAGAGATGATGTTTTGACTTTAGACTACAGATTTTTGACTATAGACTTTAGACTACAGACGATTGAAGACTATAGATTTTAGATGATATAATGACGATATAAATGATGAGGTACAGAGAGAAAATAAAATATACGAAATGGGTGACGATAGCACTATTGATGTTATTGGCTATTGCCTCATGCCGCAAGGATGACGACGTGGTCATGCCTACCGTTCAGGAGACCAACGAGAAGGTCTTTACGGAGTATGTGGGTATGTATGTGCTCTGCGAAGGAAATATGGGCGCAAACAAAGCCACTTTGGACTACCTTGACCTGCACGATGGACGCTACTATCAGAACATCTTTCCGTCGCGGAACCCTAATCAGGTGAAGGAACTTGGCGATGTGGGCAACGACTGTAAGATATACGGTTCGAAGCTGTGGCTCGTCATCAACTGTTCCAACAAGGTGGAGGTGTGCAGTGCCGACTCAGCCCGTTCGTTCGGACATGTCGATGTGCCCAACTGTCGCTATCTGGCCTTCCATGAAGGCT
Organism: Prevotella sp. E13-27; assembly: GCF_023217965.1. Classification (NCBI taxonomy): domain Bacteria; kingdom Pseudomonadati; phylum Bacteroidota; class Bacteroidia; order Bacteroidales; family Prevotellaceae; genus Prevotella; species Prevotella sp. E13-27. Next base: position 924,444 of record NZ_JALPSC010000001.1, on the reverse strand, counting down.
ATGCCTATGTGTCGAGCTTCGTTGGCAAGGTGGGAGGCACGTCAGTCTTGGGCAGCGTGTATAAGATTGATACTCTTTCACTTGAGATAAAAGGTCAGGTCAGCGTGGGATACCAGCCAGAGGAGATGGCTGTCGTAGATGGAAAGCTATATGTTGCCAACAGCGGTGGCTATAGTGCCATGCAGGGCAAGGGCTATGATAGACGAATAAGCGTCATTGACCTGAAGACCTTCCAACAGGAGAGCATGATTGACGTTGGCCCTAATCTCTTCCGACTTCGTGCCGACCAATATGGACAGCTCTGGGCTACGACACATGGCGACCATATCACGACACCAGCGCGTCTCTATCTGTTGACAAAGGACTCACAGACAGGCGCTATGGCTGTGGCGAAGACCTTTGATACTCCTGTTACCGACATCGCCTTCCGTGGCGACTCTCTTTGCTTCATTGGCGTTGACGATACCCACGAGGAGGCCGACTATTACTATTCTGGCGTGATAGACATAAAGAGTCATGCCCTTGTGAGTGAAAAGCTCATAGATAATCTTGACGATATAGAGACAGCCTACGGACTGATGGTTCACCCTGTGACGGGCGACATTTATGTCATGGATGCAACAAACTATGTGTCTAACGGATGGCTCTTCTGCTACGATGCAAAGGGAAAGTTCAAGTGGAAGACTTCCACAGGCGACATACCTGGACATGCGTGCTGGAGAGAATTGAGAATTAAGAATTGAGAGTTGAGAATTGAGAGTTAAGAATTGAGAGTTGAGAATGAAGAAAGGTTTACTATCTATCATCTGTATGGCAATGTTGCCACTGATGGCGACAGCACAGTCGAAGTATATTCAGGCTGTTGACGAGTATGTGCCTGCACCTGGACAGTTCGTCAATGTGTTGCCGGCTGCCACAGCTGAAGACACACCTGCCACGATGGCACAGAAATGTACTGATGCCATTGCTGGTGAGAACAAAAACGGAAACATGATTACCCTTGGAGCTTGCGGAGGCTATGTGACATTCCACTTCGATCATCCGATAGTTAATGTGGAAGGACAGCGCGACTTTGCCGTGTGGGGCAATGCGTTTGAGAACAATGCTGAGCCCGCAACGGTGTGGGTGTCGCAAGATGCGAACAACAACGGACTGCCCGATGACGAGTGGTATGAGCTGAAGGGCTCGGAGTATGACAATCTGGCAACTATCCACAACTATCAGATTACCTATACCTACGCTGGCGAGAAGCAGGTTGTCGCTTGGACAGACAATCATGAGCAGACGGGCGAGGTGAAACGACTGAAGTATCACAAGCAGGAATACTTCCCATTGTGGCTCACCGCCCAGCAGACGCTCACCTTCACTGGTTGCCGACTGCCCGACAATGCCTATCTCGGCCAATACACAGACGGCACACAGGCTTATTTCCTGCCTGCCTTCGACTATGGCTATGCCGACAATCAGCCCAACGAGAACCGCGAAGGCTGTTCATTCGACCTTTCGTGGGCTGTCAACAAGCAGGGACAGACCGTCACTTTGGAATATGCCGACTTCATTCGCTGCCAGAACGCCATGAACCAATGGTGCGGCAGCATCGGTGAGACCTCAACGGAGATTCTGGGTGCTGAAGATCTCCATCCTAACGAGACGGTGGGCATATCCTCCAGAGCGTTTAGGCCAAACGCTCGGAGCGTTCTTACCGTTCACGGACAGCGTTTAAGCCAAACGCATCGGGGAATCAATATCATCCAGCTTGAGAATGGAACAACAAAGAAAATACTAATCAAATAATTCACCTAAAAATCAAACAATATGAAACAAAATTTCAAGCAATCGCTGCTGTTATGGTTAGCACTGCTGCTCATGCCTCTCGGGGCCTGGGCCGACAGAGAGGTTAACCAGCTGCAGTTCGGAAAGCAAGTGATTGAAGTTGCTACGGATGAGGTCATCACGTTCTACGACCCATGGGGAACGGCGGACATTGATGATCAGAATTCTTACAATGCACAGTCGCTTACCGTGTTCAAGCCTGTCGAAGCAGGCAAGTCTGTTCAGATTACATTTGAAAAATTAGATCTGAACCAGTATAGCACCAGCTATTATTTGTACATTAACTTGTATGATGGCATAGCAGATAGTGACGATGCTTTTTCATGGGCAACGTCAACAAGTAGTATTACGTCTTCAACAAGTCTTTCAGGCATGTCAGGTACACTAATTGCCGAAAAGATAAACAATGACAACAAGCCTTCGCTTCCAGCCACATACACATCTGGCACAGCTGACGGCGCTTTGTCAGTAGGCTTCATGCATCGCAACTCTAACGAATGTGAAGGTTGGGTTGCCAAGGTAAAGTGTGTTCAGTTGGAGAACATGACTGTAACTGGTGCTGGCTCTAACTACGAAGGTGTGGTTGCTGTTCCTTCTGTAAAGCAGAATGTAACACTGGCAAATGCTTTCGTCACCGCTACTGGCGTGATGAACCCAGACCACGTGAAGGCTATCCACTTCACAATGACAAAGAACGAGGGTGCTGTTGACCCAGCAGTCCTGAAACTCTTTAAAGGCGACACACAGGTTACTGCTTCAGTTGAGGCTGATGGCGATAACTATAAGTTTGTGCTCGACGAGGCACTTGCCGATGGCACAACAACCTTCACTATTAAGGGTGACATCCTCGGCACTGCTGCCATAGGCGCAAAGGTGCAGGTAGATATAACAAAGATAGCTACCACAGCCCAGGCTGACGGCATAACACCGTTTGCTGCAGGTACCGCTGTAGAGGTAGAGAATCCAGCACTCGTGCTGATGACTTCTACATCACAGGTGGTAACAGTAGGCGATACTCCTTATGCCTTCTATGACGAAGGTGGTAAGGAAGGTGGCATCGTTTCTAAGACCAATGGTCAGGTAACATTCCTCTCTGGTGTAGAAGGTAAGAAGGTGATGGTTGACTTCACCAAGAACAACATCTGGCACGGATCGTACTATAATCAGGAACTGCGCATCTATGCTGGTCAGGAGGTAAATGCTGACAAGCTCATAAAGACTCTTCAACAGGGTGAGACGGCTCTCGTTCGCTCTACTGCCGACGATGGCTCACTGACTGTAGTGCTCTATAGCGATGCCAGCAATGATGTTGCTGCCGACGGATTCGAGGCTACTGTGAGTCTTTTCACTCCACAGCCTATGGACGTTAACACTCTGGCAGTTAGTGCTGCCGGAGAAGGAACTGTTGCTGCTAGTGACATGAAGCAGGAGATGCTGACTGTCAACGTAAAGACAGAGAATACTGAGCCTGCTGCACAGCTTACTAAGATGACATTCTCTGCTGGTGCAAGTGCAAGCCATATCGCTAAGGCCTATCTGCTCCAGAACGCAGCAGTCGTTGGCGAATGCACAGCCTTTGAAGGTGCTACCTTCGAGATAGCTCTCACATCTCCCGTTGCTCTCGTTGAGGGCGACAACCTCTTCACTCTTGCCTATGACATCAGCGATGAGGTAGTCAATGACGACGAGATTGCTGCCAGCGTTGTCAGCGTGACAGCTCTCGTAAATAATGTCGAGAAAACCGTAAATGCTCCTGCCAATACTCCTGAGGTAACACGCAATGTGAAGAACATCGTTCTCTCGCAGAAAGATCAGGGCACAGTGACCAAGATCGTTAATGGTTCTATGGCTTTCGAGACAAAGCCTGCAAGTGAGTACTCTACTAAATACGAGTATGGTACTGACGACCGCATCAATATCTTCGTTCCTAAGCACGAGGGTATGGTTTGTCAGATTGACTTCTCATCATTCGCAGTTTACTATGCAAGCTCATCATACGGCACCCGTGCTAAGTTCGCCATCTATGCTGGACAAGGCACTACAGGCGAAAAGCTCTGGGAGCTTGATGACAATGCTAAGCAGAACGTTGGACCTGAGACAATTGTCCGCTCTACAGCTGCCGATGGTGCGCTGACCGTTGCATTTTCACCTAATTCTTCTTACTATTCTCTCGATGGTTGGAAGGCTACTGTCTCTGAATATCAGTCAAAGGATATGGCAGTAACAGCTGTTGAGGCTGCACAGGCAACAACAGCCGATGCTTCTATTGGTGCTAATGAGCAGGAACTGCTTAATGTAAATGTGTTCACAGATGGTAACCTCAACCAGCTCTCAATGAGCAGCATGAAGCTCTCTCTGAAGGGTACTGAGGCAAACATCGTCAAGGTAAGCGTTTGGAAGGGCGAGACAAAGCTTGGCGAGGCTGTTGCAGCTGCCGAGGTTGAAGTTGCTTTCTCTGAGCCTGTAACATTGGCTGAGGGCAACAACGCCTTCGTTGTTAAGGCTGACATCAGCTCTGATGCTACTGAGAACCATACCATCGACGCTGCTGTTGTCAGCGTTCACGTAGGCTCCGCCGACGTCACCGCCACCGCTGGCGACCCAGAGGGTGCACGCACACTGAAGAACCAGTTGCTCATGACAAGCGGTAACCACGGCACTATGAGCCTTGGACTGGGCAAGCAGATGGCTATCTATGATGACGGTGGCGCTGAGGGTGATGGCGCCGACGGCGTAGAGGCTGTTGTGACGATACAGCCTACTGGCGAGGCTGAGAGCCTGAAGCTTACAAACCTGGGAATCTCTTTCGCCTATACAGCTTACCTCTATATCTACGAGGGAACAGAGGTTGACGACAGCAAGGAACTTCTTAAACTCACTGGCTCTTCTACAAAGTTCGACCCATTCGTCGTTGATGGTCCTGTCACCATTAAGTATATAGGTGCAGGTAGTTACACCAAGCCAAACTTCGGCATTACTGTTGAAGGTTACAAGAAGAGTGACGTTGCCATTACTGGCATCACCACAGAGGACATCTCTGTCAATGAAGTTCTGAAAGGTCAGGCTGATGTGAAGATGCTGAAGATTGCAGTAGAGGCAAAGGGTGAGCTTACTCCTGCCACCATCACTGCCTTCAATATCACAGGTGCAGACGGTGAGCCTGTCGAGGCTTCCCACATCTACACAACAGGTACAACGACAACATTCTCTACCAATACTGAGTTTGCTGAGAACTATCAGATCACCAATAGCGGTACTTATTACTTCTGGCTCACCTATGATGTGAAGACAACAGCAGAAGTAGGACAGACCGCTACGGCAACTCTCAACTCTGTCGTGGTCAACGGCGCTGCTATTGACGTCACTGAGCCAGCTACAGCAACTATCACCGTTGCAAGCGGCAAGAGCGGCACCTATACCGTTGGTCAGGGTGGCGACTATGCAACCATCCAGGGCGCTATCGACGACATGAACACACTGGGCATGGAAGGTCCTGTGGTTCTAAAGATCAAGGCCGGCGAGTACAATGAGAAGGTACGAGTACCTTATATTAAAGGTATGGGTAGCGTGAACACCCTCACCATTGAGAGTGAGAGCGGACAGCGCGACGTTAAGATCTATCACAACAACTACACCACAGGTGGCTACAGCGATGATCAGCACAAGAAGGACTATGGTGTCATCACGCTCTATCAGGCAAGCTATGTCACGCTGAAGAACCTCGAGGTTTACACCACAGACCTTAACTATAAGGCCGTAGTGATGATTAAGGACGAGAGCCGTCATGCAACCATCGATGGCTGCTACCTCCACACCGATATCTATGCTTCAACAAGTGGTGACGGTCCTGCTTTGGTAGGTCATACCATCATTGACGAGGAGAACAAGAACAACGACTATCTCACCGTTAAGAACTGTATCCTTGAAGGTGGTAAGTATGGTGTTTATATGGGTGGTACCAACACAGTTGCTCTTCCTAAGGAGGTAGGTGCTGTTATTGAGGGCAACACCTTCAAGAACAATGGTCGCTTCATGTTGTACTCATATGATGAGCTGGGTGCAAAGATTCGTAACAATACTTTCATCATTGACAATAGCGAAGTGAAGATAAGCAATGGCGTTATCGACATCAATGTACGCGACGAGCATGCAGAAGCTACTGAGATTACTGGCAATATCTTCAATCTCGCTTCTTCAAACACTGTTGTTGCTATTTACGTTCGTCAGATGGAAGCAACAGAAGCAGCTCCTGCTATAATTGCTAACAATGTAATTAATCTTGCATCTACCAACGCAAGCTGTAGCACGTTCAAACTCTCTGGTGCTAAGATGAAGTATGTGAACATTGCCAACAACACCTTCCGCATGACTGGTGCCAATGGTGGCGCAACCTTCTGGGCTTCGTCTGCCCTCTCTGATGGATACGGCAATGTGAACGTGGTGAACAATATCATACAGAACGAGACCAGCGGCTATGCTGTTAACATCTATAATGATGCCAACTTAGCCACAAGCAAGATTAACTTCCAGAACAACCTTATGTATGCTGCCGGTGAGAAATTCTTCCGTGCTTCTTCAAGCACAGACGGCGACTTTGCCGCCTTCGTTGAGAAGACTTCTGCTACTGGTTGCATCAACAAGCAGGTTACATTTGTCAGCGACGATATTCTGGAGCCTGCCACAACTCTCGACGGCGACCTGCTCAAGGCTATAAAGCTCGACTATGTGACTACCGACGTGAACGGCACAGCCCGTCCAGAAGAGAACATCTCTATCGGTGCTTACGAATATAATCCCAACAGAACTCGTGTTCCTGTTATCGCAGAGGGCTATCCCACAGCTGCTGCAACAGCTTTCAACGAGGTTGTTGTCAGCGTGAAGAGCGACATGGCTGGCAAGGCTTATGTCATGGTGCTGAAGGCTGCCGACGAAGCTCCTACAGTTGAGGCTATGAAGGCTTCTACCTATACTGCCGTACTGACCAAGGATGCTGAGGCTACTGTAAAGGTCGATACGCTTAGTGAGAAGACTGCCTATAAGGCTTATGTGCTCGTAGAGAGCGCTTATGGCGTAGTTACCGAGCTGCAGACCATCAGCGACATCACTACTCCTATGGAACCAATCGATCTGATGATTGCTTGCACAGAGCCTGTTACTACAGTAGCAAGCGGCACAGAGACAAGTCTGAAGGTTATGGTGGCAAGTGGCTTGGCTCCTTACACCGTGACATGGACCGACAGCAAGAACCAGATTGTAGGTGAGCCTATCATTACTTCTGCAGAAGGTGAGGAAATCGTTCTTAACATCACTCCTGAGCAATCGGGTGACTACTATGTTACCATCAAGGATGCCCAGAAGTTCGAGGCTAATGATACCTGCCGTATCATCGTTACTGGTGAGGCTATCGCTGCCGACTTTGAGAACCTCTTCCTCCCAAGTGAGAGCCACTGGAAAGGTCCCGACACCAAGGGCAGTATAGAAGAGGGTCTCTATGGAGATAGTCAGTATCAGGGTTCTTTCCTGAGCGGAAGCTATAAGTTCTCAAATAACTATTCTATCGACTGGGCTTCATGGTCAGGATTCAGCTATTCTAACCACACCTCAACAGCTGGTGCTAATATAATGGCTGATCAGTTCAATGCATGCACAGGTAAGGGACACAACGATTCTGACAACTATGCTGTGTTCTTCGAGGATGAGTTTGCACCAATGACCATCTCTGTTCTTAACAAGGCCGACGGTGACTCTATCCGTGGTTTTTATATCACTAATGCTGCTGTTACAGTGAATGCCATCCTCAATGGCGACGGCATTACTCCTGGAGCATTCGAAAAGGGCGATTACCTGAAGCTTACTATCACTGCCGACAACAATAACTTCATTGACTATTATCTGGCTGACTATACGTCAGAGAATGATGAAGACCACTACTATGTTAACAATTGGCAGTGGGTTGACCTCTCTGAACTGGGTAAGGTGAAAGAACTTACATTCCATCTGGAGAGCTCACGCAAAAATTCATGGGGCTACACCACACCTCTCTACTTCTGTATTGACGACTTCAATGGTGAGGCTCCTCGCAAGCCAGAGGGTCCTGCAACATTCGAAGACCTCGACCTGGCTGACGAGAGCTATTGGAATGGTAGCGACGGCACTGGCTCGTTCGTCTCTGGCGGTTATCGCTTCGAGAACGGCTATGAGTTGAGCGAATATGGTGCTTATGCTTATGGATTCTACTACACCAACCTCACTTCAAAGACATCTACAGGCTCTAATGAGATGTATAACTCTGTTGTAGGTCATGGCGTAGAAGACTCAAAGACCTATGCAACATACAATGTCAACGAATGGACACCTAAGGGCGTTGAGGTTATCTCAAGCGAAGACGGCGAGATTGTTAGCGGCTTCTACGTAACGAACTCCGCTTATGCTTACGCTTCAATGACTCATGGTGACAGCTATGCAAAGAGATTCGGAACTAACGACTGGTTCAAGCTCACCATTACAGGCTACGATGCTGCAGGAGAACAGACGGGCACTGTCGACTTCTACCTGGCTGATCTGCGCGATGTTGCAAATGCTTACATCCTTGACACCTGGCGCTGGGTTGACCTCACCTCTCTTGGCAAGGTTAAGCGCTTAGGCTTCACCATGAGCAGCAGCGACACTGGCATGTGGGGCATGAACACACCTGCTTACTTCTGCATGGACAACCTCGGTGGAGTGGCACCTGAGAATGAGGAGCCAATCACTACTGGCATTAAGACAATGCCTCAGACCGCAGGCAAACTGCAGCGCTTCGACCTTGGCGGTCGTCAGATGCAGCGCCTGTCTAATGGCATGAACATCATCCGTATGGAGGATGGCTCTGTGCGCAAGGTAGTGGTGAAGTAATTATGGTATGAAGAAAATCTTTGTTCTACTAACGATAGCGGTATCGCTCTTCTCGTGTGGCAATGGTCGGAAGACCACTGTCCGCGAGGAGGGCGATACCCTCTCTTTCAAGTATGCCCGTCTCATCGAGGTGGTGCGCTATGCCGACCATACCGAGGTGAACATCAAGAACCCATGGAAGGAAGGTAAGACACTCCATCGCTACTACTTCGTGCCCTCTGCCGAAACAACACAGCAGGCTGTTGATGACGGAATGACCTTGGTGCGTGTGCCATTACAGCGAAGCGTGGTCTTCACGAGTGTACATGCAGCTCTTTTAGGTCAGCTCGACGCTGGCAGTCAGGTCACAGGCGTGGCAGACCTGAAGTATATGAAGGTGCCTTATATCCAAGAAGGGGTGAAGGCAGGTCGCATCATAGACTGTGGCGACGGAATGAGTCCAGTCATAGAGAAAATCATAGATGCTGATGCTGATGCCATCCTGCTGTCACCTTTCGAGAACTCGGGCGGTTACGGTAAGCTGGAGGATATTGATATTCCGCTCATAGAGTGTGCTGAGTATATGGAGCAGTCGCCACTAGCTCGTGCAGAGTGGATTCGTTTCTACGGTATGCTATATGGTCATGAGCGCGAAGCTGACTCGCTGTTTGCCATCGTTGACAGCAGCTACCATGCACTGAAGGAGATGGTGAAGACATCCACAACAATGCGTTCGGTGCTGATGGACAAGCAGACTGGCTCTGTGTGGTATGTGCCTGGAGGACAGTCCACCATAGGACAGATGCTCAGCGATGCACGTTGCGTATATCCCTTTGCCTCCGACAAGCGTAGCGGTTCGCTCGCCATGCCTTTTGAGTCGATGCTGGAGAAATGTGGCGAAGCCGATGTGTGGCTTTTCCGTTATGATGCTCCACAGCCCATCACCCGTAAGCAGCTATTAAGCGAACAGCCTGGCTATAAGCAGTTGAATCCTGCCAAGACGGGCGAGCTCTATGGTTGCAATGTCACAACGTCAATGTTCTATGAGGAATCGCCTTTCCGTCCCGACCTATTGTTACAGGACTTCATACAAATACTGCACCCCGATATAACAAACTTGCCACCATTACGTTATTATCATAAAGTGGGACCCACCCCAACCCTCCCCAGGGGAGGGAGCTTAGAATGACGAAGACGAAGTTTTTTTTCATTATTGGCACCTCGCTCGTTGTGTTGCTTTTTGCCTTGTGCCTAGTGACGGGATCAATAAGGATTCCTGTTGCCGACGTATTACGCATACTTTGTGGTGACGACGAAGGCATCAAGGCATCGTGGCGATACATAGTCCTGGAGAGCCGACTGCCACAGGCAATAACGGCACTGCTCTGCGGAGGGGCGCTGGCGGTGAGCGGACTGATGTTGCAGACAGCATTTCGCAACGCCTTGGCAGACCCAAGCATCTTCGGCATATCAAGTGGTGCCGGACTGGGTGTGGCGCTCGTCATGTTGCTCCTTGGCGGAAGCATTGGTGCCGGCTCAGTGAGTCTCAGTGGCTATGTGGCTATAATCCTTGCTGCGTTTGTGGGAGCTATGGCTGTCATGGCGATAATCTTTTTCTTCTCTACTGTGGTGAGAAGCAATGTCATGCTGCTCATCATAGGCATAATGATAGGCTATGTGTCAAGCTCGGCCATCTCGTTGTTGCAGTTCTTTGCTACCGACGAGGGTGTGAAATCCTATATGGTTTGGGGAATGGGAACGTTTGGCGGCGTATCAATGGGACACATGCCCATCTTCGCAACCTTTACCCTGTTGGGTATTATAGCATCGCTGCTGCTCATAAAACCTCTCAACGCGCTGTTGCTTGGCGACCGCTACGCAGAGAATCTTGGTGTATCAGTATATAGGGTGCGCAACATGCTGCTCGTCGTGACGGGATTGCTCACTGCCATAACCACCGCTTTCTGTGGTCCCATATCATTTATTGGTCTTGCGGTGCCCCATATGGCGCGTCTGCTGCTGCATACAGACAATCATCGTGTGCTGATGCCTGCCACCATTCTTTGCGGCTCGGTTGTTGCACTGTTGTGTAACATCGTTTGTTTCCTTCCTGGAGAGAGTGGGGTAATACCACTCGGGGCTGTAACACCGCTGATGGGTGCTCCAGTCATTATCTATGTAATAAGTAAGGGAAGAAACTGATTTATAATAGACCACAACGGATTACACGGATTTTGCGGATTCTCTAAGTTGCTTATCAGCAGGTTTTAAATCCGTAAAATCCGTGTAATTCGTTGTTTCTAATATATTGTAACTACGCTTTCAGTCGGGCACAGAACTCTGGCGACACATAGTTGTTGATGCTGCGGCATACTTCTGCTGAGAACTGCATGCCGTAATCTATGAGACTGTCCCACTGCTCGGGTGTGAGTCCGCGGTCAATATCTTCGCGTGTTACGTTCTCGTGGATGAGTCCATAGACAAAGCCTGCGTTGAAGTTGTCGCCAGCACCGATGGTGCTCACCACCTCGCCATCTACAGGCTTTACTAGGTATTGGCGTGCAAAACCTCCTTCGGCACGAACCTCAAGAGGCAGGGCACCGCGTGTATATATGAACTTCTTAGTGTAGAACGAAATCTCTGAACGATAGACAGAATCGGCATCTTTCTTGCCATACATGATGTCGAAGTCCTCGTCTGAACCGCGAACGATGTCGGCAAGCTCAAGATTCTCAATGATGTTAGGGGTGACACGCAGCATGTCATCTTTGTGAGATGCACGGTAGTTGAGATCATAATAGAGGATGGCACCCTGCTCATGAGCATACTTAAGGAACGCATATACCTGAGGGCGCACAACAGGATTAATAGCAAAGAACGAGCCGTAAACTACAACGTCGCCCTCTTTTATGTCGGAGCATGTTATCTCTATCTGGTCGTGAGGATGATCCTTATAGAATATGTAGTCGGCGTTGTTATTCTCGTCGAGGAAAGCCAGTGACAGAGGCGATTTAGAGTTATGATACATACAAATGCCGCTGTCGTCAACACCATTCTCCCGCAGGAATCTCTTCACCCATTCGCCCACACGGTCGTTGCCAGTCTCACTTATGAAACAAGCAGGAATGCCGGCACGTCCCAATGATATTATCGCATTGAAAGCCGATCCGCCAGGAACTGCCTTTATGGGCTGCTCGCCCTTGAAAATAATGTCGAGAACGGTCTCACCAATACCTATTACACGTCGCATATTATTTTTTATCTCTATTGTTTTTTTATTTTGGCTTGCAAAGGTAATTGTTTTGATTGTAATAATAGGTGCTTATCTCAAAAAACTCAATTATACAGTACAAAATAACTGTTTTTATGAGATTATTATGGCATAATAGTTGTGCTTACAATAAATTTTCATACCTTTGCCCGGTACGTGGCTTTATGGCTGCGCAACGTTTGTTGATTGAAGGAATAAATCTGATTTTTTACTATGGAAATAAATCATCTTATGAATAAAGCTACAAAGACATTGTTTCTTCCTATGGCTTTTCTTTTCGCTGTTGTAGCAGCCTATGCCCAGGGACCTAACAATACCGGTGTTTACTATTCCACTGCCAACGGAAAGAGCGGTGCAGAATTGAAGACAGCTCTTTTCAATATTATCAAAAACCCTGATGTGGTGAGCTATAACGGACTTATCGACGCCTATGAAAAGACCGACACACGTCCCGACGGCTACGTGCGCGACTGGTACTCCAATGCCACATCTTATCGTCATGGCACAGATACCGGTGGCTATAATAAGGAAGGCGACTCTTACAATCGTGAGCATACAGTGCCACAGAGCTGGTTCAATGAGGCAAAACCCATGAAGTCCGACATTGTCCATGTGGTGCCTACCGATGGCTATGTCAACAACCGCCGCAGCAGTTATCCCTTTGGCGAGGTGGGCAGTGTCACCTATGCGTCGAAAAACGGTTACTGCAAGCTTGGCTCATGCGTAACCAGCGGATATAGCGGCACTGTGTTTGAGCCCAACGATGAGATAAAGGGCGACATAGCACGTATTTATTTCTATATGGTCACATGCTATGAAGACAGAGCTATATCATGGGGACATAGCGTGTTCTCCAACAATAAGGCGCAGGGACTTGAGCAGTGGACACTCGACATGATGATGCGCTGGTCAAAGCAGGATCCTGTCGATGAAGTGGAGAAGGCACGCAACAATGCCGTGCAGGAAGTGCAGGGCAACCGCAATCCGTTTGTCGATTATCCTGGATTGGAAGACTATATATGGGGCACACTCAAGACATCTTCATTCAGTTATGACAACTATGCCGGCGGCAGTGGAGGAGGACCTGTTACCACCATTGCGCAGCCTGTGTTCAATCCTCAGGGAGGTTCTTTTCTTGATAGTGTAAAAGTAAGCATTACTACCACCACTACCGATGCTACTATCTACTATACCACCGACGGCAGTGCTCCTTCAACGAGCAGTACTCAATACTCATCGCCGTTGACTTTCACCAAGACCACAGTCCTGAAAGCCATAGCTGTGAAGGGTAATGACAAGAGCAGTGTCAGCGAGGCAACATATGTTATAAGTGATGGTGGCGGTTCTGCTGTTAATCCTGTGAACAGTGTTATAGAACTGAAAAACAGTTTCTTCAATGTGCCCTATACCGGTACAGTGAAGAGTTCTATTACCACAGATTTCGTAGGAACCCAAGACGGCATAACCGTTACTTATGCTTTAGGCGAAGGTAATCAGCGATACATTAACGACAGTCAGATACGTCTCTATCCTAACAATAAGCTTACGCTGAGCGTTCAGACGGGTGCCATACGCCAAGTGGAGTTTACCATTGCCAAGAGTTCCAGCAATGAGTTGCAGGCATCGAAAGGTACAGTCAACGAACTGAAATGGACAGGCAATGAGAAGAGCATAACGTTCACTGTAAGTGGTAACAGCGGAAACCTGCAGCTTACCACAGCATCTGTGACAGTAGAAACAGGCAACACTGGTATAGCAGAAACCATCGTTGCAAATGGCAAGCAGACTGTTTGCTACGACCTTCAGGGACGTCGCATAAAGAATCCTGTAAGAGGACTGTATGTAGTAAATGGCAAAAAGCTTTTCTTGAAATAGAAAAGCAGTTATGTGTAAAACTGAGGATAATGCTTATGCCGCAGATGAATGAGGAGACGCGCCGCTATATAGAGGCGAACCTCGATGCCGACGTGAGGCGACTGGCTCTCAATGGCAGCCGCGATGAAGCGGTGGATATGCAATTGGCGCTACAGCAGATTGCCGGCAGACAGACAGCACGGCGCAAGTTGCCTTCATGGGCGGCTCTGCCCAACATTCTCTATCCTCAGCATCTTGGCATGGAACAGTGTTCCAGTGAGCAGACAGCACGCTACAAGCAATCGGTATGCCGTAGCTTGTTATCCTCTTTATCATCCGCACAAGCCACTATGCTCGTTGACCTCACAGGTGGTTTTGGTGTTGACTTCTCATTCCTTGCACCATTGTTCCGTCGTGCTGTTTATGTGGAACGACAGGAAGTACTTTGCCAGTTGGCACGCCACAACTTCGCTGTGCTGGGCGTTAATGCCGAGGTGGTGTGTGGCAATGGCGAGGACATGCTTCATCAGTTGGAAGAGCATGTTACAATGATATTCCTCGACCCTGCCCGTCGCGATACTAATGGGGCGCGTACCTATGGCATAAGCGACTGTACCCCCGACGTGCTCACGCTTCTCGACGAGCTGTTGCAGAAGGCTGACTTTGTCATGCTGAAGCTGTCGCCCATGCTCGACTGGCGTAAGACGGTCAGCGACTTAGGCGAGAAGTGGGTGAGGGAAGTGCATATCGTTTCCACAGGCGGCGAATGTAAGGAATTGCTGCTGGTGCTGTCGGCAAACGGCAGTGAGCAGCCCTTGCGCCTTGTGTGCATAAACGATGAGCAAGTATTTGAATCAGCGAATACTCATCTCGCCCAAACCGTCCCTACAGCCCATTCTTCCTATCAGCTTCATGAGCTCCCTCAGACTTTCCTTTATGAGCCAAATGCCTCTGTGATGAAAGCCGGTTGTTTTGCCGAGCTGCAGGAGCGTTTTGGCGTTGCTCAGCTGTCGCAGAACAGCCATCTGTTTGTGTCAAATGGAGAGGTGGAAGATTTCCCCGGCAGGTCGTTCCGCGTAGTAGCCGTGTCAACCATGAACAAGCGCGAGCTGAAAGAAAAGATAGCACCGCTGAAACAGGCAAATATCACCGTGCGTAACTTCCCACTATCAGTGGCCGAGTTGCGCAAGCGGCTGAAAATAAGCGAGGGCGGCAGCAACTATATCTTTGCTACCACCCTCGCCAACGGGGACCATGTCCTTATAATTTGTGAGCGTCTTTAGTCTTTAGTCTATAATCTATAGTCTATAATCTATAGTCTAAAACCTCTATAGTCAAAAACTATTTAACGAGCTCCTGTACTTCCTTCTGACGTATAACAGCCTTCTTCACCTTGTGCATAACGGTCTTCTCAACCTCATACTCTTCCATTGAGGTGATCTTGAAGGTACCCTCACCGGTGATGATAACGCAACGGTTCTTGTCGTTGTCCTCTGGGAATGGCTGAACAGCGTCACCCTTTGAGTCGGTCTTGAGGCGCTTTGCATCAAGTCCGTACTCGTTGACGAGCTTCTTTGCAACGTCATCGGCACGTTTCTTAGCGAACTTCTTGTTAGACTTAGCTGAGCCAGTGCCCTTGTCGGCATAGCCTGTGATGGTGAATGTAGCGTCGTCGCTGGTCTTCATCATCTCAGCAGCCTCCTTGATGGCTGCGTCAATGCCAGATGCCTTGTCTGCATCGCTCTCAGCAAGCTTGAAGAATACATACTTCTTCATTGTTGTCTTCTCCATACGGGTAACAGGACGAGTCTTCTTCTCCTTAACAACCATAGGCTCCTCAACCTCTACGCTGTCAATATACTCAACAATCTTTGTGATGTATTTTGGAGCAGGTGTGTGATACTTGTGGTTGAAACGGTATGAGAGACCAAGCATGGCTGTAAACTGCCAGTCATCAGCATCATTGGTCTTAGAGTTGAAACGGTCGTTGAGTGAGTTGGCGTCAACCTCAAGAGAAACACCGAAAGGCTTTGTTACGTTAGTCTCAAGACGCAGACCTGCACGGAGGTTGTGGCTCAGAAGATTCTTGTTCCATGCAAGAGGCACATTGTTTGGAGAGACGTTGAGATCCTTGAACTCTTTGTTGTCCCAAGCAATGTTAAGACCTACACCACCGAGGATGATGACGTTAAGTGCGTGGCTGCCTGACTTTGAAGTTGCAAAGAGGTTTGTCAGGTTAAGCATCAGGTCAACATCAGGTGTGATGTACTTCCACTGGTAGTACTTCTCTGTGTCGCTGAAGCCGCCCTTTGCCTGCCAACCATTGACATGCAGACGTGCACCGACAACGGGAGTGAAGTAGTGACCGAAAGAGAGACCTACGGTAGGTGTGAGGAGTTTGTCCATCTTAGCATCGGTAGTAGTGAGCTGAAGACCGCCCTGAGCTTCTACGAATGAATAAGATACGAGCTCTTTTTCCTGTGCCTGTGCAGCACCAGAGAGCAACATGGCAAGAGCTGCCGTTGCAAGGAATTTTTTGTTTTTCATTACTCTAGAGTTTTGTTTTTATTATTGTTTTTCGATCAAAAAAGTCAATTAAGGCTTTCGTACGTGTTGAAAAGTGTGCTGCAAAGATACAAACATTTTTTGAATATTCATATTTTTTCTAAAAAAACACTACTTTTTCTGAATCTTTCTAATAAAATGCTTAACTTTGCACGATTTTAAATCGGAAAAACTCAATTATCATGTCAGTAGAAATTAAGAAAGTATCTTCTAAGAAAGATCTGGACGATTTTATACAGCTTCACTACGACCTATATCGTGGAAATAAGTACGATGCGCCCAATCTTTACAGTGACGAGATTGAAACACTCAGTAAAGATAAGAACCCGGCATTTGAGTTCTGTGAGGCAGAATATTTCTTGGCTTACAAGGACGGTAAGCTTGTAGGACGTGTGGCAGGCATCATCAATCGCCGTTACAATGAACAGTGGAACCGTCCATGCGTGCGTTTCGGATGGATAGACTTCATTGATGACAAAGAAGTGTCGGCAGCACTGTTGAAGGCTGTTGAAGACTGGGGCCGTGAGAAAGGCATGAAAGAAATAATTGGCCCGCTCGGCTTTACCGACATGGATCCCGAGGGTATGCTCACAAAGGGCTTTGAAGAGCTTGGCACCATGGCAACCATCTATAACTATCCGTACTATCCTGAGCACATGGAGCAGATGCCGGGATACGAGAAGGATAACGACTATGTGGAATATAAGGTGTTCGTGCCAAAGGAGGGAATGCCAGAGAAGTTCAAGCGCGTGTCAGAGTTGACTATGCAGCGCTATAACCTGCACTGTCCTAAGCTCACAACCGAAATGATTACTGGTCCACAACAGTATGGTAAGAAGGTATTCAATGTGGTAAATAAGACTTTTGCCAACCTCTACGGATACTCGCAGATGACCGATAAGCAGATTGAAGAGTATGTGGATAAGTATTTTAAGTTCATCTCGCTGGACATGCTTTGTGTCATTGAGGACTGGAACACGCCCGATCATGATGTGGTAGGAGTGGGCATAACAATACCCTCGCTTACACGCGCCCTGCAGAAGTGTCGCAATGGACGCCTGTTCCCCTTCGGGTGGTGGTATCTGTTGAGAGCTCTGAAGTTCCATAAGACAGACATTGTAGATTTGCTACTCATTGGCGTGCTGCCAGAATACAGGTCAAAGGGTGCCAATGCATTGCTGTTCTACCATCTGATACCTGTTTATCAGAAATACGGATTCAAGTGGGGCGAGAGCCATGTGCACATGGAAAGCAACACTGCCGTACAGCAGCAATGGCAATATTATGAGAACGAACAGCATAAGCGTCGTCGCTGTTACAAAAAAGCGCTATAATGTAAAGTACATATTGCAATGTGACGTTTCGAAAGTTAATGAATGTGGATTGAGGTTGCTCAGTCCACATTTTTTGTGTGTAAACATTTGCATATTAATTATTTTATAGTAACTTTGTGCCCTAAATACGCGTGTGCGTACTTAATATTAAGTATTCTTTAGCGGATTGCAACCGCTTTGTTTCCTTTGAAAACAGCCTGTGAAGGCGGGGCTAAAAGCTTGATTAAATCTAAAAACTATTTTATAATTAATTTTAATTTCAACAACTTATGTGGTTAATCAATTCATCAATTGGTAGAAAAGTTGTAATGTCCGTAACGGGTATTGCGCTCATTCTGTTCCTGACCTTCCATGGTTGCATGAACGTGGTGGCGCTCTTCTCGGGAGAGGCTTACAACATGATTTGCGAATTCCTGGGTGCCAACTGGTATGCTGTTGTAGCAACAGCAGGCCTGGCTTTCCTGGCAGTATGTCACATCGTCTATGCCTTCATACTGACGGCACAGAACCGTAGCGCACGCGGAACAAGCCGCTACGAGGTGTCAACACAGGTTAATCCTGGAAAGGTAGAGTGGGCATCTAAGAACATGCTCGTGCTGGGTCTCGTCATCTGTATTGGTTTGCTAGTTCACCTGTGGAACTTCTGGTACAACATGATGTTTGCAGAGATTGTTGGTGCTATGCCAGCTATTAGTCCTACTGATGGTTTCGAGTGGATTAAGGTAACATTCTCTAATCCTGTATTCGTAGCTATCTACATCGTATGGCTTCTTGCCATCTGGTTCCACCTCACTCACGGATTCTGGTCAGCTATGCAGACCCTCGGTCTGAATGGTAAGACATGGTTCTGCCGTTGGAAGGTTATAGGCATCACTTATGTGACAGTGCTCATGCTCGCTTTCCTCGTTGTTGTTTTGGGCTTCTTCTTCGAGTGTGCTCCAAGCCTCTGTCAGGAGAATTGCTGCAAGGCTCAGACTGAGTGCGTGATGCAGGCTCCTTGCGAGAAGGCACAGGCAGGTTGCTGCGAAGAGCAGAAGGCTGAGGGCTGCGATGCTGAAAAGGCATGCAAGTGTGAGGAGTGCAAGTGCGATCCATGCCAGTGCGCTGAGAAAGAAGGCTGCAAGTGCGAGGAGTGCAAGTGCGAAGACTGCAAGTGCTAAATAGTTTAATTGTAAAATCGTAAAATACTATATACAACTATGGCAAAAGTATTAGATTCAAAGATTCCTGCAGGACCAGTGCCTGAGAAATGGAAGGAATATAAAGCTCATCAGCGTCTTGTTAACCCAAAGAACAAGCTGAAGCTCGACGTTATCGTCGTTGGTACCGGTCTGGCAGGCGCTTCTGCAGCTGCTTCACTCGGTGAGATGGGATTCAACGTTATCAACCTGTGCATTCAGGACTCACCACGCCGTGCTCACTCTATCGCAGCTCAAGGTGGTATCAACGCCGCAAAGTGCTATCAGAACGATGGTGACTCTGTTTACCGTCTGTTCTACGACACTGTAAAGGGTGGTGACTATCGTGCTCGCGAGGCTAATGTTTATCGTTTGGCTGAGGTTTCAAACAATATTATCGACCAGTGCGTGGCTCAGGGCGTACCTTTCGCTCGTGAGTACGGTGGCATGCTGGCAAACCGTTCATTCGGTGGTGCTCAGGTAAGCCGCACATTCTATGCAAAGGGTCAGACAGGTCAGCAGCTGTTGCTCGGTGCTTACTCTTCTCTCTCTGCACAGGTACAGGCTGGCAAGGTGAAGCTCTATACTCGTTACGAGATGGAGGACGTAGTCATTGTTGACGGTCGTGCTCGTGGTATCATTGCAAAGAACCTCGTAACAGGTAAGCTGGAGCGCTTCTCAGCTAACGCTGTTGTTATCGCTACTGGTGGTTACGGAAACACATACTTCCTCTCTACCAACGCTATGGGCTGTAACTGTACAGCTGCCGTTCAGTGCTATCGTAAGGGCGCTATGTTCGCAAACCCATCTTACGTGCAGATTCACCCAACATGTATCCCTGTTCACGGTGACAAGCAGTCTAAGCTGACTCTGATGTCTGAGTCACTGCGTAACGATGGTCGTATCTGGGTACCAAAGAAGATTGAGGATGCTAAGAAGCTTCAGAAGGGCGAGATGCAGCCTTGGGAGATTGCCGAGGAAGATCGCGACTACTACTTGGAGCGCCGCTATCCTGCATTCGGTAACCTGGTTCCTCGTGACGTGGCTTCACGTGCTGCTAAGGAGCGTTGCGACAAGGGCTTCGGTGTAAACAACACTGGTCTGGCCGTTTATCTTGATTTCTCTGAGTCAATCAACCGTCTGGGCATCGATGTTATCATGCAGCGCTATGGTAACCTCTTCGAGATGTACGAGGAGATCACCGACGTATTCCCAGGTGAGCTGGCTAACGAAATCAATGGCGTGAAGTACTACAAGCCAATGATGATCTATCCTGCTATCCACTACACTATGGGTGGTATCTGGGTTGACTACGAGCTGCAGACCACTATCCCCGGTCTGTTCGCTATCGGTGAGTGTAACTTCTCTGACCACGGTGCTAACCGTCTGGGTGCTTCTGCTCTGATGCAGGGCCTGGCCGATGGTTACTTCGTACTGCCTTACACCATCCAGAACTACTTGGCTGACCAGTCTATCTGGGGTAAGATATCTACCGACCTGCCTGAGTTCGCTGAGGCTGAGAAGAAGGTTGACGCTGAGATGGATCGTCTGCTCAACATCAAGGGTAAGCGCTCTGTTGACAGCCTGCACAAGGAACTCGGTCACATCATGTGGGAGTATGTAGGCATGGGTCGCACAGCTGAAGGCCTGAAGACTGGTCTGAAGAAGATGCACGACCTCGAGAAGGAGTTCGACACCAACCTCTTCGTTCCAGGAACTAAGGAAGGTCTGAACATTGAGCTCGACAAGGCTATCCACCTCCGTGACTTCTTCACCATGGGTCAGCTCGTAGCTTTCGATGCCCTCTCTCGTAACGAGTCTTGCGGCGGTCACTTCCGTGAGGAGTACCAGACCGAAGAAGGCGAGGCTAAGCGCGATGACGAGCACTACTTCTACGTAGGCTGCTGGGAGTACAAAGGCAAGGGCAACGAGCCTGAACTCTCTAAGGAGCCCTTGGAGTACGAGGCAATTAAGGTACAAACCCGTAACTATAAGAATTAATGTTGAGTTTGGTGCTGTGTCACAGCATCCTCAAAACCTTACACAATTATGGCAAGAAATATTTCATTTACAATAAAGTTCTGGCGCCAGAACGGCCCCAAGGACCAGGGTCACTTCGACACCCACGAGATGCACGACATCCCCGGCGATACCTCGTTCCTCGAGATGCTCGACATCCTCAACGAAGAGTTAATCAATGAGGGCAAAGAGCCCTTCGTGTTCGACCACGACTGCCGCGAGGGTATCTGCGGTATGTGCTCGCTCTACATCAACGGTACTCCTCACGGACGTACAGAGCGCGGTGCTACCACATGTCAGCTCTACATGCGCCGCTTCAACGATGGCGACGTCATCACTGTAGAGCCATGGCGCTCAGCTGCCTTCCCCGTAATCAAGGACTGTATGGTTGACCGCTATGCCTTCGACAAGATTATCCAGGCTGGTGGCTACACATCCATCCGCACAGGTCAGGCTCAGGATGCCAACGCTATCCTCATTCCTAAGGAAGATGCCGATGAGGCAATGGACTGCGCTACATGTATCGGTTGCGGCGCTTGCGTTGCAGCATGTAAGAACGGTTCTGCTATGCTCTTCGTATCGTCTAAGGTATCTCAGCTCGCTCTGCTTCCACAGGGTAAGATTGAGGCTGCCCGCCGCGTGAAGAACATGATTGCTAAGATGGACGAGCTCGGCTTCGGTAACTGCACCAACACTCGCGCCTGCGAGGCTGTATGTCCTAAGAACGAGACCATCGCTAACATCGCTCGCCTGAACCGCGAGATGATCAAGGCAAAGCTCGCTGATTAAGGCAAATCGCTGACTAAGGTTACACCTTATTATATAAAGAGCGCCGCAAGGATTAGCCTGCGGCGCTCTTTGTTTTGCATGTCTCTTTATCTTGTCCTGCATGTTGCTGTGTCACAGCAACAAACTCCACAGCAACAAACTCTTCGCTCACCACTCGCAAATAGCCCTTGCCATTTCGTTCAGCTCCAGACACTGCCCCCTCTTTATCGTTATCTTTTCATTATGGTGCTCCCAAGGTGCCAAGATTAATAGCTGCCCTCTGGCGCAAGCAACCATACGCTTGCCTCCTGGCTTTGCCAAGTCCGTAAAGCCGTTTTCCTGCAGATAGACTAGTGGTAGTCCCTCCTCAAAAACCGCCCTCATTATAGTTTTCTCCCCCTTTGAGATAGCAGGCGATACCAAAATAGCTCCTTGTCTTGCAGCCTTAAGACATTCATTTGTCTTAATCTGTAAATCGCTCTCGCTGATGCTTCTTGAGCATTGTACCTGTATTTTTAGTGGCCTTTCCAATAAGAAACGATTGCCGATGGCAGAGAAAGAAAAACCTGCATAGTTAAGCCCCCTCTGCACACGAAAGAGGTCTGGATTCTCGCGTTTCATCAACAATCGTCTAGGGTTGTCCTTGAGATAGTTAAGCCATCGCTCAAGCTGCCCATCTCTTAGCAGTATCTGGTCGTTGAAGCCTTTCGCAAACAAAAGCCCGTTCTCGCGGCTCTGACCTGCATGTTGCTGTGCTGAAGCAACAAACACCACAGGCATCACCTCTCTGAACGTCTTGTTGCAGGCTTGCTTCACTCCCAGCAGTACCTTGCCCAAAGGCTTCTCCATCTTTTCTGTTACAAAAAGAATAGCGTGCAGATGATCAGGCATCATCTGTAGGGCCACAACCTTTATTTCCTGATGATAACTACTGATGGTTAGCCATATTCTTTTCACAGCCTCACCCAAAGGCGACAGTTCAATATGAGGAGCTTCTGGCGACGGCTCTTCGACATCACTTCTCCCCACCACTTTTCCAAAAAGTAGCTTTCGTTCCTCCGTCACCATAGTTATCATGTACATCCTTCGCGCTGTGTAGTCGTTATCTACACAGCGTCGCTTCATCGAGGCTTTCTTCTCACCCGCAAATGCCTTTTGACTTTCAAACGTTCTTCTATCCATAGCGTAATAATTGCAAAAATACAACTTTTTCCTATCATCGTTTCATTATTCAAAAAGATTTCGTATATTTGCCAACAGAATTTAAATCAACAGGAAGTTAAACCCTTTAAATAATTTTGCCAATGATATAGAAAATAACGAAAAAGTTACGCTAACCGACCTTCTGTTACAAGGCTTAGCTTTGCAGGGTCACAGAGAATATATAACACAATAATTAACTTACAGATTAGCGTTTCTGTTCGTACTTATACATAGATATTGAGCTTTTAGCTCTTGTTCTTGAGATTCGAATACCGCCAATTTTCGCACAAAGAGAACAAGTAACTGAAGGTTCACGTTCAATGGGCGTGAACTGTTCATGCTTGTTTTTGTGCAGGTCACTTGGCGGTAACCGGAATCTCGATAAGCATTGAACGGTTCCGCCTTTTTTTATTCTATCTAAAACATGCGACCAAACAGCTTTCTTAAAGTAACTATCCTGTTCCTTTCACTATTCTGTATCCAGTTACAAAGTGTTGCACAAAGCATTGACGATGTACTGAAGAAACCACAATTAAAGGTATTGGATATTGGAAACAGTTATACAGATGATGCCACAGCCATGCTTAAACTGCTCACTCAAGCAAACCAGATGGATGTAAGTGACATGTGTCTCTATAAAGCTACAAGAGGTAGTGGGTCTTTTAAGAGTTGGTATTACCTCTATCATGATAATGATTATCAAAAATACTCTATTTCAAAGGTGTTGGGCGGTATCAAAGCCAATATATCAACAGGAACAGGTGAACCCAACGACGGTGCCCTCTTTAGAGAGGCATTGACAGACGAAAAATGGGATATTATCTTGATTCACCAATTAAGCACCTTTGCTCCCTATTACGACAAATGGAAAGGGACAGGAAATGAAGGTTATCTGAACGAACTCCTGTCGCTTATCAAGGAACAACAGCCGCAAGCCAAGATTGGTTTTCTGCTTGTTCACAGCTACTGGGACAATTATAGCGGAAACAATGAAAAGTCATCCCTCTTGCGATGGGAATTAATAGCTAATTCCGTGAAGAGACTCTGCGAGGAATATCCAATAGATTTGGTCATTCCTTACGGCACAGCCATTGAAAACCTCCGTAGTAGTTCGCTCAACAATGAGTACGACCTAACACAAGACGGTATTCATTGTGGGTTGGGCCTGGCCAGATATACTGCCGCATGCTGCTACTACGAGTCTCTGTTGGCACCAAGGAGCGGGATAACCGTCTTAGGCAATCCGGCACGATATGACGCATCAAATGATGAAAGCACTTACCCGGCCGTTAGTGTGACCGATGACAATGCCCTCATTGCCCAAAGGGCTGCAGTGTTGGCCACTAAGAACTATATTGAGTGTGTCAATCCTGAAGATGTGATGACCTCAATAGACGGTTTAGATGGTTCTACATTTCCCTGCTCTAATAATACCTCTATCTATCATGTCGGGGGAAGCCGTATCAAGACATACCAACGCGGCATAAACATTATTAAACTTAATAATTGCAAGACCATCAAGATAATCAAATAGATTGATGGCAACAACTACCCCGTCTGGCGGGATGTTACGCAATTACGGACGTTCCGTCAGATTTGTAATTTTTATTGTTGCTGTCCGCTAAAAGTTAAACAAGGAAAAAGTTATTTTATAGTTGAAGAATTTATGTTTGCGGGCCGTAAACTTATGTTCGCGGGCCGTAAACATAAGTTCAAGGGCTGTAAACATAAGTTTACAGTGCGTAAACATAAAATTTACTGTAGTATTAAAAGATTTTAAACTTATAGAACCAACTTTTTTATTTAGAGGGCTTGACTTTTTAGAAAAAGTATCCGCAATGCCTGTTTATCGGCACTGCGGACACATGAATTATCGCTTTTCAACTATTAGCTGATAGAAATAATAATAGTGGCGGCTCCATGAGAAAGCCACCATTATTTTTTAGATTATCCATAAGGATTCTGTTACTAATCTATCACGCGATACCGGCCGCTTAGATGCATGAAGGCAAAGAGACGGAGCAGACCATCGTAGTAAGCATCGAAATAGCCATCGTCGAAGGGTTCGTGGCGCGCATTCCAAAGGGCATCCACGAACGCTTTTCTTTTCTCGTGCTGACACATCACAGAGGCAGCTGCCAACGTGCTCACAAGGCCGATGCTGTGGCGTAGCTTGCGGAAGCCGCCTGCTTGCAGAATCTCGTCACCCTCAGGCAGTGAGCCATCAACACGATACTGATCGACAAATGTGTTGACACCCTGACTGAAGAAGAAATCCTGGATCTTTTCACCATACTGGCGCTGCCAGAGACTGTCGGTGCCGCTCCACTCATAGTCGAGGGCCATGTTCATTGGCACGCGCCACGAGTCATAGCGGAAGTTTGAGCCTCCGTTACGACGACCTCCGAAGCCTTCGAGCATCGTACCGTCATAGTTGCAAAGGTCTGGGTTCAACCCAGTATTTTCATTTATGACCTTATGCATGAACTCACGACTTTTCTCGGCGTAGAAGAGCTAGTAGTCGGAGCGGTCGTCGTCGGCATACTTAGCCCACACCTCATAGAAGGCGGGGATGTGATAGCTGGGGTCTGTGAAACGCTGTCCGAAGCCATCGGGCGTGAATGTAATAAGGTGGGTCTCGGGGTCTATGAGATAGGCCATGCCAGAAGAAGGTGGCATACCTGGTCGCTGTGGTCTTGGTCGCTCATCTTTGAATGCACGAGGCTGTATACAGTCCAGAATATGCTGTGCCTCAGCCTTGTAGTCAATGCCCGTATCATTGCCCCATCGGTTGGAGGCAAAGAGCAGGGCAGTGATGAAATAGAGCTCGCCGTCGCTGGCAGCACCCTCTGCCTGATGGGTACCGTCGGTCTTGCAACTCCATGCGAAATAGCCCTCGCGCTGTCCCTCCTGATGCTGCATGTAATGCTTACTCCATCGCCACAGTCGGTCGAATATGTCTTTCTCGTCCATCTGTACAGCAATCATCATGCCGTAGGACATGCCCTCGGTACGTGCATCGTGGTTCTTGATGTCGGAGATATAGCCCATGGAATCGCCCACTTCGAAGTACACCTTGTTGGGACCGTGGAACACGTCGTTGAATACTTCCTTAAGCTTGGCATCGACTTCGGCAGGCTGATAGCCCATCTCCACAAATACATTGCGGTATTGGGATGCACTTGCAGCGACAGTCAGCGCAGTCAGCAGTATAAAAAGCAGGAGGGATTTTGTCTTCATGGCGTTAGTCGTCGAGTGAGTAGGTGACGGTGGTTACTACGCGAAGCTTCTTTATGTAAGGAGTATTCAGATCGCGGTCGTTAATTTCGAACTGTCCTTGTCCTGCCGTGTGAATCTTACCCAGCTTTGAGTCGCTTGCCTTGGCAAACTGGTCTGCGGTCTTCTGTGCGTTCTTGATAGCCTCTTCCATCATTTCGGGCTTCATTTGCTGGAACGATACATATTCGTATTGCGGATTGCTGCCTTCAATAGCCACGCCTTGCTTCAGCAGTTCGGCCTGTTTGAAGATGGCTTTGTTCACCAAGTCAACCTTCTGTGTGCTCACGGTGAGAGTGGTGTTGATGATGTAGCGGAAGGCACGTCGGTTCTCGCTCCACTGGTTAGACTCCAGATCGTTAACAGTAGGTGGGTTCACCGTTATCTCACTTTCTTCAATGCCGTTCTGTTTCAGGAAGTTCTTTATTTTTCCCGTCTTCATGCTGATGTTCTCGTAGAGCGTAGGCAGGTCGTTGCCCATCTCGTTTGTGGCGATGCTCCATGTTACCTTATCGGCTTTCACCTCGCGCTCTGCCAGTCCTTTTACTGTTACCTTGCGGTCTTTATTAGAGAAATTGTCTATACCGCTCTTGATACACCATCCCAGCACAACGATTCCGATGGCGAGGATTATTGATTCACGAATTTTGTTCATAATGGTTGGTTTTTAATTTTGATTAAACTTCATGGTTAGTGAAATCGTGCTGCAAAGATACACGTTTTTTTGATAATGCTTGCAAGAACAATTTTTTTTTCGTAAAATTGCACGCTCAATCGCACATTACGACTATAAACTTAAGATTATTTCTGATAAAAACCGTGGAAACAAAGGATCAGATAACCGAGCAGCCATCGCGTTACGACAATCTGGAACAGATGTCGGTAAGTGAACTGATTCACCATATCAATGATGAAGATTTACTTGTAGCAGAGGCTGTGAAGCGGGCCCTACCACAGATAGAGCCGTTTGTAGAGGCTGTTGAAGAGAGAATGAAACGTGGTGGCAGACTCTTTTATGTAGGTGCCGGCACCAGCGGCCGACTGGGTGTTCTTGATGCCAGCGAGCTGCCTCCTACCTTTGGAGTGCCCGACAGCTGGGTCATTGGTGTCATTGCTGGTGGCGACGATGCACTGCGCCATGCTGTTGAGAACGCAGAGGACATCATTGAGCGTGGCTGGCAGGACCTGCAGAAATATCATCCCACTGCCGACGATACCGTCTTGGGCATTGCTGCTTCTGGCACAACGCCTTATGTTATTGGTGCCATCCGTCTGGCAAGACAGAACGGACTGCTTACCGGTTGCATAACGAGCAATCTGAACACACCTCTTGCCGAGGCTGCCGACTATCCCATTGAGACGATTGTTGGACCAGAGTTTGTGACTGGCTCAAGCCGTATGAAAAGCGGCACGGCACAGAAAATGGTGCTTAACATGATTTCCACATCGCTAATGATTCGTATGGGACGTGTGCGTGGCAACCGCATGGTGATGATGCAGCTCACTAATACCAAACTCGTGGATCGTGGTACGCGCATGCTTCAGGAGCTGTTGGGACTAAGCTATGAGGAAGCTCGCGAGTGTCTACTCGAAGCCGGTAGTGTGGAGAAATCACTGTTGAAGAATGAGGAATAACTGTTAAAGATAGATGTTATGAAAAAAGTTTTGTTGTCACTTTTGATAGCTCTCTCTGCTGTGTTAAATGTTTATGCGCAGGACTATCCGCCAAAGAATGCGCCAGAGCTGGAGTTTGCCTTGCAACTGAAGGTGACTCTTGCCGAGGCATTCTCAATAGATAACACACAGCATGGGCGCAGAACGGTGATACCCATTACGGGCGGCACATTTGAGGGTCCAGGACTTAAGGGGACTATCATCAATGGCGGTGCCGACTATCAGCTGGCAAATGCTCAGGGACGTACAGAACTGGAGGCCATCTATTGCATAAAGACCGATGACGGCGTTTATATCCATGTGCGTAATCGCGGTATCATTGCAGGTGGGAAAGATGCTGACGGCAAGCCGACATTCTATTTCCGTGCAGCTCCACAGTTCGAGGCTCCTGCCGACAGTAAGTATGGCTGGCTTAACAATGCCCTGTTCCTCTGTACTCCAGAGTTCTCAAAGGACTTCAAGGGTATAGTTCTCAATGTGTGGCGCGTGAAGTAATAGCACATTCAATTATCTAAAAACTCTGCTATGAATGAGCTTATAACTGGAATTAATGATGTGATATGGACCTATGCACTCATTGGTGCATTGGTTGCTTGTGGTGTTTGGTTCACCATCCGCACACGTTTTGTACAGTTCCGCATGGTGGGCGAGATGATTCGTCTGCTTACAGACTCGGCTGTTGACACCGTTAATGATAAAGTCGGTGTTGAACAACAGAAACACGCCAAGAAGAAGCATATCTCATCGTTCCAGGCTTTTGCTGTCAGCGTTGCCACCCGTGTTGGCACTGGCAACCTTGCAGGAGTGGCATCGGCTATAGCTATTGGTGGTCCAGGCGCTGTGTTTTGGATGTGGGTGATAGCTCTTATAGGCTCTGCAACTGCATTCGTTGAGTCAACATTAGCACAGCTGTTCAAGCAGAAACATAAAGACTCGTTCATTGGTGGTCCTGCCTATTACATCCAGCGCGGATTACATAAACGTTGGATGGCCATCTTGTTTGCCATCCTCATAACACTTCAGTTCGGCCTTTCTAACAACTCCATTCAGTCAAATACCATCTGTGGCGCCATGCAGGAAGCCTTCGGTTTGCCGCCTCTCTGGGTGGGACTGGCTCTTGCAGCAATGGCATTGCTTATAGTTTTCGGTGGCATACATCGCATAGCTAATGTCAGTTCCGTGTTGGTACCTGTCATGGCAATAGGCTATGTCATCTTAGCCGTGGTAATAATAGTGATGAACATTAGTCAGCTTCCCCATGTGCTTAAGATTATCATCACGAGTGCCTTCGGCATTGAACAGGTGGCAGGTGGCGGTGTTGGTGCAGCTATAATGTGCGGCATCAGGCGTGGTCTCTTCTCTAATGAGGCAGGTGAAGGTAGTGCACCGAATGTGGCGGCAACCGCTGCAACCTCTCATCCGGTGAAGCAAGGACTCATCCAGGCACTTGGAGTGTTTACCGACACACTGCTTGTGTGTTCCTGCACAGCGTTTATCATTCTAATAAGTGGTCTCTACGATGTTCCCGAGCTCAACGGCATCGCTCTTACACAGTCGGCTCTCAAGGCACAGATAGGCAGCGCAGGTCCGCTGTTCATTGCTATTGCAATATTCCTTTTTGCATTCTCCAGCATCATAGGCAACTACTACTATGGTGAGGCAAACATTCGTTTCATAACGTCAAATCCTATGGTTATGACCATCTATCGCATTTTCTCTGGAGGAGTGGTTATTATCTTTGGTGCTATAGCCAGTTTCGAACTTGTGTGGAACATTGTTGACTTGTTCATGGCATTGCTTACGGCATGTAACCTTGTGGCGATATTCCTACTTGGCCGATATGCCTTCCGCCTGCTTGACGACTACCGTAGTCAGAAACGTAAAGGCATCAAAGAGCCTGTGTTCCATCGCAGTCAGCTGCCAGAGATAGAACACGATATTGAATGCTGGGAATAGCTTAAAGGAAAGAATGTAGATCTTGGCTTCAGAATTCTACGTAGGGCGCCAACCGCTGGCGTACTTCGTCAGGGAAATATGGCGACAGACGAAGTTCGTCAAGACTTTTCAATGGTCCGTTCTTTCGCCTCATCTCAGTTATTGTGCGTGCCTGATAGTAGTTGAGATATGGGTGTTGGCGCAGTTCTTTCAGTGACATCTGGTTGATGTTAATTCGTTTGACATTGTTGCCGGCTGTGAGCGTGAAATAACGCTTTGCTTCTGTTGGGAACATCTCAATGTCGTCTAACTGGTCCACACTGACAAACCCGCCCAACCGCTGCCTGTGTTCTGCTATCTTGCGTGCAAAGTGAGAGCCAATGCCTGGCACACGCTTCAGCATTGTTGTATCGGCATTGGCAAGGTCAATAGTCTCACCCTCTTTCAGTTTCTGAGGAATAGCGTGGTGGAGCGTGTCTTTCTTTGCAGACTTAACGTAGAGCGATGCTTGTTGGAAGTCGGCAGCAATAGTTATGTAGGGTTCCAGATCGTGATAGTCCTTCAGTGATAGTCCCGGCACTCTCGCGAAATCCTCTTTCTGCATGTATCGCCCGCCCTTTGATCTGTATTTGATTATGCCACGAACCATTCCGTTGGGAAGACCTAATCGTAGCAGTTCGGAGGCTGTGGCGGTGTTTGGGTCAAAGGTGAACAGCTCGTGCTGTGTTTCTGAATCCTCATCATAGTTTCCTCTATCTGTTCTCTTCACGTCTTTTTCAGCGTGTCTAGTGCTGTCAGCAGCGAGCATCCCTTGAGGTTCGGATGTAGTGATATCAGCATCTTCAAAGAACAGCATTAAACCTAGTATGACCGTGGCTATCAGCAACAAGGCTGTCAACATCTGACGATCGTTATGATGGAGTCGGAAAAAAGTGTTTGACATGGCTTATAGATGACTGTTATTGCTGTTCTTTGTCGTAATCCGTCTCTGAGTCGAGGAACATCGTGTTGTCCATCTCTTCTAGAGTCTTCTTTTTCTTGTTTTCCTTTGCGCCGGCTTTCAGCAGGTTTTTTGCAGCAGTGATGATGCTCGGACCGCTGTCGGCAGTAGTGATTTTAAGACGGGTAATCTTCTTTATGGTGTCTTGCATGCTTGACTCCACATCCATGAATCTCATACCGAAATCCTGTACGCGGTCTATAACCGTGTTGGCAGCATCCATCATTGCCTGTTGGTTCTTCAATTGGCGCACCTGTGTCCACATCATCTCCAGCACACGCAGGTTCATGTACATAGTCTGAGGTCCGAGAATCATGACGCCTTCGTCATAGGCTTCGCGCCAGAGAGTGGAGTCGTTGAGCAGTGCGAGGTTCAGTGCACCCTCTATAGGCACATACATGATGGCAAAGTTCAGGCGGTTGTAGCCCTCAGGCAGATATTTCGTATATTCCTTCTTGGCAAGACGTTTCACTTGTGCTCTCACGCTTTCTATGTGGGCTTTGAGGTACAGGCTCTTCTCGGGCGTGCCGTCTTCAGCGTTCATGTAACGTTCGTAGTCTGTGAGCGACATCTTCGAATCTACCACTACGTGGCGGTTATTGGGGAAGTGGAGTATGAAGTCGGGAATGAGACCGCGACCATCGTCACCCTTAGCAAGGCGTCCGTCTTTGTCTTTAAGGGTCTCTTGGGTGTCGAACTGCTCTCCTTCTTTCAGCTCCAGGTCTTCCAGCAGCTGTTTCAACTTCAGCTCGCCGAAGTTGCCCTGCACTTTCACCTCGCCCGTCAGAGCGCGTGTCAGGCGGTCGGCAGTCTCGCCTATGGCTTGACTCTTCTGCATGTTTATCTTAATGGTCTCGTCAAGTCGGGTGAGCGCTTCCGTCTGTTGCTCTTTCGTCTTGTCGAGAGCCTCCTGCATGTCCTTCAAGCTCTTCTGCAGCGGGTCAATGATTTTCGAAACCTGCTCCTTGTTCTGCGTACCTAGCTCGTCCTGCCGTTGCTTCAATACCTTCTCTGAGGTTGTCTGCATCTGCTCACGTATCAGTTCCAACTGACTTTTCACCTGCTCTTCGTTCATCTCTTTCAGAGCGGCAATCTGCTTTTCGTGAGATTCTTTAATCTGGTTTAGCTGTTGTTCGTGAGCATTCTTCATCTGCTCCGCCTGCTGTTCAAAAGAGTGTTTGAGGTTTTCTATCTGTTGCTCATAGAGATCCTTAAGCGTTTCAGTGCGCTTCTCGTGTTCAGCCTTCTGTGTGTCGAGTTGTCGTGAGTAGTTGTCTATGAGTTCCTTCTTACCCTGATTGCCGAAGTAGTAACCGAGGGCTGCCATGATTACAATGGCTATGATGCCTATGATGAGATAGAGTTCCATTTCCTTTCTGTTTTAGTAATATTTTATGCAAAGGTAAGAAAGGTTAGCGAGATGACGAAAAAAAAGTGCCGTTTTGTGTGAGATTGTTAAGATTATTATTATCTTTGTCCCAGATTATGACTAACCAGCCAACAATAATCACCAAAACCTTGTCCTTTAGGATTAGCCTGAGGATCTTTTGCGCAATAGCACTGCTCCTGTCAGTGTCATTGGGTATTATGTTCTATTTCTCTCGTAAGGTTCTGAAGGAAGAAGCACTCCAAAATGCCAGTCAGACATTAGAGGGCACTGTTCAGAATATGGACAATATTCTGTTAAGTGTTGAGCAGGCAATGGGTAATGTCTGTGTTGATATGCTCATGCATCTCAATAATCCAGACCTCATGCCAACATATAGTCGTCGCTTTATTGAGAGTAACGCCTATATTCATAGTTGTGCCATTGCTTTCGCTCCCAATTATTTTCCAGATTATGAGCGTTATGTTGTCTATGCGCATCGTAAGGGTGACCGCATTGTGACCTCATTGTCGCCTGCTAACGGTGAACCATATACTGAGCAGCTATGGTATTCGGAGCCTATGAGCACTGGTCGTGCCTTATGGACAGACCCATTGAAGGACGATGAAGATGTTGCAGTGACGAGCTTCTGTCTGCCTTTCTATAATTATAAAGGACAACGCATAGGCGTCGTTGCTGTTAATGTTTCATTGGACTCGTTCTCAAAGATTGTCCTCGAAGCCAAACCGTCGGAGAATGGCTATTCTACACTCTTGGGACGCAATGGCTCATTCATAGTCTATCCCGATACTGCCAAGTTGCTCCATCAGACGGTGTTCACGCAGGTAGAGAATGGCGGTGACCCTTCTATTCGTGAGGCTGCAGAGGCTATGGTGGCTGGCGAGACAGGTTACAAACGCTTTAAAATGGATGGCAGGGAATGTTATGTATTCTATAAGCCGTTCCAGCGTGTGTCTGTGCCAGGCCGTACTAATGAGAATCTTGGTTGGAGCGTGGGTGTTGTTTATCCAAAGGATGACATCTTTGGTGATTACAACCGTTTGATATACTATGTACTTGCCATTGGCGCAGTAGGCTTAGTTCTGTTCTTTATTCTTTGCCGTTTCCTCACCCACAGGCAGCTGCTGCCTTTGCGCATACTTGCAAAGAAGGCACAGCGGATAGCTGAAGGGCATTATGACGAAGTCGTTGGTCCTACACATCGTAAGGACGAGGTTGGTCAGTTGCAGGAGCACTTCCGGCAGATGCAGGAGTCGCTATCGGCCAATATGAGTGAATTGGAACAACTGACAACAACACTGAAAGAGCGTGGCGAAGGACTGCGCGATGCCTATGAGAGGGCAAACAAGGCAGACAGCATGAAGACTGTATTCCTTCATAACATGACCAACCAGATGATTCCACCGGCCAAGATAATCTCTGATAGTGTGGATGAGCTTTGTCAGTTGTCTTCCTCTTTTGGCGAGAAAGCCTCTGTTAAAGTATATCTGCAGGCAGACAGGGAGGTTGAAACCATACAGCATCAAACAAAGATCATTACCGAACTGCTCAATGACCTGCTTAACGTGTCTTCTGGAGATGAAGAGAAAGGAGGTGAATCATGATTAGGATTCGCAGTAACCTTTCCATGAAGCTCAGTGTCGTTATCCTGTTGTTGGCTATACCTCTTTTCATGCTGTCTTTGGGAATATTCTATATGCAGTCTAAGAAACTTATACGCAACGAGGCTGCAAGGCATGTGAACAGCGTGCTTAACACCACAGCCCATCGCGTGAAGACAAAGATGGGAACTGTTGAGACGGCTGCTAAGGCAAATCAATGGGTGATGGAAAATGAGAGTCTTAGCAATGACATGCTTCATCACTATTCACATCGTATAGCCTCGCTGAACCGTAACGTGAGCAGTTGTCATATAACCTCTGCCACTGATACTGTGGGAATGCTAATGCAACAGCGTCGCTACACCGCTGTATTGGAACATGGCAAGGCGCAATGGGTGTCTCCATCTGTGAATGACTATGACGAGGCCTCACATGAAGACTCCCTCACGGCTTTCTACTGCATGCCAATACATGGTGCTGACGGTAGCTTTGCAGGCATTCTCTCTGCAGGAATGTCTATGGACTCTATATCCACTGTGCTCGACACAATGCTCGTTTCATATAAGAACGCATACTTCGTGTTGCTTGGCAGTAGTGGAGAATACCTCGTACATCCTGATACAACAAAGATTTACGCGAAGACGATCTTCACCGATATTGACCCTGTTAAGCATCCTGACCTCATAGCACTTGGCTACGAGATGACCTCAGGAGCCAGAGGCATGATGAATGTCAATGTTCGTGGAGAGGATTGCATAGTCTGCTACCGACCTATTGATGGTACCGACTGGAGTATTGCCTTAGTATGTCCGGACGACGATATTCTGAGGTTGCACTATTGGCTTACAAACATTGTCATAATGCTCCTTGCCATTGGCTTCGTTGTCATAATGATACTCTCGCGGCACACTGTCCTTCAAGCCATACGTCCACTTGGACTGCTGTTGGAAAAGTTGGAGCGTATAGCTGGATGTAACTATGAGACCCATATCCCCAAGACAGAGCGTAAGGATGTCATAGGTCGTCTGCAGAATAGTTTTGCCGTGATGCTACAGTCTCTTAACTTCCACATGGGAAGCATACGTTATACTGTTGATCAGACTAAGTCGCGCAATGAAGAACTTGTCGTGGCCACCCAAAAGGCAGAGGAGGCTGCCAAGCGCAAGACCATCTTCATGCAGAATGTGACACACCAGATACGCACCCCGCTGAACATCATCCTTGGCTTTGCTCAGGTGTTGCGTGACAGCATCAGCCATGCAGTCCTTTCTGAAGAGGAGGCTACGTCAATTACTAAAACGATGAAGCACAATGCCATGGCGCTGGAGCGTCTTGTGTTGATGCTCTTCGATAGCTCTGAAACTGGAGCTAACGAAGAAATTCAGAGCTCCCATAACGAACGCATTGTATGTAATGCTGTGGCACAGGAGTGTATCGGATATATGCACATACATTTCCCAGATATTGAGATAAGCGTCAAAACATCTGTTCCTGACGATGTTACCATTACCACGAATCACCTGTTCCTCATGCGTAGTCTGCGTGAGCTGCTATATAATGCTGCCAAATACTCGGATGGGCAGAATATATCTCTTGAAATCGTAGAGACCGATACTACTCTCCGTTTTATTGTGCAGGACACTGGTCCAGGCATCAGCGAATCCTCTGCTGAACAGATATTCCAACCGTTTATCAAGGTCAACGACCTGAGTGAAGGCCTCGGCCTCGGTCTTGCTTTGTCCAAGCGTCACGCTATCAGCTTGGGTGGAAATCTTACTCTCGATAGCAACTATCATGACGGTTGCCGCTTTATTCTTGAGGTTCCGAAAGAACAATGATACCGATTTACTAATAGAAACTCAATATTTTATTAGATTGTTATGGGGCGGTTCATGAGAACCGTCTCATTTTTTTACTATATCCCTCGCTCCGCCCAGTCACCGCGGTCGAGGTTACGGTAGCCGATTGCTTCGGCTATGTGCATGGACTGTACCTTCTCGCTGCCAGCGAGGTCGGCTATGGTGCGGGCTACTTTGAGGATGCGGCTGTAGGCACGGGCGGAGAGCTTCAGACGTTCCATGGCCATACGCAACATTTCGAGTGACTGGGCATCGGGCTCGGCAAACTCATGGAGCATGCGCTCCGTCATCATGGCGTTGCAGTGGATGCCCTTGTAGGGCTTGAAGCGCTCCTCCTGAATCCTGCGGGCGGCAATGACTCGCTCGCGGATGGCAGCGGAGGGTTCACCAGGTTGCATCTGTGACAGTTCAGAGAAAGGTACGGCCTGTATCTCACAGTGTATGTCTATGCGGTCGAGTAGGGGACCACTGATCTTGTTCATGTAGCGCTGAATCTGACCTGGGGTGCATGCACATTGATGGTTCGGATCGCCATAATAACCGCATGGACATGGATTCATGGAGGCGACAAACATGAATGAGCAGGGATAGTCGATGGAATATTTCGCACGGCTTATGGTTATGCGACGGTCTTCAAGAGGCTGACGCATCACCTCTAGAACGCTTCGGTTGAACTCTGGCAGCTCGTCACAGAAGAGCACGCCGTTGTGGGCAAGCGAGATTTCGCCTGGCTGCGGGTTCGTACCTCCGCCTACGAGAGCAACTTGTGAAATACTGTGATGAGGTGAGCGGAAAGGGCGTTGTGATATTAGCGACGTGCCTTTCTTCAGTTTGCCCGCCACGGAGTGTATCTGTGTCGTCTCAAGGCTCTCAGCCAGGGTGAGAGGCGGCAGTATGCTTGGCAGACGCTTAGCCATCATAGACTTGCCCGAGCCAGGAGGACCAATCATTATTAAATTATAACCGATTTTACGGGTTCTTAACCTTCTCCTTCTCATTTCAAGTCTTCAAAGATCTCTTTTGACAGTTTATTATTCCCTGCCATCTCCATTAGAGCTTGACGCATCCTGTCCTCTGCGTCCAATAAATTCTCCTTGACATTAGAACGGGCATTCTTTGCAAAGACAGGCTTCCCATTCTTGTCAACAATATATTGATTGAAGTAGCTCCAAATCTCACTCTTACCGTAGCCTTTACTTAGGAAAAGTACGAATATAGTTAGTTCGGTTTTACTTCCAGTGAATACCATTTTTTCTTTCGGTTCGATTCCGCTGCCAAAGAACACATATTTAATATATAAGGGGTCGTTGGTCTTGTTATTGAACCATTGAGGGAGATACTTCTTGCATATCAAGCCCTGTAAGAACTCATTATGAAGCCGACCTCCAGATCTCAAAAATGTAGGATATAATGGGTTCGTATCTATTACCGACACTTCTGAGCCAACAATGTCAGTTGTTTCATCAACAGACTGCTTTTTGTTAGAATAAACCTCATTCAGAAGGTAATTAACTCCTTCTGTATATTTGGAGCAACCGAGCAGCCATTCCAGAACAACTCTATCTTCCTTGTAAAGAACGTCTTTCACGCAGCCATATACTTCTAACATCAGGGCTGTGTAGTAGATGATATATTTACCCAAATCAGCAATGTCTCTTTCCCACCCGTCCCAGGATATAGTGTCACGGTCTGTTACAAAGATATTGCCAACTTCAACATTGAAATGTTTAGCAATGTCATCCCTTTGGCAGAACAACAGATTACCGATTATAGAATACACAGTGAGGTCTATATTCCTATTTGCACTTTCTGAATCATAATTGCGGACAAGCCTATCTATATCATGGCCAGTCTGATATTTCTGATGGAAAGTGTCAATCCAGGCTGGATAATATGCTCCATCTGAGATAGAGGTAATGCCATATATCTTTTCTATATACTTTTCTTTGTCGGTGTCATTAAGATCTTTGTATGATTGGCGATTTTTGTCTACATAATGTATAACGCTGTAGCCTCCTACAATATCATAGGTGTGAGTTTCGAGACCCACTTCTATAGTTTCATCACCTGTCAAGCATCGTTGGACGAACTCATTTACTCGATCTTCAATGAATTTATCTTCATCCACCAGCAGATTGAAGAACTTAGACAAATCAACGCCATCTTGCCATTGGTCTTTCTTCAACAACTCTTCAAAATCGTCTGTGTATTTTGGCTGTTTCCTGATTCCCAACAATATAAATCTAACTATCCAGAGGTTCTTCATCAACATGCTGTAGTCACCTTCTCCTAATGCTTTTTCAAAAATGTCATAGCTGTGTTCTTCCAAAGACTTTAGGATATTATTGTAGGCGTATGAAGAAACTTCCTCTACGTCGAGTATCTTCTGAGTTTGTTCTTTCCCAAGGATCTGAAACACCATGAAAGCCTCTTTGTAGGTCAATGAAGTAGGCATTTTGTCCTGAAGGTTTGCTATATGAGCATATAGTTCCCCCATCCTTTTTTCAATTCTATTCTTTACTATCAGGTGGAACGGTTGCTTAACACATTCATTGAAAACCACAAATTCACATAAGGCAGCAAAAAGATCCTTGGCATTTTTAACAAATTCTCCATTAGGCCACGTCACATATCTATATAACCTACGGATGCCATCTTCTTTAGACGCGACACTCGTAAGCATACTCGCATACTTCTTTATGTGACTCTTTTCTAATACCATTATTGATGTTTTGGTTTGCAAAAATAATCAAAAATCTCCAGTAAATCGCCTTTTCAGGTAATAAAACATACTCTAAAACCCGCATTTTAATATGTTTTAAGATAAAATGAACTCCAATATCAACTTTTATAGCTATATTTGCATCAGAATTTAAGATATTAAACATGGATAAGAAGAAATTAAATCGCCTAAAACTAGTGTTAGTTGAGAAAGACAAGACTGGTGTTTGGCTTGCAGAACAGTTGGGCGTGACTGCTGTGACGGTATCTAAGTGGTGTAGCAATATCACTCAACCTACCCTGCCAACATTGGATAGGATTGCTGAACTGTTGGAGTGTGAATTAAGAGATTTAATAATTGAATAACGGACTAAAAACTATAGATATATGACGTTCAAAGAAATATTAGAGAAATATCGTTCCATATCTTTCACAGAGAAGGATAAGGGTACTATGTTTGAACGCCTCATGCGAGCTTGGTTACTAACCGATCCTCGCTATGAAAGGTTAACCCATGTGTGGATGTGGAATGACTTTCCTTCAAAAAGTGACTTTGGTGGGAAAGATACAGGAATAGACCTAGTTGCAAAGACAGAACTTGGTGAATATTGGGCTATACAATGTAAATGCTACCAAGAGAGTGCCACAATAGATAAACCTTCAGTAGATTCATTTCTTGCCACATCGAGCAGAACATTTACTGACCCTGAGACCTTCCAGACCACGCGGTTCTCTAATCGTCTATGGATTTCTACGACTAACCATTGGGGAAACAATGCAGAAGAGGCCATCAAAAACCAGAATCCACCTGTATCTCGTATAGGTCTGGTTGACTTAGAAACTTCGCCCGTTGACTGGGAGAAGTTGGAGGATGGTATAACAGGTACTACCGCTAGGGCTGAAGGTAAACAGCCGATGGAACACCAGCTAAGAGCAATTTCTGCTGCTGTCAACCATTATAAAGAGAATGACAGAGGCAAGTTGGTAATGGCATGTGGTACAGGAAAGACTTATACATCATTACAAATAGCAGAAACCATGTTAGAAGGAAAAGGACTTGTTTTATTCCTGGTTCCTTCAATTTCCTTGCTTGGTCAGGCTCTTAACGCTTGGTATGGTGATGCAAAAGAGACAATCAAGGCAGTATGTATTTGCTCTGATAATAAAGCTCAGAAAAAGATTACCAAAGAGTCTGATGATGTTTCGGATAGTGCAGTTGACCTTGCTCTTCCATCAAGTACAAATGCCAAATCAATATCCAGACAGTTGATTTCTTACAAGAATCACAATGGCCTGGTGGTAGTATTCTCTACTTATCAGTCTATAGATGCTGTTTCGGATGCTCAAAAAGAAGTATTAAAAGCAACCAATGGAATTTATGGTGAATTTGACCTGATTATTTGTGATGAAGCACACAGGACTACAGGCATTAAACTATCAGATGCAGACGAAAGTAATTTCACAAAAGTACACTCGAATGACAATGTAAGAGGTAAGAAACGCCTCTATATGACAGCTACCCCTCGTTTGTATGGAGAGAGTGCTAGAGTAAAAGCATCTGAAAAGAACTGCATACTTTGTTCGATGGATGACGAAACCATCTATGGAAAAGAGTTTTTTAGGGTAAACTTTAGCTATGCAGTCAATCATGGATTGCTGACAGATTATAAGGTACTGGTGCTTACCGTTAATGAAGATGATGTGCCTGATACCATTAAGGCTGATGTCAAGAACAAAGACATAAAGGAACTGAATTTTGACGAGACCTCCAAGTTAATAGGTGTTATAAATGGACTTTCAAAAGAGGTTCGTGGTGATGAAGGCAAGACGTGGGAGATAGATCCTCAAATAATGCACCGTGCAGTAGCCTTCTGTTCTGCAATAGGAAGTGAGGATAAGGCTGGTACATCAAAAAACATTGCTTATACCCTACCTAGGCTTTGCAACAAATACATTGAAAGTCTTGGTGAGGAAGAAAGGAAACGTGTTGTTCATATCAAGACCAAGCACATTGACGGCTCACAGAACGCTCTTGAAAGAAACCAATCGCTTGCATGGTTGAAAGAAGAAAGTCAGGACGAACAGGAGTGCAAAGTGCTGACCAATGTACGCTGCTTATCTGAAGGTATCGACGTTCCGGCTCTTGATGCGGTTCTATTCCTTTCATCAAGAAACAGTCAAGTCGATATTGTTCAGTCTGTTGGCCGTATCATGCGAAACTTCCGAAAGGGACAGCCTGGAGAAAAAAAATACGGCTACATTATCATCCCGATTGTGGTTCCGATGGATGTTAGTCCAGAAGATGCTTTGAGTAAGAATAAGTATTTTGATGTGGTGTGGAGTATTCTCAATGCCCTACGCTCACATGATGACAACTTCAATGCAGAGGTAAACAAGATTGCCCTGAACAAGAAGAAAAACAGCAAAGTTCTTGTCGGTGGCATCGGTTTTGGAACTGATGCTCAAAATTCACAAGACAAGGCAGATGCACAGGTACTTGATGAAGCTGATGTGGCAAAGCAGTTGGAAATCCGTTTCGGAGAAATGCAGGAGGGTATTTATGCAAAACTTGTTGAAAAGTGCGGTGATAGGCTTTATTGGGAGAATTGGGCCAAAGAAGTTGGAACCATCGCTCGAAAGTTCATCGAGCGTATCACTCAAATGGTATTGAAGGATGGTATTCATAAAGCAGAATTTGACGAATATTTAAAAGGACTACAGAAGAACTTGAATCCATCAATTGACGAGGGCCAGGCTGTAGAAATGCTTGCTCAACATATTATCACACGCCCCGTGTTTGATGCTCTTTTCAAGGATTATGAGTTTGTGAAGAACAATGCAGTCAGTCGTTCCATGCAGCAGATTATCGACCTTTTGGAAGAAGAAGGTCTGAGCAAAGATCTGGAAGTTCTTGAAAAATTCTATGATTCGGTGCGCTCAAATGTAAGCAACATCGACAACCTTGGTGGCAAACAGACTATCATCAAGGAACTATATGAGAAGTTCTTTAAGGGTGCTTTCCCATTGACAGTCGAGAAGCTCGGTATTGTCTACACCCCGATTGAATGTGTGGATTTCATTATCAATTCAGTCGAGCATATCCTCCAGAAAGAATTTGATACGTCATTAACAGAAGAAAACGTGCATATTCTCGATCCATTTACGGGGACTGGTACATTCATTACACGGCTCATGCAAAGTGGGCTAATTAAGCCAGAGGATATGAAGAGGAAGTATCTTAATGAAATCCATTGCAATGAGATTGTACTGCTGGCTTATTATATTGCTGACGTGAACATTGAGAGCGTTTACCATGACCTTATTCACCCAGACGAATATCTACCTTATGATGGAATCTGTCTCACTGATACATTCCAGTTGAATGAAGATGATGACAGGGATATATTCAGCCATTTGTTCAAAGAGAATTCAGAGCGTGTAGAAATGCAGAAGAAGGCTCCTGTCAGGGTTATCATTGGAAATCCACCTTATTCTATTGGTCAGAAGTCAGCCAATGACAATGCTCAGAATGTTAGCTATAAACATCTGGATGCTCGAATTGCTGAAACGTATGTAAAAAGAAGCTCTGCAACTCTTACTAAGTCCCTTTACGACAGCTATATCAAGGCTTTCAGATGGGCTAGCGATAGAATTTCACAGCATAATGAAGGAGGTATAGTTGCCTTCATTAGTAATGGAGCTTGGATTGACGGTAATGGTCAAGATGGTTTCAGGAAGTGCTTAGAAAAAGAGTTTTCAAGTATCTATGTACTAAACCTCCGAGGAAACCAAAGAACAAGTGGAGAACTTTCCAGAAGAGAGGGTGGTAAAATCTTCGGGTCTGGTTCCCGTACTCCTATTGCTATAACTATTTTGGTTAAGAAACCAGGAGAGGGTAAGGGCAAGGCCACCATTTTCTATCACGATATTGGTGATTATCTATCCAGAGAAGACAAACTAAGAATCTTAAAAGGATATAGAAGTGTTAATTCCCGTAGACTGGAATGGCAAATCATAGAGCCAAATGAGAAGGCTGATTGGATTAACCAGCGAGACGGTTTGTTTGATAGTTTGATTCCCCTGTCCCCCGATAAGAACTTTAATCTCAAAACGCAATCATTATTTAATATGGTTGCTATTGGAGTGGCAACCAACAGGGATGCTTGGGACTATAATTATTCCAAAACGGAATTAACTGATAATGTAAAGCGACTGATAGAATTCTATGACACCCAAAGAGCATCATTTGCAAAGATATTGGCAGAAGATTCAGAAGCTGCTATTGAAGATAATATTGATACCGACCAAACGAAAATAAGTTGGACGAGGTCATTAAGAAGATATGCCTATAATAATGAGCAGATTTTGTTTGATGACAAAGGTGTAAGAAGTAGCATATATAGGCCATTCGTACTGAGTAATCTTTATTATGGAGAGAAATTGGTTGAAAGTAGAGGACAGTGGGAAAAGCTTTATCCGACCAAAGATAAGAAAAATTACACTATTTGTTTGAGTGGCGTTGGAGCTAGTAAAAACTTCACAGCATTAATGATTGACAAAATACCGTCGTTAGATACAGTGGAGAAATGCCAATGCTTCCCCCTCTATTGGTATGAAAAGAACCAACAACAGCAGCTTGGGTTGTTTGATGACAATTCCAATGCCGATTACATTAGACATGATGGAATAAGCGATTGGATCCTAAAGGAAGTAAGAAAACGCTTTGGAGATACCAAGTCATTAACCAAGGAGCATATTTTCTACTATGTTTATGGACTATTACACTCTGTAGATTATCGTGAGAGATTTGCCGATGACCTAAAAAAGTCTCTGCCTCGTATTCCCATTTTGGAAAAGGTTGATGACTTTATGACGTTCTACAAAGTCGGTAAGGAACTGGCAGAATTGCATCTGAATTACGAGATTGAAGAAGCTTGTCCTACTGTCAAAGTAGAATATTTGGTTAATCCTGATGAAATGAGTGATGATGATTATTATGTGGAAAAGATGAAGTTCCCCTCTAAAGAACAGAAGGACACCATCATCTACAATGGAAAGATTCGCATTACCAACATTCCTTCAGAAGCGTATGAGTACGTTGTCAATGGTAAGTCTGCTATAGAATGGCTTATGGAACGCTATGCTGTAACAATCGACAAGAACAGCCTGATAAAGAATGACCCGAATGATTGGGGAAAGGAACACAATAATCCTCGTTACATTTTGGAATTAATGCTTTCTGTCATCAATGTTTCCGTCAAGACCGTTCATAAAGTAAACACGCTTCCGAAATTGATTTTTGATGGAGATAGCGTTATTGTCGAGAAAAACGCGAACAAAGAGGTTGACAATGAGAATACTGAGACAGCTGAACATGTTAGCTACAGGTGTGATGAAAATGTGTTTGTAAATGATAGCGACGAAACTCCAACGGCAGAGAATACTCTTTATTTGCCTATCAAACAAGAATACTTTGACCAGATTGTTGCAGGGACAAAGACCATCGAATACAGAGAGGTCAAAAGTACGACGGCAAAACGCTATCTACAATACCAAGGCAAGAAACCGATGCTGAATCCAAGTTGCACCGATCCTTCACTGGAATACGAACTTGATGACTTCAACGGTGGTAAATTCCCATTCTTACCAAAGCAATACAAGTTTCTATTCCTAGCTGTAGGCTATAACACGAAGAGAGATACGGCTATTGTCAAGGTAGAGAAAGTTGAGTTTACTCCTGTTGAAGTGAGAGCTAAGATGTTCTGTTGGTGGATTGAAGAGTTCCATATTTCTAAAGTGATTGAAGTTCAAAGAAAAGAAAATCAATAGCATTATGAAACAGTACAATAGAATAATGTTAGGTGAGCATGGCATGTATATAGCCGACTGCCTTGAACACAATTATATCGGAATTAATGTTCTGAAGGGACTAGATCTTTCGGGAACGCCATATAACGATGAAAGTCTGTGGCGACAGGAACTTGTCGCTAAGTTTCTTGAAATACAGCCAGACAAGTCTGTTGGTACATCCAGAAATTTGATCGGGTTCTTGTGGACGGTCTGCTTTGGACTAAAGACTGGTGATATTGTCTTAGCATCCAATGGTGAGGGGGGCTATCATGTAGGCGAGATAACAGGTGACTACTATTACACAGCAGGAGCGGAACTCCCTCATCGACGTGCCGTCAGGTGGTTGGATGCTGTTATCGCCAGACGATCCATGTCCCAGAAGCTACAGAACTCGACAGGTTCCATTGGCACTTGCTGCAACATAACAAAGTATGCAGAAGAGATAGAACAGTTAATAAATGGCGGTACTGTAAACATTACTCCTTCTGTTACAACTCCCACACAAGAAAACTACAAAGAACGTAGCCTGCACAGACTCCTTTCCAACTATTTGTTAGACCAAGGCATTCTCTCAAAGACTATATTCCACGAAACATCCAACAGAAGTGATCAGGCAAAGAAATGGGTTCATCCTGACATGGTAGGTGTTCAATTCAACGACT
The DNA here is from genome assembly GCF_023217965.1 of Prevotella sp. E13-27. Classification (NCBI taxonomy): domain Bacteria; kingdom Pseudomonadati; phylum Bacteroidota; class Bacteroidia; order Bacteroidales; family Prevotellaceae; genus Prevotella; species Prevotella sp. E13-27. The sequence continues at coordinate 879,581 of NZ_JALPSC010000001.1, read as the reverse complement.
TTCAAGATCCAGCCACACGTTCATTCTTGAAAGCGGCCAACACAAAAGAGTACATATATCTTTACTCTTACGAATTGAAACGTACTATTGAGAATGACCACCAACTTAAAGAGTATTTCTTCCAGGCACTTTCAAATAGCAGTTGGGCAAACTATGGCTACCTCGTGGCTTTCGAGATAAACGAGGAAGTTATGGAGGAAATGGAAAGGCTCAATCGCTCGTTTGGTATAGGAGTAATTCTTCTTTCTCCGTACACAGGTGAAACAAAGGTGCTATTCCAAGCTCGCAAGAACGAACTGGACTACTATACTATTGACAAACTCTGTAGGCTCAATGACCATTTCAAGGACTTCATCACAAAGACCACCAACGTACTAAATGCACAGGCCAATCTTGTTGATGATGTAAAGAATGGTCTACAGCGATTCTGTGACGCAGGCTTTATAAATGAAGATGAAACAATGACATATTGTAGGGAAAACCATATACCTTGTTAAGTGAACGCATGACACAGGAGCAGCTCAATAACTGTATCGCCGAAGAACTCAATAAATGGCAACCCATTTTAGAGTATGGACGCATATACTTGGACGAAGATAAAGCCCTTCGGGACAAGTATAAATGGCTGACTTGGCTAAAGACTTGCTGGCCCTGGAGTTTAGGTCTAACAATTTTAGAGGGAGCTATTTCTCTTTTATGTAGCCAAACCATCTTATATGTTCTCTTGGGTGTTTTCGCATTTATTACTATTGCTGCATCTATTATTATCTATCATAACCGAAAGATTATCTCTAAGTTTGCAAGTGAGAATGATAAATCTGAATTGATTGGATTATTGGAAGTAACTAATTCGTATTTATCCAAATTAGGCCGATGGTTGGCAGAATTAGATAGTCATTTCAAAGCAGTATCTAGTAAGGTGGCATCTATTGAGAATGAATATATCGAAGCGAGGGCTAATCAGCTCCCAAATGATAACAAGTTTAGTCGTATTCATGGCAATCTCAATGAAGATTGGGTAGATAGAGCAAAAGCACTTGCCGATAAAAGACTTCAACCCTTTAAACAATACATATATGTGTAAAGATAATATTCATACTTCGACTGTCCCTCAGACAAAAGGGACTCATGGTAGAGAAAATCCTACTCCAGTAAACACCCTGAGTAAGAATCCTACAAAGCAAGGATAAGACTATGCGTAACAACAAACATATTCAGGAACTAGCTGACAAGTGCGCTCAGAAGCATGGGTATTTCTGTGCTTCTTACCTTGGGCGTAAGGGGGATTCGTTCATCTATGCCCCTCACTATTCAGATAATGAACCCAGATGTGAGGGTTTGCCACCTGTGATAGTTATAAAGGATGATAAAGCTACCTTTATTATGGGGATAGAGTCATTTGATATTTTCAACAACCTAAAGTTTCGTGACTATAAGAAAGGCCGCTCTATATTCCGGGAGTATGAGCGTAAGGTGATGGAAAATGATTTTGCCTCTGATGAAGAACGTGAATACATAAGCGAGATAGTCAATAATCAGCGATCTGGGTATGAAGTTCCTGTCGAAAAGTCTGAGCTATATGACTACTTGGAGATTGCTGACCGTCTGAACATGAAGATAGAACTAAAGCCCTGCGAATACTCAATGGGACGCAATGACGGATGGGAGTATTACATTGAATTAGTGGAGAAATAGTTATGGCAAATAAGAGATACATAAAACAATTCTCCAATTTCGATGACGAGAGCATTGAATGTGAGATACTATCAACAGATAATGGTTCCGAACTGTGCATGACCATCGACAACACTCATGTCACGTTAGAGTTTGCATCTACTGTTGACATTGTAAACTGGTGTAATGCCATAAAAGAACTGGCGATTGAGAAATTAAACGATGAATGTTAGACTTGCCATTAGCATATGAGAAAGTTGAAATTAGAACAACCCTACGCAAGCATGGTTATTTGCGGTGCTCTCCAAACGATTCCTAGCAGATGGGATGACATTAAAGAGGGCGAGAAGATACTAATATATGCGGATGGTGTATCTCAGCAGTTCACAAAGGAACCTCTGGATTTTAGAAATGAAGTCCATAGGAAGTTTATGAATGAGCTTTTCTTTGGGAATCTGCCAGAGAACACATATCCTGTAAACAAATATCTGGGTTATGTGATAGTTTCAATTGCTGGTACGAGAACAAAGAACTGGCCTATTAGCACAGACAAATTCGTGTTTGTCAAAAATCCCCATGTGTTTGAGCAGCCAATCAAGGACTTCAAATGTGACATATTCCAATTAGATAAACAGCCTGCACACCCTTCAAATCCCAAAAGAATGGAACGTAAGGGAGATCGACTTATAGTACCTGTAGGGCTTTCTGCTTGGCAACAACTAAGGGATGAGGAGGAATATAAAGATGTGTTTGTCTTTTGGGAGAGTTATATGGGCAAGATAGTTCCACCAGTATTTGCCAATATACTTGAACCACCATCGTTAGATGACGATGATGACGAAATTTGGGAAGTTCATTTTGTGTATGAAAACAAAGTCATCAAGTTCGTAACCAACTATAGTGTGGGATGGAACATGGCAGGATATAAAGAAGATGGCAAAACAAAAGGGATAGAGGTTTTCCAGTTTGACCTTGATGATCTCTCTCCCAATTCTAAATTAGGATTCTTCAAAAAGAGGGAAACTATCAGAACTGCTAAAAGTGAAAAGAAATCCTATGTAGGATCAGGTAATAATAGTGAGTGGGTGCATATCATCTATACTCCTATGGGTGGCATGACCAGATGGAAAAGGAGGTAGGCTTATGAATAATAATCAGAATAAGATTTGCCCCGTATGTGGTTCGACGGATATAGGGCTATGGAATTCTAGAAAACAGACATTCCATTGCCACGAATGTGATTCCTATTTTAGCAAATATGGTAGTGTAATAAATGATAATGTACCAATAATCCAATCAAAAAGGGACGGCTGGAACGGTTTTTCTGACCCAGATGACTTCCCCACTGACGGATTTGGTGATAACGGATGGTAATCTTTTGAACTATGGCGTATTCATATAAATATCCAAGACCAGCAGTTACAGCAGATTGTGTGGTCATCACCAAAGAGGACTGTCCGAAGGTACTGCTAATAGAGCGAGGTGCAGACCCATTCAAAGGTTGCTGGGCTTTTCCTGGAGGATTCCTGAATATGGATGAAACTACGGAACAATGCGCTATTCGTGAGCTGGAAGAAGAAACTGGCATGAAGATCCAGGGGCTACGACAGATAGGAGCCTACTCTAAGGTTGATCGAGACCCAAGAGGACGCACAGTAACAGTTGCTTATCTGGCTGTCATTGACTCTCCATGTGAGGTAAAAGGCCAAGATGATGCTGCTAAAGCTCAATGGTTCCCACTTGATGCACTACCCAAGTTGGCTTTTGATCACGATGATATAATGAGTGATGCTATTAAATGCTATAATGATATAGATTGATATGGGATGGAGATTTAGAAAACGCATAAAAATACTCCCTGGCATAAGATTAAATCTTAGTAAGAGTGGGATAAGCACTACAGTCGGTGTTCGTGGAGCGAGTGTAACATTTGGTCCAAATGGAACTTATTTAAACACTGGCATCCCCGGAACAGGCATTTATAGCCGTGAAAGAATATCAGGCCCATCTATGTCTACTGGGAGTTATTATATCATTAACACCTCCAATTCATCGGTAGAGACGAATTTGTTTAATCATAGATATTTTCTCGTATCTGAACAAGGCATAAGGATTCCTGTATTCAAAACGAACTTCTCTATTGCATACTTAATTGCATTATTGACTCCAATATTGGGTCTTTTTCTATTTATGTACGGGTGGTGGATGATAGCTTGTAGCCTTTTAACCGCTTTGATACATATTGTCTGTTGGACGGTTCTTTATGATAAGGTTGACTATAGTTCAAAAACAGCAAGTTTTGCTTTCCAATGGATAAAAAATGATTTCGACGCAAAGGTTAAGCATTTTCAAAAAGGCCATCAGGTCAGAATGGCCATATCTGATATCATTGCCTTTTTCTGTTTATATCCATTATTTGCAATGTTCGGCGAATTTATGAGCTTATTCAGCTCATGGCCAAGAACCTATGAAGGGGGCGTTATAGTTACTATAATTACAATTATAACAGTTTTTTTATGGATTGCGGCTTCCTGCCAAGAGTATGCGATGCTAAAGAAATTGAAAACCATCATAATTCCTTTTAGTGAAAGAGCAGACAGAAACAGGGATGTTGCTATTAGTTTAGCGTTTAATGACATTAGAATTGGAGAGGGTATAGCAAAGCACGATATTGCTAATTGGCAACTAACAGATGAATATGATAATTATAAATCTTTCTTCGTTCAGAAAACGTTAATCGTAGATGGGATAAACTATGAATGTGATTGTATTATCAGCAGTATTGATGATATTATTGGTTCTTTGGAAGTAATAATTGAAAAAAACATTTCAAAGGATTTATACCCATTGTTTGTTACTAAGTACGGTGTGCCAAATGGAAAAGAAATAAAAGACTTTGATTCTCCTTTTTCTAAAGCATGGAACTATAATAACTGTCAAATAGCATTTCAATATGGTGTTTTCGGAAGAGAAGTTGATGCGAAAACTTCACAATTCGAGCAGATACGAATAACATACATAGATAGGAAATGTAATGCTGAGATAAAAGTGTTAAGCGAAGAAAGAAAACAGAAAGAACGTATAGAACAATTACATAAAGCAGAACTCGCAAAAGTAGAAAAGACTCGCAATGAAGAAATAGAAAGGCTCAGAAAAATAGAGCAAAGAGAAAAAGAAAGTCTACAAATATAGAATTTGTAACGTCATTAATTATAATTTAGACTGTAATGCCAGCAAATATAACAGTTCAACAATATACGCCATCGGAGATTATAGGTATCTTCAATGACATTTTAGCTCACCAGAATAATCAGGCGAGTGGCAAAATCGTGTGTATTCGAGGACTTTATTTGGTAGGCAATGGCACATCATACCAAGGCTATTATTATGATACTTTGCGTGATGAAAAGTCATCCTCAGAATTACCTATTAGGATAAGTGATGCCCAACGGAAAGAACTTACTCCAGGCAATTTGGTCGAGATTCTTGGCACCCTGGGACGTAAGATAACTCCTAAAAGCGAGATTAAACTGGAGTTAAATGTGTCTCGTGTAGAAATTGTTAAGGAGCAGGTCATCGACGAGAACGAGGTAAAACGCATCGAATACCGTCAACGTAAAGTGTCCGATGGATTTAAGAACGTTGATAGCATCCTCGAATCTCTCTTATTCAATGAGACAAGACCCAAAATTGCCCTCCTGATAGCAGCGACATCCATCACTCTGAAGGACTTTGAAGATGGTATCAAGGCGGCGAGGGTAGCACTTGACTTAATTGAGGACAGGGTAGTATTTACCCAGACAAAGCTTCTTTGCACGAAGCTAAAACAACTGGATCAGTTAGGCTATCATGCTATAGCTATGGTTCGGGGTGGTGGTATTGACTCAACTACTGATGTTGACAAACCAGAGGTCATTGAGACTGTTGTAGGGCTGAAAACACCATTTATCTCTGGTGTAGGTCATAAGGACGAAAAGATATTCTTACGTCAGGTTGCAGACAAATGGACTGCAACTCCACAGGGATTAGGACAATATTTCTCTGAAATGGTGGAAATAGTATCGGAGAAGAAAACCAAATCTCGTGCCGCCATTACTGAGCAGATTAAGAAGCAGTTTAAGGAACAACTGGAGGCTGGTCAAAAGCAGAACAAAGAACTACAGGAGAAATTAGCAAAACTCACAAAGACCCAAGAGGATGCCAATAAAAAGCATTTGGAACAAGTGCAAGCAATGACTAAAGCCCAAGAAGAAGCAACAAAAAAACATAATGAGCAAGTCCAGGCACTAACCAAAGCACAGAATGAGGCCACAAAGAAGCATAATGAGCAAGTAGAAGCTATACAGAAACAGCATAAGGAGCAACTGGAGAAAAGTAACAAGCAGAATGAAGAGTTACAAAAGAAACTTGGGGAACTGACAAAGACCCATTCTGAGCAGTTAGGTAAACTCCAGGCTCAACTGAAGGCACAGAATGATGCCAGCACAAAACAGTCAAAAGAGTTCAACGAGAGCCTGAAAAAGATGCAGGAAACCAACGGTCAACTTCAAAAGTCGATGGAGAAGCTGACAGCACAGAATACTCAGGCTAACAAAGATTTGAATGAAGCCAAAGACAAAGCACGTCAACTGGAGAAGCAACTATCTGAGGCACTATCCAATAGTGGTAGTACCCTTTGGAAAATAATTGCAATTATTGCTGCAATCGCTTTCTTCGCTGTTTTATTATTCAAATAAGCAACTGCCTATGAAGAAGTCAATCAGAGGAATCAGTTTCGTCGATAAGTTCAAGGAAAGCTGTTTATACAAAGAACTGTATTTGCAGCATAGAAATGAGTTGTTCATTGCCATCAGGAATGAATACATAAACATCTACTATAATAATATCAGCATAGCAAAGGTTTCCTACACTCAGGGAAACATGATTAGGTGTGAAATAAATGAATACTATTTCACTGGTATTAGCAATTCGCCGATGCTTACCCTATGTTCTGAGGATGAGATTAGAAAAAAGATTATCGGCTGTTATGATACAATAAAGGCCAATAGCGATAAGAAAAGCAACGAAGAGAAAAAATCGCAGTCTGCCTTGTTCATAAAGAATAATAGGAATGTAGAATCTGAATGGTATTGCACCGATGTAGAATGGCGCAGACCTGCGGATGTAGAGCATTTAGATTTTAATGCCAGGTTCGACATAATAGCGATTACAAAGAAAAGTCCATATCGTATTGCCATTATTGAACTAAAGTATGGTCGAAAAGCTGTAGGTGGAGATAGTGGTATAAGGAAACACATTGAGGACTTTTACTTGTTTGGAAAATATAATTACTTTGAAATCTTCAAGAGAGAAACTAAGGCCATATTAAATAATCTCAGTGACCTGGATCCTGATTTTCCCGAAGAATTGAAGCATGTGAGAATGGATCAGATGGCCAGTAAACCTGAGTTCTATATTATTACCCTTGATAATAATGCTTACGATACTCTTTGTACTCCAAAACAAACAGTTGGAGGGTATATGTTTGACGATGCTACCCGTTGGAACAGCCCAAGGGTTTCATGCAAAACCGTAGAATCCGTTTTCGGTGATGTTACAGACCCTAATAACGGTAAGGTTTATGTGAAGTTCCTGTTCTCTCCTAAAACCATAGAGGATTTGAAAGACATTTCTAAAATTGACATCATAAATGATGCAATGTATGATTTGCCAAGTAGAGAACAGCACACATCAATGCCAAAGTATTCAAACAATTCTACGGAAAGGACATCAAGCAATTACAAAAAGAAAGAGCAGGTGCGCCAGTTAGAATTGATGAAGAATACAACCTTGTTTCATGGTGATTGTGGCGGTGGAGAATTTTTGAATAAGACATGGGAGTTTTGCTTGTTAGATTCTCGCAATAATATATTTGAAGATATTGTAGATGATTGTATTGATTATTTCAAAAACGAACAAATAGTATTTTGGGGCAGTAACGGTATTCCCAATCATATATTGTCATCACAAGTAGCATGTTTGAATCATCTGTTTGCTATTAGATACGATCGGGATTTGGTTCTTAAATTAGCCCAAATGCTCGTAGGCCATGAAGTAGAAGATGTAGAGCCTGTCGAGTGTGACAAATCTCGTCCTTATATTGCATTTGAAGTGACAAGCAGCAAGGATTATCTGAATGAGAAATACGTTAAGCGTGGAGCCAACTGCACATCGGTTGATGCAGTCATCATAGCCCGAATAAATGGAGGTGATAAAATCCTGATTCCGATAGAATGGAAATATACTGAAGGCAATGAATATAATATAGACAAATCAGGCACAGAGGGAAGTGGCAAGGAGCGACTACGCAGATATACAGATTTAATCAATGCCTCGAATCAGTTGCAGGCAATATCTGGTGGCTATCTAAACACCGTGTATTTCGTAGAACCCTTCTATCAGTTGATGCGGCAGACACTTTGGGCAGAACAAATTATAGCTCATAAATCTGTTGAGCCAATCAAAGCAGATGATTTTGTTCACGTTCATGTAATGCCAAAGGAAAATGCGACATTGCTCCATCGTAGATACAGATATTCGGAAATGGGATTAGAAGAAACGTGGCGTAATTTGATTTTGGATCAGAGCAAATACAAATGGATAGAGCCAAAGAATATTGTTAAACTGATAGATGAATCTGGACGATATGCAAAACTGGTTCAGTATCTAAATTTGAGATACGGATATTAAAAAGACGTGATATGGGAAATATCAAGATAGTACGAGGTGTATTCGACACCAAACTTGAACTTGAACATGCTGGAGTTGCGGCAGGCTTTCCTTCTCCTGCTGACGATTACAGGCATGAGACGCTTGATTTTAACCGTGACTACATCAGGCATCCCGAAGCATCGTTCTATGGTGACGTAGAGGGTGACAGTATGAAAGACGCAGGACTGTTTGATGGCGATAGGGTCATCATCGACAGAGCTGTAGAGCCACATGACGGTTCAATCGTGGTTGCATGGTGGGATGGCGGTTTTACAATGAAGTTCCTGGATCTGACACACAAGAATGACGGCTATATTGAATTGCGTCCAGCCAATGACGATTACCCTGTATTCCGTGTCGATGATCCAAACGAATTTCAAGTATGGGGTACTGTTATTCACTTGATTAGAACATTTGAAAAAGTATGAAGAAGTTGCTGTTATTGTTTGCCGCTTGCCTCATGGTTATAGGCTGTGAGAAAGATGTGATTGGTGAAGGCTACCCAGAAATGGAGGGTTTCTATAATGAATCCTGTGGACTTCCAAAAGTGACAATTGATAGTGTCAAGTTGTTTTCCGTAAAGGTTAATGACTACACTACAGAGTACCCCGAATCAAAGGAACACTCCCTATATCCCAAGATTCAAGCCAATATAAAGTCTGCATCGCTGCGTATAACAATAACAGCTGATACGACGTGGGCAGGTACAACAACGATTCATTTCTAAACAGATAAAGATGAAAGACCTAAAGCCATATATTAACGCCTATATATCCAATTGGGATTATATAAACAATCTCGAAGATTATAAATGGGAAGCTATAAAGCATTTCCAAAACACATTCCATGTCGAGGGGTCAATCACTTCACGCACCATTCAAGGTCTATCTAAGCATGTTAATCTTCTCGATTCACAAACATACTATCCTTTGGGTATGCTGATTGAAGTTTCCAAAGAGAAACAAGATGTTACAGACAAGTTGCTGACAAACCTCTTCGATGAAACTATACCCCTAAAAGAAAGAGCGATTGCTTATATGTCTGGCTTTGACAAGTTGGTAAAGACAATGGCAGACGAGGGTCATAGCGATTGGAAAGGGCGCGATAATTTACAATCTTTTCAGGATATTCATGCCGTCTCTGTTTATTTGGCTCTGCACTACCCCAAGGCGCATTATATATACAAGTTCAGCATATTCCAGACATTTGCAAGCATGGTGGAGTATAAGCGTAAAGAGACGGGCAAGGTTGATCGATTTATTGAGTTCTATAGTCTCTGCGAAGAAGTCAAGAAAGAACTTCTGAAGGAAAAAGAGTTTATTGCAGAATACAATAAATGGATGCTTTCGCATAGCTATACTGACGAGAACTATAACCTTTTAACTCAGGATTTCATCTATGCTGTAGCCAGATACTTTAATAACAACACCTACACCAAGTCAGATAAGAAGAAACCTATTGCCAGTAGCAGTCCCAAAGTGATAGAAGCTTCTCAGTTCTCCCATGTTAATGAAAGTTTCTCTGGGGAGTTCAAGGCAGTTAAAGGTGTTGACTATGCCAAGAAGGATGAAATATTCAGAGGCATTGGGCTATTAGGTGAAGAATGGGCTGTAATCTATGAGAAAGAGCGATTGAGCAAACTTGGTATCTCACACTCTGTCATTCACACTTCAATAGAAGAAGGTGACGGGAAGGGTTATGACATAGAATCTGTAGAGGATGATGGCATTACCCCAAGATATATTGAGGTAAAAACTACGACTGGAGGTGTTGGTCAGCCTTTCTACTTCACTTCCAATGAACTATTCTACAGTGAACTTAACAAGGAACATTACTACGTTTACAGGATTTACAATTTCAAGAGTGCTACTAGGCAAGCAGATTTACTAATGATTCATGGTAGCCTTAAAGAGTTGAACGGAAAACCTGTAAGCTATAAAGTATCTCTAAAGGAATAATACTTATGTACGGCATCATTGACTGTGATAATTGTTATTCCGAATAATTCGTTATTCTGAATTTGAGTATTTACTGTGTTGTAGATAGCAAACTTCTACGAAATCTATTCGGAATAAACAATCTTGATTTCATTATTCTTCTAATCCTTATGCTAATAAAGTTAGTTAAGCGTTTATATATTAACCACTTTATTTTAGAAGATTATGGATATAGAAAAATTGAAAATTCTCCTTCCCACTTTCTATGAAAAGCTAAGGGCAAGGAATTATGGTGATGGTTATATAGGGAAGTATCAGTATGTAGCCAAGAGTTTATTTGATATCGTCGAAAATGACAAGAGTTTGAATACCTATGAGAAGGCCTATTCTGCATTGATGGCCCGACGTCCTTACAAGAAAGATTCTATTCGTGACTACCGTCGTTTAATTGGTCATTTCAAGGCTTTTGAAGAAGAGGGTATTTTCTTTCCTGACACGGGTAAACTCTGTATGTTTACTTTATCCCCCAAAGCTTATGACAAACTTTCTCCTGAATTCAAATTGTTGATAGACAGATACGTCAAGAAGGAGCGAGAGGAAGGACGAATCAAAGAAGGTAGTATCCAAACAATGGCTGGCTGCATGGCATCTCTGTTGCTGGATATCCAGCGTTTGGGAGCGAAGGATTTGGACGAAATTTCGGAATATATGGTGCGAACCGTTTTTGGAGATAGGTATGGAAGACATAACAGCTATCATGTGAGCCGACATGTTATGCGGGTATTGACAATTTGTCAAGCAATGTATCCGAATGGTGAGTGTCATAGGCTCTTGGCAAAGATTCCGGAATTCCCCCACAAAAGAAAGCTGTTTGACTACATTACAAAGGAAGAGTGCAACATTTTAGCAGCAAGTCTTAACGGCGAAGAAACGCCACTGACCTATAAGGAAAGGGCTATTGGTATGCTGGCATTCTATATGGGAATGAGGGCGAGTGACATCAGCAATTTAAGATTCGAAGACGTGGATGTAGATAAGGAGGAGATTCGGTTCGTCCAACAAAAGACGGGAACAGAAATACGAATTCCACTGTTATCGGTCATCGGCAATGCCATCGCGGACTATATACTGTCGGAACGTCCGACATGTAATACAGACAACATCTTTGTGGAAACGAATAAGCCCTACTGTGGACAAAAGCATAAACGCATCTCACACATTGCTCGTGACATATTTAAAAAGACTGGCATTAGACAGGAAACAGGGCGGAATCAAGGACTACATACAATGAGACATTCTTTTGCACTTTCATTGATAGAGAATGATGTAGAAAGGAACACTGTCCGTGAACTGATGGGGCATGTGAGCTTGGAATCCCTGAATCCATATATAGATGCAGATATTGAGAATTTGAGGGGGTGTGCTTTAGACATCAGTTCTTACATTAAAGTATTACCTACAATGGAGCCATTCAAATGCAGATTCTCCGAGATACTCACGCAATACCGGCAAGAATCTTTCAATTCCTGCAAATGGTCATATCTGAAGAACATTGCTTTTCACTCGTTTGATAGCTTCTGCCAAGAATGTGATACGAGCATTGGTAACAGTATGTTTGAGATCCTTAGATTATGGATGCAACCCTTTCCCAAAGAATCAGCAGACTATTACAAACACAGGATACAAGGCATCAGAGGCTTCCTGCGATACCTACATGAGGGAGGATGCGATGTACCAACTGTTCCAAACAATGAGGTCCCGACAAAAAAGAAGCAATTCTTGAATGCCATACCTGTCAGCTGTGCCGCTCCTTATATCCTTGAATACATGGATTACAAGAAAACATGTAAGGGGAGTCCCACTTATTATGCATCCTATCATTTGTATGACTTCGACAGATTCTGTCTTGTGAATTTTCCTGACAGCAAAGATCTCTGTCAGGAAATCATTGACGGATGGTGCATGCAGAAAAGTTCGGAGAATGCCTGTACCAAAGCAAAGAGGGTAAGTGAGTTACGTACATTTCTCAAGTTTCTCCATAGAAGGGGATATGGGACGTTTTGTTGTCCTGTCCTTACGACAAGACCGAAGACAGAGACTCTGCTGAAGAAGCCCCATGCATTTACGGAATCCGAACTGTGCAATTTCTTTTTCTCGCTATCTCACCTGACAATTAAGGACTCTCCTGAATCAGAAATCACAAAACTATCTCTGCCCATATATTTCTTGCTATTGCTCTCCTCCGGGCTGAGAACATTTGAGGCACGTCTGCTTGACACAAAGGACGTGGATTTAAAAAACGGCATCATCAATGTCAGGCATACGAAAGGGTATGTGGAGCACCGGGTGGCCCTCCATCCTTCAATGCTTAAAATGCTTATGGAATATGATAAAGCTATAGAGAGACTCGTACCAAAAAGGAAGTGCTTTTTCCCGACTTCCACAGACGAGCACCATAGCGTGAAATGGGTTGATTACAATTTCCAAAAATGTTGGTATGAATTTAACAAAGAACATGCCGTGGCCTATGATTTCAGACATCGATATGCCACAGAGAACATCAATGGCCTCCCTGCTGATTCTGCACTGTTCAACAAGCACATTGCCTACTTGTCAAGAAGCATGGGGCATGCGAGTTTCAAAATGACGATGTATTATTACAATTTTACCCCGAAGATGGCCGAGCACATAAAGGCTGCCAAGGCTGAGACTTTCAATGACATATTATTAGACCGTTCAAACTTTTACAGCGATGAAAATATCTAAGCAAGCAAAAGAACTTGTCAGTCATATAGACCTTTGGCTGAAAGTATATATTCCCAAGACATGTGGATATTCTGTCCAAACAGTTATGTCATACAAGCAGGTAATGCGCCTCTATGTGGAATATTTGGAAGAAAAGAAATCTGTCACAGTCGACAGTTTTAGTGATATATGTTTTAGCCGTGAGACTGTGGAAAGCTGGCTGATCTGGTTACAAAATGGACGTGGAGGGAAACCATGCAGTCGCCGTACGAGGGATCACAGGCTAACAGTGATAAGGTCACTCCTGAAATATCTTCAGTCCCGTGATATAGCATATGCGAAAAGGTACATAGAGTCCTGCGAGATACCGATGATTTCTCACGGAAGAGGCAAAGTCGTCGCACCTCTGAGTAAAGTGGCGATGAAAGCATTTTTTGCCAGTATTGATTGCAACACTATAGCAGGAAAGCGCGACTATGCACTTTTCTCATTCATGTATGACACAGGCTGTAGAGTCGGTGAAGTCCTGTCCGTTAAGACTTGCGACCTCATACTGGACCACGGATCCCCCTATGTCATTGTCAAAGGAAAAGGTAATAAAGACCGTTGCCTCATACTTTCTGAGAAAACCGTGAACACACTCAAGGCATATATTGCATATTTCTCTATTCCGTATGATGCTAAGACATATCTGTTCCATTCAAGCCATAAGGGCCGAACGGAAAAGATGTCCGCTGATGCAGTGAACACCAGACTATACGCCATTTCCTACACTGCACATAAGACCTGTCCGGAAATACCCTTGAAGATGCATAGTCATCAGATTCGCCATTCCGCAGCAACGCATTGGTTCATGGACGGGATAAACATCGCCATGATTTCAGAATATCTTGGCCATGCCAGTCTCGAAACGACCCGTGTATATCTTGGGATAAGTCGTGAAGAGTTGGAAACAGCCTTAAGAAAAAGGGAATATATGCCTCTTGACCAGCCCAAGAAATATAAAATACAAGGAGGACTAAGAGGATTATTAGGTCTTTAGGATGGCTGTTTACCATTAGGGGGTCCCTATCCCAGAAACTGAAAAGATGGCTATTTTACTATTATGTTATTCCGAATTAATCTTGTAAACTGAGTAAATGCAGAATTACTTTTTCAGACAATTCGGAATAAAGAATTATTCGGAATAACAGTTATTATTACTAATTATCAATAACAATTGCTACGTTTCATGTGAGCGTGTCTTTCGACCAGACCTGGAGGGCAAGCCTGTTGTTGTGTTGAGCAATAACGACGGTTGCGTAGTGGCTCGCAGTAATGAAGCCAAGAAGATGGGAATAAAGGCTGGTACACCATATTTCCAGTTAGCCCAGCAATTTCCAAACCAGAAGATAGCTGTATTCTCTTCCAATTATGAGCTTTATGGAGAATTGACAGGGCGTATAGTTAGCCTTATCAGCCAAGAAGTTCCTGCATACTTCCGCTATAGTATCGACGAGTGTTTTATCTACCTCGACGGCATGGAGCATCTGGATTTGAAAAAGTGGGGCGAGGACTTACATAAGAAGATTAAGCAGTATGTGGGTATGCCTGTCAGTATTGGTCTGGCTCCAAACAAGACTCTCGCTAAGATGGCCTCACACTTTGCTAAGAAGTACCAGGGCTACCGTCACTGCTGCATGATTGACTCCGATGAAAAGAGAATTAAAGCTCTTAAACTGTACCCCATCGATGAAGTTTGGGGCATCGGGAGAAGATATGCAGCCAAACTCGAAGCCTTGGGTGTAAAGACGGCTTATGACTTTGCGGCTCACAATGGCGATTGGGTTAAGCTGACATTCAACAACATTGTCATTCAAAGAACGTGGCGAGAGTTGAATGGTGAGGACTGCGTGCCGAATGAGGAAATGGCAAAGAAGAAAAGCATTTGTACCAGTAGGAGCTTTAACGGTATGATTAGCGACTACGATACGCTGCGAACCCATGTCTCAAATTATGCTGCTAGGTGTGCTGAGAAACTGAGGCAGCAGAAAACAGTAGCCTCTATTGTAGGTGTATTTGTCAATACCAATGCCTTCAGAGAGGATCTTGCACAGTACTGGAACTTTCAGGAGCAACGATTGATAACACCTACCAGTTCTTCAATTACCATCATTGAAACAGCCAATGAGGTGCTAAAGAAAATCTATAGGCAGGGGTATCAATATAAGAAAGCCGGTGTGATAGTGATGGGTATTGGTGCTGACAGTCCTATCCAGCAAGACCTATTTGATATTAACGCTGAACAGTTTGAAAAGATGAAGCGGCTTGATGAAGTGATAGACCGCATAAACAGAATGCAGGGAAGCGAAACAATAGTGCTTGGTTCTCAGCAGTACACAAGGAAAGACGGCAAGGGCAAGGCTGATGTTTTTGCCAATGCTATCAAACATGATTTCAGAAGTCCATCACCAACTACGAGGTGGTCGGACGTGATTAAACTAAAATGAAGAAAACTATGTTTGAGATTTTGAATAAATACAGTCATACAGGGCAGTTTGAATTTCATGCTGACGATAATTTGAGAATTGTCTGCAATGCACCTACTGATAAGAGTGGGGTCTATATTGTATGGACTAATGAACAGCTATTATATATTGGTCGTTCTGGAAAGAAAGAGAATGGTGTAATAGTTCATCGAAAGTGTGGCTTGGGTGGAATAAAAGACAGGCTGGTAAATGGTCATCAGTTTGGGAAACTCCCTCGTAGACGCATTTGGCCTGAGAAAATGAGAGAAATGGGGGTGTCTGTTCTCTCAGTCTTTTGGTATGATACAGAAGAGGATGATCCTGTAGAAGTTGAGAGACTGTTACTTGCAGAAGCTACATATAAAAATGGAGTATTGCCTCCTTGGAATAATCAGCTATATTAAATGACAACAAAACAGATAACAGCAACCAACGTCAACGAGCAGATTAAGCAGCTCTATCAGACGGCATTTCCAGAGGACGAGCAAATACCTTGGGAAGACTTGGTGCGCTTGATTGGAGAAATGCACCTTGACTTCACTGCCTACTACGAGGGAGAAGAGTTCATAGGTTTCACTATTGTATTTCCACATGAGCCTTTTAACTGGTACTGGTACTTCGCTGTGTTACCAGAACTACGAGGCCAGGGTAAGGGTCAGGAGATACTAACCACTCTCATTGAGAAATACAGGGGAAAGATTCTTGTTCTTGACATGGAATCACCTAAACAGGAAAGCGACAACATAACTCAAAGGAAGCGTAGGTATGAGTTCTACCTTCGTAATGGATTCCGGGACACAAATCTTTATCGGAAGTACGATGTGACAGAAATGACCATAATGATAATAGGCGAAGGTACATTCACGATGAAGGATTGGGATGACATTACCAATGAGTTGAGAAAGTTCTGGAGGTGGGATTGAGTATGATATGGTAGAGATACAAGAAGCAACAAAGAACCAGGCAACAGAGATAGCAAGCCTGATAATGATGGCAATGACAGACGATTGCTGTCTGTACTTCTGTGGTGATGGCTATGGACTGGGGGACTTCCGTCAGATGATGACGATGCTTGTTGAACGAGAGGATTCACAGTACAGCTACAAGAATACTCTGGTTGCTATGGTTAATCATCAAGTGGTTGGAATCTCTGTCAGCTATGATGGTGGCCGTCTGCATGAACTGCGCCGAGCTTTCATCGAGGCTGCAAAGAAACATATTGGCAAGGATCACTCAGGAATGGATGATGAGACACAGGCAGGAGAACTATATTTGGATTCATTGGCTGTTTTGCCAGAGTGTCGCTATCGGGGTATTGCTAAACTACTGATTAGAGCAACAAAAGAAAGAGCTAACAGCATGGGACTTCCCTGTGTTGGTCTGTTAGTGGATAAAGCGAACACATCAGGAGATACTTTGTATTCTTCCGTAGGGTTCCGATATGTGAATGACAACCAATGGGGAGGTCATCCAATGAAACATTTGATATTATAGACTATGGTACAGCAGATAGAAATAACACTAAAGCCCAAGTCAAGAGGCTTTCACTTGGTGACGAGTGAGATACTTAGCCAGTTGCCGAAACTACCTAAGACTGGTATCATCAATATCTTCACGAAGCATACGAGTTGTGGACTGAGCATCAATGAGAACTGTGATCCAGATGTGAGGGTTGACATGGAAACCATCTTCAACCGCTTAGTTCCAGAGAATCAGCCCTACTACGAGCATACTTTGGAGGGTTCCGATGACATGCCAGCTCATGCAAAGTCTACTCTTAGCGGTGTCAGCATAACCATTCCCATCACCAACGGACACCTGAATATGGGAACCTGGCAAGGAATCTACTTTTGTGAGTTCCGTAATTATGGTGGGGCAAGGAAACTGGTAGTAACGATAATAGGAGAATAGAGATAATGGCATACATGGGAAGATTTACACAGTCAGAAGAAGGACGGCGTGACGAGCTTATCCGTATCATCGAGCATTCAGTAGAGAAGTTGACTTTGGCTGAACTCGAAGCTCTGTACTATGACATGACCACAAAGAATTTCATCAATGACTAAGGAAAACTATACAGTAGAGGACAGGAGAAAGTACCTTATGCTTCAATGTCGGTACTATAATGGCGAGGAAGAAGATCCATTTGCCAAGGAACTGTTTGCCCATGAAGTAGACAAATCCCATCTTCCACCTCCAGAGTGCATGAAGTATGAATATAAGCTTCCACCTGAACAAATTGCATACCTCCAGAATGCTTCAACAGCCTGGGGATATGAAAAATGGTGGGTAGAAGCGAATTTGGGTGATGCTCATTTCAAAGGCGATATAGAAGAATATCATGCCTATGGCTGCAAGGGCTTTGAAGAGAATGACGGTACGCCTTTGACAATGAAGGCAATGTTCTGGAACCGCTATTATCATTGGGGCGGTATGCTTGATCCTCAGTCCACCAACTTCAAGGAATGGTATAAGACCTATTATCAGAGACGAGAGACCAACTTGCAGCGTAGAACTAAGCAGCGTATGGTTGAGTTGACAGCCAAATGTAGGTTCTATAAGGGTGAGGAAGAGAATCCCCTGGCCAATACAGAAGATGAATTGATGTGGTATTATGAAAGTGTTTGGGTCGAGCGTTTGGCACAGTCATATACAAATGCAGATAGTTGGAACCGTGAGCTTAAACTTGAACATCTTGACCATCTGCCGAAGAAATACGGAGTACCATCATCCTTGGTCGGGCTGCTATTGAACCGCTACATGCACTGGGCTAATCCATACCATCCATCTGAAGGCTTCGAGAATTGGCTAAAGAGTAGATACTTGAAAAGCAAATAAAGCCTCAGAAACGTGGGAAAAGAAATACTGCCATCTATCCCAGACAGCAGTATCTAACAGCATTTGCTATTTATTCGGCGTAGTCTAGAACCTAGGAAACTCAACGATACATCCCGTACAGAATAAGTTGTCAATGCCTACGCGCTTTCGGTGTTATGTTGTCAATCTTTCTTTAAGCTTGGTATTCCGTTTCAGAACCACCATGTTATGTACTGAGTAGGCTAGGGCTTTAGTAGTTCCGACGATGATACAGATTTTCTTAGCCCTAGTGATACCAGTATAGACTAAGTTCCGTTGTAGCATGACGAAGTGAGTCATCAGCAGGGGAATCACCACAACAGGATATTCGCTGCCCTGGGACTTATGGATAGTAGTAGCATAGGCAAGAGTCACTTCATCAAGCTCGTTGTCCTCATACTCTACTGCCCTCCCCTCATAGATGACAGTGAGAGACCTATCTTCCATGTTCACGTTCTGGACTATACCAATATCGCCATTGAACACCTCTTTATCGTAGTTGTTCCGTATCTGCATAACCCTGTCACCTTTCCTATACTTGAAGCCACCACGGGATAAGAAGTCACCTTCAGGATTGATGGCCTCTTGCAGAATGATGTTCAAGTTAGTAGCTCCGACTACGCTTCTTTGCATCGGAGCCAGCACCTGAATGTCATTCGTGCTATAGTGATATGCCTTTGGTATGCGGTTTTTGACGATATTGACGATTTCCTGTGCTGCTTTCTCTGGATCTTCCTGTTTGATGAAGAAGAAATCTGCGTCCCTGCCATTGCTAATGTCTGGGAAGATGCCTTGGTTAATCTTATGGGCGTTAGTGATAATCCTACTGGTTTGGGCTTGTCTGAATATCTTAGTGAGCCTGATAACCGGGACTACACCAGAATCTATGATGTCTCTCAGTACGTTCCCTGCGCCTACACTTGGAAGCTGGTCAATGTCACCAACGAGGATAAGGCGCATGTGTGATGGGACGGCTTTCAGCAGAGAGTTCATCAGTATCACGTCTATCATTGAGGATTCATCGACAATCAGGACACCACCATCCAAGGGGTTCTCGTCGTTTCTTCCATAACCTTCTGCGGGATTGTATTCGAGCAAGCGGTGAATAGTCTTGGCCTCTTTCCCTGTGGCCTCATTCATTCTTTTTGCTGCTCTTCCTGTTGGGGCTGCAAGTAAGATGCCCTGTCCCAGAGATTCGAGAGCTGCGATTATTCCTTGGGTAGTCACGGTCTTTCCAGTTCCAGGGCCACCAGTTAGAACCATCACCTTTGACTTGACGGCTTGTTGGATGGCTGCTACTTGAACGTCATCGTATTGGATTCCTGTTTTCTTGACGATTTCTTCTATGTTGAGTGTCCCGTCAAACAAGTTGCCAGTCGAATCTTCCAACAGTCTCTTCAACTTACTGGCTACTCCAATCTCAGCATAGTAGAACGGTGGGAGGAATATCGCTTCTTCATCAAGTATCAAATCCTCTTTGGTTATCATGTCATCGAGGGCTTGGGTGATCGGTTCTTCTTCTGCCTGGAGTAGTTCTTTGGCAGACTTTATCAACTGCTCACGCTCGGAATAGACATGGCCATCCTCTGAGAGCTTATTGAGAGTGTAGAATATTCCGCTTCTGCATCTTCTCAGGTCATTCTTCTCATAACCCAGCTTCTCCGCTATTCCATCAGCGGTTTTGAAACCTATGCCCCAAATGTCATCAGCGAGACAGTAAGGATTGGCTTGTACCTTCTCTATGCTCTCTTTGCCGTATTGCTTGTATATCTTGGCGGCATAGGTAGAACTGACACCATGCCCCTGAAGGAATACCATGATGTCCTTTACGTCCTTCTGTTTTTCCCATGAGGCTTGTATCTTAGCCACACGTCCCTTTCCGATGCCATACACTTCAAGCAGTTTATCAGGCTCATTCTCTATCACGTTGAATGTATCAAGTCCGAATTTAGCGACTATGAGCTTGGCGAATTTTGGTCCGATTCCTTTCACCAGTCCACTCCCCAGGTACTTTTCAATGCCTATGATGTCGGCTGGTAATTCCTCAGTCCACTTCTCTACTGCAAACTGACGGCCATATCTCTTATCAACTCTCCATGTACCCTCCACCGTAAGGACAGCACCAACAGTCACCTCATGGAATGTTCCCACAAGTGTCTGTTCTTCCCTATAGCCCTTGATGGTAGCCTGTAGGACTGAATAGCCGTTCTCTGGGTTCTGGAACGTAATACGCTCAATGGTACACTTAATCTTCTCCATCGTCTTTTCTCCGTTTAATCCAATTCTTCACCCTATTGTAGCCCTCTACTCCAAGAATTGTAAGACCGCCATACTGACAACTCTTAGCCAGGCCGAAGAGTATAGTCCATAACACTCCTTTTGCAGCGGCACTTATTGGGAGTAGCATTTGGGCAAAGGATAGAATATAGAAAGGGATGCAGCATAGTAATACTATCACACCAGTGCGGAATGACAGCGACTGTAGCCATGTCTTGATATTATCCCAAGTATGGTGAAGAGCATCTTTTGGAGCATAGAGTATCATCCTAGGCCCGACCCAGCGCATGATTTCACGAATTTGTTCACGCTCTTTAGGGGCATAGCAATGGGTGGGACATTTCTTGCAAGCAGTCTTATTTTCCCCATACTTGCAATGATCTAGACGGCGACAAGCAAACTCTGCCAGATGTTGATATTCTTCTGGCATAGTGTCCTGGTTCAACCGATGACGGCAATAAAGCTCTATCATCTTTCGGACAGTCTGCTTCTCTCGTTCTATTCTGCTCATTGCTTTATGAAATGCGGATAATCTGGTTCTCCTAAAGATGGTTCGTATGTAAATCCCTCATAACCGAAGGCACAGAGATCTTCGGGGTTGTCGATACGGTTTTCAATGATGAATCGTGTCATGGCTCCCCGGCATGTCTTAGCCCAAACAGCCTGAATCTTCAAATCGCCACCTTTTCTAACGTAGAACAAAGGCTGAACGATTCGGACTTCTTTACGGACACGCTGCCAGTCAAACAGGTGCTGGTATTCCTCTGTAGCAAGATGTACTAGAGTTCCACTATCTGCTTTCACAGCCTCAATAAATATGTCTGTCAGTCGGTTCTTCCAAAACCCAAACAGATTCTGCCCCTTTCCGCTGGGTAACTCTACATTTCCTTCCATCCGATAAGGCAGAATACCATCAAGCGGACGTAACAAGCCGTAGAGGAATGAGGTTATCCAGAGCTTCCCTTGTGAGTAAGTGAGGTCATCTACATTCAGCGTTTCAGCCTTCAGATGTTTGTATGCCTGACCGTGATAAGCGAGGATAGCTGGAAGTTTGGGGGAATCTTCAAAGAATCGCATTAACCGCATCCTGTTCTGAACGGCAATCTGTTGACTACAGCCCAGCATTTCGGCAATCGTCTCTGTAGAATACTGAGCCATATCCTTTGCAAAAGCCTGAGCCTCATTCTTGAAACGAGGTAATGACAGACTAACGCCAGGAACAGACTTTAGCTTGTCATTCATTATCTTTGCGGAAGCGAGTATTATCTGCATATTTGAATCTTACCCATTTAATTGTTCTTCAAGAAACTCTGCTGCATCGGCTACACAGTCAGGACATTCACGCAACATTACCTTTGTTCCAATGCCTTTCAGTAACTTGCATTGGGTAGCTCCGTTTCTTTCCTGGAACTTGGTCATAATCTGCCGCATCTGTTTCATGGACTTCACCTTGTCCTTGTTGACCAATCCTAAGACAAGACCAGACCCAACGAGTGCGCCACAGGTTCCTTCCATGTTACCCATACCACCACCGAAAGCTCCGGCAATGCTCATGGCTTCATCTTCACTTATCCCTGCAATATCGGCATAAGTGTGTAGAATTGCCTGGGCGCAATTATGGCTGTTGCACCTCTTCTTCTCTGCTGCTATGTGTTTTCTTGTTTCCATATTCTTCTATTCCATTCGTTGCCATTTCATTTCTTCACCCTCCTTGCCATACTGTTTACGTTTGCCTGTAGGAGGCTCTGTCAGGATGATTTTCACTACGACTGTACGTTCAAGACTGCGGGCAATGGCATCGTCGAAAGCATCCATGTGGTTGGGTAAGAATCGCTCACAGATGGCTCTTAGTGCCTCTATCTTTTCGTCTCTATCTTTCACCATCTCAGCCTTGCCAACTGCCATTGCCGATTTATACTGGAGCGTGAAACTGCCATCCTTGGGGCCAACTGTCGGGGCGCACTTGGTTACAGCCGACAAAGCCACTGTCGGATTGGCGGCTATGCAGTCCAGTTTGTCACCCTCCAAGGCACAATGGAAATAGAACGTCTTATCGTCTGTGCGAGCTAACGACAGGGGTACACCATAAGGCGTACCATTTGGTCGTGTGAAACTGATGGTGACATACGGCGCCTTATCCAATACCTCCAATGCGAAGGCTGCATCCATTTCTCTACTTGCTTTTCTCATTTCAATTGTTTCTCCATTTTGTAACATGTAAAAGTCTCACCGACTATCTTCTGCGAGTAATCTGCAACATAACCCATCGTTTCATAGAAATGAATCTTGTTGTCACGGCTCTCCAGTACAGATGTACGATAGCCCAGTTCCTCGGCCCACTTCTCAGCCTCCTGAACTACAAGCGTTCCTAGTCCCTGATGACGATACTCCGGCAGAACGACAATCCTTCCAAGCATTACCCGTTCATTGTCTATGGCATACAACCGGCAAGTGGCTACTGGCAGATAGTCATCAACGACCACAATATACTTGGTCTCTGGCGTATCATGCTCGTCAAACTCAGCATATAGCGTAATCTGGTGTTTGCGTGCCATTGCCTGTATGCGGACATAGTAGGCTCCGGCTTGCTCTGCTGTCTTTGTTGCTCTTATTATCTGCATGTGATGCTATTTTATCGGGTCTGAACAATACTCTCTACGTCCACATTCCTTGCAGAACTTGCCAATCCACACATTATCGAACTGCTCAATGGCTGCATCAACCATTTCTGGGTCATCGGTCAGGATGCCAGCTTCAAAGTTCCTTTTTCGTGGCGATTTCATTCCCATCCCTGCGCCAGTCAAGTTAGCGGAACCGACGTATGCAATGGTAGTGTCTATGATAATGAGTTTGAAATGAACTCTGGGACACAGCACACGCTCCATACCATCATAAAGGATAGGATGCTTCTCGTGATCCTCTCTCCATGCTGTTCCTGGTTCTTTAGCATGAATCAGTCTGACCTCCACACCCTTTTTGAGCAAGGAGGCAATCATAGCAAGGAATGGCTTATCATCAACATATAGGTCTTTGATGTCTGCCGTTCCAATCCACACAGTCTGCTTGGCTTTACCCACCAATGACAGCACTTCCTTGTAGTGGTTCTCGTCAGCTATGTACTTGATGAAACTCATTCGTTAGAAGTTCTTTGCTAGTTGTGTTATATCTTTCGGGGCAATGGCGAACTTATGATAGCCGTCGCGAGTCAGCGTTAGCATTGACAAGGCGATTTCCTTCATATTGTTAGCCTGTCCTATCAGTCGGATAAGAGGATAGAATACAATAAAGGCATACTGCATCGTTTGGATATGCTTCTGTCCTTTTGCCCACTTCATTATTGCAGGTCTGAAACCGAAGGTACGTTTGAAGCCCTTGGTTTGTATCTCTGCCTCAGTCTTGCTCTTTACTTGCTGCCAGAACTGTTTGCCGTCTGGACTTGTACCAGCACCACTAAGATAGATGTAGGTCATGCGCTCCTTGTCGGGCATAATGTCGGCAAAGTGCAAGGGGATTTCCTGGGAGATACGCACATACACATCCTTGGGTGTTCCTACAGATGTAATGCCCGCAATGAAGAACACTGCATCATATCCCTTGAAATGCTCGTCACCTTCTTTTAGCTGCATAAAGTCAGAAACCAGATACTCTTCCAATTTCTCATGCTTGATACCCGTTGATTTGCGGCTGACGGACAAAACCTTCTCTACTGCATCGACCTTCAGTAGTTCAAGCAGTGTTCCTTCTCCCACATATCCAGTGGCTCCTGTAAGTATTATCTTCATATCAGTTCATCTTTGTCATGTGATAGCCCATTCTGTTCAATTGCATAGCGGCTCCGAACAAGTAGAGTTGATGCAGGCAGGAAACGTAGGCATTGAAAGCCTCTTTTGTTCCTGGTTCTATGTTCTGATGACGGAGTGCATTGTAGACACGAGAGGCACATTCACCAACCAGTTTCTCCAACACAGTATAGTCGATGCCTCTCAGCAACAGCACATCTTCACGGATGTATTCGTCCATTGCATCGTAGCCCCTCTTGTCTCTCATGTAGGCGTAGAGGTCATCAATCTTTGAGTAGATTTCCCATTCTGCATCCCAGAACTTAGCGACGGCCATTCCAATATACATCATCCAACCGAGGGAAGCGGATGGGAAGTCATTGAACTCCTTGATGCCGTCGGGAATGTAGGCTTTTGCTATCTGTTCCCACTTCTCTTCGACATCGGGACATTCAGGCAAACGAGCATCAATCTCATTCATTGACTGAAGGAACTGGTGCAAGTCCTGGTGAAGTTGTTCTTCAAATTGTTCTATCATATTGGTCTATAATACTTCTAAGCGGCTACAAAATTACTCAATTTTCATTAGAAAATTGCCAAAATAACACATCTTCACTCCAGATTTGAATGTTTTTCCCTATTTTTGTGTAATTTTGTCGGCAAATTGAACGAAGAATAGTATGGCACATAATTGTGAGAACTGCAAATTTCGGGCGCACTACGACAAGAAGCCCAATTCATTCTTAGGTAAGTTCTGGCGTTGGCATATCAATTTCTGCCCAGGCTGGAAAGGATATTTTACCAGTCAGAGTGAAGAAAAGAAAGCAGAACTGAGGGCAAAGTATAACTTCCAGAAGTATTAGGAATGATACAGAACTACAAGATCATCACTCTATGCGGAAGCACTCGTTTCAAGGATCAGTTCATCGAGACTCAGAAACGATTAACACTTGAAGGCTGCATTGTCATTAGTGTTGGCCTATTCGGACATTCTGGTGATGAAGAGGTGTGGAAACCTGGAACTAAGGAAATGCTCGACGATATGCACAAACGGAAAATCGACATGGCGGATGAAATCTTTGTCATCAACGTGGGTGGCTATATCGGCGAAAGTACCAGGAGTGAAATTGCCTACGCTGAGAAAACAGGAAAGAAAGTAAACTATCTGGAGCCATTAGTATGAAGAAACTGTTATTATCCATCGTTTTACTGTTATCTGTAGCCAACCTCCAGGCACAGAGTATCAGCCATATCGAGACAACGAAGAACTGGTACTATATCTATGACCAGGATGGAAAGAAAATAAAGACCCTCAGTAGCACTATCGGAGAGTTACAAGGGTTCAGCGCATCGTTCTTTGTAGTGAAAAGCAGCTCATGGTACTATATCTATGATGCCAATGGGAAAAAGAAAAAGACCCTGAGTGAATCAACTGTTGGGAAGGTGCTGTCTGTTAGTGGCGAGACATTCACCAGTCAAGTTGGCTCCTGGATATATACTTGGAGCAAGGAAGGTAAGAAAATAAGCACAAGGTCAGCACACCAATGACAGTATGAAGCATCTGACAAACATACAGGATATAGAACAGACTATAGCAGAAAACCGTCTGTGTCTATTCTATATTAAAGCTCCTGATTGTGGAGTCTGTAATGTCATGCTTGATAAGGTGGGACAGGTGACAGATAGGTTTCCTTCGCTTTGCTCATTCTATACTGATATAATTGAAGAGCCTTTAATTGCCAGTCGCTTCTTGGTTTATTCGGGGCCAACTGTGTTATTGCTGATGGAGGGTAAAGAAGTCTATCGAGGCTCACAGTTCATAGATTTGGAAGAATTGAGGTATAACATTAACCGATATATTGAACAGCTCGACCAATGACACTTCCCAAATTAATTATCACAATGGATGGCTTCTTTCGCCTAGGGATGGTCAATCAGCATAAGGACTTGTTAAAACCAGGCGACCAGTGTATTGGCGGCGGTTACTATCACTTTGACTACACATCAAACCGTATTATCCTTGACCGTTCTTCATACGATTTCGGGAAACCTAAATGGCATCTGTTGGAAGTCCTGAAGGTTCCATCGGTCTATAGAGGCTTGCGGTTGGTCTATAAATACGATGATAACTTCCACGATGAATTCAATGTTAGCGAGGAACTACGGATTGAGTATTATGACTGACTTCGACACTATATGGCGGCAACAAGACGAGATTAGAACGGTGGTTGATGCTGCTGTAGGTTGTGGCATCTGGAACCTGAGCTATTCGGAGCGACTAGGTGCGATTGAACTTGAACTGGCTACCCACCTCGATGAAGATGCTGTCAGTGACCTTTGCTGCCAGTTTCCATTAGCTTGTGACTATGATGGAGAAGGAGCGAGAGGAAGTAAGTTCGTGTTTGGAGTATAAAAAAGATAGAGCAGGTCGTTACACCGGCTCTTCCGAAAGATCCATAACATGTACGAAGAGTATTCCCTCTATGTAGTCCAAACCTTCTATCCAAAGGTCGCTAAATACATGATTCCCTAATAATCCATCTTCGTCAAGGTGCTTGTAATATCGTGACAATCCCATTACAAGACTATCTACATTTACCCTATAGCAATCATCGTATTCTTCTTTGCCTAAATCTATTCCTATCATTACTGGCTCCGAAAAAGGGAATCTAATACAACATGGAACGTAATCAACTCCTTGCAACATTTCCTTTGGGAACTCGGCATAATGGAGGTATGGTGTAAGTCCGTAGTTAAGCCTACGTTCCATACTTACCACATAACCCTGAATTAGGTGAATTGTAGATAACTGCTTTTTCTCTTTACTAGGCTTTGTCTCTTTCAAATTCTTCTTGCTCATTTTGTTTGATTTTTAAGTATATATCATAGTTAAGATTTTGGCGGTAAATTCAAATTCCCTTCAATTTCTTAACTATGTAATGAAAAAGAAGATAAAGGTATTGCAATGTAAATATCTTGAAGGTTTTGGGGGAATAGCCTTTGCGTATGGAAATACTAAAATCCCCCGTTCCACATTGATAGTAAACCTTACGTCAGCAGAACATTGTCCTAGTAGAGCATTAGGTCTGTGTAAAGTAGAGAATGTATGTTATGCCTTAAAGTGCGAAAGGATTTATCCAAATTACAAACATAAGAATCTTGTTATGGAACGATGGTTAACCAATGCTCGCACTACAGAAATTGTTTCTCTAATGGAAGCATATATAGACAATGCACCAGAACCGATAACACTTATTCGACTTGATGAAGCTGGTGATTTTCGAGACCAGAATCAGGTGAGACAATGGAATAAGATTGCAAGGTACTTTGATATGACGCGAGGAATTAAAACGTACACATATACATGTAGGTCTGACCTTGACTTTAGGGATGCACCTTACATCGTGGTAAATGGTTCGCTACCAAATATTCAAGGGGCAGCGAGAGAATACAAATGTGTGCCAGGTGTGGAATATGACAATATGGCCATCGGAAAAGGAGTGTATAAATGCCCAGGAAATTGTAATGGTTGTAATTTATGTTCTACTGGTCGATTTAATGGAATTATCTATAGTAGACAACATTAAAAAAACAAACAAAAATGGAAAACAAAGAAATTAAGAATGAGACGATTATGAAGAAAGTTAAAGAAGTATGTAAGATAGCCGCTGTACCAATTGCTATTATTATCGGTGCGCTACTTATAAAGAACCAGATGCAGAAACCTTCAATTAAATATTGTGTTAGTGCATATGATAGTGATTATTGGGACTAATCTCTAACATGGCAAGGCAAAGACTTCTTCTATAACTTGACTCTTTTTTCTAATGGTTAGGAAGAAGAAAACAAAGAGAGAAAGTAGTGTAAAAGCTACCTCTCTCTTCTTTTTCTTCACAACGTCCATAACCTTTCCGTAGCCAGATAGGTCTTGGTAAGGTTGACGCTATTAGTTATCTGCTTCTGCCAAACACATGAAAAGTCCCCTGGCATATTATACTCGCTGATGTAGACCAAGTGGCCGTCTCGTTTCATCTGCCTCGCCCAATCATAAAACCTATCATGGTCGAAGTTCTTGGATGTCGAATAGCCGTAAGTTCCCTTGTAAGGTGGATCGTAATAAACCAGTGAGGCTTTCGGCATAGAGATACATTCATAACTTCCACATTGCCATTCAACCCCCATAAGGAAAGGTATTTGGCGTGAAGTGTTCCTGATGTTCTCCGATATGTAGTCCCTGCCTTTAGCATTATGACCACTATATCCACCATCAAAGAACCTCCCATTCCTCGACCCCATAAAACCTACCCAGCCAATCAGTGCATCTTCATACTTGCCATCGTCCTTATGCCAGGATTCACGGACTTTGTCATAGAACGGTTTATCAATCGTGGTGGGAGGTTGCCAGTTTGTCGTTGTCAGCTTTTCCCACATAGCGATAAGGTAGCGGTTATTGTCATTAGCTATCCTCTTATACTCTGGAGGTACGTTTTGGATGACACTACAACCGCCCACAAACGCATCTACAAAAGCCATCCCTAGGTGCATCTTGTTCAGCATTATTGGTAGAATCTCACCAACTATCCTGCTCTTACTTCCTTGATATTTCATTTTTCTTCTATTGGTTTCATCTTCTCGGCAAAGTAGCTCCAGCCCCTTGCCCTTTTGTACTTATCGATAGATTCCCCTGGCACATACACAGTAGTCAGGTTAGGACAGTCTGAGAATAGTGTGCCACCATTCATCTTAGGTGGATTCACTGATTCAAACGTGGCTTCTCTGAGGTTATGGCAATGACACCAGACGTAATCGCCTATATCCTCAACATTTTTGGGAACCGTCACTGATGTCAGGCCGCATGAATTGAAAGCATTGTCCTTAATATGCACTACGCTCTCTGGAATAACAACTTCCTCCAACGAATAAGTGTTGCCAAAGGCCATGTCCCAGATAGTTGTTATGGTTGGAGGCAGAATGATTGAACGTAATGATGTGCAGTTTGCAAAACATCTACCTGGCACATAATCCATCCCCTCAAAATAACGGTACTCCTTGAAGTCAACAATGCCAGTATTTCCCTCAAACCATCCCGTTATGTCACGAACAGCAACGATTTCTCCGTATGTCATTTTTAGACTACCTACCTGATTCCATTTCTCCAATAGAATACGTTTAACAACATCATCTGAGACTTCAAATATGCTTTTTTCGCCCAAGAAGATGGTTGCCCCACTTACAGCTGCTATATGAGGAAATCCCATGCTATATTTCTCTTTCTGGTACTCACCCATGAATTCAAATGTTCTTAAATAATGCACGGTAAGCACCTCCTTTCTATATTGCAAACTCTTTTCGACAGGTGCAATATCCTGACGTTCCTGACCAAGACCTCCTGATCCTGGCTGGAAAATGAATTATATCTTCTCATTGTAATCTCAAAGGGTAGTCCCCTTACTTCTCTTAATAAAAGCCCCGTGACAGCCAAGCGAGAGAGACCATCACAGGGCAAAATTTAATTTATGGCTACGAATTAAATTTTTTCAAACCACACCTGAGCCTTCTTGGAAAAGGCTTTGTGGACTATACAGTAATCAATGGCTGCGATACTGACTCCAAAATGATTAGCAGCGTCAGATTTCGTAAGGAAGTCCATATCAGTACCATCTATGAACTTTGCCCTGACCTTGACACCTGCACATCTTTGTTGAGCGGCTTTCATGTTGGCCTTGGCTTCATCTGACATCTTCTGTCCTTTCCAATAGCCACCGCCATTCATATCACGCCATTTCTTAGCACCTTCAGTAGCAGCAGTAGGTTCTATGCCTTTCATCCTGTCACTCTGGGCTTTCTTCATTTCATCTGTACGTTTCTTACCAGAGTTGGAAGCGGAGATTTTATTTTTCTCAGCTTGGGTTTTCTTGCGTTTCTTACTGGCTGCACTAATCTTTTGCTTTGCAGCGTCAGTATGATGGAAACCATTATCCTTGCGTGTCTTGTTCCGACGCGCTATCTCTTCCAGGCTAATCTTTGTACCCCTACGACCTGTCCCACCTTTATTGCTGTTGAAACCATGCTCGAAAGAATCAAATATCTTGATAAAGTCTTTCTCTCGATCCTCCAGTTTCTCAACCAGTTTGTCAATGTCCCTGTCATAGAGAGTATCTACTACAGTATATTTGAAGTTGATAAGAGCATATCTTTTCCTTGCAGCAGCTATCTTCTTCCCGGCATACTTGCTTTTGGGCTTGTTCCATCTGTTCTTGCGTGTCTCTTCCTCTGGGGTACAACCGACATAAACCCAGCCATCCTTTTCATCACCAGGCGCATCAAGTCTATAAATATAAACAACGCCCTGCCATCCCTTACCGGCTACCCATGTAAGGCTGTCTTTGTTATATTTCCGTCTCTTCCCGACGGTTACTATCTGTTTCGACATTTGAAATTTGTGTTTTAGGTTAATAGAAGAAGGGATAGCTGATTGTCATTAGTCAACTATCCCTCCTGTTTCTGTCCTGAGACTCTCCGATGCCTACTCTAACTTACAGTAGTCCTCTATCCATCTTACGCCTTTCGGAGTAAGGCATATTGCAGAAGTTCCACTCAGCATGAATGTAACATCTGGATCATTGGTGATGGCCTTGAAATAATCATCTACTCTTTTGGCTACACAGTCATATCCTTCCTTCATGTTGAATGGCCTATACATATACCAGTTATAAGCTCCGAAATTATGTATTCGCTCTTTCCAGTCAGTATCAAGCCTTGGGTAGAAATCCACAAAGCATTGATACCAGTAGCATTTTATATATTTGTAGTCTGAGTTGAATGACAGACACTTCAACCAAGGGAAATCGGTCAAGTAATAACCAATGCCGTCCTTTTCAAATAATGAATACTCGCCACCACAAGGCATAGTATCTTGCAACTTGAACATATCTGCTCCAATGGCTTTCGCTTCCTCATAATATGGTACGAGTGAATCCAACCACTGAGGCAAGAAGCGTTCAAGGTGGTCTCTAAATGTAGGAGTCAGCTTCTTTGCAAACTCCAGGTCACTAATTTTCAATGTTGCCATAACATATTCTTAAATTGTTATCCTATATGCTTTTAATCCGTCTTTATTGGTAATCTTGCAAGGTATATAGTTCGGTAGTTCACTTGCTTTCGCCGTCTTTGCAATACCCATCTTGTCATAAACTTCCTGTAGCATCCACTTCACGTCTTTCTTGCTGTAAACCTCGCCATTCTCGAATAAAGAAGCTACAAGGTCTTTAATGTCAGTTTCACCGCTTACATGCCGTAGTTCCTGATCCATCTTCCAAGGGTCACAGCCATTGGCAATAATCCTTTCGGTTGATAGCATATTGAAGTAATAGGCTACATCATTATATCCCTCGTCATGCAGCATACCAAATATCTCCCTTTGACATTCAGGATGTTTTTGGAAGCAATATAATATCGCCTTTATCCTATCCTGGTTCTTTTTGGGGGTAGCAATGGCCTCCAAATTGTCCTTCAGTTGCATAACCTGGGGAGAATATTGCCTGTGTAATTTCGCAGGCCCCATACAATACCAACTAATATGGTTCTTCAAAATGTCCCGACAATAGTTTTCCGATACTATTATCAAGTTATCTATCTCTGGTTTCCCATTAATAGTCTTGATATATAGATAATTGGGGTCATCGTCTATTGTACGAGACACATCATGTAGATAAGCACTTTTACCTTGGTCATCCATTATATAAGTCCAGTTGGAGATTCTGATTAGGCTCCTTTCCATCTTTTCCTTTCTCTTGGCCTCGAACAAATCATCATCTATTATGCTTATGTTTTCCTTGTAATAGATATGAAGAATATTCCTGAACACATTGGTCTTTAGTCTTTGTCTGCCAATAATCTGGGGAATATCCGATGCTATGTCTAACTGCAAACTTCCCACATAGTAGTTGGCTATTACATAGGTACTGGCA
Organism: Prevotella sp. E13-27; assembly: GCF_023217965.1. Classification (NCBI taxonomy): domain Bacteria; kingdom Pseudomonadati; phylum Bacteroidota; class Bacteroidia; order Bacteroidales; family Prevotellaceae; genus Prevotella; species Prevotella sp. E13-27. The sequence continues at coordinate 847,086 of NZ_JALPSC010000001.1, read as the reverse complement.
CAGGGACTGTAGAAATCAACACCCTCAAATGCAGTTCTGGTAACAAAAGTCCATGTCGTATGCCTCTCGCCCTTTTTGGGAATAGAAGCCTTTATTTCAAGTTGGGGATGTGCCTTGCGTAATTTCGTCGCATTCTCCTTTGTATTGGCACATATAACAGTTATCTCAGAAATGTCAATGAGCTGCTTCTTGGTCACATATCCACTGACAATATCCTTTATATCATCTACACTATTCAGGAACACAACCGCCTCATAGCTATAATCACTTAGTCCTTCGCCGTAGTGAATGACATCGAAATAGTGTCTGTTATGTGGATCTATATGCCTGGAATAGTAGCTGTATATACTATTGAAAGCATCTTTAGCGTTCTTGCAGCTATAGTGCCTTGTGTCTATCGGAACCTTATTTGGCCAGTCAAGCTCAACATATTCAACATTATATGCTGCGAACTCTGGAACCTCCTGCATATAGTCAATTATTGGCGTTGCAGAAATGAACAAAAGCTTCTCATACTGAAACAACTTATGAAGAAATGCAGATAGGACACACTTATTGTTATACTCCTTTATCAGAACATCTTTAATGATAGTGTGGGATTCATCTATGACAATACGAAATAGAAGGTTTATATCTAATTCAAATACTCTTTCCAGCATTGTCATCAAATTGGCAAAAGAATCATAAGTCACCATCAGTTTCATGGGTCTGTTGTACTTATCACATAGTTGTTTATAATCCTTGAACTCTTCAACCAACTGTTCAATGCTCTTCTTCTCTTTGTTTTTGTAGTCTCTTTCACGGTTGAAGTAATAGCATAACTGGTTGTTGTTTTGATTGAAGTCCCTTTCTTTCTCTTGCAGCAATCTTATTCGTGGAGAAACCAATATAGTGTTCTCCTGGTTTTTGAGACTGTAAGTAGTGAATCCGCAACCAGTCATTACCTTGTTGACTATCATTTTCCCATTGGTGAGATACTGGTCAAACTTACATCTGCCATTATCATCAGTCCATTCCATAATGTACTCTACACCATTGTCAACTCTTATTTTTCCTCTGTCAATAATCATATATGGTTATTTTTCTGTATTACTGAAATTTCTGTATTGTGTCTTTTTTGTGTCTTTTTTTCTCTTATATAGGAGAATACGTGTTTTACTCCAAAAAATGACCACAAATATTGACTATAATAGTCTGAAGGTTGACTGAGCGAAGCGAAAGTCAATCTTTGGGAAATGTTATTGTTTTCCATTAAAGGTGGCACCGACCGTACCATTCCACTTCGGCTTCGCCTACGTTCCATCCCTGCCACCTTTATGATTTTTCCAAATTGAAGAATACCATTATCATTATCTTTCAATAGGGATAATATAGTACAATTCATCTTCAATAAGGCTTTTTCTGTCTATCCTTGTCAATCATCAGGCTTGTCATCCTGATAATTTCCAAGTCAGACAGGTTTAGGGATAGTATCTTTCTGTTCTCCATTGGCAATTAGCAAATCTGACAATTTGCCAATTACCAAGTCATTTTGAGATAGTTTCATTCAGTTTCCTTCAGTTTCTTCTTCAATAGACTTGTCCCTCTTCCTTGACAGTATTCGAAGGGTAATCCCCTTCTCATACAGGAAAGTGACAAGTCTCTGGTACATCTGTTTGTTCAGAGTTTTACGAGGGCAAAGCTCATTCAGTTTTGACAGTTGGATAGTCAGCACATAGGAACCGCCATTGTCATAAGCGGTTCCAAATCCCTCGTCATAAGCTTTCAGTGAATTTATATCTTCTGAAAAGTATCTCTCTTCAACTTTCATATCATGTTTCATAGTGTCAATAGGTTAAAATAAGTGGAATCCCAATATAGATTTTCGTTATTCGTCAGCTAAAAATAATATCAGGATTCCATGTTTTCCTTTTATCAGCAGTTAAAACTTCACATCGAGGACAAGCATATTGATCCATTCAGTCACAGTAGCTTTCTTCACTTTCTGGCCAGTATAATACTCTACGTTTCGCTTACATGCCTTTTCAAATTCATGCAGGTCGAGGTAATGCACAAAGCCAAGGAAATGTGCAAAGTTTCCAATACTCTGGTACTCCGGCATGAATCCGCTGTACCCTTCTCCGCTAATAATGAAAGTGTCAGGCTCCAATATCAGGCCATCTTTTACTTCCACATTCAGGCTTCTATGAACTATCACCTCATAGCCATCATCAGTAGGTTTCACACTAACTCCGATTACTTTGCCTGTGAATTCCTCTATTCTGGCCTCAATGTCTTTCTCAATATCTACGTCTGTCATCTGATTCAGGTCATAGACTTTTCCAAAATACCAAATTTTCATTTTCTCTTCCTTGATTTAATGTTCAACGTAACACCGAACTCTGATTGTAGATAAGACACCAAGCCCTGATATGCGTCTGTCCTGGGTCTATTCCTGGGGCATAACACTAACAAGTCTTGCAATGTTTCCTCGATGCAGAGTCCAGTTACAAAGTTGCCATGCTTATTACGCAAGGCTTCGACATCAGCATCATATTTACCAGTTGTAGGTAATGGTACTGAAGGGCTAATCTCTTTCTCAACAACAGGAACAGCCACCTCCTGTGTTGGCTCTAAATCAGGACGTGTAATTGTCCCAAATAGAGTTTGTAATAATGTTTGTATCATTTTGTTATATGAGAAAATAATTAATAGAATTTCGTGACAAACGCCCCATGAAGGTCGCTTCGTCATCTATTTATAAGAATCTCAGGGGAACCAATCCGCGTTTTTTCAATTTGAAGTTACAGCAAGGTTACACATAAGGTTACAGTGATAATGGCTGAATGACAATGATTTACGCCAGTTGTAACCTTGTAACCCAGAAAAAAGAGGCAGGGGTGTATGGCTATCAGACCCTACCTGAGAACATAGAGGTTACAGGTTACAAAACCCTAAAAAATGGCTAATTTCGACCTATTTTCAACCCCTAAAAATCATACGTTCAAAATCGCCTTAAAGCCTTATAAATGAGATAATTAGAAACAAGCTTGTTCGAGACTAAAGAGATACTAATGAGGTATCTGGTCTTGAACATATTTTTTATGATATTTGGTGTGGAGAACTGATACGAAGAGTGTCAGAGGAAACTCTAGACCGTGCCGTTGGGATTCGGTTGACATTTTCAATACTTATGTTATTGAATCTGCCAACTTGGGAAAAGGCAGAACCGATAATGAGCGGATAACATTTGAAGAAAGTGTTAATCCGCTCACTTTATTTTTGAAAGAACAACAACAAGAGAAATTTAACATCAATATTAACTTTAAAAACAAGAGAACAATGAACAAGAGAATTTTTAGAAAAGTGAGGGTAATCGGTGACGTGGCTATGTGCATAGAAGTTGCATGTTGTGCCTATCGTCTAATCAAGAATGAGATTTGCCCTTGGATCTGCAAGAAGATCCACAAGAACAAGAACGCTGGAGCAGCCGAAGAGGTAGATGCTCCTACTACAACAACGGAGAGTATCGCACCTAACGTAAATGAGCAGCAATGACGCGACGGACGTACTCATAACCTGCTTAGAGGCCACACTAGCGGTCTTGAAAGCACTAAAAAAACTCAGGGGGATTCTGGGTAAAAAGCCCAGGCCCCCATAGTCTTTAACTTTTAAAACCATTATAACAATTATGGCAAAGAAGAACAACAATCAGACAGAAGGCTTTACGCCTACAGTGGAACAGGAAGCAGACAATGCCGCAATGGTAGTAGTCGAACCTGAACCAGAAGCACGCAGCCCCTTCATCCTTGGTAACACAAAGGAAATAGGGCTTACAGAACTTGGTGACATGTTGACTCCCGTTTTCAGCCGGGACAACGTGGAAACTATCAGCCATACGGAAGCTATCAGCACCGTAATGGATGCAGTGAGTACATATTTCGACGGACAGGAAATCAATGCCCCCGTCGTAAGAGTATCACATGAAATGAAACTACGGAACCGCTTCGGAGCTGGAAAACTGGTCGAGAACCTGAATCCAGAGGACAGCGATTCCTACTATCAGAGAGCGATGGCAATGATTGAAATTCCATCTATCTCACACGACATCAACGGAAGCATCTGCCATCTACAGGTATGCCTTGTACGAAACTATGCAGATTGCAACCTACTGGGTAATTCATCCCAGAAGCAGACCTTCAAACTGGCAATCGGTTTTCTGAATACCGTATGCACCAATGGCATGGTCTGCACTGATGGAGTAAACTTGGCCATCAAGGTAACTAACACTGCCGACTTCTACAAGTATTGCATCGAACTTTTCAAGCAGTACAACTATAAGCAGCACCTTGATGACATGAGACGACTGAACGATACTGTTGTCACCGTCAGCACCTTGGCTCAATTCCTGGGCCGTGCGAGAATGGCAACAGCTCTACCAACAAGCATGAAGAACGAGCTTGGCCTACCAGAATTTACACTTCCAGAGGCACAGCTGAACAACATGATCCGTGACTACTACACCGACGAGAACTTTGGTGGATTCGGACAAGAAATCACGGCATGGCAATTCTATATGCTACTGACAAATTACAAGAACAACTACATTGACGTGACATTGGAGCGTTCCTGCAACGCATACCAGTGTGCTAAAGGCGTGGCATCAGCAATCAACAAAGATGACGATGCCTGGAGTTGGTTTATCGAGTAAAGACACAGAGGAACAACAACCTCAAATGTCAACCGAAGAGGGAGACTATCACTGTAACAGGTGGTGGCCTCCCTTTTTTCATTTGCGAGAACAGAAAACAATTTCAATAATCAATTAAAAACAAAACAAATTATGCTTTACATCAAATCATTCAGCAACTACACCGAGTTTCAAGAAATTTTCGGTGTTCGCGTGTTCGGAGAAGAAAAGGCGAGGAAGAACAAAATCCTGCTTGCTCTCCTGAAGGACAAATCGGTTCATAAAAGAGCCATCGAAACTGGAGATTACACCTTACTCAGCATCAGAAACATGGTGGATCTCAAAAACGTCTGCATCAAGAAGCTCCATGAAAGCGGAGCCAAGAGCAGTAAACTTCGCTACGAGGTCAACCTATTGGGCGTGACCTACTACAGCGACATCTATTCCCTCGACAGCATGAACGGCATCTGCGAAGATGGAACTCCCAATGCTGTACGCTACGTCAACAATGAGAACAGTCGCCCCTGGAAGATGAAGTGCGGCAAGTTCTACAAGAAGCTTATCGAATGTACCAAGTTCGGTAAGTCCCTTCCGCAAGAGGTGGTCACATATCTCTGTGAAGAGTTCGCCCGTGACTGGCAAGCCTACTCAATCGGCAAGCTGCCAAAGAACAAGTTGTATGTGAATGACAACTTCTCAGACATCTATGATTCCAGCCGTTTGAAAGGCTACGATGAAGATTCTGACGCTTTTGTTTCCTGCATGGTCAACAAAGACCTTCATTCTTTCTACAAGGATGCCGTGACTGCAAAAGCGGCTTATCTCGAAGATGAGGACGGAATGATTATCGCCCGTTGCATCGTATGGCCAGAGGTCTACGACAAGGAAGGTAACAGGTATCGTTATGCAGAACGCCAATATGCGGTCGGCTGCAACGATGTTTACAAACAGGCACTCATAGACGCACTGATTCAGGCTGGTGAGATTGACTGCTATAAGAAGATAGGGGCAGCATGTTCAGACGCAAGTTCCATTATTGACATTCATGGAAACTCGCTCGCTGACAAAGATTTCCATATTGACTGTGACCTTGACTGGGATGATATTCTCAGTTACCAGGACACCTTCAAATGGTACTCTATGTATCATCACAAAGCCTACAACTATGAGGCTGGAGATTATTCACTTGACGTAACGGAGGGTAGCCTGGACGCATCAGAGAACGGCGACGAAGAAGAACCTGACGAGTATGATTCCTACCATGACAGAGACGCATGGGAGGTTTGTACTTGCTACTATCATGGCAACGAAGAGACTGTTGACATTGAGGATCGTGATGATTTTGTTCGGTTTAACGAAAAATGGTATCACGAGGATGACGTTGTGACCTGTCCGAAGTGTGGGGAGAAGATGCTCAACCCTGCGTATTACGATGAGGATGACGATGTTTACGAGAGCAGCATAACAGGAAAGGGTTATTGCTGTGAGGACTGCCGGGACGAGGCAGAGTTGGAGTACAAGAAAGAGCATTGGCACTATTCCGACTATGATGACGAGTATTACCTGTATGCCAACGACATCACTACCTACAGATGCTACAATTGCATCACACAGAAGTACGAGGACAAGACCATTTCCAAGGAATCACTCTTTGAACTGATAGAGCGAGGGGATTTCCATGAGTGGGGCGGCATGTACTTCGATGCAATCAACGAGGAGGTGGGGAAACCCATCGGATGTGAGGATTTAATTGAATTTAATTTTGCAGCAGCTTAAACAATGACAACGGATTTTTCACTATTGAAGAAGCTCTTTTGCATCCATTCCAAGAGTGGACGGGAGGGCAAGATTCGTAAGTTCATCTGGAACTGGATAAAGCAGAATGTTCCAGGTGCTAAGATTGTGTGTGACAAGCCAGGGAACTTATACGTTACCAAAGGCAAGTCAGAAACGTACCCCTGTATCGTGGCCCACATGGATCAAGTACAGGAAAGACACTCTAAGGACTTCATAGCCTACGAAGCCGAGGACATCATTATCGGATTCTCCCCCAAGCGGAAAGAGCAACAAGGATTGGGGGCTGATGACAAGGTTGGTCTTTGGATAGGCTTGATGTGTTTACAAAAGTATGACTGCCTCAAATTGGCGTTTTTCGTCGAGGAAGAGGTGGGATGCAGAGGCTCAGACAAGGCAGACATGGATTTTTTCAACGACTGCCGTTTTGTGATTGAGCCTGACAGACGAGAGCATGAGGATCTGATAACACAGATTGGATGGACTTCCCTATGCTCTGATGACTTCCTGAAGGACATTGGTTATAAGAAGTTCGGCTACAAAGAGACCGACGGAATGATGACCGATATTGAGACCCTGAAGGACAACGGACTGGCTGTTTCGTGTATCAACCTGAGCTGTGGGTATTACAAGCCTCACACAGACCAGGAATTTGTTTACAAGCCAGCCGTCTCTAACTGTTTGGCTTTCGTGGAGCATATCATTGAGACGTGTATCAAAGTGTACCCACATGTCGATGATACCGCTTACCTCGAAAGACATAACTACTACGATACTGTTTACGATGACCTCTACAGCGAAATCTATGACCTGTTGACCAATAATCCCAGTATGAGTTTTGGAGAAGTCGAAGCCATGTTCAAGGACTGGTACGGCTCTGACAAAATCAACAAAGGGGATTTGGAAAACAACTATGAACTGGCGAGGGAGGACATTCTCTTCTGGCAAGAACAGGAGAACAAGAAAACAACAAAAGTATTAACCAAATAAACAACAAACAATTATGTGTAAAAGCAATGAAATTTTGGCTGGACTTCCAGAGGGAGCAAGCCAGGACGAAATCAGGGCAGCGTTTTTCGAGGCCCTCCGTTCACTTAACGTGAATGACAAGTGTGAGAAGCGCGACAATCTCACATACCTGTCATGGGCTAATGCCTGGGGTGAATTCAAAAAGGTCTATCCTTCAGCCACCTATCGCATTATCAACAACCCGACAACCAATCTGCCGTACTTCATTGACCCTGCCATTGGCGTGATGGTCTTTACAGAAGTGACGGCTAACGAACAGACCCATCAGATGTGGCTACCAGTTCTCAACGGTGCTCAGAAACCCATGAAGCTGGAGCCTTATGAGTATCAGGTCTGGGACAGGAACAACCGCCAATATGTCAACAAGACGGTGGAGGCAGTTTCCATGTTCGACATCAACAAGACCCTTATGCGATGCCTGGTCAAGAACCTGGCAATGTTTGGGCTTGGACTCTACATCTATGCAGGTGAGGATCTTCCAGAGAACGCAACTGGTTCTGAGGATTCCACTGCAACTTCAACGGCTACGATTCCTGCTCCAACAACAGCAGAGGTGAAGCCGAAGAAGGCTACGGCAACGAGAAAGGGCAGGACGGCACAACAGCCTACACAGCCTGCCAATGACCGCTATGCTGGTATCAAAGCCGCTATTGCAGCAATGCAAGATACCAACTCTCTCTTGGCTCTCTACAACCAACACAAGAACGAGGTGGAGGGCAACGAAGCTATCAAGGCTTTATTCACATTGAGAAAATACGAACTTCAACAAGCAGCTTAAACTATGGCAGCAAAGAAGAAAATCAAACTGAAGGATTCCGGTGTTATTTTCAACGCCGAGGATCATACCTACTTGTTAGGTGACAAATTCCTTTCGGGTATCACACCTGTCTTGCAGAGGCAGTTCTTCCCGACAGAGTTTGAGGGTATTCCAAAGCATATCGTAGATGCAGCAGCGGAATACGGAACTGGAGTTCACGCATCATGCGAGGACTTCGATGCGAACTGGATATGTGACGGGACCCAGGAGGTCATTGATTACATATCCTTGTGCTCAGAATTTAATCTCACTCACGAAGCGTCCGAGTACACCGTGACAGATGGAAAGGATTATGCAAGTCAGATTGACAAGGTTTACAGGGTGTCCGATGATACCTTTGACCTTGGAGACATCAAGACTTATGGGCAGATGACGCAGGAAAAGACCGAGAAGGCAAGATGGCAGCTAAGTATCTATGCCATGCTTTTCGAGCGTCAGAACCGTGGAGCAAAGGTTGGCCGACTGTTCATCATCCATCTGCGTAACAAGCAGAAGAAGGACGGTACTTTCGACCATATCAGCGAGATTATCTTTGTCAACAGAATCCCCTCTGAAATATGTGAGGATTTGTTGGCAACAGACCTACGAGGTGAACAATTCATCAATCCATACGGCATTCCAGAGGAATATCGTTCACAGGAGGCTATTATCCGTGAGCTTATCCAGACGAAAGCAGCCATCGAAGAGAAACTGAACGGCATCAAGGCCAAGATTCTCAAAGACATGGAGTTGAAGAACGTGAGAACCTGGGCAACCGACACAATGAGGCTTACAAGAAAACTGCCTACCCAACGCTCATCATTTAACCTGGCACTATTCAAGACCGACCATCCTGAATATGACTATGACCAGTACATGAGAGTGTCTGAGGTAGCGGGAAGCCTGTCGATTGCTGTGTAAGAAAACAACTAAAAAATGGATGGGCTGGGGGTAGCAATATTCCTGGCCTTTTCAATTAAAGGACAATTAAAAACAAGAAACAAATGGATTTTTTAGAATTAGAAACATTGAAAGAGACTCGTGAGTACAAGGCAGCAGAAGCACTTGCAGACGCTGTTAACTCTATGGGTTGGAAACCTGAAAAGTTTGCTATGGGTATGACTGTTCAACACCGTACTCTACAGCAAGAAGTAATGAGAACCTTTGTCGCTATGATTCATGTGATGGCGAGCGACAATTATGGTTTTGACCTACGGAACAAGGGGAGTCACGAAGCAGCCAAGAAAATGGTTGAGTCGCACCTCCTCGACGAAATCTATTTGCCCTTCATCTGATGTATCTGGAATGTACCTGTATCGGAATCGGTATAGAACGCTGGAACCGACTGATGAAAGGGAGTAAGCCGCTTAACTACAAGTGGCTGAAACGACGGATTAAGAAGTATCTGCCAGAGCTATACGATGCTTTGTGTATGGACTTTTACAATCCCTACGAAGAACAAACGAGAGTGACCAGGACACATTACATCCTGGTACACTCTTCAATCGAGTATTTCATTAAAAAGTAAAACGACAATGAATAAGACAATTCACATCAAGCGTACCATCGACATCGAGATAACAGTCCCGATGAATGAGACGCAACAGGAAACTGAACAATGGATCGACTGCAATTTCAGAGCAGAAGGGACATTGGAGAAAGTTGACATGAACCACATCATCAGAGACATAAGAATGGCACCTGTATTGGATGACCAGGATTCTGTTATGGTGGTTAGCTGGCCCGAATCACAAGAACTAAGTGAATATGAGGGCTTCTATGAGAACTGTGATTTTATCTCAGGCGACACCATCGAGCCGTGTTCATACCTAGTCAATAAGGCATGGTACGGCAAGCTAAAGAATGGTGAGTTAAAGAAGATTGAGGAATACGCAGCATGAAAGCAATTATAGGACAAATATACGAAGGGGTCTGGAATCTGTTTATCAACTACCCAGACTTCTTCTTTGTGGTGTTATAGCGTATGAATCACTCACAGGTAAAGGAGATCGTGGAGAAATCAATCCATGACTCCAGCAACTACAACTTCCTTGTCACCTATGCTGATGGGACAAAGGAACGGAAGCGAATGTTTATCTCCACCGACGGCTTTGTATGCGAGTTCAAGAAACGCAGCAGAACCAGGGGGAGGTGCATCGGATTTGAAGAATTGTGGCGAAAGGTTGAGCCTATCACAAAGGACACCGATAAAGTCACGATTTGCAAGCGGAACACTAAGAATATCATCAAGTACCTCACGGCAAGCGGACTGTGGCCTGACATTCTGGAAAACATGATGAAGCTACAGCAGCTGAATGATGAGGACTTGGAATATCTCTGTAAGTGTGAATACGACGAGCATAATACATTCATGCAGGAACATGGCATCGAGCATATTTCACCTGACATGTATTATAGCTTACTCTCCAAGCGTGGCATCATCACAATCAACTGGGGTGGTGCTTATAACGACTGGATCAAGAGGGGCTGGTTAGAAGCCCTGAATGAGAAAAGGAAATACTCTATGCGGTGGACTGTATCATACGACAACAGCGTAGAGTATAATCCTGAAGGTGAAAGGGCATGGTATTCGGAAGAGTATAGGGGCTGTGGTAACGGTCACTACTACCTGCTTCTGGACGAGAAACATGCAGCCTTCAGAGAGGACGATTAACGAACAATTAAATAACAAAACAATTATGGCAACAAACATCAATCAAATCATTTTTACCAGAACACAGCCAAAGAAGAAACTGGAGATTATCAATTCTCTTTCGGAAGCTGAGTTAATGGCAACGACTGAGGCCACTATCACCAAGATTGTGAAAGAGGCTGGCAGTAGGCTCTACAAGAGCCGGGACAAGCAGCTCAGAATCGGCTATGACAGACGTAAAGGCAACAACTGGAATTCGACTGTTGAGAGTGTTGAGCTGATTAAGGGTAAACTCTTCTTGGATTTCTATATCCAGTACGAGAATACCGATACTAACACATCGGAGGAATATGACGATTTCTTCCGACGTGGCAATTTCCGAGGGGAGATCCGAAGGTTAGACCGCTATGGCAATGGCAGGACATACTACTTCTGCTATGATGAGACCGACAAAGCCCGTGTCATGCGGTCAATCCTCTTGGAATACGTTTACAGCAAGTATAACGACAAACTGAAAGATTGATATGGCAACAAAAACAAAGAAAGAAACCCCAGCCCAGAGGAAACGCCGTCAGCAGATGGAATTCCTCTATGGCAAGAAGAATGCGAAGCACCCACTTTTCCAGACGGCCTTTCATGTTCACCATGAGACGGTACGGCATTGTGACTATTGTGGGAAACCGATGACCCGTAGTGATGTTAACGATTATGGCTCCCTTTGTGAAGCCTGCTATATGAAGGAATACTATGGGAAATAGGAATTACAAGGATGGCGTAAGCCCTGTAGAGAAACGGATAAAGAAGCTGGAAGCACAGATACATTTCCTGGTTGAACTCATTGACGAGAGGCAACTGGATAAGTTCATGGCTTTCTGCCTAAATCAGAATCGCGGCTTATGAAACAGAACAAAGCATTCAGGAATTTCAAGGTTCAGAGAACTATTGAGATTCAGATGACCACACAGGATGAGAAGCTGACCCAGGAGGACGCAGAGCGTTTCGTGGACGGCAACTATATCGTGAGTGGCAAGTTTGATGGTAAGTACAAGGACTTCTTCTTTTGCAGGACGGAGTTCAGATACAGACCATTTACGCAACGAGAGACATTGGATCATTTTGTCGAGGACATCATTATCTATCCGAAAGAGTTGGATTTTGACCTGACAGACAGACGAGACTATGATTCAGATGAAATGGAACTCTACTTCGACTTCTACGACGGCATTGCAATAGAATGTGATGAAGATGGAAGCAGGGTATCATTCAGACCTCTCATTATCCTCTATCCAACCATTGAGATATGTGAAACCATACCAGAACTGAAGGAAAGAATCGAGCGATATTGTGGTGATGCCGCATTAGACGGCATGAACTACCACGACATTGCCCTGACCTTCGGCAAAGTACACCGACAAGACGCATTTCAATACTATGGTGATAAGTGAAACATTGTATCATAACATCGAAATCTGCCTGAGAAATCTGGTGGATGAAGATGACGAGGGGAGAAAAAGGAGAATCGTCAGGCACATTCTCCACTCCCTCCGTGAGAACTGTATAACAGAAGATTGAGTATGGCAAAGACAACGAAGATGAGCCTCAAATACTGGGCAAGTCTCAGTGAGGGCAGCAAACGACGAGCATTGACCTGCGTGTTCCCATTACACAAGCCCGTAGTGGATATGCTCATGGACGAGAAGCCTGACCCCAAGGACAACCCTTGGTGGAAAATCGTATGGACTAAAGTACGGATTCCCCAGGCAGATGCTAATGGGTACAGGCATTATAAAACTGTAGTAAACAAAACTTTCATACCGTAAAGAAACAATGGATCAGAGACAATACGACGCGCTCTTCCAGGAATATGTTGACTATGTGGTTGACATCATCCGAAAGAAGGGCATCAAGACAGCAAACGACCTGAAGGACATCGTGAGGAAGAACATCAATCGTGTAGACCTCAGACTGGCAAGGGTCGTGATGGTAAACAACGCAAGGTTCGGAGCCTTCCTTGATGACACCTATGAGAGTGTCGGACTGGCAACGAACATAGTAATTGACGATTAGAAATGAGAAAATACAAATTCAGAGGACAAGATGTGAACGGTTGGCACTATGGCGACCTGCAACATCGGAAGACCGTTTTGCTCCATCGGGTAGGAATAACAATAGACAACCGAGGGACAACGGTATTCTATACTTGCAATCCTGACTCCATCGGGATAGGAACTGGCATCATGGATATTAATGCCAGGAAAGCAAGCGACACCATCAATGAGATTTTTGAGGGTGACATTCTGAGGATGCCCGACCGAGAGTTTTTCCATTCGGAGATTATCGGTTTGGTAGTGTATTTCAACGGCTCCTTCGTGATTGCGAGTGACCCAGATAACATCGAGACATGCAGCAAATGGAATCTCTATGACGCAGTTCATGGGGAAAAGGCTTATGTCATCGGTAACATCATGGAGAACCCGGAACTACTGAGGGGCTACAAACAAGAACAATCAAAAACATAACGCATGGGAAAAAGACTTCACATAGCAAGAAAGTACGAAGTTGAGTGGTCAGACTCCGCTCACTTTAATTGGAAAATCAGTGAGTTCCACGACCTCCTGGATGCACTTGACGTGTACTATACAGGAGAGACGTGGGATGACGATTTTGAAGTCAGCAAAGAGGACTGGCAAAAGGGAATAGACACCCTTAGAAGCTATGACAAACTCGATGCTGATGCACAAGAGACTATTGACAACGCCTTGGAAGCTCTGGAATACGAGCGTGAAGAGGTAATACGAATCATGGAGCAGTTCATGGAGCAGTCAGCACCAAACTGGAGCTACATAGAGTGCTGCTTCTTTTAAAGAGAATCATCATGGCAAAGATTGAACAGCATGACATCGAGATTGGGAAGTACATACTATCCATTCTCAAAACCCGAATTGACATCGTTTCGTCTTGGGGCTTAGACCCTGAGAGCCTGAAACCGATCAAGTACGGTATCGAGTTCCACGTCCAGGGCTTCAAGCACACTGGCTTGGTACAAGTAACGCTGAATGAAGGAGAGGATTTGTTTGAAGTCTGCCTTATCTCCGAATCTGGAGAAACGAAGGAAAGACACGAGTCCATTTTCCTTGACAATCTGATTTCTGTAATAGATGACGCTGTGGAGAATGTCGAGAATTACGAGAAAAGGGTATCTGAGGAATATCCGTTTCTCAAAGACCCCGACAATCCTGAGAAAGTCAGACCTATGGAAATCATTATTCTCTAAAAGGACGGGATGGGGGAAATATGCCTGTTTCGTGAAATATCGGAATATGGTATATTCTCCTTTCCTTGATACGGATTTTCAAATACAAGACGGACGTCTAATAACTGAAAACCATGTTAAAAAATGTATAATAACGACGAGCGATTTGTGGCTTACCTGCGAGTGAGTACACAAAGGCAAGGATATTCAGGACTTGGACTTGAAGCACAAAGGGAAATAATACACAATTACCTTCGTGACAGAAAGCCGATTCTTGAGTATGTTGAAGTAGAGAGCGGACGCAAAACTGACAAGGGGCGACCCAAGTTAAAAGAAGCGTTATCACAGTGCCGGACTTATGGAGCAAAGCTGATTGTGGCTAAACTCGACCGACTGGCAAGAAATGTGAGCTTCCTTTCCGCTCTACTTGATTCTGACGTGGAGATCGTTTTCTGCGATTTTCCACAAGCGAACAAGATGGTACTGCATATCTTGGCTTCCATTAGTCAATATGAGGCAGAGCTTATCAGTACCAGAACAAGACAAGCATTAGCCGCCAAGAAAGCCAGAGGATGCAAGCTGGGCAACCCGGAGCATCTGATGGGAAAACATAAGACGGCTATTGAGAACAGCAACAAGACTAACAGGAAAAAGGCAGAGGATAACCCCAATAACAAAAGGGCTGTCGCTATGCTGAGAATCCTAGCGGAGCAGGGCATGACACTTACTGAAATGACTGACAAACTGAACAAGGAGGGATTCGTAACCTCCAAGGGATATGAGTTCAGACCATCACAGGTGTTTGTGCTGCTGAAAAGGTATAACATTAAGTATTAGAAACTATGGCAAGACAAGTATTCACTGTCTTTGAGACAGATGCCTGGCATAGTACGGCAAAAAAGGAATTCAAGGGGGTATTCACCTCCAGGACTGCTGCCGTCAATGCCATCGTGAAAAACCACGCAATAGATGACCATGAGTTCTTTGAGAGCATCCACGAAATGATACCCCTTACAAAGAGGCAACGTGAGGCTGAAATAAAACGTCGGCTCAGGAAGGACTTCGAGGATAGCGACCAGACTCAGGGCTACAGCGTGAACTATGAAATTGAATCGTGGAACTTAAACGAATGGGACTAATGATTAGAAGATTTATTAACCGCTACTATGACTGGGTTTGGCGTTTCGCTGAAAGACTAGCATAGCAGCAAAAAAGAGACAACAATGTTAGACAAAGAACCGTACATGTCTGGGGAAACCGTTTTCTGGCGCACCCTGGGCGAGAACAGGGGCTTCTTCAAAAGATTCAATATGCCTGTCAAGGGCGAAGAGTTCTGGAGAAGCCAGGGGCTTGTACCCATCACATCTAATGAGCAGGGCATAAAATGGGCATTTCCAGATGACCTATACAAACCCGAAGATGCTTTCAAACGATGGGGAAACGAAATCAATCCGCTAATGGCTATATTCACGGACGCAAGGGAAAGCGTACTGAATGCCTTGGCGAAGTATGTCTGGAACACCAAGGAGAAGGGGGTAAAACTTGGATTCGAGGTGACAGACTGCAACGATAACGGAATTGTTGTCAATCGGCACTACACATCAATCTACATGGATCATCACATCTGTCAAGTGGAATATGAGGAGGAACCTGCCTACCCAGACCACCTGAATGAAGATGAGGAAGATGCTCCAGAGGAATTCAAGGAGCCGATTGAAGATATGTCACTCAACGAACTATTTGAAATCATCAACTTTATCGACCAAAAAGATGGCAATAGTAGTAGATGACATTATCGTAAACAGGAAGAAAAGGAATGGGGCAAGGACTATCACAATGCCATGCACCATCTACTTTGAGGAACCTGAAGGTGTGGACGAGTGGAACATCACTATCGACACCGACTACATGGGCTTGAATCCGAAACAAGACGGATTTGAGGACGAACTGATACGGGACGTTTGCCGCCATTACAAGGAGGGAATGACCGTAGAAGAACTGACTGAGAATGTTGAAAACCACTGGTGGGGATGGGGAGCTTGCTTCAAGAAAGTACAGCCACCTGCATCTAAAGCCAGTGTCTATCGACCAAAGAGACTTTATTAACATTATAAATTAAACATTATGATTATCGACATTAACAATCAGGATCGGGCGACCATCAAGACGCTCCATCCTACAAAGAAGGCTGCTGCACAGGCTTACATCTTTAGCCAGGAGCAGCGAAACACAGTAAAGCGACTTATCAAGCATGGCTTTCTCCCACACCACACATCGGTAGCAAGGGGAAAGGCTACGCCAAAGAAGTTTTCACTGGAGAAGTACCGGGGACGTTTCGGCAAGGGATTCAAGATGATTTCCTTCTCACCATTCTCCCCAGACTTCAATCATTGCACCTATTTCACTATCGCTTAAAGAAAGGAGTAGATATGCCGAATTGGTGCTATACCTCATACGTCATAGACGGAAAGAGGAAAGAAGTCCAGAGTTTGTTTAGCAAAATGAACAATCTGGAAAACAGAAGGAAACCTTTAGTTGACAATTCTTTCGGCAAGACATGGCTGGGATGCCTTGTAACTAAGCTGGGAGCAGATTGGCAGAAGGTTTATTGCAGAGGTTCCTGGAGTGACCTGGATTGGAACGGATCAATACTCCGTTTCAACACAGAAACCGCTTGGGGGCCTATGAACGAGGTATTCAAACTAGTCAAGGAAACCTATCCATCCCTTGAAATCTACTACATGGCAGAAGAGGATGGCATGGGTGTATTCATTACTAACGATACAGGCGGCAACTATTTCAAAGACCGTTTCCGCATCGAGTATGATTTGGACTATGAATACTTTACTACAATCGAGGGTGTCTGTACCTATGTATCGGAAATCATCGGAAAGGAAGTCAAGACCAGGGCTGATATGGAACAAGCCATCAGCGACTGGAACTGCAACACGGAAGATGATGACAAGATGATATACTTTAACGCATACGAAGTGGTATCAGAATGAACACCTATGAGTTTATGGTAACGGTGGCAGGTTCGGATTTCAAGGCATATGCACAGTCCAACAATCCGAGCTATGCCTACCAGAAATGCCGAAGGTTATATCCGACGGCAAGTGAAATCAAATTTATAAGACTAGTAAGAAAATGAAAACATCAACAAGATTCCTGCTGAGGGTCGCATTAACATTAGTAGCTTATGTGCTGCTGACTGACCCTTGGCCATTAAACAGGAAAGAGTATGAGTAAGAATCAGACAAAGTTTGTGTTACTCCTGGACTATACAGGAGGTACCCTAATCAAGATTCAACTGACGGACGAAGAACTGAAAGAGGCCGAGAAATATGAGGACTTTGAGGACTTTCTTCACACGTTGGAAGATAAGTATGAATTCCGCTTGCGTGACTGTGAGTGGATGAGTGTAAACGAAATAACAGAACGAGAATATGGAATGTAAGAAAGACCCAAAGGAAGTGCTGAGACAAGAAGTTTTGGCATCCTCAAATCTGGAGAGCTTTTTCCACCAGCTCATAAAAGACAACGGTGGACTGGAGGCAAGGGACATACAGGAGTTTATGGCAGACTATGTAATTGGGCATAGCACAACAGATACTCTTGTAGATGAACTGGATTTGGAACATATACGATGCTGTTCAGAATGTGGAAGCCCCATGTACGAGGGATTTTGCATTGAGAACGGTGCTGAGTATTATTGTTCGGAAGAGTGTTTGCATAAGCACTTGTCGGAAGAGGAATACAACGACCTCTATGATGACGGCAAGGGAGAATCATATTGGACTTCATGGTTAGACTAACGATTATGGAGAGTATCAAGCAACAACTGAAAGAACTGAAGGAAAAGGTAAAGAAAGCCATTATCGACCTGGCAAAAAGAGACTGTGAGGTTGGGTTGGGTGGCTTGCAAATAAGACAGTCCTTCAGCTACTACGAGGAAGAAGTGTATCATATCGACAAAATCTATATCGACCCAGGAAAGGAATCGGTAAGGATTCTGCTTGACGAGTACGCTGATTCAATCGAACTGTCAGAGTTTTCTATCGAGGATCAGGTTGGGATATACGAGGAACTGGAAAAGACATTCACGAATCCCAAGTATGCACACAGGATAGACTACTATTGACTACTCTGAAAGGAGGGCATATCAGGAATGGTATGCTTTTCTTTTTTGTCCTTTATATGAAACTTTTTTATGACTTGTGCCTCTATTTGGCATACCTTATTTTTATATTTGTCCCCAGTTATTTGAATTCTGATATGGAAAAGTATTTGTTTTTAGATTTAGATGGTGTTTTGAATACGACTGAATACCAAGCCTATTTGTTCAAGAATCAACTTGATAGGTCTGATGAGTATGGAGAGTTGTTTGATCCCCAGGCTGTTGCTCAATTAGAACGTGTCATTGTTGCAACAAATGCCAGGATTGTAATTTCTTCATCATGGAAAGAAATGGGTTTTGGGTATTTAGACGAAATGTGGTGGTATAGGCAGTTGCCATCGCATCTTCATTCTGTTACTCCTACTTTGGTATCTGCCAACTTTTATATCCCAGAGACAGATTCCAATATAGTTCAAGCTGTGAAATATTCAAAAGGACTGGAGGTATTTGCTTGGATTGAATTACATAGAGCAGCAAACAACCCTTACTGTATAGTTGATGATGAGGATTTGTTCTTTACTAGTCAAGCTGCTCATTTCGTAAAAACTGATTCAAGAGAGGGGCTTACGAGCGAGGTGGCTGACAGAATAATCCAGATATTAGAAGCAGAAGTTGGATAAAAAACTTTAATAAACAGCATTTTTTATAACTTATGCCTCAATTTTACACATGTTTTGATTATCTTTGCAGAAACATTTTCAGATTATGGCTAAAAATCTATTAGGAAAATACGTCTGGCTGGTAGAAACCATCTATAATGCTGGTCATATAACTTTTGAAGAAATCAATCAGAAGTGGCTGGACGATGACATGGACGTAGAACCAATACCTTTACGAACATTTCACAAATGGCGTATTGCAGCAGAGGAAATGTTCGGTCTTGTCATTGACTGTGAACGTAAAGGTGGCTACCATTATTATATAGGTAACGCGCGAGAAGTCGAAAATGGTGGACTTCGCAGTTGGCTACTAAGTACAATATCTGTGAGCAACCTACTTTTGGATAGCCAACAGTTGAAAGACCGCATCCTACTTGAAGATATACCTTCAGGAGTTAAGTATCTGCCAATGATAATTGAGGCAATGAAAACCAACAATGTTATCCGCATTACTTATCAGAGTTATTGGCGTGAAGAGAGCCACACGTTTAATGTGCATCCTCTCTGCGTCAAGCTATTCAAACAGCGTTGGTACATGGTAGCCCTCAGTCCTTACTATAACAAAGTGATGATTTATTCTCTTGATCGCATCTATGGATTATGGAAGCAAAAGGATAAGTTCAAAATGCCAGAAGATTTTGAGCCGTCGGTGTTCTTCCAAGATTGTTATGGTGTGATAGCAGGAACCAAAAGAAAGACAGAGACGGTAATAATCAAAGTTTCAGCAGGTCAAGCGAACTATATACGTTCATTAAAGCTTCATTCTTCTCAGGATGAGGTGGAGAGGAACGACGAATACAGTATATTTACATATCGTTTACGTCCTGAGTTCGATTTCATTATTGAACTTCTATCCAATGGCGAAGATGTTGAGGTGTTGGAACCCTTCTGGCTCCGTAAGGAAATCGGTGGCATAATAAAAAGAATGTGGAACAAATATAAGGAATAACTATGGATAAAGTCAATTTTAGCTTTCGTGGAATACAGGACATGTGCCGTATATACTATCGTGACATTATGGAACGCAAAGACATTAAGAGGTTTTTGTTAAGCCGACGTGTACGATTCATTAACCCTTGGGGTAAGTTTGACTATGCCTACTTTGGTGATTTTTATTTCGATGGTGATGTTATGATGCTAATCACCAAAGATAAAGACTATGTTCCTTACCACAAAAATGACCAACTTGCTCATACGCTTTTATCCACTGTGCCAGTCATCTTTGCAGGTGTTGACACAAAGTTAAAGGACGATATGGGCAGAGATATTTTTACTGGTGACGTAGTGACACATCAAGGCTATACATCTTTAGTTAGATACTTTAATGATGCAGAATTGCCAGGTTTGGCTGGTGACAACTGCGACATTTTGTTTGAAGGACGTGGTGCCATTCACAAAGACGGTACAGCTTTCGTAAATGTAAATCCAACGATGTTCAAAGAGTATAATCCCATGTTTGTAATGTGGGCAGTAGATGCCTTCTGCCAAGGTGGGCCTTCTTTTGCCGAAATAGGCGAAAAAGCTTCCGTAGCAATGAACGCTCCGACGTTTATTGAAGGCACGTCCTTGCGAAAGAAAATGCAACGTTTCGCTTATGACGAGATTGAGGAGGTACTTACTGATGACAAGACTCTAACATATTTCAGAGATTGTGAAGCAAATGATGAAGATGAGAACGGAGAACCATGCTACTTCATCTTCGCAGACAATCTTCCAGATTATCAAGTCAAAAAATACTATGAAATCCCAATGCCAGATAAGGACGATTTTATCGGTGACATGAAAAAGGCGTTTAACGAATTCTTAATCTATGCCCATAGCCGTCCTGACGAAACGTTTGTCCTTGCTGATTTCAAAGGTATTTTCCATATCGATTCGAACTACAAATTCAAAGTTGTAACCGCTTTTGACGAATGGTATAAATACAATATCCGCAATGTTATATTGCCTAGATGGATATTCTTTGCACTTGGTTCGTTACACGGAATAGGAAAAGACTAACATGAAGAAAGATAATACAAGAATATGTGCTATAGGCGAAACCGCTGTAGCCTTGGAATTATTGAAGAAAGGCTTTGATGTAATCAATATCAACAGTTCATTTCAGAATTACAAAAATGCTGATCTGGTTTGTATGAACCCAGAAACAGGGAAGAGTGTTATGATACAGGTCAAAACCGGAACAACACATAACATATTGACAGGCTTCACTTCTGAGTTGGATGGTACAATACCTAATATTGACACTTCGATTATCGGTCCGTGGGTATTTGTGTATATGCCTAAAGAAAACTATTCCGAAATGAAGTTCTATATCTTATCAAAAGATGAGGTCAAGAAACTAATCGTTTCGAGCAACCTTTGGTATGTAAAAGACTGGAATCGAACTCTGACATGCAAACCGATAGTTGGAGTTTTTACTGAATGGTTGGAAGGTAAAAACCAACCTGGTAAGTCATCATTAAAATACACATATCCTGAATATCAGAATCCTTTAGCTTCACAGTCACAGAACGGACTGAAAATTGCCGAGGAAAGGTGGGACAAAATAGAAGATTTGCTGAAATAACAGAAAAGACATAATATATGAAGAATTTTGCAGCTATAGATTTTGAAACGGCAAATAATGAACGCTCTTCCGTTTGTTCTGTAGGAGTTGTCATTGTTAGGGATGGTGAGATAGTGGATTCTTTCTATTCACTTATCCAACCAGAACCAAACTACTATAACTATTGGTGTTCCCAGGTACATGGCCTATGCCGGGAAGATACAGAAGATGCTCCCGTGTTTCCGAAAGTATGGGCGCAGATAGAGCCATTAATCCAGGGCTTGCCTCTTGTGGCCCACAACAAGCCATTTGATGAAGGGTGTCTGAAGGCAGTGTTCCGTGTTTATCAGATGGACTATCCCGACTATGATTTCTACGATACGTTGTGTGCATCACGTCGTAGTTTCCCTGACTTAGAGAATCATCAGTTGCATACGGTGGCCGCAGAGTGTGGTTATCAGTTAGAGAATCACCATCATGCACTGGCAGATGCAGAAGCTTGTGCCTGGATAGCAAGAGAAATCCTTTGAAATAAAAATAGAATCGATTAAAAAGTAATACTATGGCATGGATTGACCAACATTTAGAAAAGTTCATTAAGGATTGCTTTCCTGAAAGATATGTATATGCCTACCATGAGTATCGTACATGGCAGTCCAGTAGGTATCTTTATGTCACCACTGTCTTGAAAGATGACAAGGATCTCCATTATGAGTATATTGGAGGTGCAGTTGAGTTACATCTTGAAGGAAAATACCAAAGTTCGGATTATAAGTATTTTGCAAAGGAATTGAGATTCCAGACTTCCAGAAACCCGAAATTACATTGGTTGGGGTGGCAAGGAAGGAATCAATGCCGTTGCAGAATAGACGCTGCTACAGATAATTGGGAACAGCTTATGAATGCTTTTGTTGAAATAATGGGTATCTTTGATCCAATTATTGAAAAGATAATTCGTCGGACATCTGTCAATCCTAGTGTGGAAGCATATAAGGGAGATACCGTTTTCTCAGAGGAAGGGCTGAATGATGATGAAGTATGCCTGGCTACGTGTTCTTTGGGCAAACTATTTGGGAATAACCTTGTCATTCCAGATTATCAAAGAAACTATTGCTGGGAAGATAAGCAGGTTAAGGCTCTTTGGGATAGTTTGAAGGAGATTCCCCATGATGGCGAATACCATTTAGGTACTATCATTCTGCAAAAAGACCCAAATGGCAATTATGCTGTTATTGATGGGCAACAAAGATTGGTTACTTTAACCCTAATAGTTCGAGAATTAAA
This sequence comes from Prevotella sp. E13-27, assembly GCF_023217965.1. Lineage (NCBI taxonomy): Bacteria > Pseudomonadati > Bacteroidota > Bacteroidia > Bacteroidales > Prevotellaceae > Prevotella > Prevotella sp. E13-27. Next base: position 824,224 of record NZ_JALPSC010000001.1, on the reverse strand, counting down.
CTATCAGGGAAATATGCCATTGCTAACCCAGAAGTTCCTTTCTGAAAACTCCAAGAAGCATGTGGCAAACAGCAGATGGTTAATCAAGCATTTGACATCAAGGTCGTATGATGAAACTCTATGTAGTAGAATCATAAACCAACTCATTTTTACCGTACTGATTCTTAAAGAAAGCCGCTTGGATTTGGCATACACCTTCTTTTCCAATGAAAATTCCAAGGGTGTACCGCTATCAGACTATGACTTGTTAAAAGCACACCATCTACGCTATATTTTTATTGAAAAACAAGCAGAGCATTTGGCAAGCAGGTGGAATGATCTGATTGAAAATGATTATCCTTCTTTGGAAAAAACTCTTGCCGCACATTTGTTCCGACTCAGGAAATGGATGAGGAAAAAGAACTTCAACCCAGATGAACGCTTCTGTGTTAAAGAAGAATTTTCTTCTGCCCTTATACTCCCTGAGATACCTCCTTTTGGTGAGAAATTTGATTTTTACGAGAAGATCCAAGGTGGTTCTCACTTCTTTGCATATACTGAACACTTTGTGAATAGGTTTAAGCAGTTCTCAGGGACACGTCAAGTTAGAGCCTTGCGTAATCACCTAAAATGGGAATCGCATTGGAAATATGCAGATGTTATTGAAACACTGTTATTTGGATATTATTTGAAATTCGGTGAGCAGTATCTGACTGAGGCTTTGTTCTGTATATCTGGGTACATTGCTCAACACAGATATGAAGCTACCCGCGCATTGGCTTATAAGATAAGAGAGTATGCAAAAGATTCTGAAATCGTGATGATGATAGATCAAGCATCTTCACCCACATTCTTTCTGGCAGAATGTGTTTCCACAATAAAGAAAAATGGCAGAGACGTAGAAGAACAGGGGATAGGCATGAGGTTCTATCAGCGTTTACAGGATATGTTCTCCGACCTATACGATGATTTTACAGACATGACAATAATTGATAAGTATAACAATGAATACCTATAGATATACACCAGAAAAGATTGTAGAGGAAAAATTATCTTTTTCCATTCCTCTCTATCAGCGTTTGTTCTCCTGGGGAGAAGAACAGGTCATAGGATTGCTTTACGACCTTAAGAATCACTTTGAGCCGTCCCATGATGATGGTACTCCTTATTACTTGGGGATGCTGTCATGTATCAAGTCAGGCAATCATTATGATCTAATTGATGGCCAACAAAGATTTACGGTAATGACACTTGTAGCCATTGTCTTGCGACATTATTATCAAGAATGGAATAACTTCTTAGACGATGGAAAGAGGCTGAGATTCATTTCAAGAACAAAAGATAATGAATACCTTGCAGCTGTGATAAATGGTCAGGCAGAGGTGATTGATCCTAATAGGAAAATGGAGGAGGGAAAACAAGTAATATCAGACTTCATGGTTTCTCAATTCTCCACCGAAGATCAGCGAAAAGCTTTTGCAAAGAGTGTTTATTGTAGAATGTCGTTCTTCTTTTCTGAGTTGCCTGCATCATACGCAAACAACCCTGCTTCGCTTAACAAATACTTTGAAGCCATGAATGCAGGGGGCAAAGGCTTGGAACAACATGAGATTTTGAAAGTACGGCTAATGCAAGGCGAGGACAACAAAGAGCATCTTACGCGAATATGGAATGCCGTTTGTGACCTTAATCGTCCTATAATAAAACGAGACGAAAAAGACCTGGAGGAAGATTATCGTTCCAAGTACGAACATGCCATTGGATTGTGTAGAAGCCACAAATATGATGAAGCATTTGAATTGTGCGAGAGTTCTTATGACTCAGAAGACAATAATGAGATTGGTAGTATTGAAGCCAAGCAACAGGACTTCAAACAGTCGTTTACTGAAACAGGAGAACGGAGTTTTATCACATTTCCGGAGTTCTTAATGATGGTCATTGACCTGCACTTGGATCTTTCAGGATCCTATTCGTTCTATCGAAATGAGTTGTTGAAGATATACGATTTACATCCTATCCCAGACAAGCAAGACTTTTACAATCAGCTTTTATTCTATCGCTTGTTGCTTGACTATTATATTGTTTACAAAGAGGGTGACGAGAACGCTAACAAATATGACATCGTTTTCAAGAGAGGGTCATCAGCAGAAGCTTTGAAGCAATATCAGTCCATGCTGTATGTATCTCAAACTCCCTTTTATAACTGGCTGAAACCTACTTTGGAAAGACTGCATAAGGAACAAGTACAAGATACAAACCACTTGTTGCTGTGGATAAAAGAGATAGACAACTCTCTTCACACTCTTCCAACTGACGTAAGCGAAATGACTTATGACAATGGAATAGACAGATATTGGTTCTGGAGATTGGACTACTATTTGTGGGAGCGAAAGGAAGAATTTGATTTGACAGAAGAAGAGAAACAAATTATTGACGAGTATGTGTTTAGGGCAAACAGATCCATTGAGCATCTTCATCCTCAACATCAAGAAAACAATGACGTATGGGATAATGAGGATATACACTCATTTGGCAATCTTGCAATGATTTCGCAAAGCTTCAACTCTCAACAAAGCGACGATCCAGTGACAGTCAAATTTGCAAGAATCATGGATCAAGCTCACAATCATGCACTACAAAGTATCAAAATGTATCTAATGTATCTTGATGCGGAGAAGTCACCTTCAGGCTGGAAAGTTGACGTAAAGAACGCCCACCAAGCAAAAATGTATGATTTGCTAGTGAAATCCTACGACATAGAATGATTTGAAGATAAACAATTCTTTTTTAAGGAGTTGTGCCCCAAAACGGCATAGCTCCATTTTATTTTTGCACAATAAAACGTGTATAGTATGGAAATCGTTGATTCATTTGAGAAGGTCATCCAGCCTGGCTTATGGCTTGTTAGGTCAAGTCAACCTGTAGTGGATGTTAGCAGTTTTATCTATGAAATAGGTATAGACTTAGGTCAGCCTTTAACCGTACTAACCTATGCCAAGAAGGAAATACAAAACGAAGTGTTCTCTCTGGTAAGAAAGGACTGTCTTGAAAGCGCAACTGACGAACTTGAATACAATTGGCTAGAGCAAGAACTGTCAGAATATAAAACTCATGGCTTTCTGTGGCATCCAGAAGAGCTAAATGATTATTTACCGAATGGATCTTTTTGGTCAAATTATGTTCAATTCGATGGCGATGGCTGGCTGTCTTTAGCCAATTGTAGCTTTAATATCATTCTCGTGGATGATGTGGCGAAAATGTGGTGGGAGGATGAAACCGATATTTCACGGGTTCTTTCTAAGGTTGAAAAAGATGCCATAGAAAAGAAAAAGACAGTTTTTTTATTCGTTTCCCCAAATTTTTCCAACCTATGCCCCTAAACGGCATATCTCGCTCGTAACTTTGTGCCATAATAATTCACATGAACAAAAAAGGCATAAGAAAATGGCAGCAGGAAAGAAATTGGATTTGCTCACAGCAGTAGAGCAGATTATGGAAAAAGCAAAGGGTACAGGACTTAGTAGCGAGTTCTACCGAAAGGCTGACAGATATATTAAATATGTGTCCGATAAGATGAAACTTACCAAGGAGCAGAGCGTGATGATGGCACTGTTTATTGATAACAGTTCTGACACCAGCATTTCAATTAGTGACTTTGGTAAGTTCCTGGATTGCCGAACCACTAGGATTCTACGATACATGTCAGACATTGACGTGTTGGAAAAGAGGGAACTTGTAAGGTGCTGCCGTGATAGCAACAGTATAACATATAGAGTTCCAATTGAAGTAATCGAGGCGTTCAAGAAAGATGAAATGTATGTTCCCAAAGATTGTTCAGGCTTATCATGCCATGAACTATTTGCAGAATTAGAGGACATCTTCAATATGCGTGAAAGCAAAGAGTTGAAGTATGAAGCAACAGTTGAGAAGATACATCATCTTTTCAATTGTAACGACCAACTGGTATTTGTTCAGAAAGTTAAGAGCTATGACTTTGAGGAACATGAAGAAATGTTGTTGATTCTGTTCTCTCATCTGTTTGTTAACAACAATGATGACAATATCAGATACCGTGATGTTGAATTTCTCTATGAATACAGGCATGACAAATCCTACTTGAAACAGAGACTAAACAACGGTGATCATATCCTGTTTGAAGAGAAACTGATAGAGCATAACAATGAAGATGGATTCGTAAACAGAGACTCAATGAGGATGACTTCTGAGGCAAAGCGAGAACTGTTTGACGAACTTGGCCTTTCCTCCATGACCCAGAATAGAAAACGTGGTGATATGGTCAGGTCAGAAGATATTATCCCCAAAAAATTATTCTACGGAGAGAAGATTGGTTCTCAGATAACCGAATTGGGCAAGCTCTTAGACGAAGAACAGTATAAGCAAGTTCATGCAAGAATGAAAGAGACAGGCTTCCGTTGTGGGTTTACTTGTCTTTTCTATGGATCCGCAGGAACTGGCAAGACCGAGACCGTGCTACAACTAGCTAGACAGACAGGGCGAGACATTCTTCAAGTCAACATATCACAGATAAAAAGCATGTGGGTGGGCGAGAGTGAAAAGAACATTAAGCAAGTATTCGACAATTACCGTGCAAAAGTCAAGGAGAGTAACATTGCCCCCATACTGCTATTCAACGAGGCTGATGCAGTTATTGGTAAGCGTCAAGAAGGTGCTGAAAAGGCTGTTGACAAGATGGAAAACTCTATCCAGAACATTATCCTTCAGGAAATGGAAACGCTTGATGGAATCCTCATTGCCACAACTAACCTGGCACAGAACATGGATAAAGCCTTTGAGCGTCGATTCCTCTACAAAATCAAGTTCGAGAAACCAACCGTGGAAGCTCGTATAAGCATGTGGCGCGAAATGATACCAGTCCTGAAGGAAGAGGAAGCAAGGGTATTGGCTGCTAAGTATGATTTCAGCGGCGGTCAGATAGAGAATATTGCCCGGCATTATACCATTGGGAATATCCTTCATGGAGATCCTGAGAATATCATAGAAGAACTGTCCGCTTATTGTGAAAGCGAGAGGCTTGAAGCAAAAGGAACAAGAAAAATCGGGTTCTGCTTGTAAAAAAATAAAAGTTGTGCCTCCATTCGGCATAAGCAAACTTTACCTTTGCATTATCTAGGTAACAAACAGTATAACATTTAATCATTTTGTATTATGGCAACAAAGGCATTAAGTAATGAATTCATGCAGAAGATCTCCACAGATGAAGCATGGAAAGAGCTTTCAGGAAACTACAACTGGTCTGAGAGCTTATTGGAAAAGTACCAGGACAAGGTAGACTGGCACGAGGTGTCAGAGAATACCAACATTCTCTGGACGATTCCGATGATTCAAAAATTCAAGAATCGTATTGATTGGGACAAGTTTTCTAGAAACGCTGAGACGGAAACACTAACAGAAGCTATTATCGACGCATTCAAGGACAAGTGGAACTGGGCTGAATTGTCAGAGAACAGTAGCCTGGAACTTACACATGAGCTTTTGGAAAAGTATGCCGACAAATGGAATTGGGAGGAAATCATCGACCGTTATAATTGCAGCCTCTATGACGAGAAGGGCATTGAGTTCTACGAGAGATACAAGGACTATATACCAGCCTCCAAACTCCAGAATTCTAGGTTGTGGAATGAGATTGTCAACCAGCAGAAAAAACAGTTAATCTGCGAGATTACTGCTTAACATAGTTATTCACTTAAACATTATCATTATGGCACTCTGGAAAATTTCGGCAAAGAACAGCACTAATGCTCCTTGCAAGAACAAAAGTCAGAAGATTGAGAAAGGGATGTTTGTTGAGACAAGCACAGCATCTTCAACACCTCCTCTTGGTCAGACCCGCGAACATCCTATGCTAGCACAGCTCTTTAAGAGTAAGTACGGGATTGAGATTGACCCAAGCCACATGAATCGGTCGTACTTCGATTGCGTGAGGATGGGATAAGAAACTCCCCAATCTATTAGGAGAGGCATGTCAATAATGATGTGCCTTTCTTTTTGCTCAAAAGGCCGCAAATGTGCATAATGGAGTTAAAAATGCCTTTATTTACTGTGTTTTCAGAGCAAAGAGAACGATATTTGACTTTTTTTGCTTACCTTTGCAGTCGCAGACTGCACTACCGTTTGTATGGATAGGCAGAACGCATATAATACTGATTGGTGTTACTACGCTGATTTGACTCCCAAACTCGCAACTTGGAAGGATAAGGCCGGAAACGGAAGAATCTCTAGTCAAAAAGGCAATTGTGACACCACTCTGGGTATGATTCTGTGCTGTGGCATCGTTATTCAATATATCGGTGTGGCAGAAATAATCATATTCGGTGTGGGTGTTCGCATTGCTTGTCCTGACTAGAGAGGTAATGCGAGACCTGGGAGTGGGATGAGTGATGTAAGAGGCCCACACTTTTCGTATATATAACGAAACATCGAATATAAACATGCCTTGTTTGGGCTTGACTTGGCAAGATATAAGTCTAAACAATAGGTATGAAAGATAAAAATACCGCTGCTTTATTAGCCTTCCTTTTAGGAGGATTTGGTGCTCACAAGTTCTATCTGGGTAAGACAACAGAAGGCTGGTGGTATTTAGCTGCATTGATAGCAGGGTTCTGGACTGTCATCATTCCAATAATTATTCTAATTGTCTGTATAATAGATGCTATTAAGCTCTTTTCAATGGATGATGACGCATTTAATGCAGAATACAACAAAAAGTATTTTAAGGGTAGCTTTCATAGCTATCAGCAGCCGCAACAGACTTCATATCAACAACCACGTCCCCAATACACACCAACACAAGCCAACAATTCCACATCTTCTTCAAGCAGCAAACCTACAAAACGGTGTCCGTATTGTGGCGAAGAGATTTTGGAAGTAGCGAAGAAATGTAAGTATTGTGGCGAATGGTTGGATAAGCCCAAGAAGGTTATGATTCGTTGCTCTATCTGTGGAGAAGAAGCAGATGCAAGTCTTGATATTTGCCCATATTGCGGTGAAAAATTAGCTGGTCGTTCATTCTAAAAGAGTAATAGACATGGAAGAAACTAAAAAATGTCCCTATTGCGGAGGTGAAATAAAAGCAGTTGCAAAGAAGTGTAGGCATTGTGGTAAGTGGCTTGATGCTAATAACACGGTGATGCAGCAACCAACTAATATCTCAACTAATGCCCCCAAACAATCAATCTTCTCGAACAAGAAAATAGTTCTTATGCTGATTGGGGCTTTAATTATTGCCCTCGTTGTTTTCTTCTCAATTCATTCCAGTAATGGAGGTAATGAGCCTGTGCAATATAACAGCTATCCTGGTAATGAGAACAATTCTACGGAACTAACACTTCCAGATGAAGATTACGACTTACAACAAGACGACAAACCAGAAATAGATGAATTTACAATAAATTGAAACCGATATGAAGAAGGTGTGTTTTATCGCTATTGCATTGTTGTGTTCAATAGCTGCGAGTGCTCAACAATTCCTGAGTGCCAAAGAAATGCTTAAAATGATGTCAAGAGAGTATGCTGCTGCTTGTCAGGCAATGGGACGTGTGCCAGGTTATAAGAAATTGGATCTGGGTAACGGAACTGCCTTTTATAAGAATTGTACTGCGGAAGTCATGTCTGTAGGTTCAAATGCAAGTCAAGGATGGGTAGAGATTAGCAATGCCAAAGTGGGACAATCAACATGCGTTTCCATATACTATCTTCCTGGTGATATGGATGTGTATAGGGTAGAAACTATTGTTTATGGCAAAGATGCAGCGCAAGGGTGGATGTCTCAGCTACGCGATATGGGTTTTAAGACCACTAAAACAGACTCCTTTGGCAATGACAAGGAATGGCAATACAAGAAAATCGGTGAGGATTGTGTTTTCACCCTACACTATAGTTCAAGACAAAACGAATATAACCTGATAGTTTTTAATCCGAACAACAGATAGCGTAAAGACTGCATGAATACCATCATCCTAATTATAGCAGTTCTAATAGGAGTCACTGTAGGAACAAAAAAGATCCTTCAGAACCATCCTCATTATGGCAGAGCAGACCTTTCAGCAACTTTGCCAAAGGCACTGATTGTTTTGTCTTGTATGTGTTTGCTCTTGGCTGCTTTAGCTGTAGGTATCATCTACAAGCTTGACAGCTATCGAGACCTGAATAATTGGGGCGGTGGATTTGGTTCTGCTACTGAGGTAATTAGTGGTGTTGCTGAAAACGAAGGGGTGCTGCCATCGTGGGAAAGGACTTCGGAAGTTCAGCAATGGATCAACAACATAGATGGTGAGTATTCAAAGGCATTATGGTGTCTTATTCTATGCGTCGTGGCTTATGGTGTCTATATCTTTGGCATGTTCAAGTATTCCAAGGAGGTGCTGTGGGCTGGTATCATAGGGCAAGGTGTTTGTGTAGTTCTTGCTCTTCGTGCCGGAGTGACTGGTTTGGCTCATTTAATCAATGGTGCAACTTCTGGCGTGTTCAATCCCTATACTGGTGATATGAGCGATTCCATTATGATACCGTTTTTCACCTATGTAGGAATTGGCGTCGTGATCATACTCGTTTTGGGACATAAAGGGCGAATCGAGAAATTGGCGAATCTTTTTATTGTTAATACATACCAAAAGCCATCAATACAGAATCCAGTACAACAGTCCCAGCATAAGACCCAGCCTACACCTCCTCCACCTCCTCCAGTAGTGAAACCTGTGGAAACTGCCAAGCAGACACCTTTAGAGGGAACTAAGACCTGTCCGTATTGTGGTGAGGTAATCCAACAGTCTGCTATCAAATGCAGGTATTGTGGTGAATGGCTGACAGAACAGGAGAAGCCCAAGGAACTTATCAGGTGTTCTGTCTGTGGTGAGAAGGTTGAGAAAGGATTAGAACGCTGTCCTATCTGCAACGAGCCACTTCACGCTTCACATCTTGCACTTGACATTGAGGAACATACAAAAACCTGCATGATTTGTGGTGAGGAAATACTTGATATAGCCAAGAAGTGCAAGTATTGTGGAGAGTGGCAACGTAAACCAAAAGAATATATCGACTGCTCTATATGTGGCGAAAAGGTGGAAAAGGGTTTGGAAACATGCCCTTACTGCCATGAGCCATTGAGCGGTGAGCCACATGTTGATACGATGATTTGCCCGACCTGTGGCGAAACTATCCCTGCTGATAGTAAGATTTGTCCTGAGTGTAATGAACCTATTGAAGATTAATATATATGGAAGATACGAAGAAATGCCCATATTGCGGAGGCGAGATTAAGGCTGTAGCGAAAAAATGCAAGCACTGTGGCGAATGGCTGGAGACAGAATCTTCGGCAGAAACAACCATGCTATCTTCATCTAATAGGAAGTTAAAAATATACCTCTTTGTTGTACTGGCGGTGGTCATTATTGGTGGAGGTGTTGTATGGCTTTTCACAGGTCATACTGAAAGGAAACAAGAGAACCCTACTGACATCTTTACTAAAGATTCCCTGCAATGCTTGGTGTTGTTAGATTCAATTAGGAAAGAGTGTGCAAATGCTGATAAAGTAGTTAATAGGTATAAGAATAGCACCGACATGTCTTTAGAGCGATATAACAAATTAGACAGGGCTATTTTTGAACAGGTCGATATATACTCAGACTATGAAAGCAACCAGCAGCTACTTGAACAGTTCCCGATATTGAGAGCAAAATTCAGTGACCGCATAGCCAATGATTCAACAGCGATTAGTGAATATCGGGAGTATCTGTCTAACTTGTCAGAGAAGCTAAACTGCTTAGTTCGGATTAGGAAATTTAGGGAGTTGCCACATTCAACGATTGGTCAATATGACGCTTACAAAGAGAGTTTTGAAAATTTCGATGTAACCGTAGAGCAAATGAATGACAGGCTTGGGCTTTCTTCTGATGAAAAGAGAAAAGAGCGCAAAGAAAGGCTGGAATTGAGATTGTCATATCTAAACGACATAATAGCTGGGAAGTTCGGAACGATGCAGATGCAAGATCGAGCCGTAACAGAGAAAGAAGATATACAAGTTCTATTAGACATAATGAATTAAGATGGAAGATACTAAGAAGTGTCCTTACTGCGGACAAGAGATAAAAGCTATTGCAAAGAAATGTAGGTACTGTGGCAAGTGGCTCACGGAACAGCCTGAGACAAGAAGCCAACAGCCTACATATCCACGTTCCGATTATAACCTTATTACAAAAAACGAGGATAAGAAAAAATGGAAGAGTTATCTTTTGATAGCGATAATAGTATTTGTAGCTCTAATGTTACCCACGTTGGTAAAACTAATAAAACTCATGTTCAAGTGATATGGAAGATACAAAGATATGCCCTTATTGTGGCGAAGAGATAAAGGCTGTTGCAAAGAAGTGTCGTTTCTGTGGCCAATGGCTTAATGAAGATACAAATGAAGTAGCAACTAAAGGGGAAGAGGTCAAGCCCCAGGACGTTGCTCCCGTTGAACAAGTGGCTCCAAAAGAAGAAATAGAAGAGGATAAGGCCACCGATACATTTGTTGCGAGTAAACCAGATAGCGAAACCAGTAACAAAGGTAACGCAGACTCTAAGAAGAGTGCTGTTTATTGGGTCGCTGGGATTCTTGCAGCTGCTTTGCTTATTGGAGTTGGGTTCTTATTAGGCAATAAGAATTCTGACTCGTCAGCAGAACCACAACAAACAACAGTAGAAGAAACAGACCCCGAAACCTTGATAAGAAAACAAGTTGAAGCAATATACGCTGATGTATTTAGTTCACCTGATGCTAATTGCGAATCAAGATACCTAACCTCTGAGTTTTATAATCTCTATGTGAAAGCCAGGGATATGACACCAGATGGGGCAACAATATGGAAAAAACACATCTGGCTTCAAGGAGAGGAATGGCGTGAAATGTCTGTAAATATCACGCAAGTTGATCTTACGTTCTTCCCATCTAATAAAGCTTCTGCCAGAGTTGATTTGACAGACAATAATGGAAGGAGCATAAAGAATGTGACCCTATATTTGGAAGATGTTAAGGGAAATTGCAGAATTAGGGAAATCAGTTATAATTTTGAAAGTAATGGAGTAAAGAAAAGACTGGAGGAATATGTGGGTCAGAATGCCCTCCAGGAAGATATAGCTGACGATAGTGACGTTTTCAAAGAGGTTTCACGCAAATATACTGTAATTGGTAAAGATGACGAACATGTATATTATTTGAAAGGAAGTAAAAGACGATTTGAGCCATATATCTACTATCAGTCATTGTCTAATGGGGGAGAATTCGCCGTTGACTTTAATACTTATTATGATGGCACAATGCAGATAAATGATTATGCCTATAGAAATGGAAAGATTACTGTTATAGTAGAAGAAACAGATAGAAATAGCACAGGCTTCTTGGTTGCGACTTTAGTGGTGACTTATGATCCGAAACATTATTCGGGTAGAGAGTTGACTGGCGGTGGCTGTGTGAAAGCAGAGTTCAGTGGAAGTAAGGACAAGGTAACATTGACTTATGGAGAGATTACTAATCCTGATGCTGATTTTACTTATGAGTATAAGTACAAGTATTCCACAAAAACCATTTCATTATAGATAGCTTATGAAGAAGGTCGTTTTAGCATTATCATTACTCCTGGTTTCCTTGGTTGGAAATGCCCAAGGCGTAAAGCACATGAATTTCAATGGGATTCCCATTGATGGAACCCAGCAGAATTTTGAGACCAAGTTGTTAAATAACGGATTCAAAAAAGCCGTATGGAAAGGCTATACTTTCTTGGAAGGGTCATTCCTTAACGAACCTGTGAGAATCCAGACAGAAATCGGTCCCAGAACTGGTAAGATTGCTATTGTGGCATGTTTAGCTCAGAAAGAATGCAATGGCCAGACTATCCTAAATGAAGTGGAGAGGTGGAAAACCAAAATATGCAGTTCTTTCAACACACATTTCTATGAATCCCGCAACATGTATAAAGCAGACGTTCAATCTCCAGGAAGAGGCGTTGTTAGTGTTGATTATTTACAATCAGACCCCACACAGGAATTGTATGTTGTGAGAATCGCCATTTGTGATTTAGAAAACGTCGGAAAGTAATGAAATAGGGAATACAAGATAAGTCCATCATTCAGGTGGGCTTTCTTTTTGCTCCCAGGTCACAAGTTCCCTGCTCAGTCCAATCCTCTTCACTTCACCACGCTCCCCACATATATAATAATGTGTGGCCGTCTCAGCATCCATCACCTTCAGGAACGCTTCTTTGATCCTGGCACATTTCTCATTGATGGAATGATTGATGGGGTCAGTTGCGTTGATGATACTTTGCTCGACTTTCTTCCTAGCCTGTGTCGATAGCTTCATTGAACGGTAGTATCTCCCGATTTCTTCCCGGTAGTCAGGCAGTTCTTTGAACCTTATGCCTTCAGGATGGTTCAGGAACAGCAGATAGACGGCCTTGCATATTGGCCGCATCTTCACCTCCAGTCTTTCATTACCAATCAGCAGCCTATAGTCCTTTGTTACTAATAGGCGGCTCAGAGGTCTTTGCTCCACTTCGAACAGCTCTCTAATTTCTTCTTCACTCGCTCCTTTTTCACGAAGCATCATAACTAATCTTTTAATCTCTCGCTTGATGTTGTCCATAAGAAACATAGTTGTTGCGTCCTCGTCTTGTGAACAGGGACTGGTTTAACACTATGCTCCGTCGATACTGCGAGTTCTGGGTAAGGTTATAACGACAAGAGCCTATCTATATATAAAATAAGGAGGGGTGTTGGAGTATATTCTGCAACCGTTGCAATTTTGCTGCGTATCAGAAAGTAGCGACCTTTGCACCAAAAAAGTTATCAGTTCATGTTTTAATCAAGAATCGTATGAGAAGAATTTTACTTTTAGGAATGGTTGTGCTGCTTGGAATGGTAGCGTCACCGAGTTATGGGCAGGTTGATCCAGATGAAGTGTTTACTATCTTTGAGTGGGATTTTGCCGATGGTCAAGGGGATTTCACCACAAGATTTGATTGGGATGAAATGGGGCATTGGGGGCAAGAACCTCCAACAGTCCAACCTTGGCAATATGATGCAGAAAATGGATGGATGGTTTCAAGTGTAATAAGTAGTGAGTATATGAGTTGGTACTTAAATGTACCCTTAATAGATTTCACAGACAAAGGATATTATGATACGAAACTTTCTTTTGAATATGCGATTCAAGGTGACGTGTTTATACCTTCCGATTCTTGGGATAACGGTTCTAATTATATTGTAATAAGTTGTGGTTCAAAAGGTAAATCTTATCGTATTCCAAACATTGTATATAATGCTTATCAAAGATATTTCACTACAGCAGAAATAGATTTGGATGAGTATGTAGGTTATGGAAAATTGAGAATTGAATTTGACCAGAATCCATCGGCATACAATAATTGGTATATAAAAAAAGTAAAGGTGACAGGCAAGCACAAATACGGCAAACAACCTTTCACTTTGGTAAGAAGTGTAAGCGAGTTGAAAGAGTTGCCTAGTAATACACCTGTAAAGTATATCAATCCCAATCTGACGATACTTTTAGAAAACCGTCCAGCTTTTGTTAGAGACAACACTGGTGCTATGGCATTAACGGAAGGTGTACGTCAATGGATGGGAACTTTAATGACCGATACTATCTACGCTCTATATACTAGAGAGAATGGCTACACTGAATTAAAGTACGTCGATTACAACTGGAATTATGACGATCCTGGCGATGGAAATGCCAGCCCTATAGAAATATCTGAGAGTGATTACATGAACTATGAGTGCAATCATGTTATAATGCCAATAACAGAAGAAGTTTATATAGTAGATAATGATATGGGATATGGTGTTGATATAGAATGGTATCAACCCCACAATACTAACACTAAAGTTTGTGGATTCGTTTATCCCATAGAAGGTAATAGAAAGGTATTCATGCGTTCTTCATGGAGTGACCCCATTAAAGTTGTAATGTCAGAAGAAGGAGATAATGTATTTACTCAACAAGATATAGACTACAGCATACCATTTAGCATAACAAGGCAGTTTGAACTTAATCAATGGTACACAATATGCACACCTTTCGCTTTCCAACCTCGTGACTGGTTTAATCCAGAGTGCGTTTTTGCTGAATTTGTAGGTGCAGAAGATGGAACTTTAACATTCCAGACAGTAAATAAGATAGAAGCAGGAAAACCGTATTTGATAAAGTTTACAAAAGAAAGGACAGATAATGGTGCTTTTGGTGGCATTATTACTAATTCAAACAAAACTCCAAAGGTGGTTTATGGTGGCGATTACAATTTTGTCGGTTGTTATAATCCAGTCCAGCCCGCAGATGGTTCCTATTACTTGTCAGCAAACAATACCATCAGACCTCTTGCATCAGGTGGAACAATTAAAGGTTTCCGTGCTTATTTCGAGCCAGCCAGTCCTAATGCAGCAAAGGCAAGGGCTTTTTGTATCGACGGCGTGACTACTGCTATTGAGGATATTGTAGGTGGTGAGGAACTGTTAGGCATACCCCAGAAAGTCTATACCGTCAATGGTCTGTATGCCGGGGATGACCTTGAAGATCTTCCCAAGGGTGTTTATATCGTGAATGGAAAGAAAATCATTAAATAACAACAGTATGAAGAAAGATTATAGCAAGCCAACTGTGAAAGTCATTCAGTTGCAGCATCAATGTCACATCTTGGCTGGTAGCGCACGGGAAATGAGAGTATCAGGATTAGATGATCAGTTTAACTATGATTCAGAATATGGTGATGGCTCCGATGCGTACTAAGACTGCGCGGAACATAACCAGAACAACAAGAGGCGCATAAGCTTGAATTAAAAAGGTGAACCAGTCCTAATGTGGCTGGTAGGAGGGTGGGCTACTTCTCAACAGTAATCTCAGCTCACCCTCCGTTTATTATGCGCTGACTTAAACTATATATATAGGTGTTGGCACACCTCCTCCATTATATAGTAGAATGAGAAAAACGGCCAAAATTAAACGATAGTATCGTGTCAGATAATGTCATGGATGGTGTCAACCATAACACGAATTGTCATAAGTCCTTGATATTCAATAATAGTAAATGTGTTGTAGCGTGTCAGATTCGTGTCAAACAACTTATGGTGACACGCCCGTTAGCCCCACTTTGACATTGATTTGACACGCCTTTTTGAAGAAATGACACGCCTTTGACACACACAAAACGCACAAACATTAATTGATTGCGCGTTCTAGAAGGAGTGATGATAACATGCCGACTACTTGCCATTAAGCCTCTTTTTGTACCTCTTGATTTGAGCCTTAACAGCATCCTCAGTAGTGTATAGATCGCGTGCTATTTCCAGCCAAGTCGATCCTGCTTTCTGCTTCATTATGAGTTCTGCACATAGTTCATCCGTAAAAACTGGTTTGGAACTTGAAGAAGATGTCGTCTGCACACTTTCTGCATTACGATTCCTCTCTAAGGACTCTTTCAATTCATCTGAGAACTTCTTTAGGTATCGTTCTATCAAGTAGTCGGCTAAGTACAAGGTCAATTTCACGACTTTATCCCTGTCCTCATTACCTTCTTTTGGCTCACCCCAGAGCATGTGAAGAATTATTGCGCAATGAAAGGCCATTTCTCCGAATCTTCTCGCCACAGCATTTCTTTCAGGTTCGTTCTTTTTCTCCTGTTTGGAAAGCCACCTACTCAAAGCCTCGTTTACATAAGACAAATCTATCATTTGTTCTGGAACTGCGATGTCATTACCTTCTTCATCAGTAGTGAAGCAGTATTTCCCCCTCCATAAGTCGACTTGGTCTCTGTAATTCTCTATAAGTTCATCTTCGGGCAACTCTGGAGTTTCCTGACTTATGCAAGCCATATCCATCGGTATAACCCCCCAACATATTCTGCCAGCAGTACCATCCGCTACTTTACCTTTAATAAAGCGTTCTACGCCTTCTGCCGTTCCCGTAAAGGTGTAGTTAAGATACAGCTTGAATCTTGTCTCACCATTCTTTGTGGTTCGGATAACGTCATCATTGTCAAAGGCTGGAAGAAAGTATGAAGCTGGGATGCCCTTCCTTTGCTTCTGCAATTCAACAACACGGATAATCTCAGATTCCTGTATATAAAGGTGAACGCCTTGATTGTCATCCAACAACTCACATAGAGCCGCAGTAGAAGTATCGATGCCCTTAGTGGAGATTATCTTCTGTTCCGAAGTTTTTTCCTTTTCAGCATCAGAATCTTTTGAAGATTTCTCCTTTTCAGCATCGGATTCCTTTATTCGTCCAAAATACAAGTCATATATTCGCTTGAACAGGCTCTTCCCGCCACCGCTAATACCTTCAATGATGACCTGCAAATTAGGAGCTTTAGCCACTCCGTCAAGGTATTTTGCTCGAACTCTTGAAAAGCACATGGCGCCAAGCATGGAAAGCATGTTGAGAAGGACTGCAATTTCATATCCTTCAGGGCAACCAAGAATGAATTTTAGGAATGACGGTAATTGAGGCATAGGATGCTTCTTGCGGTAGTCATCAAGCCAAAGTTTATCATTTGGAGAATTGTCTGAGCCGTTATCATTACTATCTAGGGTGAAGCCATCAGCAAGTTTTATTCCGGCCTTTTCTTTCTCATAGTCCAAATCTATCAGTCTCTCTTCTCTATGTTTTCGTACATCTGACTGGTTATTGGCATCATGTAGTTTTGCCTCTGCCTCACATTCTCTTTCACGAAGTTTGGCCTTTTCCTCACACTTAACTCGCTCCAGATCAATTTTGGCAGAATTATTAGCCTTATTGATAGTCCAAGTACCAGCCTTGTCAACTGCTATCTTAATAACAACCAATACGAGACCAAGCATAAAAAGAATGAAAGCAACATTAATAACTCCTTTTTCCATTCTATCCATTGCTCTGTATGCTCTTTGTTCGCCCTGACTATCTAAATTAGCTAAAATAGCGGCAGGGGCATAATTCATAAGTGGGATGTTCATCTGCAAAGAAATTTTGGGAGAGGACACCGAAGCCCCCTCCCAGGTTAATACTACATGGACTTGACACAGTTGATGATACGCATGACCATCACAGTCTCTAGCCCGAACTTCTCACCGATGGTAGACGGCTGCATACCATCTTCGTGCATTTGCCTGATACTGTAAAGCTCCTGCTCCGAAAGGGTTATAGGCTTTCCATTAGCAGAGAAGAACACATACTTGACTTCCTTTTGGATAGTCGGCTCCTGTGTCCTTGTTCCCCTGTGCTTTACAGCGTAGAGGGCAGCAGCAGACACACATACACCCAGGGTAGTGACCATAATAGCAGTTCTGCCTCTGGGAATGAATTTTGGAATTATAACTTGTGCTGACATATAATGAAACGGTTATGAGAGTGCCGCCTGTGAGAAAGACAGCACCCTCTGGTTACTACTGTTATGCGGCTTTCATCATTTCGTCAAGTTTCTTCTTGATAACTTGGTCTTTTGTGACGTGCTTCTTCTTGTTACCTTCAGCTCCAATAATGGCAGTGTAGATGCTCTTGCTCATGTTCTGTACCTTCTCATCGATAGCCAAGGCTTCTGCTGTCTTATCTTTGGCTTTGTTAATCCGTTCAGCACACCATTGGGCAGCAGAGACACCTCGATAGATTTTCTCGGCACCTTCATTTCCGAACTGAGCCTTGAAACTCTCATAGCATTGAGTTAGAGCGTCAGTCGTGTCCTTGTCGAATACAG
The DNA here is from genome assembly GCF_023217965.1 of Prevotella sp. E13-27. NCBI lineage: Bacteria > Pseudomonadati > Bacteroidota > Bacteroidia > Bacteroidales > Prevotellaceae > Prevotella > Prevotella sp. E13-27. The sequence continues at coordinate 806,489 of NZ_JALPSC010000001.1, read as the reverse complement.
GTGCATCTTCAAGGTCACAGGTTAGCTTCTTGACCTCTTCCTTGGTCAGCTCTCTGCCGAAAGTCCAGAAGTTTGAGGCTTTTGGAATAGTGCCGTCTTTCTTAATCTTATCCAGATAGTCCCGGACGTATGGATTCTGGGAACGTGCGCCAGCTATGCCCATCTGATCTTTGGACGTGGTGCGAGTCATGTCTGCGTTGGTAGAAACATAAGCCATGCCTAATTCCTTTGGAGTATTGTAGTGCCTATAGATGAAATGGAAGTCAAAAGGCTCACCACCTTGCTTCGAGGTGTAGGCCAGAGAGTTCACCCATCCATCAAGACGGCCATGTCCCTCCATCACACAGTAGACACCCTCTAATTCGTCTGCTGTAAGCTCACGCCCTGATGTCGGGTCTATGAGGGGAAGCCCCCAATCATAGACCAACTTGGCTAGAACCAGAATTGCAGGTGTGGTCATTCCGTTAGCCATGCAAGCCAACATCATCTTCAAACCACGCTTCCATGTCCGGCGGTTGTCCTTGATGATGGCAACCTTCAGGCCAGCCATCTTATTCAGGTGATACACTCTGTCCTCAATGAGCGGCTGACCATCCCATTCCTTCTGGGCGAACTGACGGACAACATCATCAAAAGGACGGTTGTCGATGAACTGTTTAACCTCTGCCTCGTTAATGAGGGTGTTCTTCTTCTCTGCCTTGGCTACTATCTTCACTGTGGCAATCTTTGTTTTGATTTTACTCATAATATATATTGTATATAAGAAAATTCCGAGTTAGCTGTGAGTGAGGAAAGATGGGATTATTCTTTCTCTCTCTTTAGCTCTTCTTCATATCCCATTAACTCTAGAACTTTTTCTTGATCGAACCCATCAATGCTGGCCTTCAATTTCCACAGGCTTGCGATATTCTCAGTTCCTTTATCCTCGTACCATGAGTAATACAGAAGAGAAAGTATCATTTCCGCTTCTGGATGACCCATAAGAGCAGCTTCATGAATGGGGGTGATAATTGCGTTTTCATCTTCTTCATTAACACCTTTTTTGTGGGTGACGTGCATGCCTATTGAAGCAAAGCGAACTAAAGCCTTAACACTTCCCTGTTGTATTGCTAATTGCAAATACCTAAACCCTTTGCTCTCGTCTTGATTGCAAAGTTCACCTCTTAAATAAATTTCTGCTAGAAGATAAGTTGCATCCGCATTTCCTTCTTCCGCAAAACCTGCTAAAGAGTCAAGAGCAGCCTTCACGCCTTTGGATAGCATTACCTCCTCGATAATCTCCATGTAGTTCACGGATTTATTCCGTGTATTCCGTGCATATTCAAAACCAGAGAGGAAATCGAAAGCTGTACCCAAAACAGCATCTTCGTGATTTTCAGGATCAACAACCTCTTTCACAGCATAGTCTATAGCAATCTTTGCTGCTTTATACTGTGAAGGCTCCAGGTCGAAAACCTCAAAAAAAGTGTTCATTCTCTCTAGTGCCTTGGCCTCTGCTATAGATGCGTTGGCGTTCATTACGTTCTTCTTCATAATTGATTATTACTTTAAATTAAACAATTTTGCTTTTACTGTTATCATTACTTCGGGATGAGTATCTTTGATTAATTCGAGAGCCGCAAGCCTATGAAACCCATCTTTCACAACATACTCGTCATCTTTTCGCTCTAATATAATAGGTAATAGGATAGAGCCATGTTTTAGAATAGAGGTGGCGAGACTTCTAACATGAGACATACATAACGGCCTCTTAGGGATGACCAGACGGGAACCTACACTATCTTTGAGATTCTGTAGGCTAACCGTATGTCCTTCACAGAGCAGACTCTCTGTTGTAGGGAATCCGATTGCAGCAGCGACTGCCCTTTGAAGTGGATTTGTTATGTACTTAATCATATCTCAATGTCACCAGTTTTTGTCTGATTGACGATGCAAATTTATGGTATTTTTTGCAGGCGCAACTTGATAATTTTTGCAGATTTCATTGATACATAACGATTTAGAATAATCTTAGAAAGGATTTAGATTCTTAGAATAATTGTAGATTTTAGATAGATGATTAGTGACGATATTTAAGTTATAAACACAAAAAAAGCGTGCCATAATGACACGCCTGATTCTTTTTGTATTTTTATGTTATCTATGCCTTGTTCTTAGGAACGTCGTTCTGATAGATGTTCAATCGTCTAAAAAGTAGCTCTCTTGAAAAGACATCTTCCTTATCTTCAAAAACGTCCTTTGTGGTAATGACTTCTTCCCCTCGTTTAAAAGTGCCATTAGTGGCATCAAATGTTATAGACGGGGAGTAGATACACCTCAGTTTGGGTGTATAGCCTTGGATTCCGTCTACCAAAAGATAAACAGAAACGTCCGAGGAAGGATCCTGAGTTTCTGGAGTTGTGTAAGGAACGACAACTCCTGGATTAAGTTTCACTTCAATTACTATCAGCCTAACAGTCCGATATACCAGTATTAAACTTTTGACAAGAATCTGAATGTACTTCCTCATATCCTCTTTAGAAGTTTCTAAAGCTATTTCGGTATCGGAGAGGTCGGTCATCCTGCTTATCACATCCAGATTTTCTTGCTCCTTCAGTATAGATGACCTGTAGTTTTCTATCTGTTTGTCATATTCTGCAACTTTTTCTTTTACCCTTGCTTGAAGCTTCGGTGACATTCTGCCCAAACTCAGAATTTGGTCCAGGTACTCGTCTTTCTCTTTTTCTATAGCTTCAACCATCTGCTCAAAGTTCGCCTTTCTTTTCTCAATTTCGGCAGTATCAGTGCCAGACGATTTCTTAAGGAAGTCAATATAGGTTTCCCAATTACTTTTGCAGAAACTCCAGATGGCCGTGTCGAACAATGGCATAGCAAATGTTTTTCTATTCTCATGGAACTGCCCACAACGGTAATAGGCCATCAATCGATCATCCCTATACCTATAGCTACCAACCAAGAAACGGCCACATACAGGACATATAAACATCTTTGCCAGAATGGTTACATGTGTCCTCGACTTGTCTGCATATACATTAGTAGCCACTTCTTCAAGGTGACTATATTCTGAGTACATTCGTTTCTGAACTGCATCAAACAGTTCTTTCGATATAATTTGAGGGTACTTAATGGTATGGCTGGTACTATCAACATACCTGGGAGCATCCTTATGGCCGTAGTCCCAATATTCTGGGTTCTTCCTTCTGTTGTGAGTGGTCTTAGTACCAGTATAGCCCTCATTGGTCAGGCACTTTTTGACATTGCTAACGGAAGTTAGGTAAGGATCAAAGCCCCTGGCAACACATTCTAACATGATGGCTCTCGCTGAACACCGTGTTTTATCCCCGTTGATTCCATGCAAAGCCCATTCAAAAATCGTTTGGACCTGTTTTGCCTGTTCTTCGTTCTTGACCAAGATAGACCGATATTTGCCATGTACTTTCTCTTCCGTTTTCTGTTTACTGTAACCGAAAGCAGTAGGGCCAACCACAGAATACCCAGATGCCAATAGTGAGTTGAGACCCCTGGCCATCCTCTTTTTCTTCTCTCTCATTTCAGATTGTGCCATAGAAGCATAGACAGAGAAGATGATGTCGGTACTCATGTCAACCTCACCGTTGTCATTGAATAAACGGAAGTTCTGGTCTTTGACGTATAGCTGAATCTTATTGGTTACAAACCATTCTTTGATTTGCTCCAGGATTATCTTCTCTCTGGCTAATCGGCTAAGTTCCGTACATAGGACTATACGACAATCATTCTCAGATAGGAATTCTATGACACGCTTGAAACCGTCTTTGGCCTCCATGCTACGGAAACCAGACTCTTTCGTAGATATATCAATCAATGGCTTATCAAGTCCCAAGTCTTTAGCATACTTGTAAAGCGCATCCAACTGGAATTGATAATCCTGCTGCGAAGTTGATACTCGCGTTAAAATTATACATTTTTTCCCGAAATCTATCATTGGTCTCAATATTTTTACTTACCTTTGTCGAAGAATTGAGTGCCTGGTGGCTACAATCTCCTTGAATTTGGTGGCAAAAATACAAAGATTTTCTGAAATCTCCAAATTTCTAAGCCACCCGTTTTTGGAGAAAATCGGGCTGTAAAAGACAAAGAAATATGCTAAAATACTGTATATCAAGCATTTTGTGTTCCTGTATAATCGGACACATTTTTATGAGGTTGTGGCCACCGGCAGCAGCCACCTCGAGAGCACGCTTCACGCTCTCTTGGCCGCGCACGTCTGCATAGTCGAGTTCACTGATTGCCTGCTGCTCATAGAACTCCTTACGAGTATCTATGCGTGTAGGCTCAAACTCTCTCTCGCCATTAAAGAAGCTTATAACATCCATTATTGAGTCCATGCCATAGACATCGAGGTTGTTAACCACGGCAGCCTCACTGACGTTCTGTCTTGGAACGATGAGACCACGGAACTTCTCTGCACGTGCACGGATGGCTATGGGCAGTGCTCCGCGTATGGGGCGCAGCGAGCCGTCGAGACCTATCTCGCCCACAAGCATGTATTCATGTAGATGGTCGGGCATTACCTTGCGGTTGGCTGCCAGTATGCCTATAGCCAATGGGAGGTCGTAACCACTGCCCTCTTTTTTGAAGTCGGCAGGCGATAGGTTTATGGTAAGTTCGGCAAGGGGCATCTTGAAACCGTTGTTCTCTACAGCGGCCTTTATGCGGTCGTAGCTCTCACGGACGGCGGTGTCAGCCATTCCTGAGAGGTGAAAGAGCATGCCTTTGGTCATGCTTATCTCTATGGTCACCGTGACGGCTTCGAGTCCCATGACGGCGGCACAGAATGTTTTTACTAGCATCGGTTTATTTACAATTGGTTAATACAAAATACAGCCACCGATCAGCCATAGAAATAGGCATGAGACAGTGGATATCACGCAACAACCTATAGATGGTGAACCCTTTCATACGGAACACATCACTCCACCCATAGCGCACTATCTGACGCTGACGGCGATAATGCTGGGCAAACTGTTCGCGGTCACCCCTTAACAGTTTAAGGTTGTTGATACACATACTCTGAAACTTCTCATATACATCAGTATCATGAACTACACCACGATGAGTGGCAAACGCCCACATCTCCTGTAATACAGTGGTCAGGGCCGACATCTTCTTCTGCAGAGAAGTACCAGTGACGATGCTGTTGCCGCGCAGTCGATAGACATAGGTCACGGCAGTTGTTACATAGACTGCACGAGCTGTACATGCCACTTGGAAAGTCCACAGCTCGTCCTCATGAATCATTCCTTCCTTGAACAGCAACTGTTCGCTACGGATATAGTCGAGCCGATAGAGTTTGTTCCATGCCATGGTGTACCATTGCCACTGGTTGTAGGCATGAAGCACGAAAGGCTGCACGATTGTCCTTTCCGACAAGGCACGTTTGGTTGGCTGTTCGTCGCCCACCTGCTGGTAGTCGCCCACCACTACATCAATCACACCTCCTTGACGTAAAGGACGTACCAATTGCTCAATGCAGTCGGCAGGCACATAGTCGTCGCTGTCAAGGAAATACACATAGTCACCTGTGGCCTCTGCCATGCCCGTGTTGCGAGCCGCTGATAGTCCGCGGTTGTGTTCATGGTGTAAGATACGGAAGGATATGGGACCGTGATAATTGGCCAATAGCTCGTCAACGATTCGCATACTGTCGTCGGTGCCACAATCATCAACAAGCAGACATTCCATGGCTCCTGCGTAGGTCTGAGCAAAGACGCTGTTCAGACAGTCGGCAATGTACTGAGAGACATTGTAAATAGGTATGACTATCGATATCTTCATGACTCAAGGAAGTGCTTAATCATATTTTGTTCACCCTCCAGTATTGAAGGATCATACTTATAGGACAACTTATGGATGAAGCAGGCATTAAGCAAATGGCGATAGCCCTCGGCTGAATAGGGCAGGTCCCAATGGAAGTAGAATACATGCGGGTCCATGTTGCAAACATAGGGCATGGTCTGCCATAGCAGATGACAATCTTCATCACTCTCTACAAGCATGGTAAGCGTAAGATGGAAGAGATAATAGTTATGAGGAGTGGAGTTATGTCTGAAATACTCGCATAGGAAGGCGAAAGCTTTTCTCAACAGCACGTTGTCAGCCTCAGCCTTGATGAACCAGCTGGAACCGATGATTGGAGAGAGCTGTCCACCCAGCAGGCTCTTGCTGAACATAAAAAAAGGTGCTTCCACTACATAGGAAGGATAAGGAGCCGACTGGTAGCAGGTAGCATCACGCCAGATGCCGCCATACTGGAGCAGCAGATAGGCACGCACCAAGTCGGAATGGAGTGCCTCACCGATTTTCTTCTCCCGATAGAGATGGGCAATATGTTCGGGCAAGCGGACATACTGCGAAAGGTTATCGGCAGTGAGCACCACCACGTCGTAGTCACCCCGATATGGCTCAACGCTCTCGTAGCACTTAAGTACCAATGGGGGCGCCTGTTCCAGACCCTGCGTCCACATAAGCCATATCGTCTTGTTCATTCTTACGGAAGGATTGCGGTAAAGCCCGCTAATATCAGAATCGACCCAGTCTATATGCTGACTTAGCAATTTGACGAGCAATCGTTCCTTTTGAATCTGCAGGAGCCCTTTTACAGGCTGAAGCCTACTGGATAATCTAAATAACAGATGTGACATAGCTATTATTTCTTATGATTCTCGGAACCATCTTGGCGACGGAAGGTTCCGTCTATTACACTCTTTATACGCTCAACAACACGCTCAGAGGCGTGGCCGTCGTCGAAACTGTTGTAATGCTGAAGATAGGGAACCAGCTGCTGACGGAACTGAGCTTCATCATATTGCTCAATAGACTGTATCAGCTCTTCGTTAGTCCTATTTATATGAATCGGCAGTTCATAATAGGCTGGTGATAGACCACGGCAACTCTTACTGTACTCCTCAAGGTCGGAAGCATAGATGAATACCGGCTTCTGCATTATGAGAAACTCGGCGATGGTTGATGAATAGTCACTAATCTGCATATCGGCCACGAAGATGAGTTCCTGCATGTCGGGATAGTCGGTCATATTTAGGACTTTTTTGTCAAAATGGAAACGTGCTATTCCCTTCTTGTCATTGGGATGCATGCGAACCATCATCACCCAGTCTTGGTTGGTGGTATGTTTCAGTGTGTCCAGTATCTTGTGCGCGTCGATATCATAGGCGCTGATGCTTCCATTATCACGGAAAGTAGGACAATAGAGCACCACCTTTTGCCCTTCGGTCACACCCATCTGCCTTCTCAGCTGGTCTTTCACCGACTGACTGCTGAAAAAAATGTCGGAACGCGGTGCACCACATTCATAGACTTCACCATCATACCAGAACGAGTTCTTGAAAAGATAGGAACTGATGGCATTACAGGAGAGCATGACATCGGTGATGCTTGAGTTTTGCTGCGATTCCTTGATATATCTGGGCGACAACAAATCAACAGCATCTTGTTCTATATATTTGAATGGCACCGGACCGTGCCATGTCTGTATGTAGTATTGCGAAGAACGCTTCAAAAACGGCAGATAGTTCTTTACATTGCTAATAATTACCTTTGCTGTTGACAATTCATAGATGCAGCGCAATGACCACATTCTCACCTTTCTGATTCCATCAGGGAGTTCAATGCTTTTGCCATCTTCCACAATCCATACCAGGTCGTAATGCAACTGTTGTCTTCTGATTTCATCGACAATATACTTCGCATTGTCACCATAGCCTTTTCCGTTGTAGTTGTTGACAATGATCTTCTTCTCCGACAGCGGCAGGAGCCTGAAGAGACACATGAAAGGCTTCATGCACTTTTTATAGAGTTTGGAATTGCGTGCTAACTTAAGAAAGGTTCTACTATCCACGTTGTTGCATTTGCTTTTAGTTAGTGAATTTATGCAAAGGTAAAAAGAAATTGGCAAAAGACTTTTAAAATGCTACTTTTTTTCTTTTTTCTTTTGAAAAAATGTGGAAAAAGCTTATCTTTGCGCCGCTTTCTATGATAATTACAATAGATTTATGGTAATAGGATACACAACAGGAGTTTATGACCTTTTCCACATAGGTCATTTGAATCTTTTGAAGAATGCCAAAGGCATGTGTGACAAACTGATTGTGGGTGTCACTGTAGATGAGTTGGTTCTATACAAGGGCAAGCATGCCATGATTCCTTTCTCTGACCGTGCCGAGATAGTAAGGAGTATCAAATATGTCGATGCTGTCGTACCTCAGTATGATATGGATAAGCTTGCGGCTTGCAAGAAACTTGGAGCTACGGTCCTTTTTGTTGGCGATGACTGGTATGGCACAGAGAAATGGAAGAAGTATGAGCAAGAATTTGCAAAAGAGGGAATCAGAATCGTTTATTTCCCTTATACAAAAGGCATATCTTCCACAAAGATAACAGAGGCGCTTAAGGCTACACGTGGCTGGGTGAATGGAGTCGAGTCTGATAGCCATGAGGATAATGACATTGATACGTGATCTTTTCCGAATGAAGTATCCTGAGACGACAGTCCCTTTAAAACAGCCGATGCCGCGACCTGTTGATGAATATTTTGCCAACTGGGAGGGCCCAAAGCGTGAAGAGTTCCGTGATGATATCGATATGACTAAATATAGTGGCAACCAGAAATGGCTACTTTATTGCCTGGAAAGATTCTTAAATAATTACGATAAAAAATAAAGTTTTCAGATATGGTAAACAAAGACTTTTGCCTCAGCTCGTATATCGCCTTCCGTTATATATGGAAAGACGGCGTTGATTTTGCTGAAGGCTTCCAGCACAAGAATTTCCGTCCTGTAGATGACGAAAACCGCATTCCCGTGAAGACATCTAATGATATCGACAGGGAAATTCAAAAGCAGTTTGATGAGCTCTATGCAAAGTATGACAGTATAGGAATCTTACTATCAGGTGGCATGGATAGTGCAAACCTTGCAGCATATCTGAAGCCAGGCAGCCATGCCTATACTTTCAATTCTGTTTCAGGTGTCTTCGATGCCGATGTAGAGCGTGCAAAGGTCTATTGCAAGAAATTTCAGCTGAATCATCATCTTATTGACATCACTATGGCAGACTATGAGAAATATACTCCCATAGTGATGCGCCATAAGTTTGCCCCTGTGCATAGCATTGAACCACAGATATACAAGGCTGCTGAGATGGCAAAGAAAGACGGAGTGCAACTGATGATAGTCGGTGAGAGTGCTGACCTTATCTTTGGTGGTATGGACAAGCTGATTAGTCCTGAATGGACCTTTGACGGCTTTGCCAATCGCTACACTTTCCTTGACCCAAAACTCGTTCTCACCAATCCTATTGACCAGAGTGAGCTGTATGAGAAGTATCGCACAGGTGCTGACAGCATAGACTTCATGCGTTTCATGGACGAGGTGTTTTCTATTGAGAGCAGCGGCTCCTATATGAACGCTTTTGGTGCAGCATGGTTGCCATATTATGACCCATACGCAAAACTCGTCATGGCTGACCCTCTGGACATGCAGCGCGTGCGCAAAGGTGAACCTAAATATCTCGTTCGTGGTCTTTATGCCATTAAATATCCAGAACTTGAGATACCTTTCAAGATTCCTATGCCACGTCCTGTTGATACTGTATTCAAGGAATGGGAGGGTCCGAAACGTCCAGAGTTCCGCAAAGACATTCCGATGGATAAGCTGACAGGCAACCAGAAGTGGCAGCTGTGGTGTGCCGAACAGTTCCTGAACATGCTATAGTTATAGTTCACGCTTTACGATAAAGGCTATCGACTCTTTGAAGATAGCTGACTTTAGTAGCCAGAGTGCCGCGCAATAGGTGCTTCCGGCTACTAATAGTTTTAGGAAGAAGCGTAGATAGATGTTTGGAATCACTGCCAACCACTCATAGACAGCAACGGCGATAAATCCTGCTAAAACCAGGTAAGGGGAAATGTCCTTGATAACATGGATTGCTTTCAGCCCTATCTCCTTCTTTGCGAAAAGGAACCAGACGGCCAGCCAGCTGATGGTTATGCCTGTATAAACCCATACCATGAAGATGATGCCATAGGCCGATGATAACCATGCTGCAATAAACTGGACCACACATAGGGTAAAGGTGCACAATAGATAGGTCGTGGACTTTCCTTTGCTGATCAGCAGATTGGAGAAAAGTGTAGAAAATGGGATAAATGCGCCTGCAATACAGAGTATCTGCAGGAGTTTCGCACTTTCTGCCCACTTCTCTGTAAGCAGAATAACAATAAACTCCTCAGAAACCATTGACAGCCCAAACATGAAAGGGAAACTGACAAAGGCCGTGAAGCGCAGTACCTTTCTGAATATTTGATTCTGCCTTGCAGGGTCATCATTGGTCTTGGCAAAGACTGGCTGTGCTATGCCTACAATCATGTTGCTGCCAAGGGAGTAACCCATGGTGTTCCACTTGTTAGCCTGGGTGAAATTTCCCACCACATGTGGCGTATAAAGCTTACCCAAGACCACCGCAAACAGGTTGTTATTAACAATGTTCACAATATTCGTCAGCACTAGCTTACTGCTGAAACCTATCAGTTCCTTAATTGGAGCAAAGTTAAAGGAAAGGGTGGGATGCCACTTGGCGAAATAGAAGTTCAGGAACGCAATGACAGAAACATATACCAGTGTCTGTGTTGCTATACCCCAATATGCAAATCCATTGGCAGCCATACTGATACCGACTATGCCCGATAGTATCTGAGCGGTGATATAGACGATGGTGTTTTCACGCACCATCATCTTGCGGAAGGTGATAGCTCTTGGGGCTACTCCCAAGCTAGACAAGAAGAAGCCAATAAAGATAAATCTTGCCAGTGGTGTTAACTCTGGAACACCATAGAAATCGGCAATGAGCGGTGCGCATAGAAAAAGAATAATATAGAGCGACAGACTCACCATGACAGACACCCAAAACACGGCATTGTAGTCTTCATGGGTTACTTCTTTCTTTCTGCATAATGCTGAGACGAAGCCACCTTCATGCAAGGCAGCTGCTATGGCTGAGAAGATTGCAAGCATTCCCACCATGCCATAGTCGTCCTGAGTGAGCATGCGTGCCAGGAAAACACCAATAACCAAGGAGAGCAGCTGCTGAATGACATTGCTCAGTCCGCCCCAGAAGAGGCCTTTGGCCGTTTTCTCTTTTAGTGTCTCTGCCATGTTGCTTTAGTATTATTATTGGTGCAAAGTAAATAATTTTTCTTTAAATGACCAAAGATGTCAAAACCTAAATCAGATAAAAGCTAATTCTCTAGGAAGTCGTAGCTGTTGAAATAATAGTCGAAGAAGTAGGTCGAGCGTAGATGTGCTGGTATGTGTGGGCGCATCTGGTCAATGTCCATTCCCTTTTGGTGGAGCGTGTTCATTGCCACCGCCATCTCTTCATAGTTCCTTCTTACCGATGGGTCGAAGGGCATGTTGCTTGTGTCCATGCCTTCGAGATTGCCGAACAGACAGGCTGCCTCCTGATAGTGGCGCGGCATGTGCTGTCCCTGCCTTTGGCGAGCATAGCCGAAGAACTGTGTTAGGAACAGCTGAGCGTTCTTTGTCTGCATGGCAGCCAGCATGGACTGTTCCTGTATGAGTGGGTTTCCGCTCATGGTGGTGGAGAAATGCTCAAGGAGGAACATCTCCATCAGAGACATGTCGTTGGTGATATAGTTGTCGTTATCTCGCAGGCTAATGATGGCACGGAACTCTGGGGCGTTCATCATCATGCTTGGGTTGCGCAGATACTGACTGTAGCGCTTGGCCCAGCCTTTGTGGAATGTTGTCTTCCTAATCAGGTGAAGATATTTCTGAGCCACAGCCAGCTCGTTGTTCACAAGCGCGCAGAGCGTCATGAGTTTCAGCTTCTCTACTGTCCATCCGTACTCCACTCCGTCTTCCATGCACCAGCGATAGCAGTAATTTGTCAGTCCATAGTGCAGGTAGAGTGTGCGCCCTACGGTGTGTATGATACGTGACTGGAAGGGAGCGTTGGGATGTTTCGCCCCAACGGGATAGGTGTACATCTCGTCGCCTTGTCGTCCCAGTCGGAAAAGGGCCAGGTTCTGCATCATGCACATGGCGCGTGTGGGCTCGTCCTTCGCTGATTTGGCTGTCTTGAGCATTTGTTGCCAGTCGTGGTTCTCCAGGCTTCTCATCATCGACAGCTCACGGTGGAAGTTATCGTCTTTCTGCCAGAACACTATTACGCATGCTGTTGTAATTGTAAGAAGAGTAGCTTGCAGCCATAGCCATTGTCTCTTTAGTGGCTTCTCGTCTCGTTCCTTGCAATAGAAGAGTGCCATGATGATGAGGCTCGCCACGAGAATGATGTATGGCGTGTAATAGGCAAAGCATCTCTCTGTGGTGTTGCTGAACACAGGCAGGGCAGCCCAATAGATATTGACAATGTTTGTCTCGTGATAGACAAGATGGTAGCATGCTATGGGCATGATTGTGATGCCTGCAACAGCTATGGTGCTGTCTATGGCAGGATGACGGCTTGTGCGCCACGCCATGATGGACATGAGCAGCATTGCCAGCAGACCATAGAATCCGAAGAGGGGATAGGCAACGGCAGTAGCGATTAGTAAGAACGCTGTTGACGAATAGCCTAAACGCGTCGAGCGTTTATACAGTTCTGTCAGACTGACTGCCACGAGTGCTCCGAGCGTGGCGTCAAACATGTGTCCAGGCAGCTTTAGGTAGTAAACCCAGTAGCCAAGACTCGTTATGGCTGTAAGCAGACATGCCACTGGCACGAGCGTCATCGCCATCCATGTCTTTGGCAGTCGGAACACGTGCTGCGTGAGCCACATAAAAAGCACCCAGAGCAGGCACAGTAGTCCTGCTCCGAGTGCTGGGTAATAGAAATATTGTGTGAGATATGTGCCGGCCCATGTCAGTAGCCCGCCCGGCTTCACCATTTGCTGCTCAAAGAAGAGCGGCGTATGGAGAAACAGGTTCCGCTCCTGTGCCTGAAAGAGAAAGTTACTCTCGAAGACAATCAGCAGTGTTGCTGCTAAGAGCGGAAATAGATAGGGTAGATAGCGCCAGCCTCTCAATTCTCTGTTGTTGTTTAGCCTACCTGACTGCCAGGCTTCACATCCTTGGTGGTTGTAACTACGCTGAGGCTCTCATCTGCATCGACAGCGCTGAGAATCATGCCCTGACTCTCGATGCCCATCATGGTGCGAGGTGCAAAGTTAGCCACGAAAAGGATACGCTTGCCAATCAGTTCCTCAGGATTCTCGTAGAAGGCAGCGATACCAGAGCAGATGGTACGATCCACGCCAGAACCATCGTCGATGGTGAACTGCAGGAGTTTCTTACTCTTCTTTACCTTCTGACAATCCTTTACTAATCCTACACGGATGTCGAGCTTCTCGAAGTCCTCGAACGAAACGGTATCCTTGATAGGTGCAGCCTTGTAAGCGGCAGCCTGATTAGCCTTCTTTGTAGCCTCGAGCTTGTCGAGCTGCTTCTGGATGACCTCATCCTCAATCTTCTCGAACAGCAGTGCAGGCTCGCCCAGTTGATGACCAGCCTCCAGGAGGTTGGTAGAACCCAGCTGCTCCCACTCGAAGTTGCTGATGTTAAGCATCTCGCGAAGCTTCTTACTGCTGAATGGCAGGAATGGCTCGAAGGCGATAGCGAGGTTAGCTGTAAGCTGCAAGCAAATGTTCAGTATAGTCTCGCAACGCTTTGGATCAGTCTTCCAAACCTTCCAAGGCTCGCACTCTGTGATATAACGGTTACCAATACGAGCCAGGTTCATAGCCTCGAACTGAGCATCGCGGAACTTGAACTGCTCCAGCAGAGCCTCAACCTTAGCCTTTACATCCTTGAACTCCTCAAGGGCCTGCTTATCAACATCCTGCAACTCGCCACAAGCAGGAACCACACCATTCCAGTACTTCTTAGTGAGCTGGAGAGCACGGTTTACGAAGTTACCGTAAACAGCTACAAGCTCGTTGTTATTGCGATCCTGGAAGTCCTTCCAAGTAAAGTTATTATCCTTTGTCTCAGGTGCATTGGCTGTCAGTACATAGCGCAATACATCCTGCTTGCCAGGCATATCTACCAGATACTCGTGGAGCCATACAGCCCAGTTGCGAGAGGTTGAAATCTTATCGTTCTCAAGGTTCAGGAACTCGTTGGCTGGTACGTTATCAGGCATGATATACTTGCCGTGAGCCTTCATCATCACAGGGAAGATGATACAGTGGAACACGATATTATCCTTACCGATGAAGTGAATCAGACGAGTATCCTCATCCTGCCACCACTTCTCCCAGTTGCCCCACTTCTCGGGCTCCTTCTCGCAAAGTTCCTTGGTGTTTGATACATAGCCGATAGGGGCGTCAAACCAAACATAAAGCACCTTTCCGTCAGCACCTTCTACAGGCACAGGGATACCCCAATCCAGGTCGCGAGTCATAGCACGTGGCTGCAGGTCCATATCCAGCCAACTCTTACACTGTCCATATACGTTTGAGCGCCACTCCTTGTGACCCTCCAGAATCCACTGCTTCAACCAGTCCTGATACTCGTTCAGAGGCAGATACCAGTTCTTTGTCTCCTTCAGCACAGGGGTAGAGCCACTGATGGTTGACTTAGGATTGATGAGCTCAGTAGGACTCAGGTCACGTCCGCACTTCTCACACTGGTCACCATAAGCTCCCTCGTTGTGGCAGTAAGGACACTCGCCAACAACATAACGGTCAGCCAAGAACTGCTTTGCCTCCTCGTCATAGAGCTGAGCGGTGGTCTTCTCCACCAGCTTGCCCTCGTCATAGAGCTTCTTGAACCACTCTGCAGCGAACTGATGGTGGGTCGCACTTGTGGTGCGGCTATATACATCAAACGAGATGCCGAACTCCTCAAACGAGTCTTTGATCATCTTGTGGTAGCGGTCAACAACATCCTGTGGGGTGATGCCCTCCTTGCGAGCACGAACGGTGATGGGCACACCGTGCTCATCGCTGCCACCGATAAACATCACGTCGCGCTTCTTCAGACGAAGGTAGCGCACATAGATGTCGGCTGGCACATAGACACCAGCGAGGTGACCGATATGTACGCCGCCATTAGCGTATGGGAGCGCTGAAGTGACGGTGTAACGCTTGTAATTTTTCTGTTCCATTTGCTTCTAAATACGTATTTATTGATAATTTGGCTGCAAAAGTACAAAAAAACATCCATATCTTACTCTACTTTAGCAAGATATGTAGTTAAAGATATTAAAGAAGTTGGCAATAAAACAATGATTCTTTGAAATATTCTCAATATTTTTTTGTTGTTTGCGAGAAAAATGCCTACTTTTGCACAATAACAAACCTAAAACTACCGCTCATGATAATTATGATTCTTCAGCTCCTCATTGTGTTAGGAGCATTATGGGTAGGATCTCGATACGGATCGCTTGCCCTGGGAGCCATCTCTGGTATAGGACTGGCCCTGCTCGTATTAGGCTTTGGATTGAAACCTGGCAATCCTCCTACGGATGTCATCTATATCATCATTGCTGCTGTTACCTGTGCAGGCATCATGCAGGCATCCGGAGGTATGGACTGGCTGATCCAGATTGCAGAGAAACTGCTGCGCAAGCACCCAGACCGCATCACTTTCCTGGCACCTTTGTGCACATTCTTCCTCACCGTATTGGTGGGAACAGGTCATGTGGTTTACACCTTGATGCCTATTATCTGCGATATTGCTCTGAAGAAAGGCATCCGTCCTGAACGTCCGTGTGGTGTGGCAAGCATCGCCTCGCAGGTGGGCATCACCTGTTCGCCTATAGCTGCTGCTGTGGTGGCATTCGTTAGCATCTCTAATGCCAACGGTTTCGATATCACCATCCCACAGGTGCTGATGGTCAGCATCCCGGCCAGTCTGTGCGGACTGATGGCTGCTGCAACAGCGTCTTACAAGCGTGGACTGGACCTCGATAAAGACCCTGTGTTCCAGGCTCGCCTGCAGATTCCAGAACAGCGCGAATATATCTATGGCAGCGGTGCCACCACCCTGGACAAGATTATTCCTGTCGAGGCGAAGCGCGCCGTTTATGTTTTCCTGGCAGCCCTCTGCGTCATTGTGCTGTTTGCCGCTGTTCCATCCTTACTCCCTTCATGGGACGGTAAGGCGCTGAAGATGAATATCGTCATCCAGATTGTGATGATTACAGCTGCAGCCCTTATGATTATCTTCTGTAAGGCATCGCCCAAGAAAGCTGTCGCTGGTCCTGTGTGGCAGTCGGGTATGGTGGCTGTGGTTGCCATCTATGGCATCGCATGGCTTGCTGATACCTATTTCTCCAACTATTTGGGCGAGATGCAGTCTATGCTGACAGAGATAGTGAAGGAATACCCATGGAGCATTGCATTCGTGTTCTTCCTTGTCTCCGTGCTCATCAACTCACAAGGAGCCGTTGTTGTAGCCATGCTGCCCCTGGCCTATTCCCTCGGCATCGAAGGAGCAGTGCTCCTGGGTGTGCTGCCATCGGTCTATGGTTACTTCTTCATCCCCAACTACCCTTCAGACATTGCTACGGTGAACTTCGACCGTTCTGGTACTACCGTCATTGGAAAATACCTGCTTAACCACTCGTTCATGATGCCAGGACTGATATGTGTCACCACGTCCACCATCGTGGCATATCTTCTTTCCATGCTTATCTTTTAACAACCAATCCATCATACAGTACCCATCGAACAGCGCATCCAGCGCATTATGAAGAATCCGTGTCATTCGTGAAATCCGTGGTGAAAAAATACGTGAATCTCTTTAGCCGATGCGCTCTGCGCCGTCATTTGACAAGCAGTTTGCTGCCTTTCTTGACGACGATGGAACGATAGGATTTATCGACGCGTTGTCCGGCAAGATTATACAAAGGTCCTTCTTCAGCACCCCTCTCAAGGGCGACTTCAGGCACGGACATCAGTTGTTCGAGAGGGTAGAAGTCCTGAGGCGTCGTCTGGCTTTTAGAGACGAAGTAAGCATGGTGCGCGGGATTGACAAAAGTGGCACCGTCTGCCGCGTTCCATTTCCATCCTGTTTCCTGCACGTCCTCGTATAGCACGTAGTAGAAGTTGCCTCCGTACGTCAGCTGATCCTCGTCGGAACCTCGCAACTGATTGAACACGTCGACCGCCTTCTTCCGCGTCGTGGGGACCATGACGTATGTACCAGGTTCGGCTTTCAGGAGCACCCCCTGGCCGGCAGGGAGAACCGATCCGGCTTCATTGAACTCCCGGCTGACGACGATCGTGCCGTTATTCTCTTTTAAGGTGTAAGCCTGCATGCCTTCGGGAAGCAGGAAGCTCTGGTTGCTGTAATAGAAGGTCGTATAGCCGGATGCAGGCACTTGCACCGTGACAAATGGATTCTTGTAAGTGAGGGAGAAGCCTTGGAAGTTCAGCCACTGGCTGCTGTTGGTGACGTTGGCAGACAAGGTCATCTGATGGTCAGTGACGATGATGTCGCTGAGTGTCGTCTGCGCCTGGTCGCTTGTCAGCGTCTGTGCAGCACCGGCCATCGTCTCTTCGGTGTTCAGCAAGACTTCATTCTTCTTAATATCCTGCAAGGCGTTCAGATTCCCATTGACGGTATTTCCCGCCGCAGCCGTGGCAACAGGCTGCCACCCTGAGCCGTCGTTTCGGTAGAATGCGTGGAACACAGCCTCATAGACGCCATTGGGAAGGTCGGTCTGAGTCTGCTGGAGTTTGAAAGTCTGGTGCAGCACTTCGATGTCACCGTCGCCGAGGGTGGTTGGGACGTCCGTCCAGTCAGCCGTCGTCGCATTGCCCAGCATGTCGGCATTCGTAAACAAAGAAGTCGCGTCGACAGGCACGGTGAGGTCGCCGGCAGTGGCCAGCAGCAGTTGTCGCGTAGCCGCGCGCAATTCCGTCACTGATGCGCTTGCGTCACTATAGACCGAATACGCTTGCTGTAGCTCCGATGCATGATCCGTCTCCTTTCCTGATTCAAGAATGGCTTGCTGCAGCTTGAACAGCTGTTTCCGTTCTTTGTATTTGGCATAATTCCCATTGGTGATGTCACGCGTGGGAATGAAGGCCCAGTGGACATAGCCACGTCCATGGCTCGTCGTCAGCGGTCCGCCGTAGGCGTAGGCAAGGTCGAGACACGCCTTCTGGCTCTCGGACTTGAGCGTATAAACGGTGCCCGAGGGAGAGTTCAGAGGTTGATAGACGAATGCGCCATCGGCCATCGAACGGTCACTCCAGACATTGCAGGCATCGGCCAGGCAACCCACATAGACATTCGGCTTATCGTACATGGAGACATATAACTTGTTGCCCGCCTGTCGCTGTACCTTGACGCGGTATTTCGAACTGAAAGTCGTGTCGCCTTTGGGCAGACGCTGAGCCAGCGATTGCGTGTTCCAGTCCATTCCATAAGTGACAAAAGCGTCGGCGTCGACATTGTATAGGAGAATCGACTCAGACGAATTGATTTTTGTCACATCCTTGCTGGGCAAGACCGGAAGGTTCCATCCGTCGGTCTGTCGCGGCTGAGCGATGGTCTGGCCGATGATGTCGTTGATTTCATCGGTAGACAGCGCATAGTTGTAGATCCGCAGGTCGTCGATGAAACCATCCATCAGTGGCACGTCTTCCAGTAGGTTGGCACCTACGCTGTTGACCACAGGACAGACATCCGACAGACGCACCGCCACAGGAGCGCTGGCCGCTTCCACGCCGTCCACGTAGATGGCCACACTTTCTTCGCCGATGGTCAGCACCACGTGGTGCCATCCTTCGGCCATGCTGCCGGCCTGCAACGTTTGCTCCGTCTCGCCGTTCTTCATCTGGAACACGATGCTTCCTCCAGCATTCAAGGACAGACTGGCATAGTGGTCGGCATCCGAGACGAAGTCAAACAGACAGCTGTTCTTGGCGAACGCACCGGAAGCAGCGCACACCCATACCGCATACGTAGCATCAGGAAGGCTGCAGGCCGCGACGGGCAGGCACAGATAGTTCGACACCCCATCCAGCAGCAGCGCATTCTTGCCGGAACGATACTCCGTGGTCTGGGTGGCCAGGCTCGACGGGTCGCAGACCACGCCGTGCAGCTGGTTCTCGGTCATGTCACATGCCGATGACTCAAATTCGTAGCGCGCTACCAGTCCTTTCTCGTCGGCAAGGGAAGCGCTGACGGGAACAGACCGTGCAGAACGGTTCTGCGAATAGTCAACGCTTTGCACAGCATAATAATAAGTATGACGGGGACGCGCCGTGTTGTCCAGGAAACGGTTGGTCTGAATGCCCCTTCCTATGACGTCATACGCGATTTCCCCCCTCTCGTCCATCTCGCCGCGAAGCACGACATACCCGTTGAAATCCTTGTCCTGGACATTGGCATCCCAGGAAAGAAGCACAGAATGGCTGCGCGGTGTGGCGACGAGGTTGACGGGTGTCTGCGGGGCATTCGTCTCGCAGGGGGCGTCAACGGGCAGGAATTTCCACAACTGATGATCCTCCGTAGCGTCGGCGCATAGCGTCACGGCAACATTGTTCGCCGTGCGTCCGCCGGTTGCTTCGAGATACAAGCCCGACTGGTAGTTCCGGATTCTATAGTACCCGTCCCCTGCATATTCGAACGTCCAGCGCTGGTTCTCTGCTTTCGTCACAGGATAGACGCTGACCGTGCCGCCCACATTGACCTGGAAGCCTCCCGTCTCCATGTTCATTTCGGCATTCCGGACGCTGTGGACATAGTAGCCCGTAAGGTCGCCCGCATTGTCCGACAGGTGCTCCAGCGTCCACTGCTGATAGGCATAGCGCCTGTTGTCATACAGTACGACGGCGGCCGAGTTGTTCGTTGATCCGCTTTGTATTGTCAGCAACTTCTGACTCTTCTTGTTGACGATGATGTAGTTGCCGTTGGTCAGCGGACACAGCGGCACGTCGGCACCCTCGCAGACCTGAACACTCCGCTCAGCGCTCTTCTGGAACGCATCGCCATACCGATAGCCACCCGGCAACGAAATGGCAAAAGAATATGCGGGGCCGTAACCGTCAAAATAGACAGGTTTGTCTCTGCACACATATTCATAACTACAGGGAGAGGCCTGACGCTCGCTGGCACCGGCAAAAGCCTTTATTCTGCCGTCTGGCAGACGGTAGACCGCCGCACCCGACCAGGCTGCGCGGTTCTCGCCATAGCCCAGACGCGCACCACCCTCGCTCGTGGCCAGGCAGAAATCGCCACGGCTCGGGCCTACGGTTCCCCACCAGATACCGTTCTCCATCCCATAGTTGGCACCGACGATACCCTCCATCACATTGTGCAGCTCATCGTTGGTCGCCACGTTGCCATCGGCCTTTACGTGTGTGTAGAAGTCGGCGTAATGGTTGAAGTCGCCCGCCAACTGGTGCGTATTTCCTTCGTCCACGTAAGGTTTCATGTAGTCATACCACTCCGTCGCCCCGTCGTTGTTACAGGTATTGCCGGCGCAGATGCGGATCCCCTCAAAGAACGGGTCTTCCTTCAGCAGTTTGGCCACAGCCTTGAAGTCGGCTTTTGTTCCCTGGTTGCTGGCTGTCACGTCCGGCTCGTTGAAGGGAGCGATGGAGACCACTTTCAGACCATAGTCCTGCACATATTTCAGTGTTGCCTTGATGACCTTGAACCAAGCCTCGGGGTGATGGGTATAAACATCGGTATTGATGTCAACAGGGTCGGAATTGAGAAGAAGCCCATCGGGATGAGTGAGCGAGATATGGCGCAGGCGTGCGTTCAGGAATTTCTTCTGCCGGTCGGACAGCGAGCCGTCGTCGTTGACCGCATCCATCACCTGAAACGAGATACGTCCATACGTCAGACGGTCGCGCCCGATGAAGTTGATGCCGCGCAGCACGTTGCCCTCGTCGTCCCAAGCCGTGTCCATGCCCCAGTGGATAAGGGTGGGCGTACCAGGGTCGGCAGCAGCGAAAGGAACTTTCACAGCCTGTCTGTTCCACGCATGAAGATACATGGAAGCATGAGGAACATCGGCAGTTCCTGAAGGATTCTGTGCACAGGCAAATGGGGCACACAAGAAGGCCCCCATCGTCAGGAGGCAAGTCAGACTTGTTTTCATCAGTATTTGTTTCATAAAACCATGGAAGTTTGTTAAGGTGGGTTCTATCAATTAGCTTTACATTGCTTTTAGACTATTTTCGAACAGATTTACTTTCAAGGCCGAAGGGCGAAGAGAGCTTATGGCGACGGAGGACGAAGCGGGTGCAAAGATAATTCATAGAGAATTTATTAATAAATAGAACACTCCTTTAAGATAATTGATTGCTAAGTTAGCACGTATTTCGGAAAGTCGCAAAAAGGCATACGATTATTAGAGATTTTTAACGCTACATCCAAAAATTTACGGACACCTCCCGCTATGACGCCCACAACTACGACCTTGTCATCAGCATGAAGGGCAAGACCGAGGACCAGATTGTCAATATGATACTGATGTATCTTGAATAATTAAGAGGGTGTCAAAACACAAGATTTAATTAAAAACAACGGATTTCGCGGATTTTACGGATTTAAGCCCTACTGATAATCAGTAACTTAGAAAATCCGTTTAATCCGCATTCTATGTTAAATTCCTAATATTTTTTCTGTTTTAACTATATTTTTAACACTCCCGACTTCATGCAGCCTCAAGCGCTGCATGATAGTCATAATCTGGGTTGTATTTTTCTCCATTCCTTACCATAGCCGTAATGACATGTAATAGTTTGTTCTTTACGTTATTCACGGCAACAGGCTTCTTCTTGCCAACTTCGACAAGCCTATGGTAGTATATGGCCATCTGAGGACAAAAGTGGATGGATGCCAATGCAGCCTGTGTGAGCAGTGCCTTGATGAGCTTGTTTGCAAATGGGCTTACATGTGGCGGCGTGTTTACACTTGTGCCAGACTGTCGGCCAAAGGGTGCTACTCCGTAGTAGCAGGCTATCTTTCGAGAATCGAAGTCAAAGCGGCTGAAGTTGTCTGTATAGACCATCAGGCAAACGGCGTTCTGTGTGCCTACTCCAGGAACAGAAGTGATGATCTCGAAGTTCCTGCGCAGCTCCTCATCCTCACTTATAATCTTTTCTATTCTCATATCGCATTCTGCTATTTTCTTGTTAAACTCACTGATGAGATGTTTGCTGCTCATAGCCATGAAACGGCTAATGTCGGACTTCTCCTGTGTCTGTTTCTTCTCACCCTTGCGCACTGTCATGCTCGCCTTTAGTTTGACCAGATTATGCCTATAGAGAAATACTTCACGAAGACGCTCCAGATTCTTGTCCAGAGGCTTGTACAGGCGCATCTGGTCGTAGTTGCGCATGGCATACTCTGCAATAATGCCTGCATCGGCCTTGTCGCTTTTCGTACGCTGCAGGGCAGAGCTGCGCTTGATGCTCAGGGCATTTTCCAACCACATGTCATAACCACTTCCGTAGAGATAGTTGCATAGTGCCCTGCTGTAACCGCCAGTGTTCTCTCCGCAGAACAGCCAGAGTCCAGTGTCCTGCTCGTCCACAACGGACTTCACCCATCTAAGCAGGCGACGGAAACCACTCACCTTATTGTCAAACACCTCGTGCTGTCTCTCTGCACGTTCCTCGACTCCCTCGGCCTTTATGACCGTTGCATCAAACTTTTCTTTGGAGAAATCGATGCCGATAAAGATTTTTTTCATACCTTTGTATCGTTTTATAGGAATCGGCATAGTTGCATTGACTCTACACTCTAAATAGGCTCGAAGCCGTTATCATTCTATCAGAGCTTGCAACGTGGCTGGGAGGACTGATACAGATCATGGGCTTGTCCCTGTGAAATCCAGAGTTTCCCTCTCCAGCAGGCCGGTTCCTCCTTCTTACAACAAAGGTAGGGAACCTGACCTTACTAAGCAAGATTTATACAATATTTTTCTTAGACGCTGCAAACTTAGAGTGAAATCCGTTGTGGTTAATAATGACACGTCCTCTTTTCTATTCATTGAAGCAAATACTTTCTTGCGGGAATGCGTTCAATGGTCTTTCCGTCAGGAGATACAATAAGATCTTCGCCACGAAGTGCTTTTTCTTCCAGCATTCGCCTTCCAGCCAACTCTATGCCAGCCTTCAGTTTCTCTGAAAATTCCTTATTTGACATAATTAGCTATTGTTTTATATGTAGTTTCCACGTAAATTGAAGTCTCGCAGTCCTTGCCACCTGCAGCAATATGTACTGATGGGAAAATACTGTTGTCATATATTTCCCATGAATCAACTTCACTCATAAACAACTTGAAAAGATTATTGATACCTGCAACGTATCGTCTTCTTGCTATGGGTTCCGGGATGTTATGACCACCTTTTGCCACACGTTCCGCAATACGTTGCAGTGCCAGTTCTGGAGAGTTCAACCAGAAAAACAAAAGTCGGACGGTATAACCTTGAGCATGTGCCTTGTGCACCAGATTGATATACGACTTTGTGGCGAGTGTGGTTTCTATGGAGAATGAATTGTTCCGTCTTAATAGTTCCTCAATACGGCTCAGCATCAAACGACCTGCCTCAATAGCCACGCTCTCTGGGTTAAATGGAGACAATCCACGTGCTATCTCATCTGCATTGACAAACTCCTTGCAATCTAATATTTCTGGCAAAACAGTATATGAAGCCGTTGTTTTCCCAGCCCCATTGCAACCACTGATGATATATAGATTTCTTGCCATTTCCGCTGCAAATTTATATAAAACATTCCGAACAGCCAAGAAAAATGGGGTTAAAATATATAAGTCATCTCTCTTGAGTCTTTTGCCAATATGATACTGATGTAT
The DNA here is from genome assembly GCF_023217965.1 of Prevotella sp. E13-27. Lineage (NCBI taxonomy): Bacteria > Pseudomonadati > Bacteroidota > Bacteroidia > Bacteroidales > Prevotellaceae > Prevotella > Prevotella sp. E13-27. Next base: position 782,621 of record NZ_JALPSC010000001.1, on the reverse strand, counting down.
CTTGAATAAGGGAGTATCAAAACACAAGATTTAATTAAAAACAACGGATTTCGCGGATTTTACGGATTTAAGCCCTACTGATAATCAGTAACTTAGAAAATCCGTAAAATCCGTTTAATCCGTTGTCTTTAAAAAGATTAATACAGGTAAATTTTGAAGTCCTTCACTGAGCCAGGCGCTCCTTGTTCAGCGCGTGGCAGGTATTCCAGTGCGGTGACGGTCTGCACAGAGCCGACCTCTTTGGCGACTGGCGTGAAGAAATTATCCTTTGGGACGCCAGTGATGCTGCCCATCTGAACATATTCACCACCAAGATCCCCACGCCCTATGCCGTGCCCACACTGATGCACGACAACATCTACCGTCTCTCTATCTGCTGGCAGAACACGGCCTACAACCAGCCGCCCCACCTGGGCTATTATCTGCCCGATACGCAAAAATAGAGGAAGGGCTTAAAGCCATTTCCACGTTCAAATACGATTATTCTTCATCAGTATCTCCGACGGTGGTTTCGTCGGTGACTACGTAGCTATTTACCTTATAGTCACTGCCTGTTAGTATGTGTGCCCTCGATTTGAGGAGTACAATTTTCTGGGTGGGTTGAGTATATTTCTTTTTCATCATTGAATAAGTTTTGTGCCAAGTTTGATATTGATCGTGTGTTGTTTGCCTGCCTCCCAGTTCTCAGAAAGGGGAATGGTGGCAGATTTCTTTGTTTGTCCTGAGATGGTGTAGGTGACATCCAGATAGGTGTCCGTAGTGCCACAACTCTGTGGAATCACGAAGAGATAGTTGCTACTGAGGGCCTGAGGATCGGTAGTGATGTTCATGTCGCTATTGTTCAGTGTGTAGTCTGCCGAACCGCTTACATCGCCCCATTCTGGCGTTTCGAAGTAGTATTTGCCCGTGTTACTGACATTCTTCAGCATGATGCTGCTGACGGTCAGCGTCTTGCCGGCAAGGTTAGTACTCAGCGTTTTCGACATAAACACATTGAACGCCAAGGCGGCGCAGGCATGGTCGAAGGTCAGAGGCACTTTGCCGTCATGGTCGCTATATGCCACGCTGTTCTTAGCCACGAGCAAGTCGTGCTGGGTAGAGGCATTCTCATCAATGGAAAAACTGATGTAAGGATCGCCATTATTCCACTGGAATTCACCTTGAGAGAAGGCATAGAACGGTGTGGTATTATTATTTTCCGTTCCACCAGGCCATGTATTGGGAGTTACTGTCCATGTATCATTGGACTTTGATACAGAATATTCTGATGTGAGATTGCTATAAATACCTCGCATGGAAAAGGCACTGAATGTCTCCGTGGTGGTGATGGCGCTCCGCGTGTCGGTGCTACGTGCACCGGCGGGATCGTCAGAGGTCATGGGCCTTTGGTTCACTTCTACGCTGATGTGTCGTACAGGGGGTTCCTGCTTCTGTTCATCGTCCGACGAGCAGGCCGTCAACAGACCTGCCGTCAGGGCAACTGTGAAAAAAATAAGTTTCTTATTCATTGGTTGTTATGTCTAAAAATTAAAGTCAATCGTTTGGTAACCGGCATCCAGCGTCAGCGGTGCCGTCTGTGTGAAGATGCCACCCTTGCTGCTGCTGTAGTAGCGTAGCTCTGCCTGGGTCTCGTCCTGCCGGTGGAATACGTTGAAGGCTATACCAGGCTTACCTACTCCACGGCATTCACCGTTTACGAATACGCCTACGCGGTCGGCATCGGCATCAATGGCTACTCCTTCTTTAACCTTGGGGGTTACCACGAATACTGTCTGACGCTCATATTTCGTAGTACCTGTCATGAGGTCGAGCACGAAGTCGCTCTCTGTGCCTACGTTCATCTCGTTGAGGAATCCGTTCTCGCCCCTGCGCCAGAACTCCTGTTTGAGTCCGCCGCTGTAGTAGCAGAGGGCGAACTGTTCAGGGTCGGCGGCGCTGTTGCCATAGATGTTGAGCACGTAGTATATTGCTTCGCCGTTGCCGGAGCGATGGGACAGTGCACGGCATTCGTCGCCTACGAATACTGCCATCAGGTCGTCGTCGGTGGAGAAGGGTACGAGTTCTTCCTGCAAGCGCAGTACCGCAATCATTTTGTCTTCATAGAGCGTTGGATCGGGCGACAGCCACTGCGGCTGTTCCTGATTGCTATACATGTTGACTGACCACTGCGGAGCCTCAGCTGCCTCAAAGGTTGCAGCGCTTTCGGTACTACTGTTATCGGTAGCGAGGTTGCTGTCTTTCTCGTCGTCGCCTGATGAGCAGCCCCACACAAGGGTGAGGGCTGCAAATAGCATCAGGCTGTTGATTATCGTTTTCATTTCACTATCTGTTTTTTACCGTTATGAATGTAGATTCCTTTCTGTGCAGGCTTGCCGTTTAGCTTGATGCCCTGTATTGAGTACCAGCTGTCGTCGCTGACGTCTATCTTGACGAAGTTGATGACGGTCGGCTCTGTGAGTGTACCGCTAATGGCGTTGCTTTCGTAGCTCATCACTTCGGCTGTGGTGGCTATAAGCTGGTCGTCGCGCTCTATGGCGAAGCTGAGCGGAACTTTCCTGTCGCCTGCTATGGTAAGGAAGAATCCAGTCGAGAGTTGAGAGTCGAGAGTTGAGAGTTGGGCTTCGCCTACTATTTCTCCTCCTGCAAGGGCGATGAGTTTGTCGCCTGCCTGTACCTCGACTCCTTCGACAGTAGCTACCACCGACATGTTCCGTCCGTAGCACATGGGTGCACGGTTCTGTGCGGTGTGCTCAAAGAAGTTGCTGCCCGGCTCGTAGAACGGATAGCGGAACTGTGCATCTTCGTCGCCGTTGCGGTAAAGCATATACCCCTCGCCTGGCTTCAGGTATTGCAGCGAACCCGACCAATAGCCGCCGCCCACCGATGTTTCGGTGAAGATGGCAAACGCCTCGCGACTCTTCACCACGTCGCCGTTGCGTGCAGCGCCGGTATAGTCGGCAAGGGCTGTCGATACAGGCAGGTTAACCATTGGGGTGTAGCCTATATTGTTCCAGCCGTGCTTTACTCTGAGCGTACGCTGGCTTTCGTCGCGCAGCGGGTAACCCTGAATCTCAATGTCCACATTGTTCTTCACATAGACGCGGTAGCTGCGCTTGGGCGATACGGTGTAACTGCTCTTCTGGCTGTTGTTGGCCAACCATGTGCCCATACTCGACTTATAGACCAGTGTGAAGTCCTCAGTGTCGTCGGTCACGATATCGCCATCCTCCCACTTGAACTTGTTCAGCATGCCGATTACGTTGCGGTATTCATTGTTATCTACGTTCAGCGAAATCCAGTTCCAGCCGGGTTGCAGGTTCAGTTCCTGATAGTAAATGGAGCCGCCTGTCATCACTACGGGGGCATCGACTGTGCCGACTACCGTGCTGTGGTTGAACGTGACTGTGCGGTCTGGCTCCAGTACCATAATCTGTCCGGTCTGATGATGCCACAGTTTGAAAGTCAGTCCGACATTACCTGAGTTAGACTGGTCGCTGAAGAGCGTCATGAAGAGTTGACTCTTGCCTGTCGTTGCGCTGTAGTTGACATTGGCTACGCCTAAGCAGCGGTTCATGCTGTCGAAGGCAGCCACCTTGTCTTTGCTGTCAGTGACGACGGCATTGCCTATCTTCACCTGTCCTACGAGGTTCATCGAGAAGTGTTTCAGCTCGTTGGCTACGTACCAGTCAGGCTCCACGCCTTCCTTGCGGATGGTCAGTGCCAAAGGTTCGCTGAGGTTGTTCTCGTCAGTCAGGTAGATGACTTCGTCATAGGTGCCGACATTCAGGTCTTTAGCGATGCTGAAGACGAGCAACTGTTCGTTCTGAGGTCCGATGATATCGGTCTGACGGTCAACACTCATCCACCTCGGCATGTTGCCGATGGTGTAGGTATGGTTAGCACCGCTGGTATTGCTGATGCTCACCGTGAAGATGTCGTCCTGGTCACTATAGCTGTTGTGGGTGAATTCATGTGTAAGACGCTTCACCTGCCAGCGCAACGGGTTACGGTCTACAAAGAACTCCATCGTGGCGGGCGAGGCCATGTAGTTGCCGTTCATATCGGGTATGTCGGTGAGAGTGACGTAGAGATTGCGCTTGTTGATGCGAGCGTCCAGTTCGTTGATGTTTACCAGCAGTTGGTTGTTGCGGCCTACGAAACTGAATTTCAGGTTATGCAACTCCTGACTGAACTGGATGGGCGCGCCTACTTGCTGGTCGATGTGGGCCATGATATCAGCCACAGGCTCTACGAACAAACTGTCGTGCTGGTCGGTGGGGTTGCCGTCCATGTCGAGCTTGACGACCTGGTTTAGGGCATAAGGGCGAAGCTCCAGGTTGTTATTTGCCTGACGCTCGTACTGACCAAAGCCCATGCGTACCAGCAGTCCCTTCTCACGTCCTGTCGGACATTTGCTGCTATAGTGCTTCAGCAGCGTGTGAGGCAGAGCCTGCGAGAAGAGGCACAGCTCGTCGATGTGTCCCCTGAAGGCGTTCTCCTGATGCAGGGTCTGCACGTTGGCTCCAGCCTCGTGCCATACCATGTTACCTACATAGAAGTCCTGTCCCATCATGCCGCCTAAGGTGTCGGTGCTGACAGATTGTGTGAGTACGCGATCGACATAGAGGTTGGCTACCTGGTGCGAACGATCGACGGTGATGGCAAAGTGGTGCCACTGGTCGTCAGCCAGTCCCTTGCCCAGAGACAGTGTGCGACCGTTGGTACGGTAGATGAGCTGGTTGTTCTCGAAGCCCAGGAAGAACTTGTTGCGGGCATCGTCGTCGGTGATGGCACCCTTACCGTTGCTGATGAGCGCTCCCTGTCCTTTGTTGTCGGTCTTGAACCACAGCATCAGCGTGTAGTCCTGTTCGGCACTGCGCAGCATCTTCGTGTAGTCTAGCTTCAGACCCTTTACAGCCTTCTGCTCCGCCCAGTCGAGCTTCAGCGACATGCCTCTTGGCAGTGCCCATGCGGCTCCGTGCAGTTCGGCATTGGCCCCCTGTGCCTTATCTACGGCATAGTCGCCTTCGCCGTCGTTCATCGGGTAGTAGTCTATCAGTCCCATCTCGTAGCCTGTCAGCTGCCGCTTGCCGTAAGTGTTCAGCAGGCTTGCGCTCATGGTACGGTTCCACAGACGTGCCTCCAGCATGCGTCCGCTGTAGTGCTTGCGGTCGCTGGTAGCCACTTCGTTAGTGGCGCCGAAGATGAGCGGGCCATAGCCGCTGTAGGTCACATCCTTCTGCGTTCCGATGATGGAGTCGTTCCAGAGCAGGGCTTGCTTGCCATCGTTATCCAAGATGAGGGCTACCTGTTTCAGGGCACCTGAAGCAATGGCATAACGGCTCTCGAACTGAATGCTGTCGATGACGGCACGCAGTTTCAAGTCCTTCGTCAGCCACAGTTGCAGTGTGCTGCCATCCTGGCCGTGCGAGAACAGCGGCATATCCTTGTCCGTCTGGTCGGGGCGGATCATCAGGTCGATGGTCATGTTCTTATTGGCGAAGTTGCGGCGGGCATCAGTCTGCACGTAGCCGTTGCCTTCGAAGAAGAGCGCCGGTTCCTCTGTAAGTGCCGTCTCGTTGGTCTCACCCACTACCTCGAAGTTGGTAGCCAGCTGTAGGTAGTTATGCTCGATGGCCTCGGTGAAGTTGAACACGATATTGTCGCCGGCACCGATGATACCGTCTTTCGGGTCGGGCTGTCCGAAGAGCTGCGGAAGGCGGGTATCCTTCACGCCGGAAAGCACCTTCGAGTCGTTGGTTAGGAAGGCATTGCCGTTGCGACAGAAGAGGCGCGCCCTGAGGTCGTAGGCCTTCTCCATCACCGTGCCCTCTCCGTAGAACTTGGTGCTGATGTTACCGTTGGTAGGTATCATCGCCTTCGTGCCTGTGGCAGCAGCATAGAGCGTAGAGTCGGCATAGTAGCCGCAGAGATTGGTCCAGTAGTCGTCGCCACGGTTGGTCTCCTTGTACTGGAACTCGATATGGTCGAAGTTATGCTGGTTCCTGTCAAAGCCACTGATGACCACAGGCAGATACCAGCCTTGCTTGGAATCGGAGGGAGCGTCGGTGTTCAGCACCCATTTGTCGCCTGGCGAACTGATGGCGATGTCGCCAGGAGCCTGTAGGTAGTGTACGTCGAACGACACCTCTGAAAAGACATTCAAGTCGCCCTGCGAGATAAGTCCTATCTGCAAGCCCTCGTAGTCGTATCCCTCGCCGGGGTACACCTCCAGTATTTTCTCCGTCACCTGTCCGGGGCGCACTTCAATAGTACGGCCATTACCGGTCAGCGGCATGCCGTCAATCATCAGTCGCGCACCATTGGGATTCTTCTTGTCAACCTGATAAAGATCGAAGTAGTTGTAAACAGCTTCCGGCTGCTCGCTCTCGTTGGTGAGATAGAGCTTGAAGCGAGCTGCCTTGTCGAACGGTACACCGCTCACACTCTGCTTATCCATAGTGATTACGGGGTTCTCAATCTTCTTGGTGCGCTCGTCGAGGATGGTACCCGGACGGTTGAACAGCGACTTGCGCTCGTTCTCCCACGGACGGCAGGTAGCGCCGCCACGGGTGCGATAGACAAAGCTGCGGCTGTAGGAGAAGTTCTTACGATTCTTCTCCATGTGGTCGTAGTTGTAATCCAACTGGTCGTTGTAGTTCTTGTTGTAGAACACGTCCAATTCGCTCAGACCGCTCTCCGTAGGATTATCAGTCTGTGTCTTTACGCGCAGCACATCGAAGTTCAGGTGGCTTCGCTTATTCATGCTGATGGTGAAACTCTCCGTACGGCTGTAAGTCTTCGACTTGGTGTCCTTTGGCGTCACATCGTAACTTATCACAGGTACCAGACTGAACTTGAAGTCGAAGCCGATGGTCTTCACGTTCACCTCGTTCTTCTTTTCATCCGAGCTGGTACTGCTGCTCTTGTTGCCTTCCTTGCCCTTGGCGAGGTTCTCGAGAATCTTTCCTACCACCGGACCCGCGATGCTGACGATGCTAAAGAACGTGTCCGATCCTTCTTTGTCGAAGTAAGGGGTGGTAGATGCAGTGATTGGCGAGACGAACGAGTTCATTACCGAGTAGTCGCTCTGGAACGTCTCGCTGTAGCTCAGCGAACTGCCGCCATCTACGTCGAAGTTCTTCACCAGTTCGGTGGCATCGAGTTTCTCCTTCTCGTTCTGTCCTATCATCTCCATCCATTTCTTCATACTCTCTATATATCCTTTCACCTCATCGACGGTGTTGGCAGATGCGTCCTTCGGATATATCATCTCATACTCCGTGCCGAAGTCAGGACTGTCAACGTCAACCTTCGAGCGGTAAACAGGTTTCTTATCGGCATCAGCCTTCATCTGTGCCTCTTCTACGCTGCCTATGAACATCAGCGAATGTATGTGCTCAGTCAGTTCAGGCAGCAGCTGACGTATGATGTAGTCCTGCGAGTGTACGAAGGTAGAGGTAATCTCTGGTTTGCATGTCACTACTTCCTCGCGTACCAGGTGCAGCAGACTGTCGTTCTTGTCGCGACCCTGTGCTATCTCCACCATTCGTCCTGCCTCTACGGCTCCGCCCATGCGACGGAAGATGCTGTCAGGGATGGCGCGTATGGCTGTGGCAGGAGCCACTACCATATTGTGAACCACACCCATATAGAGGTCGCCATCGGCACCTATCAGTTTCGCATCAGTACTGGTTGAGATGTCTTCCTTGGCAGACATAGTGTAGTTGAAGGCACGCTGTCCGCTACCCGACCATATCAGGTCGATGGCTACGCCGAAGTAGCTCTCCGTGCTATTGTTGAATCCGCCTACGGCACCGCCTCCCATTGGTGCTGCCACGACGCCCGTGAACGAGTTGACGCCTGTGCCCACACCGAGGTTGATAGTCATGCCGGCAGCCCACTTCAAATCCATTGAGTAGGAATATTTCAGCGTTGAGCCCTTCGACAGGGTGGCCTTCGACGCTCCTCCTGGCGGGTCGCGCAGGATGTCGACGAGCACTGGTGCCGAACAGCTGAGGATGTCCTTGGCTCCAGTCTGCTGACTAACTTTAAATATGTACGCGCGAAGAGGAGTTGCCTCGTAGTGTGTGCCATCCATCAGCAGTGTCATGGTCATCGTGTGCAGAGCCTTTTCGCCTGTCAGCAGGTAGGGTGTCTGTGCAGCCCTCAGCACGTAGGTGGCCTCGCCCACGCTGTCGAGTGCCAGCGTGTCACGGTGCAGGGCATCAATCATGCCGTTGTGTATGGTCACCGTGCCTCCGCTCAGGCGTACCACTTCCTTACGGTCGCTGTTGTGGTCGTTGTTATAGTAGTAGCGTTCGGTGGCAGAAATCTTCAGCGGATATTGCTTGTCGGTGCTGAATACGGGGTATCCGAAGGTATAGTGAGCCTCAAGCGAGTCGCGCTTATTCTCCGGCCAGTTCTGCTTCCTCACGCCATAGACGATGGGCAGCTGCTCTTTGGCTCCGGCAAGGTTCTGATAGCCGTAATAGCGGTCGCCGAAGTACTCGAACTCGGCAAAGCCCTGCTGCTTGTAGTCAATGATGACCGGCGAGTGGTAGATGCGGTTGTACTTGGCATGATACTCCTCCACGGGGGTGGCTACTTCCAGTCCGTAGCCGCTGGTTTTCCACGTGCCTTTTATAGTGTCGCGGTGCAGCGTCAGCGAGTCGCTCAGGTCGAGCACGTCGCCCATCTGTCCGTCTTGGAAGAGGCTGGAGTAGCCTTCTGCCGTAATCTGCTGAATCTTCCACTTCACAGGTGGCAGCAGCACTTCGTATTCACCGGTATTCTCGTCGGGGTAGATTTCCATGCGGTTCAGCGTGGTGTGTACACGGGTCTGACAGGTGAACTTTGGGTCTTTGGCTTTGGCATGTGTAAATATTTCGTCGCGAGTCTTCTTCGTGCGGTCCTGTACGTCCCAAACCAATCGCGAGGCATTGTCGCCCTCCAGGGTGATGACCATCTTCAGCGAGTCGCCAAGGTTATTGTTCGACAGCGCATAGCCAAGGGGCTTCTCTCCCTGGTTCTTACCGCCAACGACGCGACCTATGAGTCTGATGCGTGTCTCGTCGTAGAAGTAGTAGCCGTCTTTGTCAGTCTGGAAATCTACTGTTGAATCGTTGTTCTCTATGTAAAAGCCCTTGTCGGTGAAGTCATGGTTCTTCTTGACAGCCTTCACCTTGTGCTGGCCGCGCAGAATCCGGAAGTCGAACTTACCTTCGAAGTTTGTCTTCACGGCTCCGCTGGCGGTATGCACCTCGCGACCGTCAACTTCGAAGCGGACTCCCTGAACGGGGATGCTGGTGCCTTTATACATGACCAGACCTGTGAAGCGTACTCCGCTGGTGACGGTGAACGTGCGTCCCTTCTGGTAGTTCGACTGGGCATCAAAGGTTACATACAGACCGCCCTTGCACTCTTCGGCAAGGTCGTCGTCAGACACTTCGCTCACCGTCAGCTGGTAGGCACCCTGCTGGTTGCCCCAGTAGGGCAGTTTCTCAATGACGTAGAATCCTGACTCGTCAGTCACGCAGCTGCCGCCCTTCTTCGGGTCGGAGCCGTCGCCGTATTGCGATGCCGTAACGCGGACGCCTGCCACACCCGTACCATCGGCAAAGCGCACGTAGCCCTCCACCTTACCTGTCTTAATGCAGTGGCCGGTAACGATGTTGGTCAGTGTGGTGTGCAGACCCTCGCAGTCGTTGACTGACTGCACACGGTATTCGTAGTCGAAGACTGGCGACACCGTCTGGTCTTCATATTCCAAAGTGGAGATTTGCGATGCGATGGTTTCCCAGTCGGCTCCCGTAGTGGTGTTGCGGCGCATCACCTCGAAGTAGTCAACGGTCTCCTCTGTCTTGTCCCACGACAGCAGTACTGAGCTCTGTAGCGTCTCGCTGCGCAGCGAGTTCTCCAGCACATGCCCCAAGCTTTCGTAGTAGAACTGGCCTGCAGTGACCTCATACCTATCACCTGTTACAGGCTCAACACTGTTGGTAATTGGCACGGGCTGACCGTAGGCATTCTTAGTCCAGCCGTTGCCGAGGTTTACGTCGTAAATGTCCTCCAAATCCATTTTTGGCACGGCCTTTCCGTCAACTACATGCCATTTGTTTCCCAGAATATTCACGACCTCGTTAGGATTAGTAATGCCACGGTATGACTGTGCCACGTCATCCCAATCATGAGAAGATACGACTAAGGGACCAGTATTTATTGTCTGGGCTCCGCTTGTGGAATTCAGGGTGTAGTTGAGTCCGACATTTGCTATATTGTTGTAAGTGCCGTTTTCATACAGACTATTAAGAGACAATTTGGGAGGATATTTAGATCTAGTCATCCATCCTATGAACGCTCCACCAAAATGCCCGGTGCCAGAAGACGCATTCAGTGAGCCATCAAACAGGCAATCTTCAATAATTACAGTCAACGTTTCAATTTTTGCATTGTTGCCATATCCAATGAATCCACCAAGATGGGTGCTTGTCGTTGTAATATCTGCTGATACCCAAACTTTCGAAATAGTATATCCTTTGTTATCGCAAACAGCACCGATAAGACCAGAAGAGTAGAGAGCACCTCTCACAGAACCCTTGACATGAAGGTTTTTGATGGTCGGATTCTCCTTGACATTGGCAAAAGGAGCTGCATTGCTGGTACTGCCTTTGTCTATATTAACAGTCAGCGTATGACCATTGCCATTGAATATGCCACAAAATGGTGCACTTTCTTCTTCACCCACCATTGTATTGACAGTGAAGTCGGCATCCATGACAGCGTTCACAGGGTATTCGCCTTTAGCTTCCTTCACCTTCTGTCGGAATATTTCCCAATCGTCAGCATTGCGCAAGATTATGTCGTAAACACCAAAAGTCGTAGCCTCGCCAGAGCTTGTTTCGCCGTACTCTCTTGTATAGTAGCTGTTGTTAACGGTCAGCGTGCCTGAATCGCTTGTAAGTGCCCAAGTATGACAATCTTCGTATTGTGTATTGATGGAAGTAGGTGCAAACAGGCAGTTGTTAATCGTCACGCCACCTGTGGCATAACCCACGAAGCCGCCGTTACCCCAGGTATTAGCTCCCGTCAGGCTGCCAGCGAAGCGGCAGTTGTTGAACGTGAGCTGGTTGGCATCACTCCTGCCCACGAAGCCACCCATGTAGGCTTTGCCATTGTAGCTGCTTGCCAGGTTGATCGTTGAGTTGCAGTTTTCTATGGTAACGTTACTGCCTGTTTTTGCAAAGGCTATCAGGCTGGCCGTGTACTCGACTTTACTACCGAGGAAGCCTGTCAGGTTCAGGTTGCGGAAAGTGGAGGAGCCCACATCATGGAAGGGTGCCACATATAGGGCACCTCCATATGGTATTAAATTTATATTGAGTGCTATCGTGTGGCCGTTGCCCTCAAATGTGCCACGGTAGGGGGAAGCGCTATAGCCTACTTGCATGGTCATGTCGACGCTGATGTCGGTCATCAGGTAGGCATTCACGTCGTATTGTCCCTTGGCCTCTTCCACCTTCTGAACGAAAGTGTCCCAGTCGGCATCCGAGCGAATGGTGACATTGACAGCAGTCCTTGAAAGGGTAATCTGGCCGGGCTTCTCATAGCGGGTTATGGTTTTGCCCATCCCCACACCGAAGTCGATCACGTAATAGACGCACGAGCGGTTGAGCTGCACCACCTTCTTGCGCGCCGTGATCTCCTCGTCGGTGAGCACGATGGTGGTGGTATCGACGGGCTCGGCCTTGCGGTTGAAGGTCATGAGGCGCATCGTCATCTGGGCGCGGCTGTCCCACACGGCACCATCCTCGTTGACGTAGTCCCACGTGACGCGGACGGTGCGGGCGGCCTCATCCTCCCACTTGGTGGTATAGTCGGTGCTTACCCTCATCAGGTGGACGCTATTCAACGTCGTTGTCACCCTTGTCGAGGCAGGGTTGTCCGTGATGCCCCACAACTCGCGGGCAGCACCACGGATGATAAGATACTGAGGCGACACGTTACGCCCATTCAGCTGGTCGTTGTCAAGGGCACTGATCAGCGTGGAGTCCTTAAAGGTATAGTCAGTAGTATTTTCGTCGTACTGCACGATGCCGATGGACTGCAGGTCTTCGTCCTTGCCTGTCAGCGAGCGCATCACTATGAACTGGTCGCCAGGTATAATATCCTTGTACGCCGCATCGTTCACCTTCCACTTCAGCTCCACGGCACCGGCATCGGTAAGCACCTTGTGGGTGTCGAACTTCAGCACCGATGCCTCGGGGCTTTCGGGCTTGTGGAGTATGGCGTCGTCGGTGTCCGGGCGGGTCACGGTGACGGTGCCCACCTTGAGCTTGGCCGTGATTTTCAGGCTCGTGTGCTTCTCGGTGGCCGGCACCAGGATGAAGTCGGCGTAGGTGTTGTCCTTGCAATCCTGATGGATGCTCTTCGTCTGCCCGTTCTCGTTGACATAGGTGACGTCGAAGTACTTCACGGCCTGGTCGCACGAGAAGGGAATCTTCAGCATGCCCTTCTCGCTGTCCTCCGTGCCGGGCACCATGTCGTAGGTCTCAAAGTTCACGTCGCCAGCCGCCGGCCAAGTTTCCATTACGGGCGCAGCATTACCACTAACGGTGTGCCATGAGCCGGCCTTCTCGCCATTCATCAAATTGACCACCTCGGTTTGGTCGGTCTTGTCGTAATAATTTACATTTTCCCAATGCCAACGGGTAACAAGGGAAGAGCTTCTGTCGTTGGAATCCCAACGCTCACCATGATTAACACTAAACCATCTATATTTGATGCTCTCCTCATCCCATGTACTGTAATCATAGACGCGATGAAGATACCATAGGCCACCAGAGTTACACCATCCAATAATGGCTCCTCCATACGAACCAGAAGCACCGTTTGCTTGAAGTTTACCATCATAACGGCAGTCATTTATATAGACACTGGCCACGTCGGCATGTCCAATGAATCCGCCGACATGATCAGAAGACCCTATCACATCGGTAGATACCCACACCCTTTCAATATGTACAGTTGAAGAGCCCCTTGTTATACCGATAAGACCTGCTGCATGGAGCCCTCCCCGGACGCTGCCCTTCACACGCAAATCTCTAAAGGTGGCATTCTTAACCTCCGTGAAAACACCTCGATAATTACTCGAAGACCAAACGTTTATGTTCAACGTATGGCCGTTGCCATTAAAGGTGCCAGTATATGGGGATTCTGCGTTGCCGCAAGTGTTTCCCGTAGTGATGTCGGCATCCATGATGGCGTTCACCTCCGATTCGCCGTGGGCTTCAATCACCAGTTGTCGGAACTTGTCCCAGTCCTCGCCACTACGCAACACATAGTAACTCTTGTCGCCAATGAACGCTGTCTCCAGCTTGTCGTCAGCCCATGCCCCCTGGGGCACCAGCCATGCCGTCAAGCACAGCATCATAGCCAGCCAGAGGCTCCGACCCATTGTCGGACGTGCCCCAAAACGCTTCAATAATCCTTTGTCTTCCATACGATATCTATATTCATTTATACTCATTTTTCGTCTCACCAAAAGTCCTTCGGTCCTCTATCTTCCTATATCTTCTTATCATGCGAAACTAAAATTAAATTATACAAAATTGAGCGTTCTTGTTCATTTTGTTATTATAGGGGATGAAAAAACGTTGCAAATATACTCATTTTTCTTCAAACACCTCCATGTTTTCTTGAAAAAAGAGAAAAAAGTAAAAAAAAACAGCTCTTTAAGCCAATATTATTACACGGATTTTACTCTAAGTTTGCAGCGTCTAAGAAAAATATTGTATAAATCTTGCTTAGTAAGGTCAGGTTCCCTACCTTTGTTGTAAGAAGGAGGAACCGGCCTGCTGGAGAGGGAAACTCTGGATTTCACAGGGACAAGCCCATGATCTGTATCAGTCCTCCCAGCCACGTTGCAAGCTCTGATAGAATGATAACGGCTTCGAGCCTATTTAGAGTGTAGAGTCAATGCAACTATGCCGATTCCTATAAAACGATACAAAGGTATGAAAAAAATCTTTATCGGCATCGATTTCTCCAAAGAAAAGTTTGATGCAACGGTCATAAAGGCCGAGGGAGTCGAGGAACGTGCAGAGAGACAGCACGAGGTGTTTGACAATAAGGTGAGTGGTTTCCGTCGCCTGCTTAGATGGGTGAAGTCCGTTGTGGACGAGCAGGACACTGGACTCTGGCTGTTCTGCGGAGAGAACACTGGCGGTTACAGCAGGGCACTATGCAACTATCTCTACGGAAGTGGTTATGACATGTGGTTGGAAAATGCCCTGAGCATCAAGCGCAGCTCTGCCCTGCAGCGTACGAAAAGCGACAAGGCCGATGCAGGCATTATTGCAGAGTATGCCATGCGCAACTACGACCAGATGCGCCTGTACAAGCCTCTGGACAAGAATCTGGAGCGTCTTCGTGAAGTATTTCTCTATAGGCATAATCTGGTCAAACTAAAGGCGAGCATGACAGTGCGCAAGGGTGAGAAGAAACAGACACAGGAGAAGTCCGACATCAGCCGTTTCATGGCTATGAGCAGCAAACATCTCATCAGTGAGTTTAACAAGAAAATAGCAGAATGCGATATGAGAATAGAAAAGATTATAAGTGAGGATGAGGAGCTGCGCAGGAACTTCGAGATCATCACTTCTGTTCCTGGAGTAGGCACACAGAACGCCGTTTGCCTGATGGTCTATACAGACAACTTCAGCCGCTTTGACTTCGATTCTCGAAAGATAGCCTGCTACTACGGAGTAGCACCCTTTGGCCGACAGTCTGGCACAAGTGTAAACACGCCGCCACATGTAAGCCCATTTGCAAACAAGCTCATCAAGGCACTGCTCACACAGGCTGCATTGGCATCCATCCACTTTTGTCCTCAGATGGCCATATACTACCATAGGCTTGTCGAAGTTGGCAAGAAGAAGCCCGTTGCCGTGAATAACGTAAAGAACAAACTATTACATGTCATTACGGCTATGGTAAGGAATGGAGAAAAATACAACCCAGATTATGACTATCATGCAGCGCTTGAGGCTGCATGAAGTCGGGAGTGTTAAAAATATAGTTAAAACAGAAAAAATATTAGGAATTTAACATAGAATGCGGATAGTCTTACAGATAAAGACTCTGAAAATGTCGCGTAAAGGAGCCTAAACTGATGGGAATAAATAAATCTGCGACACAGATTTAATAATCTGCGTCGTGGATTTATTATTTTGCGTCATGGATTATATAATCTGTGACGCAGATTTAAGAATTTCTGTCTGTTCTGTTCTCTTTATCTTACAGGATGACCTCGTTTTTATGACGCTTTTGTTTTGTTTTTCAATCGGTTCTTTGTACCTTTGCTTTCCATGAGAGAAACACCGATAGCTGAGCATCGTCTGATGCGTCTTATACTTTGCGTAATCTTTGTCTGCCTTTCGCTGCTCGACGGCTTTTCGCAAGAGCAGGAAAGAATGTCGTGGCAACAGCTATGGCAGGATTATGTCAATGCGGAGGATATGGAAGATGAGTCAACGGAACAGGGACAGTATGAGGAGAATATGGCGTTGCTACAGCAGTTGGCAGAGACCCCGATAGACATTAACAGGGCTTCTTTTAGCGATCTTATGGCTCTGCCTTTCCTGTCTCAGCAGCAAGTGATGGACATCATGGGCTATCGCGACACCTACTATCCTGTTAGGTCAATGGGAGAGATGCGCATGGTGCGCTCGCTGGACTATACTCAGCTGGCATTGCTCAGTTGTTTTGTCTATGTAGGCGAGGTGACTGATACGTTGCGCTTCCCTTCGGTTAAGACCATCACAATGCTGGGACGCCACGAGTTGTCGGCCTCAGTGCGCGTGCCATTCTATGAGCGACGTGGCGACAGAAATGGCTATCTGGGCTATCCCTATCGTCACTGGCTGAAATATGATTTCCACTATTCTGACTATGTGCGCTTCGGCTTTGTTGGCGCTCAGGATGCCGGCGAGCCGTTTTTCTCAAACCGCAACACTACGGGATATGACAGCTATTCCTACTATGTGCAGGTGAGGAAGTTGGGTGCTTTGGATAATCTCGTGGTGGGAAAGTACCGTATAGCCTCGGGCATGGGACTGATACTTAACAACAGTTTTCAGCTCGGTAAGATGTCTATGCTTCAGACAAAGGGCAGACAGACGGAGACACTTAGTCCACATGCGACGGGTTCCATAGCCGACTATATGCAGGGCGCAGCAGTGGCACTAAAGCTGTCGAAACATTTCAAGATGACGGCATACGGCTCAGTGAGACCTATTGATGCTACTTTAAACAAAGACGGTACTGTGGCAACGATTCTGAAGAACGGCTATCATCGCACCCCTACTGAGATGGCAAAGAAGCACAATACTACAGAGACCGACTTAGGTGCTATGCTCTCCTTTTCAGGAGGCGGCCTAAGACTTGGAGCCACCGTTGCCTATACCTATCTTGATCGTCAGCTGAAACCCGACAACGGACAGCTATATCGTCGATACTTCCCTGCTGGAAAAGACTTTCTTAATTATGGCGTCAGCTATAGCTATATGCACCACCGCTTCTCGCTCAGTGGCGAGACAGCTGTCGATGGCGACGGACATGTGGCAACGCTTAACGTGCTGAGCTATCAGCCGGAAGCGTCATGGAGCGCTATGATTGCTCAGCGTTTCTATAGCTATCGCTACGCGTCGCTTCATGGGCATGCCTTTGGCGAGGGGTCGCGGGTGCAGAACGAGAGTGGAGTGTATGTAGGCTTCACCTGGCAACCAATCTCGCGCCTAGAGCTGAGAGGATATGCCGACTTTGCTTATTTCCCATTGGCTCGCTACAGGGTGTCGAGGGATTCGTGGGCAAAGGACTATCTCGTTGAGGCTGTCTATAAACTCAGCAGGTCATGGACGATGAAAGGACGCTATCGCATGCATCTGAGAGAGATGGACAACAAAAGCAAGACGGCGCTAAGACAGCATAACGACCATCGTGGTCGCCTGTCGCTGGACTATGATGATGGCTGTTGGTCGTTTACTACGCGTGGTGACTATGTGCGTGCGGCAAACGAGGATATTTCCAATGGATGGATGGTGAGCGAGAACGTTGGCTGGCGTAAGAAGTGGTGGCGGTTAGGAGTGATGGCCGCTTACTTCAACACCGATTCTTACGATAGTCGCCTGTATGTCAATGAGCAGCAGCTGCCCCACTGCTTCTCATCGCTGTCGGTCTATGGTAGAGGCCTGCGCCTGTCGCTTATAGCACGTGCCATGGTGGGCAGCCACCTGCAGTTTGATGCTAAGCTTGGATATACGAAGTACCGCGACCGCACAACAATAGGCACAGGGCTTCAGCAGATAGATGCTTCCCACATGACTGACCTTGATGTGCAGGCGCGGTGGAGATTCTAAAATGAGGGCGTGTAATCCGTTGTCTTTAAAAAGATTAATACAGGTAAATCTTGAAGTCCTTCACTGAGCCAGGCGCTCCTTGTTCAGCGCGTGGCAGGTATTCCAGTGCGGTGACGGTCTGCACAGAGCCGAGGTCTATGACAATGAGATGAGGCATGGAAGCACTCTTCTCCGTCTGCCAGTAGGTTGACTCCTGCAAGTCAAAGACCTTATCACCAAGGTGGTTGCCAGACTCATCCTCAGAGTTGGCATACTTCGTCTTCCATGGCTCGCGAGAGATGCGCTTGCCGTCAGTGCCCTGCAGATAAAGCTCTGCTATGGCAACGCGGTCGCCATTCTTCTGAGTACTCAGACACTCTATAGCCAAGAATCGACCCTTCTTCTGACCATTGAACTTTATGGTCTGCCAACCGTTGCCAGCCTTGAAGGCACCTGTAGCGGCAGGTGTAGCGCTGTTGAGGTCGGGCTTGTCGCCGATGTTGTTGTGCTTGTTGCTCTTCTCCAGCTGTAGCTTGTTGAGTTCTGGCTCAGCCTGTCCCCAGACGACAGCCTCACGAGGACCAACCACGTCGAGCACAATCACCTCGTTCTTGCCCTTCTTCAGCCAGCAGCCCGGCACATAGAGTGTCTGTTGCGGACCGATGCTCCAGATGCGGCCCATGGCATGACCGTTGACATAAACCTGACCCTTGCCCCACGTCTCGAAGTTCAGGAACGTGTCGCCCACCTTCTTCAGTGTGAAGTAGCCGCGATGGTAGCCCGGCTTCATGATGTCGGCAAGCTTCTTTGACCCCTCATAGCCTTGTGTTAAGGCAAGTGCAGGAACACTCCCTTTTACCTTGCCGGCAGTCATCTG
This sequence comes from Prevotella sp. E13-27, assembly GCF_023217965.1. Lineage (NCBI taxonomy): Bacteria > Pseudomonadati > Bacteroidota > Bacteroidia > Bacteroidales > Prevotellaceae > Prevotella > Prevotella sp. E13-27. The sequence goes on along the minus strand of NZ_JALPSC010000001.1, from coordinate 764,348 downwards.
GTCGTTAACGCCTTTCACCATATCAAGCGCATTCTTTGCTGTCTCATAATCATCAGGGATAGCAACGTTCATCCAGTTTTTCGGTGTCAGTACAATCTCTGCCTCGTCGGTCTCCGTTGTCAGCGTGACATTGCCAACGATACCTTTGAAGTCCTTGATGGCACGTCCGAAGTTGATGCGACCCATGCCCTCAACGATGATAATCAACTCGGCGCCCTTCTTCACAGCAGGCAGAGTGAGTGATTTCTCATTCTTTACACGGTCAATCTTACCAATATACTTTTTATCAATAAACACCTGAGCAAAATCATGGAACTCACCGCTGAGCACACTCTGTGAAGTAATCTCGGGCAAACGGGTGGAGTACATCATTGTGCCCCAGCCCATGTCCATTTCCTCAAAGGTCTTGATGGCACCATTGACGGGCTTGGTTATCGCACTGATAAGTGGCGCAAACTCCGTGAGCTGGAACTTAGGCACGGTGATAATTGGCATGGGAGCCTTGGGTACGGCAGGCATCTTCTTGCCGTCGTTATACTTCTCCATCATCTTGCGCAGTTCCCAGAACTTAGGCGTGGCGAGGCCATACTCGTTGATGGGGGCATCGTAATCATAAGAGGTAACGTCGGGGGCAAAACCAGGCGAGTTCGCACCTGCCCAGTGACCAAACGAGGTGCCTCCGTGGGTCATGTAGAGCGAGAAGGAGATGCCTTTGCTGAGCATTTCATCCATACCCTCTACCATATCCTTGGCAGGACGGGTCTCGTGGCGAGCACCCCACTTGTCGAACCAGCCGCTCCAGAATTCAGAGCACATCTTCGGAGCATTGGGTCGCAGCTCTCCGAGGCGACGGAACTGATCGTCAATGTTGGCACCTGTGCCGAAGTTCATTGTCCAGACGAGATCATCGAGTCCGTTCTTAGTGAAGTTTGAAGACCAGTCGCACTGGAACAAGAGCAGACCCTCTCCCGGCCCCTCCCTATGAGGGAGGGGGGTGGGTCTATATATTTCGCGCAGGCAATCCCTGATTTCCGAGACGTAGGGTTTGTCCTCGCCATATGATCCGTACTCGTTCTCCACCTGAATCATGATGATTGGACCACCGTTCTGGATGGTAAGATCTGCGAGCTGTTCGCCCACCTTCTCTTCGAAAATCTTTACGCGCTCCATGAAATAAGGATCACGCTCGCGGAGCTTGATGTCTTTCTTCTTCAGCAGCCACCAAGGCAGACCACCCATTTCCCATTCTGCACAGACGTAGGGACCCGGGCGCACGATGACATACATGCCGTTTTTCTGTGCCAGGCGGCAGAACTCTGCCACGTCATTGTTGCCGGTGAAGTCGAACACGCCTTCCTGCTGCTCGTGGATGTTCCAGAAGATGTAGATGCATATGGCATTCATGCCCAGTGCCTTACACATCTTGATGCGGTGCTCCCAGTATGGACGTGGGATGCGGGGGTAGTGCACTTCGGCTGCTTTCACAATGAAAGGCTGACCGTTCAACAGAAAAGTCTTGTCGCCCACAGTGAAGTCACCGGGCTTGTTGTTTGCTGCTGACATGAGTGATGGGGCTGCCATCAGCATGGCTGCCAGAGCAAGCTTACGAAAGATCTGTTTCATACTTTTGTCTCTTATTTTTAGGTTTTAGCTGTAACTTCCTGCAAATATAAGCAAAAAAAGCAGAACCAAGTGTCTGTTTATGATAGTTTAATACTTTCTTGCCGATTTCTGCCTAAAAATTACTCTGTTGTGGGGAAGAAATCGGGTTTAAACGAGAAATGCATGCGTTCGCCAGTGTCTGGATGGTCGAATGCAAGCTCAGCTGCGTGAAGACACAGCCGATGGGCTTTTGTGCCATAAAGAGTGTCGCCAATGATAGGCATGCCGAGCCCATCTGCGTGGGCGCAATGGACACGCAACTGGTGGGTGCGCCCTGTGTGAGGCATCAGCGATACAAGGGTCTTCGCCTGCGATGCCAACACTTCATAGTCGGTGACAGCGGCTTTGCCATGCACAGGGTCAACGACCTGTCGTGGACGGTCGAGTGGATCTGGACGCAAAGGCAGGTCAATGGTGCCGCTCTTGCCTACAGGCAGCTCTCCATCGACGAGTGCCTCGTATCGTTTGTAAATAGTACGAGAATAGAACTGCTGTTGCAGGTTTTTATAGGCATCCTCGTTGCGTGCCACTACCATAAGTCCCGACGTGTCCATGTCAAGACGATGGGGCATGAACACTCTTCCAAAGCTTTTTGTGAGCATCTCCTCCAATGATGGAGCATTGATGCGTCCTGGCACGGAGAGCATTCCGGAAGGCTTTGCAACAACGATGATCGTGCTGTCTTGATAGACTATCTCTGGCTCAAGGCATGTGCTTGCACGGTCTATGGCATAGGTCTCTTTGTCAACCTCCAGACCTTGCAGCATGAAGGTGAGGATGGGAAGACACTTGCCACGACAGGCAGGGTAGTAGTGCCCATGGTGGCGAACCTCTCCGCGTGGTGACTGACCGAACCAGAACTCTGCTATAGCCACTGGGCGCAGCTTGTTGCGATAGGCATATTGCAGTAGCTTGGGCGCGCAGCAGTCACCACTGCCGCCAGGAGGCAGGGGAAACTTAGCCTGTAGCTTGGGAGATGAGTGATAGTCGCGCCAAATATCTACAAGGTCTTTCTCTTCGCCTCTGGCGTTAAGCATGACATATTGATGGAAGAGCCACAACTGTAGTTCTTCCGACATCTGTTTGCGACGTCGTTTCAGTTCTGCTATGGAATCGCTGTCGTTAAGCGCCTTCACCTCACTGTTGATGGCAGAGATGAGGCGCTCAGTGGTCTTGAAGTGACCATCAGGCTGTTGGGCATCGAACACTGGCGGCACAAAGAACTGCCAGTCGTTTCTGCCAGCCAGAAGTCCTGAATAGGCAGCGAGAAAAAAGAGCTTACCCGACTGCGGATCCTCTACCACCATAACGCCAAACATCTTTCCCCTTTCGGCGTCAGCCCTCAGCACAGGGTCGGCATTCACATAACGCATAACCTCATCCGCTGCAGCTGTGCAGAGCGGATGAGGTTCATAGTCGAACGGATTGTTGAAGCGCAGCGGCTTCTCAGCGTCGACGTTCAGTGGGTGAAGATTACTTCTTGTAGTCAAAGCCAATGCGCAGACCGTCGTAGTTCTTTGACAGGTCACTGATAGAGTTGAGAGTGCTGTTACCGCTGAGGGCAGCAGCTGTCTGGAGCAGGGTGAGCAGCTTCTTTGCCTCGAAGAGCAGACCGATGCCGTCAGAGTTCTTCTTTGCATAGCAGTGGAAGCTGAGCAGCAAGCCCTGGAGTGTTACCTCATAGGTTGACTCATTGAAGGTGTAGTTGCCGCTGAATGACTTGCCTGCAATCTTTGCTGCGAAGGTGCCGTCCTGGTTGAAGGTGATTGATGTGCTTGAGCTGTTGATTCCTACCTTCTGGTATGTGGACTGCAACTTTGACTTGATGCTTGAAGCAATGACCTCGCCACCAGCCTGTGCCAACAGTTTCTCGCTGGTGAAAGCACAGCCAGGCTGACTGTAGGTCCATGTGCCGATGAGGTTGGCTTTTGTCACCTTGTCGAGACCAAGCACGCTCTGCAGCATGTTGCCTACTGAAGAACCATTGACAGCATTGGTGGCCATGTTAGTGAGCACCTCGCTTGCCACAGCACCGAGACTTGCAGCAGCAGCGTTGCCTGCCTCAGCAGCAGTGCTTGAGGCGTTGTCGTTTAATGATACTGCACCGCAGCTTGCCAGCAACATGCTGGCAGCAGCTACAAAGAAAACTGAAATCTTTTTCATAATGTTTTTTTACTTAAATTGTTGATTTTGTTATTTAGGAATTCTTTAAACTCATTACATCCCTGTACTTCTATGTCTTCAAACAGTCCCATTACGAAGCGCCCTATGCCGATGAATGAACAGACGGGCAGCTCCAGTTGCCAGTGGGTCTCGTCCTGCTGTGTCAGGTATTTCCTTGCTTTGGGATATTCCTCTAATAGTATTGATGATGAGAGGCGTCCCATTAGCAGGGTCACCGTCCACTGTTTCTCGTCACTAAACATGAAGATGTCTGTGAAAATCTTGTGGTGTTTGTTCTGGTGCTCCCACGTGACGTCAAGCAGTTGAACATCTTCCATACGGCTGAGCTTGAACGTCTTGTTAATCCCCGATGACAGTTCGAAGCAGCGCACCTCACGATTGCCGTTCATCAGCAGGAAAGGTTCCACTATTCTGTTGCTCGTAGTATTGCTGTGGGGCGAAGAGTAGTTGACAAGCTTTACTGCCACCTGTCGCTTTATAGCTTCATAGAGTGTCGTCACGTTATGGGCTAACTGCTCCTGCATCTCTTCATTGTCAAGAATCTGCAGGTCGTAGAGACGGTCGAGCTTTCGGCGCAGTCGTTCCACCTGTATGCTCTGGTCACCGGTCTTGTCAAGTATGCGGCGCATTGTTATTGCCTCGTCCTCGGTGAAGTGTACCACTTCGTCAATCTTACGGAAGAATGGCGAGTCTTTGCTTACTCGGTAGTATGGCTTGGAGTGCTCAACCTTGAAGCCCGCCAGTCTGAAGAAATCGAGATAGTAGTAGAAGTTGCGTCGCGATATCTGCACACGGTCGCAAATCTCCGGCACGGTGTAGTTATGGTTCTCCGTGAGCAAGAGCAGCAGGTTTAGTTCGCGTTCAAGTTTATCGTGGCGCATATCAAAGAGATAGTCAGACTGTTATTAGGCTGCAAAATTAGCTATTTTTTTGGAATGGACAAACAATTTAATGCCTTTTTAATATGTAAAGGGCTCGGTGCCTTGACAGCATCGAGCCCCTCGTCTAGTTTAGTTTTTTTTATCTTATGAATAGCAGTTCGCGATATTTTGGCAGAGGCCACAGGGCATCATCGACAATCAGTTCGAGCTTGTCTATCTGATAGCGAATCTCATCGAGCTTCGGCTCGACATCGTCGTGATAGGCTATTGCCTTCTGGTGCTCATCTTCAATTTTGTTTGCCTTTTTACGGGCTTCTACCAGTTCTTCAACGCCTTTCTCTATGGCGCTTGTTCGCTCGGCAATCTCCTGAATGATCTTCTTGTTGCGGGCAGATAGTTTGTCTGCCGTTTCAATAGAGAATACCGCAGCCATGTTGCCAACATTTTTCAGCAGCTCACTCTGATAGTGGGTTGCCACAGGGATGATGTGGTTCATAGACAGGTCGCCAAGTACACGTGCCTCAATCTGTATTTTCTTGGTGTAGGTCTCCCATTTAACCTCGTTGCGTGCCTCCAACTCTTTCTTTGTCATGACACCAAGGCTTTCGAACATCTTGATGCTTTCGGGGTCGAGATAGCGTTCGAAAATCTTTGGACAAGACTTCTCGACGTCCAGACCACGTTTCTCGGCTTCTGCCACCCATTCGTCTGAATAGCCGTTGCCATCGAAGCGGATGGGCTTGCAGGTCTTGATGTCCTCGCGCAGCACGTCGATGATGGCGTGAAAGGTAGCGCTGTGACCTGTACCGGCAAGTTTCTTCTCGAACTCAGGAATCTTTGCATCGACACGCTTCTTGAAGTCAACGAGAGCTTCAGCTACTGCGCTGTTCAGGGCAATCATTGCGCTGGCGCAGTTGGCCTCGCTGCCTACGGCGCGGAACTCAAAGCGGTTGCCAGTGAAGGCAAAGGGTGATGTGCGGTTACGGTCAGTGTTATCAATGAGCAGCTCAGGAATCTCTGGTATGTCCATCTTCATGCCCTGTTTGCCGTTCATTGAGAAAAGGTCGTCCTTGTCGGCTTTCTCAATATGGTCGAGCAGTTCTGACAACTGTTTTCCAAGGAAGCTGGAAACAATTGCTGGGGGTGCCTCGTTAGCGCCAAGACGATGAGCGTTTGTAGCACTCATGATGCTTGCCTTAAGAAGTCCATTATGCTTATAAACGCCCATTAATGTCTCAACGATGAACGTAGCAAAGCGCAGGTTCTGTTCGGGTGTCTTGCCAGGAGCGTGGAGCAATACACCATTGTCAGTTGAAAGACTCCAGTTGTTGTGCTTTCCTGAACCGTTGATGCCGGCAAAAGGCTTCTCGTGAAGAAGAACTCTGAAGCCATGCTTGCGTGCCACGCGCTTCATTACTGACATCAGCAGCATGTTATGGTCAACAGCCAAGTTGGTCTCCTCGAATATAGGTGCTAACTCAAACTGGTTTGGTGCTACCTCGTTGTGACGTGTCTTGCATGGAACACCCAGTTCGAGCGCAACAATTTCCAGTTCTTTCATGAAAGCTGCCACTCGCTCAGGTATTGCACCGAAATAATGGTCATCCATCTGCTGGTTCTTTGCAGAGTCGTGTCCCATAAGTGTGCGGCCTGTCAGCAACAGGTCTGGACGTGCAGCATACAGTCCCTCGTCAACAAGGAAGTATTCCTGTTCCCATCCAAGGTTGGATGTAACCTTCTTTACTGTTGGGTCAAAGTAGTGACATACGTCTGTAGCTGCAACGTTTACTGCGTGAAGTGCACGTAATAGAGGTGCTTTGTAATCGAGGGCTTCACCACTGTATGATATAAATACGGTAGGGATGCAAAGTGTGTCGTCAATAATGAAGACAGGACTTGTAGGATCCCATGCCGAGTAACCGCGAGCCTCAAAGGTGGAACGAATGCCACCGCTGGGGAAGCTTGAAGCGTCAGGTTCCTGCTGAACAAGCAGTTTTCCGCTGAATTCCTCAACCATACCACCCTTGCCGTCGTGCTCAATGAACGAGTCGTGCTTCTCGGCAGTTCCTTCAGTTAATGGCTGGAACCAGTGCGTGTAGTGTGTCACTCCGTTCTCTGTTGCCCACTGCTTCATGCCTACTGCTACAGCGTCAGCAACTGTGCGGTCGAGACGTGCGCCATTGTCCATGACATTAATCATTTTCTCATAGACATCCTTTGGCAGGTACTTGTACATCTTTTCGCGATTGAACACTTTCTTGCCAAAATAATCGCAAGGTCTCTCTGCTGGTGTTTTTACGTCGAGTGGCTTCTTCTTGAATGCCTCACCGACAACCTGAAATCTTAATGCTTCCATAATAATATAGCTTTTTGAAATCGAGGCAAAATTACGACAAATAGTCAGTAATCTCTTCTATATGGTAGCAATTAAAATCTTCTTTCTTTATTGTTGTGACAAATTGTAAGTAAATATGGCTGTTTTGTTACAAATTGTAAGTTCTACGCTATAAGAATCTGATAGTCTATAAATATTAAGCTGTTATCCTTTACTCCAGTTGGCTATGCGTTCAAGAGCCTCCTCGGTCTTCTCATGACTGCCAAAGGCGGTGAAACGTACGTAACCCTCACCGGCAGGACCGAAGCCTACACCAGGCGTACATACCACGTTTGCTCCGTAGAGCAGGTTCTCGAAGAACTTCCAAGAGGAAGTCGGCGCCATACCGCCAACTTCCTTTTGGAAACTGTCGGGCGTGCGCATCCATATATAAGGTGCGTTCTCTCCGCCATAGACCTCATAACCTAGTGAGCGCAGGGTGGTGAGCATCTTCTTCGCATTCTGCATGTAGTAGTCTATGGTGGCCTTCACCTGCTGTTTGCCCTCTGGCGTGTAGATAGCCTCTGCAGCACGCTGACTGATATAGCTGGTGCCGTTGAACTTCGTACACTGACGACGATACCACAAGGGGTTCAGCGCGATGCGCTCGCCAGTAAGTGTGGCTGCTGTCAGGTCCTTAGGTACTACTGTGTAGCCACAACGTATACCAGTGAAGCCAGCTGTTTTTGAATATGAGTGGAACTCGATGGCACATTTGCGGGCACCGCGAATCTCATAGATAGAGTGGGGAATGCTGTCGTCCTGAATATATGCCTGGTAGGCAGCGTCATAGAATATAAGTGCGTCGTTCTTCAGTGCGTAGTTCACCCACTTGCGTAATTCTTCTCGTGTGATAACCATGCCTGTGGGGTTGTTGGGGTAGCAGAGGTATATTACATCTACACGACGATTAGGAATTTGTGGAACGAAGCCATTCTCGGCAGTACATGGCATATAAATAACATTTGACCATTTGCCGTCTTCTACAGTTCCTGCACGTCCTATCATCACATTTGAGTCGATATATACAGGATAAATTGGGTCTGTAACTCCTATGCTGTTGTCCCAGCGAATAAGTTCCTGGATATTGCCGGTGTCACTCTTTGCACCGTCGTTGACAAATATTTCATCGATGTCGAGATGGATGCCACGTGGCAGGAAGTCATTCTTCAGAATGGCCTCACGCAGGAAGTCGTAGCCCTGTTCAGGACCGTAGCCGCGGAAACCCTCAGCGGTGCCCATCTCGTCGGCAGCCTTGTGCATCGCTTCTATCACGGCAGGACACAGAGGCTGTGTGACATCGCCAATACCCATGGAGATAACGTTGGCTTTGGGGTGCATCACTTTGAAGGCATTCACCTTCTTGGCTATATCTGCAAACAAATAGTTGTTTGGCAACTTCAGGAAATGTTCGTTAACTAATGCCATATATCTTTTTATTTTAATTCAATCTCTCCATCGAATACAAACTCAGCAGGACCGGTCATATAGACGTGATTCTTTTGGAAAAAGCGTCCATTGACCGAGTGGTCAGATTCACTCCACTCAATATTCAGCGTGCCGCCATCCATTACGATTTGTGAAGTGCGACCAGCCTTTCCGGTAAGAGCAGCAGCCACAGCAGTAGCGCATGCACCAGTGCCACAGGCCAGCGTGATGCCGCTGCCGCGCTCCCAGACGCGGGTTCTTATCGCGATTGTGTGGTCGGCGGTTTCCCCGCCGATAATCTGTGCAAATTCTATATTACATCTTTGTGGGAAGGCTGGGTGATGTTCGAATGTACGGCCTGTCTCGCCTACTTGATCTACGTTATCAGTAAAAATAACATAATGTGGATTGCCCATTGACACAAACGTGCCCTTGTTTGGTTCTCGGGAAGCTGTAAACTGTGTGGGGACATCAAAAGCGGGTTCGCCCATGTCAACAGTTACACTTTCAACAATGTCTTGTGATACATTCAAGAAAAGTATCTTTATTCCGGAAAGTGTCAACAGGCGAATTTCTTTGTGGTCAGTAAAACCGCGTTCAAAAAGATATTTACCTATGCAGCGCGAAGCATTTCCACACATCATAGCCTCGCTACCATCGGCGTTGAATATGCGCATTGAGAAATCTGCCTCGGGGACAGGAGATTTTCCTATAAGAACAAGACCATCGGAACCGATGCCTTTGTGGCGGTCACTCCACTTAATAGCTGCGGAGAAAGGGTCAGGTATGTCATTGAACATGGTGTTTACATAAATATAGTCATTTCCACAGCCATGCATCTTTGTAAAATCAATCTTTCCTGTCTTGTTGCAGCCCTTAGTCATACCCTTTTACCTCTTTTTGTGAATTCGACTGCAAAATTAGGACATTATGTCAAGAAAATAAAAAATATTGAGTGTTTTTGTTCAATTAAAACTAATATTACTAACAGATTGTTACTTTTTGAACATAAATACTTGCATTTTGCTATTATTTTGTATTGCAAACAATGATTTTTGTGATAAATCGTAAGTTTGGGTGTTTTTTTATACTTAAAGAGATAAGATGAATATATGTGCGTGAGTATTTAGATGTAATTTTGCAGCAGATATCTGACAGAAAGATTAAATGAAGGATAATATGACCGAAAGAAAACTTAAAAATGATGGAAAGGGACTCTACCAGAGTGACTATGAGCACGACGCTTGCGGCGTGGGTATGGTAGTAAATATCCACGGCGGAAAGAGTCATGAACTGGTGGACAATGCACTGAAGGTGCTTGAGAACATGGAACACCGTGGCGCCGAGACACGCGACAAGACCGGTGATGGTGCGGGTATCATGGTACAGATACCCCACGAGTTTATTCTGCTTCAGGGAATCCCTGTGCCTGAAAAGGGAAAGTATGGTACAGGACTGGTCTTTCTACCTAAAGACGAGAAGGCGCAGCAGGAGATTCTGAGCGTGATGATCGAGGAGATTGAGCGCGAGGGACTGACGCTGATGCATCTGCGAACAGTGCCTACTAATCCTGAAGTTCTTGGTGCGGCTGCCCGCGAAGTGGAGCCTGACATCAAGCAGATTTTTGTAAAGAGGGGACCCACCCCCCATCCCCTCCCTGTAATGGAGGGGAGTGATTACACTCCAGACGAAGAGGAGAAGGCATTCGAGCGCACATTATATATAATAAGGAAGAGAATCGAGAATAGGGTAGCCAAAATGGAGGCATCTACTCCCCTCCCTCACAGGGAGGGGCAGGGGGGAGAGTCCGATTTCTACATCTGCTCCCTCTCTTCAAAGAATATTATCTATAAGGGAATGCTGACCAGCGGACAGCTGCGTCGCTACTTCCCTGACTTATCGAACGACTACTTTACAAGCGGACTGGCACTGGTACACTCTCGCTTTAGCACCAACACATTCCCAAAGTGGAAGTTGGCCCAGCCTTTCCGCTTGTTAGCACACAACGGTGAGATTAACACCATACGTGGTAACCGCGGTTGGATGAAGGCTCGCGAGAGCGTGCTTAACAGCGAGGCTCTTGGCGACATAAAGGACCTGCGTCCAATAGTACAGGATGGCATGAGCGACTCGGCCAGTCTGGACAACGTATTCGAGTTCCTGATGCTGAGCGGACTCTCGTTGCCACAGGCTATGGCTATCCTGGTGCCAGAGAGCTTTAACGATAAGAACCCTATCAGCGAGGATCTGAAGGCATTCTACGAGTACCACTCTATCCTGATGGAACCTTGGGACGGTCCTGCAGCACTGCTGTTTAGTGATGGTCGCTATGCAGGAGGTATGCTCGACAGAAATGGTCTGCGCCCCAGTCGTTACACCATTACCAAGAGCGGTATGATGGTGGTAGCCAGCGAGGTTGGCGTGATGGACTTCGAGCCTAGCGATGTAGTTTCGAAGGGTCGCCTGCAGCCAGGAAAGATTCTGCTGATTGATACCCAGGAGGGTAAGATATACTACGACGGCGAGATAAAGGAGAAGCTGGCCAAAGCCCATCCTTATCGCGAATGGCTGAACGAGAACCGCGTGCAGTTGGAGAAACTGAAGAGCGGACGTAAGGTGGACAACGGCGTGAGCGATCTCAACGCTAAGCTGGTGACTTTCGGCTTCGGTCAGGAGGATATCGACAAGACTATCATCCCTATGGCCACAGCCGGACAGGAACCTGTAGCTGCTATGGGTAACGATACACCACTGGCAGTCATCTCAGACCGTCCACAGGTGCTGTTCAACTACTTCCGTCAGCAGTTTGCACAGGTCACCAACCCTGCCATCGACCCAATCCGCGAGGAACTGGTGATGTCGTTGACAGAGTACATCGGCGCCGTAGGAACCAACATCCTGACGCCCGATGCATCTAACTGTAAGATGGTGCGCCTGCCACAACCAGTTTTAACCAACACACAACTCGATATATTATGTAACATCCGATACAAGGGATTTAAGACGAAGAAGCTGGCGATGACCTTCAGACTCTCCCCCTTACCCCTCCCTGTGAGGGAAGGGAGTGATTACACTCAAGCCGGAGAAGCGCTAAGGGCTGCTCTTGATAAGCTATGCAAGGATGCTGAGGCCTGCGTGGACGAGGGCGTGAACTACATTATATTAACAGATAAAATTGAAGATGCAGAGGTATCTACTCACCTAACTCACAGGGAGGGGCAGGGGGAGGGTCTCTTCTACATCCCATCTCTGTTGGCTGTTTCTGCCGTTCACCACTACCTAATCAGCGTAGGTAAGCGTGTGCAGACCGCCCTGATTGTTGAGAGTGGTGAGATTCGCGAGGTGATGCACGCTGCCCTGCTATTGGGCTACGGTGCCAGCGCCCTGTGTCCATACATGACATTTGCTGTGCTCGACGATCTAGTGAAGAAACATAAGATTCAGGAGGAGTATGCTACTGCCGAGAAGAACTATATCAAAGCGGTGGACAAGGGCTTGAAGAAGATTATGAGTAAGATGGGTATCTCTACCATCCGCTCTTATCGTGGAGCCAAGATCTTCGAGAGCATCGGACTGAGCGAAGACCTGCTGCATCGCTACTTCGGCACCGAGGTGAGCACCATCGGCGGTGTGGGCCTGAAGGAGATTGCGAGGGATCAGATTCGGCTGCAGACTCTCCCCCAACCCCTCCCTGTGAGGGAGGGGAGTGGTTACCTTGCTAATCACGGGCAGTTCTCTTGGCGCAGGGACGGCATCAAGCACGCGTGGAACCCGGAGACGATTGCGAAGCTGCAGTTAGCCTGCCGTACTGGCGATTACGAGAAGTTTAAGGAATGGTCAAAGCTTGTCGACGAGAAGGAATCGCCTATCTTCCTGCGCGATTTCCTCACCTTTAAGAAGGCATCTACTCCCCTCTCTGGCAGAGAGGGGCTGGGGGTGAGTCTCGACGAGGTTGAGCCCGTTGAGAGCATCGTTAAGCACTTCGTAACAGGTGCCATGAGTTTTGGCGCTTTGAGCATCGAGGCCCACGAGGCTTTGGCACTGGCCATGAACAAACTGGGTGCACGCAGTAACACTGGTGAGGGTGGTGAGGACAACGCCCGCTATCACACAGAAGTCGATGGCGTAAGCCTGAGCTCAAAGACCAAGCAGATTGCATCGGGACGTTTCGGTGTAACCGCCGAGTACCTGGTGAATGCCGAGGAGATACAGATTAAGGTGGCACAGGGTGCTAAGCCTGGTGAGGGCGGACAGCTGCCTGGATTCAAGGTTAACGAGATTATCGCCAAGACACGTAACGCAATCCCCGGCATCTCGCTCATCTCGCCGCCACCCCATCACGACATCTATAGCATCGAAGACCTGGCGCAGCTGATTTTCGACCTTAAGAATATCAACCCAACAGCTGCAGTAAGCGTAAAACTGGTAGCCGAAAGCGGTGTAGGAACGATTGCTGCTGGTGTGGCTAAGGCTAAGGCCGACCTGATAGTAATCAGTGGTGCCGAGGGTGGTACTGGTGCCAGCCCTGCAAGCTCAATGCGATTTGCTGGTATCTCATCAGAAATAGGACTTGCTGAGACACAGCAGACACTGGTAATGAATGGTCTGCGTAACCAGGTTCGCCTGCAGACCGACGGACAGTTGAAGACTGCCAAGGATGTGATCATCATGGCGATGCTTGGTGCCGACGAGTTCTCGTTTGGCACGCTGCCGCTCATTGTGCTGGGCTGTGTGATGATGCGTAAATGTAACACCAATACCTGCCCCATGGGTGTGGCTACCCAGAACCCCGAGCTGCGCAAGCACTTCGAGGGTCGCGCTGAGTACGTGGTTAACTTCTTTACCTTCTTGGCCGAGCAGGTGCGTGAATATTTGGCCGAAATCGGCGTGAAGAGTCTGAAGGAGATTATCGGACATACAGAACTCATCGAGAGCCTCACCCCCGTCCCCTCTCCAAAGGGCGAGGGGAGTGATGTCACCGAGAAATGGCGTACCATCGACTTCAGTCGACTTCTCCACAAGCCAGAGACCGATAAACCCCTCTACTGGGACCGCGGCGCATACACAGAGGTTACTGGCAACCATCTCAACAAGCAGATACTTGCAGATTTTGAGGAATTACTATCTACTCCCCTCGCCTCTGGGAGAGGGGACGGGGGTGAGGCTTCGTACGCCATCAAGAACACCGACCGCGCCGTGGGCACGATGCTCTCGGGCGTGATTGCCCAGAAATACGGCGAGGAAGGATTGCCCGACGGTGCTATCAAGATTAAGTTCAAGGGCTCGGCTGGTCAGAGTTTTGGCGCATTTGCCGTTCGTGGACTGGACCTGCGCCTCGAGGGTGAGACCAACGACTACTTTGGTAAGGGTCTTTCTGGTGGTCGCATCTCTATTCTGCCTCCCGCACGTCGCAGCGACGACTTTAAGGCCGAGGATAACATTATCGCAGGTAACACCGGACTATATGGTGCTACATCGGGCGAACTCTATATAAATGGTAAGGTGGGCGAGCGCTTCGGAGTGCGTAACTCGGGTGCCATCGCTGTGATTGAAGGTGCCGGCGACCACTGCTGCGAGTACATGACTGGCGGACGTGTGGTAGTGCTGGGTAAGACAGGCCGTAACTTTGCCGCTGGTATGAGTGGTGGTGTGGCCTATGTTTACGACCCCGATCACACCTTCGACTACTTCTGCAACATGGATATGGTAGAACTCTCGCTGGTTGAAGACTCAGTATCACGCAAGGAACTGCTCGAGCTCATCCGTCAGCACTACCTGCACACGGGTTCGGCTCTCGCAGGTCGCATGCTCGACGACTGGCACCGCTACATCGAGGACTTCATCCAGGTGGTGCCCATCGAGTACAAACGTGTGCTCGAAGAGGAGAAGATGGCGCGCCTGCACGAGAAGATTGCCGACATCCAGCGCGACTATTAATCATTTAATGTTTAATCTTTAATGTTTAGTGTATTAAGATGGGAAATCCAAAAGCATTTTTAGAGATACACCGCCAGGAGGCGGGTTACCGTCCGATTCACGATAGAATCCATGACTTTGGCGAGGTAGAGCAGACGCTCAACACTCGCGAACGCAAACTGCAGGCAAGCCGCTGCATGGACTGTGGCGTACCCTTCTGCCACTGGGCCTGTCCGCTGGGCAACAAAGCACCCGAGTGGAACGACGCGCTCTACAAAGGCGATTATGAACTGGCTTATCGCCTGCTGAACAGCACCAACCCCTTCCCTGAGTTCACAGGTCGTATCTGTCCCGCGCTCTGCGAAAAGGCCTGTGTACTGAACCGTTTTAACCACGAGCCAACCACCAACCGCGAAGACGAGGCTGCCATCACAGAGATGGCCTTCCAAGAGGGATTTATCACTCCTCGTACAGACATCGTTCGCAATGGAAAGAAGGTGGCTGTGATTGGTGCTGGTCCTGCCGGCCTTGCTGCCGCCAACGATCTTAACCTGAAAGGATATCAGGTAACAGTGTTTGAGAAGAACGAAGCCGCTGGTGGATTGCTGCGATATGGTATCCCCAACTTCAAACTCAATAAGGCAGTCATCGATCGCCGCATCAACCTGCTTGAGCAGGAAGGCATTGAGTTCCGCTACGGTATCCCCCTCCAACTCCCCCCGAGGGAGGGAGGGCTTGATTACCTTTCTATCGAGGAATTCAACAAGGCTCTGGGTGACCAAACGCCCCTCCCCTCGGGAGGGGATGGGGGTGGGTTTGCCGTCGTCATCTCAACCGGTACCCCCACCGCCCGCGATCTGAAAGCTCCCGGCCGCGAACTAAAGGGGGTACACTTCGCTCTCGAGCTCCTCTCCCAGCAGAACCGCGTGCTGGCAGGCATGGAGTTCTCTAAGGATGAGCGCATCACAGCCAAGGGCAAGGACGTCCTCGTCATCGGCGGCGGTGACACCGGTAGCGACTGCATCGGCACCGCCCATCGTCAGGGCTGTAAGAGCGTCACCCAGATAGAAATCATGCCCAAGCCCGTCGAGGGTCCCGAAGACCCGCAGAACCCCTGGCCAAATTGGCCTCGCACACTCAAGACTACATCTAGTCATGAGGAAGGTTGCACACGCCGTTGGAACATCAATACCCTGGAGTTCTTGGGCGAGAACGGCAAGCTTACAGGAGTAAAGGTTCAAGAGATAGACTGGAAGCCAAACCCAGAAGGCGGTCGCCCCATCATGGTAGAAAAAGGCAAGCCCGAAATCATAAAGGCCGAGCTGGTTCTGCTGGCAATGGGATTCCTGAAGCCTGAACATCCTCAGTATGCTGAGAACGTATTTGTATGTGGCGATGCTGCCAACGGAGCATCACTTGTGGTTCGTGCTATGGCTAGTGGCAAACAGACAGCCGCAAAGGTTGATGCATGGTTTAATAAGAAGTAAGGCAATAATTATGTATAAACATACAGAAAAGTATGCTAAAATAGATTTCTTTTGAGCAAAACCGCAAATAAATGCAAATATTTTTGGTGGGATGAAAGATTATGCATACTTTTGCACGCGGATAGACATAATAACAATAACAGATATGATTAAAAGTGCATTCTATTGGTGGTGGCGCAACTCAAGATTCGAAATATCGTGAGAAGATAGCCCTGTACCTATAGGATTGTATGGAAGAGATACTGAGAGGCCTGTCGTTCTTGCGACGGGCCTCTCAGATTTTAATGAAGAGTTTAGATATTAAAGTAAAGAGTAAATACACAAAAACTATAATATATATGAGCAATTATCAAGTAGATAAAAACGGTTTCTATGGAGAGTTCGGTGGCGCTTATGTGCCTGAGATTCTCTACAAGTGCGTACATGATTTACAGGAGGCTTACTTGCCCATTATCGAGAGTGAGGAGTTCAAGGCAGAGTATCATGCACTGCTGAAGGACTATGTGGGAAGACCAAGTCCACTGTATTATGCAAAGCGCATGAGTGAGCAGTATGGTTGTCAGCTCTATCTGAAACGTGAAGACCTGAACCACACGGGAGCGCACAAGATTAACAATACCATCGGACAGATTCTTCTTGCAAAGAAGATGGGTAAGACGCGTATCATTGCTGAGACAGGTGCAGGACAACACGGTGTAGCGACGGCTACGGTGTGTGCATTGATGAACATGAAGTGCGAGGTCTTCATGGGTGCTACTGATGTGGAACGACAGCACACGAACGTGGAGCGTATGAAGATGCTGGGTGCCGAGGTACATCCAGTTCGTACTGGTAACATGACGCTGAGTGACGCTTGCTCGGAGGCTATTCGCGACTGGTGCTGTCATCCTGCAGATACCTTCTATATCGTTGGCTCTACTATGGGTCCCCATCCCTATCCTGACCTCGTGGCTCGTATGCAGAGCGTTATCTCAGAGGAAATTAAGTGGCAACTAGAGGAAAAGATAGGTCGCGACTATCCTGACTACCTCATTGCCTGCATCGGTGGTGGCTCAAATGCTGCAGGAACCATCTATCACTATATGGATGATGAGCGCGTAAAGATTGTACTTGCTGAGGCTGGAGGTCACGGTTGGAACACGGACTATACAGCGGCTACCATCCATAAAGGCACCACAGGTATCCTGCACGGCGCAAAGATGCTGGTGATGCAGGATGAGGACGGACAGATTCAGGAGGCATTCACAATCTCTGCTGGTCTTGACTATCCAGGCGTGGGACCGATGCATTGTAACATGGCAAAGAAGGGACGTACCAAGGTGTTGAGCATCAACGACGACGAGGCCATCTACGGCGGTTACGAGCTGACACGCATGGAGGGTATCATACCCGCTATCGAGAGCGCACACGCCATAGCTGCGCTGAAGAAGCTGCAGTTTAAGAAGGACGACGTGGTGGTGCTGACAGTGAGTGGTCGTGGCGATAAGGACGTGGAGACTTATCTTAAGAACAAACAAATGGCAAAGGAGTACGGGAATTTTTAATTGATAATTGATAATTATGAATACATTCAATTATACGACAACATCGAAGACGATCCTGGCGGATTTGTATACGCCGGTGGGAGTATATATGCGACTGCGTGACCTATATCCGCAGAGTGCTCTGATGGAGAGCTCTGACTATCACGAGAAGGACAACTCACGTTCGTTTATCGGCATCGACCCTATGGCCAGCGTGGCTATCGGGCACGGACAGGCTACTATCACATACCCTGACGGCAGCACACTCACCCATGAGGTAAACAAGGAGTATCGCAGCGACAAGGCGATACACGAATTGATAGACCGCATACACGTGGAGGGCGACGACGCCAAGATGTGCGGACTGTTCGGCTATACCAGTTTCAACGCTGTGCGCTACTTCGAGGATATCAACGTAAAGGACGAGACACAGGCCAAGAACGATGCACCCGACTTGCTATATATATTATATAAGGTGGTGATAGTATTCGACCACTTTAACAATACTCTGAAGATTGTGAACTTAGAGGTGAGAGGTGAGAACGGAGAGGTGAGAGAAGACTCTGCTATTGATAACATCTTGAAGGCGATGAACAAGGCCAACGTGAAGGCATACGACTTCCACCCTGTAGGTGATGTACGTTCTACGCTAACCGATGATGAGCATCGCGAGAATATCCGTCGTGGCATCAAACATTGTCTGCGTGGCGACGTGTTCCAGATTGTACTGAGTCGCAGATTTATCCAGAAATATGAGGGTGATGACTTCAAACTCTATCGTGCACTGCGTAGCATTAATCCCTCGCCTTATCTGTTCTACTTCGACTTCGGCGGATTCCGAATCTTCGGTTCATCACCCGAGACACACTGCAGGATAATTAGTGGTAAGAGGTTAGAGGTTAGAGGTGAGAGAATAGACTCGCTGCAAAACAATTCTCTTACCTCTCGCCACTCACCTCTCACCTCTTATATCGCCTACATCGACCCGATTGCAGGAACAACAAAGCGTACTGGCGATGCTGAGGCCGATCGCCGTGGTGCCGAATACCTGCGCAACGACCCCAAAGAGAATGCCGAGCATGTGATGCTTGTCGACCTCGCTCGCAACGACCTGAGCCGTAACTGTCATGGGGTGAAGGTGGATTTCTATAAGGATCTGCAGTACTATAGTCATGTGATACATCTGGTGAGCCGTGTGAGCGGTGAACTCGACAATGGTGCTGACCCCATCAAAGCATTTATCGATACCTTCCCTGCCGGTACACTGAGTGGAGCTCCGAAGGTACGCGCCATGCAACTCATCTCCGAGTACGAGCCACATAACCGAGGCGCTTACGGCGGTTGTATAGGTTATATCGGCCTTGATGGTTCACTGAACCAGGCCATCACCATACGTACTTTTGTCTCGCGTAATGGTGAGCTTTGGTTCCAAGCTGGTGGCGGCATCGTAGCCAAGAGCGATGTTGAGTACGAACTGCAGGAGGTGAACAATAAACTGGGAGCACTGCGCAAGGCAATCATTAAAGCTGAAGAATTATGAAAATTGTAATCATAGACAACTACGACTCGTTTACCTATAACCTGAGTCATTTAGTGAAAGAGTTGGGCGCCGAAGTCACCGTTCTGCGCAACGACCAATTTGAATTGTCAGACCTGGAGTCATACAGCAAAATCATTCTTTCGCCTGGCCCAGGTATACCATCAGAGGCAGGACTGCTGCTGGATGTGATCAAGACTTATGCCGGCAAGAAGCCTATACTGGGCGTGTGTCTGGGACATCAGGCCATCGGTGAGGCATTCGGCGGACGGCTGGAGAATTTGAGCGACGTGTTTCATGGTGTGGCAACACCTTGCCACATAGTGGCAGACGATCCAATCTTCAGCGGCATTGAGCGCGACATCACCATAGGCCGTTATCACTCTTGGGTAGTGTCGAAGGAGCAACTGCCCGAATGCTTAGAAGTTACAGCCGTCTCAGACGAGGGTCAGATCATGGCACTACGCCATCGCGAACTGAATATCCGCGGCATACAGTTCCATCCCGAGAGTGTCCTTACCCCTAATGGTAAGAAGATGCTACAGAACTGGCTCTTCCTATAATCTCCATCCAACCCAATAACCTCATTAATCCCATTAGACCCATTATAACTATGGAACAGACAATGAAAGGCTATCTCTTCCGCCTGTTGAACCACGAAGAGCTCTCCCGCGAGGAGATGAAAACCATACTGATTGGTATTACACAGAGTGAGTATCCCAACGAACAGATTACGGCGCTGTTGACCTGCCTGCAGATGCGAGGCGTGACCGTTGATGAATTGTTGGGCTTCCGCGACGGCATCTTGGAGACTGGCGTGCCCGCCATCCTCGACTGCGACCGCTACATTGACGTGGTTGGTACCGGTGGTGACCGCAAGAACACCTTTAATATATCTACTACGGCATGTTTTGTTATTGCTAGTGCAGGCTACAAAGTGGCTAAACATGGCAATTATGCTGCCACCAGCGTCAGCGGAGCCTCTAATGTTATTGCACATCACGGCATTAAGTTCACTGACGACATAGACAAGCTGAACCGCAGTCTGAATGAGGCTGGTATAGTGTATCTGCACGCACAGCTTTTCGCCAAGGCAATGAAGTTTGTTGGACCTATCCGCAAGGCCCTGCCTTTCCCCACCATTTTCAACCTTCTCGGTCCCATCGTCAATCCCTCGCGCCCAAAGTGCCAGCTGTTGGGTGTGGCCAACCTCGACCAGATGCGCCTCTATCATCAGGTGTACCAGAAACTAGGCATCGACTATGGTATCGTCAACAGCATAGACGGCTACGATGAAATCTCGCTTACTGGCGACTTCAAGGTGACCACCAAGGACTACGAGCGCATCTTTAAGCCTCAGGACCTTGGTTTCGAGATTGCCAAGCCTGAGGAGCTGGTAGGTGGCGCTACTGAGGAAGAGGCTGCTCAGATCTTTGATTCTGTCCTTGAGAACCGTGCCCTGCCAGCCCAAAAGAATATCGTGCTGGCCAATGCCGCCTTCGGTATACAGGTACTGGAGAAGGGACAGAAGAGCATCGAGGAGTGTGTGGAGATTGCCCGTGAAAGCATTGACAGTGGTGCCGCCCTGAAGACCTTCAAGAAATTCGTAGAACTTAATTCTTAATTATCGATGTGTCGGATTATCGATATGTCGAAATAACGAAATAACGAAGATGATGAAAGATATTCTTCAAGAAATAATCGCCACCAAACACGAGGAGCTGGCATTGTTGAAGGCAAAGAAACCCTCCTTGCGTGAGGTCCTCCTACAGAGCGAGACCGGCATCATTGCTGAGTTCAAGCGCCGATCACCTTCTAAAGGCTGGATCAAGGAAGAAGGGCGTGCCAACATCATCCCGCTTAGTTATCAGCAGAACGGAGCAGCGGCGCTCTCGATACTTACCGATGAGCATTACTTTGGTGGCTCTGATGACTTTATCCGTCAGGCGCGTCAAAGTGGTGTCACTCTTCCTATATTATATAAGAACTTCGTCATCGATGAGGCACAACTATATGCAGCAGCCCTCTGTGGTGCCAGTGCTGTGCTGCTTATTGCAGCCTGTCTTACAAAAGAGAAATGTCGTGTGCTCATGAGTTCTGCGCATGAGTTAGGTCTCGAGGTTCTCCTTGAGATGCATAGTGAACAGGAACTGGAGTATGCTGAACTCGAACCAGATCTCTGCGGTATAAACAACCGTAACCTTGGTTCTTTCCATACTGATGTAGAGAACTCTTTCCGCTTGGCAGAACTGTTACCTAAGGAAGCGGTGAAAGTCAGTGAGAGTGGTATCTCTAATCCTGATACGGTAAAGGCTCTCCGCCAAGCAGGATTCCGTGGATTCCTTATCGGTGAGAACTTTATGAAGACTGCCGACCCAGGTCTTGCTCTTGACGATTTCATTACTCAGCTAACCCGTTAGTCCTATGAGTCCCATTAGTCCCATTATAAAGGTCTGCGGCATGCGCGAGCCCAATAATATCCGAGAAGTCGAGAGTGCGGTAGCCAACTCTAAACTCTACACTCTACGCTCGGCCGAAGGACGCTTGCAAGGCAAGAACTCTACACTCTTTCTGATGGGTTTTATCTTCTGGCCCAAATCCAGTCGATATGTCAGTGAGCGCCCGACTTATCTGCCTACGCAATGCAAGCGAGTAGGGGTGTTCGTAGATGAGGATATCGAGATGGTGAAGCGTATAGCCAATGACTATGCCCTCGACTATATTCAGCTGCATGGACACGAGTCGCCAGATTATTGTGCCGAGCTCGCAGGTTATAAGCTTATAAAGGCATTCAACATAGCTACAGCAGCCGACTTTGCACTGACTGAAGCCTACGAGGGTGTGGCCGGCATGTTCCTGTTTGATACCAAGGGCAAGAGCGTGGGCGGTAATGGAGAGAAGTTTGACTGGAGTGTACTGAGCGAATATCGAGGCGAAACACCATTCCTATTGAGCGGAGGCATAGGTCTCGACGATGCAAAGTTTCTCACTTCCCACCTCTCACCTCTCACCTCTAAAAAATGTGTCGGCATCGATCTCAACTCTCGCTTCGAGCTCGCCCCAGGGCTTAAAGATATCAATAAACTTAAACAATTCTTAGAACAGTTATGAATAAGATTAATTCACTTTTCAATAATCGTGGCGACAGAAAGTTGCTGTCTCTTTATTTCTGCGCAGGTTGCCCCACACTGGAGGGCACTGGCGACGTGATACTGGCAATGCAACGCCGCGGTATAGCAATGATTGAGGTAGGCATACCATTCAGCGACCCTCTGGCCGACGGACCTGTGATACAGAGTGCTGCCACACAGGCACTGAAGAACGGTATGAGCCTGAAGACACTATTCGGACAGCTGAAGGCCATCAAGGACCAGGTTGGAATACCACTGGTGCTGATGGGATATCTGAACCCGATACTGCACTACGGCATAGAGGAGTTTTGCAAGAGTTGTGTGGAGAGCGGAGTGAGCGGCGTTATCATACCTGATCTGCCATTTAAGGACTATCAGGAGATAGTAAAGCCCATAGCTGACAAGTACGACCTGCGTATCATTATGCTGATAACACCCGAGACAAGCGAGGAGCGCATCCGCTTTATCGACGACAATACCGATGGATTTGTATATATGGTATCTAGTGCAGCCATCACTGGTGCACAGAAGAGTTTCGACGATGCCAAGCAGGAGTACTTCCGTCGTATTAACGCGATGAATCTTCGCAACCCACGTATGATAGGTTTCGGTATAAGCAACAAGCAGACACTGGATGCAGCACAGCAGAACGCTGCAGGCGCTATCATCGGTTCGAAGTTCGTAACCCTTCTCAATGAAACTGAGGGTGATGCCAATGCTGCCCTCGACAAACTATTTGATGCATTGTCACATTAACTTGCTAAAAATCTACATTGTAGAGATTTTAGTGTAAAAATAACAATCTGTAAGTTTTTGACGTATAAAAACTTACAGATTGTTATTTTATTGTATTTTTAACAACCAAAGATTTAGCGTTTCGACTCTTTTTCTTGCATATTGTCATACCTTTGCATCGTCACAGTGACAAGTAGTATTAATTAAAGGTATTAAGGTATGAAAAAGATTGAAGCAATTATCCGTAAGACCAAATTTGAAGAGGTCAAGGAAGCCCTGCTATCGTCGGACATCAACTGGTTTGAATATCACGACGTGCATGGCATCGGACAGAGCCGTCAGGAACGTATCTACCGTGGTGTGATGTATTCAACTGATGTCATCGAGCGTGTAGCCATCACAATTGTTTGTCGTGACCAGTTCTTGGACCCCACCATCAAGGTGCTGCTTGAAGTGGCACACACTGGTGAGGTCGGTGACGGACGTATCTTCGTGAGTGATGTGTTGGAGACCTATTCTATCCGCACAGGCGAGAAGGGTGACACCGTATTGAGAGACAAGAAGTAAGGATTAACTAAACGACAAAAGATTATGAACGAAATAGGAATTTCACTCGATACCGTATGGATGCTATTAGCAGCTATGTTGGTTTTCTGGATGCAGCCCGGTTTTGCACTATGTGAGGCTGGCTTTACACGTGGTAAGAACACGGCAAACATCCTGATGAAGAACTTTGTCGACTTTATGTTCGGCTCGTTGCTGTTCTTCTTCCTAGGCTTCGGCTTTATGTTTGGTGCCGATACCTTGGGTGGTTTCATTGGTATGCCCAACTGGGGTGACCTGAGTTTCTATGAGAGCGATCTACCTGTAGAAGGATTCTTGATTTTCGAGACCGTATTCTGTGCTACCGCCGCTACAATCGTGAGTGGTGCTATGGCTGAGCGTACCAAGTTCTCTATGTACCTTATTTATAGTGCCGTAATCTCACTGATTATATACCCCATTGAAGGTCACTGGACCTGGGGTGGCGGTTGGTTGTGCAACGATGCTACCGATAGCTTTATGATGACCACATTTGGCGCTGTATTCCACGATTTCGCAGGTTCTGCCATCGTTCATTCTGTAGGTGGTGTGCTCGCCTTGATTGGTGCTCTGGCACTGGGTCCCCGTATTGGTAAGTATGGCAAGGACGGTAAGAGTCGTGCTATCCCTGGTCACAACCTGACAATGGCTGCTCTGGGTGTCTTCATCCTCTGGCTAGGATGGTTCGGTTTCAACCCCGGTTCTCAGTTGGCTGCTAGTGGTGAGGTGAACCGCGTGGCTATCTCTCACGTGTTCCTGACCACCAACCTCGCTGCTGCTGCAGGTGGTGTGGCTACGATGTTTATCACTTGGCTGAAGTATGGTAAACCTTCACTCTCTCTGACCCTGAACGGTGTGCTGGCAGGTCTCGTAGGTATTACCGCTGGTTGCGACCTCGTATCTCCCGTTGGTGCTGTGATTATTGGTCTGGTTTGTGGTACAGTATTGGTATTTGCCATTGAGTTTATTGACCACAAGTTGCACATCGACGATCCTGTAGGTGCAAGTTCTGTACATGGTGTCTGCGGTATTCTGGGTACTCTCATGACTGGTCTGCTGGCTACTGAGACAGGTGCCTTCTATGGTGGCGGTTGGGGATTCTTCGGTGCTGAGTGCTTCGGCGTACTTATGATTGATCTTTGGGCTGCTGCTTGTGGATTTGCCTTGTTCTATGGCATCAAGTATATCCACGGTCTGCGTGTTGACAAACGAATTGAAGAGGAAGGACTCGATATCTACGAACACGGAGAAGCTTGTTATAACTAATATTTTTAAAAAAAAGGCTTATGAAAAAGATTGTTTTATTCGCATTGGGTATGGCCATGAGCATGACCACCTTTGCACAGGATGAGATTGAGACAACGATTAGTGGAGATATCGTGAGTAGTTATATATGGCGTGGTCAGGATTTGGGTAGCACGGCCATCCAACCTACACTGGGTGTAGCCTATAAAGGATTGTCACTGACAGCTTGGGGCAGTTACGGACTCGTGAACCCTGCTGATACTAAAGAGTTTGACCTCACGTTAGCTTATACTATCGGTGGGCTGAACATTGGTGTCACTGACTATTGGTTCAATACAGGTCTTGATCCTAAGAACCGTTACCTTAAGTATGATGCCCACGGCACCAACCACGTGTTCGAGGCAAACGTAGGTTACGATTTTGGCATAGCTTCACTACAGTTGTTCACCAACTTCGGTGGAAACGACGGTGTAAACAAGGACGGCAAGCGAGCCTATAGCAGTTATTTCGAGGTCATTGTCCCATTTAAACTTGCTTCTGTCGATTGGGCTGCTACGGCTGGCGCCGTCCCGTTTGCCACTGATTTCTATAATGGCTGGACGAGTGGTTTCGCTGTAACCAACCTGTCGTTGAAGGCAACAAAGGATATCAAGGTTACAGACTCGTTCTCAGTACCAGTGTTCGCACAGGTTGCTGCTAATCCCTGCACCCAGAATGCCTATCTGGTACTCGGCTTGACACTACAACCATAATCATTGGCCAAGTATTCTCCCTTCTGCTGAACTTAGCGGAAGGGAGGACTTTACGGCTACTATCTTTGTGCTGATGATGACCCCAGGCCTGTCGTTCTTCTACGGTGGTATGGTAGGTGCTAAGAATGTCATCTCTACTATGTTACAGTCGTTCATCGCTATGGGGCTCATCGCTGGCACATGGGAAGGTTTCGTGATTTTCCTTTACCATCTCCTGGCTATAGTCATCGTCTTTGTTTACACCTTTACCATGAGTTGGCTGGGCTATAAGCTCATCGATAGTCTCATACCTATGCGTGTGTCGGCCTATAGTGAAAAGGTCGGTCTCGACTTCTCACAACACGACGAACACTACGGACTGGCTCATATTGGCGAGCGTGAACTGGCTGAGTATGAGGAACACCTCAAAGAGAAAAATAAGGAGTAATATACCACGAAGATGGTATTTTTCAGGAAAAAGCAGTCCTATATAGATTATATCTGGAATTAATTCTTAACTTTGCAGCCGATTTAACACAAAAGAAAGAATTATGGCTAACGAAAAGATTGTTTTAGTTACAGGTGCCAACAAAGGCATCGGATTTGGGATTGCAAAGCACCTTGGCCTTAGCGGCTGGAAAGTAGTAATAACTGCTCGCGACGAGCAACGCGCAGAAAATGCTATCGCTCAACTTAAGTCGGAGGGTATTGATGTGCTGGGATGGGTGAACATTGAACTTAAAGACCTCGAAGGTATAGAGCGTGCAGCAAAGGAAATCGGTGAGCGTTTCCCAGAATTGACACTTCTCGTGAACAATGCTGGAATCCCTGGCGACATGAGCGTGAATAGTGAGAATACGAAACTGAGTGATATCCGTGAGACGCTTGATGTAAACTTCGTAGGTACATGGGCGCTCACAAAGGCTCTGGTTCCCCTTATTGCCCAAAATAGTGGCCGCATAGCCAATATCACCGTGCCATCAGAAATTAGTCCTTACTGGCATCCACTGGCCTATGTTGCCAGCAAAGCGGCGCAGAATGCGTTGATGGGTGTGATGGCCATAGAATTTCAGCAAAGCAATACGCCAATAGAAATATTCTCTGTCCACCCAGGCCCAACAACTACCGATTTGAATGGCAATATGTCTCTCCCAGGTTTTCATGACATAGAGACTGTCGGTCAGAAGTTTGCTGAGCTTATAAATGATGGTAAGAGCCATCAGGGTGAATTTATAGAACTCTATCCTATTGTGAAAGAGTAACAAAAATACGATTTTGTGGGCGATATTTTGACAATCTGCAAGGAAAATACAAGTTTTTCTTGCAGATTGTTATTTTGTTGAAAAATGTAGATTTTAAAACTATATATAACATTAACTAAATAATGAAATTTGATACCTTTGCAGTCCATAAATACAATTGTTTTTATGGATACAAAATATATTTTCGTTACTGGCGGTGTTGTTTCCTCGTTAGGAAAAGGTATTATATCTGCCAGCATTGGTAAATTGTTGCAAGCACGTGGCTATAAAGTAACAATTCAGAAGTTTGACCCTTATATCAATATTGACCCTGGCACACTGAACCCTTACGAGCACGGTGAGTGTTATGTGACAGCCGACGGCTTTGAGACCGACCTGGACCTGGGACACTACGAGCGATTTACAGGCATACATACAACACGAAACAACAGCATAACAACAGGACGCATTTACAAAACGGTGATCGACCGTGAGCGTCATGGCGACTATCTGGGCAAAACCATCCAGGTAGTGCCACACATCACTGATGAGATTAAGCGCCGCATGCTGAGGACCTCCCCCGACCCCTCCCAAGGAGGGGAGTGGCCTTCGGCTTCGGTATGCGATAGCACCTCCTCCCCTTTGGGGAGGTCGGGAGAGGTTTTCGACTTCGTCATTACCGAGGTGGGCGGCACCATCGGCGACATTGAGAGTGCTCCATTTATGGAGGCCATCCGACAGCTGCGCTATCAGCTGGGTCGCGATGCGGTATGCGTACACCTTACATACGTGCCTTACTTAAAAGCAGCCGACGAGTTGAAGACCAAGCCTACACAGCACAGCGTAAAAGAGTTGCAGGGTATGGGTATTCAGCCCGACATACTTGTGCTGCGCACAGAGCGACATCTGGATGACGGCATCCGCATGAAGGTGGCATCTTTCTGCAACGTAGATCTGGAGTGCGTGGTGCAGAGCGAGGATCTCCCCAGCATTTACGAGGTGCCTGTAAATATGCAGCACCAGGGACTGGATGCTGCCATTATGCGAAAGATAGGCATACCCGTAGGCGAGACACCTGCCATGAAGCCCTGGCGCGAATTCCTGAAAAAGCAGCGCAACGCCACCAAGGAGGTACACATCGGACTGGTAGGAAAATACGACTTGCAGGATGCTTACAAGAGTATCCGCGAGAGCCTGAACCTGGCCGGTATCTACAACGACGTAAAAGCTAAGCTGCACTTTGTGAACAGCGAGGAGATAACCAAGGCCAACGTGGCCGAGAAGCTGAAGGGCATGGCAGGCATCGTGGTTTGTCCGGGCTTTGGTCAGCGTGGTATCGAGGGTAAGATTATTGCCGCCGAATACACCCGCACCAATGATATCCCCACCTTCGGTATCTGCCTGGGTATGCAGATGATGGTGATAGAGTTTGCCCGCAACGTGCTGGGCTATAAGGATGCCAATAGCGCCGAGATTGACGAAAAGACACCTCATAACGTGATTGACATGATGGAGGAGCAGAAGACCATCACGCAGATGGGAGGTACTATGCGTCTGGGCGCTTACGAGTGCGAGCTGGTAAAGGGCAGTCGCGTGTACGAGGCTTATGGTGAGGAAACACTGATAAAGGAGCGCCACCGTCATCGTTATGAGTTTAATAATAAGTACCAGGAGGAGTACGAGGCCAAGGGAATGAAATGCGTGGGCATCAATCCTGCTGCCAACCTTGTGGAAATAGTCGAAATTCCAGAAAAGAAATGGTACATCGGTACTCAGTTCCATCCAGAGTATAGTTCAACGGTGCTCAATCCTCATCCGTTGTTTATGTCATTTATTAAAGCCTGCATTAAATAATTGATAATTAATGGAGCAACTTAAACATGAGTGTGGTGTGGCGATGATTCGCCTGTTGAAGCCACTTGATTATTATGCGAAGAAGTATGGCTCATGGGCATACGGCTTTAATAAGCTCTATCTGATGATGGAGAAACAGCACAACCGTGGTCAGGAGGGTGCTGGTATCGCTTCGGTAAGTCTTACGAATAAGCCTGGTACTGAGTATATGTTTCGTGAGAAAGCGGAGGGTAAGGATGCTATCACGCAGATTTTCTCTCGTGTCACGGAAGAGATGAAGGGCGAGTTGCTGATGGGCCACTTGCGCTACTCGACCACAGGCAAGAGTGGACTGACGTTCGTACATCCTTTCTTGCGTAGAAATAACTGGCGCGCAAAAAACCTCTGCCTGTGCGGCAACTTTAATATGACCAACATTGACGAGGTGTTTTCTTTCCTTACAGCTCAAGGTCAGTCCCCTCGTATATTTGGTGACTCATATATCACCCTCGAACTGATGGGACATCGTTTGGACCGTGAGGTGGAGCGTCTCTTCGTTGAGGCCAAGGAGAAAGGACTTGAGGGTACCGATATCACAGACTACATAGACAATAATGTGGAGATGGGCAATGTACTGCGAACCACAATGAGTCATTATGATGGCGGCTATGTTATGTGTGGACTGACAGGTTCGGGTGAGATGTTCTCAGTTCGCGACCCATGGGGTATCCGTCCCGCGTTTTGGTATCAGGATGATGAAATCATCGCCATTGCCAGTGAGCGTCCCGTGTTACAGACCACCTTCGATATTCAGACAGAGGATGTGCATGAGTTGCAACCTGGACAGGCACTGATTGTACACAAGAATGGCGAAATGAAACTGGAGCAGATTATGCCTGCTCAGAAGTTGAGTGCTTGCTCGTTTGAGCGTATCTATTTCAGTCGTGGCTCTGACCGTGATATCTATCAGGAACGCAAGCGATTGGGAGAACAATTGACACCTGCTATTCTCAAGTCGATTGATAATGACGTAACCAACACTGTGTTTTCATATATCCCCAACACTGCCGAGGTGGCCTACTACGGCATGACCGACGGCTTCCGTCAGCAGGGCTATAATGTCCGTACGGAGAAGGTGGTGTGGAAGGACATCAAGCTGCGCACGTTTATCACGGACAACTCTGAACGTAACGACCTCGCCGCTCATGTCTATGACATCAGTTATGGCTCGCTGCGACCAGGCGTTGATAACCTTGTCATTATCGATGATAGCATCGTTCGTGGTACGACATTAAGAGAGAGTATCTTTAAGATTCTTGACCGTCTGCATCCCAAGAAGATTGTAATGGTCAGCAGCTCGCCACAGATTCGCTACCCCGACTACTACGGCATCGATATGGCTCGTCTGGAGGAGTTTTGTGCTTTCCGTGCTACGATGGCGCTGATAGAGGAGCGCGGCATGTGGCAGCTTGTTAATGACACTTATCTGGCATGCAAGAGAAGCCTCACCCCCGGCCCCTCTCCAAAGGGCGAGGGGAGAAATCACGTTCGTGCTCTGTATGAACCGTTTACCATAGAGGAGATTAACGAGAAGATTGTTGAGATGCTACGCCCCGAGGGCATGCAGGCTCCTATTGAACTGGTGTTCCAAAGCATAGAGGGGCTGCATGAAGCTTGTCCCAACCATCCAGGTGACTGGTATTTCAATGGTCACTATCCCACGCCTGGTGGCACACGTCTATGCAACGAGGCTTTTATTAACTATATTGACAACAAACAGAAGAAGCAATAATAACAGATGATGAGAGAAGCAAGATTAATACTCAATGACGGCTCGGTATTTACTGGTTGGTCATTTGGAGCAGAGGCAGATGTCTCAGGTGAGGTGGTTTTTAATACTGCCATGACTGGCTATCCTGAGAGTCTGACAGATCCAAGCTATGCAGGACAGATACTTGTTACAACATTTCCATTGATAGGCAACTACGGTGTGCCGAATACCGGCAATGGTGACAATGGCCTACCGCTGTTTATGGAGAGTGACAGGATTCATGTAAAAGCATTGGTTGTGGCAGACTATAGTGATACCTATTCTCATTGGAATGCTAATGAATCGCTTGCTTCTTGGCTGAAACGCGAGAACGTCCCAGCTATAACAGGCATTGACACTCGACGTCTGACAAAGGTGCTCCGTGAGCATGGCGTGATGATGGGAAGGATAAGCCTCACCCCCGACCCCTCTCCAAAAGGCGAGGGGAGTGATTACCAAGAAGACTATGGCTCTGTGAACTGGGTGGAAAAGGTGAGCTGCAAGGAAGTAATTACCTATAGTCCTGAAACTAATCTCTCACCTCTCACCTCTCACCTCTCACCTCTAAAGCGCGTTGTCCTCGTTGATTGTGGCGTTAAAGCGAACATCATCCGTTGTCTTATCCGTCGTGGCATCGAGGTGGTGCGCGTGCCTTGGGACTATGACTTCAATCAGTTGGAGTTCAATGGTCTGTTCCTTGCCAACGGCCCTGGTGATCCTGAGCAGTGTGGTAAGACAGTAGAGCATATCCGTAAGTTCCTTAGTAGTCCTAATGTGCGCCCATGTATGGGTATATGTCTTGGCAACCAATTGTTGGCGCGTGCTGCAGGTGCTAAGACCTACAAACTGAAATACGGTCACCGTAGCCATAACCAGCCCGTGCAGCAGGTTGGCACGACGAAGTGTTACATTACAAGCCAGAATCATGGTTATGCAGTAGATGCTTCTACACTCCCTGTCGATTGGGAACCGTTATTTGTGAACATGAACGACGGTTCCAATGAGGGCATTCGGCACAGGGCCAATCCGTGGTTCTCTGCTCAGTTCCACCCTGAAGCATGCTCTGGTCCCACTGATACGGAGTGGATGTTTGATGAGTTCGTGAAAATGTTAGAGGTAAGTGGAGAGAGGTCAGAGGTAAGAGATTACTCTCAAGACGGAAAAACTCAGCAGCAAAACAATTCTCTCACTTCTCACTTCTCACCTCTTACCTCTATCAAAAAGGTTCTCCTTCTTGGCTCTGGCGCTCTGAAGATTGGCCAAGCCGGCGAGTTCGATTATAGCGGTGCTCAGGCGCTGAAGGCTCTAAAAGAAGAGGGGGTGAAGAGCATACTCATCAATCCGAATATCGCCACAGTTCAGACATCGAAGGACGTGGCTGACGTGGTTTACTTCCAGCCTGTAACACCTGAGTTCGTGGAGCGCGTGATAGAAAAGGAGCGGCCAGACGGCATACTGCTCTCATTCGGAGGGCAGACAGCTTTGAACTGTGGAGTGGAATTATATGAAAAAGGTATATTGCAAAAATATGGCGTGAAGGTGCTGGGTACACCTGTTCAGGCAATAATCGATACAGAAGACCGCGACTTGTTCGTGAAAAAACTTGACGAGATAGATGTTAAGACCATCAAGAGTGAGGCGTGTTCTACAGTCGAAGAGGTGCAGAAGGCAGCCCACGAATTAGGCTTCCCTGTGATATTAAGAGCCGCTTACGCACTTGGCGGCTTAGGCTCAGGCTTCTGTGATAACGATGATGAGCTGTTGGCTCAGGCTGAGGAAGCTTTTTCGTTCTCGCCACAGGTGCTGGTAGAGAAATCACTGAAAGGTTGGAAAGAGATAGAGTACGAGGTTGTGCGTGACCAATACGACAACTGCATCACCGTTTGTAACATGGAGAACTTCGACCCCCTCGGCATCCATACAGGCGAGTCCATTGTAGTGGCTCCGTCGCAGACACTTTCTAATTCAGAATACCATAAACTGCGTGCACTGGCCATCAAGATTATCCGCCATATAGGCATCGTCGGCGAGTGTAATGTTCAGTATGCCCTCGACCCCAACAGCGAGGACTACCGCGTCATCGAGGTCAATGCCCGTCTGAGTCGTTCTTCTGCTTTGGCATCTAAGGCTACGGGCTATCCGTTGGCATTCGTCGCTGCCAAACTGGGACTTGGCTACGGACTCTTCGACCTGAAGAATTCTGTCACTAAGACTACGAGCGCATTCTTTGAGCCAGCCCTTGACTATGTAGTAGTGAAGATACCTCGTTGGGATCTTACAAAGTTCCATGGTGTTAAGCGACAGCTCGGATCGTCAATGAAGAGTGTGGGCGAGGTCATGGCGGTAGGCCGCACTTTCGAGGAGAGCCTGCAAAAAGGCTTGCGCATGATAGGACAGGGCATGCATGGCTTCGTGGAGAATCACGAGATTAAGATCTCTGATATAGAGGAATCCCTGCATGAGCCAACGGATATGCGTGTATTTGTGGTGTCTAAGGCCTTGAAAGTTGGCTATACCATCGAACAGATTCATCAGCTGACGATGATTGACCGATGGTTCTTGCAGAAGCTGAAGCATATCGTAGATATTGACCAGCGTCTAAAGGAGTACTCCCAGTTGCTGCAGTGTGCAGAGGTGTCTGACCTTTCCGTGTCGTCAGAATTCTTTGAATACCTTGAGACTCCTGAGTTCGTTAACCTCCTTCGTGAGGCAAAGACCTACGGATTCTCTGACTTCCAGATTGGTCGTGCACTCGGACTTGAGGCATTAATGAATATGGAGAATGCCGGACTAACGGTGAGAAACTGGCGTAAAGAGCTTGGCGTAGTGCCTACCGTAAACCAGATAGACACCCTTGCAGCTGAATATCCTGCGCAAACGAACTATCTGTATTTGTCGTACCTTTAAAAATTATTGATTATGTGTGGAATCGTAGCAATATTAAATATCAAGGAGCAGACATCTGCTCTTCGTGAGAAGGCATTGAAGATGAGTCAGAAGATCCGCCATCGCGGACCAGACTGGAGTGGAATATACTGTGGTGGTTCAGCCATCCTCGCCCACGAACGACTGAGTATTGTCGATCCTGAGAGTGGCGGACAGCCGTTGTTCTCGCCTGACAGGAAGCAGGTGCTGGCGGTGAACGGTGAGATATATAACCATCAGGAGATACGTCGCCGCTATGCCGGTAAGTACGAGTTCCAGACAGGTTCTGACTGCGAGGTCATCTTAGCTCTTTATCGCGAGATGAGAGAAAAGATGGGGATAGACAATTCTCTCACCTCTAGCCCCTCACCTCTCACCTCTATGTTGGAACAACTCAGCGGAATCTTTGCCTTTGTTCTCTACGACGAAGAGAAGGACGAGTTCCTGATTGCACGCGACCCCATTGGCGTGATACCTTTGTATATTGGTTACGATAGTGACGGTACTGTGTATGTAGCCTCTGAGCTGAAAGCCCTCGAAGGCCAGTGTGAGCGTTATGAGCCATTCTTGCCTGGCCACTACTATTGGAGCAAGGACCCTGGAATGAAACGCTATTATAAGCGTGATTGGATGCAGTACGACTCTGTAAAGGACAATGCTGCTAGCGTCGAGGCTATTCACGACGCACTCGAAGATGCTGTGAAGCGTCAGTTGATGTCCGACGTGCCTTATGGCGTGCTGCTCAGCGGTGGTCTCGACTCGAGCGTCATCTCTGCCATAGCCGAGAAGTTCAGCGAGCACCGCATAGAAGATGACTCTAAGACCAAGGCCTACTGGCCCCGCCTGCACTCGTTTGCCGTTGGACTGAAGGGAGCGCCCGACTTGGCCAAGGCTAAGCTCGTTGCCGACCATATAGGCACCGTCCACCACGAGATCAACTATACTATTCAGGAGGGACTTGATGCCATTCGCGATGTCATATACTTCATAGAGACCTATGATGTGACAACTGTTAGAGCCTCTACTCCAATGTATCTCCTTGCTCGTGTCATAAAATCTATGGGTATCAAGATGGTACTCTCTGGCGAGGGTGCTGATGAGATATTTGGTGGCTATCTCTATTTCCATAAAGCCCCGACGGCCAAGGACTTCCACGACGAAACCGTGCGCAAGCTTAGCAAACTATATTTGTACGACTGTCTGCGTGCCAACAAGAGTCTGTCTGCCTGGGGCGTGGAGGGGCGCGTGCCCTTCCTTGACAAGGAGTTCCTTGATGTTGCTATGCGCACTAATCCGGCAGCAAAAATGTGTCCAGGCTCCACCATGGAGAAACGCATTGTCCGTGAGGCCTTTGCAGATATGTTACCGGAAGAGGTGGCTTGGCGTCAGAAAGAACAGTTTAGTGATGGCGTCGGCTACAGTTGGATTGATACTTTGAAACAGATCACCTCTGAGGCCGTTACCGATGAACAGATGGCGCACGCTGCCGAGCGCTTCCCCGTCAATCCGCCACTCAACAAGGAGGAATACTACTACCGCAGTATCTTCGCCGAACATTTCCCCTCTGACTCCGCTGCTCGTAGCGTCAATCAGGAGGCCAGCGTAGCCTGCAGTACCGCCATCGCTTTGGAATGGGATGCGGCCTTTAAGAATATGAACGACCCCAGTGGCCGTGCTGTAAAGGGTGTTCACGAGCAGGCATATTAGACGTTTGTCTAACATGCCTTTGCTCCTGTAGTTACATAAGGATTTTTGTAAGTTCTTTCATTCCCTCTGTAGCACCTTTCTGAATCTGCTGTACGTTGCTGCCTGCACTGATAGGATTGGGGTCTATCAGATAGACAGGAACGCCAGGACGCACATAGTGTATAAGTCCTGCGGCGGGATAGACGTTGAGCGAGGTTCCGATGATGATGAATATGTCAGCTTCCTGAGCCTCCTCAGCGGCTATGGAAATATTAGGCACAGCCTCACCGAAGAATACTATATAAGGACGTAGCAGAGATCCGTCGCCAGCTTTTGTTCCAGGGGTAATCTCGCAGTTGTCGGGCGTTAGCGTCTGTATGTAGCGAGGATCGTCAACATCGCGGCTTGAGCACACCTTCATCAGTTCGCCGTGAAGATGAACCACCTTCGTTGAGCCAGCCATTTCGTGCAGGTTGTCAACGTTTTGCGTTACTACGGTGACATCGTATTTTTCTTCTAATTGTGCTACGAGTTTATGTCCCTCGTTAGGCTTTACACCCCAGCATTTCTTGCGTAGCATGTTATAGAAATTTGTTACGAGAGTAGGGTCGGCCTCCCATCCTTCGTGGGTGGCAACCTTCTGAACGGGATACTCTTCCCATAAACCATCGGCATCGCGAAAGGTCTTCAGACCACTTTCCACTGACATGCCGGCACCTGTGAGTACAACTATCTTCTTTTTCATAATGCTTGTCGTTTTAGGCAGGATAAATTATTAAATCTTTGCAAAAATAGTGATTTTTATCGAAATGACAATGTGTTAATGGGAAAATATGCTTACCTTTGCGCGATTTTTAAAATAATAATGTAAATGGATAAACTGAGTTATGCCCTTGGACTGGGTATCGGACAGCAGCTGGCACAGATGGGTGCAGGCAGCGATTTGAATGTAGATGATTTCGCACAGTCAATAAAGGACGTGCTGGAAGGTCGTGAACTGAAGGTGTCACACCGTGAGGCACAGGAGCTTGTTCAGAGCTATTTTGCCAAGAAGGAAGAGAAGATGAATGCCGAGCGTGCAGAGAAAGGAAAGGCTGCCCGCGAGGAAGGCGAGAAATAT
The DNA here is from genome assembly GCF_023217965.1 of Prevotella sp. E13-27. NCBI lineage: Bacteria > Pseudomonadati > Bacteroidota > Bacteroidia > Bacteroidales > Prevotellaceae > Prevotella > Prevotella sp. E13-27. Next base: position 728,317 of record NZ_JALPSC010000001.1, on the reverse strand, counting down.
CTTGCTGAAAACGCAAAGAAGGATGGCATTATCACATTGCCAAGCGGACTTCAGTATCAGGTACTGAAGGAAGGCAACGGTAAGAAACCAAGTGCAAAGGATTCTGTGAAGTGTCACTACGAGGGCTTCCTCATCGACGGAACAGTGTTCGATTCTTCTGTACAGCGTGGCGAGCCCGCAGTATTCGGCCTGCAGCAGGTCATCGCAGGATGGACTGAGGGTCTGCAGCTTATGCAGGAAGGTGCCAAGTATCGTTTCTTCATTCCTTATCGTCTGGCTTATGGCGAGGGTGGAGCAGGCGCACTCATTCCTCCTTTCGCAACTCTTATCTTCGACGTGGAGCTTATTGAAGTAATGTAAATAAAGCGATTGTTTTAATATTAAATATTACAGAGTAAAAAATGAAAAAGTTTTTTTCCATGGCTGTTATGGCCATTGCCGTTGCTGCAATGACATCATGTGGTAACGGAACACCAAAAGAGAGTCTTAAGAGTGATATCGACACATTGAGCTATGCCATGGGTGTTCAGTACACTCAGGGTCTGAAGCAGTATATCACTATGCAGCTCGATGTTGACACCGCCTATATCGATGAGTTCGTAAAGGGACTTAACGATGGTGTTAAGTCTGGCGACAGCAAAAAGAAGGCTGCTTACTATGCAGGTATCCAGATTGGCCGTCAGATTGCTAACGGACTTATCAAGCAGGCTAACTACGACCTCTTTGGTGAGGATAGCCTCCAGACTATTTCAATGAAGAACTTCATGGCAGGCTTTGTTGCAGGTACAACAGAAAAGTATGGCGTTATGGATATGAAGAGCGCTGTTGCTACTGTTGAGCGTCTGTCAGAAGCTATTAAGACCCGCACAATGGAGAAGACCTATGGCTACAACAAGAAAGCCGGTGAGGACTTCCTTGCTGCCAATGCAAAGAAAGAGGGCGTTGTGACACTGCCAAGCGGTGTTCAGTACAAGGTCCTGAAAGAGGGCAACGGTGCCATCCCTGCTGATACCTCAATGGTTACCATGCACTATGAGGGCCGTCTCATTAACGACTCAGTATTTGATAGCTCTTACAAGCGCAACCAGCCTTACACAGCTCGTTGCAACCAGAACATCAAGGGCTTCACAGAGGCTCTCACACACATGCCTCAGGGTTCTGTTTGGGAGATCTATATCCCACAGGAGCTGGCTTATGGTCCTCGTCAGGCAGGTGCTAAGGTGCTTCCTTTCTCAGCCCTTATCTTTAAGGTTGAACTTCTTGAGGTTAAGTAATCTTGCATTATGAAGAAGATACTCTTACTGGCACTCACCATCCTGGTGGGTGCTTCTTTTACCACTGCTGAAGCAGGTAAAAAGGATAAGAAGAAAAAGAAGGATGCTGCTCCTGTTGAGGCTCCTGTCAAGCTTGTCAGCGGCAGCGACTCTCTGAGCTATATGGCTGGTGTTACCATGACCAATGGTTTGATGGACTATCTCATCAAGCAGCAGGGTGTGGATACTGCTTATATCGCTGATTTCGTGGCGGGCTTCAAGGAGGCTATTACCTCTGCTAACGATCCTCGTCAGACGGCCCGCATGGCAGGTGTTGATATTGCTCGCCAGGTGTCACAGCGCATGTTCCCTGGATTGAAGCAGGAGTTCACTGATACTCCCGACAGCATCATAACAGACCTTTTCTATCGTGGCTTCATCGACGGTGTGAAGGGCGATACCACTGTTATGAAAATGACTGTGGCAAGCGAGAAGTTCAGCTTGAAGCAGCAGCAGAATAAGGCTGCCAAGGATGAGAAACTCTATGGCGCTGTACGCGAGGCAGGACGCAAGTTCCTTGAAGAGAACAAGACCAAGGATGGCGTTATCACCACTCCCAGCGGTTTGCAGTACAAGGTTCTCACTGCCGGTACAGGTGTTGTGCCTCAGCGCACAGACCGTGTGAAGGTTCACTATGAGGGACGTCTCATTGATGGTACAGTGTTCGATGCTTCAAAGAAACATGGCACTGAGCCTGCTGTGTTCCGTGCCGATCAGGTCATAAAGGGTTGGACTGAGGCTCTCACCATGATGCCTGTTGGTTCTAAGTGGCAGCTCTACATCCCATACGACCTGGCATACGGCGAGCGTGGCGCAGGCAAGGACATTAAGCCATACGCAACTCTCATCTTCGATGTTGAACTCGTAGGTATTGAGAAGTAAAATGAAATGCTATTGCGCCTAAATTGCAATTCAGTCCTGAAACGATTGTAATTCGTTTAAGACAGTACCATTTTACAAACTCGTCGACTTTGGTGACCAAACTCGTCGACTTTGGTCACCAAACTCGACGAGTTTGGTTTTTAAGATAGATTCTGTAATATTACACCTTAGTCTGCTCTGCATTGCTGTTCTGACAGTCCTGTGTTGTGATTTTGACTGTTATGTTTTTGCAGCTCTGATGTTTTTTACTATAAAAAGGCGGTAATTGTTTTGTCGTTCAGTTTTTTTTGTCTATTTTTGCTTCCGAAATTGTAAAATTACTCAGTTGAGTATGGAAAAAATAGACAATCTCGATAAAAAGATTCTAAGTATTGTGTCGAAAGATGCTCGTCTGCCATTCAAGGATGTGGCAGCAGAGTGTGGCGTGTCGCGTGCCGCCGTGCACCAGCGCGTGCAGCGTCTTATAGCTGCCGACATCATTACAGGTAGTGGGTTCAATGTTAATCCAAAGTCAATAGGCTATTCCACATGTACCTATGTAGGCATAACGCTTGAGCGCGGTTCCATGTACAAAGACGTGGTAAGGCGATTGGAGCTTATCCCAGAGGTGGTGGAGTGTCATTTCACAACAGGTCCTTATACCATGATGGTAAAACTGTTTGCCCGTGATAACGAGCAGCTTATGCAGTTGTTGAACGGACAACTTCAGGAGATTCCCGGTGTCATGGCAACCGAAACGCTCATCTCTTTAGAGCAGAGCATCAAGCGTGAAATACCTGTGCACTTCGATGACATTGAAGAATAGAAAAGGACTATGAATCGTTTTGACCTAACTAAATCTTTAGCAGACATTTATTCCTCAAAGAGTTTCAGCGTTGACGGACGTCAGCCTGTCATTGGCATCACCGGTAACTATGGCGAACAGACATGTAAGCTCGGTGAGGGTTATTATAAGCAGATTGTTAAAGCCGGTGGTACACCGCTGGTCATTCCCCCTACATCAGACGAAGAGACGTTGCTCTCTGTCCTTGGCCGTATTGATGGACTGCTACTTAGTGGCGGTGCCGACATCAATCCTCTATACTGTGGAGAGGAACCTGTCAGAAAGCTCGGTGGCATAAATGCTGAGCGTGATTTGCCTGAGCTGTTGCTGGCACGTCTTGCCTTTAACCGCCAGATGCCTATATTGGGCATCTGTCGCGGCATTCAGACCATGGCTGTCGCTTTGGGTGGCAAGGTGGCACAGGATATAAGTGATTCATGTAGTATAAAGCATTCGCAGGATGCTGACCGTTCAGAACCTACACATAGCGTGAGCGTTGAAGCAGGCTCTGTTCTATATAATATATATAATAGTGGTGTAGAGCCGCTCACACTCTTTGTGAACTCGTTCCATCATCAGGCTGTTAGCGATGCCGGAGAGCATTTCCGTGTGGTGGCAAGATCTAAGGATGGCATTATAGAGGCCATAGAGAGTAGTGAGGAGAAACCATTCATCGGTGTGCAGTGGCACCCAGAGTGTCTTGGTGCCGATGGGTTACCTTTGTTCCGTTGGCTTGTCGATGAGGCTAAGATTTATTCTAAGGTGCAGAGTCTGCATAAACAGATAATCACACTGGACAGCCATTGTGACACACCAATGCTCTTTCCCCAGAACGTAAACTTCGGTACGCGCGACAATAGAATACTCGTCGATCTGCCAAAGATGGAAGAGGGCGGTCTTGATGCAACTATAATGGTGTGCTACCTGCCTCAGCCTAAACCTGGCGAGCCATTCCAGAAGAACATAGCTTTCGATGTGGCAGGTCCACGAGCCTATGCCGATTTTATCTTTGACAAGATAGAACAGATTGTTAATGAGAACTCTGGTCGTCTGGCATTGGCACGTACACCAGCAGAACTGTTGCTTAACAAACAGAGTGGTAAGAAGACAATCATACTCGGCATAGAGAACGGCTTGGCACTGGAGGGCGATATTGCTAACGTGAAGCATTTCGCTGACCGTGGTGTGGTGTATATCACTTTATGTCATAATGGTGATAACGATATATGTGACTCTGCGCGTAGCACTCAGACCCACGGTGGACTGAGCGACTTCGGTGCAAGGGTGATAAAGGAGATGAACAGATGCGGTGTGATGGTTGACCTGAGCCATGGGGCTGAGAGCAGTTTCTACGATGCGCTTCAGGTCTCTGACTTGCCTATAGTGTGCAGCCACTCGTCTGCTCGTGCTCTTTGTGACCATCCACGAAACCTCACCGACGACCAGATGCGCGCCCTCGCTGCGAAAGGCGGTGTATGTCAGGTGACACTTTATCATGGTTTCGTGAAGAAAGATTCTAATCCAGGCGAGGCAACCATACTGGATGCTATGCAACATCTTGACCATGCCATAAAGATTATGGGTATAGACCATGTGGGACTGGGCACCGACTTCGACGGCGATGGTGGTGTGCGTGGTCTTGCCGATGCTAGTGAGCTGAAACTGTTTACCCGTCAGCTGTTGGCGCGTCGCTATAGCGAAGCCGACATACAGAAGATCTGGGGAGGCAATTTCCTGCGTGTAATGGAGAAGGTACAGCAGGAAAGGTTGATTTAAATCAAGTAATACGACGGTTTGTAATTAAAGTGCGAATGCTTTTTGTGTTCGCACACAAAACGTCGTAACTTTGCGCTATCAATCGGGAGATTGTACACATGTTATTCATTAGGTTAGTAGTTCTTAGTTAGCCAATTGGTTGGCTAAGTAAATAGATTTAAGGTAAAGATTATGTTATTAGATTTTCAAACTACGGCCGTGTTAGTGTTAGGAGCAGTTGCAACGATACTTAGCGTTATAACTTTGACAAACACTGACATCCGTTAGAAGAAGTGCGGGGTGAGAGATTCATACCGCACTTTTTTGTTTCTATTATTCTTAAAGACAACCGTTTGTTGTTTAAGTTGTCTTTAAAACATTAACTTACGGTATAGCTCGGCAAAATGCTCGGCAGCATCGTTGTTCTCGAAGCGACGTATGTATTGTTGTGACAGTTCTATGCGGCGCTTACGACCTTCGGCACCTCTGAGGACGCTCTTGACAGACGATGCCATAGCCTCTGCATCATCAGGGTTAACATACAGGTTATCTGGACCGCCAGCCTCTTCCAGACAAGAGCCGGTGCAGGCAACGACAGGCAGTCCCATGCGGATGGCTTCGATGATGGGTATGCCGAAACCTTCGTAGCGTGACGGATAGACAAAGGCCTCGGCTAATGCGTAGAGTGAAGGCAGGTCTTTATCGGGCACGCCGTGAAGCGTCATGATACGGTGGGAGAGCTGTTCGCGCTGAGCCATGTCTGTGATGCGTTTCGTGTATTTTGTTGCTTTCCCCACAAGTACAAGGCAAATATCATCGGGAAGCCAGTGAAGGGCTTTGGCTGCAAGCATCATGTTCTTACGTTCTTCAATGGAACCGACACCGAGGATATAACGCTGAGGCAGATGATAAGCCTGTTTTACACGTTCAGTATCGTCAGGGGCGACATTAGAAGAGAAGCGTGTTGCACAGCTTTGATAGATAAGCTCGATCTTTTCTTCGGGTACACCGCCCAGTTCGACAATGTCGCGACGTGTACACTCGCTGATAGCCACTATGCTGTCTGCTTCGCGGAGCGTCTTGAAGAATTTTTTACGATATATCTGAACGTCAATCCAGTTGTAGTATTCAGGATGGCGCATGAAGATAAGATCATGGATGGTCACTACCGTCTTGATGCCTGCTTTGCGAATGCCTATCGGAAGCTCGCCAGACAGTCCATGGAACACCTGTACACCGTCGGCTTTCAGCTGTCCTATGATGCCTCGTGAGCGCCAATAGGATTTGTAGAGAGAGGCGAGAGGTGAGGGGTAAGAGGATAGGGGATAGACGTAACGCAGGTTTGAACGTTCAGGCACTTGTGTGCGTAGAGCTTCGCGTCCACTGTCTGGGGCATAGAGAAGCAACTGCAAATCGTCAATGTTGGCAAGGTCGTTAGCCAGCGTACGTCCATAGCTGCCCAGTCCTGTGCCGTTGCGCACTATGCGTTTCGCGTCGAGTCCTATGGTGAGTTGTTGTTTCATATGCATTCCTATCTTTTGTCTATGTCATCGTAGAGTTTCTGGAGATATGCTTTCGCTTTCTGTGTGAGAGAGTCTGTATAAGCGCCTTCCGGTGAGACCGCCTGATTGGCAGTGTTGTCGAAGATAACTCGGCTACTGTCGGTAATTATTCCCATGGCGTCGGGGAAGGTGAAGAACGCGAAGTGAGGCGCACTGTTATCTAACAGATCTTTGGAGTAGGTGAACTCCTCGTGGCTAATGCCTAAAAGTCCAAACAGCGTGGCAGATATGTCAATCTGCGAGCCTACGACATTGCATGTGGCGTTGGTTTTCATCATGCCTCCTAAGATTATCAGTGGTGCATGATATCGCCAGTATTGATAGTTGTCGATGTTACTGGGGAAAGCACCGAGGTGGTCAGGTACTATTACAACAAGGGTTTTGTCCCAACAAGGAAGCTCTTTCAGTTGAGTTATAAAGCGTCCGAGACAATCATCAGCATACGAGAATGCATTGAGCACCTCGTCGTCAACGCGCTTGTAATTTGGCACGTCGAAAGGCTCATGGCTGCTTTCGGTCATGATGCTTAAGAAGAATGGCTCATCGCTTGTAGCTTTTATGTCGGCAATAATCCTGTCATAGACAGCACCGTCGGCCACTCCCCATTTGCCGGTGTGCAATTCTCGAGGAAAACCTTTGTCGGAAACAATCGTATGGAATCCAGTTCCAACGAAATAAGAGCGCATGTTACTGTAGTTAATATCACCGCCATAGTAGAACGTTGTGGCATAGCCGTTCTTTGACAGGGTGCCGGCGATGGAGGGTAGGGAAGTGCTTATGCGTGGGTTGTCCATCACGCTCATTGTCGTCTGTGCAGGCAGTCCGCTATGTACAGAGACAAGCGCTCGGTCGGTGCGGAAGCTGTTTGTATAGAAATTAGTGAAATACAAGCCTTCGTGAGTTAGCCTTTCCAGATTTGGTGTTATGTCTTTTACTCTCATCACAGTGTCGGAGAAACCTTCCAGAGTGATAAGAATGATATTTGGGCGCGTATTCCTTAGCTTTCTTATTTCTTCAGTGGCAGTACTGTCGTTGATAGCTGTCACTGAGTCGGCTCTAAGTGTTGTCTTTGTAAGCTCGGACATGAGCCTATTAGCTTCATCGTCAGCCATGAACCGATATTTGGTGCCTATCTGCTGCTGGTGCAGTACTGATTCCATAAAACTGAACATCGGGTTGACAGCCGCATGGTTCAATCTGGGAGAAGTAGAAAAATATACGCTGCCAGTATGGTTGGTGCCAGTGCCCACACCTCCTCGTATAGGCAATATCAGACTTGCCTCAAGCAAAAGTAATACTATGGTGATGACAACCTGTGTTCCGCGAGTTGTGTGTGCTGATTCCTTTTGGGGTAATCGGAACGGTAGCAAGTAGATGGCTGTAGCCACCACTGCCACCGCCAATACTCCAAGTAACAGTTGCCACCACACCAGACTTGCTGCCGCATCAGCCGGTGATGTCCTTATATATAATATAGGTGTATTGTCTAAAGGGAATCCCCAGTAGCCGTAAAGACCGATATTGGCCACGTAGGCCAATGATGCAATTATTGATGTCAGTGCAAGATATCCTTTCCATAGCCCATGTAGCAGCTTACCATTATACCACACATTCACTGCAAGCATCAGACCAGGTAACAATGTCAGGTATCCCGCCATGGCGAAATCGAGGCGCAGTCCGTACCATATCACGGCCAGCTGTTCGCCCCATGTGCATTCTGTCAGTAACGAGTGGTAAGCCAAAAGGAATACGACCTTGCTCATTATCCCGACAAGCGTCCATAGCATGAAAAACCGAAAGAATGAACCTATCGTCCTCATCGTCTGCAATAAATTATACATTACAGGATAGCTTATCCATGCTGTGCCACCTTCTCATAAATCTCACTTAGCTGGCGTGCAGACTTTTCCCAAGAGAAGAATTTCAGGCGTTCGTCCTGACGTGTGATTAACTCTCTGCGTTTACTGTTATCCCAACTAAGGAAATCCTCAAGAACTTCAGCAAGATTAGTGCCTTCGCTGTTCATGTTAAAGAACAGGGCGGCATCCTGCGCTATCTCTGGGAAACAACTGGCATTGTTCAGTAATACTGGGCAATGGGCATTATATGCTTCTAATATAGGAATACCGAAACCCTCGTATTCTGACGGAAAGATGAAACAGCATGCGTTAGCATAAAGATTCTGTAGTTCCGTATCAGCGGCATAATACTGAATCGTTTGGTCACTGATTCCAAGCTCCTTTAAACAGGTTTCCTCTTCTGCTGTAAATGGATTGCCTGTGCAGACAAGATGTAACTGAGGATGATTCCGCAGTATTGGTGCCATGCTGCGAACCATAGGTCCGAAATTCTTATAGCCGCCACGTCGTCCTACGAACAGTATATATGGGAAATCTGAGAAGATTGGTGGTTCCACAGACGTCTGATCGTCGGGCGCAGCATGATAGATAACTGATATCTTGGATGGAGAAATACCTAACATTTCCACTACATCATTCTTTGTAGATTCAGACACCGCGATGATATGAGCTGCCTTTGGTGCAAGCAGACGTTTCCATTTCTTCTGCTTGTCATGTTGCTTTGCGCGTTCAGGCGTCATGTCATGAATGGTCAGCACAAATGGAGTGTCTTTGATATACTTCAGGAAGTATGGATGGAAATAGGTAGGATGGAACACATCATACTTTTCCCGCTGTAGTAATTCAATGACACGCTTCTCGTTAGTTGCCTCTGATGTTTTATAAGGAAACAGCCATTTGTACATATCGTATAAATGGCCCTTGGTTGGGAAATGTTCCTTCTTTATGAAATTGCGTCTTAATAGTCGGCAAGGTTGAACATCAGCTATGTTGGAATGTTTCAAGTGCTCATTGTCGCTGTCAACAATGCCAATATCGTATTTGATGGACTCAGGCATGTGGCTAATCAGCTGTACAAAGCTATTGGACACACCACCATGATGCTCCATGAATCCTTGATAATCGTATAGAACTTTTGTCATAATCAGTTTTTGGGTTTTATGCCACCATGTGTGCGCTGTAGCCATTCTTCTTTGGTGCGCTTCCATCGGCGGTGGCTCCATAGCCAATAGGCAGGTCCACGCTGGATGGTATTCTCGAGCATTTTTGCATATTGCTCTGTAATCCAGAATTGCTCTTGCTTCTTAGGCTCGGTGGTGATGAGCTTATACTCTGCTGTGTAGTGACCACGTCGCACACGGCGTACATCGAGATAATAGACATCCATGTCAAGCTTTTGGGCTATGCGTTCTGCACCAGTGAACCAAGGCGTTTCGTGATTCAAGAAGTCTGACCAGTAGTAGATGTTATCCCAGAAAGGAGCCTGGTCGGCGATGAATCCTACGATGACGGGCTTTCCTTCGCGTTGCTTCTTGATGATATATTTCAGTGATTGGTCAACGGCAATGTTGACACCTCCGAAGCGGCGGCGTGTGTAGAGAATGAGCTGGTCGGTAACATAGTTCTCCAGTGGGTGGTAGAGCTGTGTGCATACGCAAAGGTCGGGATTCACCCAAAGAGGCATGGAGCTAATCCACTCCCAATTGCCATAGTGACCGAGGAATACTGCTACCGAGCGGCCTTTGCGGAGTGATTCCTCGACTTGCTCCACATTTTTGAAACGCATGCGTTTGCGCATAGTGTGTTTCGACATGGAGAAATATTTCAGACTCTCTACCAGAAGGTCGCAGAAGTGGGTATAGAAACGGCGTTCCATCATCCATTGTTTCCTGTGTGACAGGTTCGGAAACGACGATACAATGTTCTCATGCACCACCTTGCGCCTGTAGCGAATCACGTGGAATAGGAGTATTGACAACAAACTGGCTACTGCATGCAGGAACCACATGGGTAGAAGCGAAAAGACAAACCACACGCCAAATAGTATGTAGTAAGCTATTTGCTTGAGTGTATGATATCTTTCTTTGTTATATCCCATCTTTAATATTTTTGTGTTCTGGCAGCCAGGTTAGATATTACTGTCAGTATTCGTGATATTGAAGTATTTTTGTAGTACAAGCAGAGAGATGAGCAGTTCACGCTTATTGTCCTTGAACTGTTCTACATATTCGTGGGCATGAGCGATGATGGCCTCTGCCTCTTCGGGATGGTCAATGTAGTAGTTGAGACGTTCTTCCAAGTCGGAGAAGTCGGCTTTTACCTCAATATAGTGATAATTTGGGATGAGGGTGCCTTCCATGAACCATGTCTCACAGGTGGGGCGTGGCATCACTGCAATGGAATTTGATGACATGACCCACTTCAGGTTACTTGCAACGTCATTGCCTTCTAGCGACATGATGAATTTATAATCCAGATGTTCTTTGATTGTCATCTTACCCTGTTGCCATTGTGGATGCTCTGGTATGAAGTTTGTTGAAGCAGCATCAACCATTGCGTTCTGACCATCAGCAAAAAGGTTCATAAATACATCACGGTTTTCCTTGCGAGGCCCTAAGTCGCCGCGATAGATGACTCTGTTGCACTTGTCACGCCATGCCTTCTTGTCGTTTACAAACAGGAAATGGCGTACCTTCTCCAATTTCAGGACAACGGAGTTCTGATTGTTTTCGCATAATGGACGGCTCTTGATGATGGTTGGCACATCGGGTACATGGGTGATGTCGCCAGAAAGAAGAATCCATCGAAGCTTGCTGCTGAAGTAGCGAGCAATCTCCATGGCATCGAAATAATACACCTTCTGTCGTGTCATTGGCTGTTTTTTTACCATGACAGCCTCTTTGGCCCATGCCTCACGGTCGAATGTGTAGTCAGGAGTCATCTTGTTGTAATAGTCAGCTCGCTGATGGATATAATCTCTGTCGGGACGCTGTTCTATACTTCTTAATAATGATTCACGTTGCCATTGGGTACAGATTCTTGGCATCCACTGACGGAGATAGTTCTTGATGAAATAGAGCATATTGCTGTTCTTTCCGTTGTGGAGCAAGTAATATATGTGCCTCTTGTTGATCATATATGCTTAGTGTTTGATATTTTTACTCTTTGTTTGAATCGTTTTGTCACTTTGCGACAGTCTTCCTTCTAATTTTGCTTCTTATCCAACTCATGATCAGTTGGAAATAGAGTCTTGGCAGTAAACGCAGACGTGTCCAGAATCCATCGACCTCTTTTATGACAAGCAGATTATCGCATAGACCTTTGAAACGCTGGGTGTTTGAAATGCCGTTGGTGTCGAAGTTCGATATTGGGAATGGCATTTTGCAGAATTTATGTCCCGATAGCAACATCAACTTGAAAAACTTGAAGTCTGCAGAATAACGGTGCTTCGTATCAAATGGTGTTTCCAGTAGCAGTGTCCTGCGTACCAGTGAACTCTGGTGGCAAAAGAACATGCGGTGACTGTTGTGTACTTGTTCTGCGGCATGGATGTAATATGAGCCATCGTTTCTTTGCTTTACTACATCGCCATAGATTATGTCGGCTGTCTGTGGCTCAATGAATATGCGCTCTAATACGTTTGAATCCGTGAAGGTGTCGCCAGAGTTCATAAAGATTACCCATTCGCCTTTTGCCATTCTTACGCCTTTGTTCATGGCATCGTAGATACCCTTGTCGGGCTCACTAACCCATTTGTTGATACAGTCACTGTGTTGTTTAATGATATCGACCGAACAATCGGTTGATGCTCCGTCAACGACAATGATCTCCTTGTTTTTGTATGTCTGCGCTTCAGCGTTCTCAATGGTCTGAGCCAAAGTGTCTGCGGCATTCCAGCATACGGTGATAATACTTACGAGAGGCTCCTTGGATACGTCCTTTGCTGGCTCCTCATGGCGTATGTTTAGTATGTCTAAATAGTAATTGATATACTCTTCGGCACATTTGGCCCAATCGAAGCGGTCAGTGCTGTGCTTTATCTGAGAAACCATATCAGGATGAGACTCTACATCTTTTAGCTTGTCTTCTACCACTGTCGCCATCTTTTTGGGCTCCAGGTCATGCCAATAGAAAGCATGCTCACCGCCTACTTCAGGAAGACTGGTAAGTTCTGACAGGAACGCAGGCTTACCGTAGTACATAGCCTCGATGGGCGGCAGGCCGAAGCCTTCGCATACCGACGGGAACAGGAATGCCTTGCTGTTGTTGTAGAGCCAAATCTTCTCATCGACACTCACATTGTTCAAACAGGTTATGTTTTGCAGTCCCAGTTCTTTGATACGCTCCTGCATATCTTCGCCGTACTTGCCGCTCCAGTCACCAGCAATGACAAGATGCTCGTCAGGCAGGAATGCCATCATCTCTATGAGCAGATGGACATTCTTCTTCGGCCTTAAGCTTGAGATGTGGAAAAGGTAAGGCTTGTTGGGTAGTTTCTTCTTGAATTCCTCAGTCACCGTTACTGATTCAGCCGGTACCTTCGATACACCGTTATAGATTACCCTTGTGACACATTCTACATCAAAGTTACTCTCAGTGTCTTTCTTGGTGAACTGTGATATATAGCAGATATAGTTTGAAAGATGCAGTTTCTTTGCAAATTTCTTCTTGTATTTTTCAAGCTTTCTCCCTTGCTTCTCATACATGAAATTAATGTCGTGTATGGTCATCAACGTGTTCTTCACGTTAGGGAAATGCTTGAACCTGCAGTATTGATGAGGTAGGTGTAGCAGATCTATACAGCTGCCATGCAGACGGGATAGGAATTTTACATCTCCAAGAAACGATACGTAGTTTACGTCATTACCGAATGTCCCCTCATAGCCTTTGGGTACAATGAATGTCAGGTTGATGTCGTATTTCTCCTTCAACTCTGTTGCTCGCTGTGCCAGCTGCTTTCCTAAATTCAAGCAGAACTCACCTATTCCCACATAGGGGTGGGTGATAGAATAGACTTCAATATATATGTTCATGTCTTGTTCTTTTTCTTGATGAATGAATTAATGGCTCTCCAGCAAATGATGTATAATGGCGTAATGACTTTTGTATATCCGTCATGTTCTTTCTTATTCTTTCCCTTACCAGTCTTCAACCATTCGATGTATTCCATCTGTTCTTTAATGATGGGCGAGAACAGTTCATCTATCACGCTGTCGTGTTCTTGCTGGTGAAGTGTCTTCTGGCGGGTGCTGATGCCATCAAGCATGTATCGGCAGATTGTCAATGGCAGATGTTTGAATTCGCAACCATTTAGCTTCCATTCCAGCCATTTCTTGTAGTCGGCTACAATCTTGTAGTGTTCATCGTATCTTCCATCGCCTTTCAGAAGTTCTGACTTAATGAATGTGGCTTGGTGACAAGGAGTAAAACCTTTCCATAGATGGTATAGAGTGAATGTCTCTGGATAGCTGACCAACCGTTCTTTCTTCGGTTTGCAGAACAGGGCATTTCCGTAGATAATGTCAGCGTCGTGCAGATGCGGCAACACTTTTTGGAGTATATCGGGTGATGCCAGCATGTCGCCACTGTTCAAGAAAAGCATATATTCGCCATGAGCTATGTCGATGCCTTTGTTCATGGCAGAGTAGATGCCATTGTCACGTTCGCTACACCAATAATCGGGCTTTAAATCGAGTGTTTCCAAGTATTCCTTTCCACCGTCAGTACTACCACCGTCAATGACAATCCACTCGAACTCTCTGCCCGATTGACTTGTCACGCTCTCACAAGTTCTGGTGAGACCTTCTAAGTTGTTGTAGTTGATAGTTATGACGGATAGTTTCATCACGTGCAAAAGTACAAAAAATAAACATAAAACACTACTTTATCATGGGAAAACTTTCATTTTTCATGTTAAAGAAGTAACTTTGCAAGCAGTTAGATAGCATAATCATGCGTATAGTCATCGTAATACCTGTATATAAACCCATTCTGTCTGCCGATGAAGAGCATTCTCTTCGTCAGTGTATCAGCGTGTTGGGCAATTATCAGGTGACATTGGTTTGCCCCGATGGACTTAATGTCTCGGAGTACTCTAAGGTAGCGGGGCGTGAATTGCGTTGCGAGACGTTTCAGCCACCTTTTTTTGAGAATATCGATGGATATAACAGGCTGATGATGAGTCGCATGTTTTATGAGCGGTTCAACGATTATGACTACATGCTAATCTACCAACTTGATGCGTGGGTGTTCAGTGACGAACTTACAGAATGGTGCCTTAAGGGATATGATTATGTTGGTGCACCATGGTTTGAACTGAATCATACGCACGAGGAAGGCTATGACCTTTGGCTTGTTGGAAATGGCGGACTGTCGTTGCGGCGTATTGAGAAGTTCCTCACAACATCATCACTCCCTTCTATGTCGAAAGTCAAGACCTGCCATCAGGTCTTTCGGCAGGAATATCACTCATTTTCAGACTTAGGCCATTGCCTGTTTCGCTGCATGGGACCTTGGGTGGGTACCAATAGCATTCGGCATATCAGGAAGCGCTATCAGGAAGATTTCTTCTTCTGTTATGGGTTGCGCGGTTCCAACTACGAGCTAAGCACTCCAAGTCCGCAGCAGGCAGCTCTTTTTGCATTTGAATGCTCACCGGAATATCTTTTCAATGAGGTGACCCATGGGCAGTTGCCTTTTGGTTGCCATGCCTGGCGCAAATACCAGTACGAAGAGTTCTGGAAACAGTACATTAAAATATAAATGTCCTTTGTAGTAGTTATTGAAATAATTGACAATAAAGATGAAAGCAGTTATTCTTATTCCTGTTTATAAGACGGAGCTTACCAACGATGAAAGATGTAGTTTGAAGCAATGTTTCAAAATCTTGGGGAATTATCCTATAATGTTAGTTTGTCCTATAGGGATGAATACTGCACAATATGACGAATGTGCGGGAAGAAACATTCCGACAGAAAGGTTTAAACCGTCTTTTTTTGATGGCATTGCTGGATATAACAAACTGATGAAGAGCCGTAAGTTTTATCAACGGTTTTCTGATTATGACTATATGCTCATTTATCAGTTGGATGCCTGGGTGTTCAGCGATGAACTTGAAGCATGGTGTAGAAAAGGTTATGACTATATTGGTGCTCCATGGTTTGAGAAACATAAAAGCCATGAAGAGGGTTATGGATTGTGGTGTGCAGGCAATGGGGGACTGTCTCTTCGTCGCATTGAGGCCTTCATACGTGTAACCAATCTTAACCTTCGCATGAAATCATGTAGGGAAATATTCCGTGATGAATATAAATCGATAGGCAGTTTGTTCCATTGCCTTTCGCGCTGTTGCAGTCCTGTCATTGGTACCAATACATTGGGCTATTATATGAACAAGGGCGAGGCCTCATGGATGTGGGAAGACGGTTTCTTCTGCTATGGTCTGGCACCGACACGCCATCGCTTGAATATTCCCTCTCCTGAAGAGGCAGCCTTTTTTTCCTTCGAGTGTTCGCCGAAATATCTGTTTGAAGAGGTGACACAACGACAGTTGCCTTTCGGCTGTCACGCATGGCGTAAATATCAGTATGAAGAGTTCTGGAAGGAGTATATTCCGTAAGTATTTGCTACCGTTTGATATATCTGTACCAGAAATATTTCATGATGAGCTTTCTCGTTTTTCGGGCATAAGGAGCATTTGCATATTCTTTTATTTTTTCTTTGACCACAGCCCGTGGAATGTTTTTGTCTTTAATGATTCGCAGCCTGAAGTCATAGGATGATTTGTCCATTAGTTCCATTTCTTCAGGTGTATAGTCTCTGCACTTTTCACCAGTTTTTTTTGCCCTGATGACTTTTCTCAGTTCAACGAGTTTAGCATCTTGTTCCAGCCGCTCGTCAAATGCTTTCTGTGCAGAAACGAGAGCTGCGTTGATGTCTTCTTTTGCAATGATGGCACCTTTCATCATGGGCAAGTCTTTTTCCCATTTCTTGAAAAAGATGGCGAGGCTGTCCTTGTAGCTTGAGGTAAATGTTCCATAAGACTTGTGTTCCAACAGTACGTCTTGGGTAAGGAATATGCCTCGGCCAGTCTTGTTCACTTGCATGCTGATGTCCGAATCGTATAAATGGAAGTCATGGAAGTTCTGGTCATCGAAGCGTATTTCTTTGAAGATGTCTTTTCTGAAGCACATCCAAACACCGTCAATGGCAGCAACCTGACAAATAGGTTCGTTTTTTGCCATAGGCGGATAATATGCAATAGAGTAGCAAGGTGACTCTTCTTCGGTGTATATGCCTTGAATCAGGTATACTTTATGGAATCCATAAAAGCGCCAATCCAGTTGGTCAAGAACAATATTTCCGCCAGCAACGCCCAGTGCTCCTACGAAATCCTGCGACAAATAGTTCTCAACGACTTTGCCCCAGTTCTTGCTATGAAATACGATATCTTCATGCATGAAACAGAGATACTCGCCTTTTGCTCGTTCTACACCGAGATTATATGCCTCAAAAATATTGTATTTACCTTGCGAGTTGTCAATATTCACAATTTCGAAAGGAATACCGATGGTGTCTTCAATGTTTTGGAGCAGGTCTTTTTCTAAAGCAGGAAACTTTGAGCAAATGATGAGTGATAGCATATAATAAAATTGTGATAGATGACGGTTTACCTATAGTTTCTCCAACAGGTGGGAAAGCCTGATGGCACAGTGTATGAGTTTTTTGTATATTTTCTTTTTCTTAATTAACCTGTCAGCCTCTTGTGCTAGGGGGTGAGGTGCCTGATAATGATCTATCAATTTCAAGGTTTCCTGAATAGCAGGCGACAATTCGCGCTGTTGCATCATTTTGAATTCCTCCTCGGTGTTTGCCGTACAGCTCATACCGCCCATCATGAAATAGCAGATTTGTATGGGCAGATGTTCAAATGTGCATTTCCTCAGTGTAAGTTCAATCCATTTGGCCCAATCTGCATATAGCCTATAGGATTCGTCGTAAGGAAATTTCTTTAGTACGCTGCCCTTTATGAACATAGCCTGATGACAAATGTTGTCCCTACTGATAAAATGCAAAGAGAACGTATCAGGCGACTTTATTTCCAGATGATGACCGTCTTCGTAGATTCGGGTCCAGTCACCATATAAGACATCTGCCTCGTGATGGTTCTTAAAAACATTATCGAGAACGGCTGCGTCATGGAACGTGTCGCCAGAATTCATAAAAATCAGATAGTTGCCACTTGCTTTTGCAATGCCTTTATTCATTGCATTATACACACCACTGTCCGGCTCACTACACCAATAGGATATGTCGTCCTGATGCTGTTCCAAAAATGATTTATCGCCTTTTGTGCTTGCACCATCAATGACAATCCACTCCCAGCCATTATAGGATTGGGAAATGATGCTATTGTAGGTTGCTTTCAGCCCATTTAAATTATTGCGATTGATTGTAATAATTGAAACGTCTTTCATTTTTCTCTCAAAGAAGATGTCCTTGCAAATTAAGGGAGCAAAGTTAAAAAAAAATATTTTATCGCCATCGGAAAAGCACAAATACAGAGTTGTTTTTAAAAAATATTAATATTCAGTCTCTGTCACTCTGGTATATGGCTAATTAGGATAGAAAAAGAAACTATTATTTGGCTTTTATGTCGTTTTTTCGTACTTTTGCAAAAAATTATCACATACGCCGATGGCAACGTTTGCATTCTATATATTGGAATTTCCTGCCGGTGGTACAGGTACAGCCGTATCGCACACCGCAAATGAACTGATAGCTGCAGGACATCAGGTAATCATCTATACGGCGCGTCACTGCACTGACCAGTATCCTAAAGGCTACGAACGGCTGTTCCAGGTTGTCATAGTTCCTACCATGGATCCGGACACTGACGAAAACCTTGATTTTCTTTGCCAGCATATCAGAGAAAACCATGTTGCAGCCTTGGTTGTGGTTGCCATGCATTTCTATCGCATAAAGGTAATCAAACAGAACACGTCATGTAAAATAGTATATGCACTACACGGCTGTCCTTTCTACGAAGCAAAAGATTTCTCTTTGAATTGGAAACATTGGTATGATAGGTGGCTACACAATGGCATGAAGGAGACGCTTCCCATTTATCGCAACACAATTGATGCAGCCGACAGATATGTTGTGTTGTGCGAAGACTATGCCAAGATGCTTGTCAGAAAGATGCGGCTTTCCAAGGCCAATGCACAAAAACTGAGAGTAGTTCCAAACGGAATTGAGACAACAGCTGTCCCCTCCTTGAACAAAGAGAAAATTATTATATTCGTGGGTCGGCTATCGTTAGCGGATAAACGCCCCATGCGAATGGCTGAGATTTGGCGACTCATTTATCAGCGTCTGCCAGACTGGCGTTTTGTCATTGTCGGTGACGGTCCTGAGAAGGAAAATCTCGAACAGTATATATGTCAGCACCATATTGAAAGAATGGTTTTTGCCGGGTTTACCAACGATACCGTCAGTTTCTACCAAAAAGCATCTATTATATGCCTGACATCCCAATACGAAGGCTGGCCGCTATGTTTAGCCGAAGGACAGGCTTATGGAGTCGTTCCTATCGCTTTTGATTGTACGGCAGGAATACGTGATATTATTTCGCCCTCAAAGGAAAATGGCGTATTAGTCCCTTCCTATAATTGTAAGGCTTTTGCTGATAAGTTGTATCGCATGGCGACAGACGCGAAATGGTTGGCCCGAATGAGGGAAAATGTAGTGAAAAAGGCAAAAAGCTATACCATGTCACGTAATAGTGAGGGTTATCGGAAAGTATTAGAAGAACTTATTTCTGACTAAAGAACATACTATTATGAAAATTTCAGTTATCATCCCAATATATAATGTCAGTCAATACCTGAAGGAGGCGCTTGATTCAATTGTTGAGCAGACTTATCATGATATTGAAATCATCTGTATCAATGACGGTTCAACAGACAACAGTCTGCAAATCATAGAGGAATACGGGAAAAAAGATGCTCGCATCATCATCGTCAGCCAAGAGAACCAAGGTTTGTATGCCACACGCCAGAAAGGAATCAAGATGGCTACAGGTGACTATGTTGTATTCATGGACGGTGATGACTGGTTTGAAAAGAGTGCTTGTGAGAAAATTGTGGCATTGGCAGAAAAAACTCATGCGGATATTATCCAATACGGGCTTGTGACAGAAGCCACAGACCAGGATTCACCCGTTGTTAAATGGTTCAACAGCTGGTTTAATGTCAGCATTGACAGCATTGACGGGGCTGATGACATGCTGATGCACTGCTATGAGAAGAAGGAGATTCCATGGAACATTGCAACCAAGGCCATTAAGACAGAGGTTGCCCAAAAGGCCGTCCTCCATCAGGATACGTTGCGCATCAATCACTTGGAAGATTTTTTAGCATGCTTCTATCTGTTCTTCTTCTCAAATAGCTGGGTTCGATTAGACAGTAGGCTATATCATTATAGGTATGGAACGGGAATGTCTACGAAGGAAGAAGTAACCTTAGACCAATACAGGGGAAGTCTCAATTACTTCCAAGGATTAAAAATGCTACAAACATTCGTGAGCTCCCGCCAAGTGTCGCCCATTATTCAGAATTTAGCACAAAACATCATTCCCCAATATATGATGGAAGATGCTTTGCATTTTGCCATTCAGCGCCTCGATCCCACAGAAGACAGCCGGATTTGGGTCGATGCTTTAGCCCAAGCTGCCGGAAACGCCAACACGTTACATGCATTGGCATCAAAGGTTGTTTGCTATCATTCTGAAAACGCCGAATTAATCAGAAGCAAAGAAGAATTGGTCAGAAGCAAAAATGAATTAGAGAGTCGATGTAATACGGATTCAGCCAGATGTAAGAATGAGATCGATAGCTTAAATCAGCAACTGTTGCATGCCCAGAAGAAAAGGAAGAAGTATCAAAAGCTGTTTAAGTTCATGTCTTTGATATCTGTTGTTTTACTTATTGCGTTATTCATACTGATTTTTCTGTTTAAATGACTGTTTGTGTGGGAATAATTTTGAAAAACTTGTTAAGTTGACTTTTTCTTTGTAATTTTGCCGCCAGAAACAATAGAAATATGGAAGTAATAAAGACAAAAATCGATGGAGTGTATATCATCGAACCGCGTATTTTTGAAGATGCAAGAGGATATTTCTTCGAGTCGTTCTCACAGCGTGAGTTTGATGAGAAGATAGGTCATGTGGAGTTCGTACAGGACAATGAGAGTAAGTCGAGCTATGGCGTGATGAGAGGCCTGCATTTTCAGCGTCCGCCATTCACACAGAGTAAGCTCGTGAGATGTGTGAAAGGTGCTGTGCTCGATGTTGCCGTTGATATACGCAAAGGTAGTCCCACCTATGGTGAGCATGTTGCTGTAGAGCTGACCGAAGATAATCATCGACAGTTCTTCATCCCTAAGGGTTTTGCCCATGGCTTCGCCGTCCTTAGCGATATAGCTGTGTTCCAGTATAAGTGTGATGAGTTCTATCATCCTGAGGCTGACGGAGGAATAAGCATCCTTGATGATTCTCTCGGCATTGACTGGCGCATACCTGTTGAGAAAGCTATTCTTTCAGAAAAAGACACTAAGCATGCCCTCCTGAAAGATTTCGATAGTCCTTTTGACTATAGATTCTGACTTTAGACTTAGACTATAGACTACAGACTATAGACTATAGGCCTTGGACTTTAGACTACAGACTTTAGACGAAAGACTTTAGGATAGGAGGTGATAGCTGCCGCCTGCAAGAGGGCGAACAATGCCTTTCATCTCCATTTGGAAAAGCGTCGCTGACAGTTGACCGATGGGTATGTTTGTCTTTACAGACAGAATGTTCAATTGAACGTCGCCAATATCTTTGAGGACATTTACTATAGACAGCTCTTCTTCAGACAGGTCTGGGAAGAGCTGTCTTTCTATACCTTTCGCTTGTGCCTGTTGCAACTGCATGTCATTCTGCCATCCCATTGACTCTATAAGGTCGGCAGCCGATGTTATTAGTTCGGCACCATTGTTGCGTATAAGTTTGTTGCATCCTTCGCTGTGTTGTGCGCCTACAGCACCAGGAAATGCAAACACTGCGCGGTTGTAGTCCTGTGCTATGCTGCATGTTATAAGTCCACCGCCATGGGCAGCACTCTCCACAAGAATTGTGGCGTCTGACATGCCTGCTACTATGCGGTTTCGTCTTACGAAGTTTATCTTGTCAACACGTGTGTGCGACATATATTCGGTAAGGAGCCCACCGTGCTGTATCATTTCTTTTGCTGTGTCTCGGTGTTTTGGCGGATATAGGTCGTCAAGACCATGCGCAAGCACGCCGACTGTGTCGAATCCATTGGCAAGCGACTCACGATGAGCGCATACGTCAATGCCGTAGGCAAGTCCACTTATCACTAACGGCATCACTCCCATCTGTCGCAGGTCGCTAATGAGATGTCGTATGATGTCATGGCCATAGCTCGTTGAGCGGCGTGTGCCAATGATGCTTATCGTGTGGACGGGATTAAGGTCGGTTGAGCCAAGGAAATAAAGCACAAGAGGAGCGTCGGGACAATTGACAAGGCGCTGAGGGTAGTCATTGTCATTGATAGTAAGCACTTTTATGTGGTGGCGTTCTGTGAAAGCCATCTCTTCCTCTGCTTTCCGCAAGGCTTCGCTCCATTCTTTAAGGTTGTTCGCCAATTTTGGGGAGAAGTCGGGTAAGGCATCACAGATGTTGTTACGGTGTTCATAAACGGCCTGTGCGCTACCTAAGGCGTGCACCAACTGTGGGGCCATCTGCAGGTTAAGACCTGCGAGGTGGGTCAGTGCAATGGAGTATAGGTGTTCTGTGAAATTCATAGTAGTAAGGTGCTTGCTGTCATCACTAAACAAAAGATGTTCACTATTTTATGAACCTTTCAAAAGCTTTGTCGTATTCCTCACTGTTGCCGAGGCGACCATTTATAAGACATACCAGCTCTACCTTTCCTTTGAAACAAAGCTGCTCGTCACTTGCGCGGTAAAGGTCCTGATGGAAAACGTATCTGATGCCTTCTTTTGTGAGGTTGAGACGTGAATAGAACTCGTCGTCGGGACGCAGAGGAACCTTGTATTGCAGCTGCATGCGTGCCACAACGGCATCCACGCCTTTGTCGTGCATCTCGGCGAAGCTCAGTCCGCATTCTTTCAGGAAGAGGTGGCGAGTGTGCTCCAGATAGTGAACGTACTGAGCATTGTTGACTATTCCTTCGATGTCGCACTCATAGTCGCGCACCTCCATCTTTGTTTCGAAAATATAGTTCTGCATTTATTTTGTTACAATATAGAATTGCTTGTTTAAAAACGGTTTAAGGCAAGTATTACAGAGTCGTACCGTATTAATTATCGAAGAGGTTCGGCTCCATGATGTTTCCGCTATAAGGATTTCTGCCGAAATGCTTGTATGCCAGCTCTGTTGCCATGCGTCCACGTGATGTGCGTTTTATGAAACCTTCCATGATGAGGAACGGCTCATAGACCTCTTCCACTGTACCGGCATCTTCGCCAATAGCAGTGGCAATAGTGGAGATGCCCACAGGACCGCCGCGGAACTTGTCGATGATGGTGAGCAGAATCTTGTTGTCTATCTCGTCGAGACCGAACTTGTCGATATTCAGGGCTGTCAGCGCAATCCTTGTAATCTTAACATCTATGCCGCCAGTGCCTTTCACCTGAGCAAAGTCTCGCACACGGCGCAGCAGTGCGTTGGCAATACGTGGCGTGCCACGTGAACGTCCGGCAATCTCGAGCGCAGCGTCTTCGGTGATGGGCACGCCAAGAAGACCTGCGGAACGCTCCACAATCTTTGCCAGCGTCTTTGGATCGTAGTACTCCAAGTGCATGTTTATGCCGAAGCGTGCACGTAGCGGTGCGGTAAGCAGTCCGCTTCGTGTGGTGGCACCAACGAGTGTGAACGGATTGAGGTCTATCTGTATGGAACGGGCCGATGGACCTTTGTCTATCATTATGTCTATGCGGTAGTCTTCCATGGCAGAATAGAGATATTCCTCTACCACGGGCGACAGACGGTGTATCTCGTCAATGAAGAGAACGTCGCGCGGCTCAAGCGAGGTGAGTATTCCTGCGAGGTCGCCAGGTTTGTCAAGCACGGGGCCGCTGGTAATCTTAAATCCCACGCCAAGCTCATTGGCAATGATGTTTGAAAGAGTGGTCTTTCCCAGTCCTGGAGGACCGTGGAGCAGGGTGTGGTCAAGCGGTTCGCCGCGATATTTGGCTGCCTCAACAAACACCTCGAGATTCTCTACCACCTTCTGCTGACCACTGAAGTCGCTGAAGTTTAGTGGGCGCAGGGCATTCTCGAAGTCTTTCTCGTTGCTGCCTTGGTGGGCATAGCGCTCTTCCCTTATGTCGAAGTTATCGTCCATTATAACAAACGGGTATTATTTTGAAAAACTGACTGCAAAGATAGTTTTTTTTCTTTAACCAACCAAACTTTCACTTAAAAGCGGCCGTTTTTGTGAGGAAAATCACTATCTTTGCAGCAGAATAACAAAAACAATCATAACTCAAGCATATACGGACATGAATGTAAACGAGAAATTCATCATCAGTATTAACCGCGAATTGGGAAGTGGTGGACGCAGTGTCGGTGAGCAGTTGGCTGCCAGACTGGGCGTACCGTTCTATAGCAAGGCTGTCATTCAAGGCCTGCAGAAAAAGTATAATCTGACGGCGGAAGAGATAGAGCGTCGTAAAGGTCAGGATCATAGTTGGTGGGCTGAACTGAAGCGCACAATGGCGCTGGGCCTTGCCATGGCACAACAGCAGTACAAGTACCAGATGGTGAACGACGATGCCGATAGCCTTACCACAGACTATATGTTCAAGACCGAGGTGGAGATTCTGCAGGGTATTGCCGAAAGTGAGTCGTGTGTGGTGGCAGGCCGTAGCAGCTTCTATGTGTTCCGTGATCATCCGAACCATTTGAATATCCTCATTCAGGCACCGATGGAACAGCGCATTGCCCGTCTTATGGAGAAGAAAGGCATTGGTCGCGAGGAAGCACAGAAGCTTATTGATGATGTGGACCGTATGCGCGAGAGTTATGTCCGTAAATACACAGGTACGTCGCGCTACGACACACGCAACTATGACCTGGTCATCTCTATGGCTGATCATACCATCGAGGATGCAGTAGAACTTATCATGAAATATATTGAACGCTAAGAATATGTCAGAAGAGATTATCACCAACAACGAGAACCTGCAACAGCAGACAGTAGAATATACCGATGACAATATCCGTCACCTCTCCGACATGGAGCACGTGCGTACACGTCCAGGCATGTATATCGGACGTCTGGGTGACGGTTCGCTTCCAGAAGACGGTATCTATGTTCTGCTTAAAGAAGTGATAGACAACTCTATTGACGAGTTCAAGATGCATGCTGGTGACCGTTTGGAGATTTCTGTCGATGAGCAGTTACGTGTCAGTGTGCGCGACTATGGACGTGGTATCCCGCAAGGAAAACTTATCGAAGCAGTATCTGTGTTGAATACTGGTGGTAAGTATGACTCGAAGGCGTTCAAGAAATCTGTAGGTCTTAATGGCGTGGGTGTGAAAGCCGTAAACGCTCTTAGCTCGCACTTCGAGGTGGCATCGTATCGCGACGGTAAAGTGCGACGCGCTACATTTGAACGTGGCATCTTGCTGACAGACAAAACAGAAGATACGCAGGACGAGAACGGAACATATATCTATTTTGAGCCTGATAGCACTCTTTTCTTGCATTATCATTTCCACGATGACATAGTGGAGAACATGCTCCGTAACTATACTTACCTTAATACAGGTCTTGCAATAATGTACAATGGCCGACGCATTTTGTCGCGCCATGGTCTCGAGGATTTGTTGAAAGACCGTATGAGCGCTGATGCTCTCTATCCGATAATCCACTTGAAAGGCGAAGACATTGAGATAGCGTTCACCCATGCCAACCAATATGGTGAGGAGTATTATTCATTTGTGAATGGTCAGCATACCACACAGGGCGGTACTCATCAGAGTGCTTTCAAGGAGCATATAGCAAAGACGATAAAGGAGTTCTTCCAGAAGAATTTTGAGTATGGCGACATCCGTACAGGCATCGTAGCAGCTATAGCACTCAATGTGGAAGAGCCGATGTTTGAGAGCCAGACGAAGATTAAGCTCGGCTCACTCACCATGGCACCAGTGCCGACACAAGTTGATGCCAATCATCCGGCACCGCCAAGCATCAATAAGTATGTTGGTGATTTCATAAAGCAGGAGGTGGACAACTACCTGCACAAGAATCCTGATGTGGCAGAGGTTATGATGCAGAAGATTCAGGAGAGTGAGAAGGAACGCAAGGCCATGGCAGGTGTGACGAAACTTGCCCGTGAGCGTGCTAAGAAAGCCAATCTGCATAACCGCAAACTGCGTGACTGTCGTATTCACTACAGCGACGTGAAAGATAACCGTAAAGAAGAGTCGTCGATATTTATTACCGAGGGTGACTCTGCAAGCGGATCTATAACAAAGAGTCGCGACGTGAATACACAGGCTGTGTTCTCTTTGCGCGGAAAACCACTCAACTCTTTTGGACTTACGAAGAAGGTGGTATATGAAAATGAGGAGTTCAACCTCCTACAGGCGGCACTCGACATTGAAGAGGGACTTGACACGTTGCGCTACAACAAGGTGATAGTAGCTACCGATGCCGATGTCGATGGAATGCATATACGACTGCTTATCATAACGTTCTTCCTGCAGTTCTTCCCTGAGCTTATCCGCAAAGGACATGTCTATGTGTTGCAGACACCATTGTTCCGAGTGCGTAACCGTCGTACGAAGATAAAGAACAAGGATGTCATTGCCGATGCCGACTCAAAGGCACGCGATGGTAAGAAGTCTGACTTCATAACACGCTATTGCTACAATGAGGAGGAACGCCTGGCGGCTATCAGCGACTTAGGACCAGACCCAGAGATAACCCGATTCAAAGGTCTTGGTGAGATTTCTCCTGAAGAGTTTGCCGGTTTCATCGGTGAGGATATGCGACTGGAGCAGGTCACACTGCACAAGACCGACCAGGTTCAGAAGCTTCTGGAATACTATATGGGAAAGAATACCATGGAACGCCAGAATTTCATTATCGATAACCTCGTTATAGAGGAAGACAGACCTGAGGAAGATGTTTATGAATAATTAGGAATATCGGATTATGAGAAATTATATACTGTCAGCGGTATTCTTGTTGCTTCTGGCGACAACCCTTGTTAATGCGCAGAAACGTAATGATGACAACTTGCGCAAGCTGAATTATGCCGAGATGGCCATTAGGAGCCTCTATGTAGATAGTGTTGACGAAACAAAACTTGTAGAGGACGCCATCCGTGGCATGCTTGAGAAACTGGACCCTCACAGTGCCTATAGCACTCCTAAGGAGACAAAGGCGATGAACGAACCGCTCCAGGGTTCGTTTGAGGGTATCGGTGTGCAGTTCAACATGATGGAGGACACCCTTGTCGTTATACAGACCATCACCAAAGGTCCTTCAGAGAAGGTCGGAATACTTGCTGGCGACCGTATCGTGGGGGTCAATGATACTGCAATAGCTGGCGTGAAGATGTCGCGTGAAGAGATTATGCGTCGTCTGCGTGGTAAGAAGGGTACCATTGCTCATCTTAAAGTTGTGCGCCAGGGAATAAAGGACACACTGTTCTTCAATGTTGTTCGTGACAAGATACCTGTTAAGTCCATTGATGCAGTCTATTTGGTGCGCCCTCAGGTGGGACTCATCCGCATAGGCAATTTCGGCGCTACGACATATCAGGAGTTCGTTGATGCCATGACGGAACTGAAGTCAAAGGGTATGAAGGACCTTATACTGGATCTTCAGGGCAATGGCGGTGGCTATCTCCAGGCTGCAGCTGACATTGCATCGGAATTTCTGCATCGTGGAGACCTTATTGTATATACGCGCGGGCGCATGGTGGACCGCCGTGACTATAATGCCACATCTACTGGTATGTTTACTGAGGGACGTGTGGTAGTCTTGGTAGATGAATATACGGCTTCTGCGGCTGAGATTGTCACAGGTGCTATTCAGGATCAAGACCGAGGCCTAGTCGTCGGTCGTCGCACTTTCGGCAAGGGACTCGTGCAGCGTCCTCTTGACCTTCCTGACGGTTCGATGATTCGTCTTACTATAGCTCATTACTACACGCCGTCGGGCCGATGCATACAGAAACCCTATGAGAAAGGTAATAAGAAGGACTATGCCATGGATGTGGCAAACCGCTTGAAGCATGGAGAGCTTACTAACAAGGACTCCATACATTTCTCAGACTCTCTGCGTTATTATACTCTGAAGAAACATCGTACGGTATATGGTGGCGGTGGTATCATGCCCGACCATTTCATACCTCTCGACACAACTCGCTATACAAAGTTCCATCGTGAGTTGGCAGCAAAGAGTGTCCTTATCAATCAGAACTTGCGCTATATGGACAAAAACCGCAAGAGTCTGTTAAAGCAGTACAAGGACTTCGCGCTGTTCAAGAGAGATTTCGAGATACCGCAGTCATATATTGATACTGTCTTGAAAGAGGGTGAGAAGCAGAATATCAAGCCGAAGGATGCTGAAGAGCTCGCAAAGACTCTTCCTGAGCTAAAGCTACAGATGAAGGCGCTTATTGCCCGTGATCTTTGGGACATGACTGAATACTACAGCATCGTTAATGATGAAAGTGAGTTGGTGAAGAAGGCGCTCGAACTTCTGGAATAGTATATACGTAGTAAATTCAGTCTCTCAACAGACTACGCGTGTCTTCTAATATTGCGGTGAGCTCAGCTACTGTGGTGGCTCGGAGCATGGCAATGCGTGTCTGGCGGAAGTTGGGAATGCCCTTGAAGATTGGTGTGGCAGCCAGATGACGGCGGGTATGTAGGATGCCTCGCTGCTCATCAATCATCTCAACGTTTATGCGGAGCTGTTCAAGAAGAACGTCAAGCTTTTGGTCGAATGTCAGCTCTTCCTTACTGAATAGCCAAGGGCAGCCGAAGGTGGCACGGCCAATCATCACTGCGTCAACGCCATAGCGGTCGAAAGCTGCATCAGCCTCTTCGCGTGAGTGTATGTCGCCATTGCCTATAATAGGAATATGTATGCGCGGGTTACGCTTTACCTCACCTATCAGCGTCCAGTCTGCATTTCCAGTGTACATCTGTGAACGTGTGCGGCCGTGAATTGTCAGGGCTTGTATGCCACAGTCTTGCAATTGCTCAGCCAGGGTTGTGATGATGAGTTGGTCGTGATTCCATCCAAGACGAGTCTTCACGGTGACAGGAACCTTCACTGCATCTACCACACGACGTGTAATCTCAAGCATCTTTGGAAGGTTCTCTTTCTGTAGCATACCAGCTCCAGCACCTTTGCCTGCTACTTTTTTTACCGGACAGCCGAAGTTCAGGTCAATGACATTGGGACAAGCCTGCTCCACAATCTGTGCTGCCTCTACCATGGCATCAATATCACGCCCATAGATCTGAATGCCTACAGGACGCTCGTCGTCGCTAATCTGCAGCTTACGCACTGTCGTCTTTACGTCGCGCACCAGAGCCTCTGCCGATACGAATTCTGTATATACCATGGAAGCACCAAAACGCTTGCAGAGCCTACGGAAGCCAATGTCTGTGACATCTTCCATAGGTGCAAGGAAAAGTGGACGCTCGCCAAAATCAATGTCGCCTATTTTCATTTGATATGTGGAGTAGGGGTATGGGGTTTATAACAAGTCAAGACATTGCTCAATGGGGATGCCACGACACTTGTCAGGAAGGTCACGGTTGCGGTCTATGAGCTGACTAACCACTCTCATGGCTGTCTGTGTGCTCTCACGCAGGGGCTCTCCTTTCATGAGATGACCAATGAGCACTGCAGAGAAAATGTCGCCAGTGCCATGGAAGAGAACAGGTATCTCCTCGTAGTCAATACGAAAATACTGACCATCGTCAAGATGCTGAGTGAAGCCAGCCAACGGCTCATTGCTCCTGCGTCCTACAACGCAGTTGTGTCCATCTACACGCGCACTGGTGATGATTGCCGACTTGGCACCAAGGGCTACAAGGCGGTCAAGCATGTCACATGCCTCCTGCCAAGTCATGCCTTCTTCGCGGTATGGTATGTCGGTGAGATAGCAGGCTTCAGTGTAATTAGGAAAGGTGAGGTCGGCAACGCTAAGCATCTCACGCATTAGCTGTACCTGATGTTCGGTCATGCCGTTGTATAGTCGGCCTGCATCACCCATGATAGGGTCAACGAAGATTGTTGTACCCTGCTGATGCTGTTCGGTACAGTAAGATGCTACCAGACGCGCCTGGTCCTCACTGAACATCAGTCCTGTGCAGATTGCATCGAAATGAAAGCCCAGCTGTTTCCATACTGGGATGGTGCCGCGCATGTACTCAGTCGTTTCCAAAACATTGAAACGGCCATAGTCAAGGGTGTTTGATACGAGAGCCGTGGGCAGGTTGTAGGTGGGATGACCAAGGTAGGTCAGAATGGGCAGCATGGCAACCATTCCTACATGGCTGTAGCCCACGACATCGTTTATGAGCAGTATCTGTTTCATATTCTGCGTGCAAAGTTACGAATTAATTCTTAATTAGTCCTCAATTCTTAATTTATTTGTACCTTTGCAGCCATGAACTACAATATACATACCTGCCGTAATGGCTTACGACTCATACATCTCCCCTCATCAGCAAACGTTATCTTCTGCGGTTTTGCCGTCAAGGCCGGCGCACGTCATGAGCAAAAAGGCGAGGAGGGACTGGCTCATTTCTGTGAGCACATGGCATTCAAAGGCACTCAGCGGCGTACTGCCGTTCAGATAATCAATGCCATCGAGGGCGTGGGCGGTGAGCTTAATGCCTTCACCAATAAAGAAGACACCGTCTATTATGCTGCCATAACACGTGACCATTTCCGTCAGGCTGTCGATGTGCTCACTGACATAGTGTTCTTCAGCCAGTATCCTCAACATGAGGTGGAGAAAGAGCGTGAAGTGGTGTGCGACGAGATAGAGAGCTATGAGGACACGCCGTCAGAGCTTATCTTCGATGAATTCGACAATATTCTCTTCGATGGTCATTCCTTAGGCCATAATATCTTAGGTAGTTCGGAGCGCGTGCGCCAGTATACAGGCGATGATGCACGTCGTTTCACAAGGCGATATTATCGTCCAGATAACTGTATCTTCTTCTCCAGTGGAGATATAGATTTCAAGAGGCTGGTGTCATGGATGGAAGATGTTAATGTTGAGAACGCTAATACCCAGCCAGTAGGACAACAGACTGCTGATGGCTCCATTGAGTCAGCTAAGGATCAAAAATTATTATTGAGCACCATCTCTCCTTCCCCCATCATTCGCCAGCGTAACACTCATCAGGCACATGTTATGATTGGTACGCGAGCCTTCGCCGCTACCGACCATCGTCGTTGGGCACTTTTCCTGCTGAATAACATGCTTGGCGGACCTGGCATGAACTCGCGCTTGAACCTGTCGTTACGCGAGCGCAACGGACTTGTATATACCGTAGAGAGTAATACTGCGAATTACAGCGATACAGGTTTGTGGTCAGTCTATTTTGGTTGTGACCCACATGACGTGAAACGTTGCTGCCAGCTGGTAAGACGCGAGCTTGATAAGCTCATAAACAGTCAGCTTAGCCAAAGTCAACTGAAAAAAGCAAAGCAGCAATTGCATGGACAGCTTGCCATCGCCGCAGACAACCGTGAGCAGTTTGCCCTTGACTTTGCAAGGAACTTCCTGCATCATGGCACAGAGCGCAATCTTGAAGAGATTCTTAAACATGTAGATGCTATTACAGCAGAAGAGCTGCAACAAGTCGCGTCACAGCTCTTCAGTCCGTCTCAGATGATTACTCTTGTCTATCAGTAGTAATTGTCTTTTTCTCTATCTGCGGTTTTTCTTGCTCTCGTCAAGTAGAAGCTTGAAAAGTGCGCGGCGACGCTGAGACCATGTGGGATAGTCGTCAGCTTTCAGCGTCTTAATACCAAAGCCTGGCATCTGAGGTCCTTGTTTCATGAAGTCGAGGCTGCTTGTGGTTATTATGCATGGTACAGCGTTTCCATCGGCTTGCAGTCGGTCGGCAATGGCATCAGCACCACCAATCTTGAACCAACTCTCCATGGTGTCGTCTTTGCCAGGAACCAGCTGTATGAATAGTGGTCGTATCATAGGCATTGTTGGAGCATTCTGTCCGAATAGTAGCGCGGGTGAGATGTACCAGGCCTCTTGGCGGTCTATGTCGTAGCTTACGTGTCCGTGGGGAATATCGCCTTGTGATGCAAAGTTGAACGGAGAACGGGGATTGTCTGCAATACTGAACTTGAAACCGCGGTCGGGTGACAGGTACATGTTGCTTGGGTCTGCCACTGGAGTGCCGTCAACAACAAAGCAATATCTGAATGTTTCGAAGAAAAGCTCCGTTACGGTGGTGCTCCACACGCCGTCGCTATCGCGTTGCATGGCTACCTCATCAGGTAATGCCTCGCATGCCAAATTTACTTGCTTCGCCTCGGGAGCCTTGAAACGGAATGTTATGCCCTTCTCGTCATATTCTGGTGAGATGATGGGCTTTGGGAATAGGCGTGCCATGACGCCTGGTGTGAACTGCTTCTCGTTTCCGGTAGCTACAGGAGCAGGCTTTGCGTCGTTCATGGCCATTTCGGCTGCTTTCTTGTTGAAGAGCAGTGGTAATGTTTTCGCAAGAAAATATTTCGCGTTCATCCATGTGTGTCCGTACTTGTCAGAAGTGAACTCCTTCACGCTGCGTATGCCTTTCTTATCGAGGAACTCAAGGTAGTCGCGGGCATTACCATAGAGGAAATCGTCGGTTCCCACACCGAGCCAGAAGAGATGGATCTTCTTGTTTGTGTCACTCGCGTTGTCATACACATCGGGTATGTCAGTAGAGGTGAACGAACTATATGAGCAGAGATATGAGAACTTGTCGAGGTTTGTGAGTCCGTTGAACAAAGCCTGGTTACCTCCTCTCGAGAAACCGCCAATGGCACGGTGGTCACGATCGGCCTTCGTGCGATAGCCTTTCTCTATGAACGGAATGAGGTCGTTTATTAGATCTTGGCTGAATATGTCACCACCGAAGCGCATTGCCTTTGCTAATGCTTCTGATCGTTCCTTTGTGCTCTCGCCTGGGACTGTCGATGGGGCATACTGAAACTTTAGCTTTGCAGGATTGCCGTAAGGCAGCACAACAATCATCTCTTTTGCTTTGTTCGCGGCAATGAGATTATCGAGTATATAGTTCACGCGTCCCACCTTGTAATAAACCTCTTCAGTGTCGGTAGTACCGCTGATGAGGTAGAACACAGGGTAGCGCTTCTGGTGGTCTGTCATATATGATGGTGGTAGATAGACCACGGCATTGTTCGTGGCACCGAGGCTCTTAGAGTAATAATGTACGTATTCTATCCTGCCATGTGCCACGTCTCTGCGTATGTCGTGGGGCAGTGCGCTGTCACCGGGAATCTCCAGCAGGCTGTTCTTAAAGCCTTCATTGGGGAAGTACTGGTCGTTCTCCGGATCCATAATGCTAACACCATCTACGATGTAGCAATAAGGGTACATGTCAGGGGCTACTGGTCCGAGAGTTACTGTCCAAACTCCGTTTGCGTCGCGTGTCATTGCATTCCGTCCTGCAAACTGCACGTCAACCATTACATTCTTTGCTGCATCATTCCTGTATTGGAAAGTCACAGTCTTGTCGCTGTTTATACGAGGTTGTGCCTCAGCAGCGATTGCACAAGCTGAAAGCGCTGTGCCCAATAATAGTGTTCGTATCATCATGGTCTTCATAATATTTATGGTTTATAGATAAAAAATTCCTTCTGGTCCCATGTTGCACAGCAGGTCGAGTATGCTCATGTTTGGCAGGAAACCGTGTTTGTGCTCATATACCTGATAGTAGCGCTGTGGCGAGAAATCGGGGTCGGGTAGTGGACGCTTCGGCCGTATGACCTCTCGGTAGTCGTCACAGTCTGTCAAGTCATTGCCTTTCTGGTAGCGTGGTGTCAGCATCACCTTTGGCTTTATGTCAAGCAGAATGCACATCTGCTTGCGTATTGCCTCGTTGAAATCGCGCAAAAACTCCCATTTTTCTGTAAAGAAAGGACGCAGGTCATCCTCGTAATACTGGAAGAACGGCGAGTCGCCATATGCTGAGCATAGTGCCTGCCAGTGCTGGTGCCGCCAGTTGCCGTGGTCGCTTATGCGTATTGTCTCTGTGTCTCCTGCATGTTCTATTGTCACCGGCACCGTCAGCGCCTGCACACCGTTGGTGGTGGCAATTAGACAGCGGTTGCGGTAGG
Organism: Prevotella sp. E13-27; assembly: GCF_023217965.1. Classification (NCBI taxonomy): domain Bacteria; kingdom Pseudomonadati; phylum Bacteroidota; class Bacteroidia; order Bacteroidales; family Prevotellaceae; genus Prevotella; species Prevotella sp. E13-27. The sequence goes on along the minus strand of NZ_JALPSC010000001.1, from coordinate 694,672 downwards.
TCTGCTTCTGATAGCTGTCGTTGTTCTCAATAAACACTTCATCGTAGCGGTACAGCTTCTGATACCACTGTACTGGTCCGAAGAATGTTGTGGAAAGTAGTGCTCTCATATCTATTTTGAACGGAACCATCGGTCTTTCCTGTAGCCGCTCCATACAGGCTTCTTCGGGTCGTGGGAATAGACGGTCATCATGGCGCGACCAATGATAAACGGCTCTTTGATGAATCCCAGATAGCGTGAGTCAATGGGGCTCGTCTCGCTCAGTGCTTTTATCCAGTAGTAGTCAGCATCATCGCAGTTGGCAATGCTTGGTACTAAGATTGTGCGCCCGCCATAGCGGATGGTGTCTCCTGGCAACGCACAGATGCGTCCAAGGAGTATTCGGGTATGGGTGCTGTCCGACGGGTCGTTATATGCAACGATATCGCAACGCTTTACAGGCTGCCGGCATATGCGGCCATAGCTGAAAAGAACCGTTTGCAGTTTCCCATTGGCTGTGTGGCAGCCAGTCCTCAGTCCATAGCTCCATCTGTTGACTAGCACTCTGTCGCCGGCTTTGAACTCTGGTTCAAGTCCCTCACCATTCACTACGAATATGGTGAGAGCCATGGCACGAAAGCCTATCATTGCTATGATGGCTATCGCAAATGCCAACAGGAACTTAAACCAGCCTTTCATCTCTCTATTTTCTAACCTCTAACCTCTAACCTCTCACTTCTAACCTCTCACTTCTCACCTCTATTTTATCCCGTCCACCATTCGGAACAGACGGTTCCATCTTATGCCAGAGAAACCGCTTCTGTCGGGGTCGCTCGACAGCCAGATGAATATTGGCTTACCAACGATGTGATCCTCAGGTACGAAGCCCCAGTAGCGTGAGTCAAGAGAGTTATGACGGTTGTCACCCATCATCCAGTAGTAGTCCATCTTGAACGTGTAGCTTGTTGCCTCTTGTCCGTTGATTAGTATCTTTCCATCGTCAGTGACGCACAGGTCGTTCTTCTCGTAAGCACGTATAGGCCTCTCGTAGATAGGCAGATTGTCCAGTGTCAGTTCGATTGTCTCGCCTTTTTTCGGAATCCAGATAGGACCGTAGTTGTCGCGAGTCCAGTGTTTGTTGCCATTCAGTGGGTAGATGTCCCATTCAGATGCCTCAGTGTTGATAGCAATGCTCTCCACAAGGTCTTTGCGATGCTTCAGTACCTCTGCTGTCTTTCTTGTCAATGGCATAGTCACATTGTTATACACTAACGTGATGTAGTCGTTTGACTTGAAGAAAGCTCTCATGCTTTGGTCATATTCCATGATGCCGAGGTCTTCCAGTGTGATATGGTTTTCTTCGAGGAACTCGTTGGTTAGCTTTGCGTTGCGCACGAATGTAACGTCGTATGAGAACTGTGCATTGTCGGGTTCCTTGTTCTCTTTGCCATCAAGGTAGATGACTCTGTCTTTGATCTGCAATGTCTGGCCTGGCAGTCCCACGCAGCGCTTAACATAGTTCTCCTTGCGGTCTGTAGGACGTGTCATGACCTCTCCAAACTCCATCGTGTTACCTGTAAGATAACGCCTGCCGAGATCGTAAACCTGCTCATAAAGTCTGTAGCGCTCTAATGCCGAGATGGAGTCGGGGTTTGGCCTGTTGGGGTAGAGCTGATATCCGTAGCCATAGCTGAGCAGGTAGAAGTCATTGGCTGAATAGCGCGGTGCAGAAAGGAGAGTGTCACCTGCAGGATAGTTGAATACCACGATGTCATTAAGTTCTATCTTGCCCAGACCTTTTACTCTGCGATACTCCCAGTGTGGCCATTCGATATATGACTTTGGCGTAACACCGAACATTGTAGGCAACGAGTGCTGTGTCAGTGGCATCGTCAGCGGCGTCTCTGGTATGCGTGGGCCGTAGCTCACCTTTGACACGAAGAGGTAGTCGCCAACAAGCAGTGACTTCTCCAACGAACATGTGGGAATAACATAGTTCTGGAAGAAGAACTGGTTTATAAAATAGACAGCCACCAAAGCGAATACTATAGCGTCAACCCATGACATCACGGTTCGCGTTACACTGCTTTCGCTCTTTCGCCACCACTGCCATTTTATTTTCTTCGAGATATAGACGTCATAGATGAAAGGAACGACAATCAGTCCCCACCATGACTCTACCCAATAAAGGAATAATAGGTATAATGCCAGAACGATAATAAATTTCGTCCATTGCCATTTCATGTTCAGCTTCGGCTCTTCTTCAGCTTTCTTCTTTGGCAATGAGTAGTCTGGCTTTCCACGGAGCACGCTCCATACTTTATCGAAAAATGTCATAATAAGATACTATCGTATACGTGTTTTTTATATCCTGAAGCGTTTAGAACTTGAACATGTCTGATATTGTCAGCAGACCCTCATGTTCGTTGGTATATTCAGCAGCGAGCACAGCACCGAGGGCGAAGCCGCGGCGTGAGTGTGCATCGTGGGTTATGGTGATGCAGTCTGCGTCGGAGTCGTAGCGGATGGTGTGTATTCCTGGCACCTCTCCACGACGTATGTGGTCTATACGCAGCAATTTAGGGTCTGTAGTGTCTTCAGCCCATGCCTCCTTGCGGTCTATGGCTTCCACAATCTCTTCGCCCAGTGTTATAGCTGTGCCTGACGGGTGGTCGAGCTTGTGCACGTGGTGGGTCTCCTCAAGTTCTACGTCGTACTGTGGGAACTGGTTCATAATCTTTGCCAGATAGCGGTTTACGGCTGAGAAAATAGCCACTCCGATAGAGAAGTTTGATGCCCAGAAGAGCGTCTTGCCGCTCATGCCGTTGGTGCCAACGGCTGAACATGCCTTGCGCACGTCATCGCCGTGTTCCTTCATCCATCCGGTAGAGCCGCTGACCACCTTAACACCTTGTTCCCAGGCTTTAAGATAGTTTCCGTAAGCGGCAGTGGGGTTAGTAAACTCGATGGCTACATCGGCAGAGCGGAAAGCATCGCTGTCGAAGTCTCCTAAGTTGTTAATGTCTATGATACTCACAATTTCATGACCACGGCTGCGGGCAATCTCTTCAATCATCTTGCCCATCTTGCCGTAGCCGATTAAAGCTATTTTCATTTTAATTCGAATTAAAAACGATGCAAAGATACAAAAGAGTTGGCAGTTTGTTGTTAGAAGTTAGGAGTTTTTAATAAAAAACAGCTAAAATGCAAATAATTTAGTGGCTATTTCAAAGAAATAGTATATCTTTGCATGTAAAATCAATTACTACCGATAATGAAATCAAAACTAATCTTCTTTTTTTTGATGTTGTGTTCAGCATCTTTTGCACAACAACGACAGGAAATAGTCCTTTCCGACAACTGGCAGTTTTCTCATGACCGACAGCAATGGCAGACCGTGAGCGTGCCTCATGACTGGGCAATAGCAGGACCGTTTGATAAGAAGTGGGATCTTCAGGTCGTTCGTATTGAACAAAATGGCGAGAAAGAAGCTACTGAGAAGTCTGGACGTAGTGGTGCTCTTCCTTGGATTGGTGAGGGCTATTATCGTAGAAACCTTCCTATTCCATCGGATTTCAAGGGAAAGGCTGAGCTCCTCTTCGATGGCGCTATGGCAGAGCCCACGGTCTATGTCAATGGTAAGAAAGCCGGCTATTGGGCTTATGGCTACAACTCGTTCCGAGTAGATATTTCCGATTTTATCACCACTGGCGACAATGAGCTGACTGTCGATTTGCAGAACTTGGAAGAGAGTTCGCGCTGGTATCCCGGTGCGGGCATCTACCGTCCGGTGAAACTCATCCTCACGCCCACTAAGCGTTACATCGACGACTGGAGTGTTTTCATCAAGCCCTATGATGCCAAGAAGGTGAAAGAAGGCGAGCGAGTATTGATGCGTCTTGACTTCGAGATAAAGAATCCTGTGACAGACTTGCGCTTTGATGTGAGCCTGTACGATCGTCAAGGAAACAAGATATCCAAGGACTCTCCGCAATATCTGGAGTTTGGAAATGGTGATATTCACTATTTCTTCCCTGTTAACACTGCTCATTTGTGGACTCCTGAGTCACCTTATCTTTATAATCTTGTCATCAGTCTCTACGATGGCAACGAGAAAATCGATGAACTGTCGCAGCGCTTCGGCATACGCACCATCAGCGTGTCGAAGAAAGGTGGCTTCCAGCTCAATGGCGTCACTCGCAAGATAAAAGGTGTCTGTCTGCACCACGACTTAGGACCTTTAGGCGCTGCAGTCAACAAGTCGGCACTTATCCGTCAGATACAGATTCTTAAAGACATGGGATGCGATGCCATCCGCACAGCTCATAACATGCCGTCGCAGATGCAGATGGATGTGTGCGATTCTCTCGGCATGATGGTTATGGCTGAGTCGTTCGACATGTGGAACTACAAGAAATGTAAGAACGGCTATGCTCGTTTCTTCAGCCGTTGGGCTGACCGCGACATAGAGAATCTCGTGCGTGCTCATCGCAATCATCCTTCCATCATCATGTGGTCCATTGGCAACGAGATACCCGAACAGGGCATGCAGGGTGGTCGCGACATAGCCATGCACCTGCAGGATTTGTGCCATCAGCTCGACCCCACACGTCCTGTCACTCAGGGCATGGATCGTGCTGAGAGTGCTCTCTCCACCGGCTTTGCTCAGGTGATGGATGTGCCAGGCTTCAACTATCGTGTGCAGAAGTATGATAACAACATCAAACAGCTGTGGCAGGGCTTCCTTCTTGGTTCTGAGACAGCTTCCACCGTTTCTTCTCGCGGCGTATATAAGTTCCCTGTCGTTGTTTCCGACAATTCCCAATATTCTTCTTGGGCAAAGAACTACGATCCCGAAGCTATAAAGAAAGCCGACGGACAGTGCTCTTCCTACGATGTGGAGTATTGCTCATGGTCCAATCTCCCCGATGACGACTGGGTGTGGCAGGACGATAAACCCTGGGTCATTGGTGAGTTTGTGTGGACCGGTTTTGACTATCTTGGCGAGCCCACTCCCTACGATGAGTACTGGCCTTCGCGCAGTAGCTATTTCGGTATCTGCGACCTTGCCGGTCTGCCTAAGGACCGTTTCTGGCTCTATCGTTCCAAGTGGCAGACACGTGAGCATACCATTCACCTGTTGCCTCACTGGACTTGGGGCAAGGAGCGTCGTGGCGAGCTGACGCCGGTCTATTGCTACACCGACTATAGCGAGGCTGAGCTCTTCCTAAACGGAAAGAGTCAGGGGCGCATAAGGAAGAACCCCAATGAGCGTCTGGACCGCTACCGCCTGCGCTGGAATAACGTGTGCTACGAACCAGGTGAACTGAAAGTCGTTGTTTTCGATGAAAACGGCAAAAAATCCGGCGAAAAGATATTGAAAACAGCAGGTAAACCCGCACGTTTGCGTTTAGACTGTTGGACTCAACAATCTGACTTCTCACCTCTCACCTCTCATCTCTCACCTCTAAAAGCCGATGGCAACGACCTCGCTTTCGTCACTGTCTCTCTTGTTGATAAGAACGGTACGCTCATTCCCGATGCTGCCGACCAGCTGCAGTTTGATGTCACGGGTGCTGGCTCATTCCGTGGTGTTTGTAATGGCGATGCCACTTCTCTTGAGCCTTTCACTCAGCCCACCATGAAACTCTTCTCTGGTCAGCTGGTCGTTGTTCTTCAGGCAGCAAAGAAGGCTGGCACGCTGACTCTTAAGGTCACTGACAAGGAACGCCGTTTGAAGCAGACTATAAATTTAAAGGTAGAAAAGTAACTTTGGTTTCGGAAAAAGTAGTACTTTTGCAGCGTTAAACAAATGATATGATAACATACAGTACTGAAAATGTGAAGATGCCTGCCATCAAGAAGCGCGAGACCACAGCATGGATCCGTCGCGTGGCAGCAACGTATAATAAGAAGGTCGGTGAGGTGGGTTACCTCTTTTGTGACGATGAACATATCCTTGAGGTAAACCGCGAGTATCTGCAGCACGACTATTATACTGACATCATCACCTTTGACTATTGTGAGGATGATGTGCTCAACGGCGACCTTGTCATATCTCTCGACACCGTGCGTACCAATGCAGATCTGTTCCATAAGACTTACGAGGAAGAGCTCCATCGTGTCATCATCCACGGCATTCTTCATCTCTGTGGTATCAACGACAAAGGACCGGGTGAGCGTGAGATAATGGAAGCAGCCGAGAATAAAGCATTAAGTCTGTTATGAAGCTCTGTATTTTCTGTTCCGCTAATAATAACATAGACCCGGATTTCTTCGTGATGGCTGAAGAGCTGGGTAAGTGGGCTGCTGTGAATGGTCATGAGATTGTGTTCGGTGGTCACGATGCCGGCCTTATGCATAGCGTCAGCAAGGCTGCAAAGGAAAACGGTGGCAGGGTGATAGGTGTCGTTCCTCATAAGATTGAGGAGATGGGTAAGCTAAGCCCTTATCTTGATGTTCATATCCCTACAGAGAATCTTACTGACAGAAAAGAGTTGATGATGGCAGAAAGTGACGGTTTCATCGTTCTTCCTGGCGGCATAGGTACACTCGATGAACTGTTTACCGTAGCAGCTGCAACTACCCTTTCATACAATAAAAAGCCCATCATACTTTATAATATGAAGGGCTTCTGGTCTTCGCTCATCGCCTGTCTTGATGATCTTCAAGAAAAGAACATGGTGCGTGGCGAGTGGCGCCAATATATTAAAGTCGCGAACACACTGGATGAGGTTGTTCTAGAGGTGAGAGGTTAGAGGTAAATTATTTTTTCTTGGGCTTACGGCGCGCCCAACCTTCTTCGGTGAAATCGGGCATTTCTCCACGAAGCATGTTGCGCCATCCCTCTGCAGAGTTTGGTAGTTTCCCTTTATTTTGCTGACGAGTTTTATGGTCATCACGGCCTTTGGGAGCGTTTGCTGAACGCTTCGATGAGCCGCGTCTCTCACGGCTGTCGTTTCTATTGTCGTTCTCTGGCCGTCCGTCGTTCTCATTGTTACAGCGTACTGTGCGCCCGTGGTAGCGTATGCCGCTGAGCTGTGTCATAACCTTGCGTGCGTCCTTCTCAGGCACTTCGAAATAAGATATGGTGTCGAGCAGGTCGATATGGCCCACCTCCTGACGACCGCCTACATAGCGGTTCAACGTCTGCATCAGCTCTCCAGGATAGAAGCCGTCGCGTTTGCCAAGGTTTATGAACAGTCGGGCATAGCCTTTCTGTGGTTTGTTGGCACGCTTCTGTTTGTCGGTCTGACGGCCTGTCTCCCCTGACTTTCCTGATTTGTTGGGGATGGGCTTTTCAATCTCTGGAGCGTCAGCATAATAAGCAAGGAACTTTCCGAACTCCAGAGATACTATCTTCTTTATTATCTCCTCCTTGTCTATATATTCGAAGTAGCGGTTTATATCCTGCATGAACGGAGCTATCTCCTCGTCGTCCACGTCGGTCTTCACTATCTGGTCCATCACCTTGTAGAGCTGCTTCTTGCATATCTCCTCAGGCTTCGGAATCTCTGCTTCCACGAACTGCTTGCCAATCTCTTTTTCAATATTGCGTATCTTGTGCTTTTCTTTTGTATGCACAATGCTTATTGACGTGCCCTTCTTTCCTGCTCGTCCAGTTCGTCCTGAGCGGTGGGTATAGTTCTCTATGTCGTCGGGCAGTCCGTAGTTTATAACGTGTGTCAAGTCGTCAACGTCAAGGCCGCGTGCTGCTACGTCGGTAGCCACGAGCAACTGCGTCAGGTGGTTGCGGAACTTCTGCATTGTCAGGTCGCGCTGTTGCTGTGACAGGTCTCCGTGCAGCGACTCGGCATTGTATCCGTCTTTAATCAGGTTGTCGGCTATCTCTTGCGTCTCAAGCTTCGTGCGGCAGAATATGATGGCGAAGATTCGAGGGTTGTAGTCAACTATTCTCTTCAGTGCCAGATACTTGTCCTTTGCATGCACCATGTAGTAGATGTGGTTAACGCTCTCTGCACCCTCGTTACGTGAGCCCACCACTATCTCCTGATGGTCCTTGAGGTATGTCTTTGCCACGCGTTCCACGTCACAACTCATAGTAGCAGAGAACATCAGTGTGTTATGCTCCTCTGGCAGTGCCTCGAAAATCTCGTTTATAGAGTCCGAGAAGCCCATGTTCAGCATCTCGTCAGCCTCGTCAAGCACAATGTTCTGCACCTGCTCCAAGTGTGCGAAGCCACGGTTCTTCAGGTCAATGAGTCGTCCTGGTGTCGCCACGATGATGTCTGTGCCCTTTTTCAGAGCACGCATCTGGGGCTCAATGGCTGCGCCTCCATAGACAGCTTCAATGTGTATTCCCTCAATGTATTTGGAAAAATCGCGCAGGTCATCGGCAATCTGCAGGCATAACTCACGCGTAGGGCTGAGCACCAGTGCACGGGGGAGCCCCCTCTTTTCTGTGGCAGAAAGTGTGAGGCTTATCCTTTGTAGCAGTGGTATTCCGAATGCTGCTGTCTTTCCCGTTCCTGTCTGTGCCAGCGCAATAGTGTCGCGTCGGCTTTCGATAAGTGTTGGTATTACGGCCTCCTGTACAGGCATGGGCTGTACAAATCCCATTTCTTCAATAGCGCGACGTATGTCCGCGCTTACTCCAAGTTCTTCAAATGTCTTCATTATCAATGATTTGGTTACAAAGGTAATCTAAAATGGTAGCAAAACAAATTATTTGGGAAGTTTTCTTTCCACAATGTAATAAAATCGCGCAAAAATTTGGCTTTTTGCTTGTATTGCGTTATCTTTGCAGGTTGAATGCTAATTACATCTTTTTTCTTTTTACTGTTGAATATTAATAACTAAAAATACCACGTTTATGAAACAGACTACCATCATCAATCGATTCCTGAGCGTAGCCCTTGTGCTTTTTGCTTTTGTCGTTCAGGCAATGGCAGTAAACACTACAACGACAGTGGCACAGGTCACCACAGCTGTTGACCTGACTACCGATGTTGACTATGTCATCACAGGTACGACTCCTTTCGGTACAAATGGCGTTGTTGATATTAAGAATACTGAGCATGCAGTGCTCATCTTCTCTGCTGTTAAGCCATCGTCAGTCATCAAGCTCCTTTCCAAGAATGTGAAGATTAATGGAGCAGTTGCTATTAATGATAGTAACTGTCAGGTGAAGCTCTACAACCGTGGCGCTATCATTCTGCCTTATGGCGACAAATGCAAGCCTCTCACCGTTTATTCAGAGAATAAGTACGAGGGCGAATCGTCAAATGACTTCACTCTCGGCCATAATGGCAACGGATTCATGAAAAATGTGCCTACAGAGTGGAACAACCGCATAAGCTCATTCAAGTTGAAGCGTGGCTATATGGTTACTTTCTCTACATTGCCTAATGGTCGTGGCTATAGCCGTTGCTTCGTTGCAGCTTACGAGGATCGTGAGGTTGCAGCCCTGCCAGCCATCATGAATGGATATATAAGCAGCTATCGCATTTTTAAGTGGTATGACGCAGGCAAAAAACAGCTTGCCAACTATATGAATAAGGAAGCACTCAATGCCTTGAATGTGCAGAGTAGCTATGACTGGGGACAGGGCAACAGCAGTTTCCTGCCCGATTTTGAGTGGGTACCCAACCACATTTACGAAGACTGGCCATCGTCGGCAACCATCGGCGGTACATCGCAGTCGCCTAACTGTAAGAACAATAACGAACCGCGCAACCCAAGCGATGACCATCCACAAGACCTGACCACCATTCTTAACAACTGGGAGAACATGATGGCTACTGGTCTGCGCCTTTGCTCACCAGCCTCTTGGGATGGCAGTGATTACTGGAATGCTACCGGCTTCTTGGCTGAATTCCTCGATTCCATCGATGCACGTGGCTGGCGCTGCGACATCATTGACCTGCACTGCTATTGGCCTGAGAGCAATTTCGGCAATGTGAACAACTGGTATAACAAGTACAAGCGTCCTATCTGGATATCAGAGTGGTGCTGGGGTGCATCTTGGAACAATAACGGTGCCTTCGCCAACGGTGTAACAGAAACGCAGGTGAAGGAAGCACTCAGTCGTATTTGCACTTCCCTCAGCAATAATAACAATGTGGAGCGCTATTACTACTGGAATGGCGAGCGCGATCCGTCTAAACTCTATAAGAACAATAGTCTCACCCCCGCTGGTGAGTGGTATTCGCAGCATGATGCCGGTCTTGGCTATAAGAAGTCTTATGAATTCATTCCTAAGAACCCGCCAATGAAGAGCCCCATCAACATGAAGGCTGTATATAATAAGGCCAACATGCGTACAGCCTTGAGCTGGAACGACCAGAACGGTGAGTGGAACAAGTCGATGGTCGTGGAGCGTAGTACCGATGGAGGCCGGACATATAATGAGCTTGCTGTTATTACTCAGAAGGAGGCTCCTTCAAGCTATAACTATACAGACTTGGAGTCGCGCGACGGCTATCGTTATCGCGTACATATCGTTGACTTCAACAACACCGACCGATATAGTGGAGTTGTTACTGCCACACTCGCTGATCCTTCAACTGGCGATGGCGTTACCATTGATGGAAAGATAATGTATATCGGTGGTAATATGCTGGTAAATGGTGACTTTGAGATGGGACTTGTTGATTGGACTAACGGCGCTGGTACAGCTGCCGCCATGCCTCAGTTCCAGGTTGTCAATGTTAATGGTGCCGATGCCGGCCATCATCTCCTCTCTTGGGTAAATGGTGCCGAAACGACAGCCGCCTGTCTTTATAAGAAATTTACTGTTGAGCCACAGTCACACTACTATTTCTCTGTGATGCTTAGCAATGCTGGTGGTTCCAACCAGACCGTAAAGGCTGGTACCACCACTCTGTTTACTACAAGAGCAACGACAAACTGGCTTATGGAGGATGGTAATTTTAATGTTGGCGATAAAACAGAGATAGCCATCTCTTTCCGTAATATGGACAAGGCACGCATGGACAAGTTCGTTCTCTGCCGACTCTTTAACACTCGTGAAGAGGCGTTCACTGACGGTGTGGAGAAGGCTCTTCTTCGCGCGCGTACATTTATAAAATATAACACCATACTACCAGCTCTCAATGCAGAGGTGCAGGCAGCTATCGATACCCCTGCTGCTACCGATGCTGAGACGTTTAAGGCTCTCGACGACGCTGTCGATAATGCGTTGGATGCTCTCTCATATATTCCAGAGCTTCGCGTACTTGTCGGACGTGCCGAAGGCCTCATCAACAATCGTCTTCCCAATACTACAGAACTTAAGCCCCTTATAGAACAGGTCAATGCTATCAGCACTGCTGCTGAGGTGAAGCCTGTCTATACCGCTCTGTCAAAGGCTCTCAACGCATATAAGGGATTCTCTGCTGTTCAGTCTGTTCAGAACTCAAACTTCGCCTCTACAACAGGTTGGGTCGTAACCAGTACCTATACTGGTGGCGACCAGCGTAAGAACACAGTCCTTGGCACCACATGCTGGAATGCCTGGTGGAGCGTGCCAACAGCTGAGGTTGGCGATAAGACTCTTGGCATCAAACAGGAAGTAAATAACCTGCCCGCAGGCTTCTACTATCTTGTTTGTCGCGCCACTACGCAGCACGGCTGTCTGTCAGACCAGCATGGTTATATCACCAACGGAACAGTGACCAATAATACCCCACTGCTCACCTGCGATCTTTTCGACCATCCCGATGTGGCAGATAGCGAAGCATGGGAGCGTCTTATCACCCAGCCCCTCTATCTTGCCGATGGCGAGACGCTAACAGTGGGCTTCGAAAGCTCTAAGACGGGTGCTCAGGAAGGCTCGTGGACAAATAGTAGTGGCAAGGGCGACAATCGCGAAGGATGGTGGTGTGCTACTGACTTCGTGCTATACTACTTGCCGGTTAATACGCGTAGTGCAGCTGTGGAAGGCGACTTCTGGGGCACCATCTGTCTGCCTCAGGCTGTAAGTGTGACCAGCGATGTTCAGCTCTATGAGGTGGCTGGTGGACTCACCGATGGCGACAAGCGCTACATCTGTCTTGAGCCTATTGAGAGTATTGCCGCAGGCTATCCGGCAGTCTTCCATTCTGATTATAAGACAGCACTGTTCTTCACCAGTGGCGATGCTGTCAAACTGCCAAAGGAAGGTCGTAATACCCTTACAGGCAGCTTCACCACTCAGCCTATCTATAGCTTCGAGGAAGGCGCTGTCGGCACCATTGTTATTGAGAACAGCAACTTCCGTGAGCTTACAGATGCTGACTATGCCGAAGGCTATTACACCGTTCCCAAGAACGAGGCTTTCCTCTATGGCTTTGCCGATATTGATCAGCTTACATCATGGGATGGCGTGAAGATGCCACTCAATGGTGACTATACCGAGGGTATCCGTCTGATGCCTGTTTCTTCAAATGATGTCAAGGCTTCGTTCTTTACTGTTGATGGACGTCGCGCTTCTGCCACAGCTCGTGGCCTGATAATCATCAAGGAGAATGGCCGTGTACGCAAAGCTTTCAAGAATTAGAGAAAAGCTTTCAAGAATTAGAGAATTTAAGAATTCGAGATATTGTTTAGCCAGAACGGTCTTGCTGTTCTGGCTAAACTCTGCTATTGTTCTTACTAAACAGTGGTGCAGTTCTGCCTAAACAATACGTTTTTTTCCTAACGATTAAAGTAGCGATTATATATATCATAGTAATTTGTTTCAAACGATTTTCTTTTTGTTTCATACCGCCAAAGTGTTAAAATCACACCATTTCAGCTCCTGCCATGAAAAAAACTTTGAAAAATGATTGGTGTTTATGAAAATTTGCTTATATTTGCACCCGATATCAATTCTAAAACCAAGAGTGGCGAGAGCCATGATTGAATTCTTAAGAAACCAATTTTCTATTTTTACTAACTTTACTAATTAAAAAAACAGCTTATGAAGTTTTCAAAACTACTCGTAATGAGCGCATTGTGGCTTGTTGGCTTCAATGCAAATGCTGCTGACCTCATTGAGCGTACAAAGCCTACAAATGCTGACGTACCTGAGGTTCCTGTAGAGTTCCAGGTGGGCGAGACTTACCTGCTTTACAACGTTACAGCAGAGAAATTCTTTACTCAAGGTAACACTTGGGGTACACGTGGTTGTGTAGGTCCAAAGGCGTCTGCTGTGCTCATCAAGGTTGCACAGTACAAGGTTAATGATGTCTGGGACGGCAAGACCTATGAGATTGAGGACTATGTTACTCCACGCACTGGCAATTACAGCTGGTACAAGATGTCTATGGATGATTCAGGTAACATCTACACTGACCAGACAACTTGGGGCAACCGTTTCTATGAGCTTCAGAAACAGGACGCTGGCACAAATGTCTATCGCATCATGCCTAATGAGGTAAACGCTTTGCATAAGTCTGATGGCACACAGTTCCTTGGTCGTGACGATGCTGTTGCTCAGGATTTCGGCAATGCTTGGGCTCAGTTCACCGACGACAACGAGCGCTATCCTCTGTCAGCTATGTTGACTCCTGGTGATGGCATCCATGTTGACTGGCAGTTCTTCGATGCAAGCATCTTCGCTATCTATGACAAGTCTGTAGAGTTGAAGGCTATGATTGAGAAGGCTGAAGCTGCAGGTGTTGATGTAACAAATGCTGTTTATGTTTACAACAATCTGAATTCAACTGTCGAAGAGATGGATAATGAGATTAAAGCTCTTGAGGAAGCTATTAAGGGCAACATCCCTAATGCGACAGGACAGTTCCCACAGGACGCTTCTGCTTGGATTACCAATGGTACTTTCGATACTGTCGGCAACTTCACCGGTTGGTCAACCAATAATGGTAAGTTCGGTGCTGGTGGTACAACATCTACCAATGCTGAGGTTTATGGCAAGAATGCTTTCGATATCAATCAGGACATTACTATCCTGTATCCCGGTCTGTATCTCTTTGGCGTGAAAGGCTTCTATCGTGCTGGTTCTTCTGACAACTCTTACCAGTTGTTCTCAACGGGCAGTGATGAGGCTCGCCTGTCAAGCTTCTATGTTACTATTAATGGCCAGACTGAGAGCCTTCTCATGAGCAACATCTTTGATGGCGCTCCAACAGAGAAGCCTGCACACGGTAAGGCTATGGCAAGCAATGGCTTCTGGATTCCAAACACCATGGCTGATGCCAACGAGTTCTTCCACACAGATGGTCTCTATGGTCACATTCTTCCTGTTGAGGTAAGCGCTGCTGACGTTACTGCACGTATCGGTGTGAAGAAAGATCAGGCTACAAGCTATGACGCATGGTCAATTTTCGATGACTTTACACTTATCTTCTGTGGTGCTGGTGAAGACCGCTGGGTGGGCTATGCAAAGATTCTTGCTCAGTCATATCCTGCATACAACACAACAGCTGTAACCCAGTCTTACCTGGAGGCTTACGATAATCTCAGAACAAACGCTACTGCAAATAGCAAGGACGAGGCAGAGGCTTACGTAGCACAGCTGAAGGCTGCAAAGGCAGCTCTTGACCTTAACATTAGACTGTGGAAGGTTTATGAGGATAGCGTTGCTATTGCCCAGACTATCCTTCAGGAGTATATTGACAAGGGCCAGGGCGCTGTTAAGGAAGTTTCTCAGTTGAAGAATTATCTCACTGGTCGTGGTGATAATGCTGTGAAGAAGATTGAGGCTCGCGCGCTGACAAATGAGGAGCTCCGTGCTGAGCTTGACAAGTTGCGTAATCTTATCAAGGCTGTTAGGGAAAATGTTGAAATCGTTGAAGGTACTGACATGACATCTTTCCTTAATAATCCAGCATTCGAGACCAACGATTGGACTGGCTGGACGCATCAGGCTGCTTCAGGTGGTAACGTGCGTGTTGCTGAGAAATGTTGCGAGGCATGGAACAATGCTTCATTCGATATCTATCAGGAAGTTGAAAACATGCCTGTAGGTGTTTATGAGATTTCTGTTCAGGGTTTCTATCGCTATGGACGTAATAGTGCATTCTCAGATTATAATAATGGAAATGCTCCAAAGAACTCTCCTACCTATATCTATATGAACGCTAACACCACATCGTTCATGAATATCTTCGCTGAGCCAAGACAGATTAGCGATGAGAACTTCTATAAGAATCCTGATACCGACTATACTAGTTATGAATCTGGCGACTCTACGCTCTACTTCCCCAATGGCATGTCAAGTGCTGCACGTGCATTCGATAACAACATGTTCGTGAACTCTGCATTCGGTGCACAGGTAAATGCTGATGATAAGCTACGCTTCGGCGTTAAGGGTAGTTCTAACCAGCTTGGTGACTCTTGGGTAATTTTCGATAACTTCAAGTTTACATTCTGGGGCAAGCGAGCTGACAAGGTGCTCCCAGCTCTCGAGGGCGCTATCATTGAGATGGAAGGCTACCTGACCAACACTGACCTCCGCGTTGGTGCAAACATCAAGGGTGAGCTTGCTACAGTAATTGAGACTGCTCAGGCAATATATAACACTCAGCAGGAAGACGGCGAGGCACTGTTCGCTGCTTTGGTTGACCTCTACAACATGAAGGCTAAGGTTCGCGAGTCTGAGGCTCTGCTGAATGGCCTGGCTGCTGTTGCTGACTCTCTGAAGGAGAAGGTACAGATGGCTGAGATGGATATGGTGCTCGTCGATGCTAAGGACCTGATGGACCAGATTGGTGAAGGTCTGCAGCAGCGCACAATCAGTGATGATGATGTTGCTAGTCTGATTGAGCAGCTCCACGCTCAGATGGCTATCGCTGACAAGTGCATCGAGCTCAGAAACGCTATCACTTCACTTGAGAATGTTAAGGCTACTGAGGAAGAGGAACTTGCAGAGCTTAAGATTACCCAGAACTGGATTGACGATTCTAACACTCTGATTGGTGAGCTTACTGATCTTATTAATAACGGTACACTCGTAATCGACGAGATTCCTACATGGATTGACAAGATCAATGTAATGATCTCTAACAAGTACAAGCCCGCTAACATCGCTGATGCTACCGATGCTAATCCTGTGAACTGCACAGCAATGATTCAGTCTGCATCGTTCTCTAAGTTCGATACTGATCAGGCTAAGGATGTGAACAGCATTGATGGCTGGAAGGGAACTGACGGTTATAACTTCGGTAACAACGACACCCAGAAAGCTGCTCTCGCTCTTGAGTTCTACCACAAAGCATTCAACATGTATCAGGAAATCGCTGGTCTGCCCGCAGGTATCTATGAGGTACGCGTTAACGCATTCGGTCGTATTGACGACCAGACATCTCAGGATTCACTGCTTCTCTATGCAAACACAATGCTGAAGGGTGACACCATCGCTCTGAACAACGTGCTCGTAAAGGACTATACCGCAGGTCTCGTAGCTATTGAGGATTCAGCTGTCATCACTGAATATATTCAGGGTGATATTGATGAGGGTACAGGTGAAATGAAGGTTGATACCGTTAGATACGGTGGCTTGTATATTGTTGAGAATGATACTCTCGGCTATACACCAAACGACATGGTTTCTTCAGTTAAGTACTTCGCTCTGAACACTGAGAAGTATAACAAGCCTTACACTAACAGCGTATTCGTAAAGGTTGAGGAAGGTCAGACCCTGCGCCTCGGTATCTTTACCAATGACGCTAACACATGGGCAATCATGGACGACTTCATGCTCATCTGCTACGGTGCTAACAGCACGAAGCAGGCTTCTGGCCCAACAGTTTACTCTACAGGTATTGAGAAGACTGCCGGTGAGGCTCAGGTTCTCCGCACTGAGTTCTTCAGCCTCAATGGTGTTCGCACAGCTGCTCCACAGCGTGGCATCAACATCATGCGCCAGACTCTCAGCAACGGCATGGTTGTTGTGAAGAAGGTAACCCTTAAATAAGTACTACTGAAAGAATTATTAATGTCAACAAAAATATTGACAAAACTCTGATCTAAAGGGATCGGAGGCGGGGGAAACCCCGTCTCCGGTTCCTTCGTTTTTTAAAAATTGAAGAAAAGACTCCCTAGTTTCCCTAGTTCTGACTAGTTTCACTAGACCCACTAGTCCCACTAGTTCTACTAGTTCCCCTAGTTCCCACTAGCTTCCCTAGCTCTACTAGCTCCAGCTAGTTTCCCTTTCTGGCCCTCTGGGCCCACCAAAAGCAGAAACCCCCAGGTCTTAGGACCTACGACATATATAATAACAGAAATAGTAAGCAATAACTATAAACAATAATACTAATTAAACTTAAGAGACTATGAAACGCAATCTTATCGTAAGACACAGTCGACAGGTGGCACTCGCCTTCTGCGGCTTGCTGATGGGTGCTATGTCGCTACAGTCTTGTCAGGACGAGGATGCTATCCTCACTGGACAGCCTGAGTGGCTTGGTAACTCCATCTACGAGCGGTTGAACAACGATCCTGATGGGCAGAAATATACCTATCTGCTTCGTCTGATCGATGATCTTGGCCAAAAAGAGATTCTGAACCACACAGGCTCAAGAACGCTCTTTGCTGCCGATGATGCCGCTTTTGAGCGCTGGTTCAAGAACAACAGCTGGAAGGTTGACTCCTATGAAAAGCTGACGAAGGCTCAGAAGACCATGCTGCTCAACACCTCAATGGTTACTAACGCCTACCTCATTGAGCTTATGTCAAACAAGGCAGGCAATCCACCGACAAAGGGCGGCAGCATGCGCCGACTTACAGCATCGTCAATTCTTGACTCTGTGCCCTTGCTCGACACTTCCACCATGCCTGACAACAACGCATGGAAGTACTACAAGTCACAGGATGCTAAGATCCTTACTGTTAGTGATGCTACTGCACCCACAATCATTCATCTTCTGCCTGAATTCATGAAGGTGAAGAGCTTCACTTCTGAAGATGTTGACATCCTTACCAACCACGCCTCTAACTCGGTCAATGAGTCGTTCGTAAACGGCGTGATGGTGACAAAGCAGAACATCACCTGTAAGAACGGTTACATTCACAAGATTGCCGAGGTGATGATGCCTCTGTCAAACATGGCACAGATTATCAGGGATAACAAGGATGAGATGGGACGCTTCTCTCATCTGCTCGACCGTTTCTCGGCTCCCTATTTCAATCGTACCGTGATGGACGATTATAACACGAAATACAATCTGAATACGAGCAAGAAAGACTCTGTGTTTGTGCTGCGTTACCTGAGCAACCGTACATCAGGTTCTACCGACACTCGTTCGGTTGCCCTGGAGTATCTCCCCGATGGCAAGACCACTATGAAGGGCTCGCTCACGTTTGACCCAGGTTGGAACCAGTATTATCCCAACTCAAGCGGCTATGACTATCACGACGATGCAGGTGCAATGTTCGTGCCTTCTACAGCAGGTCTTGACAAGTGGTGGAATGAAGGTGCCGGAAAGCCATTGCGTGAGCAGTATGGCACATGGGACGGACTGCCCGATGATATCGTTGCCGACCTCATCAATAATAATATGATGAGTAGCTTCGTTAGTTCTATTCCTTCAAACTTCGATAATATCGTGGATGATGCCATGATGCCAATGCATGTGCAGACAAAGGATGTGAAGAAGACCTACCTCGCAAGCAATGGTGTCGTATATCTCACTGACAGCGTGTATGCTCCAAGTAGCTTCTCGTCAGTAGTGTTCCCTGCTCAGATTCACAAGGACGTGCTGAACATCTTCTACTGGGCTATTGAGAAGCTCGACGGTGGTGCATTCAAGTCACTCCTCTCGTCAATGGAGGCAACTTATAGCTTGCTTATGCCAGCCAACACATCCATGCTGACTTATGTTGACCCGACACTTTATGGTGCCAACACCATGAACCTCTACCAGTTCTACTATGACAACGACTCTACTATCTCTCCCGATGAGCGTGTAAAGGCTAAGCGTTATAACATGGAGAACAAGGGTGGTCAGTGGACATGTAAGAGCTATGAGTCAACAACAGCTTTCAACTCGACCATCATAAAGAACCGTATGAAGGACATGCTCAACTCAATGATTATCGTTGGTGAGCTTAACCCTTCACAGGAATACTACCGTACACGTGCAGGTAGCACAGTACGTGTTCTTAATCCTAACACTACGTCTATGACTGTTGCAGGTGGCTATCAGCTTGAGG
The DNA here is from genome assembly GCF_023217965.1 of Prevotella sp. E13-27. Classification (NCBI taxonomy): domain Bacteria; kingdom Pseudomonadati; phylum Bacteroidota; class Bacteroidia; order Bacteroidales; family Prevotellaceae; genus Prevotella; species Prevotella sp. E13-27. The sequence continues at coordinate 675,598 of NZ_JALPSC010000001.1, read as the reverse complement.
GACACAATACAATATTAGGCCCTGACGGTGCTGAGATCCTTAACAACGACCCATGTCCTGTGACAAAGACTCCTTATAACCAGAAGAACGGTAAGTCTTATCAGCTCGACCAGTCAATGCCAATGTCTTCAACACAGTCGGTAGGTTCAATACTTAGCAATACAGCGAAGTATCCCGAGTTCAAGGATTTCTATGACCTCCTCTCTCCCGCAGGACTGTTCACCTCTTCTCTGAAAGGTAACTATACTGACGAGACAGGTGCTTCAACATCTGTTGATGCACAGCCAAATTCAGGTCACCAGAACTTGTCACTCTTAGACGGCTATCACTATACTGTATATGTGCCAAAGGCAAAATACATCCAGGCTCTGCAGGCTAAGGGCTATCTGCCTTCTCCTGCTGATTTCTCAGGTGCCATTGTGGCAAAGTATGGTAATGCCACCAACGTAGCTATCGCAAAACGCATCATGAAGCAGCGCATGGCCGACTTCGTGAAGTACCATGTACAGGATAACTCGCTGTTTATTGCCGGTGAGCCTGTCACACAGCGTGCCTACGAGTCTTCAATGATTAACACCTCTAACAACCGATTCTACTCATTGCAGGTAACAGCCGATAATTCTGGACTGAATGTATGGGGACAGTATTGGGTTGACGAGAATTGCATTCCTTATCAGGGTATTGACGACGATGGTTTTGCTATTGCAGGTCAGAGCGTCAGCGTTGACAAGGCATCAGGCTGCTATAACCTCATGGCCCGTGAGTTCTGGAACAGCTCTACAAAGAGCGGTAATGCTGCTCTTGCTGATGAGAACAAGCAGATTTATTCTACTTCCGACGCAGTGGTTCATCTCATCGATGGCGCACTCATTTTCAGTAAGAATCAGCTAACGTCGTGGTTTGACGAGGTATATAATGCCGATGGCTTCGACAAGGCTGCTTACGATGCAAAAAATCCTGGTTCATCAAGAAAAAGATAAAAGAGCCTTATGAAACAACTGAGATTCATATTATTGACAGTGATGTGCATGCTGGCTCTTGGTGCCAGTGCACAGCAGATTACGTCGGTTCACGGTACAGTGAGCGACGATATGGGACCTCTTATGGGCGCTACCGTGTGTGAGATCGATGCCACGGGACGTATCATTGAGAGTGCTCTGACCGACCTGAACGGTAACTTTACCATGAAGGTCAAGAATGAGAAAGACAAGATCCGTTTCAGCTACGTGGGTATGAAGACCCAGACGCTGCCTATCAATAAGACATCTTTCAAGATCACCATGTCATCAGCCACTCAGCTGAAGGAAGTGGTGGTAAAGTCAAAGAAGCGTCTTGGCGGTAACAACCTCGCTATTCCAGAGAAGGAGATTTCGTTTGCTACGCAGAGCATCTCAATGAAGGAGTTCGAAGGTCTGGGCATCACTACCGTCGATGAAGCCCTGCAGGGACGTATCGCCGGTCTGGATATTATCTCAGGCGGTGACCTGGGTAGTGGTTCAACCATGCGTCTGCGTGGTACCACCTCTGTCAGCGACCTGACAAACGGTAACCCGCTTATCGTTGTCGATGGTAACATTCGCAACGACCTTGACATGGAGAACTTCGATATGGCAGGTGCCAACAACGAGAAGTTCGCTGAACTGCTGAACATCAACCCTGAGGATATTGCAGATATCAACGTGCTGAAGGATGCCTCTGCTACAGCCATCTACGGTTCTCAAGGTGGTTCGGGTGTCATTGAGCTGACGACAAAGCGTGGTACTCGTGGTAAGCCACGTCTCACATACTCGTTGAAGCTCACCGGCACCTATCAGCCAAAGGGCTACAAGCTCCTTAGCGGTGATGACTATACCATGCTGCTGAAAGAGTCTTACTTCAACCCACAGCAGAACGATGAAGCTTCAAACATCAAGGAAATAAGCTATCTGCCTGATTTCTCTGAGTATGAGCAGTACAACAACAACACTGACTGGTATGACGCCGTTACACAGTGGGGTCTGCGCCAGAACCATTATCTCACTGTAGAAGGTGGTGGCGAGAAGGCCCGCTTCCGTATCTCTGGAGGTTTCGACCATGAGACAGGTTCTGTCATCCAGCAGAAACTGAACCGTTTCTCTACACGTGTGAACCTTGACTACAACGTCAGTGACCGTATCTTGGTAAGCACTAACTTCGCTATGACCTATACGAAGAACAACAAGAACAGTGATAACCTCCTGTCAATAGCACTGCGCAAGATGCCAAACATGAGCATCTATGAGCAGAACCCACAGACAGGTGAGGATACCGATGCCTACTACACCATGCTGCAGAGCGGCTCTTCTGTCTTCAACGACGATCAGAAGCCTATGGTAAACCCTGTGGCAAGTGCACACCTGGCAAAGAACATCACTTCTACCTACGACATGAACCCTGAGCTTATCATCAACTATAAGCTTCTCGGCATGGATGACGAGCACACACGTCTCGACTATCGTGGAGCCGTCTATATGAATATCAATAATGCCTACGACGATACATTCTATCCACAAGAGCTGGTAACCACTTCATGGAGCACTGGCGGTGGTGTGAACACCTCTTATTCAGGATCGTCAAAGCGTGTTACTTTCAATACGAAGCATCAGCTGACATTCACTCCGTACTTCACCAACCAGAATCACCACGCTTCAATCATGGGACGCTTCGAGCTTAACTCAAGCACATGGAGCAATCAGGGTGCCAATGGTAAGGGTCTGCCTTCAGGAGGTATCACCAGTCCTGATGCAGGTGGTCTTATCACAGGTCTGGCCTCTGGCTACGGTGAAAGCCGTTACGTGAACTTCGTCGTTCAGGGACACTATTCATTTAAGGATGGTCTTTATAGCTTGACAGGTGCTGTTCGCGCAGAGGGTACTACTCGTTTCGGTCCCGACAAGCGCTGGGTTTACTACCCATCGGCATCTCTCCGTTGGAACATCAACCAGGAGAAGTGGATGAAATGGAGCGAGAAGTGGCTGTCAATGCTGTCACTGCGTCCATCATGGGGTGTATCTGGTAACCAGCCTTCGAGAGACTATCTCTACACCAGTATCTATGGTTTCGCTTCAGCTTATCTGGACCAGAACGGTCTGATGCGTCCGGAGAACATCCGACTGACAAACCTCACTGCTCAGCGTACCAACAGCTTTAACCTCGGTATGGACTGGGGATTCTTCGACAACCGAATTAAGCTCACCCTCGAGGGATATGTCGCAACAACGACAAACCTGCTGCAGGCAAACTTCCGTATTCCTTCAAATGCTGGTTACAGAACGCTGGCTTACAAGAATGACGGTAAGATGCGCAACATGGGTTGGGAGTTCCACATCGATACAAACAAGATGATCAAGAAAGGCAAGTTCACAATGGATATGAACGTGAACTTCGGTAATAACCGCAATGAGATTCTTGAGATGGACGAGAACCTGCTGAAGAACCAGAACTCTACGTTCAACAACGTGAACCGTCAGGTGCTCACACGTATTCAGCTGCATAATGCCTTCGGTTCAATCTACGGCTTCCGCTCACAGGGCGTTTACAACTGCTCATACGATTTCTTGGAGAACAACTGGAAGACAAAGCTCATCCAGGACAACTATGACTCGTACAAGGATTTCGTGAACGCATTCCTGCAGGGTACTCTGCCTGATCAGTTCTATAGCGATGTGCTTGGAACAACGAAGAAGCCTCTCACTGCTCCTGTTGCCCGTAATGCTGACGGAACAGTCATCGTCGATGATGAGGGTAAGCCTCTGCAGATGGCGTTCAACTACAGCAATGAGTCAACAGACACCCGTTACTTCAACGGCGGTGATGCTATATATGAAGATGTGAACCACGATGGTAACATCAACGCACTCGATATTGTTTATCTGGGTTCTTCACTGCCAAAGCTCACCGGTGGTTTCGGTTTCACCTTCAACTACGGTCAGTGGCGTCTGAACACTCAGTTCACCTATCGTTTGGGTAACAAGATCCTGAACCTGGCACGTCTCGATTCTGAGGCAATGATTTCAAACAACAACCAGGCTGAGGCTGTGAACTACCGCTGGCGTAAGGAAGGTGACGACACAACCATTCCTCGCGCACTCTATGGTGGCGACAGCAACCGCAACACTCTCATCAGCGACCGCTTCCTTGAGAAGGGTGACTACCTGCGTCTTAACTACATTCAGCTGACATACGCTCTGAAGAAGAATCAGCTGAAGTGGCTCGGCATCAACGGCATTACCTTCCACGCAAGTGCCAACAACCTGTTCGTGCTCACGAAATATACAGGTGTTGACCCAGAAGTGGCTTACGGCGGCTATGGTCCTGCCTGTGACACAGGTCAGACTCCTCGTTCAAAGTCTTATACCTTCGGTATTACTGTGAAGTTCTAAAACCCACCCCCAGCCCATTCTTGGCAAGCCAAGCGTCGCAAGCGCCGAGCGCCCAAGGGGAAGGGGAGATGAGTAAGTATTATTAAAATAGAATGATAATATATATGGAAAAGTTTTTTAATATAATAAAGGAACAGTGTTCAAGGCTCAGTGCTCTTAACGCTCCCCTTCCCCTCGGGAGGGGCTGGGGGTGGGTCCTTGTTGCTTTTCTCTTCTCTGGTTGCGGCGACTTCCTTGAAGTTGAACCGCAGGACAAGATTGTGCTGGAGAAGTTCTGGAACGAGAAGGCCGACGTTGACAATGTGCTCATCGGTTGCTACTCTGCCATGCAGTCAGAGAATGTGCTCGACCGTATAATGGTATGGGGCGAGTTCCGCTCAGACAATATTGAGCCAGGTACTGAAGTTAACTCAGATATTAACATACAGCGTATCCTCAATGAGAATATCGATGCTACTAACGGATATACTACATGGGATGGACTCTATGATGTTATTAATCGTCTGAACACCGTGCTTCTCTATGCGCCAAAGGTGTCGGCAAAGGATCCTGCTTACTCAGAGACCATGCTGAAGGCTACAATAGCTGAGGCAAAGGCACTGCGCGCGCTGTGCTACTTCTATCTCATCCGTACATTCCGCGATGTACCGTTCTCAACAGAGGCTTACACCGACGACAATCAGAAGATGGATGTTGCTGCAACATCGTTTGACGAGATTCTGACATACCTTATCAACGACCTTGAAGGTGTGCAGAACGATGCAATGATTACCTATCCAAAGACACAGGCTCTCCATAAGACGGGACGTATCACCCAGCAGGCAATCCATGCATTGCTCTGTGAGATGTACCTCTGGAAGAAAGACTATGCAAACTGTGTGAAGTATGCTGACCTTGTCATCAAGCGTGACTCACTTGACTATGCTGAGAAGTATGAGGGCATGACTCCTGATAAGGAAGGCCGTCTGAACGGTTTCCCACTTGAGCTTAGCCGCATAGGTACAAGTTCAACTTATGGAAACGAATATTTTTATATCTTTGGTAAGCAGAATACCAGCGTAGCTGTTGGCAGCGGTGATGAGGTAATCTTCGAGCTCGCCTTCATGGAGAACGATAACATGCTTCAGAACGCATCAGTGAACCGTTTCTATGGAAGTGGTGCAAAGTCAAATGCTGAAAGAGGCATTGTTGCTCCATCAGACCGCTTCGTAATCTCCGACAACGCTAACAAGAGCATTTATACCAAGACCGATTCCCGTTATTATGAGAATTTGTATAATGTCCGTGGAGACATCTATGGAGTAGGTAAGTTTATAATTAAGGACCTGCTGATTTCTTCATCCGACCCCACAAAGATGGCAACGGTGTCTTATTTAGGAAAACAGACAGCTGGTCATAACCACGCAAACTGGATTATCTATCGTCTGACTGACATAATGTTGCTGAAGGCAGAAGCTCTTGTTGAGATGGGAGCTGACAACAGCACAGAGCTCACTGAGGCATTCAAGCTCGTACAGGCAGTGAACAACCGCTCACTCTGTGAGTCACCTCTGTCAACAGCTCAGAACAAGCTCAATCAGAACAACTATAAGAAGCAGTCGCAGATGCGTGAGCTCGTGCTCAAGGAGCGTCAGCGTGAGCTGATGTTTGAAGGCAAGCGTTGGTATGACCTCGTGCGCCGCAGTCTCCGTGACGGCAATACATCTGTACTTGCAAGTGCAGTGGCAGAGAAGAAGATGGATGCAAGCGCTGCCGCAAGCCAGCGACTGAAGAAGATCGATGCCATTTTCTGGCCCTACAACCTCGAGGAGATGCGTGTTAACCACAGCTTGAAGCAGAATCCTGCGTTCTCAAGCGGTGAGAACAGTAGCTATAGTAATACTGGTAAATGAAGTAACTAATCTTTTACAGCAAAGACTATGAAACTTAAAAATAAAATATTAGCACTCATTGCTCTGATTGCAGGAGCAACACCGGTGCTTACATCTTGCTCAGACGAGCCAGATGAACAATACTACTACTCGTTCACGGGCGAGATGATGAGCGACTATCTGAAAAACAGAAGTCAGTTCAGTCAGTTTAAGGCCATCGTGGACCGTGCAGGACTGACGGAACAGCTGTCAAGCTATGGCCACTATACCTGCTTCGTTCCAAATAATGAGGCTGTGAATGCATATCTGTCGTCTCATGGACGTGCATCGGTCAACGACCTGACTGTAGAGGAGTGTGATACCATTGCACGTACACACTTGGTAGCTTCACAGATATATTCTACTTACGACTTGAGTAGCTCTAGTGGTGGCGTGATGAACATGCGTGACCGTCTTATCGCTGTTAAGGACACAGTAGATGCCGATGGTAATCCAACGATAATACTCAACAAGGTGGCTTTCATTGACTACAATACAATGAACGACTCTGTGGAGAATGGCATTGTGCATCCTATCACTGCAATGCTTGAGAACTCTATGAAGCCTGTGCCTGACCTTATGAAGGAGAACCCACGTATCAGCCTTTACTACTATGCACTGGAGAAGACCGGTCTGGCAAAGACAATGCAAGCCTATGAAGACCTGAACTATAAGCGTCCTTCTGTTGACGAGCAGTTCAAATATACCTCAGGCGCTGAGCCTTGGGAGATAGCCCTGTCACCAGAGCACCGCTATTTGGGCTTCACGGCTTTCGTAGTGCCTGATGATGTGCTGTTGGCAAAGGGGTATATCACCACAGATCCAAAGGAAAACAAGGACCAGGCTCTTCTGGAACTGTATAAGAAAGCTAATGAGGTTTATAAACAGACGTTCCCATCAGACTATGTGGGAAGTCCGAGCCTCAGTGACGACTTTACAAGCGAGAAGAACCCTCTCCATCGTTTTATGGCTTATCAGGTTTTGCCACGAAAGATGGATAAGCCTGCTTATCTCACAGTGCGTGATGACTTGGGCATCTTCACAAAGATTATGAATCCGACAGAGTGGTATGAGACAATGCTCACCTACACTATCATGAAGGTTGAGAAATGTACCGTAGATAAGTCGGGCGTGGGAAGCACTGCTACGTTGGGCGACCACTACATTAACCGTCGTTTTGACTATGACAAGACCAAAGGCTTCGGTAATACAATTGAGGGTATCCACGTGAAGTATGACGTAGAGCCACAGTATGTCAACGAGGCTCTCAACGGTTGGTACTTCTATGTTGACGACATCATTGTTTATGACCAGAAGGTGCGTGATGAGGTTCACAATGCCCGTATGCGTGTTGATATGTCTTCACTCTTCCCAGAGATGATGACAAACGGACATCGTATGAATGGCGACTACCAGATTCACCAGAAGGATGCTATCCTTGACAAGATGCCTCAGGTGGGTTACAACTACTGGTATCCCGATGGATACCTGTCGGGCGTGACCTGTAAGGGTGGTAAGTTCATCTATCGTCACCCACGCTCAGGATACTGGTCATACAGTGGCGACGAGATGATTGTGCAGGGTAACTTTGACGTGAGCTTCCGTCTGCCTCCTGTGCCTACAGCCGGTACATATCAGGTGCGTTTAGGCTATGCAGCCATGAACGAGCGTACCATTGCACAGTTCTACTTCGGCGACAAGCCTGTTCCTTCAAATCCTCAGGGCACACCTGTCGATATGTTCGTGATGCTTGACAATGCTCGTATGCTTGGAACAAACTTTAAGTTCAGCTATGAGTACACGGTAGATGAAGGATCATCTTCTACTAAGAAGAAGGCTGAGACCTATTCACAAGTTAGAGAGCTCGCTTATCCTACCACGGCTGATGCAGAGCCAAACCAGGAGTGTCAGGACCTGTTGTCACAAGACCAGAAGGTGCTGAAGAACATGGGCTATTACCGTGGCGCTTACGGATGCGGATGCGGTACTGGCACACAAGACTCAAAGACTCACTTCGCAGACATCAATACTACATTCCGTATAGTGCTCTGTACTGTTGATATGGAGCCAGGCAAATACTATTATGTACGCATACGTAAGGCTACAAACATTCCTCGTGGTAAGAACGAGTGTATGCTTGACTACATCGAAGTGGTGCCAAAGAGCGTATATGGCGTTACTGACGGAGACTTGCGTGAGGATGATCTTTAATTGAGAATTTAGAATTGAGAATTGACAATTATGAAAAGATTCTTTAAATATAATAATAAGGTGATAGGGCTGGCTGTAGCCGCCCTCACCTTTGCCGCCTGCGCCGACCAGTGGGACGATCACTATAGTGATGCTGCTTTGCCTGGCACAAACAGCGGCACGATTTGGCAGGCAATGGAGCAGAATCCGGAGCTGAGCAACTTCCGTCGCGTGGCTGAGGCATGCGGCTATGACAAGGCATTGAAGAGCAGTCAGATGTTCTCAGTGTTTGCTCCGACAAACAGCCATTTCACCTCTGAACAGGCAGACAGCGTTATCAATGTGTATAAGAAGGAGATTGCCGATGGCACACGTACTGCCGACAACCGTGCTATCAGAGAGTTCCTTCAGAACCATATTGCACGCTACACATACTCTGTGGCTGACGCCGCTACTTATTCAGACTCAGTGGTGATGATGAACAGTAAGTATATACCGCTTACTACAAACGAGTTTGGCGGAATTAAGCTTGTTTCCAAGAACCAGCTGTATGAGAACGGTGTGCTCTTTACCATAGACGGTCCTGCTGCTTTCTATAGCAATGTATTCGAGTACATTGACAAGCAGAGAACAAATACTCCCGATGGTTTGGACAGCATTGCAAACTTCCTTTATAACAAGCGCTACTATCGCTACGAGCTTGACGAGGAGCAGAGTATTCCTGGTGATATTGTGAACGGTAAGACCACATATCTCGACTCAGTGATGGTGAAGAACAATGAGCTGTTCGAGATACTTGGCTCAGGAAGAGATTATGTTAACCTGAACAGTGAGGACAGTACCTATATCATGGCCGTTCCAACAAACAAGGAATGGGATAAATTGGTTAAAGAATATGAGCAGTACTTCATGTACCATGAGAAGGTGGACAAGTATGACTCACTGCGCTGGGCAATGCCACGTATTCAGATTCTTGCTGGAGGTATATTCAGTCTTTCCTCTAATTTGGCTTTGAGAAGCCAGCTGAATGGTGGTGCAGCAGCAGACTCTATACTCTCAGTAGCTGCTTGTGAGTATAACATGAGAAAATACTATTGGGGAGACGACAGCCTGCATTATTATCAGTATGGCACAAGAAAGAATCCACAGGATCCATTTGCTGCCGGTGGCGCATTCTATAATGCTGAACAGGTGAAGTGCAGTAACGGTATGATTATGAAGTCTGACAACTGGGGTATTGACAAGACCAACACCTTCCTTCGTCAGATTGTGATTGAGGCCGAGAATGCAAGGACAATCATTGTCGATGACAAGCAGACACTTCGCCGCAAGAACTATGTCTCAGTGCCCTCATGGAGCAAATACTATAATAAGATTTCGGGAAATGGCTATCTTGAGGTTTATCCGTACGACCGTTCTATCTCTGACCCAGAGGTGACATTCGTATTGCCAAGCATACTGTCAAATGTCAAGTATGATATCTATATGGTGACCGTTCCTGCTGACGCTGCTGATTCAACAGTGACTGCATCTGAACTGAAGCCTACACGTTACTATATCTCTCGACTCTATAAGGAATTGGACGGCTATGGTCCTGAGCGTGACTCTATCACTAATAATCGTGACGGTATCTTTGACAATGCTAAGTATCTGCTTGCAGACTTGGACGGCACATTGGGTAAGGGCTATGGCTGTGGCACCGATGTTGACACAATCTGTCTGGCTAAGGGCGTGACATTCCCGACATGTGTATGGGGAACGAACTCACAGACACAGCTGCGTGTGCTCAACTGGGTTGACTATGACCCAGACAATGCCTATGACCGTACAATACGTATTGACTGCATCATCCTCCGTCCGCAAGAGTTCGGACCGCTGAAAGAAGATGAATAGTGATAATGAAACTGAAACCTAAGAAATAAAATAGGAACATTATGAAACGATATATCTTATTTGGACTATCGCTGCTGATGGCTTTCCCACTGAGCATGTCAGCCCAGGACGAAGACTTCGACGAAGATGAGGCTGAGGTCGTGGTAAAGAAGAAGGCTGTGAAAGTAAAGAAATACGAGACACGCACGGTGAAAGGCCGTGTCGTTGACGCTGCCACAGGAGAGCCTCTCTCAGGTGCAATGGTTCAGACCATTGACTTTGGCGGCTATAGCGTACTGACAGAGGACGATGGTACCTATGAGCTGAAAGTGCCTCTTATCGCTACATCGGTCATTGTCACTGCCCCAGACTTCAACGCTGTACGCATGTCGCTGAAGGATGGTGAGGAACAGTTTGAGGTGAAGCTCTATTCTTCAAAGTTCACTTCTGAGTATAGCAAGGAGACCAATGTGCTCAGTGACTATACGGCAAATGATTTCAAGTATTCAGGTGCCGTCAACGTGAAAGAAGAGATTCAGAAGCAGCTCGGTGCAGTGGCTCATACCACTATGCACAACGGAACACTCGGAATTGGTGGCGCTATCTTCATGAACGGTCTGAACTCACTGAATGTCAACGCACAGCCACTCATCGTGGTGGACGGCGTCATCCAGGAGCAGCAGTACAGCCGTACATTGCTTCACGACGGTCTGTATAACGACATCCTTTCAAATATCTCTATGCTCGACGTGGAGAAGGTGACAGTGATGCGTAACGGTACAGCCCTCTATGGTGCAAAGGGTGCCAACGGTGTCATCCTTATCCAGACAAAGCGCTCAAAGAGCATGGCTACTCGAATCACTGCAACGGCATCGGTAGGTGTTACGCTGAAACCGAAGTTCATATCAATGATGAACGAGAACCAGTATCGTGCCTACGCTTCTGACCTGCTTAGAACCACTGGTACGAAGCTGAGCGACTTCCAGTTCCTCGACGAGAACAATGCTTACTATTATCCGATGTACCATAACAACAACACCGATTGGAAAGAATATGTCTATAAGGAGGCGTTGACACAGAACTATGGTATTAATGTAGAAGGTGGTGACGCTGTGGCTAACTACAACCTGTCGGTGAACTATATGATGGGTGACAATACATTGAAATTCAATGACCTGTCACGTCTGAACATCCGCTTCAATACCGACATCTCGCTTACAGATAAGCTGTTCGTGAAGTTTGACGCATCGTTCAGCAACCAGACACGCGATCTGCGCAACGACGGTGCTCCAACGACATACGAAGAGGGAACTCCTACATCTCCATCGTTCCTGGCATATGTAAAGAGCCCGTTCCTTAATCCTTATAGCTATGGTCAGGGACGCTTCTCTGACAGCCAGTGGGAGATTAATGATGAGTCATATCTTAACCAGGCTCTTAGCGTAAAATATCCCGACTATAACTGGAGACTTGCCAACCCGGCAGCACTTAACGAATATGCTGAAGCAGAGAACAAGAACCGTTTCGAGAACTCACTGCTGAACATTGCCGTTACTCCAAAATATGAATTCAATCAGCATCTCTCTCTGCAGGAGCATTTCAGCTATAGCCTTGTGAACACAAGTGAGAAGTATTATATTCCTCTTAACGGTGTGCCAAGCTACTGGGTGAACAGCGTTGGTAACAAGCTGGAGAACGAGGTGCGTTCATTGGCTTCAAAACAGAACAGTGTTTATAGCGACACACGTCTGATGTGGAATAACCGTTACGATGCTCACGAGATAACTCTCTTCGGTGGTGCTCGTATGCTGTTTGAGAGCTATAAGTACAACAACCAGTATGGTTATAACACTGGTTCTGATAAGACTCCTTTCATGAGCTCAAGTCTGCTCTATGCAAACACCATTGGTGAGACAGAGGACTGGAACTCACTGGCATGGTATGCACAGGCAAACTATAACTACAAGAGCCGCTACTACCTGCAGGGTAACCTGACCGTTGAAGGTTCTTCACGCTTCGGTAAGGATGCCGGACTGAAGATGTTCGGTGCAGGATGGGGCGTCTTCCCCGGCATTCAGGCATCATGGGTGCTGACTAATGAGCCTTGGCTTGCAAAGCAGAACAGCATCAACTATCTGCGTCTGACAGCAGGCTTCGATGTAAGTGGTAACGACGACATCAACAGCAATGCTGCACGTAGCTACTTCCGTGCTCGTCGCTACTTGAAGTCAATCTCAGGTCTGACTATCGACGGTATCGGTAACGACGAGATTCAGTGGGAGACCACACGCCGTTTCAATGCTGGTTTGGAGTCAAGCATGGCTGACAACCGCATATACGTGAGCTTCAACTACTTCAACTCTACTACTGACAACCTTCTTACCTATCAGTCACTGGGCTATCTGTCAGGTCTTGAACAGAACTGGTCTAACGGCGGTAAGATGCGTAATGAGGGCTTCGATGTAGCTGCAAATGTGAAGGTGCTCGCACTGAAAGACTGGCAGTGGGAAGTAGGAGCAAGCGTAGGTCACTACAAGAACAAGATCGTTTCTCTTGGCGACGGTAAGGAAGAGATGCTGACAACTGTTGGCGGCGCTACCATACAGACAAAGGTGGGACAGGCTGCAAACCTGTTCTATGGCTATCGCACTAACGGCGTGTTCTCAACAACTGCTGAGGCACAGACCGCAGGTAAGTATATCCTTGGTGAGAATGGTATCAGCCGCACATACTTCGAGGCTGGTGACGTGAACTTCCTTGACCTTGACCAGACTCATGGCAACGCAGGTGAAATCAACGAGTATGACCGCACTGTCATCGGTGATCCTAATCCCGATATCTACGGTAACATCTCTACATCTCTGTCTTACAAGCGTTTGAAACTCGACGTACGTTTCAATTACTCACTTGGTAACGATGTGTATAACTACATGCGTCAGCAGCTTGAGTCGGGTAGCCGCTTCATGAACCAGACGTCTGCAATGACACAGCGTTGGCAGATTGAAGGTCAGCAGACAGACATGCCACGTATAGCCTTCCAGGACCCAATGAATAACAGCCGCTTCAGCGACCGCTGGATTGAGGACGGAAGCTATTTGAGATTGAAGACCGTAACTCTGAGCTATGACCTGCCGCTGAAGTCGGAGTTCATCCAGGGTATTCAGTTCTGGGTGCAGGCAAACAACGTGTTTACTCTTACCAAGTATCTGGGCAGCGATCCTGAGTTCGCATCAACAAACGCTGTCCTCGGACAGGGTATTGACATGGGACAGCTGGCACAGGGCCGCTCGTTCGTGGCTGGTGTGAAGATTAACCTGTAAACGACCCACCCCCAGAAACCCACCCCTAACCCCTCCCGAGGGGAGGGGAATTGGAATGGTAAAGCGCCGCAAGCGCCGAGCGCCCGGGGGATGGATTAGATATATAAATGTATTTATTAAGTAAGAAAGAATATGAAGAAGATTTCTTATAAACAAATAAAAAATGTGTCCGTTTGGCTCTTTAGTGCTATATTGACTCCCCTCACTTTGGGAGGGGTCGGAGGTGGGCTGTTTACCTCCTGTGAAGACTTCTTTGAGCAAGAGTCTGACCATGTCATCTTTGCTGACAAGGACCATCTGGGCAATGCTGTCGATACCATATATTCTGTTACGGGTATCATGGATAAGATGCAGATTCTGGCCGACCGTACTATCTTGTTAGGTGAGCTGCGCGGCGACCTCGTATCGCTGACCGACTATGCTCCGGCAAACGTGCGTCAGATTGCAGAGTTCAATGTAGATGATGATAACATCTATAACTCACCACGCGACTACTATGCAGTGATAAACAACTGTAACTACTTCATAGCAAAGGCCGACACCGCTCTGAAGAATAACCGTAACCAGTATATCTTCATGCGTGAGTTTGCTGCTGTGAAGGCGTTCCGTGCGTGGACATACCTGCAGCTGGCGCTGAACTACGGACAGGTGCGTTTTGTTACGAAACCTATTTTGACAAAGCAGGATGCTGACCGCGAGACGGATTATCCGATGCTTGAGATTGCACCTCTCTGCGATGAGCTTATTAATGACCTGAAGCCATTGGTGCCAGAGTATGCGACAGAATATCCCAGCTATGGTTCTATTGCTGGTGTTGACACTCGTCTGAGCTATTTCCCACTCTATATCCTTCTTGGAGAGCTTAACCTCTGGGCAGGACACTATGGTGAGGCTGCGTTGAACTACTACAAGTACATTAGCACGCGCAATGGCTTGAACAGCTATTATGCAACTGGTACTGATGGCTTGTCGTGGGGAAATGAACAGCAGACGACATGGGATTCATACTCTCTAAGATGGACTGGATATAACTCTTATATGCCACAGGGTGAGCTGATAACTCAGATACCTATCTCCCAGGAGTATGACTCAGTGCCTAATCCTAACTATAACCAGTTGAGAAACCTCTTCTCTATAACTGATCAGAATGATAATCATGCCAGCATCGTTGCATCGAATCGCTTGATCCAGATTTCCGAGGCACAAGACTATTGCATGGTTACAAATACCAATGACACTATTTATGTGCCAAAAGGACTTGAAGACCACATGTCCGGTGATATGCGTCTTGGCTACTGGTGGCGCATGCGTGAGGGTGTGCTGAACCCAAAGACAAGTACTATTGAGACAATCTCTTCTATCAGGAAATATGATACTCGTAACGTGAGAATATGGCGTCGCCAAATGGTTTATCTCCACATGGCTGAGGCTCTGAACCGCGCCGGATACCCACGTTTCGCATTCAAGTTCCTGGAGTCAGGCGTGAACAACACGGTTATCAAGAACGAGGTGTTGCCTTACTGTCATACCGCATCTGATTCGGCGTTCGTGAACCAGTTCGACTTCAACGATACCTACTACATACTCTATGACGGAATCAAGAGCGATAACCAGCAGGGTATCCATTCTCGTGGCTGTGGCGACTCTCGTGCAAACAAGAAATATGCGTTCCCAGAGTTTACAACGGGTGATACGCTCGCTCTTCAGACCGACAGCATAGAGCGTATGATTCTCACCGAAGGTGCCCTTGAATTTGCCTTTGAGGGACAGCGTTTCTACGACCTCATGCGTATGGCATTGCGTCGTAACGATACAGGCTTCCTTGCAGACCGTGTATATGCACGTAAGGGTAACGGAACAAAGGACGCAGACATAAAGAAAGACCTTACCAACAAGAACAACTGGTATCTTAACTGGAATGGAAAGATTGGCTTAGGTAAGTAGTTTTTCTGAAAAATATTTGCATAGTTACGAAAATTGTCGTACCTTTGCAGCGTTCAGTGGAATGAGGGGCTTGACAAAAGCTCCTCATTTCTTTTTAAATAAATCAGAATGATTAATAAGGAAACAATTAAAACACTGGTGGAAGAGTGGCTGCAGAAAGGCGACTACTTCCTTGTTGACGTAATGATGGATGGCGACCGCATCGCCATAGAAATTGACCATGCAGACGGCGTGTGGGTGGAAGACTGCGCCGAGCTGAGCCGCTACCTGCAGGAGAAACTCGGTGAGGAACTCGACGAATATGAACTCGAGGTTGGATCAGCAGGTCTTGGACAGCCGTTTAAGGTCGTTCAGCAGTATAAGAACCACATCGGTGACGAGGTGGAGGTGCTCGCTGCCGATGGAAAGAAGTATGTAGGTGTGCTGAAGACTGTTGAAGAGAACAGCTTTGTAATCACCACAAAGGAGAAACAAATACCTGAAGGAAAGAAACGCCCTGTCCTCGTGGATGTTGACAAGACATTCGCAATGGATGAGGTGAAGTACACAAAATATGTGTTGAATTTCAAATAAAAAACAATATAAATGGCAACAAAGAAAGAAGTGAAAGGTCCAAGCATGTTTGAGACCTTCCAGGAATTTAAGGAGACAAAGAACATTGACCGTACTACTCTCGTCAGTGTGCTTGAGGAGAGCTTCCGCAACGTACTGGCAAAGATGTTTGGTTCAGATGAGAACTTTGACGTAATTGTAAACCCTGACAAGGGGGACTTTGAGATTCATCGCAACCGCGTGGTGGTTGAGGATGGTGAAGTGAAGGATGAGAACAAGGAGATAGCACTCTCTGAGGCTCAGAAGATAGAACCTGACTATGAGGTTGGTGAAGAGGTTAGTGAGGAGGTTGACTTCCAGAAGTTTGGACGTCGTGCTATCCTGAACCTGCGCCAGACCCTTGCTTCGAAAATCCTTGAGCTCGATCACGACGCTCTCTATCAGAAGTATAAGGATAAGGTAGGCACCATCGTTGCAGGTGAGGTCTATCAGATGTGGAAGCGCGAGATACTGCTCATGGATGATGAGGGCAACGAGCTCCACCTGCCGAAGAGCGAGCAGATTCCTGCCGACAACTATCGCAAGGGTGAGACCATTCGTGCACTTGTAAAGGAGGTTCAGAACGAGAACAATAACCCACGTATCATTCTTTCACGCACAAGCCCAGACTTCCTCCGCCGTCTGCTTGAGGCTGAGGTGCCTGAGATCAACGATGGACTCATCGCTATACGTCGTGTGGCCCGCATGCCAGGAGAGCGTGCAAAGATTGCTGTTGAGAGCTTCGACGACCGCATAGACCCAGTAGGTGCTTGTGTGGGTGTGAAGGGTTCACGTGTTCACGGTATCGTGCGCGAGCTTCAGAACGAGAATATCGATGTTATCAACTATACATCTAACACAAAGCTGTTCATTCAGCGCGCTCTGTCACCAGCAAAGGTTACAAGCATCACGCTCGACGAAGAGAACCACAAGGCAGAGGTTTATCTCCAGCCAGAAGAGGTTAGTCTCGCTATCGGTAAGGGCGGTATCAACATCAAGCTCGCTTCAATGCTTACAGAACACACCATCGACGTATTCCGTGTAGTCAGCGAGGCTGAGGCTGATGATGAGGATATCTACCTCGATGAGTTCAGCGATGAGATTGACCAGTGGGTTATCGACAGCATTAAGGCTATCGGTCTTGACACCGCGAAGGCTGTGCTCAACGCTCCACGTGATATGCTCATCGAGAAAGCCGACCTTGAGGAGGAGACTGTTGACCATCTGATCGAGGTGCTGAAGGCTGAGTTCGAATAATAAAACCCACCCCCATCCCCTCCCGAGGGGAGGGGAGTCTATATAGACTACTAAGTAGTAACTTTGTCCATCTGACCTTTTTGAGGGGAGAGGAGTCTAAATAGACAATGAAGTGGGAAGAAATAAATGAAATAATTACTTGCTTGGGCCACCCTATCTAACCAAGCACCTCTCCCCTCGGGAGGGGCAGGGGGTGGGTTTAAAATATGGGAGTAAGATTAAATAAAGTATTAACAGAGCTGAATATAGGACTTCAAACGGCAGTTGATTTCCTGAAAAATAAGAAGAATTTGGGCGAGATACGCGATGACGCTACTTCAAACACCAAGATCTCAGACCAGCAGTATGATGCTTTGGTAGCAGAGTTCAGTGGCGACAAAGCTGTGAAGACCCAAGCTGCAAACCTCTTCCCGAAGAAGAAGGAGAAGAGAACCGTGAGTACGGATTCTCAGCCTGAGGTGGTGAAGACTACTACTGAGGAGAAGATAGCGCAGCGTCAGCAGTTCACTCCGCTGGGTAAGATTGACTTGGACTCTATTGGAAAGCCCAAGACTGTTGCTGCACCGAAGAGTGAAGAGAAGCCTG
Organism: Prevotella sp. E13-27; assembly: GCF_023217965.1. NCBI lineage: Bacteria > Pseudomonadati > Bacteroidota > Bacteroidia > Bacteroidales > Prevotellaceae > Prevotella > Prevotella sp. E13-27. The sequence continues at coordinate 657,529 of NZ_JALPSC010000001.1, read as the reverse complement.
TATCAGAAGCTGCACCTGTGGCTACTGCCGAAAGCCCTGTGCAGGAAGAAAAGAAAGCACAGTCTGTGGCTCCTAAGGCAGAGAAAGTCGTTGAGACATCTGTCGTAGAAGAGTCTGTCGTTGATGCTCCTGTCGAGAAGAAGGCAGAAGCTGCAAAACCTGTTGAGACATCAAAGCAGGAGACTAAGGCTAATGTGAAGCAGGAGGCTGAGCCTGTTAATTCACCTGTCGTTGAAGATGATGATGACGATGTGGAAGATGCAACGCCTGCCTCTGAGTCTTCTGAGACGGAAATATACACTCTGAAGAGCGAGGCTAAGCTGGCTCCGAAGGTTAATGTCCTTGGAAAGATAGACCTGTCAAGTATCAACCAGAGTACTCGTCCTAAGAAGAAGTCTAAGGAGGAGAAGCGCAAGCAGCGTGAGGAAAAAGCGGCCCAGCAGCATGGCGCTGGCATGGGTGGAGAGAAGCGCAAGCGTGAGCGCATACGTACCGACAAGGTGGATATCGAGGCTGCATCGAAGCAGCAACAGAACCAGCAGGGTCAGGGCAAGAAGAAAAATAAGGGCGGAAACCAGAACTTCAGTGACCAGCCACAGCGTTCGGGCGACGGACAGCAGGGCGGTGGCAAGAAGAATAAGCAGAAGAACCGTCAGATGTTTAAGCCTGTTGAGGTGAACGAGGAGGATGTGGCACGTCAGGTAAAGGAAACACTGGCACGCCTCACTTCTAAGACTCAGCAGAACAAGAAAGGCGCTAAGTACCGTAAGGAGAAGCGCGATGCTGTGGCTGAGCGAATGATGGAGGAGATGGAGTCACAGGCAGCAGAGAGCAAGGTGCTTAAGCTGACCGAGTTCGTTACCGTCTCTGAGCTCGCTACCATGATGGACGTACCTGTAGTGAAGGTCATCGGAACATGTATGTCAGTAGGCATCATGGTGTCTATCAACCAGCGTCTTAATGCTGAGACCATTAACCTTGTGGCTGATGAGTTTGGTTTCACCACCGAGTATGTCAGTGCCGAAGTACAGGAAGCTATCACTGAGGAGGCCGACGATGAGAACGATCTCATGAGCCGTGCACCTATCGTTACAGTGATGGGTCATGTTGACCATGGTAAGACATCGCTCCTTGACCATATCCGCAATACAAACGTTATCGCTGGTGAGGCTGGTGGTATCACACAGCACATCGGTGCTTACAACGTTAAGCTGAAGGACGGTCGCCAGATAACATTCCTCGACACTCCTGGTCACGAGGCGTTCACCGCTATGCGTGCCCGTGGTGCTCAGGTAACCGATATTGCCATCATCATCGTGGCTGCCGACGACTCTGTCATGCCTACCACAAAAGAGGCTATTGCTCACGCACAGGCTGCCAACGTGCCAATGGTATTCGCTATCAACAAGATTGATAAACCAGGCGCAAACCCGGATAAGATTCGTGAGGACCTCGCAAACATGAACCTTCTCGTGGAAGAGTGGGGTGGTAAGTATCAGTGTCAGGAGATTTCTGCAAAGAAAGGCATTGGCGTTGACGAACTGCTCGAAAAGGTTCTTCTCGAGGCAGAGATGCTCGACCTGAAAGCCAATCCAAACCGTAAGGCTACCGGCTCAATCATCGAGAGCTCTCTCGACAAGGGTCGTGGCTATGTGTCAACAGTGCTCGTAAGCAATGGTACACTGCGTCAGGGTGATGTCGTTATAGCAGGAACAGCATGGGGTAGGATAAAGGCAATGTTCAACGAGCGTAACCAGCGTATTGAGAGCGCAGGACCTGCTGAACCAGCAATCATCCTCGGTCTTAACGGCGCTCCTACTGCCGGTGACTCTTTCCACGTGATGGAGAGCGAGCAGGAGGCACGCGACATTGCCAACAAGCGCACACAGCTGCAGCGTGAGCAGTCGCTCCGCACCACTAAGACGGTTGGTCTCGACGAGATATCTCACCGTATTGCTCTTGGCGAGTTCCACGAGCTCAACATCATTGTCAAGGGTGATACCGACGGCTCTATTGAGGCTCTCTCTGACTCGTTCATCAAGCTCTCTACTGAGAAGGTGCAGGTGAACGTCATCAACAAGGCCGTTGGTCAGATTTCCGAGAACGATGTGATGCTTGCATCGGCTTCAAAAGCCATCATCGTGGGCTTCCAGGTGCGTCCTTCAAGCGAGGCACGTCGTTTGGCAGAGCGCGAGGGCGTTGAAATCAATACCTATTCTATCATCTACGATGCTATTGATGAGGTTAAGTCAACCATGCAGGGTATGCTTGACAAGGTCAAGAAGGAGATTGTCTCTGGTATGATCGAGGTGAAGCAGGTGTTCAAGATTTCAAAGGTTGGCACCGTTGCCGGTGGTCTCGTTACCGAGGGTAAGGTACACAACAAGGACAAGGCCCGCGTCATTCGCGACGGTATAGTTGTCCATACAGCAAATATCGATGCTCTGAAGCGCTACAAGGACGATGCCAAGGAAGTGGCAACAGGCTTGGAGTGCGGTATCTCGCTGGTCAACTTCAACGACATCCAGGTCGGTGATATGATTGAGACATTCTCAGAAATCGAGGTAGAACAGAAACTGTAATAATGAAACATACATCACTCTATGTTGCTCTCTTCTCTATAGCGAGCACCATGACTATCAGCTCCTCCTGTACAAATAAGTCAGGGGGAGCTGTTTCTGATAATGCTGACAGCACTGTCGTCAGCGATTCATCAGATATAGAAGGGCTGTCGTTTGATACAATAGCCACTGAGACGCTTTATAAGACCGATACAACGCGTTTCTCCTCAGTGTCCATGAAGATGGAACTGCCTACCGCTACTGACGGCGTAGAGGGCTTTATTCGCAGCCAGCTCTGTCATATAGTAGGCCGGTGCATATCTTATATTAATTGCTATGAGGATGATAGCCGGTTCCCTTTGTTTGAGGGTAAGGACGTGGATAACAGGAAATTCTTTGACTACTATTTCAAGAATGTGTCAAAGGCTGTTGCCACTGATGCCAAGAGCGACTATAGCGAGAGAGAGAAATACTATATCAGCGACACTACGTTTACAGACGAACAGCGTAAGGAATATCTCAGCACTTTCCCAACATGGGCCTATGACTACACTCTTGTAAAGGTGGCTGACACACTGAACTATGTGGCGTTCCTCTCACAGTTCTATACCTATACCGGCGGTGCCCATGGCGGAATTGGCGGCGATGGCGACCTTACGTTCAGCAAGGTTGACGGCAAACTGATAGAACATTTTGTTGACTCCACAAAGGTTGAGGCCATGCAGCCGCTGCTGCGTGAAGGATTGAAGAGCTATTTCGCTGAGAATGGAGTGAAGATGACCGATAATGAGCTGTTTGAGAACCTCCAGATAGGCATTAGTGGTAATGAGCGTACCATACCATTACCGATGCTGAAGCCTTTCCCTACAGGCGAAGGCCTTGTGTTCACCTATCAGCAGTATGAGGTGGCCTGCTATGCAGCCGGAATGCCGTCGTTTGTCATTCCATACAATAAGATAGCACCCTATCTAACAGAAGAGGCTTCTCGGTTGTTGAAGCCGTATCTGAAGAAGTGAAACGCTTTTAACATACAGCAATAAAAAACGGTAACGAAAGAATCGCTACCGTTTTTTATTGTGTGTTATGAAGAAGGTGTTTATCTGATCACCTTCTTTGTTACTACTGTACCGTTAGCATAGGTAGTGCGGATAATCTGTATGCCACGGCCTGCGTTGTTCATGCGGCTTCCACCCAGTGTGAAGAACTCTGTACGAACAACTGGACCCTCTGGCTGAACAGTCTGAATACCTGTTTCCTCCTCGTTGTAGTTCTGAGAGAGCTCACCGTTATTAAGCAGGTAGATGTCGAACACCTGACCGGCGCTGTTTCCACCCTTATGAGCAAGACGGATGAATACTTTGTCTGTTCCCTCATAGCTCAGCTTATTGCGCTTCATAAGACGTACGTCACGAGTTTCAAGAGTGTCAATCTTAACCCACTCCTTCTCGTCAAGTGAATATTCTACGTCAACCTTAGGATAGCTGCCTGCAGAGCCGTTGTTGAAGTATACGACGATGTCGAATGGACCCTGATAAGCCTCTACAGTCTGGATGGTAGCATTGTAAGGCTCGCCAGACTTCTTACCTTTGAAGTTCAACATGTAGTTAGTAACACCATCGGTACCATTGACAGGCATGTGGTCTGCTGCCAGTTCAGGACAGTTGCTGCCTGCAACGCCTACGTTCTTACCAGGAACAGGGTTCTCCCATGTCATTACCTGTCCGTAAGAGGTCACCTTCCAAGTGTTAGATACATTGGGAACAACTATTTGCTCTACCTTCTTGTAAACTGTCAAGACAGAGTCCATCTCAGGATCTAGTTGGCTCTTGATAATATTGCCCAATGAGTCTCTCACAGGCTCCTGACTCTCAATCTCATCAGTGTACATGCTCTGTGCGTTCTTGCCGAAGAAGTAGTTCACTTTGCTTGAGCGGCTTTCTTCGCTACCAACAGTACTCCAGTCGTCTTTGTTGGCATCCATGTGGGCAAGAATATCCCAACGGATGTTTGTCTTATCTATGCCGTCAATGCCAACAAACTCTGTTGTTGCATCCGACTGCAACAGGTTCTCACCAACTGCAAAGAAGGTGATATAGGATGGCTCCATCATCTCGATAGGAGCATCGTACTTCTGTGCCTCGGCCTGAGTTTCACTCTGTGTGAAGTTGAAGTAGATGTCAATGCCTTCAGCAGCATTAAGTGTAACAGTGCTCTTGCCTGCCTCACGTGCAATTGCGATGGTTGGCTTGGCAGCTTTAACGGCGATGGTCACTTCGTTAGTAGCAATCTCACTATCGAGATATCCGTCGCCAATGGCAAAGGCCTTAACAGTAGTAGCCTCGGTCAGCGTGAATGGCTCTGTGTAGAGTGTGCTGGCAGTGGTAGGATCAGTACCGTCGAGTGTATAATAGATGGCTTTGCTGTTGGCAGCAGCGATGGTCACGATACTCTGTCCGTCCTCCTGCTTGAAAGTGATAGCAGGCTTGCCAACGGCAGTGATGGCGCGCTTTGTCTTAGCTACAGCAAGAACGGTCTGAGGAATAAGATTCAGATAAACATCCTCGCTCAGGTTGGTGCCAGGAATATAGTAATAAGCATTGCGTCCGGCATTGTGGGCGTGGATAGCAACAGCTTCGCCTGCCAGAGCCAGTGTGTCGTCTTTTGCAAAATAGTCGCCCAGCTCTACGGCATCGATAAAACCGTCATAGCTGATAGCCTCCATGCCTTCGAAGATGGCATTGCCGGCATCCTTAATTGTCAGGTCTGTGGTTTCTGTGCTAACAGCCTTACCAAGTCCTAATGGCTCATAGATTGCAGAGCTGAGGTTGACAATGGGGAGGAAAGCGATATATGGCTTTATTATAGCAGCCTCGGCAGCACCAATTGTAGGAGCGATAACCACTGCATCGAAGTTTGCCAAAGAGTCACGTGTTACTTCCGCTGAGATAGCAACAGGAGTGACATCGAACTTGTCGTTACCATCCAGCATGATATACGCAATGTCGTCATCTGCGCTGAATGATGCACCTGTCAGATAAGCCACCTTCTTGGCATCTTCTACAACTGGAGAGTCGCCATCGCCAACGGTGATGTAGTAAACATGGCAACCGTTGGTGTGATAGATGAGCACATTGTATGTACCGTCCTCGTTAGCCATCTGCTTGTCAGCATCTGTCAGCTGGTCTTCTGCGGGAAGAAGCCATTCAAGATCCTGATAGGTTGTAGGAATAGCAACTTCATTGCCATCAGGATCCTTCAGTTTTGTACCGTGCGTCAATGTGGTGGCGTTCTTAACGAGATAGAGTTCTATACCGCGAGCTTCAGTGGTCTTGTGTGACTCGACACCCATCTTAATGGTTGTGCCAGGCGCAACGCCACGGATGACGGCAATATCTTTCTTTGAACCTCCAAACCAGAGGTAAGAAGCTCCTTGATAGCCACCTGCACTGTTATAGTCAACGCCAATTGCCAGTGAACGTGCACTGGTATATGACTTGTTGAAGTATAATCCGGCGAGTTCAGGAATCAATTCACCGTTAGCCTTCAGTGAGTCACCGCCAACATTGTTGTTGCTGGTTGCCCAGAAACATTTGCCGTCTTTAGATGCACCATAGGATGTACAATCTTTACCAACAGCCTTCTCATGGTCTGACCAAAGAGCACCATGGTCATCGACTAACTGTGTCTTGCCGTCTCCTAAGTCTTTGACTTCGCTCTTTACAGCTTCTGCTTTCAGGTTAGCCACTGTCGTAGCGCTCCATTTTGTGAAGTCCCACGACTTACGATACGTCTCCTGTGCGTTGACCGTGAGGGCGAGCACAAGTAACATAGCAAGTGTAAATAATTTCTTCATGCTTAATTGTTTTTAGTTAATAATTATATTAATTGATTTGTTTGGTTTATATTAATACGCAAAAGTAAATAAATAAGTTCAAAGGGAAAAGTGTTCGGTCATAAATTATAGCTATAAATACGAAAATTATAGCTATAATCGCGAAAATTATAGCTATAATTTATTTCAGAGCTTATTATTATAATGGAATTATAATTAGTTTAACTTAAACGGCACCCAGTATCCTCCTTCCATGATACGGGCACTAACTGTGGCAGCAAGGGCAGCGTCAGTGTATTTAGCTTTTACGCGGTTAGCCACGATTGCTGGGTCGTTATAACGTACAGCCATGCGGTTCATCATAGGATATACCTTACCTTCACCTGCGAACTCAAGCATCGATTCGTCGAGCAGTGCCATGTCGTTTACTTTCAGTGATGCTGTCTCACCTAATTCTATGATGTTGTCTTTCAGACTGCGAGGGGTGAGGCCGCTGAAACAGCCACGGATGCCAAGCGACGGATATTTGCGGGTGCCCCAGTTGGCATCGGCTGTCCAGTCACACTTTGTCGGATCAACGGTGCTGGCAAAACCTTCCCACTCAGAAGACTTGGCGTTGAAACAATAGTCCAGTTCGCCAGATTTTACACCAGTGTTTAATACTGCGTTTAGTGCGATGAATCGCTTCAGATGGTTCAATGCTTCACAGAGCATCATGTGATACTGTGTGGCGCGATAGATGTAGATATGTACATCATCCTGATTAGCATTGGCACGGACGGAACTGCCCACAGGGCGGAATTTCGACAGATAGCGCTGACCAGAGGAATTGCCAAAACAGCACTTGTAACGAGTGTCGCTGGTCGTAGCTCCGGGGTTAAATGTCTTGTCGAGAAAACGCGCAATACCAGCCTCTGAAGGACGTAACAGATACTTGTTGGGGAACTCATTGGAGAAGTGCTTCAACAATGAGTTGGTCTGGTTGTTGTTGAAGTCGTAGATGATTGCCGAAACCGACTCGTAGGGGTAGGGTTGTGCATAGTTCCATATAGGGGTGTAGTGACCTGGTGTAGAACCTGAAGGCATCCAATAGACATTGGAACCAGGGTCGCTGGTAACACATATCTGTTTGTTGAGCACCTCAAGCATGAGGTCGGCAGCCTTTTTGTAATATGTCTTAGCGTCTGTACCTGCAGCATCCAGTACTGCTCCCTTCCAGAGACATAGCTCGGAATAGAGCCCTGCGTAGGGAGGAACGATATAGGTCCATTTACGGTAGCTGCTGCTGGCAATGCTTGAAACGTTTGACGGATCAAGCCAGGCAATCCAGTTGATTTCCAATGTAGAGGGCACACCGTCAAAGCCGTTGTCCATCAGAGAAAGACATTTGTCGATAATCTGGTCTAATGGCAGCACAGGATAAGCGTCGCCATTGGCTGCTTGCTCAGGGGTGACAACGTTTGTGTCATACCATATAGCCTGACCATAGATCTCGGCTAATGTCTTATAAGCCCATACCTTAGTGCGGATGGTGCTGGAGACGAGCGCCTTCCAAGCATCCTTGTCAGCATTGGGGTTTGATTTGTATTTCTCCATATTCTGCAAGTAGTCGTTGCAGGCCAAAATTACCTCATAGTAGCCCTTTGGATTGGCGTATGAGTTGTTCTGCAGGTTCTGCTCATAGTTATAGAGGGCTATGAGTTCGTCTGATGACTCGTCGCTGGGCTCAATGAGTTCACCGCGTGTTTCGGTCAACAGTATCTCCTTGTCACCCACAGCCTGCATTTTTGTGATGATGCCCAGAAAGCCTGTGTACATCTCAGTATTGCTGGTGAATCCCTTGCTTCCGTCGAGTTCATCGTCAGTGGTCGGCTCGAAGAAGTCGGAACAGCTTGTCGTTATAGCAGAAAAGCCGCAGAATGAAACAAAACCTATAATAAGGAATTTTATATCTTTGGTAATCATAATTTCTAATTACTAATTTCTAATTACTAATTTCTCTGTTTTAGAACTTCAGATTAACACCGACCTTGACAGCGCGAGGAGCAGTTGCCTTAGCATAGTCAACACCTTGCATCATCGGACTGTAAGAATAGGAGAACTCAGGATCGAGACCCAGATACTTTGTGAATGTAATCAGATTCTGACCTGTGATAAAGGCTGTACCTCCTTGAATGAAATTCCACAAGGGCTTCTGCCATGTGTAGCTGAAGGTCACGTCGCGGAGCTTCAGATATGATGCGTCCTCAATCCAACGGTCACTGAATGCATTGTTGCCCACACGGTCGTTGTACTGCACTCGTGGCATGTCAGTCTGCTGACCTTCCATGAGCCAGCGGCGATTGACGGACTTAGCCTGGTTGGCAAAGCTGTTTCCCGACTCTGTGATGCGGCGCACAGCATTGTAAGCATCGTTACCCACACTGTAGGCAAACGTCATGTCGAGTGCAAACTGCTTGTATTCAAAGCGGGTGAAGAATGAACCATAGAAATCTGGAGTGGCAGAGCCAATCACCTCGCGGTCCTGATTGTCAATGATGCCATCGCCAGTCTTGTCATAGAAATGAACATCACCGGCAACAAATTTCTCACCGTTAGCTGTCAAGTTGGCTTTCTCGGCCTCAGTTGTGGTGGTTAATATGCCCATTGATTTCAGTCCGTAGAAAGCGTAGGGGTCCTCGCCCACGCGAGTGATAACCTGTGCATCATCGTCTAAGGTGTTGACAATCTCACCAAGCGAGCCTAATGATACAACGCGGTTACGCAATGTGGTCAGGTTTCCACCAACCATCCATCTGAAGTCCTTCATGTAAATGGGGGCGAATGCTACAGACAGTTCTATGCCTTGTGACTCAAACTTGCCTTCGTTGCTGTAATAAGTGTTGGAGCCCAGTAGGACAGAACGTGTGCCTGCCACCAATACATTAGAAGACTGGATGTTGTAATAGCCTATGCCAAGAGACAAACGGTTGCGGAGCAATGAAGTCTCTAAGCCAATGTTGACTGTGCGGTCTTTCTCGGCTTCCAATGCGTTGTTGGGCACATTGCCTCTCACCAGTCCGGAGATGTTCTGGAAAGGATAGGAGGTGTAATAATATTTGCCTAACTTTGACGAGAAGCGGCTGTTTCCTGACAGTGTGTAGTTAGCATAGACATTCAGCTTCTCAAGCCATTCTATCTGGTTGAAAAGTGGCACCTGTTTAGCCATGAACACAGCATCTATAGCAGGATAGAACGACAGACGGGTGGCATCCTTGCCAATGCTTGAAGCTCCGTCGAGTGAAGCTGTGAGTCCCACCTTTACGGTGTTGTTATAGGTCCAGTCGGCATGAGCATAGCCATTGGCCCAGTTCCACTTGTTGTTATAACCTGAGAAATATTTACCTAATGACTGTGCATCACCAAGAGTCTGGTAGAAGTCGTTGTTTGAGTTGCGTCCGAATCCTGCGTCATACTCGTATGAAGTGGTAAGCACCTGCCATCCGGCATTGAAATTGAACTTATGCAGCTCATCGAAATTCAGCTTGTAGCCGCCATTCAGATGATAGTACATATTAAATGTGTGGTTGGTACCTACGCGAACGGTATTGTCTGACTGACCGTACTGGTCGTAGGTGGGCACAATGTCCAGATTGTCTTTACCTGGAATAAATGTCTCTTCCTGATTGTAGTTGTAATACATGCCAACAATGCCGTTGATGGTAAGGTTGCGCATGGGGGTATAGATGAGATGTATCTTCGTGTTCATGTCATACTGGCGGTTCTTGCCCATCATGGTGTTGACCAGTGAGACAGGGTTGGACACACGGAAGTTCTCATTGGTGATGGCACCCAGATTATAATCAGCATATTTGCCGGTCAGGTTGCCATAAAGGTCACTCCAATAGGGGCTGAGCAGGGGCGCACGGCGATAGGCAGCCAACAGAGGATTGGTCTCCAGGCTTAGTCCTTGCTCCTGATACTTGCCTTTGAGATAGGCAGTATTGATGTTTGCACGTATCTCAAATTGCTTGCTCACCAATACTGAGGCGTTTATCTGTGCATTGTAGCGATCGCTATAGGTATCCTTTAGGGTTCCTTCGTCGCTCATATAGCCCAATGAGATGTTGTACTTTGCAATGTTATCACCACCCTCCACGCGGAACAAGTAGTCCATTGATGTGCTGTTGCGGTAGATCTCGTCCTGCCAGTTGGTGTCATACTGATAGAGATACCATTTGTTGGCCTTCGGGTCACTGAGGAAGTTAAAGTCACTGAAGAAGGCTTCCATGTTGGGATAGTAGGTAAGGCCAATATCGCTGAGGTAGTTCTTGTATTCAGTAGAGTTCATCAGCGGTATTCGCTTACTGTTCCAGTTGGTACCGGCAATAGCAGAGAACGATATACGTGTGTCCATATTAGTACTGCTTGCTTGGTCGGTCTCAATCATTATGACGCCGTTGCTACCCATAGAACCGTATGTGGCAGCCTCAGCACCTTTTAGAACGGTGATGTTGCGTATGTCCTGATTGTTGAGCGACTGGAACAGTGAGCGTGAGTAGCCTCCGACAATCTGGCTGAGATTTGCATCGGGTATGTAAGGTACCCCGTTGATAACGATGAGTGGCGCATTGTCTGCTACCAGTGAGCGTATGCCGCGCAGTTGCATGTATGCTCCCTCACCCGTCATGCCGCTCTTGTTGGTAACCAACAGTCCGGTCATTTCTCCTTTCAGTGCATTGTCAATAGACAGCGAGCCTAAAGCAAAGTCCTTGCGGTTGATATTTTGCATGCTGTTAGCAGCCGGGTCGCCTTGCTTTGTGGCAAAAGGTGTAACGCTTGTTTCGTTATAGCGGCTACGATCGCTCTCAATCATATATACACGAAGATTCTTCGCAGAGTTGTCGAGGATATATATACTGCGCTGGAAGAAACCGTCGTGCCAGACGGTAAGCGCATTACCTTCTTTTATGCCTTCGATGGTGAAACTACCATCGGCAGCTGAGCGTACTGTCTCGCAACCTGGGCTGGAGATGATCGCTTCAGCAATGGGTTCGTTGGCTGATGTGACAATATAGCCGCTGAGTTTCTGTGCATGTGTGCCTGTGACAATGCTTATGGGCAATGCCAAGGTCAAAAGCAGTTTCTTGATATTCATATTCATAGATATGCTGGTAGTTGAAAGGTTCATTTTGTGTTCTCAATGGGGCGCAGACACCAGTGATGGAGCCTGATAAAGGTTTGTCCTTCCCAGTCGTTGCTGCTGATACGTATGACAATCTTTACACCGGAGTTGTCGCCATTAACATCGGGGATAATAATCTCGTCGAATATCTTACCACCGTCGGTGTCGTAGTAGCTTGCCTTGCTGTTACCACCCATTTCGCGAACGTATGATGCATCATAGCCCTCAGGGAAACATCTCGGCAGTGTGGAGCCACGATCGTAGTGATAGTCAGTGTTTCCACCCACTTTTCGTGAAACCTTTGCGATTTCAGTGCCGTTTGCGAAGACGGTTATAGTAAGGGCTGAGAATGTTACGGCTTGGGTGAATCCCATACCCATGCGGTATGTGCCAGGTGGGATGAGATATGGCGTTATGTTGCCATCTGCATCTTTTTTCACTGGGGTGAAGTCCAACTGGAATCCTTCACTGTCGTTGAGGCCTGATGGCTTGTCGTATTGAAGGACACGGTTTTCGTGCATAGGCCATACACCAGCCCATGGTGTCCATGCTACAACTTCTGTGCTGCAATTCTTAAAGGTAAGGTTTGTTCCCTTGAAGTATTCGTCTTTCTGCTCTGCGGTACAGTACTCGTAATGGTGGAAGTAGTCCTTCAGGCGATAGACGAGCACACCCAATGGGAAACGCAGTTTCTTAACATTGTAAACAATACCATTTGATAGCGCTATGGGGTTGTTGGCATCTACTTGCTGCAGGTCGGTGCGCCAAACGGTGTTATAGATACTCTTGAGCTCATTCTCTTCTGTGGTCTGAATCTCCTCGCCAGTGTATTTCTTAGAGAAGAATGATGTCTTCAACAGCCAGTCCTTGATGAGACTGTCGCTGCGTTCCAATTGCCATTTACCAAGACGCTCGTGGGCATCGTTCATGGCATCGTTGATGACATCGTTAGAGAAGAGCAGCATGGTTGCAGTGAGCGACTCTGAGTTCATGTCGAATTTAACATTGTCGAAGAATTCATTCGTGTAGATCCATACTGTGTCATAGACCGTGTTTCCTTCATTGTTCACACCAATAGCCTTACTGTTAGTGCGATCGAAGACTTTACCTCCGGATGCTAAGATCATGTCGCGGAAGATAGAGTAGTCATCGGGCAATGACTCGATATAGTCGCGCAGTGAGGTTGGGGTCTTAATCATATCGGAAATGATGTAGATATATCCGTTTGTTGTCTTCACCACTTCTTTGATGGCAGCGTTGTTGAACATGATATGATCAACAATATTGCCTTCATGTCCCAAGGAGTCGATGCTCACGTCAACATACTTTCCGTGCCACATCATCAGACGAGTGCCGTCCTTAAGGTTGGCAGGAGAGATAGATATGTCACTGATGTGTGAACGTGTGATGAACTTGATGCTGTCTGTTGACGGCTGTTTAAAGTCGTTGTTGGCCACCACGAGGAGTGTGCTGAACTGACCTTTCTCCTGAAGCTCCTTGTAGATGCCTTGAGCCTCAAACAGCTGGTTCATCTGGGAGAGATCCTCGCGACTGTGCATGTATTGGTCGCTGGTCTGGTTTACAATCTTCAACTCCTTGTTGTTTATCTGACTGTCTGTATTGGAGTAGTGATCGTTGTCCTCCAGCTCGGAGCAAGATACCAATGCGATACTTGCTACCAGTAATGCGGTCGATAATCTTGATATGATGTTTGTCTTCATAATATTTCGTTTTATTCAAACATTAATGCTCTGTTATCAATCTTCAATAGGGATGAAGCGTATGCAGTCGAATTGCAGACTGAAGCTTTTGTTAGTGCTGGCAGCCGGGTCGAGAACAACGAAACTGAACTTGTGTGACGCTGTCTCCTCGAATTCAATCTCATCGTAGAGTACGCTGGTATAAACACCGGGCAGTGGTTTGGGCACCTTGGTGTAAGGTGCTGAGAAAATGGTATGTTCCTGTTTCTCGTCGAATGTTATTTTCAGCAATCCACCGTTACCGTCGCTCATGGTGCGCATGAAGTTATGGTTTGCCATGTAGGATAGAGTCAGCTCTACGCGGTACTTGCCACGTACAATGGTAGGAGTCTTCATGCTGACCTTACCCATATAGCCAACGTTGAATACAATGCGGTCGTAGTTGTTCGCATCAGCCATGTTGCTCTTACAGGTGACATAGTCAATCTCACTATAAGAGGAATTATTTGTGCCAGATTCTCCTACCTCATATTCGAAGCAGGCAGCGTTGGCTACTCGGGTGCGCTTCTCAGACGACGTGGGCTCTGATGGTTGATAATCCTCAGCAGGAACAATATTCTTTATTTCCGGATAGTCAGCCAAATCCCAGAGGACTGCGGTCTGCTTAGGTTCCCATACTGGCATCCAGTTGTCAATCTCATGCACATAGCCGTTCTTCGACAGGATGTTTGACTTTTCTGGAACGAAGCGAGCTGCTTCCGAAGAAGCATTCAACTTGTATTTCTCTGCTACTACGTCGGTTAGCGTGTCGGTAGTTACTGTGAATACCTGGTTGTTTGCCGATGAACTCCATATACGTGTTGTCTCAGAACCCTGAATGGCTCCCAGATCGTCTGTTGAGTACTGATTCTGAAGAATATGATAGCCCACATATTCGCGAAGCAGCGAGTCCTCGGAAAGAGCTCTGCTGTCATTGCTCTTCAGCTTCGAGCGCAACTGGTCTAATGAACTGATACCAGCTTTGCTGAAAACAGCATCGGTAACATTCAGTACTGTATAATAATAATGTGTAATAACTTTCTGGCGTTCTACAATAGTGGTATCTACCACGGTGCTGAGCTTCTTGGCCCATCCTGTGGCGCGCAGGGCTTCGACCATGATAGTTGACTGCCCGGCATCTGAAATACGGTCAAAAACGGTCTCTACCAATGGCGTCATGGCCTTAGAAAGTACATAAATCTTTCCATTGAATGCACTAAGTCCCATTTCAATGATACGGCCTTCGTCGTTCAGAAGTATCTGTCCTGCCTGGGTGGAGTCGATTTTTATTGAAATCACATCGTTGCTCAGATTCTGCACAGTTTTCTTCATGATAAACTGGTCTGGCAGGATAGAGTCCTTTACCGTGTGATAGAGAACGAACTGGCGTACATATTCTGGAGTGAGGTCCGTCAGACTGTTCGCACCGCGACGCTGATAAAACTCCTTCATGGCGTTGTCGTTAGGCACAAAGGCTGTGAAACTGACGCCTGAGGACGACTGGTTAAGCGCGTTGAACATGTTTGAATAATTCAGCGCAGCTACATACTCGCTAAAGCCTTCCTGTTCGGTAAGGAATGTCGAGATAGGCGATTTCAGCTCATTGACATACTTCTGATCCTTGAAAGGGTCAGTGTTGATGTCGAATACATCCTTGTCGCAGGCAGTGAGAAAAGAAACTGCCATTAGGACGAAAGCACAGGTACATCCTGTCAGTCCTTTTGCGATGATTTTCTTTATGCTATTGGTAATCATAATTATCTGTTTTTTGTCTCAATTACTTCGTTGTTCCATAATATGGGTTCTGCACCAACAGCGTGTTGTGCTCAATGTCTGCCTGTGGAATAGGCATGTACCATGCGTTTGCGTCTTGCAAAACAGAGAATATCCACTGCTGATTAGTGGTCACGTTTCCTTCAATAACTTTATTGATGAATTGCGTCTTGTATTTGTTTCCGGCAATTCGTCCGAACCACAACAGGTCGTACCAGCGCTTGCCTTCTGCCATGAACTCCATCTCTTTCTGATCAAGAATTTCCTCCAGCAGAGTCAGCTCGTCAAGTTGTGAAATCAGAGCGTCAGCATCTGAAGCTGTGATGTCGATATTCTTGAAGTCGGCAAGACCGGCACGGTTGCGAATCTTATTGATGAGGCTGATTGCTTCCTTCCATGAACTTTCTCCTTTCATGGTCAGTGCCTGTGCCTTCATCATCATGATTTCAGCCACACGATAGATAATGAAGTTGGCATCCTGGTGTTGACGTGCACCACCGGAGATGTCTGCCACGTCTGTACCATAATATTTCCAGATGTAATACTGGTTGGCAGTTGCCCAAGCTGCAGTTGATCCATTATCAGGCACGTAGGTTCCGAGAAGCATGCGTCCCATGCGTCCGTCTTCCGTTACACCTTTGTTCTTTAATTCCTGTGTCTCCTGTTTCATCTTCTCAGTGGCCTGTGGCGTGGGACGAAGGGTGGGGGAGCCTGTCGGCGTGAACAGTGATGCAAAGTTGTTACTCTCCTGATAGCTGTTATAGTCCCAGTTCAGCTCGAATATACTCTCATTGGAGTTGCCAGGATAGAACATGGTAAACCAGTCGTTCGACTTCTTTATGAATGCCGGACGGAAATTGTCGGTGGCATTGAGTATCATGTCACAATACTGGATACACTGGTCGTAGTCCTCGCTCCACAGACAAGCATCGGCCATCAGAGCATAGAGTGCCCATTTCGTGACACGGCCCTTAGTCTGCCAATCCTCTTCATATGTGCCTTTGGCAGACCCTTTACTTAATATGGTCTTAATGTCTTCTTTTATACGTGCGATAATCTCCAGTTCACTAGATTTTGCCAAGTCGAATGAAGCGTGGTCGTTGACGTATGCCTGAAGTACGAGGGGCACCTCCTTGAAGTTCTTCACTAACAGGAGATAGCAGTAATCGCGTATGAAATAAGCTTCTGCCAGGTGCGAGTTACGCATAGCGTCGTAATAGGTGTTATCGTTTACACCAGGCGCATACATGATGACTGAGTTGGCAAGGCCTATGATCTTGTAGATGGTTGACCAGTCGCAGAGTGAATGGCTGGCAGTCATGTTGAAGTCCTGTAGCTTAGCTTCACTTGCTCCCAGTGTATAGATGGTGCCACCTCGCAGCTCACCCCATTTGATTATGGTTGGTGTGCTTTGTCTCATATAATAGTAGCTGGAGGCGATAACAGCTTCCACATCCTCTTTCGACTTCCAGTAGTTGTCGGTCACCTGCTCGTTGTTGGGCAGGACATCGAGCCAGTCATTGCAGGAGGAAAGACCGCAGATTACGCAGATTGCGCAGATGATTTTGATATATTTCTGTTTCATAATCATTAGTTCTTTAGAAGTCGAGGTTAATACCAAATGCGAAACGCTTAGAGACAGGTGTCGTCGCGTTGTCCTTTACCAAAGATGTTGGTGATGGCATCTTCACCTCAGGATCCTGTCCCTTATAGCTTGTCCATGTGAGGAGGTCATATCCTGTAGCGAAGACGTTCAGTCGTGTGATACCTATTTTCTTGAGCCATGCCTTTGGCAGGTTATAACTCAGTGAGAGAGTCTTCAGACGGATGAATGATGCGTCCTCCACGAAACGGTCTGAGCCCAGATAGTTGTAGCCCATGCCATAGAGAGCGCGTGGAATGTCGGTCTGGTCGCCTTCCGAGCGCCAGCGGTGCAGAACTGCTGTTGACTGGTTGCCCTTTCCGCGCATGTTCTCCAGTGAGATGCGTGCACCGTTGATGACCTTTTGTCCGTAGCGTCCGTAGAAGAATGTTGTCAGTGTCAGCTGCTTCCAGCGTATCTGGAAACCACCACCACCGAAGAACTTCGGGTTGGCATTGCCTAGATATACGATATCATTCTCGTTGATTACACCGTCGTGGTTGATGTCTTCGTAGCGTGCATCACCAGGATATACTTGCTCAGTACCATTCTTCATGGTAATGGTCTTGCCCTGCCAGTCGGTCATCACGTTTCCGTTGGCATCGCGGGCGTATGTCTCTTCCGTGTTCTGATAAACGCCAAGGTAGCGATAGCCATAGAACGAGCCTACTGGGGCGTTCTCCACTATGCGGAGCGCATAGTTTCCGTTGCCGAAGGTGTAGTTGTCAAACACCCATGTAGATGGCAGCTCTTTAACCTTGTTCACGTTACGGCTCACGTTGGCATTGACGGAGACTGTCCATGTCTTGTTACGGTATATCTCGTAGTCCATGCGGAACTCGACACCTCTGTTCGACATCTTTCCGCTGTTTATGTACTTGACAGATGAGTAACCTGTTGATGCAGGCACTTTGGTGTCTTTAAGCAGCATGTCTCTTGTCTCCTTGTCATAATAGTCGAAGGTGAAGTTCAACTTGTCAAACAGACGCAGGTCGATACCGAAGTCTGTCTCACGCGTTGTCTCCCATTTCAGGTTGTCCAGTTGCATGCGGTCTGGCACGATGGCCGCCATGTTCATGTATTGTCCAAGACTCTTGTATGCACCAAGATAGATGCTGGCACCTGAAGGTGATGAGCCGCTCAATCCGTAGCCTATACGAAGCTTGGCGGTGTTGAGCCATTTCTTTATGCTTTCGCTCCAGAAGTGCTCTTGTTCAGCGTTCCATGCCAAGCCGAAGGCAGGGAAGGTGCCCCAGCGCTTATCTTTACCCATGGTAGAGTTACCCTCTCGGTTCACTGTTGCACGTACCACGTAACGGTTGTCGAAAGAATAGACGGCCTGTCCGATAAACATAATGCTGCGGCGTTCAGAGTTGCCTGAACCTGAAGATGCCACCACACTGCCAACTACGGGGTCGCTCAGGTTTGGCGAGGCGTTGCCGTAGGTACTGCTGCTGTAGCTGAAGCTCTGGCTGTCAGCAGTCTTCACCAGGGCAGTGGCAATCAACTTGTGATATTTGCCGAATGTGTTGTTGTAGATAAGCTTGTTCTCTGTCTGCAAAGAGAAAGCATCGCTGGTAGCATCCGTTGAACGGTTGGCATTGCTGCTGGTCCACAGCACACCCGTTGCCTCCTGAGGAAGGAACTTCTTGTTCTTCGTGGTGCTCATGTTCATGGATACCCAGCCTTCATATCTTAGCTTGAATGGGAATTCATAGTCCAGCTTAATGGTCATCTTCTCCTGGCGCTGTGTGGTCTTGCTGTAGCCTTCTTTGACCAGTGCCACAGGGTTGTAGTTGCTGGAGTAGCCACCCTGGAAGTCCTCTTCTGGAGTGAAATAGACACCTGTTGACTGCTTTGTCACATCATCAATCCAGTATGGACTCAGGTTAGGCATCTTGTTCATTGCCATAGAGCGGGCGTTATCCAGCACGTTGGCGTCCTTGTTAGTGTTGGAGAATGAGAAATCGGTATGTACGCGCAGGCGATCACTGAAGCTGTATGTAATCTTCATGCCGGCGCTCAAACGCTGAACACCTGTACCTATTGTCGTACCCTGCTCGTCGTAGTAGCCGAGGTTCAGCTTGTAAACAGCTTTCTCGCCACCACCAGTCATAGAGAAGTTGTTGTCTGTGATGATGGCATCCTGCTTAACTTCTTCCAGCCAGTCGGTATCTACATTGTACTCGTCGTAATAACGGAAGTTCGGGTCGTAGTTCAGCTCTGCATTGTTGAACAGCATGTTCATCTCGTTGCTTGCGCTGCTAACGCCCTTCGCGTTGGCTGCATTCCAGATAGAGTTCTGCATCAAGGCCACATACTGTGGACCATTGAGCAGAGGAATGCTCTCTGGCTCTTTCTTCACTGTGAACTTGCTGGAGAATGAGAACTTGGTCTTACCCATTGTTCCCTTCTTAGTGTTGATGAGCAGCACACCATTAGCACCTTTCGTACCGTAGATGGCAGTGGCCGATGCGTCTTTCATCACCTCAATGCTTTCGATATTGGCAGGGGCGATGTTCAGAAGTGCGCCGAAATCTTCCTCGTTGGCAGTGGCGAAGTTGAAGTCATCGCTGATGTCAATGTCCTGTGGCACGCCGTCGATGACGATGAGCGGCTCGTTGCTTGCACTCAGTGAGCTGGTACCGCGGATGCGTATGCTGCTACGTGCACCAGGGTCGCCTCCCAGGTTGATGTCCAAACCGGCAATCTGACCTTGAAGTGCCTCTTCTACTGAGGTGACAGGCGACGTCTCCACGATTTCCGTCATGTCGAGTCTCTGTACTGAAGAGGTCTGCTCCATACGGGATATTCCCATACCGTCGCGTCCGCCTTTCTGTCCGGTGACAGTCACTTCTTTCAGCATGGCCTGGTTCTCAAGTGTGAAGTTCAGCACTTTCTGGCCTGTATATTTCACAGTTTGAGTCTTCATGCCGATATATGAAACCTTCAGTCTCAGATTGTTTGCATCTTTGGGCACTTGTAGGTTATAGTTGCCATTAAAGTCGGTCACAGTACCTTTTACATGACGGTTCTGATTGTTCACCAGCACCACGTTGGCACCAATGATAGGCTCTTTCGTGTTACCTATAAGCTCGGTGACGGTACCGGTAATGGTTTGTGCCGAAATGGAAGTGAAGAGTGAAGAGTTAAGAATGAAGAATGCCGTGCATATCACAAGCTTCCACATCCTTGACTTCATACTATTCGTGTAAAAAAATATGTTATAGTTCATAGTCATTTCCTGTTTAAATTTAAGCTGTAGCAAATTATTTGTTTTTCACTTTTCACTATTCACTTAAAAGGATTCCATTTATTAGTTGCATGCAACCATCGCTGAAGGCGAAAGGCAATGCAAAATACTTGTCAATGGCATAGACTTGCGTACCATTCTCCATTCCAATGCTGATGGTGGTGCCATGATCTTGCAACTCTACATTATTACCACTGAGAGCAAGGTACTTGCCTTTGAAAGCTGATCCTGGATAAGGATAGCTTGTGACAGTGTTTGTCAATGACGATACGAAATAGTTGCGAAGGTAGTTGGCAAGCAATGTCTTGTTGGTGCTTGTGATAGAGCCTGAGAGTGTATAGTCTCCAGCTACCTTCAGACCGCTGCAGCCAGGTATATTGCTGATGTTCTGCTTTATGGCTTCGTTGGTAGGAACAAAGGCCACACAGCGCTCACCTTCAGTGAAGATGCTTGACATCTTTCCCTGATTTACGATGCCTGCTTTCTGTAGCAGTTGTGAGAAGAGATAGTATTCGTAGTTCTTGTCGTTGCCTACTGCCAGCAGGTGCTCAAGTCCGTCGCCTGTCTGTTCACTGAAGAGCTGTTTGTTCTCGTAAGTGTAGGCGCGTCCATTGTCCCATGGCTTTCCGTTGATGGTCACCTCTTTGAATCCCACGAAAGGTGTTCCTGTGTATGAAGGATTCAGCTGCTCGTTGAACAGGGCGTTGGTGGTAATCTTACCATCGTGAACGAACCAGTAGTTAAAGGCGGTGTTTGTCTCTACTACCTGTGTACCTGTTGTTTTCAGCTCGTTCAGGTTGGTGGCAGTGTGAATGTTGATGATATTGCGTGCCTGACTCTGTCCAATGTTGGCGTAACCACCGTCAGTCTCATTGAAGACTTCCAGATTCTTGCCTTGTGATGTGACGTTAATACGCATCTCTGGTTCGTTCTGATTGTACTGCAGGTTGCTGGGCACCAATACCACAAATTCAGACTTGTTGGATGCCAATGAAAGGATAAGGTCGCTCTTGTCAAGAGTGTAGAGGAAGCACTGATATGTAGTGTCCTTGAAAGCAGGACCTACCACTGACGAGAAGATGGCGGGCGCCTTCATGTCGTTCATACCATATACCACACCATTCTCACAGAACAGGCGGTCGCTCACGTCATTCGGATTAATGTTGATGGGTGTGCCGAACGAAGTCTCTACCAGACCCTTTGTTATTTCTTCAGGGAATACAGGCTCCGTGCTCTCTGCAAACGACTGCATGATGAAATAGCGCATGATCATCGGATCCAGGTCGTCCAGTGACAGATATCCGCCTTCTGCTGTCCAATAGTTCTTGAAGAAATTGTTGATAGCAAGGTTCGACGGCGCAAAAATGTTATATGCAGCACGCTCCAGCGTCTCCATCCTGCGATAGTCGGTTACCGGCCATTCACAGGCAATACTGGGCAGTACGCCGTGAGTAAGCGTGTAAACCACCTTTCCCACCTTGTCGCTGGTCTCAGTAGCAGCTTCCGTAAACTCGGCATACTTGTCGTATAGACTGATATAGTCTGAATAGTTGGGGTTGCCCTTCAGAGTCTGATAGATTGTCTCCAAGGGACGTATCACCTGATTGATGTGATACAGATAGCCATTGTCGGTAACTACTGCGTTTGCGTCCTTCACGCTTGCGTTGGCAACCTGGAATCCGTCATTCTGCACAGACCATTGGCTCTGCGGGAAGAAATACTCATAGTTCTCCTTGGCGCTAATGCCTTTCGACGCAAAGAACTTGTTTGAAAGAACGGGAAGGAATCGCTCGTAGTGATAAACGGTGACAAGCGTGTCAACGCCATTGAGCTTTCCGCGCATGTCTTCCATATCGTCCTGACTGCGTGTGCGGTGCTTGTACCACAGACCGGCATTGGCCTCTTTCTGTTCTGCAGAAGCTCCATCGCCTTCTGAAGGACGATAGTTCACCAGATTGTTCCAGTCGTAGGCGTAGTACATCAGGTGGAAACCTACTGTCTTTTTCAACGCCTGTGGAGCTTTCTCGTTCATGTCCTCTACTGATGCGTAGCCCTGCTCCTGCAAGAACTTCTGCCATGCATCATCATCGGGCGCCATGATTGTAAGGATACTCTGTCCGTTGACGATGGGCTTGTAATCGGTTAGCTCTACGGCTTTCAGGAACATTTTGTGATTACCGTCGCCTTCCAGAACCTGCCAGGCATTTCCCCTCAGCCACGAGGGTGCTGAATAATGATCGTCATCAGCAATATCCTGACAAGAAAGCATAAAGAGACTAGTCAGCAGTAGCCAACCAGTGATTAATAGTGATGTTTTCCTTGTCATATTGGAATGATCAGTTTTAATTGTTAGTCTTTTTTAGGTAATGCAAAGTTAAATTGTTTTTTACATAATTTTGTGTAATTATTTAAATCATTATTGAAAAAAGCCAAAAACATGGCATTATAATCATTTTTCAAGGGTTCTGATTGCTTAAAAAAGCTGAAAAAGAAAGATGCTATGCATATTTTTTGTACTTTTGCATCCCCAAAGATTGAGATGAATGGAAGTTAATAAACAGCAAAATAATAATCTTCAACAGGAAGAGGCGCAGCGTGAATCGGGCGATAACGAATTGGTGCGCCGCATTGCTGAACAGAAATACGAGTTCGGCTTTACCACTGATGTACATACAGAGATTATTCCTGTAGGTCTGAACGAGGATGTCGTCAGACTCATATCACAGAAGAAAGGCGAACCTGAATGGATGCTCGACTTCCGTCTTAAGGCTTTCCGCTATTGGAGTGAGCAGTCAGAGCCGAAGTGGGGGCATGTGCATGTGCCAGAGGTTGACTATCAAGCAATTAGCTATTATGCCGACCCTACTGCGAAGAAAGCCAAGAAGGGCGATGAGGCTGGTAAGATAGACCCCGAACTTGAAAAAACTTTCGATAAGCTTGGCATCCCCTTGGAGGAGCGTCTGGCTCTCAGTGGCAATACTGCTGTCGATGCCATCATGGACTCTGTGTCGGTGAAGACAACGTTTAAGAAAGAGCTGGCTGAACGTGGTGTCATCTTCTGCAGCATAGGCGAGGCCATAAAGGAACATCCCGACCTGGTGCGCGAATATCTGGGAAGCGTGGTACCTTACAAGGATAATTTCTTTGCTGCCCTGAACTCCGCTGTATTCTCTGATGGCTCTTTTGTATATATTCCAAAGGGTGTCCACTGTCCCATGGAACTGAGCAGCTATTTCCGCATCAATGCTGCCGGCACAGGTCAGTTTGAGCGTACGCTCATCATTGCCGACGATGACAGCTATGTGTCTTATCTTGAGGGCTGCACCGCTCCTATGCGTGACGAGAACCAGCTCCATGCTGCCATCGTGGAGATTATCGTTAAGGACCGTGCAGAGGTGAAATATTCCACAGTGCAGAACTGGTATCCTGGCGATGAGAATGGAAAGGGTGGTGTGCTGAACCTTGTTACTAAGCGTGGCGATCTGCGCGGTGTCGATTCCAAGCTGTCGTGGACACAGGTGGAGACTGGCTCTGCCATAACATGGAAATACCCCTCATGTATCCTTCGTGGTGACAACAGCGCCGCTGAGTTCTATTCTGTCGCTGTCACCAACAACTATCAGGAGGCTGATACAGGTACGAAGATGATACATATAGGTAAGAACACCAAATCGACCATCATCTCCAAGGGTATCTCCGCTGGACATTCCCAGAACAGCTATCGCGGTTTGGTGCGTGCAGCCTCTTCTGCAGAGAACGCGCGTAACTATTCTTCGTGCGACTCGCTGCTCCTTGGTAGCAACTGCGGTGCCCACACATTCCCTTATATGGATGTCAAGAACCCCACGGCAATCTTTGAGCATGAGGCTACGACATCAAAAATCTCTGAGGATCAGCTCTTCTATTGTAACCAGCGAGGCATCCCTACAGAACAGGCCGTAGGTCTCATCGTCAATGGCTATGCCAAGGATGTGCTCAATAAACTTCCCATGGAGTTTGCCGTTGAGGCTCGCAAACTCCTTAGCGTGACTTTAGAGGGTACCGTCGGATAGCCTTGACTGTAGTTCTCTGACTTTAGACTACAGACTTTAGACTGAAGACTATAGACTTTAGACTGAAGACTATAGACTTTAGACTGAAGACTATAGACTTTAGACTGAAGACTATAGACTTTAGACTGAAGATTATAGATTTTAGATTAAATGTGGTTCTGCCTATTTTGTAATGTGGCATAGGCAGTCCTGTAATCCAATACTGACAAAGCTGAAAACCAAACTCGTCGAGTTTGGTGACCAAAGTCGACGAGTTTGGTCACCAAAGTCGTCGACTTTGTAAGATGGTACAGTCAGGACTGTATCACATTTCCGTTTATGCAATGTTACAGTTCAGTCTAAACAATTCATTAATTCAATGCATTTTCGGATGGGATTGTTTACCTTTTGTTCTTTTGTCTCATGATTTTATGCTACCTTTGCACATATAATTTATATTAGAGACTATCCTATGGCAAAGAAGAATGAGATTATCGTTAAAGATGTAGCTATCAAGACTATGTCAAAAGATGGTATAGATTACATTAGCATCACAGACATCGCCAGGCAGAAAAACGCCACAGACCCCAACGGAGTTATAGCGAACTGGATGCGTAACCGCAATACCGTGGAATTTCTTGGTATATGGGAGACTCTTCACAACCCAAATTTTAACCCCCTCGAATTCGAGGGGTTTAGAAAAGAGGCTGGTTTGAATGCTTTCACGCTTTCGCCTACTCGTTGGATTGAAGCCACCAATGCTATTGGGATTGTTTCGCAAGCGGGACGCTATGGAGGAACTTTTGCCCAAACTGATATAGCCTTCGAGTTTGCATCATGGATTTCCGTTGAGTTCCGCCTTTACCTTGTCATGGAGTTCCAACGCCTAAAAGCCAAGGAACAGGAATTATTGGGATGGACTGCCAAGAGAGAACTATCCAAAATCAACTACCGCATCCATACTGATGCCATCAAGAGTCATCTGGTACCCGAAGAAGTCACCTCAGCACAGGCCAGTATCATCTATGCAGAAGAGGCAGACGTGCTAAATGTGGCTATGTTCGGGATGACCGCCAAGCAATGGCGAGAGGCAAATCCCGATTTGAAAGGCAATATTCGCGACTATGCCACCATCAATGAATTGATATGTCTGTCGAATATGGAGAATATCAATGCTGTGCTTATCAATGATGGTGTTCCACAAGGAGAAAGGCTTGTAAAACTGAACCAGATTGCTATCCAGCAAATGCAGGTCTTGGAGGGGAATAGTAATAGGAATCTTCTTAAGTAACCCTTTCTCAAATAGGAAATTCACAATTGCATGATAGTTCATCTATCGTGCGTGGCTTCTGATTACTCGTTGCTGTATCTAAAAAAGGTGACCCGCCAGCAGATCTACGGGATGCCGACGGGTTCTGTTATCGTTTGATTCGGACTATCTTATCCGAGAATCTTCTTCATTCCTGTGCAAATATAATGTATTTTTGAATTTCACAAGATTTCGATTAGTTTTTTATCAAGACAGTTTTTTGTAGATTGACTTTTAGAGTTAGTGGGTAACTCATTACACTTAGTGGGTAACTGCAAAGTAATTAGTAGGAAAGTCTAAAATGGTTGACTTTTAATGGTCTGACGTGTCATTTTTACGTAAAATCTTTTAATAAACAAACGTCGTTTCAATAATTCTTTGTACCTTTGCACATGGTGTGGGGAGAAATCCCGCGCCAATAATGCATGGCTTATTGAATCGCACTTAACCGAATTGGCCTAGGAAACCTTTATTTGGAGATAGTTCGTTCATGAGCAGAGGAGGTCTGGAAAGCAGGCTGACTCACAATCACATCTTAGCTTTGCACTCGCTTTGGCGTGTTGCAGCCTTATTTGTGATTGGGGGTCTCCGTTTCCTAGGCCAGCCCCTCAGGTTAAGTGCATAAGGATGGCTTCACGCCATTTTTATGTCCTTGCCCAGCGTGCAGTTCATGTCAAACGAGTAAGCACAGCAAGACAATGGCAAACGAACAGGCAAACAAGGAGAGAGGCGGCAGCCGGTTGAACGACCGTCTGATGGAACGGCTAACCGAGGAGCCAAACTATGTGTCGGACGATGGAAAGGTGAAGAAATGGGTGGTGGCAGAAGAAGCCCGCAACTACTCGCCCACGCTACTCGCCCTGCTTTTGAAGGACGAGCAACTGCGTGAGACGTTCTTCGTGGAGACGGCAGAGGCTTTGGTGTTCAAGACGGAGGCTTTTCTGCAATTCATCGAACAGAAGAACTACCTGAGCGACAGCTACACACGCTATTCACAGAAGATTGGCCTGCAGATTGGCGGCAGGTTTATGAACCAGCGCAACGAGGTGGAACTGGTGTTCCCCTATAAGGACTGCATCCTTGAGGGAGGGCAGACGAAAGAAGACCAGAAGCGCAACGAGATATTCTTTAATCAGACGTTGGCACAGGATGAGATAACGCAATTGTTGGAACCAAAGGTGTTGACGAATGCGGCCTTGTATGATATAGACGGGCAGCACGAAATCCAATCCTTCAATAGGGATGCGCAAAAGAATGAAATAAGGGGACTGGATGCTAACACCATCACCGACAACTTGATTATCAAAGGCAACAACTTGCTTACTCTCCATTCTCTATTGGGTGAATTTGGAGGAAAGATAAAACTGATATATATAGACCCGCCATATTATTTCAAAAACAATCCTTCTACTGACACGTTCAAGTATAATTCAAGTTTTCACCTATCTTCATGGCTTGTGTTTATGCGCAACAGGCTGCAAATAGCAAAGAAACTGCTAAAGAAAGGCGGGACAATATGGATTAACATTGGCGAAGACGGGATGCACTATCTAAAAGTGATGGCTGATGATATTTTCGGAGCAGACCATTTCGTAGGGACGTTGCCACGCAGAACAAGGTCCGGCAAATCAGATGTTCCCTACAATTTCTCACAAGACTTCGATTGGTTATTAGTCTATACCAATGTATCCGATGATGTTGATGTTATGGGAAGAAGCATTGAGCGCACATATTATACAACGCCTGATTATCCTGGAAAACCTTGGCGATTGGCAGATTTGACAAAACAGACGACAGCGAAAGAGCGTCAAAATTCCTTCTTCACAATGGTTGATCCAAAGACCGACAAGGAATATCCTGCAAGTGAAAAGAGGACATGGGCTGTAACAAAAGATACTTTCCAGCATTATTACGACATTGGCTATATTGTGTTCCCAGATGACTATGACTTCCTGAAAATAACAAAACCTTACGGCAGAAAATTCAAATATGAGGATGACGCAAAAGGGAAACTGAGTGCTGTCATCTCAGACATACAAATTGTAGACTTTCTAAAATCTCTGCTCTCAGAGTGTAAGAATGAAAAGGGAAACGCAGAGATAGATGTGCTATTCGGACGTGATGAGTTTGATTATGCAAAGCCAGAGAATCTGATAAAGACTATACTGTCTGTAGCAACTTCTGAAAATGACATTGTTTTAGATTTCTTTTCAGGCAGTGGAACGACAGCAGCTGTAGCCCATAAAATGAATCGACAGTATATAGCCTGTGAGCAGATAGACCACCAAGTCGAACTAAATGTACGAAGGCTAAAAGAAGTTGTAGATAGCGATGAAGGAGGAATATCTGATGAAGTCAAATGGTGCGGTGGCGGCAGTTTTGTCTATCTGGAACTGAAGCGATATAATCAGAAGTTCATTGACGAGATAGAGGAAGCACAGAGTACCGACGAGCTGATTGCGATTTGGGAACAGATGAAGGCCCGGGCATTTTTCCGCTTCAACGTAGAGATGCAGAAGTTGGACGATGATATGGAGGACTTCAAGGCACTTACCTTGGAAGAGCAGAAGCAGATGCTTTGTTCGTTGCTCGATATGAACCAACTCTATGTGAATATTTCGGACATGGAGGATGCCGAGGCGGGTGTGACAGAGGAGGAGAAGCGAATCACCAAAGCATTTTACGGAGAGGAGTAGGCATGGCATTCTTATTCGACGATTACAATATACTGAGCAACTTCGGGATGCTACCCGAGGCGCCTCGCTATGTGGTGGAGAATCTTCGCCCGAAGTTTGCATTGCGCCCCTATCAGGCAGAAGCCTTTGCGAGGTTCGTCCACTTCTATGAGCGTGACCAACGGCCCAACAAGCAGCGCCGCCCTTATCACCTGTTATATAATATGGCTACAGGTAGTGGCAAGACGAATATCATGGCCGGGCTGGTTCTCTACCTTTATGCCCAAGGCTACCGGGATTTCCTGTTCTTTGTCAGCAGCGATGCCGTCATCCGCAAGACGAAAGACAATTTCCTGAACGATCGCTCGTCGAAGTACGTGTTTAATGAGCGGTTGATGTTCGACGGGCGACGGGTTACGGTGAAGGAAGTGCAGTCGTTTGACGAGAGCGACCCGCAGAACATCAACATCAAGTTCACAACCATACAGCTGCTCCACTCCGACATGACCAATGCCAAGGAGAACTCTGTCAGTTTGGAGGACTTTCAGAACCGTAAGATAGTGCTATTGGCCGACGAAGCCGATGCCTTCAACGTGGCAACACGCAATGAGAACACCTTGGATGGCAATTGGGAGAACACCATACAAAGCATACACCGACAGAGCACAGACAACATTCTGTTAGAGTTCACGGCGACAATGGATTTGGAAACACCTCAGATAGAAGCCAAGTATGCTGATAAGGCCATCTTCAAGTACGAACTGAAAGAGTTCCGCCGAGACGGTTATTCCAAAGAGATAGAACTAATGAAGGTGGCAGCTGACCAAAAAAACAGAGTGATGCACGCATTGATTCTAAACCTCTACCGACAGGTACTTGCAGCCAATCACGGCATCAACCTGAAGCCAGTCATCCTGTTCAAGGCCAAACGCACCATTGCCGAGAGCGAACTGAACAAGAAATGTTTCCATCAATGGATAGACCTGCTCAGTGATGAGGATATCGACTGTATTCGCAATGGCTCAGGTGTTGACGGCATCATTAAGACCGCCTTTGCCTACTTCGACCGCATGGGCATCACCACATCAGACATTGTGCGACGCACCAGAGAGAACTTCCGTGAGGAGAACTGTATCAGTGCCAACAATGATGCAGAGAAAGAGCGCAATCAAATGTTGCTGAACTCGTTGGAGGATGAGGACAATCCCATCCGTGCCGTATTTGCCGTGAATAAACTGGATCGTGGATGGGACGTGCTGAACCTGTTCGACATTGTCCGTATGTATGACGACCGCAACGAAGAGAACAAGGGGAAAATAGGCAAGACCACACGGGCTGAGGCACAGCTCATTGGACGAGGAGCACGTTATTTCCCGTTCCACATAGAAGAGGGGCAGCCGCTCTATATGCGCAAATACGACAATGACCTGAACAATGAGCTGCGCATTCTGGAGACACTCTACTACCACATCATGGAGGACAGCCGCTATGTGTCGGAAATCAAGAAAGCCCTCCATGAGGCAGGCATTGGTGATGACAAGACGGTGAGGAAAACGCTAAGGCTGAAGGACAGTTTCAAGCAGACAAAGTTCTTCCGCGAGGCACGGGTGGTGTATAATCTGAAAGTTCCCAAGCAATACGACAAGGTGACATCACTGGCCGACCTGTCCGTAAGGAAGAAGAACTATGCTTACCGACTTGACGAGTTGAAAAGCAGTACCATCCTTGCCTTTGGTGAAGTAAGCGATCCGGCAGTGGTAAGTGAAGGACGAGACGTTCCTCTCAGGGACATTCCTCTCCATGTAATCAGGTACGCATTAACCACCGTGCCATTCTTCCGCTTCAACAATCTGAAAAGATATTGTCCGAACTTGCTTTCATACAAGGAATTCATTTCTGCCGATGAATATCTTGGCAGTTTGGAGATTACTATTCTGGGAAGCAAGGAACGGCTTTCCCGGTTGACGAACCACGACTATTTGCGAGCCATTCAGGGTCTACTGATCAACATAGAGCAGGAGATAAAAGCCAATAAGACCGACTATGAGGGCTCGCCTTACATCAGCAAGTATCTGCGTGACGTCTTCGGCACTAAGGAAGTACCTGTTCCCAAGGATGATGAAGAACGTATGAGAGGACAAGAGGATGAATTAGCCGAAAAGGACTGGTATGCCTACAACGCGAACTACGGCACAAGCGAGGAACGGGCGTTCATCAGTCTATTTGCCCGAAGATACGAGAACTTCACTAAGAAGTACGAGGACATCTATGTCATCCGCAATGAAAAGGTTGTTAAGATTATCGACAAGCAGGGACGCACATTTGAGCCAGACTTCCTTCTGTATCTGCGTGACAGGAATTGCGGCCATGCTGTCTACCAGATTTTCATAGAGCCGAAAGGAAGCCACCTCGTTGGCAAGGACAAATGGAAAGAGGATTTCCTGAAAGAAATACAAAACAGCGGACTCTCATTAAAGATAGATACTGACAACTATCATATAACAGGCATACCGTTTTATAATGAAGGCAATGAAAATGAGTTCAAGGAGCAGTTGGAGAATCTGTTATTGGCATAGCAGTTGCTACTGTGCATCTCAGCGGGATGCTTCTTAATCGTTTTAAAATTCGGGCTGCAAAAGTAATACCTTTCTGGGAATAAATTGCTATGCAAATCACGGCAGATTTAAGAAAGAAAAACGCAAAATGTGAAAACGGTTCGAACTGCCGAGAAATGCCTAGATTTGCTTAGTTGGTTAAGAAAGTTTAACTTTCGACCGTAGCCCAATCGGGTTACGAATATGAAACCTAATTCGTTCCTCAATCCGCCTCGATTTGTTTAGTGGCATCTTGCGGACTTGCCTCAATTTTCCTCGAAATGCCTTTATTTATGGGGCGGACTGCGTTAATCTTCCAAAATCGCTTTGCTACGTCAGTGTTATATCCTAAATTTGCCGAAGAAAATAAGTTTTAGTAACGGTGCGTTTGAGAAGATGACATACATTATGGGAAGTAACCGTATAGTTCTGAGTTCGGAAGGTGTCGTTGAGCAGCAGAACTTTTATTATCCGTTCGGTGCGAGTCGCTCTGACAGCAAGAACGAGAGGGTGTCATGACACACCCTCCGCATGAACTATAGCATTTCATCTTTTAGCGGAATGCAATAATATTCTATAGTTTAAAGCCTTCAGTCTATAGTCTAAAAACACCTATAGTCTAAAGTCCAAAACAATCTGTAGTCTATAGTCTAAAACAGTCTATAGTCATTCTGCTAAGACGAAGTCAAGCTGACGCTTTTCTATGTCGGCACGAGCCACTTTGATGCGGATGGCGTCGCCCAGCTGGTATTTCTTGTGATGACGTCGTCCCACGAGCTGGTAGTTACGCTCGTCGAACTCGTAGTAGTCGCCATCAAGGTCGTGCATGCCCACCAAGCCTTCGCAGTGGTTCTCGTCAATCTCACAGTAGATGCCATAGGACTGTATGCCGGAGATATGGGCATCGAACTCCAGACCTATCTTGTCTGCCATGAACTCCACCATCTTGTATTTTATTGAGTCGCGCTCAGCGTTCTGTGCCGTCTGCTCCATTTCACTTGAGTGTTCGCACAACTCCTCGTAGTGGTTTTGGTTCACTGAGCGTCCGCCCTCCTGATAACGTGTGAGCAGGCGGTGTACCATTGTGTCCGGATAGCGACGTATCGGCGAGGTGAAATGAGTGTAGAAGTCAAAGGCAAGACCATAGTGCCCAATATTATGAGTAGAGTATTTCGCCTTCATCATGGCACGCAGGGCAAGCGTCTCTACAAGCTTCTGCTCGCGCTGACCTTGTACGTCATCCATCAGCTTGTTCAGGTTCTTTGATATAGCACTTCGTGTGCCGCCAGTCTTTACCTTGTAGCCGAAGGGCACGAGTGCAGCGCGCAGCGACTCCAGCTTCTGTGGGTCGGGCTGGTCGTGGATACGGTAAACGAATGTCTTCGCATTCTTTCCTGCCTTGCCAATGAACGTGGCAACAGTGCGGTTGGCTAACAGCATGAACTCCTCAATGAGCTTGTTGGCATCTTTCGACTTCTTATAGTAGCAGCGAGTGGGGTGTCCCTTCTCGTCAATGTCGAAGTGAAGCTCCTCACGGTCGAATTTCACGGCACCGTTCTTGAAGCGTGCAGCACGCAGCTTCTTTGCTAGACTGTCGAGCGTGATGAGCTCTTCTGCATACTCTCCTGTGTAGGGCTTTGCCTTCGTAGCAGGGGGCGCAGGCTCGCCTGTTCCGTCAACGACACCATTCTGCTCAAGTATCGCCTGCACCTCCTCGTAGGCGAAGCGCCTGTTGCTCTTTATCACGGTGTGTGCCAGGTGCCAGTCTTTGATGTTGGCATTTTCGTCTAAGACGAAAATCACGCTATAGCAGAGCTTCTCCTCATCGGGGCGCAGTGAGCAGATGAAGTTACACAGATGCTCTGGAAGCATGGGTATGGTGCGGTCAACAAGATATACGCTTGTGGCGCGCTGCTCTGCCTCACGGTCAATGATGGAACCTTCGGTTACATAGTGTGACACGTCGGCAATGTGGACACCCACCTCGTAGAGCTGGGCATTTCCCTTGCCCTGTGCTTTGCGTATGGACAGCGCATCGTCGAAGTCTTTAGCATCCTTCGGGTCTATGGTGAATGTTGTCACGTCGCGGAAGTCCTCGCGGCGTGCAATCTCTTCCTCTGTGATGTCTGCCGTGAGCTTGTTGGCAGCATCTTCAACCTTCTTCGGATATTTGTATGGCAGCCCATATTTCGCAAGTATGGCATGCATCTCCACGTTGTTGTCGCCCTGATCGCCGAGCACATCGATGACTTCTCCCACAAGGCTCTTGCTGCCAAAGACCGCCTCGTCCTTGCTCCTTCCGTCTGTGGTAGGCCACTGTGTAATCTTCACCACAGCCTTCTGTCCGGTCTTTCCTCCCTTTAGCTTCTTCTTCGGTATGAGGATGTCGTGGTTGAAGATGTTGTCTTCGGTGATGAGGAATGCATAGTCCTTCTCTACCTGCAGCGTTCCTACGGCCTGGTCGTGCTTGCGCTCGAGAATGTCTGTTACTATGGCCTCTTTTATGTGATTCTGACGGCGTGCCATCATTGCCACCCTCACACGGTCGCCGCCCATGGCGAACATTGAGTTGCGCTCGCTGACGAAGATGGGCTTTCCGCCATCGTCGGGAAGGAACGAGTTCTTGCCGTTAGCCTTTCGAATGAATGTACCTTCCTGTACCTGTGTCTTCAGGTTCAGCTTATAGCTGCCCCTCTCTGGCTGACTTACATAGTCGTCCCATGCCATCTCTTCAAGAATATCGACAGCAAGCATCTTTGAAGGGTGTGTGTCAAGCCTTAAAGACTTGAATATCTGTTTAAGGGTGAATGTCTCGTTAGGATGAGCCTGAAACAGTGCCTGCAGGGCATCCGCTACTTCACGCTTTGATAGTCTTTTACCACCTTTTTTTCCCATGATCTTATTGTTTTAAGTTTGTTTATTTTGGGCAAATATACGTTTTTTCTCGTTATGTTGTACCAAAAGTTGCTATTATTTTAATTATTTTGACCAAAAATGTCTCTCCATAAGGTAAAAATTTGGCTTTTTGGTTGAATTGCAGTACCTTTGCGACAGAAAAAAAGAAACAATAGATATAATTATGGAATCAAAACTTGTTATTTACAACACCCTGACTCGTCAGAAAGAGCGTTTTGAACCACTTCATGCCCCTAATGTGGGAATGTATGTCTGCGGCCCCACTGTTTACGGCGATCCGCATCTTGGACATGCCCGTCCGGCCATCACCTTCGACCTTGTGTTCCGTTACCTCAAGCACCTCGGCTATAAGGTGCGCTATGTGCGTAACATCACCGATGTAGGCCATCTGGAGCACGATGCCGACGAGGGCGAGGACAAGATTGCCAAGAAGGCGCGTCTGGAACAGCTCGAGCCAATGGAGATAGCCCAGTACTACACCAATCGCTACCATGAAGCCATGGATGCGCTTGGCTGTCTGCGCCCGTCTATTGAGCCCCATGCCACAGGCCATATCATTGAGCAGCAGGAGCTGGTGAAGCAGATCCTTGACAATGGCTTCGCTTACGAGTCTAACGGCTCTGTATATTTCGATATCGAGGCCTATAACAAGAAACATAAGTACGGCATCCTCTCTGGCCGTTCGCTTGAGAACATCAAGGATGCCAGCCGTGAGCTCGATGGAGTGGGAGAGAAGCATAACCAGGCCGACTTCGCACTCTGGAAAAAGGCACAGCCTGAGCATATCATGCGTTGGCCATCACCTTGGAGCGATGGTTTCCCTGGTTGGCACTGTGAGTGTACTGCTATGGGTCGCAAGTATCTTGGCGAGGAGTTCGACATCCACGGTGGCGGCATGGACCTTGTGTTCCCACACCATGAATGCGAGATAGCACAGGCAGTGGCGTCTATGGGCCATCCTGCCGTGAAATACTGGATGCACAACAACATGCTTACCATCAACGGACAGAAGATGGGTAAGTCATATAATAACTTCATCACCCTTGAGCAGTTCTTCACAGGAAATCACGAGCTGCTGTCTAAGGCTTACTCGCCAATGGTGATACGCTTCTTCGTTCTCTCTGCTCACTATCGCGGCACTGTCGATTTCAGCGATGAGGCCCTGCAGGCAGCTGAGAAGGGACTGGAGAAACTCATGAACGGAATAGCTGATATGGAGCGTGTTCAGGTTGCCGATAAGTGCGATGCTGAGACGGAAAAGGTTGTCAAGGCTCTCCGTCAGAAGTGCTATGACGCCATGAACGATGACCTCGCTACGCCACAGGTTCTCAGCCATCTGTTCGAGGCTTGCTCAGTGGTGAACAAGCTCACCGACCACAAGGCAACCATCTGTGCCGACTGTCTGAAAGAGCTTAAGGATGTTATGCATACCTTCGCTTTCGACATCCTCGGCCTTCAGCCCCAGAGCGCTGGCGCAAACAATGCCGGTCGTGAGGAAGCCTTCGGCAAAGTCGTTGACATGGTGCTCGAGCTGCGTGCAAAGGCCAAGGCCAACAAAGACTGGGCTACAAGCGACCAGATCCGTGATGCCCTTGCTGCAGCCGGCTTCGAGGTTAAAGACACCAAGGACGGTGCAACGTGGAAATTGAATAAGTAAAACAAACAATAAAGCCCTGACATTTTAAGTCGGGGCTTTATTGTCTATATACTAAAAAAGCCGTCCTCAGACGGCCATGTCCATTCAAGAAAGAATGGCGGAGCTTTAATAATCTGTTGCAAAGATAGGTGTTTTTCGCTTATCTTCCAAAATTTTTGGGACATATTTTGTGTTTTACCAATAATGCCTTAGAATATCAATTGTTGAAGCAATCTTTTTTTATCTTTATTGTCTAATAATTCCAAATGTTTTTATATATTTGCGACATCATTACCAATGACGTATAAAGAAAACAATAAAATAATCTATTAAAATCTAACCTCTGCCACAGTTTGGCGCACCCTTGCCTTACTTTTGCAGATAAATCATAGAAACTGAATAATGCGAGACTTTGCAGCAATAGATTTTGAGACAGCTAACAACGAGCGCAGCAGCGTTTGTTCTGTAGGTGTCGTTATCGTACGTGATGGTGAGATTGTGGATTCATTCTATTCCCTCATCCAACCAGAGCCGAACTATTATAACTACTGGTGTAGCCAAGTACACGGTCTCTGTCGTGAAGACACAGAGGAAGCCCCAATATTCCCAAAGGTGTGGGCACAAATAGAACCTCTGATAGAGGGTTTACCTCTCGTAGCTCATAATAAACCTTTTGACGAAGGTTGCCTTAAGGCTGTGTTTCGAGTCTATCAAATGGATTACCCTAATTATGAGTTCTACGATACACTTGCAGCTTCACGCAGAGCTTTCCGTTACCTGGAGAACCACCAACTGCATACTGTTGCCGCTGAATGTGGATATTGCTTGGAAAACCATCATCACGCCCTTGCTGACGCAGAAGCATGTGCATGGATAGCAAGAGAGATATTATAGATGATATTATACAGAATGTAACATTTTAGATTTTTGAATACTATATTGGTAGAAAAGTTTTATCTTTGCAAGCAGAATCAAGAAGGTATGAAAGAAGATCAGAAGATAGTTATCTATCAGACAGAGGACGGACAGACACAGATTGATGTCCGGTTGGAGAATGACACGGTTTGGTTGACGCAGGCTCAGATGGCAGAACTATTTGAGAAAACACCGCAAAACATTACAATGCATATTGGTAATGCGTACAAAGAGGGGGAACTTGAAAAGGAGTCAACATGTAAGGAATACTTACAAGTTCAACAAGAAGGCAGAAGGAAAGTATCCCGTAGAGTGAAATACTACGACCTTGACGTCATCATCTCTGTTGGTTATCGTGTACATAGCAAACGTGGTACTGCTTTCCGCATTTGGGCCCGAAAGATTATTAAGGATTATCTTGTTAAGGGTTATGCCGTCAATCAGCGTATACATAGCGAGCAGATTGGTGAGTTGCGTCAGCTGGTTGGGATGCTTGGTCGTACCATTCAGGGACAACCCCTGCTTTCTACAGACGAAACGAATGCCCTTTTCGAGGTGGTAACGGACTATACTTACGCTCTTGACACGCTAGATAACTACGACTATGAGCGACTGACCATTGACAAGACCACCAAGGAAGAGCCCTTCCACGCCACTTACGAGAACGCGATGGAAGAGATTCGCCTCCTTCGTGACAAGTTTGGTTGCTCAGCCTTGTTTGGCAATGAGAAGGATGACTCATTCAAGAGCAGTATAGGCCAGATCTATCAGACTTTTGCTGGAGAGGAACTTTATCCCAGTGTGGAGGAGAAAGCAGCCATGTTATTGTATCTGGTGACAAAGAACCATTCTTTCAGCGATGGCAACAAACGCATTGCCGCCACCCTCTTTCTGTGGTTCCTCAACAACAACTGCATTCTTTACCGTGCAGATGGTTCTAAACGCCTAGCCGATAATACCCTCGTTGCCCTAACCCTGATGATTGCCGAGAGCAAGACGGAGGAGAAAGACGTGATGGTGAAAGTGGTGGTAAATCTGATTAACCAGCAGAACGTATGATAGAGGCTTGTGCCTGGATTGCAAGAGAAATAGCAGGTAAGATAAAGAGAATGTGGAATAAATATAAGGAGGAAGCATTATAATGAAAGATTTTGCAGCAATAGATTTTGAAACGGCAAACAATGAGCGAAGTAGCGTTTGTTCTGTAGGTGTCGTTATCGTTACGTGATGGTGAGATTGTAGATTCGTTCTATTCTCTCATCCAGCCAGAGCCGAACTATTATAACTACTGGTGCTCTCAGGTGCATGGACTCTGCCAGGAAGACACTGAGGAAGTGCCTGTATTTCCGAAAGTTTGGGCACAGATTGAACCTCTGATAGAGGGTTTGCCGCTCGTAGCACATAATAAACCATTCGATGAAGGTTGCCTAAAGGCCGTGTTTCGAGTATATCAGATGGATTACCCAGATTACGAGTTTTACGACACTCTTTGTGTTTCACGACGAGTGCTCCCTGATTTAGAAAATCACCAACTTCAAACTGTAGCTGCCGCCTGTGGCTATGAGTTGGAAAACCATCACCACGTACTTGCCGATGCAGAGGCATGTGCATGGATAGCAAGAGAAATTTTATAAGATACAACATATTATGTCTTCTTTATCAGAACAAATACCAATGAGGGATTTCCCAAAACTAAAAGGTGAAATCTACGAAATTCCGAGTCAGCAACGTGGGTATAAATGGACTCCTGCTAACATAAAAGAGCTGCTTCGTGATTTATGGGAGTTCATGAATGCTCCTGAGAATAAACGTGTCTATTGCCTTCAGCCATTAGCTGTGGTTCCATTAAGTGGGAAATATAGTGTACTTGATGGTCAACAAAGATTGACAACTCTATTTCTGCTGTATAAATATCTTACCAATCAAAATGCCTACACTTTAGAATTTGTAAGAGATAGTGAGGACGATGACAATATTGTAAATCGATGGAGTTTCTTAACAAATATATCAAGCAAAGAGAGTATAGAATTGGCAGATAGCCAGATAGATTTGTATTATATACATCGTGCATACCAGACCATTTCTGATTGTTTTGAGACTAATCATGATGAGGTTTTTTCAGCAGATAAGGAACTAACTACAGAAGAGATTAAAAGCAAGTATCTTGAACTACTGAATGGACAAAGTGCTAAGTCAATTCAGGTCATATGGTATGAAGTTCCAGAGAATAAAGCACATGAAACGTTCCGCAATCTGAATAGTGGAAAAATATCATTAACAAATACGGAACTAATAAAAGCCCTTTTCCTAAACCGTGCTTCTGGACTAAACGAAGGGTTGCGTGATGATGCTGCTCGACAGTTTGAGGAAATGGAGCAGATAATAAATAATGACCATTTTTGGGCGATGCTATCAAGCGAGGAACCGATTTTCCCCCATACTCGGATGGATTTATTATTTAACCTCATTGCCAAGGTGGATGACTCTGAAGCTGATAAAGACTTCCGCAGCTCATTTAGGTGGTTTGCAAATGAGGCAAATGATAATCTTGAAGCAAAGTGGCAGAAGATAAGACACACGTTCTTACGTCTTTATGATATGTATAAGAATATCTACACCTATCATTATATTGGTTATCTCACCTATTGCAATCAAGATAACAGATATAAATTTCTTTCTTTTCTCCTGAAAAGTAGTCGGGAATATTCAAAAACTGTTTTTGTTAACAGACTCCGCGAGCGTATTAGACGAACGATCAATCCTAACGATAAGTTATCAATTTCTGATTTTGAATATGGTCAGATATCGACTATGATGTTGCGTCGTTTCTTCCTATTGCATAATATTGAAACCATATTGCAGAAATATGAAACCTTAAAAAGTAGTAAGGAGCTGAATTTGCAACATGAATATGAACAATTCCCCTTTGAACTTCTGCATAAACAAAGTTGGGATATTGAGCATATTACATCTCAAACTGATTCTAAATTTGACAATGAACAAGATAGAAAAGATTGGTTGAGCAGTGTGAGGAATGACTATCCTTCTTATTTCGAAGTCACAGAGATTAAGGATAGATTAACCAAATATGACTTGAAAAAGAGTAAAGAAAATTTTGACGAACTCTATAAGGCCGTCATTATGTATAATGATGCACAAGATGGAGACCATATTCCTGAAGACGATAAGAATCAGGTCGGTAATCTCGTTTTATTAGATAGCCATACCAATAGAAGCTTCCACAATTCTCTGTTTCCCAGAAAAAGAAGGATTGTAGTTATAGCAAATGGCTTGAAATCAGAAGATGATGAGGAAACAAATGTTACTCAGGTTTATATACCTCCATGTACAATGCAATGTTTTACCAAAGCGTACAGTAAGAAGAGTAGCACAAAGCTTAATTCTTGGCTTCAGCCAGATGCCGATGCATACAGGGAAGACATCAAGCAAAAGCTGTGTGATAAGCCAGAGAGTAACACAATAAGATATTTCAAGAATTAAAGTGTATTCGTTATGAACTTTCTAAATATATTCAAAAACAAGGTTATTTGCATTCCCCTTTTGCAGAGAGATTATGTTCAAGGTGGAAAGGAATCTGTTATTTCGCCCTTTATAGATTCATTGCTCGATGAAACAAATCCATCAGACTTGAACTATATTTATGGCTATACGGAACATGGGAGTTTTATTCCTGTGGATGGTCAACAACGTTTAACAACGTTATGGCTTTTATATCTTTATGCAGCTGCCAAAGCTGGGATGATGTCAGATTTTACCGTTAATCTTACTTTCTTGTCAAGAGAATACGCTGGGGATTTCTGTGAAAGATTAAAGTGTAAAATGCCTGAAGTTTTACAGAAAGCCACCGAAAATGATAGCTTAAATTCAATTATTCAAGACGAGTATTGGTTTTTATCCTCATGGCTAAATAATACAACGGTGAATAATATGCTCCTAACCCTGAAGTATATTCATCGAAAGTGTGCAGGTCAGGAGGCTGAAACATTATGGAAACACCTTTTGTCAGAAGATGGTATTACTTTTTCTTTTCTTGATATGTCAGAAGAGAATGGGCTTGATGATGATATTTATATTAAGATGAATGGCCGTGGTCGTCCACTAAGTGTTTTTGAAAACCTTAAATCATGGATGGACGAGAAGGTAATACAAGCTATGAAGGATAGTAATGAATTATGGCTGCATGAGTGGATAAATAACATGGATAATTCGTGGACTCAATTCTTTTGGAACAATCGTAACCTTACTCAAATAAATCCAGAAGAAATTGATGATGAACAATTGTTCTGTTTCTGTAATCTAATCATCTTGTATTGGATGCTGAACAAGGAACAATTACAAAGCAATATCCGAGAAATGAGAACAACTGATCATTATTTATATGAGCAGTTGTTGACATTGTTCCCTCAATCGAAAGAGACAGATGGAACATCAGAAATAGTTAGCTATATCTTTGATAAATTGCAAAAGGGAGATATGCTTTCTTTAGTTTGGATTGAAAGATTAGGACTATTGCCGTTAGACTTTTTGAAATTTGCGCATGATTCGCTGAACAAACTGTCATGCATTTATAGAGCGGTGAATGATTTGGATCTTTTTATGGGAAATATTGACACAAATGTTATGCCCATTTACGATTTAGCTCTTTCAGAAAGTTCGTATGGACGTACTCTTCCTTTGCTTTATGCTGTTTTGCTGATTACTGAAGACATTGATACTAAAGCATGGATGAGGGAGTGTAGAAATTTGATACTCAATACCGACATACAGAAAGAAAAGTTACCTGAGATTCTAAATTGCTTAAATGCTTTTGCTGAACAAACAAAGCATAGCAATGTATATACGATACTACAATCATATGATAAGCAAGAGAATGATTTCCTGCATTCATTCGGAAGTCAAATCAAGGAAGAATGTAAAAAAGCCTCTATGCCCTCAGAGTATTTCCCACAAATGGAAAAGATGGAGAATAACAGATTCTTTTCTGGGCGTATCAGTAGCGTTTTCCGTATGCTGGAGCATGAAGATGGCATAGAAAACTATACATTACAAGACTTCATCGACTGCTCTAACATATTGATGGAAATCTTCTATTCAGGAGATGGTCGTGATGGTGGAGTAAAAAGTATCTACGATAAACCAGATGACAGATTGTTACGTCGTGCTTTGATGTCATTCCCCCCATATTTCTACGGAATGTATAGGAATGCCTATTGGTGTTTTTGCGATAATATGGAAGAATGGAGATTATTCCTGAATAATAAAGATACAGAAATCAATTCATTAAGACTTTTGATTATAAAAACTTGTTTGCCAGCACTAAGGCATTCTTCTTGTGCTGATATATCAGAATCTCTTCTTCAATCTATGCATGAGGCTATTGATAATGCAAATAGAGACTATGAAGAGAAATTGGAAGAGAATGAAGTAGATGATAAATATAATCTTCATTTTATACATCACGTAGGTATATGGAATTATATGGGAACATCCAGATGTAGTTGGCCAGAAGATGATGAACATGGACTTCATATTTTGTTAAAAACATCTAACGGAAACAATAGTGGAAAGATGGAACTCCGCACTTATGCCCTTTATCTTGACTACCTCGACACTTCAATTAGAAAAGATTTGGTGGATGACAGAAATGGTTGGTCTGTAGGCATATGGCCAAGAGAAGATACCTGCATGTATTTTGAAATATTTGTGCCACAACTTAAACGCAATCTGGCAATAGACGTATTCCATAAATGCAAAAAGGAAGACGATTATGCTCTAAGTGTATTCTTGCGTCCAACTAATGAGGAGGAAAACGACCAGAATCTGTATATTGAGAATAATTACACTTTCTTCAAACCATTCTTGGATGTAAACATCAACATCCCTATTCATCAGGAAGAAAAGTCTGGACGGTATATAACAGAAAAGACCTTTTCAAGGAAAGGAATACAATTATTGCTCCATCAGCTTTTGCCTTCGTTAAAAGAATACATTACTGAACATTATGGAACAGAATCCCATTGATATAATACGTTCTTTTGCTGAAGACCATCTTGAATGCAACTTGGATAATCTAATTACATTTGATTTGAAAAAGTTGATGAAGGATGAAGTCTATGGATGTCCGAACAGAAAATTCGATGCAGATGACACCACCATAATGCGAGCAATCTATTGTGTGGTATTTGGTTCTGTTTGGCCTAACCTCAGTATGGATAATAGTGGAAATGAAAAAATGAGAGGAGATACAATGAACTCTTCGGCAACTTTTTTCTCATATCCGTGGAATGACAGATTTACTCCGACATGGAATCCTCCAGCATTTCTCATAAAAAAGATTGCTGAGTTTCAGACTACATTTCATACAGTAGGCAATATGACAGTTCTTCCAGATAAACGTATTGATGAATGGAGTATAAATAAACATCGAGGATGTCACGATGAATGGCATGACTATGAAGACCGTTTTCTCTATGCCCTATACAAAGTCCTAACTTACCAAGATGATGCAGATGAAGATTTGGAAGAACTTGTAATGCTTAATAGGGATGATTTTAATCCATTCTTCGGTGTTGACGGATGGAAACGTTTCATTGATGGGAATATGCTTGAATATTATGTTGACGACAACTATTTGCCCGTTATTAAATCGAAAGGTTATACGTGGTGGAGAGGTGGATATACTAATAAAGAGCGTTTCTTTCAAGAAGCCAACAGGTATATTGATGATTCAACGACAATCATTAAATCCCGTGGTAAACGTATAGTTAATTATATAAAAGAACGACTATTATGAGTGTTCTATACATATCGAATACGGATCACTACAAAGAGGTTCTTTCACGGGTAAAATCCGTGAAGAATATGCTTTGG
Source organism: Prevotella sp. E13-27 (assembly GCF_023217965.1). Lineage (NCBI taxonomy): Bacteria > Pseudomonadati > Bacteroidota > Bacteroidia > Bacteroidales > Prevotellaceae > Prevotella > Prevotella sp. E13-27. The sequence continues at coordinate 614,598 of NZ_JALPSC010000001.1, read as the reverse complement.
ATTGGTACTGCCGATATAAAAGACCTGTATATTGAGGTGGGCAAAGAGAAGAAACCATTTCTCGCCATCATTGCCCAACTTATACGGCGCGGCGTGGAGGTACGACTTATTCATGCAAAGGAACCTGGACCAAACTTTCGGGGAGATTTTGACAAGTACCCTGTTCTATATGACCGCTTGGAGCAAGTGCTTTGTCCTCGTGTTCATTTCAAAATGCTTGTCTTTGACGGAAAAGGAGTTTATATCGGGAGCGCAAACCTTACTGGTGCTGGTATCGGCATGAAAACGGATCATAAAAGAAACTTTGAAGCTGGCATCCTTACAGATGAACCAGAAATTGTCGAACAAGCAATGAACCAGTTCGATGAAGTATGGATGGGAAAATTCTGTAAGACCTGTAAGCGTCGAGACTTTTGTATAGACCCAATTGTATAATTGGGGTTAATAATAACAATTTTATAAGACCTCTGCCACCATTTGGCGTAAGTTCAGATTTACTTTGCGCAAAAATATTAATATTGATAAAACATGAAAGCATATCGATTCGTACATTTGAATGTCCATTCCCATTACTCAATAATGGATGGATGCGCCAGTATTAGGGAATTGGTGGATGCAGCCATCAAAGATGGAATGCCAGGTGTTGATATTACTGATAATGGTAATATGTTTGGTATCATGGAATTTTTTGGATATGTTAGTCGCATTAACATTGAAAGACCAAAGAAGGGCATGAATCCTTTCAAGCCCATCATCGGGTGTGAGCTATATGTGGCCAGACGAGGTTCCAAAGAACAAAAAGAAAACATCATAGACATTAATGGCTATCATCTGACAGTTCTTGCCAAGAACCAGACAGGCTATAAGAACCTCATTAAGATTGTAAGTAATGCATGGACTGAGAACACAGCAGACCCTAATGTGCACTTTTTCAGCCGTCATCTTTGCTGTATCAAGCCTTTAGCCATACTCCAGGCTGCTTCTAGGCATACTCAAACAGTATGGGAAGAGTATGGCTACACTATGGGTAGAACGAAGATGAGACGGTTGACGGGAGAGATGGACATCATCACAAACTATTCAAAGCAACGCTCCGAGAGAAACAATGTATCGGTCGGAGATATACAATGTAATGGTATGAGTAACACGATGAGCTAATGTGTATCAGGACCTGGTACATGACACACGCTTCCCAAGTTTTTTGTGTACTACAGGCAAGACTTTGGACAACTTTTGGCCCTTTTTCTGCCATTTGTCCAAAGAAGGTGCGTTTGTCCATACAAGATGAAGAAGAATCTGAGAAATTTCTTGGAATCGGAAGAAAAGGGCCGTAACTTTGCATCAACAAAAGAAACAAGCAACAAAGTATAACAATAAAAAACTTAAAGCTATGACAACAAATACTTTCAATGCAAAGAAGGTGCTCATGAGCACAGTTGCAGCAGTCGTTTTCTCATTCGTGTTCACCACTAATTCAGACGCACGTTCAGGAGAGTATGGTCAGAAGAACAATCTTGAGGTTCGCGTAAAGACTGCTCCTAATGGTGATGCTCAGCAGGATCAGGAAAGTTTCACAGATATGATGTTCCGTATGCTCCAGTCTGTTTTCGGAGTACGAGTATAACTACCATCTTCTATTCATAAGACAACAAACAATCAATAATAAAGCGGCAGGCTCCCATTTCGGAAGCCTGCCGTTAGCGATGTTAGGTACCTGTCACCTGACAATATTTTCATGAGATATTAGTTGGTTTTTTCAAAATTAATTCTTACTTTTGCAGCAGAAGAAACAAAAATAGTAATGAGTCATGACTTTTCTCAACCAGTTCCACAAGGAAGTGACGGAGCGCAAGATACGGAAAATCGCCGCATCGCAGCAATCGCCGATGAGCTCAAGCGACTTTGCACAATACATGAAGCGCAATGTGGAGATAGCCTCCAAAATGTAAGTCGTTTCGAGATTGAGCAACGTACCGCTGAACAAATGGCAAAGAGCCAAGGTTTTTGGATTCCCATGATGGATGTCTTCAATCTTGGCATACCAGGTCCTAGCGGCAACGAAAACGACACCTACGTTGGCGAGAGAGTTATATATAAAGTTAACAATTTACTTAATTGTGGAAGCATAGCTGGTCTGCTTCACAAGATATTGATGCACAATATTCTTTTCCCAGATACAGCATATTCTTTTTATGGTTTTGCAGGGTTTGATGGGCGTACCATCCAACCTGTTATTGTACAACCAAGAATTGCAGATGCGCATCCAGCAACAAAGATTCAGATAGACACTTATATGGCAGCCCTTGACTTTGAAAAGACTGCTCAAGAAGGGCGTTACAGAAACGGCCAATACGAAGTCTGGGATCTAGTTCCTCGTAATGTCCTTATTGATAACGAAGGCGATATCTTTGTTGTCGATGCTGAGATTAAACAAGTGAATTAAAACTCAGTCGCTCTCTATTGCCTGTTTATTCTATCTCTACCGTACCCTCCTATCACCACACGCTCGTTGGCACTTTAGAGCGTGCACAGAATGTTGTCTCACCTAATATTCCTCCCATCATTGGTACCTGGATACAGGATAATACGCCTGATACTGTTGTCATCAGCCGTTACTTCAGCGATTATGGCACTACCCAATATATCGTTGACAAGAAGGAGACGGGCTCTCGTCAAAATTATAGCGGCCGAATAGTCAACTACGACCGTGTGGAGAGCTCTACGAACGGTAATTATGAGATAGCTGACGGCAAGCTGATCATCACCTACAGAATACGTAATATTCACTATTACAACGGCAAGACCCAAGTCGATAACGAGAGCGAAGACTACGGTTATGGAGGCGAGGATAAACTTCCCAAAGATACGTTAAACTATTCCATCAACGGCAACAAGATGACGATAGATGATACGATATGGACAAAATCTGAATAATAAAAGTTATACGAGGATGTGCCTTTTGACACATCCTCGTTTTTTTTGTATTACATCATCGTCATGCAATTCTGCACTCCGAGACTTGTTGCTATCGCGGTAAGTATCGCCGCGAGTGTCTGCAACACAAATTTCCACGTTTCGTTCTTCATAGCTTTCAGTTTTTTTTGTTGTCTTTAAGATTAATAATTTTTGTTGTTTTTAATTAGACATTAGTAGTTGTTTTGAGGTCTCTCGTGAGCGTTCTTCCTGATTGCTGGCGGTGTTTTTTCTAAACGCCGCGTGCGTTCTTTCTAAACGCTCGTTGTGTGTCTTTGTGATGCATCCTAAACACAGTACAAAGGTACTAAATTTTGAGGTGCCACGCAAGGATTCCTTTCATTTATCTCAGATTTATTTCAAATCACTAGTGTCCGGTTAAATTTTTCCGAACGTTAATTAAATGTTTAAATTTCAATGAGATACAGCGATTTAAAAATTTTCCGATTTGATTTTTTATCTTTGTACTGTCTCATATATAAGATAGCACAGGATATGAATGCCGGAAATACTGTATTCTCGCAACTGATGTCTCTCATCCCTGACTACGAGCTCAGGAAATGTATTGACAGATATAGAGGGGATTTTCATGCAAGACGATTCACTTGCCGTGACCAGTTCCTTGTCATGAGTTATGCTCAGCTGACCAGCAGCGCAAGCCTTCGTAGCATAGAGGCTCAGTTGACTGCTTTCAACTCCAAGTTGTATCATGCCGGTCTGAAGGTGATGCCCAAGTCCACTCTCGCCGACATGAACGAGAAGAAGGACTGGCGTATCTATCAGGACTACGCAATGGTACTTGTCGAGAGGGCTAAAGTCCTGTATAAAGATGAATACTATCGGTTGGGAATTGACAATATGGTGTATGCCTTTGACAGCAGTACCATCAACCTGTGTCTGCATCTCTGTCCATGGGCGAAGTTCCATCATGACAAAGGTGCTTTCAAGATGCACACTTTGATTGATGTAAAGAACAACATACCCAACTTCATCATGCTTACTCCTGGCAATGTGCATGATACTCAGGCTATGGACAGCTTGCCTGTAGAAGCAGGGGCTTACTATCTGATGGATAAAGGCTATGTGGACTTTGACCGTCTGTTCCGTCTCTTCCAACAGCAGAAGGCTTACTTTGTAACCAGAGCAAAGGACAACATGAAATATTCCGTATTCGAGGCAAGAGAGGTTGACAGGCAGACTGGCGTCATCTCTGACGAGTCCATCAGTCTTACTGGTCTCTTTACAGCCAAGAAGTACCCTGATTTGTTGCGTCTGGTCGTCTATGAGGACTTTGCGCAGAACGTAGTGTATCGATTCCTGACGAATGACTTCACCCTTGAAGCAATTACCATTGCGGAACTGTACCGAGAGCGCTGGACTATCGAAACGTTCTTCAAATGGATCAAGCAGCACCTGCACATCAAGACGTTCTATGGGACGTCCCAAAACGCAGTCTTCACACAGATATGGATTGCCATCTGTGACTACCTGCTGCTTATTATTGCTCTGAAGATGTATCATATCGAACAAAATCTTTACATATTCTCTAATGTCATCGGCCAAGTTCTCTTTGAGAGGACTCCGCTGAATGAACTTTTTGACAAACCAATTATTAATCAAAATCCGGAAGATGACCGCCAACTTTCGCTTTGGTGAAATTTAACCGGACAGTAGTGATTTCAAATGTTAAAATTGACGCAGCTGCGTAGCTGCGTAGCTGTGTAGTGTTGAACAACTATTTGGAGATTGCCATCGAATGAAGAAGCCTGTAAAGAATCATGCGAAGTCTGATTCTTCCGATTCAAAAGTGCGCAAAAAATTGAGGATTTATCAAAAAATAGTAGTACCTTTGCAGGCATGAACGTAAAGGATCTTGAGATAATGGCGCCAGTGGGCTCGCGTGAGTCGCTGGCAGCAGCCATACAGGCAGGTGCCGACAGCATTTATTTCGGCATAGAGAAGCTGAACATGCGTGCACATTCGGCTTCTACGTTTACCATAGATGATCTTAGAGAGATAGCAGCAACATGTGCGGAGCACGGCATGAAGAGCTATCTCACAGTGAACACAATTATCTATCAGGAAGACCTGGAGCTGATGCGCCAGATTATTGATGCTGCCAAGGAAGCAAGCATCTCCGCCGTAATAGCCAGCGACGTGGCGGTGATGAACTACTGCCGAAAGGTGGGACAGGAGGTGCATCTGTCCACACAGCTGAACATATCGAACGTGGAGGCGCTGAAGTTCTATGCTCAGTTTGCCGATGTGGTGGTGCTGGCACGTGAGCTGAGAATGGAGCAGGTGGCAGAGATATACCGTCACATAGAGGAAGAGAAGATATGCGGCCCGAGTGGTGAGCCTGTGCGCATAGAGATGTTCTGTCACGGTGCGCTCTGCATGGCAATATCGGGCAAGTGCTATATGAGCCTTGACAACGCTAACCGCTCTGCCAACCGTGGCGAGTGCGTACAGATATGTCGCCGTTCATATACGGTGACTGACAACGAGACGGGCAACCAGCTTGAGATAGACAATAAGTATATCATGAGTCCTAAGGACCTGAAGACCGTGCGCTTCATTGACAAGATGATGAACAGTGGCGTGAGGGTGTTCAAGATTGAGGGACGTGCCCGTGGTCCTGAATATGTTTATACTGTGGTGAAGTGCTACAAGGAGGCTATTAAGGCTGTGATTGACGGCACCTTTACTGAAGAGAAAAAGGACGGATGGGACAAGGAGCTCGCCCGAGTGTTCAACCGCGGCTTCTGGGATGGCTACTATCAGGGACAGACACTGGGCGAATGGAACAAGAGCTATGGCTCTAATGCCACTGAGCGTAAGGTGTATGTGGGTCGTGGCGTGAAATATTTCTCAAAGTTGGGCGTGGCAGAGTTCACCGTTGAGGCAACAACGTTCAAGCTTGGCGATAAGCTGTTGGTGACTGGTCCTACCACTGGTGTGATGTATCTCACTGCCACGGAGATTCACGACAACGACGGCAACCCTGTGGAGGAAGCTCCGCAAGGAACACGCGTGGCAATACCTGTGACTGACAAGGTGCGTCCGAGCGACAAGCTGTTCAAGCTGGAAACGGTGGAGTAGAAGAAATCAAAACGGAATTATACGATGACAATAAACGAAAGACAAGACGAGATTATCGAAGAGTTTCAGGACTTCGATGACTGGATGGACAAATACCAGTTGCTTATTGATTTAGGCAACGAGCAGGAACCTCTCGACGAGAAGTATAAGACAGAAAGCAACCTCATAGACGGCTGTCAGAGCCGTGTGTGGCTTCAGGCGGACTATGAGGACGGAAAGATAAGGTTCACTGCCGAGAGCGATGCGCTCATAGTGAAAGGCATAGTGGCACTGCTGATACGCGTGCTCAGCGACAGCACACCACAGGAGATTCTGGATGCCGACCTGTATTTCATAGAGAAGATAGGTTTGAAGGAGCACCTCAGCCCTACACGCAGCAATGGCTTGCTGGCAATGGTGAAACAAATGAGAATGTATGCCTTGGCGTTTCAGTCAAAGGGTAACTAAAGGGTCACTCTTTGTAGTTGTTGACAATATCTAAGAGATATTGGCGAACGGTGTTCCAATGATAATAAGGGGCAATGTCGGTCTTAACGGGCAGACTTGCCTCTTCTTCGTTGAGAAGAACTTTTATGAGCACATCGTTGTCTTTGGCGTTCTTCCTATAGAATACAATCTGCAGGTTGCTTGCCATGGGGAACACCTTGTAGTCTATCCAGCCGCGACTGACAAGTGAGTCGAGGTCGCCGATAGATGCGTCGTATCCGTTTATGCCCATGAGACATACCAAAGGAAGAACCATGGTGTCATGGCCGAAACGCAGATCGACTTTGGTGCCCTCGCCATTTATTGCTGCATCGGCTTCTTCAATGATTTTACGTAGAAGATGGCGCTGTGTGAACGGCTGCTTGTTGCCATTGAGCGGGGTGAAGCCGAATCCTAAGAACCACCATGCATTGGATACCTGCCAGTTCTCATAGATCTCTTCGTCGGTGAAGATGTCATAGAGCGTCATCTTTCCTGCATAACTGGTGTTCTGGATGCTGCCTGCCAAGCGGTAAAGATGGATGTTGAGCTGATAGGCGTCTATGTTTTTGCTTATGAATGCGGTGTCGTTGAAAAGAGAGTTGAGAAGACGATCGTAGCTTAGGTGCTTGTTGGTGTAGTCGTCATAGTATTTTTCGAGACTGGGCTTCTTGTTGCTGTCTCTCAGTATCCTGTCCTGAAAGTTCATGTAGTGCAGGTCGTGGGCACTGGCATCGAAGTCAAACTGGAGATTGGGATTGCAAATAGTCAGCTGCTGTATGGCAGATGTCATGGATAGCTGACATCGCGGTATGAGGGTGCTACGGGCTCTGACACTGGCTTTGCCCTTGAACAGCTGGGGGAAGTTTTTCGTCATGCGTAGCGCAATGTCCTTAAGCTGCTGGACACCCACCTTTGTCAAGTCACCCCATCTGTTCTTGGCCTGCTGGCTGAGCAGATTTGCACGCTGGAGAACGTCCTTGCCCAATGGGGTAAGCTTGCCTTCTTCGTCAGCCTGCTTGAACAGACGAACGATATATTCGTAGTCATCGGTCTTCGTGAGATAACGGGAACCGTGACGTCCGTAATGGCTAAGATAGAACGGCTCTTTATCCTTTGGGGCAGGAGTGAGCTTCTTGGTTGGCAATGGATATGCCACACTATTGCTGGCAGAGCGCTCAGGAGATTTTCTGAATTCTTCTCTTGGCGTCTGTGCAGACAGCATCGTGATGAACGATGCGAGGATGATAGTCGTTAATAGCCTGAACATGCGGGCAAAGGTACACAAAAAAAAGAATACAATAAACTTTTTCTTTGAAAAACGTGTTGTTTTGTCAGCAAAAATACCTACCTTTGCACGGCATGGCAAAAAAAACTGTTTGGCAAGATGATTTTTGGCTGCCTGTGATGCAGTTGTATCTCAAGCACCCCACAGGTGTGAAGGCAGCCTATAGTCGGGACATGGTCAGTCTGAGCATGGAGCTTCATGTGGCACCACCCGTCTTGGTGGAGCGTATGCAGCAGATTGCCAAACTGAGTACTCCGCGACTGGAACATATATGGGAGGTGTATTCTTCAAATCCGCGTAGGCTTAAGCGAGCTGTCAGCCTGTGGCGACAGATGCGTGGCTTCGGCTCGGCAGACTCTTTCTATGAGGGAGTGGATGTGGAGGAGTCGTTTGAGAGCGATTTCCGTCCGTTGGAAGAAGATGACCGTCTTACCCCCGTGGCGCTGATCATCATGCTTGACCTGTATTTCAAGCTAACCCCACAGACCATGGCTGTAGAGACTCCCGAGGTGCAGGAACTGGCCCGTCTTATGAAGATTGAAACAGCCCTCGTGGTCAGCGTGTTAAAAACCTATCAGCTCTGTGACCCTTACCTGAACCGTCGCGTCTCATCACCAATGCCGCTTCTCGCTCCTTGCAAAAAGGTGTGGAGACGTTATGGTAATGGTGATACGGAGCAGTTGGCGGAATATGCCGAGGAGCTTAAAGCGTTTTATAAAGGTTGAGTAGTGTGAACGATGCCTCAAAAGCAGATACAAGAACAGAAACAGGAACAGAAACTGCAGCAGAGCATAACTGCTCAGCAGTATCTTCAGTCTCAGCTGGTAGAGCTGCCTATCACGCAGCTCATAGAGCGTATAGAGACTGAGATGCACGATAATCCTGCGCTTGAGAGCAGCGTTTCCGACGACTATCCCGATTATGCTGATTCGCCAGAAATATCAGAGGGTTCCGATTCTCCAGAAAATACTGACGATTATGACCAGGAGCGTGAGCGCGAAGAGCGTAGCGATGCTCTCGATGCGGCCCTTGAGTATATAGGACGTGACGATGAAGACTTGCCTGTCTATCATGGCGGCATGCCAACCACTGAGGAACGTGAAGAGATGGTCTATGGAGAGTCGTTGTCTTTCTATGACCAGCTGAAACAGCAGATGAGTGAGGTGCAGCTTACTGAGCGTGAGCGCGATATCATGGAATATCTCATAGGCTCTCTTGATGATGATGGGCTTCTCCGTAAGGATCTTGAGAGTATTTCTGACGAGCTTGCAATCTATCATAGCATGGATGTGACAGTGTCTGAGATTGAACAAGTGCTAAGAAAGCTGCAGGAGTTTGACCCAGCCGGCATTGGTGCACGCTCGCTTCAGGAATGTCTGCTGTTGCAGATTGAACGTCGTGAGAAGTCGCGGCTTACTGAACTTATGGAAACCGTAATCCGTGATTACTTCGATGAGTTCACAAAGAAACACTGGCACAGGCTGAGACAGGTCCTGTCGTTGACCGATGCCCAGGCAGAGGTTTTACAGAAAGAGCTGCGACGTCTTAATCCGAAGCCAGGCACGTCACTGGGTGAGACCGTGGGACGCTCCATGCAGCAGATAACGCCCGATTTCATTGTAGATACACAGGACGATGGCACCATAACCGCATCGCTTAATAGTGGCGACATACCACAGATGCAGGTGTCGCAATCGTTTAGCAGTCTGCTGAAAGACTACCAGCAGAACCGTGACGGGCTGTCGCGTCAGATGAAAGAGGCTCTGCTCTATACTAAACAGAAGGTTGATGCAGCACAGAACTTCATAGAGGCAGTGAAAAGCCGTCGTCGCACGTTGATGCTTACGATGAAAGCCATTGTCCAGTTGCAGCACCGCTTTTTCGAGGATGGTGACGAGTCGTCGCTCCGTCCAATGATACTGAAAGATGTGGCTGCTAAGACCGGACTTGACATATCAACAATATCACGAGTGGTCAACTCGAAATATATGCTAACACGATGGGGCATCTTCCCATTGAAATTCTTTTTCAACGATAGCTTCGTTACTGACGAAGGTGAAGAGCTGTCGTCACGCGAGATAAAGTCGGCACTTCGTGAGATTATCAATGGCGAGGATAAGAAGAAACCACTTAGTGACGATGCTATAAGAGACGAACTGAAGCGTCGAGGCTATCCTATAGCGCGCCGCACAGTGGCAAAGTACCGTGACCAGTTAGGAATACCAGTAGCACGATTAAGGAAATGAGCAGAGAAAAGACGATAATATACTTGTCAAGGGTTGTGAGCATGGTGTTCACTCCTTTCTATCTCCCGCTGATGGGACTGATACTGCTGTTTACCTTCAGCTATCTGGCATTGCTGCCCATAGACTACAGGTTGCAGGTCATAGCAATAATCTATCTGTTCACCATACTTCTTCCCACACTGCTGATTCATTTCTATCGCCGCTATCACGGTTGGACGCTCATAGAGCTTGGTCAGCGTGAACGACGCATGGTGCCCTATGTAGTGTCAATAGTGTGCTATCTCTCCTGTGTGTGGCTGCTGCGTTATATGAACGTGTTTCATTTCGTGAGCAGTATTCTCATGGCAGCTCTATTGGTACAGATAGTATGTGCTGTAATAAATGTGTGGTGGAAAGTGTCAACTCATACTGCAGCAATAGGCGGAGTGGCAGGCGCCCTCTTCGCCTTCTCCGAAATCTTCGGCTTCAATCCGGTGTGGTGGCTCTGTGTGGTGTTTGTGGTAGGAGGTGTCATGGGCTCTGCCAGGATGATTCTCCGCCAGCACTCGTTGGCACAGGTAGTAGCGGGCTTCTATATAGGGCTTGTCTGTGCCGCACTTGGAGTGTTGTTCTTGTGATAATGAAATAATGTAATAACGAAAAAGATATGAATCCTAAAGTTAGTATTATCATGGGCAGTACAAGTGACCTGCCCGTAATGGAGAAAGCCTGCAAGTTCCTTGATGAGATGCAGGTGCCGTTTGAAGTCAACGCTCTGTCTGCCCACCGTACTCCTGATTCTGTGGAGACATTCGCCCGTACAGCCAAGGAGCGCGGACTGCGCGTGATTATAGCAGGTGCTGGCATGGCTGCTGCTCTGCCAGGCGTTATCGCGGCTTCTACTACTCTGCCTGTTATCGGTGTACCCATCAAGGGCATGCTCGATGGTCTTGATGCCATGTTCTCAATCATTCAGATGCCTCCTGGCATACCTGTAGCAACGGTGGGCGTAAACGGTGCTCAGAATGCAGCAATCCTCGCTGTAGAGATGCTCGCTCTTAGCGATGAGGCTCTTGCTGAGCGTCTCGCAGCATACAAGAATGGCCTGAAGGAAAAGATAGAAAAGGCAAACAAGGAACTGGCTGAGGTGAAATATCAGTTCAAGACCAACTAAACAGAATCATTTTGTCATCAAAAACAAATAAACAAAAAAACGACTACGACTACAATGGATGTTATTGTTAAACAGCATTTCGAAGGTGAACGTCCGCTCTTTGAACGGCATCACTTGAGACTTGAGCAGGTGACAATCGGCGATGGCGAGAGTGCAGTGAAAGAATGCTCTGACATCGAAGCCGTTGGATGCCACTTCTGGGGTAAATACCCGTTCTGGCATGTTGATGGCTTGAAGATTGACAACTGTAAGTTCGACGAGGGCGCTCGCTCGGCCCTGTGGTATTCTAACGACTTGGTTATGACCAACACACAGATTGACGGACCGAAGATGTTTCGCGAGATGCATAACCTTCGTCTTGAGAACGTACTGATTAACGATGCTGACGAGACCTTCTGGCGATGCACGAACATCGTTGCGAAGAATCTTGAGCTGCATGAAGGTACATATCCGTTCATGTTCTGCGAGAATATACGTATTGACGGACTGAAGAGCGATTCGAAGTATGTCTTCCAATATTGTAAGAACGTGGAGCTAAGCAATGCAAACATTGTTACGAAGGATTCGTTTTGGGAGTGTGAGAATGTTACCATACGTGACTCCGTGCTTGACGGTGAGTATCTGGCATGGCACTCTAAGAATGTGCGACTTGTCAATTGTCATCTGGCAGGCGAGCAGCTGCTCTGCTATGCAGACAGTCTGGTGCTGGAGAACTGTACTTTCGATGCTGCATGTGACCGCGTGTTTGAATACAGTACTGTTCAGGCCGATATTCGTGGACACATTGAGAATATCAAGAACCCTACCTCGGGACATATCGTGGCTGACTCAATAGGCTCTGTCACTATTGATGAGAATATTAAGCAGCCGGCGAACTGTGTGATTGAAGAAAAAGGTAAGCACTAATAACAGCTTTAAAGTCAAGAGCGATGCAAATCTATGATTTTGATACGCCGGTAACACGTCGCGGTACGGGCTGCTATAAGTGGGATGAGACGCCTGAGGACGGTGTCATACCCATGTGGGTGGCTGACATGGACTTTAAAACCTCACCTGCCATCATTGATGCTCTGCACCGTAGGGTGGAGCATGGCGTATTTGGTTATACGCTTGTGCCTGACAGCTATTATGATGCCGTAATCTCATGGTTTAAGCATCGCCATCAGTGGACGATAGACCGCTCGTGGATACAATATACCTCGGGCGTGGTGCCTGCCTTGTCGGTTATAGTGAAGGCGTTTACAGAGCCAGGCCACAAGGTCATAGTGCAGACACCTGTCTATAACTGCTTCTTCTCTTCCATCAGGAACAACGGCTGCGAAGTGGTATGCTCGCCTCTTATCTCTCACTCTTCACCCCTCACATACGAGATGGATTTTGCTGATCTAGAAGAGAAGGCTTCCGACGAGCGGACGAAACTGCTGATATTATGTAATCCTCATAACCCCGCAGGAAGGGTGTGGAGTAGGGAAGAGCTCGCGCGCGTATATAATATATGTAAGGAGCATGGCGTTATAGTGGTCTCTGACGAGATTCATAATGAGCTGACATATCGTGGTAACCGATATGTGCCTTATGGCACTGTTGACGAAGGGTTGGAGAATGCAATAGTTTGTACCTCACCTTCGAAGTCGTTTAATACTGCCGGCTTGCAGATTGCCAACATAATCTGCTCAAAGGCTGAGTGGAGGGAGAAAATAGACCGTGCTATAAACCAGAACGAGGTGTGCGATGTTAATCCTTTTGGGGTGGTGGCGCTGCAGGCTGCCTATAACGAGAGCGAAGAGTGGCTTGACCAACTGTGTGAGTATATCTATAGTAACTATGAGGCGCTAAGCGACTTCTTTGCCGAGCATCTGCCACAGTTGGCATTTACACCGCTTGAGGGTACATATCTTGTGTGGGTGGACATAAGCGCTACGCATATCTCAGCTGACGAGCTGACCGAACGCCTGTTGAAAGAAGGACGTGTGCAGGTGAATAGTGGCACGATGTATGATCCTGCCTGCGGACAGCATTTCATAAGGATTAATATTGCTTGTCCACGCTCTCAGATGATGGAAGGACTGAGAAGAATTGCAATGGTAATAAATGGCCTGACAGAGCATTAGCATTTTTTTACCGTCAAAATTTGGGCGTATCAGAAAAACTTATTACCTTTGCCGACGGATAATAGTTAAAGACATTTTGATAGCAAGGATTCCGACGAAAGAAAGTCGGGATTCTTTGTTTTTTGCTAATCCAAGGAAAACAATAAGAAAATAATAATTAAAAACTAAGGAATATGGCATACATGTCACAAGAAGGCTATGATAAGCTCATAGCCGAACTGAAACATTTGGAGGGAATAGAGCGTCCCAAGGCTTCGGCAGCCATTGCGGAAGCACGTGATAAAGGCGACCTGAGCGAGAACTCGGAGTATGAGGCAGCTAAGGAAGCACAGGCTCATCTGGAGGCAAAGATTAACCAGCTGAAGCTGGCTATCACCGATGCAAAGATCGTAGATACAAGCCGTCTCTCTACTGACTCTGTACAGATTCTGTCAAAGGTTGAGATGACTAACCTTGCAACCAAGGCTCGCATGACATATACTATTGTGAGCGAGAACGAGGCAAACCTGCGTGAGGGTAAGATCTCTATACAGACACCTATTGCTCAGGGACTGCTTAACCACAAGGTTGGCGACGAGGTGGAAGTAAAGATTCCACGCGGCACCATCAAGCTGCGTATCGAGAAGATCACAGTTGGATAATTATCAACTCTAAACTCTCAACTCTAAACTAAGTCAGTATGGATATTTTCAGCAAGATAGCAGCTGGTGAGATTCCCAGCTATAAGTGTGCAGAGAACGATGAGTTCTATGCTTTCCTTGATATTAATCCGGTAGTTAAGGGTCACACACTTGTCATTCCTCGTCGTGAGGTAGATTACATCTTCGATATGGAGGATGATGAGATTGCCCGTTACCAGCAGTTTGCAAAGCAGGTGGCAGTGGCCCTGAAGAAGGCTTTCCCATGTAAGAAGGTTGCTCAGGTGGTGCTTGGCCTTGAGGTTGCTCATGCTCACATACACCTCATTCCTATGAACACTGAGGCAGATGTTGACTTCCGTCGTGAGAAGCTTCAGCTTCCAGCCGAGGAGATGAAACAGATAGCAGACAAGATTTTTGCTGAGTTCTCAGCAAAATAAGTGATATAAAAGTTTGGGGCTTGCCAAGTGGTAAGCCCCAAATTTTTATGTTAGATGTATTCGTCGCCGTATTTTATTCCCACCTCATTCACGTATTTCCGAATGAGTGCTGAAGAGTCTTCCTTAGGACATATCAGCAGCATATTGTCCTGCTCGGCAATGATATAACCTTCCAGACCATTGATGACACCTATATGCCCCTTGGGCAGACAGATGATGTTATTGCGGCAGTCCTCCATGATTACCTTTGAGTCGAGTACTACGTTGTCGCCGTCGGTCTTCTGCATACCCTCATAGATGGAATGCCACGTACCAATGTCGGCCCATCCGAAGCTACACTTCATGACATACACATTGTCTGACTGCTGCAGCACGCCCTGGTCGATAGCGATGTTGGGCAGCGAAGCGTAGTTGCGCTCAATGAAGTCGATGATCTGGTCTATGGTGTAGTCGTGGTTCTCACACATACCAGGGACGAATAGTTCGAAGAATAGCTTACGCAGACATTCGCGCAGATAGGTGGCTCCGCAGAGTATGATACCTGTGTTCCACAGGAACTCGCCACTCTCCATGAACAGTCGGGCAAACTCACGCTCAGGCTTCTCCACAAACGACTGGATGGCAAACACATTCTCTTGGATGGAGTCGCTGCCCATCTGTATATAACCATAACCAGGCTCGGGGCGCGAGGGCTTGATACCCATAATCAGCGCCATGTGCTGACGGGCCACGAGGTCGAGACCTTCAATGATGTTCTTGCGGAAAGCTTCCTCATCTGTGATAAACTGGTCACTGGGCATGATGACGATATTTGCCGTCATGTTTATCTTTTGGATATTAAGCATAGCCCATGCCACGCTGCCTGCCGTATTTCGGTTCACGGGCTCTACCATCAGGCAACGCTCGTTGAGATCGGGCAACTGTTCTTTAACCCAGTGAACATACTCCGCACCAGTACATATATAAATATGGTCTTGAGGGACGATGTTGGCCATGCGGTCGAAGGTGCTCTGCAGGAGCGAACGGCCGGTACCGAAGAAATCAATGAATTGTTTGGGGCGTCCCTCACGGCTTGAAGGCCACAAACGACGACCCTTACCGCCTGCTAATATAATGCAATAGTTGTCTTTCGAATAGTCGGATTTTAGTGTGCTCATAGCGTATGGTTTAGTTGGTAAAATCGTATTCAGGTATTGATAATTGTTTTTGTGGGGATAAAGTTACGAAATAAAGACATAACTTCCAACTATTTTTAATATTTTTATGAGATAATTTTGTGAGTTTCAAATTTTATCATTACCTTTGCACCGCTTTTAGAGCCCAGATGGCGGAATCGGTAGACGCGCTGGTCTCAAACACCAGTGGGGCAACCCGTCCCGGTTCGACCCCGGGTCTGGGTACAAAGCTTGAAAAGCAAGGTGCTGTAGGTCAATGACTTGCGGCACCTTTTTCAAAATTACATGTTTGTTACTAAAAACAAAAGAGATATATGTTAGAAGTTCGAAATCTTCATGCAAAAATCGGCGACAAGGAGATACTGCGTGGCATAAACCTCACAATCAAAGATGGTGAGACACATGCCATCATGGGTCCTAACGGTTCTGGTAAGTCAACACTTAGTGCTGTTCTTGTGGGTAATCCTTTATATGAAGTCACTGAAGGTGAGGCTTGGTTCAATGGGAAGAACCTTCTTGAGATGAAACCTGAGGATCGTGCTCATGAAGGACTGTTTCTCTCTTTCCAGTATCCTATTGAGATACCAGGTGTGCCTATGAGTCAGTTCCTGAAGGCTGCTGTCAACGAGAAACGCAAATATCAGGGACTTCCCGAGCTTAAGGCTGGTGAGTTCATGAAGCTCATGCGTGAGAAGCAGAAGATTGTTGAACTGGACAACAAACTGGCAAACCGCTCTGTGAACGAGGGCTTCAGTGGAGGTGAGAAGAAGCGTAACGAGATATTCCAGATGGCAATGCTCGAGCCGAAGCTCTCCATCCTTGACGAGACTGACTCTGGCCTTGATGTTGATGCCATGCGTATTGTGGCAGAGGGCGTTAACACGCTGAAGACTGCGGAGACGTCGTGCATAGTCATCACCCATTATGACCGTCTTCTCGATATGATTCGTCCAGATGTGGTACACGTGCTGTACAAAGGACAGATTGTGAAGACTGCCGGCCCCGAGCTGGCTCAGCAGATACAGGAACGTGGTTACGACTGGATAAAAGCAGAAGCAAATGAATAGTGAGGCTCAATATATAGACCTTTATCAGCAGTGCCGTGACCTGATATTTGCCAATGCACCAGTGGCGATGAATGCAGTGCGTGATGTGGCATTCGAGAATTTCAAGAAGCTCGGGTTCCCCAACAAACATGCTGTAAAGAAGGATGCTGCTCAGAGTAAGATAGTAGAACGCTATAAGTACACTGACGTGGCTAAGCTCTTCGAGCCCGACTTCGGCGTAAATCTTAATCGTCTTAAGATTCCTGTTGACCCTTACGAGGCATTCCGTTGTGATGTGCCAAACCTTTCCACACTACTCTATTTCGTTGTCAACGACTCTTTCTATGGCGATGCTGCACCAAAGAATCTTCTGCAGGATGGTGTGTTCATCGGTTCTATGAAGGAGCGTCAGGACATCGTGGCGAAATATTATGCAACGCTCGCTAAGACTGATGAGGATGCCGTTACCGCACTAAACACCATGCTGGCTCAGGATGGACTGCTTGTCTATGTTCCAAAAGGAGTTGTCATTGACAAGGCTATACAGGTTATAAATATTCTGAAGGCAACACCACGCAATGCTGAGAAACAGGTGCCTGATATGATGGTTAACCGACGTGTGCTCATCGTGGCTGAGGAGGGGGCAGAGGTTAAACTGCTGTTCTGCGACCATTCTGCCGATGACCGCAACTTCCTTGCAACTCAGGTGATTGAGGTGTTTGCCGGTGCTAATGCCAAGATTGACATGTATTGTCTTGAGGAGACTCATGCCAAGAATGTGCGTGTAAGCAATGTGTATGTCAATCAGGAGCGTGACAGTAGGGTGCGACATAATGTTATAACCCTTCATAATGGCATCACACGTAACAAGCTCGACCTCACGCTCTCTGGCGATGGGGCAGAGTGCACCTGTAACGGATGTGTCATTGCTGACAAACAGCAGCATGTAGATAACAATACCCTTATTGTGCACAACGCTCAGCACTGTACTTCAAACGAATTATACAAGTATGTTCTGGACGATAAGTCCACTGGCGCTTTTGCAGGACGTGTGCTGGTGTCGCCAGGGGCACAGAAGACAACATCGCAGATGACAAACCAGAACCTCACCACTACTCGTGAAGCGCATATGTACACCCAGCCTATGCTTGAAATCTATGCCGATGATGTGAAGTGCGCCCATGGCTCTACCGTGGGACAGCTCAGCGATGCTGCACTGTTCTATATGCGTCAGCGTGGTATCCCTGAGGCTGAGGCTCGCATGCTTCTACAGGTGGCATTCATTCGTGAGGTTATTGACCAGATAAGTCTTGTTCCATTGAGAGACCGACTGCATTACCTGGTAGAGAAACGTTTTCGTGGTGAGCTCAATAAGTGCGAAGGATGTAAGCTTTGCCGATAGAAAGCTGAAAAACAAACAAGGTTCCGCCGTGGCGGACAAAACTCAATAAAGATGTACGACGTAAACAAGATTCGCGAAGATTTCCCGATACTCTCGAGGACGGTATATAATAAGCCATTGGTCTATCTTGACAATGCTGCCACTACACAGAAACCGCTCTGTGTGCTGGATGCCATGCGCAACGAGTATCTCAATGTAAATGCCAATGTACATCGTGGCGTTCACTATTTGTCACAGCAGGCTACCGACCTTCATGAGTCAGCGCGCGAGAAGGTGCGTTCGTTCATCAATGCCAAGAGTCTAAGTGAGGTGATTTTTACGCGTGGCACTACAGAAAGCATAAACCTTGTTGCTCAGACCTTCTGCGAGGCATTCATGAAAGAGGGTGATGAGGTGCTGGTTAGCGACATGGAGCACCATTCAAACATAGTGCCTTGGCAGCTACAGGCACAAAAAAGGGGAATTGTGGTACGCCATCTTCCAATTACTGACGATGGGCTTCTTGACCTCTCAACTCTCAGTTCTCACCTCTCATCTCGAACGAAGCTTGTCAGCATCTGCCATGTGAGCAATGTGTTAGGCACCGTTAACCCTGTAAAGGAGATTATCCGCCTGGCTCACGAACATGATATACCTGTGTTGCTGGATGGTGCTCAGAGTGCGCCCCACATGAAGATTGATGTGCAGGATCTTGACTGCGACTTCTATGCATTCAGTGGACACAAGATGTATGGTCCTACTGGTATAGGTGTACTATATGGTAAGGAGAAACTGCTTGAAAAGATGCCGCCTTACCAAGGTGGAGGTGAGATGATTGATAAGGTGTCGTGGGAAAAGACAACGTTCGAACAGCTACCGTTGAAGTTTGAGGCTGGAACCCCAGACTATGTGGCTACCCACGGTCTGGCTACTGCCATAGACTATATGCTCTCTCTGGGTCTTGATAATATCGAGGCTCACGAACAGGAACTGACCCGTTACTGTATGGAGCGCATGCAGGAGATAGAGAATATCCGTATCTTCGGACCCCATCTCTCACCTCTCAATTCTCACCTCTCATCTCATCGGGATGCCGTCGTCTCGTTCCTTGTTGGTGATATTCATCATCTTGACATGGGAACATTGCTCGACCGACTGGGCATTGCGGTGCGTACTGGACACCACTGCGCTCATCCACTTATGACGCGCCTCGGTGTTACGGGTACTGTGCGTGCTTCGTTTGCACTATACAATACAAAAGAAGAGGTGGATGCCCTTATAGATGGCATCCACCGTGTAAGTAAAATGTTTTGAACAGCAGCGGATTTCTTTACTCCAAAGAAGTCCGTTGCTGTTTGATATATACCTCGTTCAGAGCAGCTCCTTACATTTCAACAGGGCCAGTACAAGCCAGCATCCGCAGAGCGAGCGAAGGAGTAGGGAACAGTCCATTGGGAAAACTGCCATTATGAATGCAATCTGCGCGTTTAAAAGTGCGAGTGTCTGCCTGTTGTTGATTTCGCGTTCCAAGACCTGACCGTAGTAAGAAGATACACTGCGCAGAGAGTTGTTGAAGGCAGTAGCTGTTGCGTTGAGAATACTCTTGATTTTCTGTTCGCGACGATTGAGAATCATTTCGTTGTTCATTGTTCTTTGAGTTTTTAGTTTATATTATTAGTTCGTTGTTTCTTGATTTCGCATGCAAAATAACGAGGTTAGTGTGCACAAAAGGTTCGCAGGTGAAACTTTGTTTGTTAAAATCGTGAGAAATTAACAAAGTTTCACTAAAAATGCAATAAAACGGAGACTTTTGCCGTTTCCTGTAAAAGAAGGAATCGGGTTTTAAGTAAAAAACGATCTGTATGATAATAAGAACTACACATTATATATTATTATGAAAGAGAAACTGACATTGGTGAAAGTTGGCGGTGCCATAGTAGAAGATGAGTTACAGTTAGCACAGCTGCTTAATGATTTCGGCGCTATTGAAGGACGTAAGGTGCTTGTTCATGGTGGTGGCCGTCGTGCCACGCAGGTGGCATCACGTCTGGGGATTGAGTCGCAGATGGTGAATGGACGACGTATCACTGATGAGCAGATGCTCGAAGTGGTGACAATGGTATATGGCGGTCTTGTCAATAAGCATGTTGTGGCGATGCTTCAGGCAAGAGGTATAAGCGCCATAGGACTTACAGGTGCCGATGGCGATGTGATACGCTCTCATCGTCGTCCTGTGAAGGATGGGGTGGACTATGGCTTTGTAGGTGATGTTGAAAAAGTAGGAAACACAGCACTGAGCCATATCATTGAACAGGGAATGGTTCCTGTATTAGCACCTCTGACCCACGATGGGAAGGGCAACATGCTTAATACTAATGCTGACACAATAGCTTCAGAAGCAGCAAAGGCATTGGCAGAGATATATGATGTGACGCTTATCTACTCATTTGAGAAGAAAGGCGTGCTTCGTGATCCTGACGATGACGACTCGGTTATAACAAAGATTACACATGCCGACTTTGAACAGTATAAAGCTGATGGCACTATTTCTGGAGGCATGATTCCAAAGATTGAGAATGCGCTGGCTGCAGTCGATGCCGGTGTAAGCCGAGTAATCATTGCGCTCGCTACTGAGATTGATGGTAATCACGGTACTGTGATTTGTTAGGAACAGAATAAAAGTGTTTGTATAATAGTGCCTTGGAGTTATGCTCTTGGGCACTTTTGCTTTAAAAAGCCCAGAAATGTTTGGTATTTTGTCCGCTTATGCGTACCTTTGCACGCGATTTGCCAGAGTGGCTTATCAAGGGGTGCTCATTCCGTTTGGAATCTGCTGAGATGATACCCTTCAGAACCTGATGCGGGTAATGCCGACGTAGGGATGATAAGATAGGTATGGTTTCCCCCTTTAATTTATTCGTTTATTAAGTTCTAATAGGTAAAAGATTAAAGGATGAAAAAGACATTCATTTTTGCGATGTTGCTTGTGGCAGCGAATGCTATGGCAACAGGAGAACAGACAGGAGAAATGGTTGCAGGCAGTGCAACCCAACCTGTGGATTCGTTGAAAACTGTTAAGCTGCAAGGCGTTCAGGTGCGCTCTACACGTGCGTCGAAGAAGACGCCAATGGCATTCACTGACATGAATCGTGACCAGATTAAGGCGGTGAACTACGGACAGGATGTTCCTTATTTATTGTCGCTGACCCCCAGTGTCACCATTACGAGCGATGCCGGCAATGGCATCGGCTATACCTCGTTGCGTGTGCGTGGTACTGCAGCAGAACGTATCAATATTACTGCCAACGGTGTGCCCTTGAACGATGCTGAGAGCAACTCGGTGTTCTGGGTGAACATGGGTGACTTCGCCTCAAGCGTGCAGTCAATGCAGATTCAGCGCGGTGTGGGAACAAGCACTAATGGTGCGGGTGCCTTCGGCGCTACTATTAACATGCAGACGGAAAACATTGGAACGAAGCCTTATGTGGGTATAGACCTCAGCGCAGGAAGCTATTCGTCGAACAAAGAGACGGTGCGTTTCTCTACAGGTCTGCCTGGTGAAGGACATTGGGGACTGCAGGGACGTGTGTCGCATATCGGCTCAAAAGGCTATATAGACCGTGCCGAGACGAAGCTGTATAGCTATTTCCTCCAAGGAGGATATTTTGATGATAACCGTGCCGTGAAACTTATCACTTGGAACGGTAAGGAAGAGACCTATCATGCATGGGACTACGCTTCGCATTATGCACAGGATACCTATGGCCGCACTTATAATCCCTGTGGTTATATGGATACTGATGCCAATGGAAATGCAATATATTACGACAAGCAGACCGACAACTATCATCAGCAGAACTATCAGCTTGTGTGGAACGAGCAGTTCTCCAACACTTTGTCGCTGAATGCCGCACTGCACTACACCCGTGGTGATGGCTACTATGAGCAGTTCAAGGGCAACAAGAAACTGAAGGACTATCTGCCACTGACAGCCGCAGAGAAAGGTATGAAGAGTGACCTTGTACGTCAGAAGAAAATGGCTAATGACTTCTATGGCGCTGTGGCATCGCTGCTTTATGATAATCTTAATGGACTGGATATAACTATCGGTGGCGGATGGAACCACTATGATGGTGACCACTTCGGACTGCTCACGTGGGTGAAGAATGCTCCTACGGCCTATACCAGCAACTATAAGTACTATGACACTAATGCCCGCAAGACCGATATGAATGTCTATGGCAAGGTGAACTATCAGCTTCTGGTTGGCCTGAATGCTTATGTTGACCTTCAGTATCGACACGTGGGAATGAAAATGCAGGAGCCATGTGACTGGTATGGCTGCAACACCACCGGTGACTATATCATTGATGAGAAGTATGACTTCTTCAACCCTAAGTTCGGATTGAACTATGAGTTTGCCCGTAACCACAGGGCGTATGCTTCTTATGCCATTGCCCACAAGGAACCGGTGCGCAACAACTTTGAGAATAACTACAATGCTGGCTCGCCAATGCCACGCTATGAGAAACTCAACGACCTGGAGGTGGGCTATAAGTACCTCAGCAGCACCTTCAGTGCCGGCATCAATGCCTACTGGATGGACTACAAGGACCAGTTTGTGTTGACGGGTGAGATTGACGCTATTGGAGAGGCCGTAACGCGCAACCTGCCGAAGAGCTATCGCATGGGCGTAGAAGTAGAAGCTGCTTGGCAGCCTGTTGAGTGGTTCCGTTGGGATGCAAATGCTACTTTCTCTAAGAACCGCGTGAAAGAGATGGGCGTTGTGCTAGAGGACGGAGTGACAACGGTCACACTGAATGGTGAAAAACCATTGGCTTTCTCGCCCGACATCATTGCCAACAGCATCATGACGTTCAGCTATGGTGGTGCGAAGGCTGCGCTGCAGTGTCAGTATGTGGGTGATCAGTATCTTACTAACACCGGATATAAAGAGATGCTGTGTAAGGATGCCAACGGCAACGATACCTATGAAACGCTGCTCTTGAAAAACCATTTCTTGGCAAATCTTGACCTTAGCTATACGTTCTCACTGAAAGCCATACGTCTGAAGGAAGCCACCGTAGGCGTCACCTTCTACAACCTGCTTAGCCAGAAGTTTGATAACAACGGATGGGCTGCACCGCAGTATCGTCAGCTGACCGATGGCTCTGTTATCGCTGTTAATACATGGGGTGTGCGTGATGACGGAGCAGTAGGCTTCGCACCGTCGGCTCCCTTCAACTGGATGGCTCACCTCTCGCTGAACTTCTAACGTTAGACTAATCCTACCTCTCACCTCTCAATTCTCACCTCTCATGTCTTTCGACTGGCTCGACATATTGACCACGATACTCGGCTTGATTTACATCTGGCTCGAGTATCGTGCTCATATTGCATTGTGGATAGTGGGCATCATAATGCCTGCCCTTGATGTTTATCTTTACTATAGTCATGGTCTTTATGGCGATGCTGGTATGGCAGTCTATTACACCCTGGCTGCTTTCTATGGTCTGTTTATTTGGAAATTCAAGAAAACTAAAAAAATGAAGAAGGAACTCCCCATAATAAGCATGCCAAGGCGACAGTACCTGCCTGCCTTGATATTCTTTTTCGCTGCTTGGGGAGCTGTTTATTATGTATTAATAAGGTGGACTGATTCCACAGTACCTCTTCTCGACTCGTTTACCAATGCCCTGTCGTTTGTCGGCATGTGGGCGCTGGCGCGAAAGTATCTTGAGCAGTGGCTGTTCTGGATCGGTGTTGATGCTGTCTGTATGTTCCTATATATTCAGAAAGGTATCCCGTTCAAGGCCGGTCTCTACGGACTCTATGTCGTTATTGCCGTAATGGGATATTTCAAGTGGAAGAAGATGACAAAGAAAACTAAATATGAGCTACAAGGACATTCTTAATAATGGCAGCTATGATGCCGTGATACTTGCCAACGGTGAACAGCCTGAGCACGATATTCCTACAGAACTTTTGCAGGAGGCTCCTTATATTGTCTGCTGCGATGGCGCTATAAACTATTGTGACTGGGCTGATGCCGTAGTTGGCGATGGCGACAGCATACCATCGTGGGCCATGGAAGAGTATGAGTGTATATTCCATCAGGAAGAAGAGCAGGAGGATAACGACCTCACTAAAGCCACGCGCTTCTGTGTTGAAAGAGGGTTTAAAAAGATTGTCTATCTCGGAGCTACAGGACTTCGTGAAGACCATACTCTGGGTAATATATCGCTCTTGATGCGCTATTTCCGAGAGATGGGCGTTGAACCCATTATGGCAACAAACCACGGATGGTTTGTGCCTGCCAGCGGCTCCTGCAGTTTTGCCTCCTTCCTAAGACAGCAGGTGAGCATCTTCAATTTCGGTTGTACCTCTCTACGCACCGAAGGTCTCCGCTACGATGGCTATCCTTTCCAACAGTGGTGGCAGGGTACGCTCAACGAAGCTACTTCCGATAGCTTCCGTGTTGAGGCTGATGGCGACTATCTCGTATTCCGTACCTACGAAGGAAAATAAAAACGGTAAAGATATGTTATAGAAGACTTCCTCGCTTTAACCTTAAACCATAAGTATTTGGATACGTCGAAAAAGTATTCATGTACTAAACTAAATCTTAAAGCGCTTCGGAATAGAATCGCATATAGCTTGGAATAGCTTAGTGATAAGCAGGAAATTCACTCCAATTGCGATTGAAATATTTAAATCTGCGACACAGATTTAATAATCTGCGTCACGGAATACATAATCTGCGTCACAGATTTAGTAATCTGCGTCGCAGATTTAATTTTTTTAATTTGGCTTGTCTTCTATTTTAAGCGCTCTTTGTCTGTATTCCTGTCTATCTGTCAGCCATTTTGAGACATAGCTAATAAAAAAAGTTACATTTGATATAGCGTGTTACGGAATGATTGAGTAATTTTGCACCTTGGAAAATATATCTGGATAATTAACTAAAACTTATATGAGAAATTATTACTCAACCATTTGCCTGTTATGCCTGTTGTTCTTCACGAAGGCATCAGCACAACAGATTGCACTTAGCCATCAGCACGGATTCTACGATAATTCGTTCTCTCTTACCATCAGCGGTGGGGGAGAGAATACCATTTACTATACCCTTGATGGTTCTGAACCTACGCCACAGAGCAAGGTGTACAGCGCTCCGCTTAGCATCTCGCATACTACAATCCTGCGTGCAGCTGCTTTCAACGGCGGTGAGCAGATCGGAATGCCGCTAACGGCGACCTATCTTTTTGTGAACGATGTGCTCAGCCAGTCGAATACGCCAGAGGGCTATCCCGCCACGTGGGGCAAATATACTGATATAAACGGAACCGCAATTGCTGACTATGAGATGGACCCCGAGATGACCAACGACTCAAAGCTGCGTCCGAAGATCAAGGAAGGTCTGATGAGTCTGCCTGTGCTCAGCATAGTTACCGACAAGGATAACCTGTTCAGTCACGAGAACGACTCGGTGAAGGGCGGCATTTATATCTTCACCGGCCCTCCAGTAGGCGATGCTACAGGTCACGGATGGACACGTCCGGCAAGTGTTGAGCTGTTTGGACAGGGACATGACTTCAGTATCGGATGCGGACTGCGCCTGCACGGTGGTCACGGCCGACTGGCAGAGAAGAATCCTAAACACTCGTTCCGTCTTATTTTTAAGGAGAAATATGGAGCTAAGACGCTTAAGTATCCTCTCTTTGGTCAGGATGAGCCAAGCAAGTTCGACCAGTTGGTGCTGCGCTGTCACTTTGGAAACTCATGGCAGCACTGGAGTGAGGATAATCGTCGGAAAGCACAATATACACGTGATGTGTGGGCTCGTCGCATGCAGCGTCGCATGGGACATACGAGCGTTAATGCCCTATATGTTAATCTTTTCATTAATGGAATGTACTGGGGAATGTATAATATCGCAGAGCGTGTCGATGACCAGTACGGCAAGGATCATCTCGGTGGATCGAAAAGCGATATTGATGTCATAAAAATCGAGGAAAGCGGAGGCAACCATATTGAAGCCAGCGAGGGAACCATCGATGCATGGAATGAGATGGTGAACCTCTGTAAGGTAGTGGGAGGCGCTAAGTCTGACATCGACCCGCAGCAGGCTTATGAACAACTGAAAGACTCTCTGCTCGATATCGATGGATTTATTGACTATATGCTCATCAACCAGTATGGTGGCAATACCGACTGGGATCATCATAACTGGTATGCGCTGCGTCGTCGCGGCGACGGCAGTCAGGGCTTCCGCTTCCTTTGCTGGGACTCGGAGTGTATTATCATTAATTCAGGTGAGAATGTGCTCAATAAAAATAATGGTAACAGCTATCCTACTGGAATGTTCCAGAACCTGCTGAGAAACGACGACTTCGCTCGACGCTATGTGAAGAGAGCTAAACAGCTACTTGCTGATGATGGCTTCCTCGGACAAACGTCGGCTGTAGAAGTATGGGACAGCCTTTACAATGTTATATCAAAAGCGCTCTATGCCGAGGCAGCTCGATGGGGCGACTATCGTCGCGATGTGCATAACTACTCTTCGCGCGGATCACTTTATACGGTAGATAACACATATATGGCTGAGCGTAATCGTCTGTTGACGCAATACTTCCCTTATCGTTCAGAGACAGTGTTGAATAGTATATTGAGCTATGTGACTGTTGACGACTTTGAGGCTCCCGAAGGATGGGTGGCTTTGTCGAAGGACATCTTCCACGAGTGGAACGGCAACAGCAAGGACGCGCAACAACTTGACTCACAGCCTTCAGTTGACTGGAATTTTAACGTGAACCTTGGCGGTGGCGGTGCTGTTGCAGGTTTTGCTAATGTGGAGTATAACAGGTATGCAGACATCAGCGACTATGAGAAGCTTGCCATTCGTGGAACAGGCAATGGCCTTCGCGTGCTTGCAAACAGACTCGTGGATCATGGCGAATGGAAACAGATTGTTGTTGACTTTAATGAAACTGACCCATATTGGGATAACGAACTTGGCGTGATTATTATACCTCTCGACGCACTGAAGACAATGAGAACCACAAGTAATAATGTTAGAATAGACGATTTCCTGCACCTGCATGTGCTTAAAGTTGACTGGAATAGCAGCGCAAATGTTCGCGGAGTATATCTCATTCCATCGCAGCAGTCGGTTGGTATCGATGCTAATACACTTGCTGAACATGAAAAAGCTCGTGGAGGAGATGGCGTTGACAACGCAATTTATAACCTTCAAGGACAGAAAGTGGCAAATCCGTCA
Organism: Prevotella sp. E13-27; assembly: GCF_023217965.1. NCBI lineage: Bacteria > Pseudomonadati > Bacteroidota > Bacteroidia > Bacteroidales > Prevotellaceae > Prevotella > Prevotella sp. E13-27. The sequence continues at coordinate 587,300 of NZ_JALPSC010000001.1, read as the reverse complement.
CATGGATTGTTTATTATAAATGGCAAGAAAGTTCTTGTTAACAAAAGGTAAAAATTCAAAAATAAATAATATTTCCGGCTGCAAAGTGTTGTGCGTATAGAATATAATGTGTACCTTTGCAGCCGCAAAAGTGGTAATTGCGCTGGCTAAATGCTAACAATACACTGAATAAGAGCAGTTTAGCTTCTTAAAAGAAGCGGTGGGCTGTTTCTTCTTTTCGTGTGTGTATAAGTATGAGGTGGTAAAATGACACTAATAAACAACAAATAAATTCATTTATTATTATTCAATTTTTTTAAAACTGAAATGCCAGGATTATTAGGAAAAAAAATCGGAATGACTTCCGTTTTCAGTGCCGACGGTAAGAATGTACCGTGCACTGTTATCGAATGTGGTCCTTGCGTTGTGACCCAGGTCAAGACAGTTGAGAAGGATGGCTACAAGGCTGTTCAGCTCGGTTTTGGCGAGGCTAAAGAAGTACGCACAACAAAACCAATGATGGGCGTGTTCAAGAAGGCAGGCACAACTCCAAAGGCGCACTTGGCCGAGTTCAAGTTTGATGAGGACTACAACCTTGGTGACACACTCACCGTAGAGCTTTTCGCTGACGCAGAGTTCGTAGACGTTGTAGGCACATCGAAAGGTAAAGGATTCCAGGGCGTTGTGAAGCGTCATGGTTTTGGTGGTGTAGGTCAGAGCACACACGGTCAGGACGACCGTCTGCGTAAGCCAGGTTCTATCGGTGCTTGTTCTTACCCCGCTAAGGTGTTCAAGGGAATGCGCATGGGTGGCCACATGGGTGGTGACCGCGTAACAACGCAGAACCTGAAGGTGTTAAAGGTAATTCCTGAGCACAACCTTCTTCTCGTGAAGGGTAGTGTTGCAGGATGTAATGGTTCAACCCTCTTAATTCAGATGTAAGCCATGGAAGTAAGTGTATTGAATATCAACGGTCAGGAGACCGGAAGAAAGGTAACTCTGAATGAGGCTATCTTTGGTGTTGAGCCCAATGATCACGTAATCTATCTCGACGTAAAGCAGTATCTTGCTAATCAGCGTCAGGGTAACGCAAAGTCAAAGGAGCGCAGCGAACACGCTGGTTCTACACGTAAGCTTGGTCGCCAGAAGGGCGGCGGTGGCGCACGTCATGGTGATATCAACTCACCTCTGCTTCGTGGTGGTGGTCGCGTATTCGGTCCAGTACCTCGTGACTATGACTTCAAGCTCAATAAGAAGGTGAAGCAGCTCGCTCGTCGTTCGGCTCTCTCTTACAAGGCTCAGGATAATGCAATTCTCGTTGTTGAGGACTTCGATTTCGAGGCACCAAAGACAAAGGAGTTTGTAAACATTATCAAGAACCTGAAGGGTGAGGAGAAGAAGATGGTGTTCGTTTTGCCAGAAGCAAATAAGAACGTTTATTTGTCAGCTCGCAACCTGAATGCACCAAAGCAGATCGCTGTAGGTGAACTGAAGGAGGGACAGAAGCATCGTTCAAGAAAGGCTGTTAGCGCAGAGGTTATTCCTGCTGCAAGCATCAACACCTACAAGATTATGAACGCTGATCTGCTCGTTATTACAGAAAAGTCGCTGGCTACCATCGACGGAATCTTAAACAAGTAAAAGGAGACAAACGAATATGGCATTTATCATAAAACCCCTGGTCACTGAGAAGATGACCAAGATTACAGAAAAGACTTCTGCTCCTAAGAAGCTCCGTGCTCGTAGCAAGAAGACTATTGAGAAGAATAATGCTGTAGAGGAGAAACTGTCCTATGTCGTAAAGCACAAGAATAAGGCTGACGAGACAAAGGAGAAGACTATCTACACTTATGAGAAGCCTGCTCGTCCCCAGTACGCTTTCATCGTAAAGCCCGAGGCTAACAAGGTTGAGATTCAGAAGGAAGTCGAGGCTCTTTACAATGTTACGGTTCTTAGCGTTAACACAATGCGCTATGCTGGAAAGCGTAGCCAGCGTTATACAAAGGCTGGACTCGTGAGAGGTCAGAAGAACGCTTTCAAGAAGGCAATCGTAACTCTGAAAGATGGCGACGAAATTGATTTTTACAGCAATATCGATTAATTAAAAAATGGCAGTACGTAAATTAAAGCCCGTTACACCGGGTCAAAGACACAAGGTTATTGGCACGTTCGAGGATATTACTGCATCCGTGCCAGAGAAGTCTCTCGTTTACGGTAAACGTTCTACCGGTGGTCGAAACAACACTGGTAAGATGACTGTTCGCTACATGGGCGGCGGTCACAAGAAGAAGTATCGTCTGATCGACTTCAAGCGAGAGAAGGATGACATTCCTGCTGTAGTGAAGACAATCGAGTACGATCCAAACCGTTCGGCTCGCATCGCACTTCTCTACTATGCAGATGGTGAAAAACGCTACATTATTGCTCCTAATGGACTGCAGGTTGGCATGACTCTGATGTCTGGAGTGAATGCTGCGCCAGAGATTGGTAACGCACTCCCTCTCGCCAACATCCCAGTAGGTACGGTGATTCACAACATTGAGCTCCGTCCAGGTCAGGGTGCACTGCTCGTTCGTTCGGCTGGTAATTTTGCTCAGTTGACTTCTCGTGAAGGAGACTACTGCGTGATTAAGCTCCCCTCAGGAGAAACTCGCAAGGTGCTCTCTGCTTGTAAGGCTACCGTTGGTGCCGTGGGTAACTCTGACCACGCTCTGGAGCATTCTGGTAAGGCTGGTCGCTCACGCTGGTTGGGACGTCGTCCTCACAACCGCGGTGTTGTTATGAACCCACATGATCACCCAATGGGTGGTGGTGAAGGCCGTCAGTCTGGTGGACACCCACGTTCACGTAAGGGTCTGTACGCTAAGGGTCTGAAGACACGCGCACCAAAGAAGCTTTCAAACAAGTACATTATTGAAAGAGCTAACAAGAAGTAAACAAGAAATCAGAAGAGTTAAATTATGAGTCGTTCATTAAAGAAAGGTCCATACATCAACGTATCTCTCGAGAACAAGATTCTCGCTATGAATGAGAGCGGTAAGAAAACAGTCGTTAAGACTTGGGCCAGAGCATCAATGATTTCCCCCGATTTCGTGGGACACACTGTTGCAGTTCATAACGGTAACAAATTTATCCCTGTTTACGTTACAGAAAACATGGTTGGTCACAAGCTCGGTGAGTTCGCACCCACACGTCGCTTCGGTGGTCACGCCGGTAACAAGAAGTAATCCCAGGGAAAATTGAAAATTAAAATTGAAAATTAAAAATGGGAGCAAGAAAACATATTAAGGCTGAAGAGAGAAAAGCAGCTCTTAAGACACAGTATTTTGCAAAGCTGAAAGGCTGTCCTTCTTCTCCGCGCAAGATGCGCTATGTCGTTGACATGATTCGCGGCATGGAAGTAAACCGCGCTCTTGGCGTCTTGAGATTCTCAAAGAAGGCTGCTGCTGCCGACGTGGAGAAGCTTCTCCGTTCGGCTATCGCTAACTGGGAGGCTAAGAACGAGCGCAAGGCTGAGGCCGGCGAACTGTTCGTGACTCGCGTCTTCGTTGACGAGGGCGTTACTATGAAGAGAATGAGACCTGCACCTCAGGGTCGCGGATATCGCATCCGCAAGCGTTCTAACCACGTTACCCTGTTTGTTGACGCTAAAACTAACGACGTAAAAGAATAATAGAATGGGACAGAAAGTAAATCCAATTAGCAACCGTCTGGGTATCGTTAGAGGTTGGGATTCAAATTGGTTCGGAGGCAAAGACTTCGGAGATAACCTGGTAGAGGATCAGAAGATCCGCAAGTATCTCAATGAGCGTCTGGCAAAGGCCAGCGTTTCGAAGATTGTCATCGAGCGCACATTGAAACTGGTGACCATCACTATTTGCACTGCTCGTCCAGGTATCGTCATCGGTAAGGGTGGACAGGATGTTGACAACTTGAAGGATGAGCTGAAGAAGCTCTTCGACAAGGAGATTCAGATCAACATTTTTGAGGTGAAGCGTCCAGAGCTCGACGCAACAATCGTTGCAACAAACATCGCTCGCCAGATTGAAGGCAAGATTGCTTATCGTCGTGCTATTAAGCAGGCTGTGGCAAACACAATGCGCGCCGGAGCCGAAGGTATTAAGGTTCAGATTTCGGGACGCCTGAATGGTGCCGAGATTGCCCGCAGTGAGATGATCAAGGAGGGACGTACTCCTCTGCACACTTTCCGTGCTGACATCGACTTCTGCCAGGCTGAGGCTCTCACAAAGGTTGGTCTGCTCGGTATTAAGGTTTGGATCTGCCGTGGTGAAGTCTATGGCAAGGTTGACCTCGCACCAAACTTCTCACAGGAGAAGCAGAGTGGCCGCGCTAACGGTGGTAACAGAGATGGCCGCAAGTTCCGTAATAAGAAGAAGTAATAACTGTTATTAAAGAAAGAAGTTATCATGTTACAACCTAAGAGAGTAAGATATAGAAGACCTCAAGATGGACGCGGCAACAAAGGCAACGCCCACAGAGGTACGACGCTGGCATTCGGCTCTTTCGGCATTAAGACTCTTGATGCAAAGTGGATTGACAGCCGTCAGATTGAGGCAGCTCGTGTTGCCATCAACCGTTACATGAACCGTGAAGGTCAGGTTTGGATCCGCATCTTCCCAGATAAACCCATCACTCGTAAGCCTGCTGACGTACGTATGGGTAAAGGTAAGGGTGATCCCGCAGGATGGGTTGCACCTGTCACACCTGGTCGCATCCTCTTTGAAGTCGAGGGCGTTCCATTCGATGTAGCTAAGGAGGCTCTTCGCCTCGGCGCTCAGAAACTGCCCGTGAAGACTAAGTTTGTTGTAAGACGTGACTACGATAAAAACGCTTAATTAGTATGAAGATCAAGGAATTGAAAGAGCTCGAGACCAAGGAATTGGTAGAGCGTATTGAGACAGAGGTTGCTAAGTACAACCAGATGAAGCTGAACCACAGCATCACTCCCCTGGAGAACCCATCACTGATTAAGGCTGCTCGTCGTGATATCGCACGTATGAAGACGGAACTCCGCCAGAGAGAACTTAACAAATAACAATGGTCCAGATGGAAACAAGAAATTTAAGAAAGACAAGACAGGGTGTCGTAATCAGCAACAAAATGGATAAAACCATTGTTATTGCAGCAAAGTTCAAGGAGAAGCACCCTATTTATGGTAAGTTCGTTCAGAAGACGAAGAAATACCATGTTCATGATGAGAAGAACGAGTGCAATGTAGGTGATACAGTACTCGTTATGGAAACCCGCCCTCTGTCAAAGACAAAGCGCTGGAGATTAGTACAAATCGTTGAAAAAGCTAAGTAATTATGATACAGACAGAATCAAGACTTACAGTAGCTGATAACAGCGGCGCACGCGAGGCTCTCTGCATCCGTGTACTGGGTGGTACCCGCCGCCGTTATGCAAGCGTAGGCGATGTGATCGTTGTCGCTATCAAGAACGCAATCCCTACTAGTGACGTGAAGAAGGGTGCTGTTTCAAAGGCTCTGATTGTCCGCACGAAGAAAGAGATTCGTCGTCCAGACGGATCATACATCCGCTTCGACGACAATGCTTGCGTACTTCTGAATAACGCTGGTGAGCTCCGCGGCAGCCGTATCTTCGGTCCTGTTGCACGTGAGCTGCGTGCCGTTAACATGAAGGTCGTTTCTTTGGCACCTGAGGTTCTTTAACATTTTAAAGCAATAGAAGTAATGAGTAAGTTACATATTAAGAAAAATGATACCGTTATTGTTCTGGCCGGTGAGGACAAGGGCAAGACAGGTAAGGTGCTGAAGGTCTTGGTAAAGGAGCAGAAAGCTATTGTTGAAGGTATTAACTTCGTAAACAAGAGCTCTAAGCCCAGCGCTAAGAATCCTCAGGGTGGCTTCGAGAAGGTAGAGGCTCCCATACATATTTCTAATTTGAGTCTTATCGATCCGAAGAGCGGCAAGGCTACTCGCGTTTCAATCAAGCACGAGGGTAAGAACGTTATCCGTATCGCTAAAAAGTCAGGAGAGGAGATTAAGTAATGAATACAGCACAACTTAAGAATGTTTATGCTGAGCAGATCGCTCCAGCATTGATGAAGCAGTTCAACTATAGTTCTGCTATGGAGATTCCTGTCCTGAAGAAGATCGTGGTTAACCAGGGTCTCGGCGATGCAACACAGGATAAGAAGCTCATTGAGGTTGCCATCAACGAAATCTCTGCCATCTGTGGTCAGAAGGCTGTGGCTACCTATTCAAAGAAGGATATCGCTAACTTCAAGCTCCGTAAGAAGATGCCTATCGGCGTTATGGTAACACTCCGCCGTGAGCGCATGTATGAGTTCTTGGAGAAGCTCGTCCGCATAGCTCTGCCTCGTATCCGTGACTTCAAGGGTATTGAGAGCAAGTTTGATGGTCGTGGCAACTACACACTTGGTGTGCAGGAGCAGATCATCTTCCCTGAGATCAATATCGATTCTGTTGACCGCATTCAGGGTATGAACATCACCTTCGTTACAACGGCTAAGACCGACGAGGAAGGTTTTGCTCTGCTGAAGGCTTTCGGTCTTCCATTCAAGAACGCTAAAAACGATTAAGAGATATGGCAAAGGAATCAATGAAGGCCCGCGAGGTAAAGCGCGCCAAGCTTGTAGCTCGTTATGCTGAGAAGCGTGCAGCTCTGAAGAAGATTATCGCTACTGCCGATGTTAACACAGAGGAAGGCGCTATTGCTGCTTATGAGGCTGCTCGCAAGTTGCAGGCTATCCCCAAGAACGCAAACCCAATCCGTCTGCACAACCGTTGCAAGGTGACAGGTCGTCCAAAGGGTTACATCCGCCAGTTCGGTATTTCTCGTATCCAGTTCCGTGAGATGGCATCTGCCGGTCTCATCCCTGGTGTTAAGAAGGCAAGCTGGTAAAAAAGAGCTGATAGTTTTTTAATATTGTCGGGGGAGTCCCGATTAATTAAATTTTTATATTTTATGACAGATCCAATAGCAGATTTTCTGACGAGGTTGAGAAACGCAATCATGGCTCATCACCGTGTTGTAGAAGTTCCAGCTTCAAACTTGAAGAAGGAAATCACAAAAATCCTCTTCGAGAAAGGTTACATCCTGAACTACAAGTTCATCGAGGATGGCCCACAGGGAACAATCAAGGTTGCCTTGAAGTATGATCCCGCAACAAAAGAGAACGCAATCAAGTGTCTCAAGAGAGTGTCAACACCAGGTCTTCGTAAGTACACTGGTTATAAGGACATGCCGAGAGTAATTAACGGACTGGGTATCGCAATCTTATCTACGTCTAAAGGTGTAATGACAGACAAAGAGGCTGCTGACCTGAAGATTGGCGGTGAGGTTCTTTGCTACGTTTATTAATTGGAGGATAGAATATGTCAAGAATAGGAAAATTGCCAATTAGTATTCCTGCTGGCGTTACTGTAGCACAGGATAAGGACGGCGTAGTTACCGTTAAGGGTCCAAAGGGTGAGCTTTCTCAGAAAGTCGACAAGTCTATTATCGTAAAGATTGAGGATGGTCACGTCGCATTCGAGATTGACGAGAACAGCCCTGTTAATATCAAACAGAAGCAGGCATTCCACGGTCTGTATCGCGCACTCGTTAACAACATGGTTGTTGGCGTAAGCGAGGGATACAAGAAGGAGATGGAGCTTGTAGGTGTAGGTTACCGCGTTTCTAACCAGGGCAACCTCATCGAGTTCTCACTGGGTTATACACACCCAATCTTCATTCAGCTTCCTAAGGAAGTGAAGGTTGAGACGAAGTCTGAGCGTAACCAGAATCCACAGATCATCCTGGAGAGTGCTGATAAGCAGCTCCTCGGTCTTATCTGTGCAAAGATTCGTTCTTTCCGTATGCCTGAGCCTTATAAAGGAAAGGGTATCTTGTTCAAGGGTGAAGTCATCCGTCGTAAGTCGGGTAAGTCAGCTTCAGCTAAGTAATCTTTATTTAAGAATTAGAAATTAAAAAATTAAAAGATTATGACGACAAAGAAAGTAGAAAGACGAATCAAGATCAAATACAGAATTCGTAAGTCAGTTTTCGGCACAGCCGAGCGTCCTCGTATGAGCGTGTTCCGCTCTAACAAGCAGATCTACGTTCAGGTGATTAATGATATTGATGGTAAAACACTTGCTGCAGCATCATCACTGGGTCTTGAGGCTATGCCAAAGATTCAGCAGGCTGAGAAGGTTGGTGAGCTGATTGCCGCAAAGGCTAAGGAGGCTGGCGTAACAGCTGTTGTCTTCGACCGTAACGGTTATCTCTATCACGGCCGCGTAAAGTCGCTCGCTGATGCAGCACGTAAAGGTGGACTAAATTTCTAAAACGATTATGGCAATGAACAAAGTTAAAGTAAATAGTGACGTTGAACTGAAAGACAGATTGGTTGCCATCAACCGTGTTACTAAGGTAACGAAGGGCGGTCGCACCTTTACATTCGCAGCTATCGTTGTTGTCGGTGACGGCAATGGCGTTATCGGCTGGGGTCTTGGTAAGGCAGGTGAAGTTACAGCTGCCATCGCTAAGGGTGTAGAAGCAGCCAAGAAGAACCTCGTGAAAGTACCTGTACTGAAGGGTACTATTCCTCACGAGATGGAAGCACGCTTTGGCGGTGCTCAGGTATTCCTGAAGCCTGCAGCAGCAGGTACCGGTCTCGTAGCCGGTGGTGCAATGCGTGCCGTTCTTGAGAGTGTTGGTATTAAGGATGTGCTGGCTAAGTCAAAGGGTTCTTCTAACCCTCACAACTTGGTAAAGGCAACTATCGCAGCTCTGGCTCAGATGCGCGATGCCTATACTGTAGCTGGAACACGTGGTATCAGTATGGAAAAAGTATTTAGAGGATAAAAGGAGATTATACTATGGCAACAATTAAGATTAAGCAGATTAAGAGTAAGATCGGTTTTCCCGTTGACCAGAAGCGTACACTCGAGGCACTTGGACTTCACAAGATCTCTCAGGTTGTTGAGGTGGAAGATAATCCCTCTATCCGCGGTATGATTCGCAAGGTACATCATCTGGTGACCGTTATTGACTAAACAATAATTATTTAAAAGACATTCTATTATGAAACTGAATAATTTGCAGCCAGCAGAGGGTTCTACACATTCACGTCGTAGAATCGGTCGCGGTCCTGGTTCAGGTCTCGGCGGTACTTCTACCCGTGGTCATAAGGGTGCTAAGGCTCGCTCTGGTTATAAGAGAAAGATTGGCTTTGAAGGTGGTCAGATGCCACTGCAGCGCCGTCTGCCGAAGTTCGGCTTTAAGAACATTAACCACAAAGAGTACTTTGCAGTTAACCTGTCAACACTTCAGAAGTTGGCTGAGAGCAAGAACCTCACCGTTATCGGTATCGAGGAACTTGTAGCAGCAGGTCTGACCAATGGCAAGGAGCTTGTAAAGGTTCTTGGCAATGGCGAACTGAAGGCAAAGCTTGAAGTGAAGGCAAACGCTTTCTCTAAGAAGGCTGAAGAGGCAATCAAAGCAGTAGGTGGAAACGCAACTATAATCTAAGCTTAACATGAAGAAGTTTATTGAGACACTGAAGAACATTTGGAAGATCGAGGATCTTAGAACCCGTCTTGGTATCACTGTGCTGTTCGTAGCTATATACCGTTTCGGATCATTCGTAGTACTTCCTGGTATCAACCCCGGCATGCTTGATCAATTGCAGAAACAGACTGCAGGCGGTCTGATGTCATTGTTGGATATGTTCTCTGGTGGAGCATTTTCCAATGCGTCAATCTTCGCACTTGGAATCATGCCTTACATCTCGGCTTCTATCGTTATGCAGCTTCTCGCTGTAGCTGTACCTTATTTCCAGAAGATGCAGCGCGAAGGTGAGAGCGGTCGCAAGAAAATCAGTATGTACACTCGGTGGCTGACAGTAGCAATCCTGCTGTTTCAGGCACCGAGCTACCTGATTAACCTTAAGATGCAGGCTGCTTCAGCTCTTGCAACAGGTATCAGCTGGACTGTATTCTTGTTCCCTGCTACTATTATCCTCGCAGCAGGAAGTATGTTCATCCTTTGGCTGGGTGAGCGCATTACAGATAAGGGCATTGGCAATGGTATCTCTATGATTATTATGATAGGTATTGTGGCTCGTCTGCCACAGGCCTTCTTCCAGGAAGTAATCTCTCGCTTCACTGCTGTAACAGGTGGTGGCCTGATGATGTTCCTCGCAGAGATTATCATTCTTTATGCAGTTGTTTGTGCAGCCATCGTTTTGGTGCAAGGTGTTCGTAAGATTCCCGTGCAGTATGCAAAGCGTATAGTAGGCAACAAGCAGTATGGTGGTGCACGTCAGTACATACCATTGAAGCTTTTTGCAGCCAATGTGATGCCAATCATCTTTGCACAGGCAATAATGTTCATTCCATTGACTATCATACAGTATGCTAATCCAGAGAATGCAAGCTGGCTGCTTCGCGCTATGCTCGATCACCACAGCTGGGTGTATAACTTGGTTTTTGCACTGTTGATTATTGCATTTACTTACTTCTATACTGCTATTACACTCAACCCGACGCAGATGGCGGAAGATATGAAGCGTAACAACGGATTCATTCCAGGCATTAAGCCAGGCAAGGATACTGCCGACTTCATTGATACAGTGATGTCACGCATTACATTCCCTGGTTCATTGTTCATCGCGTTCATAGCCATCATGCCTGCTTTCGCAAGCCTGTTGAACGTTCAGGATGCATTCTCGCAGTTCTTCGGTGGTACATCACTTTTGATTCTTGTTGGTGTTGTCCTCGACACACTCCAGCAGATTGAGAGCCACCTGTTGATGCGTCACTATGATGGTCTGCTTGAGTCTGGCCGTATTCATGGTAGAGGCGGAGTTGCTGCTTACTAAGAAATGAAGATATTTCTTAAGACTGAAGATGAGATTGAGCTGATGCGCCAAGCCAACCAACTCGTTGGTCGTACGCTTGGTGAATTGGCGAAGCATATTAAACCTGGTGTAACGACCCTCCAGCTGGATAAAATTGCCGACGAGTTCATTCGCGACAATGGAGCTGTACCAACCTTTAAAGGTTTCCCCAATCCTTATGGAGGGCCGTTCCCTGCAAGCATCTGTACCTCGGTTAATGAGGTCGTGGTGCATGGGGTGCCTAACGAGAAGACTGTACTCAAAGATGGAGATATAATATCTGTAGATTGCGGTACGCTTCTAAACGGCTTTAATGGAGACTCTTGCTATACATTCTGTGTAGGCGAGGTCTCTGAAGAAGTTAAACAGTTGCTCAAAGCAACAAAGGAGGCTCTCTATCTTGGCATCGAGGATGCCGTTGCAGGAAATCATGTAGGCGATGTGAGCTATGCGGTACAGAGCCATTGTGAGGCGCAAGGGTACGGAATAGTACGTGAACTCACTGGTCATGGCATAGGCAAGGAAATGCATGAGGATCCACCAGTGCCAAACTACGGACGCCGTGGAAATGGCGTTATGTTTAAGGCAGGAATGTGTATAGCCATCGAGCCGATGGTAACAATGGGAAAGCGTGACGTTTGTATGCTGCCCGACCGTTGGAGCATCTGCACAAGAGATGGCAAGCCAGCTGCCCATTTTGAGCACACGGTTGCTATTAGAAAGGGTAAGGCTGAGATCTTATCATCATTTGAAGAGATAGAAACATTAGAAGGTAAACTTTACTAAATTCCAAGTATGGCAAAACAATCCGCTATTGAGCAGGATGGAACAATCATCGAGAGCCTCTCGAATGCTATGTTCCGAGTAGAACTTGAAAACGGTGTTCAGATTATAGCGCACATCTCTGGTAAGATGAGAATGCACTATATTCGTATCCTACCCGGTGACAAAGTAAGGGTCGAGATGAGTCCTTATGATTTGACAAAGGGTAGAATCGTATTCAGATATAAATAAATAATTCGAAACAATATGAAGACAAGAGCATCATTGAAGAAGCGCACACCCGACTGCAAAATTGTTCGTCGCAAGGGTCGTCTGTTCGTGATCAACAAGAAAAACCCTAAGTATAAGATGCGTCAGGGTTAAAAAACGCTAAAAATGCGATGTGAGGGTGGGGAATATGAATTTATTTCCTTACCTTTGCATGCTTTTTAGAAAAAATCGATTTTTATTTTATTATTTTTCATCATTTATTTAACAAATGGCAATAAGAATTGTTGGAGTAGATTTGCCCCAGAATAAGCGTGGCGAAATCGCATTGACCTATATCTATGGTATTGGTCGAAGTAGTTCAGCAAAGATCTTGGACAAGGCCGGCGTGAGCCGCGACCTGAAAGTCAGCGAGTGGAGCGACGATCAGGCAGCCAAAATCCGTGAAATTATCGGCGCTGAATTTAAGGTAGAAGGTGATCTCCGTAGCGAGATTCAGTTGAACATCAAGCGCCTGATGGATATTGGTTGCTACCGTGGTGTCCGTCATCGTAATGGTCTGCCTGTACGTGGTCAGAGCACAAAGAATAATGCTCGTACGCGTAAGGGTAAGAAGAAGACTGTTGCAAACAAGAAGAAGGCCACTAAGTAAAGTTTAACGTTTAAAGCTTAAAGTTTAAAGTTATGGCAAAGAAAACAGTCGCTTCTAAGAAAAGAAACGTGAAGGTTAATGCTATTGGTCAGCTTCACGTTCACAGCTCTTTCAATAATATTATAGTATCTCTTGCTAACGATGAGGGTCAGGTTATCTCTTGGTCTTCAGCTGGTAAGATGGGATTCCGTGGCTCTAAGAAGAACACTCCATACGCTGCACAGATGGCTGCTGAGGATTGCGCTAAGGTAGCTTTCGATCTTGGTCTTCGCAAGGTTAAGGCTTATGTAAAGGGCCCAGGTAATGGTCGTGAGTCTGCTATCCGTGCCGTGCATGGTGCAGGTATCGAGGTAATGGAGATCGTTGACGTTACTCCACTGCCACACAACGGCTGCCGTCCTCCAAAGCGTCGTCGTGTATAATTAAAGTAAGAGTTCGATATGTCGATATAACGATATGTCGATTCATCGAAAAACGTAATAACGAAATTTTTTATTTGAATTATGGCAAAATATATTGGACCGAAATCTAAAATTGCCCGCCGTTTTGGTGAAGCCATTTACGGACCGGACAAAGTTTTGTCTAGGAGAAACTTCCCTCCTGGACAGCATGGCCAGAACCGTCGCCGCAAGCAGTCGGAGTATGCAGTCATGTTGGCAGAGAAGCAGAAAGCCAAGTACACTTACGGAGTTCTTGAGCGTCAGTTCCGTATCCTGTTTGAGAAAGCAGCAAAGGCTGAGGGTATCACCGGTGAGGTGCTCCTTCAGAATCTGGAAAGCCGTCTTGACAACGTAGTATTCCGTCTTGGTCTTGCCCCCACACGTGCTGCTGCACGTCAGCTCGTAGGTCACCGTCACATCGTTGTTGATGGCAAGGTGGTAAACATTCCTTCATTCTCAGTTAAACCTGGTATGGTTGTTGGCGTTCGTGAGAAGGCTAAGTCTCTCGAGGTTATCGAAGCAGCACTTGCAGGTTTCAACCACAGCAAGTATCCTTGGATTGAGTGGGACGAGCAGCAGAAGGCTGGTAAGTTCCTGCACAAGCCCGAGCGTGCCGACATACCTGAGAATATTAAGGAGCAGTTAATCGTTGAGTTGTACTCTAAGAACTAAAAATCATTAAATTAATGGCGATATTAGCATTTCAAAAACCCGATAAAGTGGTAATGTTGGAAGCCAATGACAAATTCGGTAAGTTCGAGTTTCGTCCATTGGAACCAGGGTTCGGTGTAACCATCGGTAACGCCCTGCGCCGCATACTCCTTTCATCGCTTGAGGGCTATGCTATCAATACCATTCGTATTGCCGGTGTGGAGCATGAGTTCTCATCCGTTCCTGGTGTAAAGGAAGATGTGACCAACATTATCTTGAACCTGAAGCAAGTAAGGTTCAAGCAAGTAGTAGAAGAATTCGAGAACGAGAAAGTCAGCATCACCGTTGAGAATTCCACCGAGTTCAAGGCCGGTGACATCGGCAAGTATCTGACCGGATTTGAAGTGTTAAATCCCGATTTGGTGATTTGTCATCTCGACTCAAAGGCTACCATGCAGATTGATCTCACTATCAACAAAGGTCGCGGATATGTTCCTTCAGAAGAGAACCGTGATTTCTGCACCGATGTTAATGTGATAGCAATCGACTCAATTTACACCCCAATCCGTAATGTCAAGTTCGCTGTAGAGCCCTATCGCGTAGAGCAGAAGACTGACTACGATAAGCTCGTACTCGAAGTGACAACGGACGGTTCCATTCACCCGAAGGATGCACTGAAAGAGGCTGCAAAAATCCTTATCTATCACTTCATGCTCTTCTCTGATGAGAAGATTACTCTCGAGAACAATGATGTTGAGGGTAACCAGGAGTTTGACGAGGAGATACTGCACATGCGTCAGTTGCTCAAGACTAAGCTCGTTGACATGAACCTCTCTGTTCGTGCTCTGAACTGTCTGAAGGCTGCTGATGTGGAGACCCTTGGCGATCTCGTACAGTATAATAAGACCGACCTCCTTAAGTTCCGTAACTTTGGTAAGAAATCGCTCACTGAGCTTGATGATTTGCTCGAGAGTCTGAATCTGTCGTTTGGAACTGACATTTCAAAGTATAAACTGGACAAGGAGTAATCGTTGAGACTACGTAATTGCCCAATAAAAGAAAAAACAAAAAATGAGACACAATAAGAAATTCAACCACCTCGGTCGTACTGCATCGCATCGCGCTTCCATGCTTGCCAACATGGCCATCTCGCTGATCATGCACAAAAGAATCACTACGACCGTAGCAAAGGCAAAGGCTCTGAAGAAGTATGTTGAGCCCCTGATTACCAAGGCAAAGGAAGATACCACAAACTCACGTCGTGTAGTATTCAGCTACCTTCAGAACAAGGAAGCCATCAAGGAACTCTTTGGTGAGGTTTCACAGAAGGTTGGTGACCGTCCCGGTGGCTACACACGTATCATCAAGTTGGGTACCCGTCAGGGTGACGCTGCTCAGATTTGCTTTATCGAGCTTGTTGACTTCGACCCAGAAATGGCTAAGGCACCTGCAGCTAAGAAGGCTACACGTCGCTCACGCAAGTCAAACAAGTCAGCTGAGGCAACTCAGGAGGCTCCTGTAGCTGAGGTTGCTGCTGAAGAGGCACCTGCTGCTGAGGCAGAGGCTGCAAAGACTGAATAATCCTTTCCTCGAGAAAGTATCTCAATAAGAGGCAGGCGAAGCGGATTAATCTGTTTCGCCTGCTTTTTTGTGTGCTATAAGATATTATATGGCTGCATTATTTCGTCTATTGAAATAAAATGTGTATTTTTGCATTGTCTTAATATGGAATTTATGCGATACGGTGTTATAGGAACAGGCGCTATTGGCGGCTATTATGGTGCTAAATTGGCAAACAATGGTTGTGATGTTCACTTCCTCTTGCATAGTGATTATGAGTATGTAAAGGCAAATGGATTGCAGGTAGATTCTTGCAACGGTTCTTTCCATTTGGATAGTCCCAATGTTTATAATAATACTCATGACATGCCTCAGTGTGACGTGGTCTTTGTTTGCCTGAAGTCTGTTAACAACAATATGCTATATGAGCTGCTGCCCCCATTACTGCATGATAATACGGTTGTCGTTCTTATTCAGAATGGTATTGGTGTAGAGGCAGATGTCCAGAAGATGTTTCCCGATGTGCAGTTAGTTGCCGGTCTTGCTTTTATCTGTTCTGCTAAAAGCGAGCCGGGACTTGTCAATCATCAGTGCTATGGTCATATTAATCTGGGTAACTATTCTTGCAAGGACGAGCGTTTGCTCCTCACTGTTATTGACAATTTCAATGCGGCAGGGGTGAAGGCTGGACTCATTGAATATGAAGAGGCCAGGTGGAAGAAGGCTGTATGGAATATGCCCTTTAACGGTATGACCGTTGCTCTCCATACACAGACAGACTTGTTGCTTAAGAATCCATCAACACGACAACTTATCCGTGAACAGATGATGGAAGTCATAACAACGGCTCAGCATTTAGGCGTTAAGAATATAGACGAGTCTTTTGCTGACCTGATGATTAAGATGACTGATGAGATGACACCGTACTCTCCTTCAATGCGTCTCGACTATGACTTCCATCGCAGCATGGAGATATACTATCTTTACACTTATCCTCTTCAGTTAGCTCGTAAGATGGGGCACCCGATGCCGAAGTTGGAAATGCTCGAGGCTGAACTGTGCTTCCTCGAGTCTCAGAACGTAAAGATTTAGAGTTCAGACAATCTTCTCAGAAAGTTTTATTTTCTTACAATCTGTTCTATACCATCTTCCGTGGTGGCGTCAAGGTGTTCAATGGTGACATCCTTGACATCATCGAGGACAACGGCAGGACGGAAGTCCGGACGCTCATAGCGGAATGTAACATCGTTAACATGTAACCCTTCCACATGACGGGCATATAGTCCGTATGCAGGTGTCCATCCAGCGAACTTAGGCTCTGGATAGTTGGTGTCTTGTTCGCGGTATTTCTTGTCAACAAGGTCGCGAGTGCCTCCGCCCTTGAAATATAGACGAATGTTCGACAACCATATATTCTTTATTGGAGTTCCGGGCATTCCTGTTACTATTATTGAACAAAGCGAATCGCAGTCATCGGCAATGATGTTCGAAATCTGTATGTAGCGTGCCGTTGACGGCTGAGTGAAAGGCATCATTGAACGGTTCCCGTTTTCGTCTGTCACCTCTATCTCCTTGGGTCCTCTGTTACGACAGCCTGTCGTTATGTAGATAGGGTAGTGGTGAACGTGTGACATCGTTATGTTCGAAACGACTATATTCTCCATCCTGCCCTGGTCAACCTCTTCGAATGCCAATCCTGACGAGTACATGAATGTGCAGTTAGTCAGTGATATGTTCCTGTAGCCGCCATTGCTTTCTGTGCCCAGCTTGAAGCGTCCGCATACCCAGCCCACAGGTTCGGGGATATATGTACCATCAAGCAGTGTTCCGCATTTGAATCCAGTAATGTTGCAGTTTGATATGGCAATATGTTCCGTAGCCACATGCTTCTTCAGCGCGAAGCTTGACTTTAGTACCAGAGCGTCATCACTTGGAGTGTTTATCTTACAGTTCGTAATTGTCATGTACTTACAGCAGTCAATATCGAATCCGTCGCGGTTAGTGTCAATGACAACATTGTCTATTGTTGACACGTCGCATCCTGTCATGATTATGCCAAAATGTCCACCTCTGTATATCGTTATGTCTCTTATGGTTACCTGTCTGCATGTTTTTAGGGCTATTGCCTTGTCGCCAGTACCTATGCTGCCTCCCATCACTTGGCCAGCTTTCTCAGTGTCCTTTTTTGTAAGCCCCTCGCCGTCAATCATTCCGTGTCCTGTTATGGATACATTTGTTTGCCCCTCAGCCCATATCAGTGAGTTGTGGAAATAAGTGTGACCTCCGTCTTGATATTCAGGAAAGCCACCGAACGACTCGCTTTCGTCATATAGAACCAACTTTGGTCCTTCTTTGGGCTGCTTGAACTTCCTGGGATTAACTGCAAGTATCTTTGCGCCAGCCGCAAGATGCAGGTCTATGTTTGACTTCAGTCTGATGCTTCCGCTAAGATATGTTCCTGCCGGAAGAAGTACTTGTCCGCCTCCGTTTCTAACAGCCTCCTCAATTGCTGCATTTATTGCAGGTGAGTCAAGAACCTTTCCGTCGCCCTTTGCACCGAAATCCATTACGTTGTATGTTCCTCTCTGACCAATTATCTCAGTGCATGCCAAGAGTAGCAAAAGCATTAAAAATGATTTCTTCATGTCTCTTTTTTGTTTTAAGTAGTTGGTTTTTCTCCGCAAATGTAAGAATTATTTATAACAGATGCCACTTTTCTGTCAAAAAATAAACTATATAGACAAAAAAAGTTGTATCTTTGCAACTGAAGATATGTTATACTAAAGGTTTGTTTGAGCTATGAAAAAAGTTATTAGTACAACTAAGGCACCATCTGCCATCGGTCCTTACAGTCAGGCAATACAAGTAGGCAACCTTGTTTATACATCTGGTCAATTGCCCATTGACCCTTCTACAGGCAGTTTCCCTGATGGTGGAATTAAAGAGCAGACCCGCCAGTCTCTTCTCAATATTCAGTCCATTCTTCAAGAAGCAGGACTTACCATGGACAATGTTGTAAAGACACTTGTCTTCTTAGCTGACATGAACGACTTTGTCGAAATGAATTCAGTCTATTCTGAGTTCTTTAAAGCTCCCTTCCCAGCTCGCTCGGCTGTAGCTGTGAAGACCCTTCCCAAGGGCGCTTTGGTAGAGATTGAGGCTGTGGCATGCGAATAATTTGTTTTACCTTTTTATACTAAATGCTATGATTACAGAACAAGATAAGCAGTTTATGCGCGAGGCTATCCGTCTTGCTGACGAGAGCGTGAAGCACGGTGGCGGTCCTTTCGGAGCTGTGATTGTTAAGGATGGCGAGATAATCGCTGGTAGTAGCAATTCTGTCACCATTGATCATGATCCAACGGCCCATGCCGAAGTCAACACCATTCGTCAGGCATGTCAGAAGCTTGGCACCTTCGACCTCAGCGGTTGTACTATCTATACCTCTTGTGAGCCATGCCCCATGTGTCTGGGAGCTATCTATTGGGCGCATATCGACCGCATCTTCTATGGTAATACCCGTAAGGATGCCCGTGATATTGACTTTGCCGATGACTTCATCTATGAAGAACTTGACCGTCCTCTTGACGAGCGTACAGTTCCCATCATCAATTTGTTGCGCGACGAAGCCCTCAACTCATTCCGCCTTTGGACTGAGAAGACAGACAAGACTGTTTATTAATTGATTCCGGTACCGTTTAATAATTGAAATAGTATCAACATTGTAAGTTTAGAAATGGAAAACAATCATGCATATAAGCGCCGCAAATCGAGTGTTGCCCATGTCGGTAACATCGCTATAGGTGGCGACAATCCCATACGTGTTCAGTCAATGACTACCACCAATACCAATGATACCGAGGCATGTGTGGCTCAAGCCAAGCGTATTATTGATGCCGGTGGCGAGTTGGTGAGACTCACCACTCAAGGCAGTCGTGAAGCAGAGAACATGAAGAACATCTCCGCTCGACTGAAGAAGGATGGATATATGCAACCCCTTGTGGCAGATGTCCACTTCAATGCCCATGTAGCTGATGTGGCAGCTCAGTATTGTGAGAAGGTACGCATTAATCCAGGTAATTATGTCGATCCTGCCCGTACGTTCAAGAAACTGGAATATACCGATGAGGAGTATAAGGCTGAGCTTCAGAAGATAGAGGCCCGTCTTCTGCCATTTCTGCAGATATGCCGTGAGCATAATACGGCAGTCCGCATAGGCGTTAACCACGGCTCGCTCTCTGATCGTATAATGTCTCGCTATGGTGACACTCCTGCAGGCATTGTGGAGAGCTGCATGGAATTTCTTCGCATCTTTAAGCGCGAACATTTTGACGATGTGGTCATTTCTATAAAAGCCTCAAATACCGTTGTCATGGTTCAGTCTGTGCGTCTGCTGGTCGAGGCTATGGACAAGGAAGACATGCACTATCCACTTCACCTTGGCGTAACCGAGGCCGGAGAAGGTGAGGATGGCCGCATAAAGAGTGCCGTAGGTATTGGCGCTCTGCTCACCGAGGGCATAGGCGATACTATACGTGTCTCACTTTCAGAAGATCCTGAGTGTGAGATTCCTGTGGCACGAAAGCTTGTTGAACTAATTCCTGAGTGTGCACGCCTCCGTGCTGAGGCAGAGTCATCGATAAAGGATGACACTATCACCCTTCGTCTTGATGCACCTGACTGGGAGACATTCCAACTGAAGGCGGCCATGGCAGTTGGTGCCCTGTTGATTGACCGCAAGGCAACTAAACTTAGATTAGAGTGTAGAACTGAGACTGCGGAAGCAAACTCTCCACTCTCCACTCTAAACTCTAAACTAAATACTCTCGCTGACGCTCTCCTTCAGGCAGCACGTATCAAGTTCACAAAGACTGAATATATCTCTTGTCCGGGTTGCGGACGTACGCTATATAACTTGCAGGAGACCATTGCCCGCATTAAGGCAGCCACCAGCCATTTGGTAGGTCTGAAGATTGGCATCATGGGATGTATTGTCAACGGACCTGGCGAGATGGCTGATGCAGACTATGGTTATGTCGGAGCCGGACGTGGCAAGATATCTCTTTACCGTAAGAAAGAATGTATTGAGAAAAACATCCCCGAAGAAGAAGCAGTAGATCGTCTGCTTGCTTTTATTGAAGAGGACCTGAAGAGAATTGAGAGTTGAGAACTGATAATTGAGAATTGCGATGCAGAAGTTTGCTGATTATATCAAGAAGATTGAGATTGACGCTCTTTGGAGTGGCAAGAAGCATATTGTATGGGAACTGAACCCCAAGGTCAATATCCTTAGTGGCATCAATGGAGTAGGCAAGAGTACCATCCTTAACAAGGTGGTGAAGGGCCTGTCTGCAGGAGGCGAGTTCCCCAGCCACATGTTGAAGGGCGTGCGCATAGAAGTAGAGCCTGATGATGCCCGCTGGATTCGCTATGATCTCATCCGTTCGCTTGACAGCAATATCGCAGCCACGCTTGCAGAGGGCGATAGCAGCATCCGTCAGGCATTGACGGCACTTAGTACAACCTCTGGCGGCTCTCTTCTTGACATTCAGCTATACCAGCTGCAACGCAAATATCTTGATTATCAGGTCAATGTAGGCAATCGCATTATTGAACAGCTTCAGGCCGGAAATATGGATGCTGCTCAGAACTTGTCTGTAAAGAAGAAGCGTTTCCAGGATATTGTCGATGAACTCTTTGCCGATACTGGCAAGCATATTGTCCGTACTGAGAACGAGATACGTTTCACTCAGATAGGTGAGATGCTCCTGCCTTATCAGCTGTCGAGTGGTGAGAAGCAGATGCTGATAATCCTGCTCACCGTCCTTGTTGAGGATGACCAGCCCTATGTGCTCTTCATGGATGAGCCAGAGGTTAGCCTCCATATAGAGTGGCAGAAAAGACTCATTGACCTCTGCCTTGAGCTTAATCCAAACGTGCAGATAATACTTACTACCCATTCGCCTGCCGTCGTTATGAACGGCTGGATCGATTCTGTTACGGAAGTAGGGGACATTACGGTGTAGGGTTAGAAATGAGAGTTTGGCATGAGTAACAAGCTT
This sequence comes from Prevotella sp. E13-27, assembly GCF_023217965.1. NCBI lineage: Bacteria > Pseudomonadati > Bacteroidota > Bacteroidia > Bacteroidales > Prevotellaceae > Prevotella > Prevotella sp. E13-27. The sequence goes on along the minus strand of NZ_JALPSC010000001.1, from coordinate 566,075 downwards.
CGTGATAACATCACCAGTGACTACTTCAAGGCGGCAAATGCCATGAGGGGACGCTCGTCACGCCGGCGTATCGTAGCTTATGTTGAGAGCTACGACGATATCTATTTCTGGCGTACCGTGCTCGGCTCTTTTGAAGACTCTACGCGCTATTTCGAGGTTATGCTCCCTTCCAAGGTGACATTGTTGCGTGGCAAGAAGTCGGTGCTCATGAATTTTATTGAGGGACAGACAGGCCCTGACATGATTGCTTGTGTGGATGCTGACTATGACTATTTGTTACAAGGTGCCACATCGTGTTCACAGAAGATTCTGAATAGCCCCTATGTGTTCCATACCTATGTATATGCCATAGAGAACTATCAGTGCTATGCCCCTTCGCTTCATGATGTCTGTGTGGCGGTGACGCTTAACGATCATCGCATCTTCGACTTTCAGGCATATTTCACCACTTTTAGCGAAGCCATCTTCCCACTTTTCGTGTGGTCTGTATGGGCCTACCGCACCGGCAACTACAAGTCGTTCTCGCTTACCGATTTCTGTCGCATCTGTGACCCGGGAGGCTTCACCGTTCAGAAACCTGAAGACTCGTTGCAGAATGTACGTCGTAAGGCTTGGCAGAAAGTACGTGAGCTCCAGCGCAAGCATCCTGGGAACAAGGAGGCTTACCTGAAACTTAAAGATGAGCTGATGGCTCTCGGCGTTACGCCTCAGAATACCTATCTTTATATTCAGGGCCACCATCTCTTCGATGTCGTTGTGTCCCCTATATTGACCAAGGTTTGCAACATGCTCCGTCAGGAGCGTCAGAACGAGATATATCACTCGCACGCCAATCACACTCAGAAGCGCAATGAGATGTCATGCTATGAGAACTCGCGACAGGATGTGAAGACCATGCTGAAGAAAAATACCGGTTATGTGTTCTCTGCGCAGTTTCAGTGTCTGCAGGCTGATGTGCTGAAGTACTTGGAAGGGGTAGGGGACTCTTCGCAAAAGGAGCGTACTACAGGTGAGCAGAAAGTTGAGAATAAACAAATAACAGAATAAATATTTAGATGAAGATATTAATTACCGGAGCCAGCGGTTTCATTGGCTCATTCATAGTAGAAGAGGCGCTTCGCCGTGGCATGGACACATGGGCTGCCGTTCGCGGTAGCAGTTCGCGCCAGTTTCTCACCGATGAACGTATCAATTTCATAGAACTTGATCTCGGCAGTCAGCGTCAGATGGAGGATAAACTTCGTGACATGGACTTTGATTATGTCGTACATGCTGCAGGCGTTACCAAGTGCCTTGACTCTAAAGATTTCTATAACATCAATACCCGTGGAACAAAGAATCTCGTGCGTGCTCTCATCGCTGTTGGCATGCCGCTGAAGAAGTTCGTGTTCATAAGCTCGCTAAGCGTCTTTGGCGCTATTCGCGAGAGTCAGCCATATGAGGAGATTCGCGATACCGACACACCTCATCCTAATACTGAATATGGTCGCAGCAAGCTACAGGCAGAGAAATGGTTCACTGAAGGACTCGAGGTGCGTTCCCAGGGCAAGGTGTTCCCCTATGTCATCCTTCGTCCGACAGGCGTCTATGGCCCACGTGAGCGCGATTATTTCCTGATGGCGAAGAGTATCAAGCAGCATAGCGACTTCGCCGTGGGTTTCAAACGTCAGGACATAACCTTTGTATATGTTCAGGATGTTGTTCAGGCAGTATTCCTCGCTTGTGAGAAAGGTCGCCCCGAGAGCAAGTACTTCCTTTCTGACGGCCATGTATATCAGTCCACGACTTTCAGTGACCTCATTCGCCGTGAGCTCGGCAACCCGTGGTGGATACGCATCACGGCACCTATATGGGTGTTGCGTGTGGTTACTTGGTTTGGCGATAAGATAGGTCACATGACAGGTAAGATATCTGCCTTGAACAATGATAAGTACCATATACTGCGCCAGCGCAACTGGCGTTGCGACATCAAGCCGGCTGTCGATGAGTTAGGCTATCATCCGGAGTATCCTCTTGAGCGTGGCGTGCCACTTACCATCCAGTGGTATAAGGAAAACGGCTGGCTATAATTATTCTTAAGTTGTTTTTTATATAAACATAACGTTGAAAAAACTATTTGCACTTGATAAAAAGCCTGTGAAAGGCTTGATGCTCTTTGAGTGGGTGATGCTTGCCTACGCCCTGTTCACGCTCTTGGTGATGCTCTTTACCTACACGAAATTGCAGAACCCCATTTCCATGTTGTCGCTGCGCTTTCAGGCTGTGATGATGCTTGTAGCACTGTGGGGCGTCTATCGAATGATTCCGTGTCGTCTTACAATGCTGTTCCGTGTCGTAGGACAGCTGTCACTCCTTGGAGTATGGTATCCTGAGACCTTTGAGTTCAACCGCATCTTACCGAATCTTGACCATATCTTCGCCACGTGGGAACAGCAGCTTTTCGGCTATCAGCCAGCATTGCTCTTCAGCCAGAAGCTGTCCAATCCAGTGTTCAGTGAGCTGCTTACCATGGGTTATGTCAGCTATTTCCCAATGATTGTCGCAGTTACTCTGTTCTATTTCTTCTATCATTACGAACAGTTTTCACGCACGGCGTTCATAATCCTTGCGTCGTTTTTCCTGTTCTATGTCATCTTCATCTTCCTGCCAGTTGCTGGTCCGCAGTATTACTATCTTGCCGCAGGTATGGATAACATAGCTAATGGCGTGTTCCCCAATATCGGCAACTACTTTGAGACTCATAGTGAAGGACTTGCCAATCCCGGCTATGCTGACGGGCCCTTTTATAAACTACTTACCATGGCTCACGAGGCAGGTGAACGCCCCACTGCCGCTTTCCCCAGTAGCCATGTCGGCGTAACCACAATACTGTTGTGGCTTGCCTGGGCAACAGGCAGCCGTCGTTTCTTCTGGACATTGGTGCCGTTTGGCGTTCTGATGTTCTTTGCTACTTTCTACATTCAGGCCCACTATGCCATCGACGCCATTGCCGGACTGTTTGTAGGAACCCTGATGTATTTCCTTTTGCGCCTTGTTAGTACGACTAAAAGGAAATAATTACTGAAGTGACAGAAATACCAGTCTTTTCAGTCAGACAAAGAGAGTAAAGCTGACTGAAATTTTTAAATCTGCGACGTGGATTATTAAATCTGTGTCGCAGATTATATAATCCGTGACGCAGTTTATTAAATCTGTGACGCAGATTTAATTATTTCCGCCAGTTTAAGTACCTTTTTCTGACAGTCTTTGTTTCAATATCTGTGTTAAAAGTTGATAATTTTGCGCTGTAATAAGTATTTTGTAGTACTTTTGCCAACGAAATATATCTACAAACGAACTAATTACTAAAAATTTTCAATATGAAGAAGTTGGTACTCTTGTCCTTTTTTGGACTAATGTCAGTATGCTCTGTCTATGCACAGCGTGTGACCGACAAGATTGACCGTGGTATTGTCGCTGTACCTAATGGCAGCGGAAATTTCGTGTCATGGCGCATGTTTGGTGAAGAATACTACGACACCAAGTATAACCTCTATCGTGGTGATACAAAGATTGCCAGTAACCTGACGGTGACTAACTTCAATGATGCCAGTGGCAACTCATCGTCGGTCTATTCAGTAGAACCTGTGGTGAAAGGCGTAGCTCAAGCTCGCTCTTCTGCTGTCAAGGCCTGGAGCAATGCCTATCTTGACGTTAAGTTAAAGCCCGTTGTTAACCGTGCTGGAACTACTATTGGAAACAGTACTACCGATGGCGGCTCTACCACCAGCGGCTACACCATCAACGATGTGTCGCTTGCCGATGTTACTGGCGACGGCGTGGCTGAGTTCATTGTGAAGCGTAACAACTCGCAGGGTAATCTGCGTGAAGCGTCCAACAATACTGACTTCAACCTCTATGAGTGCTATAAGACCGATGGTACACGCCTGTGGTGGATTGACCTCGGACCAAACCTCATGGCAGGTCCAGATGAGCAGTGGGACATGATTGGCTACGACTGGGATCAGGATGGCAAGGCCGAGATGATTATGCGCGGTTCCGACAATATGATCATTCATACTGCAACAGGTAAGAATATCAATATCGGTAGCATGACTGTTGGCATGAGTGTTGATCGTCCTGAGTACATGGGTATTGGTAACGAGTACCTATTATATATTAATGGTGAGACTGGCGAGCCTTACGGATGGGACGGCAGCGACAACTGGACACCTATGGCTTATCCTCTGCCTCAGTTTGAGACAGGCGAAGCTAAGAATGCCTCTATTTGGGGTGACCTTGGTCACCGAATGATGAAGCACTATTTCGGCGCTCCCTATCTTGATGGTCGCAACCCCAGCATATTCCTTGGTCGTGGCGCTTACACACGTCATAAGTTCTGTGCCCTTGATGTCAATCCCACAACCCATGAACTGACCCAGCGCTGGCGCTGGAACTGCTATGATTCCAACTCACCTTGGTATGGCAATGGCTTCCATAATTTCCAGATTGCCGATGTCGATATGGACGGTCGCGATGAGATTATGTTTGGCTCCATGTGTATCGATGATACTGGCTTCGGACTCTCTACCACCGGCCTCGGACACGGTGATGCACAGCATTGTGGCGACCTCGACCCCTATCGTTGGGGACTTGAGCAGTTCACCTGTCAGGAAGGCTCTCAGGGTAACTCTTACTGGAATCCTACTACCGGACAGATATACTATCGCAAGAGTGATGGTGGCGACGATGGTCGTTGCTTGGCTGGTAACTTCTCTAACGACTACCCTGGCGGACAGGGACGTTCTGTTTCTTCTGGTGTGATAGGCCTCTCTTCCGATAAGATTATCAATACCAATGGCGATGCAATGTCTGGCAACTATTCTCATCTGAACATGCGCATCTATTGGGATGGCGACCTGCTTGACGAAATTCTTAACTCCGCTGGTGGCGAAGGCCGTCCGGCAGCTATCTACAAGTGGGGCGGAAGTCGCATCTGGACTTCTACTGGTGCCGTTCACAATAACTCTTCTAAGTGTAACCCCTCCGCTCAGGGCGACATCATTGGCGACTGGCGTGAAGAAGTTGTTCTGCGTACTGCCGATAACTCGGCGCTCCGCATCTTTACAACCACCACTGCTACTCAGTATGGTATCTACTCACTTTGGCACGACCATCAGTATCGTAATGCTATGGCTTGGCAGTGCGTGGGATATAATCAGCCTCCTCACCCCAGCTTCTTCCTCGGTGAGCTTGAAGGCATAACCATCGCTCCGCCGCCACTTATCCTGCGCGGGCGTACCGAGGTTGCTGATGGCGCTAACATCCAGACCACTACCGATCATCTTCTCATCAGTGGATATGATAGCAAAACCTTCACAGTGGCTGATGGTGCATCACCTTATATATTAACTGTAAATACTCCTGCCTGGGTTAAAGGTACAGGCTCAAAGCAGGCTGTGGCAAGCACTCCTAAGACACCAGGTCGTCAGGTTGATACCTATACCACCACTCTTATGGGTGGCGCGTTCTCTGGCGCTACCCGCCTTGTAAAGCAGGGCGAGGGTATCCTTCAGTTGCCCAATGTCGTGGAGAAGCACACAGGAAATACCGATATCTGGAACGGCACTCTCCGTTTTGACGGAACTATGCAGTCCAGTCCCGTATGGATGAACCGTCACACTACGCTCATTTCCAATGGCGGTAAGTTCCTTGCAGGCTTGAAAGCAGACTATAATGCCACCATCTACCCTGGCGGTGACGCCATTGGCGAGGTGACAGCATCTACGCTTACACTTGGCTTTGGCTCACGCGTAGTGTTTGATGTTCAGGGCACTTCTTTTGATAAGCTCAATGCAACCAAGCTTGTCGTTGATACTCGCGACTGGAGCTTTGGCCCTAAGTATAAGACACCTGTTTTTGAATTCCGCGGCGATGTGAATAATCTTTCTGCAGGAATCTATGAACTCGGCTCTGTTACATCTGTTGAGGGGTCTGTCAGCGACATCCTTCTTGAGGGCATCACTGGCAAGCGTTTCCTGCTTGAACACAAGGATGGCAAGCTGTGTCTCGTTATTGAAGACATGCGTGATGCTACCACTGTTGTTTGGAATGGCACTGCAACAAGTAATGTGTGGGATCTTGCTGAGACCAAGAACTTTAAGAACACAGATGAAGAGGATGTCTATGCAGCTCAAGGCGACGATATAGTGTTCGATGACAATGCCGCTACGGGCAATGTTGTTGTTAAGGGAGCCGTCAGTCCAAACAGCATCACCTTTAACAATAACACCCTTGCATATACACTTACTGGTGACAGCATCCTTGGTGGCGGCACTATTACCAAGAACGGAAAGGCAAAGGTTACTATCAATACCGAGAACCGCACCGGCGCAACCACCATCAATGAGGGAACCCTCGTTGTCAACGCTCTTGCCAACGTTACAGGTATCAACTACGGCGCTCTTGGTAACGTTAGCCAGAAGATTACTATCAACGATGGTGCAGCGCTTTCAGTGAGCCAGCCCATCATCACCGACCAGCCGTTTACAGTCAGCGGTAATGCCACTCTTGACGTGCCAACCAACATGACGCTCACTCTTAACAAAGGCATCAAGGGTACTGGCGCTACTGTCGTAAAGACAGGCGCAGGCACAATGACTATTGGCGCTTCAAACACCTTCAGTACTCTTCTCATAAAAGGCGGAACAGTGGCTGATGTGGAATATAATAGTACTGAACAGCTTCCCGCTACAGTGGAGTTCCAGAATGGTACTCTTGTGGCAGCTAACAATGAAAGCTCTAACATCAACAATAAAGCCAACTTCGTAGTGCCGAAGGGAAAGAGCGGCACACTGAAGGCAGGTTACCGCTCTACCTATACCGGTACGCTCACTGGCGAGGGCACTTTCAATGTATATACTGGCGGTGTACGTTGCTATTTCGATGGCGACTGGAGCCAGTTCACAGGCACCGTTAAGGCTTACAAGGATAACCGTCAGAACAAGAAGAGCTATGATCCCGTCTGGGCATTCCGCAACACCAATGGTCTGCCCAACGCAACACTCAGCGTTCAAAAAGATGTACGCGTGAGCAATGAAGGCAAGAACATCATCCTCGGTGGAGTGGAAGGCGAAGGTACGCTAACCGGTTCTGGTCAGTGGATTATCGATACCAAAGATAAAGACCTCTATCTGAACACTGAGATTGGTGTTACTTCTGCTCGTACCGATCCTTATGGCAACACCATTGCAAAGAGCACTTCACCACTGACAAAGCGCGGTACAGGTCGTTTGGTTATCACGACATTAGGCAAGATAAATGGTGCACTGACAGTGGAGGAGGGTACCGTAACGTTCTGGGATGTCCTCGTAGAGAACTTCCTCAACGGCGCTAACACCACGACAGTGAAAGGCACCGGAAGGATTGTTGGTCAGGCCATGTTCTCTACGCTGCGAGTAGAGAGCGGTGGCGAAATCATTCCCTGTGCTTCTTTCTTCGATGAGGAGACACCTGGTGAGATGAAGACTGGCGCGCTCGGAATGATAACCGTTAATAATGGTGGCACAGCAAACTTCCTTATTGGCAGCACCAGCTGTTCGAAACTCACCGTGGGTAGCCTTACCATGAATGGAACGGTGAAGGTGACCTTCGTTGGAGGCTACACACCGAAGAAGGACGATTCCTTCCAACTGTGGACTGTTGAGAGAACATTTAGCGGTACTCCCAAGTTGGATTTGCCAGCACTTCCCGATGGTCTCTATTGGGATGCTACTGGACTGACTGAGAAAAACGGTGTGCTCCGAGTGACAGATGATATTTCAGGCATTGGTGCAATTAAGAGCACTGCTGTCGTGGACTGTGAGGTGTTCACCGCCAATGGCGTGAAGGTGGCTTCGCTGAAGGCGCAGAAGCAGAACATCTCCAAGCTGCTCACCGCTCAAGGAACAACACTCTGCTCAGGTACCTATATAGTCCGTATGCGTGACGGCTATCGCTCGGAAATATCAAAAATCGTGGTTAGATAGAGCTTTTTATAGGCTCAGTAGCAAAAAATGGGGATGTTTGTCAAATTACGTCCCCATTTTTTCTTGTTCCATATTCAAATAATCTCTATCTTTGCACCCAAACTACTAAGTCTATAGTTATACCAAAACAAACGTAAATATATTTATTAATAACTAACATCTTTTAATTATGCGTAAAAATCTACTTTTAACACTCTTCGCTTTGGTGTGTACAGTAGTGGCAAATGCTCAGGCTACCTATGTATATACTGTTGACGGACGAGTGAAGATTACAGGTGAGAACGTCATCACGAATGGTGATTTCTCTGACGGTACAAATGGTTGGTTCTCCAGCGATGGTGCTGCCGGCGTTGATGCCGACACTTGGTCTGTTGAAGCCGGTTTGGGTCCTAATGGCGAGAATGTACTTCAGTCTAAGGGCGCTAATGAAGGCGCTGCGCTTTGCAATGCTTGGACACTGCAACCTGGTACTTATGTTATCTCTTACTGGGTTAAGGGCGATGCCTATCAGAATACTGCAGCTGCAATGACGGCAACAACAGCAGACGGCGTGACAACCTATTCTTTCCCCGCCAACTACCTCGACTTCTATCTTACCACTGATGGCGGTGGCTTCGACCGAAGTCAGATTGCTCTTCCTGATACAGTTATCTCTGTGGCTCAGGCAGGTAACTATACTTCTGACTGGAAGCAGGTGGCTTTCTCTTTCACCGTTGATGCTTATGAGCTGAGCACTCAAGAGGCAGTTACTCCTGGCAAGTTGGTTATGCACTTTGAGAAGCTGACAACCAACACCATGGTAACCGGTTTTGAGCTTCGTGCAGCAGATGTTGTCTCTGACGATCGTATCATCTTGAAGAAGATTGCCTATGTTAATGACATCCTTGCAAACGAGAACTTCACTCCCGATGCAGATGATGAGAATGGCAATAAGATTAAGTCTTCAGTGGAACAGATGGTTAATCGTGTGAAGGGTATGCTTGATGCAGGTCAGCTGGATAATCCTGCCACAGCTCAGTCAATGATTACTGCTTTCGATAACCTCGTTAAGAGCTATATGGACATCAAGTCAACTGATGTTGTTGACCTTATTCCTGGCCTGAATATCGCTAACCTGTCTACCTGGGGACGTGGCGGAGCTTACAGCGCCAGCTACAAACTCGACCTAAAGGGTGGTAACTGGGGACACCTCGACACTGAGCAGGATGTGCTTCGCTCTGCCATCCAAACAGGCTATGGTAATTATACCGCAACTTATGCGGCCTTCCATGAGGACTTCCCTGCAGGTAAGTACTATTTTGCAGCTGATATTCGTAATGCAAACACAGGTAAGGGTTCATGGCCCTGCAATCCTCTCTCCTTCAATCTTACAACAGAGGGTTGCAAGATGTTCATTGTGAATGACACAATCGATCTTCCAGCAATCTCAGGTGAGGATTATCAGAGCTTCAGCATGATTTCTGAGGTCGCTGAAGATGGAGTTTTCCGTGCAGGAGTTTTTTGGCCGGGTACAACTAATGGTGGCGCATTCCAGATAAAGAATACTGTTATCCGTGTCTTCGACAAGGAGATTAACGACAAGATTAAGCACGTTGAGGCTTGGAAGACTTTCATCGCTCAGTATAATGCTGCTGTTAATGGTCAGATGGGTGTATGGAACCTTGTAAAGAACGGTAACTATCCTTGGGGTCAGGACTCTCTGCATGTTGCTCTTGTGAAATGGGATCCATATCTCCATGCTATAAAGGCTAAGGGATGGGTGAATGAGGAAGGTAAGGATGCTGGCGTTGCTTCTACCGACGAGCTTAATGACTGGGCTCAGTGGCAGGGTGTAACAGATCCTAATACTCTTGACGATCCTTCATCTAAGGATAATGATCCTCTGCGTTGGCTCCTTGTTCGCGGCTATCAGAATGCATCTAAGTATGTTACCAACTTAAATGCGCCTTTCACTGAATTGGCTAATGCCATTGATGAAGCTAAGAAGACCCGCAATAAGGGTACCAATGCTACAGGTGACCGTGCGACATTCAAGACTGCTATTGAGAAGGCTATCAATACTATTAATGCTGTACGTGCAAATACAACAGATGCTACTCGCGTAGCTGACTCTACCACTCTGGCTGATGCAAAGGTAGAACTTGAAGCTGCTGTTGAGACATTCCTTGCTTCTGCTGTCGTTCAGCCGGTTGTCGATATCGACTTCACAAATGATTTCGAAAAGGTTACTCCCGAAGATGATGGCATTGCTCCTTACTATGTTATTAAAGGCGCAGCAGGTGAGATGAAGTTTGCAGATGGCTCTGTTGATCTTGAGCATGGTGACGGAACAGGAATCGGACCGAAACTTGGCTACGCTTGGTCTCTTGGTTATGGTGATGAGGCATTGGATGTGTTGCATGTTGGAAGTCCTGAAGCGACTGTTGCTTTGCCTGAGATTTCCGAGGGTGGAATGGTAGTTGTTTCATTCGACTTCTGGGGTGGCTATCTGAACAAGTGTTGGACAACCTTCGCCCTTAAGAATGCTGCAGGTACTGAAGTTGCCAAGATTCAGCGTTGGAATAGTCAAGGTACATCATCTTCTACGTTTGGTGTTACAAATGGTGATTTGGATAAATATATCTCAACAAAAGGTGGTAAAACGCAGAATAATGCTCAGATTTATACTGACGCCAAAAATAAGTCATCAGTATCTATGACCATCGACTATAAGAATAAGACTCAAAAACTGACAATCGTTAACAGCAATGCGGGAACTCTTGATGCACCTGCTGTGGCACTTGTTCCTGAAGGCGCTGCTGAAGATTTCGATAGCATGATTACTTCGTTCTCGCTGTCTTCTAATTACAGCTCTCAGAATAACTCTGCTCGCCGTAGTTGGTTCGATAACTTAAAGATATATGTCTATGGCGATGCTCCTGAGGACTTCGAGGAAGATATCCTTACTCCACACAGAGCTGATACCTCTGCTATCCAGGAGGTTGCAAACAAGTCGAAGGCTAATGCAGGTGCTATTTACAGCATCACAGGTGTGCGCCTGAACGCTGTTCCTCAGAAGGGAATGTATATCATGAACGGTAAGAAATATGTGGTGAAGTAATTCACTTAACATATAAAAAATCTCAAAGTCGGAGAGCCGCGATGCAGCTCTCCGACTTTTTTTGTATTTGGGACAGTTACAAAAAGTGTAGTTAAATGTCAATTATTTTTGAGTGAAATGTTTGTTTGTTTAATTATTTTTTGCTTATTTTGCAAACTGAATACACAAACTACGAATATTTCGAAATAAAACAAACAATATTAGCTAATAACTTTTTATGAAAAAAACCTTATTCTGTGTCTCTCTTGCCTTAGCAGGATTGATGTCCTCATGCGTAGATAAATACGAAGAGGTCGATGCGGATAGCCAGCCTTCGTGGCTCGGAGGAAGCATCTATGCGGAACTGGAGAATCCTAAAAACTTAACGGGAACATTCAAGACCTACCTGCGTCTCGTTGATGATCTTGGCTATGCTGAGACCCTCAACCGCACTGGTTCGAAGACCATCTTCCCTGCTAATGATGAAGCTTTCTCACGGTTCTTCCAGAAAAATGATTGGGGAGTCAGTAGCTATGAAGAGCTTACTGAAGCCCAGAAGAAGCTGTTGCTCTATTCCTCTATGCTTGACAATGCGCTGCTAATCAGCCTGTTGCCAAACGTGAGTAACGGTACCAACACCCCGATGAAGGGACAGGCTCTGAAACATCCCACAAACATCAGTACGACGGACTCCATTCAGTTCGAGAAGAATCTCCCTGGTAACAACACTTATTGGGATCAGTTCCGTCAGAACGGTATCCATGTTGTGAGTGACAATACCACACCTATGATGGTGCACCTGCTCCGTGAATACATGATCTACAACGGTATAAGCACCGTTGGAGAGAACAGTGACTTCGAAATAATCACCGGCACTCCGTTTACAAACGGTACCGCTTATATCTTCAATAACAAGATTCTGAAGAGCGATGTAACCTGTCAGAATGGCTATATTCAGCAGATGGAAAACGTGCTGTTGCCTCCTGGTAATATGGCGCAAGTGATACGTAAGAACAATGAGACAAAGCTCATTAGCCGTATGCTCGACTATTTCTCAGCTCCTTACTATGATGCAACGACTACCAAGGCTTATAATGACTGGGCACAGCAGTATAACCGTCCGAAGATTGACTCTATCTATCAGTGGCGCTATCTGAGCAACCGTTCACAGGGCGGTGAGAAACTCGGAGCAGCTCCTGCGCATATGGGCGGAACCCTCGTTTCGGGATCTGAACTCCTTGACTACGACCCAGGTTGGAACGGCTACTATCCAAAGACTGCCAATGCTTCAGCCAATATTGACTATGCAATCATGGATATGGGTGCTTTCTTCGTTCCTACAGATGAGGCTGTGAAGAAATACTTCCTCCCTGGCGGCAACGGCGCCTACCTTATTGATATTTATGGTACAGGCACAACAGGTCTTCCTAATACTGAGGAGAATCTCGAGCGTCATATTGACTCTATAGCAGTAAAGAACAAGGCTGTCATCGCTTCGTTCCTGAAGAACCTGATGAAAGACCGCTTCTCTAACACCGTGCCAAGCAAGTTTGAGACCATCATCAATGATGCCGGTGAGAACTTCGGTATGACTACAAGCAAGATACATCGTAAGGATGGCAAGTATGACATATCAATAGCCAATAACGGTGCTGTATATGTCATCGATGAATTGCTCGCTCCAGACGAATATCAGGCAGTGCTCGCTCCTACGTCTGTTTATCCCGACATGAGAGTGATGGGATGGGCAGTGCAGGATGGTATAAAGACTGGCGACTATCTCGGCGTGGACTTTAAGTACTACCTTCTCGCCATGAGCGCCAACTATGCATTCTTCGTTCCTGAAGACCGGGCGTTCGGTTTCTACTATCTTGATCCTGCGACACTCGGCCATTTGAGCTCTGACAACAAAACTCCACGTCCCGACGTGCTCTATTTCCACTATGAGCCAGATTCCAAGGTTTCACCTCTGCTTAAATGCGAACGTTATTATTATAATGTGACAACAGGCGAGATAGAAGGTGCAGCCCGTCCCGTGACGATTTCTGAGGTGAAGACGCAGTTGGTGGATATTCTGAACTACCACACGTTGGTGCTCAACAGCGGTGAACTCATAGGAAAGAACCACTTCTACAAGACCAAGCACGGTGGCGCTATCTATGTTGATGGACATAAACTCAACGGACGCGTGATGGGTGAATGGCAGAAGAACGGCAAACTTTTTGGCCGCGATATTACGAGTGATGTGAAATTTAAGACTCCGGAGATTACTGAGATCTTTGACCAAAAGAATGGTAAGACCTATCGCCTTGACCGCGTGGTACAGCCACCTGTGGAGAGCGTCTATAGCGTGCTTAAGTCAAACACTAACCTCAGCGAGTTCCTTAAGGCTTGTGAGGCATTCGGAAACGAGCCGTTGCTGAAATGGGCAAACATCAGTCCGGAAGAGTCGAAAGATGCCAACGGAAACAAGCTTGGCTACAGCGAGCAGGATGCTTATATCATATTTACTAATAAGTATGTCTATCCAGACCCCGCGACTTTGAAGAATACAACCATCAATCAGGCTTGTCCTGACTATAATGTCAAGATGTTCAAGACCTATAACTATACACTTTTTGCCCCTGACAATACCGCTATGACTGAGGCTTACGCCAACGGATTGCCTAACTGGGTGGATGTTCAGGCTCTTTGGACAAAGTATGGAAATAACACTAAGGCTTACAGCGTGTTGGTTGACTCACTGAATAATGGTCACCTTTCTCCTGACGAGCGTACGGCCTATCTTGCAGAACTGGCTGATAGAAATGAGGCTAAGCGACTTATTGGCTTGATTCGCGACTTTGTGAAGTATCACTTCATGGTAGAGTCGGTCTTTGCTGACGAAAACGTTGAGCCGAGCAGCCACTCACTGTCTCTCTGCACTGATGCCATTGGTGCAGCCAAGGAACTATCCATCTCTGGAGGTGCAGGAAAACTAAATGTGAAAGATGCTACAAAGACACTTACCATTGATGCCAATGACAGTGGTAAGGTGGTGAACAAGATGTGCCGTGACTATTGGTATAACACAAACAGAACGAAGGCAACATCTATTGAGACTTCATCGTTCTGTACGGTACACCAGATTTCAAGACCTCTCTGTGCTAACAGCGATGGACGTTTCGACTAATACTTATGAACTAAAGGCATAACCTACAATGAATATCAAGAGAACATTATTTACTGCCCTGATATGCTTGGTTGCGCAGATAGCGCTGGCACAGGGCGTGCGCGTGTCGGGTACGTTGTCCGACAACGACGGTCCCATCATGATGGGTAACGTCACGGAGCGCGATGCCAACAACCGTATCATCTCTGCCACACAGACAGACTTCAACGGTAACTTCTCGCTGCAGGTGAAGAACAAGAACAACAAGCTTCACTTCTCATATGTCGGCGATAAGACAAAAGTCGTGAAGATAGGTGATCAGACTGTATTTAAGATAAAGCTCGAACCTGCCAGCACAGTACTGAAGGAGGTGACGGTTAGAGGTAAACGTCAGAACTCAGGTGGACTGTCTATTCAGAAAAAGGAGATGACGGTGGCTTCACAGACCATGAACATGGAACAGGTGGAAGGTCTCGCCTTTACCTCTGCCGATGAGGCGCTGCAAGGTGAGATTGCCGGTCTGGACATTGTGTCCAACTCTGGTAACCTTGGTGCCGGCTCGCAGATGCGTCTGCGTGGTGTCACCACTCTGAGTGCCAATGCCAACCCGCTGATTGTTGTGGATGACAAGATTTTTGATAACCCTGATGAGGACTTCGACTATGCCAATGCTGACGAGGAACAGTATTCGTCACTTCTTTCGGTAAATGTGGAGGATATCGCAAGCATCGAAGTGCTGAAAGATGCTGCTGCTACAGCAGTATGGGGCTCACGTGGTGCCAATGGTGTCATCAAGATTACCACCAAGCGTGGTAGTCGTGGTAAACCTCGCATCAACTTCTCATATAAGTTCACTGGTGCTTGGCAGCCAGATGGCTACAAGCTTCTCAACGGTGATGAATACACCATGCTGATGAAGGAGGAGTTCTATAACCCGACACAGCGCTCTGACCGTACCACAAACATAGCCGAGCTGAACTATGACAAGAGCTGGGCTGAGTTTGAGAACTGGAATAACAACACCGATTGGGTGGATGCAGTGAAGCAGTTTGGTGCCATGCACGACTTCAGTGTAAACCTAACTGGTGGTGGACAGAAAGCAACGTTCCGCATCTCTGCCGGCTATAAGCACCAGACAGGTTCTATCATCAAGCAGAAGTTCCAGCAGTTCACCACTCGTATGGCTCTCGACTACAACGTGAGTGACCGCATACGTTTCATAACAAACTTCGCCCTTACCTATACAAATAACGACAAGAACTTGGAAGGTAAGGCCAACGGAACAACCTATGAGAGCCTGCTCTCAGTAGCGCAGAAACTGGCTCCAAACATGAGTATATATCGTCAGGATGCCAACGGCAACGATACGGAAGAGTACTATCTGATGAATCCTGTTAAGTCGGATCCTGCAACAAAGAGCTATTACACACCTTATGACGGTGCCTATTCTTCTTACGACCTGCGTGATGTGCGTTCAATGGGTAACCCTATCGCTATTGCTAACGAGGCATGGATCAAGGACCGTACCTACCGCCTGACACCAGACTTCACCATCAAATATGAGATTCTTGGTATTGAGGCCGAGAAGAGCCGTCTGACCTTCAACGGACGTGTGGACTTCGACGTGTTTGCAGAGAGTAAGCCTATATATATTCCTGCTTCTATCAATACTAATGACTGGAATGCTGCTAACTATAACTACTCACAGGGCTATGAATACAATAGCATGAAGATTGGTGCTCGTGCAGAGTTTGTGTTCAGACCTTATTTCCGCAATGAAGACTGGAGCGCTCAGGCTCTGCTTCGCTACGAGATGAACACAAGGACCAACCGTAACCAGACGGTGCACATGAGCCATCTGCCAAACGATATTACCTCGCCGACAGTGAATGCTTATGTTGGTACAGCTCCTGGAAGTGGTAACGGCAAGAGCAACGACCAGAACATACTGTTCAATAGCCACGTAGCCTACAAGGACGGTCGTTATAACCTCGGCTTTTCACTACGTGCTGATGGTAACTCGAAGTTCGGCCCGAAGAACAAGTGGGCTTACTTCCCAGGCCTTTCTGCCCGATATAACATCAGTGAAGAGCCCTTCATGAAGTGGACGAGAAAGTATGTGTCAATGCTCGGATTACGTGCATCATGGGGTATCGTGGGTAAGGCACCGGACAGCGACTATCTGTTCTACAACACCTATAATACCAGCGCTGGTACCTACGGAAAGACCTCCAACACGTCAGTCAGCTATGCTACACTCGACGGCTTTAAGCTCGATGACCTGCGTTGGGAGAAGACCAACTCATATAACCTCGGTTTCAACCTTGGCTTCCTCGATGGTCGTTACGAGATTGATTTCGACTATTATTATAAGGATACGCGCGACTTGCTGATGAAGAATGTCTCTGTTCCCTCGTTCACAGGCTTCTCTAACTTTGCATACTCTAATGTTGGTCGAATGACTAACCAGGGATGGGAGCTCAATTTCAATGCGAAGAAGTTCGTGAAGATTGGCAAGTTCTCAGCTGACTTCGGTTTCAACATCGCTCAGAACGAGAACCTGCTGAAGGAAATGGACGAGACTGTGCTCCAGAGCATCAACGGTACAAGTTGGGATGCTACGAAGCGTGGCACCTATCCAGTCCGTGTGCAGATCAATAACTCACTTGGCTCTATATATGGTTTCCGCTACAAAGGTGTTTATCAGTACACCTATGAGTATCTGCAGAACTACCGTGATGAGAACAAACTCACCACAGAGCAGTATCGTGACTGGATAAACAATTTCCTCGCAGGAACTCTGCCTGATGAGTGGTATGCTGCCCGCGGAATTCAGAAGCATCCTGTCACAGCACCTGTCGTTCAGGATGCTAATGGCAATGTGGTTATGAACAACGTTGGTGATCCACAGCACGTTGTCTATAACTATCAGAATGGTTCGTCAACCTATACCTTCCAAGGAGGTGATGCCATTTATGAGGATATCAATGGTGATGGACAGATCAACGCACTCGATATTGTCTATCTCGGCAACTCACTGCCAAAGGTAAACGGTGGTTTCAACCTCACACTGCGCTATGGTAACTGGAGCATCAAAGGACGTTTCAACTACCGCTTCGGTAACAAGGTTGTAAATCTTGCACGTATGAATCTGGAGAATATGTACACAACCAACAACCAGAGTGCTACGGTGAATTACCGCTGGCGTAAGGATGGTGACGGATATGATTCACCTATGCCACGTGCTATGTATAACGCTGCCTACAACTGGATGAACTCAGACCGTTATGTGGAAGACGGCGGCTTCGTGCGCTTCCAGAACTTGCAGATAGCCTATAACTTCCCAAAGAAGATGGTGAAGGAATGGGGACTTAACAACCTACAGGCTTATGCTTCTATCAACAACCTCTATGTGTGGACCAAGTATAGTGGAGTTGACCCAGAGGTGTCAGCATCAGGCTATAATCCTGCTCTCGACAACTCAAGAACGCCACGCTCTAAGCAGTTCACATTTACACTTAACGTGGGATTCTAAGCAATGACTAAAAACTGAAAAGAACCATATCTATGAAGAAGTATATTTTAATGACGATAGCCAGCATGATGCTTGTCTCCTGTGTGGACACCATCATCCTGCCCGATGATAAAACCGTCGATGAGGACTTCTGGCAGACAAAGGAAGATGTAGCTTCGATGGTTAATGCGGCTTATGCTGCGGTGAACTCGGAAGATGTCTTCACCCGACTGATCATCTGGGGCGAGTACCGTTCTGATGAACTGGTGCAGACCACCAATCCAACTGGTACCATACCCGATGCACTCGCAGAGATTACATCGGTCAATATTCAGACCACCAACATGTATGCCACATGGGCTGCCTTCTATAACATTATCAACCGCTGTAACATTGTTCTTGACAGAGCAGCAGGTGTGATGGAGGTGGATCCTAACTACACGGAAGGTGACTATAATGCTGACCGCTCACAGATGTTGGCACTGCGCTCACTCTGTTATTTCTATCTGGTGCGCGCTTTCCGCGATGTGCCCTATGTTAGCAAGAGTTACATGGAGAGCAGCCAGAACATGGCACTGTCGCAGTCATCTCCAGAAGAGGTGCTCCAGCATTGTATTGATGACCTTATTCAGGCAAAGACTGGTGCCCTCTCAGCCAAAGGCTATACTGTCAGAAACTGGCAACGTGTAGGCTTTATAACTGCTGATGCCATCAATGCCATCTTGGCAGACATCTATCTGTGGCGTGCTTCAGTGAAGCATAGCGCAGCTGACTATCAGGCATGCATTGATGCATGTGATGAGGTCATTGCCTCTAAGCAGTCACAGCACATCGTAAGTAGCAGCGAGCTGACTACTAAGTTGTATCCTTTGGCTGACGCAACAGCATTCTTCCGTGACGTGTTTGTCAGTCAGAATGCTGAAGAGAGCATCTTTGAGCTGCAGAGCACCAACAATGCCGGACTGTGCAAGTATCTGTATAAGTATGCCAACAACAACTCTGCTGAAGGCTTCTTGATGCCAGGCACTATTTTCTCCAAGCAGTCTACTTCCATGCAGAACCTTAATGGCAACGTGTTTGGACAGAAAGACCTGAGATACTATGGCAGTTGCTATTTCAAAGGCAACGATGTCCAGTCTGTAAGAAAAATGGTGGCACAGAATGGTGTGAACTCAGAAGCTAAGCAAGAGCGTGATGCAAACCGCACCTTTGCCAACTTCGACCAGAACTTTATCTTCTATCGCTTGTCTGATGTGATGCTGATGCGTGCCGAGGCACTTGTACAGTTGGGTAGCACAGCAGGCGATGACTATATGCGTAAAGCATTCAATATGGTACAGGCAGTTCATGCACGTGCACTGCTCGACCCGGCTACGGACTCCTTGAAGTGGTCAACGTTCAGTGGCAAGAGTCAGAGCGAGATGGAACAGCTGGTCATGGAAGAGCGTCAGCGCGAGCTGTGCTTCGAAGGTAAGCGCTGGTATGACCTGCTTCGCTTTAACTACCGCCATGTAGAAGGTGTGGAATACAATAAGATTCTTGCAGATATCATCGATGCCAATGGTAACTCTACGGCTACCGCCAACTATGGTAATATGCTCGACCTGATGGTGCGCTCAGAAGGTATCAACGGCTCAAGCATCAAGGCAAAGATGCGCAATGAGGCTTATCTCTATTGGCCTATTCCTGATGCTGATGTCAACGTATGCGCTACGTTGAAGCAGAATCCGGTGTACAAGAAGAATAATGACTTTGAAAAAACCTATTAATGTAAGGAGGAAAGAATATGAAATACAGCGTTCGAAATGCTTTTAATCATATCGTCACAATGGGACTTGTGGTTGTAGGACTGTTTGCTACAACAGCCTGCAACCCTGAGCCCGACGAGTCGGATCTCTATACATCAACGGGAAAAACAACCCTTGACTTTATCAAAGAAGATCCAAACCTCTCCTCGTTCCTTTATATCATGGAGCGTGTAGGACTGGACAAGAACCTCGCTGCCTACGGACAGTACACCTGTTTCATCCCGAACAATCAGGCAGTGGCAACTTATATCAATGACCTGTATAATGATGACAAGGCAACAGTTCCACACAACGGCATGACTGAGAACTCGCTGCAGGGATTGACTGACAGCCTTTGCAATGATATTGCAAAATATCATCTTGCCATAGGTCTTTATCCTACACTGAACATCAACCCGACTATCCCGATGATGCTTGGCCGTAGTATCAATACTGAGACTACGAGCGATGCCGAGGGTCGCGTGACTATCAACCATGTGGCAGGTATGCAGGCTGGAGCAGTTATCGTTGATGGCGACCACGAGATGATCAATGGTATCGTCCATCTGATTGATAATGTTATTCCACGTAATACCAAGGTGCTGCCAGAAGAATTGCGCCGTTATCCACAGTTCAGCCTCTTCCTCGAAGCTCTGAACCTCACAGGTCTCAGCGAGAAGCTGCGTAATAGCAAGAAGAATGTAGAGTATCCGAAGTCAAGTGACTGGAAGCACACTGATACAAATGGTTCCAACCTGTTTGCACCAGAAGAGTGCCGTGTGGCATATACTATCTTTGCTGAGACAAACGATGTGTTTGCTGCAGAAGGCATCAACAATATTAATGATCTGATTGCAAAGACACATGATTGGTATGGTAATGCTGATACTTGGTACACCTATCCTGTAGATAAGGGTATCACCATCAGCACAGGCGATGACTATACTAATCCATTCAATACGCTCAACATGTTCATTGCTTACCACATACTATATGCAGGTATGCCGGAGTCAGAGTTGGTATATGAGTGGATTTCGCAGACGGCTAATCCTTATTGGAACTATGTCAATGGTGGTGAGCCTTATGACTATTACGAGACCATGCTTCCAAATACACTGATGAAGATTTGGCAGCCGAATGGATACAAGAAGGATGATACAGCAGAGCGAAGAGCACTCTACATCAACCGCTATCAGACCTTGAACACGTTGACAAACGAAGTGGGTACACAGGGTAGTGATGGCTTCCATGTACTGATGAATGAGGGCGTGCGCATCAACAGAACAGTTGACAAAAACAATGTGCCAACGAACATACAGGCTTACAACGGCTATATCCACAGTATAAGGAGCATCTTGCTCTATGATAAGGATGTGCCCCAAGGTGTTCTTCACGAGCGCATGCGCTTTGACTCAACGACATTCTTGCCAGAGTTCATAAACAATGAGTTCAGAATGGCTAACTCAACAACCGTAAGTGGATGGAACGGTGGTGGCAGCGGTGCACGTATCGCTTTCCCATTGAACTATTTCGACGGCGTGGTCAGCTACACTTCTAACAATGAGTTCCGCTACAATGTGGTTGGTGCTTACAATGCTTGGCAGAGTAACACCTTCCAGGGATGGGGTAAATACGATTTGGCTATAAAAATGCCACCGTTGCCGGAGAATACATATGAGTTCCGTATTTTCTATACTCCTATGGGACATGGTGGTATGATGCAGTTCTACATGGGTAGTTCTAAGGAACTTGGCTCTATGATGTCGCTTGACATACCTCTTGATGTGCGTGTTCCAATAACAGATCCACGTATTGGATGGACCAACTTCTTGAATGATGATGACCTCGGTCTGGCTACAGATGCTGCTCTGCGTACTCGCGGATATATGCGTGGACTCTATAGCTATGCTGACCACGCAGAGAAGGGTGATTGTAACTTTGCAAAGGGTGATGTAAAGAATGACCGTAATCAGCGTTACACAACAACAGGTAATAATAGCCTACGTCGAATTCTTGGTCGAATGAAAATCAAGCAGAGCGACGAACGCTGGCTGCGCATCAAGAGCGTAATCACTGATGAACAAGACCTAAAGTGGCAGCTTGACTACGTTGAGTTTGTTCCTATCGATGTGGTAGATAACCAGAGCTACACGGAAGACTGGTTCTAAGAGAATTGAAAATTGATAATTGAAATTGATAATTCTTGAATTTTCTATGAAACAAAACAAATATATAGGGATTACGATGATGGCGGCTGCAATGCTTGCTGCCACATCGTGTACCGACTACAGCGATTATAATGATTATCCTGCGTCAAGTGTACCTTCAGCCGACAAGACGCTTTGGGAAAACATTGATGCAACTCCTCAGCTGAGTAATTTCAAAGCGCTCTTACAACAGGCCGGCTTTGATGAGGAACTGAAGAGTTCTAAGGCATACACTGTGTGGGCACCGGCAGATAACACATTTGATATGGCTGCCTACCAGAATCTCAGTAAAGAAGATTTGCTGAAGCAGTTTGTTAAGAGCCATGTAGCCGCCTTCGCCTATCCGGCATCGGGTAATGTGGATCAGCGAGTATTAGCGCTCAACGAGAAGTATTTCACCTTTAAAGGTGATGGCGCTTATACGTTTGACGGACGCAATGTTACGACCGCTAACGTGCCCGCGACCAATGGACTGATGCACATCACTGATGGTGATGCCAAGTTCTATCCAAACATCTATGAGTATATTAAAGCCAGCGAAGGACTTGACTCACTGAAAAAATATCTGCTAAAGTATGAGTTGACGGAACTGAATACGTCGAAGAGTGTCAAAGGTCCTATCGTCAATGGTATTCAGACCTATATAGACTCAGTGATGGAAACAGAAAATATCATTACCAAATATCGTGTCAGGGCTCAAATAGACCGTGAGGACAGTTCTTATCTGGCTGTGCTGCCTACTGATAAGGCCTTCAAGGATATGTATAATAAGGTGTATGCCGCTAATAATTTTATTACTACTACGACTGCCCTTGATGTTGACAAAATCTCTTCCTATGACGATACGAAGACAACGACCAAGGTGAATATTCGTGATACGAAGGAATTGCGTGACTCTGTTGCGAAGCTGACTATTGCTTCAAACTTGTTCTTCAGCAAGAACGACTATTACTATCAGATGTGGAAAGACGGTAGTGCAGCTGCTGCTGGGAAGAGCGACACCATCCGCTCAACAACCAATGCCAAGCTTTCTAATCCAAAGGAAATCACTGAGGACTATACCACAGGGCAAAAGGTAAATGTAAGTAATGGCGAGGTAATCATCGTGGATAGTCTGGCCATGAAACCATGGGAGACTTACAAACCGAAGATCAAGGCTTGGCTGAAGAATAACAGAGGTTTGGCTTTCAGTGGCGTGGCTGAGGATATTACAGTGCCAGACTCGCTCTATGATCCGAATTTCAAATGTACCGATATTGAAAATTATCCCGAACTTGTAGGGAAGCCTTATGCTATCTTTGGAAGTGATCCTGAAGAAAAGAACTATTCTTGGGTTCATGTGACACCAGACAACGAATTCGTGTGTCCTCATCTATTTGTAAAACTGCCAGAGGTGAAGTCAGGAAAGTATAACTTCTATGTTGTATATATGCCAACGGCTATGAAGGAGTTCGGTAACGAACCACGTTCTTCGCTGTTGAACTATCGTCTCAGCTATTGCAACAAGAGCGGTACTGTTCTCAACTATGTCTTTGGACGTAGCTATGCAGAAGCATTGAAGGAAGGAAAGAAACTTCCTGCTGTGCCTAAGACGGTGTCTATAGAGGAAGCTTTCACACATAACACTGCAAAAGTTGACACCGTGTTTATTGGTCAGTTTGATTTCGAAGTGAGCTATTCAGGTCTTGGTATTAGCCCGAGTATACATATCTCTTCAGAGATCTTACCTTTCTCATTAGAGGATATGAATTACTCTCGTGATATTCGCATTGCTGCTATTATCATGAAGCCTGTTGAACTTGATGAATACGAAGAAAAAAATAAATAAATATGAAGAGCAACATATTTAAAACATTGCAGAACACAAGTCAGCGACTTTTCTTCTGCACGTTAGCACTCGGACTCTTTGCCGTTCCCACCTTCGCGCAGAGCGAGGATGAGGACGAGGAGGAAGTTACTGTCGCCAAAAAACAGCCTAAAAAGGAGAAGCTCGTCAATTATCCTACTGTCACTGTGAAAGGTGTAATCAGTGATATGGCTACTGGCAAGCCTCTGCCTGGCATACAGTTGCAGATGTTAGGTAACAAGCGCTACACCGCCATGTCTGAGGAAGATGGCTCGTTTAGGATCAAAGTGCCAACATTTGCTACATCACTTTATGTGTATGCACCAGAATATATGTCACAGCAGGTGGCTATTGTTGCTGGTGATACAACACAGAATGTGAAGGTGACGATGATCAAAGACGTGTTCCAGCCGATGTATGGTAAGGGAACTGACTATACCGCGAAAAGCGAGGCTAAGATTGAGTCATTCGGCGTTACGGTGGATAACGAGATATCAAGTAAGCTTGGTGCGGACATGCACACTATCATGCGTTCAGGTGCCCTTGATGGAGGAGCAGCCATGTTTATACGTGGTCTTAACAGCATCACTGCTGATGCTCAGCCGCTGATTATTGTGGACGGTATTGAGCTGGATATGCAGCGTGACCGTTCGTCACTTCATGCAGGACAGTTCAATAACCTCCTTGCCAATATCGCCCCCGATGATGTGGAGAAGGTGACAGTGCTGAAGAATGCAACAGCGCTCTATGGATCACGCGGTGCAAATGGCGTGGTGCTTATTGACACGAAGCGCGGTCACTCCATGGCTACACGCATTGACGCTAACGTGTCAGCAGGTGTGACACTCGTTCCCAGACTGCCGACAATGATGGATGCGTCACAGTATCGCAGCTATGCTACTGAGATGATTGGTACAATTGACGGCATTCAGCAGCAGAAGATAGACTTCCGCTTCCTCAATGACGATCCCAATGGCTACTATTATAATATCTATCATAATAATACAGACTGGACGGACGAGGTTTATCATAACGCGATGACACAGAACTACAGCATCAACGTACAGGGTGGTGATGATGTGGGTATGTATAACCTTTCTCTCGGTTATCTGGATGCAGAGTATGCTGCCAGAAAGAATAACTTTGACAGAATGAACGTTCGTTTTAATACTGACATCAGCATTCTTTATAATCTGAGCACGAAGTTTGATATTGCTATCACGCATACGTCTAACTCTGTCTTTGACAACGGTATGCCGGAGGATTTCGATGCAGGTGCACTGGTGTCTCCTACCGCTCTTTCACTGATTAAGTCGCCACTCGTGGCTCCATATCAGTATAACAAGCTCGTCAATGGCGGTAAGGGTGGATTCACTAAGTTGCTTTCTGACTATGATGATATCTTCTCGCAGATGGGAAGGGAATACTCATTGGCAAATCCATCAGCAGTGTTGAATTACGGTGAGGGCGATAATAAGAATGTTGCTGAGAATACCTACTTCAATGTTCATGTAGAGCCGACGTATAATATCAATCGCAACCTCAGCGTTTCTGCTCTGGCAAGCTACACGCTGAACCGTAATGCACAGCGTTATTTCCGTCCGCGAGTAGGCGTGCCTTCTTATAACATCTCTGAACTTGGACGTGTCTATGCAAAAGTGTCATCAATGTTTGCCAAAGAGGAGAATATATTGGGTAAGCTCCAGTTCGACTGGAACCATCAGTATGGCAAACATACTTTCGCTGCCTTTGCCGGTGCACGATACAATCAGTTCTCATTCGATGTTGACAATGTCTCAGTGCAGTCAACCTCTGCAACCACGAGTGACCGTAGCCCAGCACTGTCATGGGCCGGCTATCGTGACATCAGCGGTGCCAACGATGTGTGGAAGCAGATACAGTGGTATGGCAATGTGGACTATAATTATATGAATCGCTATTTCGCTACACTGTCACTGCTGGGCGAGGCCAACAGCCGATTTGGTGAGAATGCTGACGGACTGAGCATGTTCGGTGTGAAGTGGGCGCTCTTCCCAAGCTTACAGTTAGGATGGGTGTTGACCAATGAAAGCTGGTTCCCGAAGAACATGGGAGTCAATTATCTTCGCGTAAATGCCGGCTTCGATGTCAGTGGCAACGACGGTATAAGCAACTATGCAGCACGTACAAGCTATACTACTGTTCGTTTCAACCAGATGGGTATTGGTACACAGCTGACGAACATCGGTAACGACAAAGTGCAGTGGGAAAGCACGAAGAAGCTGAACCTCGGTTTCCAGTCTTATCTGCTTGAGAATAGACTGGGCATTCGCTTCGATTACTTCCTCCACAAGACCGACAACCTGCTTACCTTGAAGACATTCTCTTCACCGATTGCTGGTGTGAACCGTTATTGGAGCAATGGTGGAGAACTGGAGAATGAAGGCTTTGAGGCGATGGTTACTGTTAAACCTGTGGTTATGAAAGATTGGAATCTCGAAGTAGGAGCTTCTGTAGGACACTATAAGAACAAGGTGACCAAGTTGCCAAGCGGCGATTACACTACTTCTGTATATGGTGACAACAATATCTTAACCTCAGAGGGTAATCCTATCGCACTGTTCTATGGCTATAAGACGAAAGGTGTGTTTGCCACTGCTGCTGAAGCTAATGCTGCAGGACTTAGCATGACGGATGCTGCTGGTAACCCTCACTATTTCGCTGCTGGTGATGTACACTTTGACGATCTCAACAACGATGGTAAGATTGACGAAAACGACAAGACAATCATCGGTGATCCCAATCCTGATATCTACGGAAATATTTTTGCTACACTGAACTACAAGAGACTGACGCTGAACATTGGCTTCAACTATTCTCTTGGAAACGATGTGTATAACTATCAGCGCTCTGTACTCAATTCAGGCAGCAACTTCTACAACCAGCAGGTGGCAGAAGTGGGACGTTGGCGCTATGAGGGACAGCAGACAGATATTCCACGTGCTGTATATGGCGACCCGATGCAGAACAACCGATTCAGCGACCGTTGGATTGAAGACGGAAGCTATCTGCGCCTGAAGACTTTGAACTTGAGCTATCGTGTACCTGTGCCTGAGAACTGGGACTGGCTGCAAGGACTCACTGTTTGGGCTGAGGCACAGAATCTACTTACCTTCTCAAAGTATTTGGGCAATGATCCTGAGTTCTCTAATGGTACCAACGTAATCTATCAGGGTATAGATTGTGGAAACCTGGCTCACAGCCGCTCGTTCATGATGGGACTGAAGATTAACCTGTAGTTCAATTAGTAATTAGTAATGAGTAATTAGAAATTATGATTAGTTTAAAGAATATATTCAAAAGTGCTCTGCTGTTGGGATTGACTACAGCAATGGTCGGCTGCTCTGATATGCTGGAGAGTGATAGTGAGCGTCAGAACTTTGAGCCATCAATAGAATCTAAGACTGACTCAGTATTCTATGCTTATGGTATTTTTGAGGCTATGCAGCATCTGGCTGATCAGTATGTGTTCCAAGGAGAAATGCGTGGTGACCTTGTTGCTACGACTAAATACACGGATAACAACCTGCGTCAGTTGGCTAACTTCTCTGCTACCACAGCCAACAAATATGACAGTGCCTATGTGTATTACAGGGTCATTAACAACTGTAACTACTACATTGCCAAACGTAAGACCAATCTCTATACTGGTTCTACTAACGTTGTGATGAATGAATACGCAGCCATCAAGGCACTGAGAGCATGGGCCTATCTGCAGTTGGGCCGCAACTATGAGCGTGTGCCGTTCTTCACGGAGCCACTGACTTCTGTGTCGCAGATTGATAACAATAAGTTCCCCGAGTTGACGCTTGACCAGATTGTTGATCAGCTTGCGCCAGACCTGGAACAATATACTGGCTATCAACTGCCTCGTTATGGTAGTGATTATTACAATGCAGGAACTCCCAACTGGACGTCTGCTGCAAAAAATGTAGTCATGAGCAAATGTTTCATTCCGGTGGATGTTATCCTCGGTGATATGTATCTGGAAACCGGACAATATGATGCTGCAGCCAAGCACTTCGTTACCTATTTGACACAGTTTGCTTCAAGTTCGTCGATATATTGGAATATGAGTCCTTTCATAGCTCCAATGACTGCCAAGATGAAAGGTGGTCAGGTAGTGGATTCAGACCTGTTGCCATCACCCAGTAATGTGGCAGTAGAAATGAAAGGCGCTGGCGGAGAATGGAGCACAATCTTCTCTGGCTCTGTTTCTGACAACTCTTTTATGGAGATTATTTCTTACATTCCTATGGCTGTTAATAAGCAGCAGGGACCTACAACCATTGTCCCCCTTTCTTTTGGTTTCAATTATTATGCAACATCGGAAGAGAGAGGTGACTTCGGAGCTTATGTAGAAGAAATTCAGATTACACCGTCTGATGCACTCAACACGTTGTCTGACTCAACAGAGTATTACTACTATGCTAAGGGAGGCACGAACCAGCATGATAATATCCAGATATCAAAAGCCGGTGACATGCGTCTGCGCAGCATCACGACAACAAACAGGAAAGCATCTGATAACTCTGAGTACCTGTGGATAGACAAGTATAAGCAGGCTAACATCATTCTTTATCGTACCAGCACGGTGATGCTCCATCTCGCTGAGGCTTTCAATCGCCTTGGTATGCCTGATGCCGCATTTGGAATACTTAAAGATGGAATAAGCAGCGTATTGACGTTTACTAAAGAAGCGAACCCTGGTGGATATCCAGATTATATCACAGATGATACTCGTACAAAACTGACGACTATCTATCCACTATTCTCCAGCGTTAATATTGAGAAATTCAATACAGCAGTCTATGCTTATGGTATCCATAGCCATGGAGCTGGTAAAGCTACAGGCGATTGTGCTTCTGCAATCTACCGTACTGGCACGTCACCCTATAAGATGCCTCGCATCGTTGGAAAGAAGCTCGATGAATTGAATGCGAAGGTCAAGGATAATTCTTATCCAGCTGGCATTACCATCGGTACAACGAAGCAGGACACCATCAACGCTATTGAGGATATACTCTGTGATGAGTATGCATTGGAGTTAGCATTTGAGGGTAACCGATTCTACGATCTCTGTCGTCTGGCTCGTCATAAGAATGGTCATGCAAAGAGCTCTACCTACGATGGCTCGCCTTATGGTGCCAACTTTGGTGGTGTCTGGCTTGCTGACAAGTTGAAAGCCAACAACCCTGTGGTTGACCTGAAGAGCGAAAAGAACTGGTATCTGCCTTTCAAATAAAGGTAGAACCTTAAAAGATAAACGCCAACAAATTGAATATTTGTTGGCGTTTATCTTTATATATAAAAGAAATATTTATTTCGGCTGTTCTGCTTCAAGTCGCTCAACACTGCCTGTAAGAGTGTTAAGCCACAGGTGAGTGGTGTAACGCTTGTTAAAGAGGTCGCCGCTAAGCAGTTCAACACGGCCGAACTGTGGAGCAGGCATCTCGGCATTTGATAATACGTTGCCGTTACGCTCAATGGTGCTGCGCATGCGTCCAGGTACATTGACATATATACCACTCTCAGGCTGTTTCTTCTTCTTGTTCTTTTCAGCAGCAGCCTCGTCTAAGGCAGGAATATTACTCAGGTCTTCAATGGTGATGTAATATGGTTCTCCAGAAAGATCATCAGCATCAACAATTCCCAATCTCTGTGAGAGGCGGAAGAGTATCTGATGTTTTAGTGCGCCATCGGGTATAACCGTCAGAGTTATCTCTGTCGTGTCTTTGTTTACTGTGCCAGTGAAGAGTGAGGTGAGCGCATTGCACTGTAACTCTATCTGGTCGAGCATCATCTTCATCTGTGCGCCGTCACCTGGCATAAAATCTGCCTGGCCTTTTATGAGCAATGCGCGGTTCTCACGAAGATCATATATCTCCTGTGCAGTTAGCTCGGCCATCTTTGATGTGCTTCCGGCAGCAAGAATCTCTTCGTTCATGAACTTTCGAGGATTTACTTCAGCAGTCTTGGCTGCGGGCTTAAAGTCTGCCAGTTCTGGCTGTGGAGTAGGCTGTGCGTTGATTGCAAGCAGACGGCCGTCATCACTCAGCGATACGTTAGCAGCTATCGTTTTTGCATTAAACTTCACCGCATATGCCTTTGTGCTATCTACCATTGCAATAGGATGCTGTTTCACGCTTACAATGCGATATGAGGTGTTTGCCTCCAGTTGTACATCGTTAGCATGCAAGTAGCGCATGGCATAGTTGCAGAACTCACCAGGCTTGTAAACTGAGCGTTCTACTAATACCTTTACTTTTATTGCTGTCTTTGGAAGGAAATAGACAGCGCCTTCGGTAGTGACACCTGGACGGTAGTCGCTTAGTCGTGTCTGTGCTTCAGCTGATGCATAGCAGCTGAGCGCTATAAATAAAGATGCAATCTTTAATTTCATGTCTTAATAATATTGTCAATTCTTAATTCTTCAATCTGACAAATGCCTTTGGCAGATACTGTATTAAATCGCTTGCTATGAGGCTCTCTTCTCCCAATTCGCGTACTGCAAGATCGCCTGCCAGTCCGTGAAGATAGACACCGAGCATGCATGCCTCACGACGCTCATAGCCGCGGGCAAGCAGTCCTGTTATGATGCCTGTGAGTACATCGCCGCTACCAGCGGTAGCCATCCCTGCGTTGCCGGAGTTGTTGAATACTACGTGGCCGTCGGGCATGCAAATGGCTGTGTGGTGTCCTTTGAGGATAACGTATCCCTGTAACCGTTCGGCAAGCTCACGTGCCTTTGTCAGGCGTTCGAACGAGTCAATGCACTTGCCTTCCATGCGGTCGAGCTCTTTAGGATGTGGCGTCATGATTACTCCTTTAGGTAATTGCTGCAGCCATGCCCTTCTACTTGCCAGTATGTTCAACGCATCGGCATCAATGACGAGAGGACATTGTGTGCGGCGTAGCTGGGCTATAAGTGTGATGGCTGTCTGTTCCGATGTGCCAAGCCCGGGACCTATTCCCACTGCCTGGAAGTCTTCTGTTGCAACACCTTCGGTAAACGATGTTTCTTCGCGGTCTATGCTTACTATGGCCTCTGGAACAGCAACCTGCATGATTGCTACGTTACGTTTTGGCACGTGGGTAGTCACTTTTCCTGCTCCTGCTCTCAGACACGCTTTGGTAGCAAGCACTGATGCACCTGCCATGCCGTAGCAACCCGCGATTATGAGTGCGCTGCCCATCTGTCCCTTATGAGCAAAACGGTCGCGTTGCATAATAAGTTGGCGTGCTATGTCTTCCTCCATCAGTGTGTAGTTGGACTCAATCTTTTCCATGCCCTCACGGCTGAGACGGATGTCAAGTATGCGCAGTTGTCCTATGTATGCCTGACTCTCGGGGAAAAGGAACGATAGCTTCAGCTGTCCGAGGGTGAGAGTCTGTGTTGCTCTGATGATATTGGCACTTACATTGTAGGTGTTATCTTCGGTCATAAGTCCTGAAGGCACGTCAATGCTAACAACATCGGCTTTTGAGGCGTTGATGTATTTCACCAGTGAAGCGAAACCGCCAGCTAATGGCTTATTCAGACCTGAACCGAACAGGCCATCAACTATCAGCATGCCACTATCCAGATGTGGCGGGTCAAACTCCTGGGTTATCTCGGTCAGTAGTGAGCGTCCTTTTTTGTCGCAGAGACGTTTCTTGTTCTCGGCACAATCGGCAGAGAGATGACCGGTAATATTAAAAAGGAATGTCTGAACCTGATAGTTCTGTTCAATGAGCATGCGTGCTACGGCAAGAGCGTCACCGCCGTTGTTGCCTGGTCCGGCAAACACAATAATTGGGATGGTACTTGGCCATCTTTCTGTTATTGCCCTGGTAAGAACGCGTGCGGCTCTCTCCATTAGGTCTATAGACTTAATGGGTTCGTGATCTATGGTATATTTATCCAGTTCGTGGATTTGAGCGCTCGTAAAGATTTTCATATCGCAGGCAAAAATACAAAGTTTTTTACAACAATAGAAACATTTGTCTTACAAAATTCTATTTGAAGCGGAAAAATCTGATATTACATGGTCACAATAGGAAACAACGGCTTGTCTGTGGGTGACAAAGATGACGGTCTTGTCATTGTTGTGCATAATATTGTTAAGTAACTGACGTTCGGTGTCAGGATCAAGGGCACTGGTGGCTTCGTCAAGAAGGATAATGCTTCCTGGACGGAGCAGTGCTCGGGCTATGGCTATGCGTTGGGCCTGACCTTCTGACATACCACCGCCATGTTCGGCAAAGACAGTATCGAGCCCTTGAGGCAGATTGTCAACGAAATCGGCACATGCCAATCGGAGCGCTTCTCTCATCTGTTCGTCAGTGGCATCGGGGGCTCCTATGCGCAGATTGTCGCGTAGAGTGCCGCCAAGAAGCGTGTTGCCTTGTGGCACATAGACGAAGTTACAACGATGGAGAGGGGAGAGGGGAGAATAGGAAATAGTACTTTCGCTGTAAATTTCAATTTGTCCTTCTTGTGGGCGTATAAGTGCAAGCAGTAGGCGGATGAGGGTTGTCTTGCCCGAGCCTGTCTCGCCAAGTATGGCTGTGCATGTGCCTGGCTTGAAGTCGAAATTGGCGTGACTTATCACTGGTTGCTCGTCGGTGCTGTAGCTGTAGGTCACATCAGAGAATCTTACTCCGCATGGGGCGGGAAGCATTATTGCCTCACCCTGTTTCTCCTCGGGAATCTCTTCAAGCTCCATCAGTCGTTCTGCCGAAGTGAACACGCTGACAAATGCCGGTACCAGCTTCGTCAGGTCGCGTGCGGGACTCTGTATGCGATAGACAAGTTGTAAGAATGCCGTCATAGCACCAAAGGTGATGGTGCCATCGGCGAGTCTTATAAGTCCCCATAGAAATGCGATTAGATAGCCGAGAGAAAACCCGGTGTTTAGTATGAGGTTGGAGATAACCGAGAATGCAGTGCGGCGTTTCACTCTCTGGCGCAGTTCCGACTGAGTTCCTTCCAAACGGTCAAGCATCTGGTCGTCCGCTTCCATCGTCTTTACAAGCATTCGGTGTTGCATGGTCTCTGTCAGTAGGCTTTGAACGAAGCTGTCGCTTTCGCGAACTTTCTTTGTCAGTTGCCGCATCTTCTTCACGTAGAAGCGACTGGCAAGAATGAAGCATGGGAGTATGCCTACGGTTATTATGGCAAGCCATGTGTCCATCTGAAACAGATAGATGAAGGCACCGATAAACAACGCTATTGTTGAGATTGTTGATGGTAAGGTCTCGGTGAGAAATGTTACTACATGGTTCACGTCAGTCTCCAGGCGGTTGATGACGTCGCCTGAGTGCATCGCCTCACGTCCACGCCATTCAGATCGTAAAAGTCGGGCGAGAGTCATCTGTTGCATTCGGTTACGTGCTTTGACTCCGAGGATATTCTTTATCCATACGCGTGAAATGCCTACGCCAAACTCGCATAGGGTGAGAATAGCCATGATGCCTACGGCAGCGTATATCGAACCGTCGATGATGCCCGAGGCAGTATCAATGGCGCGGCGCATGGCCCATACCATTGACAGACTGAACCCCACACCAAGTAGCCCGATTGTTGCATTCAGCGTGGCTTGCAGTCGGTTGCCTTTCCAGGCTTTCCACAACCAGAGGAAAATCTGTGCTATTGTATATTTCTCACTTTTCACTATTTTACTTCCCTTAGATCAGCTCCCCACATCATTTTTTCGCGCAGAGTGGAGAAGTATCGCGTGGTGCTGCGCTTTACAACCTTTGCATTATATGGTGCACGAGACAGACGGAGAGTCGTGCCTTCAGGTAGCTTACCGCTGCGACCGTCTATTGCAACGAGGAAGGTGTGGCTGCGACTTGTCACGGTAAGTTCTATCTTGGATGTGTCAGGCAGTACTATCGGACGTACATTGAGCGAGTGGGGCGCAACGGCTGTCATCAGCACCACTCCTGTTCCTGGCACGATGATGGGACCGCCATTTGAGAGTGAATATGCTGTTGAACCTGTCGGTGTGGAGACGATGAGACCGTCAGCCTGATAGGTTGTGAGATACTCACCGTTGATGCATGTGCGTATGGAAATCATCGATGCCGAGTCGCGCTTTAATATTGCCACGTCGTTGAGTGCACAGCTACAGCCGTCTATAGGTTCGCCATCTGTCTCCACGTTGATGAGCGCACGGTCCTCCACGGAGTATTCGCCGCGATGGAGGGCATCTACTGTTTCGTCAAATGTCTTGGCACTTACGTCAGCAAGGAACCCCAGTCTGCCCATGTTGACTCCAATAATGGGTATCTGCTTGTCGCGGACACGGCTCGCTGTCTTTAGTAGTGTACCGTCACCGCCCATAGAGATAACGAAGTCTGCCTCGAAATTGTCACCAGAAAAAGTATAGAAACGGGAGCGCTCTGGAATTTCGGGACTTTGAGGGTTACTTGGTGTCTCTGCTATCCCGAATATTTCCTGCACGCCAGGTATTCCGACAAGGAAATGATAATACTCTTCATCTACCATGATACGGGCGCCGTGATTCTTCAGACAGGTGAGCACCTGCTTGATAGCTGCCGATTTCTCTTGCTGGTATAGATTGCCAAAGATGGCAAAAGTAAGCGCTTTTGATGACATATTTGTTTTTTTTCTTTCTGATTTGATAAAGAATATGTATCTTTGCTGTGCAAAAGTAACAATTTAATTTGAATTGTATGGCAAAAGTGTATGTTTTTTTAGCTAACGGCTTCGAAGATGTGGAGGCGTTGATACCTGTTGACGTGCTGCGTCGCGGGGGAGTGGAGGTTGTAACAGTGAGCATCGTTGACGACTCACAGGTGGTTGAAACAGCCCATAACGTGCAGATTGTGGCTGATGCTATGTTTGATGATTGCGACTTCAGTGATGCTGACCTGCTCTTCCTGCCAGGTGGCATGCCTGGTGCTACAAACCTATACGAGCACGAAGGGGTACGTCAGACTGTCCTCACTCAAGCAAAGGCTGGCAAGAAGGTCGCAGCCATCTGTGCTGCTCCTGCTGTAGTGTTGGCACAGTTAGGCGTGCTCGATGGCAAGAGTGCCACTTGTTATCCTGGTTTCGAGAAGCTGCTGACAAAAGCAACATATACCGCAGACCTGGTTACTGTAGATGGTAATGTCACAACAGCCGAGGGACCTGCTGCTGCCTTCCCCTTCGCATACGAACTGCTGGCACAGCTTGTCAGCCGTGAGGTCAGTGACCAGATAGCTGAGGGCATGCGCTTCAAACATCTTATGAATAAATAATAATGGACTATATTATAATAGTAGCTGGCGGTAAGGGGCTGCGCATGGGAGGCGATATTCCCAAGCAGTTCCTGCCCGTAGGCGGAATACCGGTGCTGATGCGCACTATGATGCGCTTTCATGAGTATTCGCCGGAACTTCAAATTATACTTGTGCTGCCGAAGACGCAACAGGAATATTGGAATAGCCTGTGCCGACAGCATCAGTTTAATATCCCTTATATTTTGGCTGATGGCGGAAAGACACGTTTCCATTCTGTGCAGAACGGATTGGCGCTTGTGCCCGACGATACAGATGGCGTCGTTGGCGTTCATGATGGCGTGAGACCATTCGTGTCGGTGGAGACAATAGCTCGTTGTTACGATGAGGCTCGTCAGAGTGGGGCTGTGGTGCCTGTGATACCTGTAGTTGAGACTGTCAGACATCTTGATGCCGATGGTGTCTCCCATACTGTTCCTCGTGACGAGTACCGACTGGTACAGACGCCTCAGTGCTTTAGCATTCAGTTGCTTAAGGCTGCAAACGAGCAGCCTTATAATGACGGTTTTACCGATGATGCCTCGGTCGTAGAGTCGTTCGGCCACGAAATAAGGCTTGTCGAGGGCAATCGCGAAAATATTAAGCTCACCACACCTGGTGACATGAAAATGGCGGAAATGCTGATATAGCATAAGAGATGGATATACTACAACAGGATATTATGTATCTGCCCGGTGTCGGGCCTAACCGTAAGAAGATGCTGAGTCAGGAACTCGGCATTGAGACCTATGGGGACTTGCTGGAGTATTTCCCTTATCGGTATGTGGACCGTTCGAAGGTTTATACCATACGTGAGCTGACAGGCGACATGCCTTTTGTTCAGGTGGTTGGTCATATAATGAGTTTTGAGACTTTTGATATGGGACCGCGCCGTGAGCGCGTAGTTGCTCATTTTACCGACGGTACAGCCATTATGGACTTGGTGTGGTTCAATGGTGGTAAATATGCTAAGCAGAATTATAAGATAGGTAAAGACTACCTGGTGTTCGGAAGACCGTCGGTTTTCAATAACCGGATACAGGTGCAGCATCCTGATGTTGACGATGCATCGAAAGTTGATACGTCGGCGATGGGCATGCAGCCGTATTACCATACCACGGAGAAAATGAAGAAGGCGAACTTCAATTCTCGGGCATTGGAACGGCTGACAAAGACATTGGTAGAAAAACTAAAGGACCCTTTCCCCGAAACTATTACTGACGAGGTGCTTAGCCGTCATCACCTGATGTCGCGTGATGAGGCACTGCGCATTATTCACTACCCACAGAGTGCTCGTGACCTTGAGAGGGCGCGGCTGAGGATGAAGTTTGAAGAACTGTTCTTCGTGCAGCTTAATATACTGCGCTATGCCAGTGACCAGCGTCGTAAATATCGCGGATATGTCTTCAACCGTATTGGCGACAATTTTAATGGCTTCTACAATGAAAAACTTCCGTTTGAGTTGACAGGAGCACAGAAGAGGGTGATACGAGAAATACGCCAGGATATGTGTTCTGGGAAACAGATGAATCGTCTGCTGCAAGGTGATGTGGGTAGCGGAAAGACACTTGTTGCCTTAATGTCCATGCTCATAGCCCTCGACAACGGTTTTCAGGCATGTATCATGGCACCTACAGAGATTCTTGCCGAACAGCATCTTGCTACTATCCGTAAGTTCTTGGACGATATGCCAATACGCGTAGAACTGCTTACGGGCATGGTAAAGGGAAAGAAACGCCAGGAGGTGCTAGACGGATTGTTGTCGGGCGAGGTTCGAATTCTTGTCGGGACCCATGCTGTTATAGAAGATACGGTACAGTTCGCCCGTCTCGGCATGGTAGTCATAGATGAACAGCATCGCTTTGGTGTGGCTCAGCGTGCAAAGCTGTGGGCAAAGGCTCCGCAGGATACAGATGCATCGCTGCTGAGAGCCCTTCCTCATGTGCTTGTGATGACGGCAACGCCTATTCCGCGTACACTTGCAATGACCCTCTATGGCGACCTTGATGTGAGCGTTATTGACGAGTTGCCGCCTGGTCGAAAACCCATTCAGACCACTCATGTCTTTGATTCTCGGATAACTTCGCTTTATGAGGGCATAAGACGTCAGATACATGATGGCAGACAGGTGTATATGGTGTTCCCACTCATAGAAGAGAGCGAGAAAATTGACTTGAAAAATCTTGAACAAGGCTTCGAAGTGCTTCGCGAGGCATTCCCTGAATTCCGCCTTAGTAAGGTCCACGGCAAGATGAAACCGAAGGATAAAGATGAGGAGATGCAGAAATTCGTGAATGGCGAAACACAGATTCTTGTAGCTACTACTGTGATTGAGGTCGGAGTTAATGTGCCTAACGCATCAGTTATGGTCATCTTTGATGCCCAGCGCTTTGGATTGTCTCAGCTACATCAGCTTCGCGGAAGGGTTGGACGAGGTGCCGATCAGTCGTTTTGCATACTTGTCACCACTTTCAAGTTAAGTGATGAGACTCGTAAGCGTATAGATATTATGTGCGAGACCAACGATGGCTTCCGTATTGCTGAGGCTGACCTAAAGTTGCGTGGGCCTGGCGACTTGGAGGGAACACAGCAGAGCGGTATGGCCTTCGACTTGAAAATAGCTGATATTGCACGTGATGGACAGATTGTACAGATGGCACGCGACGAGGCTCAAAAAATAGTGGATGAAGACCCTTCATGCACTTCTCCACGCTATCAGCTTTTATGGAATAGATTGAAGGAATTACGTAAAACAAACGTGAATTGGGCGGCAATTTCTTAGATTAAGTGTTAAAAAGCCACAAATAATTATGCAAAAAGGCTTGTTTTTATGTAGGTTTTATTAATTTTGTGGCGTCTATTTGATTAAACATCAGCTCATTATCGTTTTTTGTGTGATGTTTTTCACTAAAGGAGTACTAACGACAAAACAAAATGATGATTCTCAAAAAACTAAGAAATATTGCTGTTATCGCCATTTCGGCACTTGCTGTTTTACCAGCCTCAGGTCAGGACTTGTTGGCTAATCAGGCACCCATTGACAAGAAGATGAAGGCTGTGGATTCCGAAAT
Organism: Prevotella sp. E13-27; assembly: GCF_023217965.1. Classification (NCBI taxonomy): domain Bacteria; kingdom Pseudomonadati; phylum Bacteroidota; class Bacteroidia; order Bacteroidales; family Prevotellaceae; genus Prevotella; species Prevotella sp. E13-27. The sequence continues at coordinate 528,104 of NZ_JALPSC010000001.1, read as the reverse complement.
GCTGAGACAGTTAATAGAGATTGAAGAATACGATTCACCCGCAGATGAGCTCTATCAGGATTGGGATAACATGTATGCACATCGTGAGACCGCTCTTCCAGATTCGTTTACTATTGATTTGAGAGATTTCCATATGCCTACTGCAAGCCGCGTCATCACCTCGAACTTCGGCTCACGTTGGGGACGCCAGCACAAGGGCTTGGATATAAAGGTATATATAGGTGATACCATCCGTGCTGCATTCAGCGGTAAGGTTCGTATAGTGAAGAACGAAGGCGCACGCCGTGGCTATGGTAAATATATTGTTATCCGTCACCCTAATGGTCTGGAGACTATTTATGGCCACTTGTCTAAGTGGCTTGTCGTAGAGAATCAGGAGGTACGTGCTGGTGAGCCTATCGCTCTTGGTGGTAACACTGGACGTAGCACAGGTTCACACTTGCATTTCGAGACACGTCTCTGTGGTGTTGCACTCAACCCAGCCATCATGTTTGACTTCGTGAATCAGGACATCGTAAGCGATTTCTATAACTTCCGTCGTGATTCATACGAGTTTGACGGACGCCTTGCAACACAGCTACGTGGTGCTAATGGCAAGAACGGTTATGATCCCGCAATGGTGAACAGCACAAATGTGGGACGTTCACGTGATGTCGCATCAAGTAGCAGTTCAACGCGTTACCACAAGGTTCGCAGGGGTGAGACTCTCTCTACAATTGCCCGCAAGCATGGTACAACAGTAAATGCTATTTGTAAGCTTAATCGTATTAGCAGAACGGTAAGACTGCGTCCAGGTCAGATTCTGAAATACAATTAATATTCAGAAATCAAGTATCAAGAGATTATATTGAATAGTATTTATATGCTATATGCTAAAAAGGAATCGTACTTACGGTTCCTTTTTTTTGTGTATAAATTCAACTTTTCTTATAAAGATACATTCTGTTTGAAAATATAATTGTACCTTTGCAACCGAAAAATTTGCTAATTTTATTGACAATGAGAAAATTCTTAACCATTTTCGCTTTTTCATTAGCGTCTGCAACTGTTTCTATGGCAGGCGGATTGATGACAAACACCAATTATCACATTGCTTTCGACCGTATGATGGCGCGTGGCGCGTCGTTTGACATTGATGCAGCTTACTCCAATCCGGCAGGACTTGCATGGGGACACGAAGGACTGCAGCTCTCACTTAATTTCCAGAAACCTTGGCAGAACCGTGACATTACCATGACGGCGTCAAACTATCTGGCTGTTCCCTCTCTTGGATATCCAGGTGTGAATATTGATAAGAAATACGAAGGAAAGGCATCTGCTCCAATCGTTCCAGCACTTTTTGCCTCATATAAACAAGACCGTTGGGCAGTTTCTGCCATGATAGGTATTGTGGGTAGTGGCGGCTTCGTAAAATACGATGACGGAATACCTATGTTTAATGCGCTTGTCATGGCTAAGTTGTTCGATGCAACAAAGGCCATGCCTGCAGCAATGGGCGGACCGATGACCCCAGAGAAATATACTATTGACTCAAAGATGGAAGGCAAACAGTATATCTATGGCGGACAGTTGAACTTTACTTATAAATTTACCGACCAGATAGCCGGTGCTGTGGGCGTTCGTGCCAATTATTACGATGGTTACAATCGTGGTCATGTAACTGCAACCACTATTGAAAGTCCTGGTAATCAAAAGCTTATTGACTTGCAGTTAGACTGCCTGCAAAAGGGATGGGGCTTTACACCTGTTGTTAGCTTCGATTTCCGTGAAGGACCTCTGACCATTGCTGCACGCTATGAGTTCCGTACTAAAATAAATACTGAGAACGACACTAAGACATTGGATGCAAGCATTAAGAATACAGACGCTGCAACAGCAGCGGCAGTACCTTATGTGACAGGAAAGACTGCATTGGCTCAGTTTGGCGATAAGGTTGCTCCTTACGAGGATGGTGCTAAGACACGTTACGATATGCCTGCTCTGCTGTCTATCGCTCTTGGTTATGAGTTCACAGACAAATTCCGTGCCACCCTCGAATATCATAATTTTGATGATAAGCATGCGAAGATGGCCAAAGGTCGTCAGAAAGAACTTACTCACGGAACGGATGAGTATCTGCTCGGTTTGGAGTATGACATTAATGACAAGTTCACCATCAGCTGTGGCGGACAGCGCACTGACTATGGACTCGATGATGACTATCAGCAGAATACCTCTTTTGCATGTGACAGCTGGTCGTTTGGTTTTGGCGGTGCATGGAATATCACTGAACAGATACGACTCAATGCCGGTTATTTTTGCTCCATCTATAGTGACTATAAAAAGGAACAGAAGAACTATTACGACACTCCATGGCCTGCTACGGAGACCTATTCACGTACCAACCATGTCATTGGTCTGGGTATAGACTATAAATTCTAAGATTATCGATTATAGCGGGTCAACATCGTAATAGACCTGCAACGAAGCATAGCGCTTGTCTTGGAGCATCTGCTCTTGGGCAAGCGCTAAATATTGGCGCACACGTGGCATGTCAATACCGTTCTCTAATTTGAGAACAAGTTTGCGTATGCTCAGTGTCTTTACACGCGAGACAGTGGGCTTGTCAGGACCGAGCACGCGACTGCCAAACCATTGCCGCAGTCGTGCGCCCAGCTCGCGTGAGGCAGTCTCTACCACATCGTCTTTCTTATGTTTCATATAGACATAGATGAGGTGGCAGTATGGTGGGTAGTTGAATGCGCTGCGTTCTGACTTCATGTCGTTGTAGAACGTCTTGAAATCATTGTGCACCACTTGTTGTATGACGCTCACATCTGGGTTTTTAGTCTGAAGTATTACAAGACCGCGCTTTCCCTTTCTGCCAGCACGGCCGCTGACCTGAGCTATCATCATATAGGCATGCTCGTAGGCACGAAAATCGGGCTGGTTAAGCATGCCGTCGGCACTGATGATGCCAACAACCGACACATTGCCGAAGTCGAGACCTTTTGAAATCATCTGTGTGCCTATGAGAAGGTTTGTACGACCAGATGAGAAGTCGCTTATGATACGTTCATAGGCATTGCGGGTGCGGGTTGTGTCGAGATCCATGCGTGAGATGCGAGCCTCGGGTAGAATATCGCGTATCTGATCCTCTATCTTCTCTGTGCCGTAGCCGCGTCCCTGAAGTTGCTTACAGCCGCAGGCGGGACATTCTGTCGGTATCTGATAGGTATAACCGCAATAGTGGCATGTGAGCTGGTTCATGCTCTTATGGAGCGTCAGAGACACGTCACAGTGCTGACAGCGTGGTACCCACCCGCATTGTTTGCACTCTAACATTGGCGCCCAGCCGCGACGGTTCTGGAAGAGGATGGCCTGTTCGCCACGCTCAAGAGCCTCTCTGACCCGTGCCAAAAGCAGAGGTGAGAAAGGACCGTTCATCATCTTCCGATGTTGAAGGTCTTTGGTATCTACAATCTGAATCTCAGGCAGTTCTATGCCTTCGTAACGTTGAGTCAGTTCCACCAGTCCATATTTGCCCGTCTTGGCATTGTGATAGGTCTCCATGCATGGAGTAGCGGTGCCAAGAAGAACCTTGGGAGCTGGCGTTGATGCGTCTGTGTTATAAAGCTTCGCCAACATTATGGCAGCCGAACGTGCATGATAGCGTGGAGCAGGATCTTGTTGCTTATAACTCGTCTCGTGTTCCTCGTCAACAATAATCAGTCCTAGATGTTGGAATGGCAGGAACACGGCAGAGCGTGCACCAAGGATTACATCGTAGGGATTGCCAGATAGCTGTTTCTGCCATATCTCTACACGTTCTGCATCGCTATACTTCGAATGATAGATGCCCAGACGGTTGCCAAAGACTCGTTGCAGACGCTCCATCATCTGTACGGTGAGCGCAATTTCGGGCATGAGGAACAGCACCTGCCGGTGTTGCTCCAGTTCGCGCATGATGAGATGGATGTATATCTCCGTCTTACCACTGGATGTGACACCGTGAAGAAGTGTCACGTCCTTCTTCATAAATGAAAATAGAATCTGATTATAAGCCTCTTGCTGTATATCACTCAGTGGCTTTATATTCTCAAGATGCGGCTCTGTGTTGAGGTTCAGACGTCCTACTTCCACTTCGTATGTCTCAAGAAGTCCTCGCTTTACAAGCTGGTTGATAGTGGAGGAGTCGGTCCCAGAGGCGTTCATCAGCTCCTCGCGTGTAATCTCTGCACAGTCATTACGCCATTCTTCACTTGAAATGTTATCCCAACCGGAGAGTGTGAGATAGCTAATGAAAGCCTCTTGTTGACGTGGAGCGCGGGCCAGCATGTTTAGAGCCACGTGGAGTGTAGGCTCGTTCTGATAAGGCAGAGTAAGACGGATATAAGTCTCTGTACGAGGCTTATATCCGTCTTCTGCTTTTAATCCTGCTGGCAGAGCACCTTTATATACGTCACCGATGGGTGACATGTAGTAGTCGGCAATCCACTGCCAGAGGCGTAGTTGTGATTCTAATAGTAACGGCGTGTCGTCGAGAACCTGCTCAATGGGCTTTACTTTGTATGTAGTGGGCTTGTTGTCGTGCAGGCGTACTATTATGCCCACATAGTGATTCTTTGGACCGAATGACACCAATACGCGTTTGCCGAATGCAACACTCTCTGCCATGTCCGTGGGAATGGCATAGGTGAACAGGCTGTTCAGCGGAACGGGTAATATGATGTCGGCATAACTCACACTGTTACTGTTTGTGTCTGAATCTTTAGAAGAAGTATGCTACGTTAAGCTGCCATGCGTTGGTGCGTGACTTGCTGTTGTTGTAAGCATTAGTGGCAGCATCCTTTACAGTGAGGTCACCTGTCTTGCCAAGCACAATGTTGTAGTTGATGCCTATTTCAAGGTGGCTAAGGGCGTTGATGCCTACGCCAAGGTTAATACTGGTATTTGAGTCCTTCAGTTTAAACTCACCAGTATTACCATCTTTTACAGCTGCATATGTCTTGCTGCCGATGTTCCAACCGAACTGTGGACCAGCCTTTACGAAAGCGCTTGCTACGCTGCCAAGGCCGACCTGATAACGAAGGTTGATGGGGATGAATACGTTCTGCTCCTTAACTGACTGACCTTCGAATTCTGAGGTGCGCTGGTCATAAAGTGCAGACACGTCAAGACCAATGCCAATCAAGGGGATAGTGAACTTTGCGGTAGGACCAAAGAACCATCCGGCACGGTTCGAAGAGTCAAATGTGCTCTCGTCTGATGACATGCTTACAAGGTTAAGACCTCCACGGAGACCCCAGCCCAGTCCGAGCTGAGCCTGTGCAGGCAGTGCCATCAATGTGAGGGCAACTACCATAGTTGTAAAAAATTTCTTCATAAGCTAATAAAACGTTTTATAGAAAATGATTAATGTCTTTGACGGCGTACGCTGATAAGTGAGCCTGATGACGAGCTGCTGCTCTTGGCACGTGATGTCTTTGTCTTTGTGACCTTCTCTTTCTTCTGCTCAGTAGATGAGCGTGCTTTAGCCTTTGTCTTTTTCAGTTGCTTGGGGTCGATGCTGGCGATGCTGTCGAGAGAGTCGCGCTTTGCCTTGTCTCCGAAGATGTTGTTACGGAAGGCCTCCAGTTCGGCTTCTATGCGCTTCTGCTCTGCTGACATCTTCGTAGAGTCGTTACCAGCAATCTGTGCAAGTGTCTTGCCTAGCATGTTGTTGGTCTTGTATATCTTGCCTTTATAGCGATTGAGAGTGAAGTAGTCATCAAGAGTCATTGTAGCAGCATTGTTCTTGTCACTCGTCATCACCGACTGGCGGCTGAGGAAGGGCTCAACGTCACTGTATTTTACCCAGAACAACGGGTACTTGGCAGACTCGCCACCGAAGTCGTCTTCGCGAATCATCACTGGGCAGATTGCCAATACCTTGATATGGAACGATGAGTTTGCCTGATCATAGTAGGCACTCTCTTTCAGGTAGTACATCTTTACCTCTGCCGATGGTATGTCGCTGTTGTCAACCTTCAGCTTACCGTCGGTTTCTTCATAGAAGATGTGATAGTTGTCAAGCACGGTCTTCATGTCAACCTTGGCAGTTGCATCGAGCACCTCATTACCATCAAGGCGATACTCGTAAACAGGAATATATCCGTTGAGTGCCAGTTTGAAGACATAGGTGAACAGGTTCATCTGCTTGCCTATTGGCTCTGTGGGGTGGTAGAGGCCTGAGTTCTCTCCTATGTTGAGATCCACTTCACGGTAAATATCACGGCGCCAAACCACATCCTCAGGCATGTCAACAGCCGTAGGATACATGATGCGCATGCGCTGTGTCATGCCACCCTGAGCAGTCTTGCTCTGCTGTGCCTGTTGAACAGCAGTCTTGTTGTTCTGCTGAACACGGCTCTTCTTTGGCTGGGCAGCCATAGTGCCGGCAATCAGCGATATCATTAACATTAAAAAAAGTCGTCTCATATAGATAGATTATTTATTTCACGATAATTTCCATTGAAGTAGGCAGCGTGCGTTCTATTCCGTCAGGACCGATGGCCTTCACACGCGAGATGTAGAAACGGCGGTTACGTGTCAGCTTGCGGAAAGTGTCTTTCTGACGTGCAGAGAACTTGTCACCTTCACCTACCATAGGCACGGCGTTACCCATGTTGTCATAGAACACTGTCTCAAACGAGAGAACACGGAAACCAATGTCGAGAATGCCGTCGTCAATGGCTGCACCAATGCCACCAATAGACATGAGGTTGGCTTTTGCCATGCCACCGCCTTTGAAGCGTACAGGATTGCCTTTTTCGTCTTTCATGTCAATATATGGCGTAGGATCAGGCAACTTACGCACACGGAAGGTGAACTGTCCCATCTGCTGTGGTCTGCCAGTATTGGTCGATACAACTGTGATGGTAGCATCTTGTCCAATCTTTGACGGACGGGCAATGAACTTGCCAGGACCTACAGGTGTCAGCGTACCGTTTGTCATTGTGGCTGAGATCTTGTTAAGAGGTACACCTGGGACAGAAATGCTCAACGGATTTGAGTATCCGGCATAGAGCATGTTCATGAGGTCGGCACTAACCGTAGCACTTGGATCCACAACGGTGTATTTCTGAGAGAAGTCGCGACGTATCTTGTCACCATTGCCATTCACTGTCTCGATATGTCCGGCAAGCGTGAAGTCGCCCGTGCGTCCACAGATAGTCTCATATAGGTTGTCCTTTAGCTCCATCTTCTGGTTGCCTATATATACATCAGGAATCTGTGTGGTATCGACGGCTGCCATCACGATGTGAGCGGAGAACTTGTCGCCACGGACGATGGTCTGGGAGTTCGGAATGACAAATGCTTCAAGAGCATTCACACGTATGTCCTTTACGTCTATATTCTGAACAAGCGTGTGGAGCACCTCTCCCTCTGCATAGCGCACATCGTTTTGCAGCTTTGAGAGAAGCGTTACTGCAGCTGCGGCAGGCATGGCCTCGAACATGTATTCCTGCCATGTCTTTGCCAGTGTAGTGGCACTCTTGGGCACTTCTGTCGTGAGGTTGCTGGCAATGAGCTTCTGCTGAGCTGTGTCAGGTACCATCTTCACCATGCGCTCGCGGAATGAGTCGATGGCTTTGCGAAGCTCTTCACCACGACCACGCCCAGGTGCAAGCATAACCTGGTTTGCAGCCTCGAGGTCTTCCTTGCTTTGAATATTTGCCGGGTCACCGTTCTTGCCGTCAGCTTCACGGGCGATAGCTAACTTCAGTTCAGAAGCGAAATCGTAGAGTGAGTCACTCATGTGGCGAACCATCTGAGCTTTGTCATACCACTCTTTTACCTTCTGCGGATTGGCTTTCATCTGCTGATCAAAGTCTTCATAAATGGCAAGATTCTCCTTTGCTGAGTTCTCTGTGGTGCGGCTGAGGCTTTTCTCTACTATGTCAAAGCCGTTGAGCACCTCGTTTGAGACGTTCAGCGCCAGCATAGCCATCAACACTACATACATGAGGTTGATCATCTTCTGGCGGGGAGATACTGGTCTTTTCTTTATTGCCATGTTCTGTTGGGTTTTATGGGCTTTGTAGGGTTAATGGGCCTTTTGGGCTTTATGGGTTTTATGGACATTATGTTTTATACGATAGGTGCCTTGGGCATGTTTGTCGTCATTGCCTCAATCATGCGTGCATAGATCTTGTTGAGTTCAGCAATCTGTTCTGCCATCTTTCGGGTCTGATCATTAATCTCGTCGATGGTGCCGATCTGCTGACTGGCTCCCTTGAGTTGCATCTCATATACCTTGCAGATGCCGGTGAGAGTACGGTTGAGATTCTCCATCTCCTCTGAGTCGCGAGTAAGACGCTCGCTCTGTGCGGATACTTTCTGGAGGGTCTCGGTGAGCTTCTTAAGTTCTTCAACATAGTTGGTCGTTGCCTCTTCCATGGCCTCACCGTCAATCTCAGGCACTTCTGGAGTTGCTGTAACGCCACCAATAACGCCACCGCCAATGACTCCACCACCAATGACTCCTCCACCTGTCACAGCACTGCCATCACCAAAGCTGATAGTACCGCCTTCGGTAGGCTGTTCTCCAGAAACATTGCTTCCACCGCCACCGATGACGATTGTTCCGCCAGCCACGTTTCCTCCTGTCACATTTCCGCCAGCAATAGTTGGCTCAGCCTCGTCGGTGTCAACAACATGCGTAGGCAGGTCTTTGCCGTCTTCTGTCTTGTCAAATGGACGGTCGAAACCAGCAATGAAGAATACCAGAACCTCAGTGCCCATGCCGAGGAACAACATGAAGTTTGCTCCCGGAAGGTGGGTCAGTTTGAAAAGTGCACCGAGAATAACGATAGATGCACCCCAGCTGTATGCGTAGTTCATGAACGTCTGTCCAGGTACGCTGTCAAGCCACTTCTGCAGACGATAGATAATATTGAATTTGCTATACTGTGTCATTGTGATAATTTATTGTTTCGTTTTCTCGATATTTCGTTATTATCTTCTCTTTGCCGATGCTTTCACAGGTTTTGCCTTCTCGCTGCTGGTGTTTGCCAATGAGCGCACGCAGCGGAAGCCTATATATGAGCGGGGCTGGTTCTGATATTCGCTGCTGCGCCATGCAGAACGAATGTAGCTCTCAGGGTCCTTCCATGATCCGCCGCGAACAGACTTCTTCTTCAGACGATAGGGATCCTCAAGGGCTGCATTATAGCTGAGCTGAGGGTTGATGTCATTCATCGCTTCAATGCCAGCCTCTGTATAAATTGTCGATGTCCACTCAGCCACGTTGCCTGCCATGTCGAAGAGACCGTTGGTGTTTGCAGAGTATATGCCGACCTTGCTTGTTATGAGGTTGCCGTCCTTGGTATAGTTACCATTGTCTGGCTTGAAGTTTGCAAAGAAGCATCCTTTTCCGCTTGCAACATCCTCATTCTCCCATGGGAACTCGTTCTGCTCTTTGCCGCGTGCGGCATACTCCCACTCAGCCTCTGTCGGGAGACGATAGCGCTGCACATAGCGTGCTGCCGGGCCTAGACCCTTGAGGAGAAATTCGGTGCGCCATGCGCAGAAGGCATTTGCCTGCTCCCATGTAACGCCGACACAAGGATAGTCGTTGTATGCAGGGTTAGAGAAATAGTTGCGCATATATACCTCGTTGTCTGCATTGGGGAAGTCGTTGACCCAGCATGTGGTGTCGGGGTATATATTAACAATGTATGTGTTAAGGAAGTCCCAAGGACCTGTCAGCTGTCGGTTGATGGTCTGGCGCACGATCTTGCCCTCGTCATCAATATATGCTGTGTCCTTTGATATCCATACCTGTTCCTCGGGATTTGCCTGAATGTCTGTGTTCAGATTGCGCTCCGATGGGTTGAGACGGTTGCGGCGAAGAGCAGCAGCCGTATAGTCGTAGATTTCATAGCGATAGTTCATCTGACTTGCATCGAGGAGCTTCTCGCCTGTGACAGGATTGGTGACATAGACGCTCTCCAGTGCGCGCTGTTCGTCCTCGTTTGGCTTGCGTGGAAGAGCCTTCTTCCAATTGAGATGAGGCTTGACGGGATCACCGTTCTTGTCTTCCTCAATCTTATAGCTCTCGTCGCCGCCATAGTTTGGATCTGCCAGGCGCTCGCGGATGATGGAGTCACGCACGTAGTTGACGAACTGTCGGTATTCAGAGTTTGTTATCTCTGTGTCGTCCATCCAGAAACCATCTACAGAAATGTCGCGTACAGGAGTCTGCTTGCCCCATAGTGAGTCTGTGCTCTCTAATCCCATGCGAAGATGTCCGCGCTTAATGAGAACCATTCCGTAAGGAGCTGGCTCAGAGAAAGAACGACCACCTGATCCTGTTAGCTCGCCGCCAGTAGCAGTGGTGGTCTTTCCACCAAAGCATGATGACAACATGATAATCGTTGTCAGGCAGAGCGCTAAAATAACTGTTTTCTTCATATATGTTTAATCTTCAATATTCAATTGTTCTTCTTTCGTTTACTGCTTACTACTCGTATGTGGCTTTACAGTAGTCTTACTGACTGGTGACGGTTCCGTCCTTTCTTGAAAAGGTTGATGTCCGTCTGATAGCCTACAAGCAGTTCGTGGCTTCCGTTGCCAAGGCTTACCCCATTAGTGTAGGCTTCGTAGCTGTAGCCAATCTTCATTCCGTGGAAGTAGCCTCCTACATATACCGTTACCGAGTTCGTGGGGCTATAGCCCAGTCCGAAGTACATCATCCGACCCTCGTGCTGATAGGTGAGACGGCCTGTTATGTCGGCACGATAGCCAACGCCGTCGGAGCGTCCTAACACTGAGGGCTGTACTGAAAGAAACGGATTTCTGAGCCGAATATTGCCTCCAGCAGTGAAATAATATGTTCTTGCTATCTCTAATTCGTTTGTTTCGCCGAGTTCTACGGTGGGTGCAAAGGCGTGCATAAGCGAGAATCCTGCATACCAGTTGCGGTGCATGTAGTATATTCCAGCTCCGAGGTCGAAGGCTGAACCTGTTATCTGAGATGTTGAGAAAGCTTCGTCGCCAGCCTCTTCAAGTTCCAGCTTTGTACCGTCGAAGTTCTCACCTATGAGAGTGGGCTGTACGCCAATGTTTAGCGTACCGCCAAAGATTTTCATTTTAATTGCATATTGAAGTGCAAAACTGTTGTGCGAGAACAGACCTATCTTGTCGCTCATGAACTTTGCACCTATGCCGTGGTATGCTCCAATGAAATAGAAGGGCAGGTCTGCCGAAGCATACATTGTATTTGGGTTGTGTTCAAACCCCGTGAGGGTCATATTGTATGCCACTGCTACATTCAGCTTGTTCTGTTTGCCAACGGCAGCAGGGTTATATGAAGTTTCCATCGCCCAGTAGTGACTGAACGATGGATCGTATTGAGCATTTGCCTCTGACAAGGTCAATACTAAGGTTAATATGACTAAAAATCGCCTTAACACGTTTATTCTAACGTATTTAGCGCTGTTTTTATTGTGCTAACTATTATTTTATAAGTATAGCTTCTGCTTTTTCAGTTTGTTCCTTTGTCGGCACAGGGGTGTCTTTTAGCGTGTAGTCGATGCCCAGCTGTTGCCATTTGAAAGTGCCGAGAGTATGATAGGGTAGCACCTCTACCTTCTTTACGTTATTGAGCGTATCAATGAACTGACGCAACTGTTTCAGCTGCTCTTCGTCGTCGGTAACGCCTGGCACCAGCACGTGACGAATCCATACGGGCTTGCCTGTATCGGAGAGATAGCGGGCGCAGTCGAGTATGTTTTCGTTTTTATGTCCTGTGAGCCATTGGTGACGCTGGCTGTCAATATGCTTGATGTCGAGAAGTATCAGGTCGGTGCTCTGCATCAGTCGTTCGAACTTCGAGAAGAATGGCTCTTCGCGGGTGAATGGCTGAGCTGATGTGTCGAGACAGGTATTGATGCCACGGCGATGGGCTTCTTCAAATAGGTCGATGAGGAAGTCTATCTGCAGAAGAGCTTCACCACCAGAGACAGTGATGCCGCCATCTGCTCCCCAATAGCTGCGATAACGCTCTGCCTTGTTGAGGAGGTCTTCTACTGATGTGGCAGTGCCACATCCTACAGAACCGTTTCCTGCCGAACTACTCCCTACAGAACCGTTTCCTGCCGAACTACTTCCTACAGAACCGCTTTCTATAGAACTGCTTCCTGCTGAAACTACTTTCCAGGTGTCTGGGTTGTGGCAGAAGCGGCAGCGCATGTGGCAGCCCTGCAGGAAAATCAAAAACCGAATCCCCGGCCCGTCAACGGAGCCGAAGGATTCGGTAGAATGGATATAGCCTCTACTAGTCATACTATATTATTATTTAGGAAAACCTAGGGTTGCCTAGGATAACCTAGGAATGCCTAGCCTTAGAGACTCTCGTGAGCCTGACGTGCAATAACGTCCTCCTGCTGCTCGCGAGTGAGGTCGATGAACTTCACTGCGTAGCCAGATACACGGATGGTGAAGTTAGCATACTCAGGCTTCTCAGGATGCTCCATTGCGTCGCGCAGCTTGTCAACACCGAACACGTTAACGTTCAGGTGGTGAGCACCGCGTGTGAAGTAGCCGTCCATTACGCGTACGAGTGTCTGTGCACGCTCCTCATCGTTGTGACCCAGTGCAGATGGTGCAATGGTCTGAGTGTTAGAGATGCCGTCGAGAGCATACTCGTAAGGAATCTTTGCAACAGAGTTGAGTGAAGCCAGCAGACCGTTCTTCTCTGCACCGTAGCTTGGGTTTGCACCTGGTGACAGTGGAGTTCCGGCACGACGACCATCAGGCAGGTTGCCAGTGTACTTACCATATACCACGTTAGAGGTGATGGTGAGGATAGAGGTCGTTGGCTCAGAGTTGCGATATGTGTGATGACGCTTGATCTTTGCGAGGAAGGTCTTCAGTACCCATACTGCTACCTCGTCGGCACGGTCGTCGTCGTTTCCGTAGCGTGGGAAGTCGCCCTCGATCTTGTAGTCAACATTGAAGCCAGTCTCATCGCGGATGATCTTAACCTTTGCATACTTAACAGCGCAGATTGAGTCAACAACGTGAGAGAATCCTGCAATACCTGTAGCGAAGGTGCGGCGCACGTCGGTATCGATGAGAGCCATCTCTGCTGCCTCATAGAAGTACTTGTCGTGCATGTAGTGAATGAGGTTCAGAGTGTTCACATAGATGTCTGCCAACCATTCAAGCATGTCGCGGAAACGTGGTTCCAGCTCCTCCCATGTGAGATACTCGCTTGTGATAGGACGGAACTTAGGACCGCACTGCTCACGTGTCTTGGCATCAACACCGCCGTTGATGGCGTAGAGCAGAGTCTTTGCCATGTTAGCGCGTGCACCGAAGAACTGCATCTCCTTACCTGTCTGTGTAGCAGATACGCAGCAGCAGATGCTGTAGTCGTCACCCCATATTGGACGCATAACGTCGTCGTTCTCGTACTGTATAGAGCTTGTCTTGACAGAAATCATTGAAGCGTAGTGCTTGAAGTTCTCTGGCAGACGTGGAGAGTAGAGCACGGTGAGGTTTGGTTCGGGTGAAGGACCCATGTTCTCCAGAGTGTGGAGGAAACGGAAACAGTTCTTTGTAACCATGTGACGGCCATCCTGACCGAGTCCGGCTACCTCAAGTGTTGCCCATACTGGGTCACCGCTGAAGATTTCGTTGTAAGAAGGAATACGAGCGAACTTCACCATGCGGAACTTCATTACCAAGTGGTCGATGAGCTCCTGAGCCTCGCTCTCGGTGAGTGTGCCCTCCTGCATATCACGAGTGATATAGATGTCGAGGAATGTAGATACGCGGCCTACTGACATTGCAGCTCCGTTCTGTGTCTTGATGGCAGCCAGGTAGCCGAAGTAGAGCCACTGAACAGCCTCGCGAGCGTTGTTTGCAGGCTGAGAGATGTCGTAGCCATAGATCTTGGCCATCTCTTTCATCTCCTTCAGGGCCTTGATCTGCATTGAGATCTCCTCGCGCAGACGGATGATGTCTTCGCTCATCTGGCGCTTACCGCAGTTGTACTTGTCAATCTCTTTCTGCTCGATAAGGAAGTCGATACCATAAAGAGCTACACGACGATAGTCACCTACGATACGTCCGCGACCATAAGTGTCGGGCAGACCGGTGAGGATGTGGTTGTGACGCACACGCTTCATCTCGTCGGTATAAGCATCGAACACACCGTCGTTGTGAGTCTTGCAGTACTTAGTGAAAATCTCGTGAAGTTTCTCTGATGGCTTGTAGCCGTATGTTGTGCAAGCCTGCTCTGCCATCTTGATGCCGCCATAAGGCATAAAGGCACGCTTCAGAGGCTTGTCGGTCTGAAGACCAACGACCTTCTCCAGGTCTTTCTTGCTCTCATCGATATAACCAGGACCATAGGCTGTCATACTTGAGACAATCTCTGTCTCCATGTCGAGCACGCCACCCTTGGCACGCTCTTCCTTCTGCAACTCCTGCAGGCGTCCCCACAGAATGTTGGTTGCTTCTGTAGGACCGGCGAGGAATGACTCGTCGCCATCATAAGCAGTGTAGTTGTTCTGAATAAACTCTCTAAGATTGACCTCTTCGGTCCATTTGGTTCCTTTGAACCCACGCCATTCTTTACGCATAAAAATATTATAGAAAAAATAAAAAATACCTATATATCTGTTTTTCGGCTGCAAAGGTACATATTATTTATTATATATGCAATACTTATTCATAAGTATATTTGCAACACTTAAAAAATAATGACCAAAATCATGTGTTTTGGCCATTATTCTTTCTATTTGTAGTGTAATATGTGCTTGTCTATTTTACAATTTTCTTCTTGCCATTCATGATGTATAATCCAGGCTTGAGGCTTGACTTTGTTGAAACACGTCGTCCGTCTAGCGTATAGATTCGCTTTTCGTTGTTGCTATCGTTGATGGTTATTCCTTCAACGGAGGTGGCAATCTGTCCGAAGGCATGGAGACGGAAGTTGTCGAAAATGACCCAGTAGTTGCTTGGCATGCTTTCCGACTTCAGGCCAATCTTCATGTCGCCTCTTTCCGTTGTGGTGATAGACACCTCGTTGTCATAGAGTTTCTTCTTGAAGTACTTGCTGGCAGCCTCCATGTTGTTGGGGATGTACTTTCCGCTTACTTCGGCTTCTGTTCCGCCAACCTTGCTAAACTGCGCACCACTGGCAATGTGTGCAATCTTTGCCTCCTTGCTACCAGCATAGAGCACGGCGTTGACATTGTTCGTGCCAGCTATGTAGTCGCTATACGAGTCGGCCGACGAGCCTGGACGCTGGAATCCCTGCATGAGCACCTTGTATGTGCCTATTGGGAGGTCTTCAACTGTCTGGCTGAAGTCGAAGGTCGTCTGATAGAACTCGGCACAGCTGTAGTTTACAGTAGCGCTCTCTGACCAGCCTTCAGTGTTTGTGTCGATAGCAGGGTTGGCCATCAGGAATGTCAGGTCGAACGGCTTGCTCTGGTCGCTTACTGAAACCTGTGTGAGAAATGTCATTATTGCATTGCGAAGTACGTCTCTTGTAGCAAAGACATCTGTAACTGTTTCTGCAGCTTGAATGCTTTCGTTGGTAGTATTGATGGCTGCTGTTAAATTGGCGTTAGCTCCTGCTACAATCTCTACGTGAGGAGTGTTGAGAATGGCGTTTGCCTTTATTGACAGAGCTGCAAAGACTACTTTAGCAGACTTAACGGCCTGTACGTCGAAGGCTTTCATCTCTGCTTCTGTCATGATGATCCAACGCTGGCTCTCTGCGCTGTTGGCAATGTTGAAGGTCTGGGCGGCAATGTTGCCATTGGCGTATGCGTTAATACACTTCGGCTCCCAGTTTGCAGCTGGCTGTATGAGCCAGTATCCGCGCTGTCCGTCGGCATCCACTCGTCCCTTCATTAGCTGCAGGTTCTCGTTGGCAGTCACCTTAGTGCGTTCCACAGTGGTGAAGTTGTTGCTCGTGAATGTGATATAACGACCTGTGGCTACGTTGCGAATCTGGTAGAACTGGTTGTTGGGGGTGAAGGTGGTTGTCCATGCTGCGCTGTCGTTGGCGAGTGCCTGCTCTGTGGTCATCTCCACGAGGCGCAGTCCACCGTCAGCCTTTGGCATGAGGAACGATGTGTAGCGTCCACGGTCGGTAGATTCGTTCTTGATATAGAACTTGGTGTCATCTTCTTGGTTGAGAGAGTAGTAGGGCTGTGCAAAGCATGATGATGTGTGCTGCAGACCATCCTCGCCAAGTGCCTGACATACGAGTGAGTTGCCAATGTAGAGGAAGTCGCTGCCATCGTCCTCGCTGGCACCGTTGATGCCGTAGGGCCACATGTGCTGATAGTCGCCGTTGAGGTGGGTCTCCGTATTCTCCAGGAAGGTGAGCACCTCAGTCACACGTTCGCCCAGCCACTGACCACTACCTGTTGGGTAGCCAGCTGCGTTAGATGTACCAGAACGTAGGTTGAAGCGTGCCCACTCTGTGTTAGCCCAGGGGATTACGCCTACGCCGTGCAGCCATTCGTGAAGAATGGTGCCGCATCGCTGGTAGCTCTCGTTGGAACCCACGCGAACCCATCCACCGTAAGAACAGTCGGCTGTAGGAGTGCCATCTACGAAACCTACACTGGGAGAAAATCCTTTCATTTCTGTGAGGTTGTCCCACCAGTACTTTGCTGTCTCTGAAGCTGTCTTGATGCGATTGTAAGTGGCTTGGTTGCCGCCCTCTCTTACCGTTAGATTAATCTGTCCTTTTGGAATGGTGTAGAACTTCATTGGTTCTCCATAGTACGTCTGTCCGTCTTGTGTGATGACGTAGCCGCGCATGAAGTACTTCGTGCCAGGTTTCAGCTCTTTAAGCCAGTAGATAGGACCTTTCTTGCTGAGCTGTGTTTCTTGGTTTGCCTTGATGTCGTTAACAGTAGGCATGGGGTTCTCGCTACAGCACACGCCACGCTCCTTAACAGATGCGCCATTGCTTGAGAATGTCATTCTTACGAATGCCATCGTTGCTCCACGTGCATATTTGTATGCAGAATTAATTACCGGTTGTGCAGTAGCATTCATGCCAGTCAGCAATAATAGTGCTGTGGCAATAAAATGTTTCAGGTAGATTTTCTTCATAATATTATCTATTTTAGTTAGTATCTGGCTGCAAAGGTAAGAAAAGATATTTAATAATCCAAGAAACGTTTTGTTTTTCACTCTTTTGAGGTCAGAGTGGCGACGACGTATTCCGACTGGGTGCCTATGCGGAACTTGCCTCCCCAGATGCCGAGACCTGAGCTGACGTAATAGTGGGTGTTGCCACGCTGATGTTCGCCATAGGCACATTCATATACGTAGTTGGTGATCCATGATATGGGCCAAACCTGTCCGTAATGAGTGTGTCCGCTGAACTGGAAGTCTATGCCTGCGCGTTCCGCTTTCTCGAGGTGGTAGGGCTGATGGTCGAGTAGGATGGAGTAGTGGTTCATGTCGGCATTGCTGGTGAGCTCGTCGAGTGGACGACGACGCATATTCGTGCGATCGTCGCGCCCAATGATGGTGATGTCGCCTACTGTTACTGTAGAGTCTATAAGTAAGTGAATGCCAGACTCTTCTATAAACTTCTTCGCTTCCGGCTTGTTGCTGTAGAACTCGTGGTTGCCCAGACATGCATAGACGGGTGCCTCTATACGTCGCAGCTCTTCGGCCATGTTCTCTTCCTCAAGCGGACGCATGCTCATGTCTATTATGTCGCCTGCTATAAGGACTATGTCAGGATGCTCGGCGTTGAACATATCAACCCAGCGCTTCAGCTCCTTTCGTGGGTTGTGGTATCCTATGTGCAAGTCGCTGACCATCAGTAGTTTCAATGGTTTCTCCAGGTGTTTCTCTGTCTTCAGCGTCAGCTCTACCCGCTGCTTGTTCTGATAGCGTATGTTGCCCCATAGGAATGTGACGAACATCGCAATCGTAATGATGATGCTCGTATATACGTTATTGTATAGTGCCTGACGAGGAATGACGTGTATCAGCCTGCCTAAGTCAAGAACTAGGAATATGATGACGAGATAAAGCAGTATGAACAGCGACGATGTCCCAATGTCGTAGTTCCATCGGGCAAGCCACATCGGCATGCGGTCTGTTACGCGATTGAAGTTCAGGAAGAGAAGTCCGAACGAAACGATGACGCAGCATATAGCGAACACACGGAACGATGTAGGCAATGGCAGCAGACACCAGATGTGCCAGCTGACATAAGCGATGCCCAGCACGGGCAGAAACATAAATATGATTATAGCCATAAGGTGAAACAGATTCGTAGCTTGCAAAGGTAAGCATATTCTGGCTTACTGCCAAATGTCTCAAGCTAAAACATCATAAAAAAGAAACACCCATCCCATGCTTTCTAGCAGATGCATACCCGATAACTTGCAATGACACAGGTAGGCGGTCTGACAAAAAATGTAAGATAAGCATAGAGTACTACCCTCATTAATGAGCTCAGTTCTAGGGTTAGAAAGTGATGTTTGAATTCTCTTATGGAGACGTGTCGTTGTTTAGTCTAAACTGTAGCATAGTGGAAACTTGTTTATGGTGTGGCTCTGACTGCCTTGATGACCAAACTCGTCGACTTTGTAAAATAGCTTAGTAGAAACTGGATTGCAGTATTGTAAGAATGCTGACAGCGTTTGGTAAGAATACTCGTTGCGTTTGGTAAGAACGCTCCTCGTGTTTGGTAAGAATGCTGCTTTAGGTTGAGAAAAGCGTGATTTCTTCGCTTTTTGAGCTGAAATGGAGTAAAAATGACCCGAAAATGCACAAAAAGAGGCGAAAAACTTGGTGGTTTCATAAATAAGTTGTAATTTTGCAGCCACTTTTTCGCGTGCGCTTGCGCATGCGTGCAATTTTAATGTCTAACTTAATTAATTAAAATCAAAAAACATGATTATTGTACCTGTAAAAGAAGGTGAGAACATCGAGAAGGCTCTCAAGAAGTTTAAGAGAAAGTTTGAAAAGACTGGCGTTGTGAAGGAACTCCGTCGCCGTCAGCAGTTCGACAAGCCCTCTGTACTGAAGCGCCTGAAGATGGAACACGCTGTTTACGTACAGAAGCTCCGTACCGTCGAAGAGTAAAATTTTCGGAGGAAAATTTGGTAGTTTCATAATATTTCCGTAAATTCGTTGCCGAAAACAGAAAAGTCCGTTTAGATGATTGACCAGTTCCTGAACTATCTGCGCTTCGAACGTAACAGAAGCATGCTGACGGTGGAACGCTACGAGAAAAGTCTTCGCAACTTTGAGAAGTACTTTGAAGGACTGGACGACAATCTGACATGGGCTACTGTTGATGCCGATCTCATCAGAGGATGGATGGAGACGATGGTGGACAAAGGTATGAAGGCCACATCGGTGAATGCTGACCTTGCCGCCATCAGAACATTCTACAAGTTTGCACTGGCTCGAAAGCTTGTTGACCACGATCCTGCCTGGCAGGTGACAGGTCCGAAGAAGCAAAAGCCGCTACCGCAGTTCCTGAAGGAACGCGATATGGAAAAGCTGCTTGACGAGCAGAACTGGGAAGATAATTATATAGATGTACGTGCGCGTACAATTATATTATTATTCTATGAAGCCGGAATTCGTAGAGCAGAGTTGGTGGGACTTGATGATAAGGACGTGGATCTGGAGGCGCGCCAGTTGAAAGTGACTGGTAAGCGTAACAAACAGCGAATCGTTCCCTTCGGTGAGGAACTGGCATCAGAGTTGAAACGTTATGTTGAGGTGCGTGACCGCGAGGCAGTGAGACGGTCGAGTGCGTTCTTTGTAGGAAAGCACGGCGAGAGAATAACTGCCGCAAAGGTGTACGAAATCGTAAAGAAGCATCTGTCGATGGTGACGTCGATGAAGAAACGCTCACCCCACGTACTGAGACATACGTTCGCAACGGCACTGCTGAACAACGGTGCGGGTCTTGAAGGAGTGAGGCAGCTCTTGGGACACGAGAGTCTGCAGACCACAGAGATCTATACGCACACAACGTTCGAGCAGTTGAAACGAGTTTACAAAGATGCTCACCCAAGAGGTGATGAATGAACCTTTATAGTTTAACTTTTAAAAAGAAAGCAACTATGGAAATTAAGATTAAGTCGATCAATCTCGACGCTACCGAGAAGTTAGAGGCATTTATCGAAAAGAAAATTGCCAAGTTAGAAAAGTCGTACGAAGATATTCAGAAAGTAGAGGTGCAATTGAAGGTTGTAAAACCTGCAACAGCCTTGAACAAAGCAACGAGCGTTACGGTAACGATACCAGGAATGTCTCCTGTTTTTGTAGAGAAGGTAAACGACACTTTTGAGGAAGGAATAGACCACTGTGTCGATGCGTTGAAGGTTCAACTACAGAAAATTAAGGAAAAATCGAGAAATTACTAAAAAAAACTTGGAAAAGTTTTGGTAATTAGAAAATAAGTCGTAACTTTGCAGCCGTTTTCCAACAGGTCGTAAATCTGAAACGAGAGCGGCTGCTTCGAAAAGCCTCTTTAGCTCAGTTGGCCAGAGCACGTGATTTGTAATCTCGGGGTCGTTGGTTCGAATCCGACAAGAGGCTCAAAATTTGGAACTTGATGTCGGAAAGCTGAATAAGCGAGACTCAAGGCATGCGACGAAAGTTGGAATAACATTTTGGGAGGTTTCCAGAGCGGCCAAATGGGGCAGACTGTAAATCTGTTGTCTTTCGACTTCGGTGGTTCGAATCCATCACCTCCCACTCTCAAGAGAAAAGTTGTTTTTGCGGATTTTGTGCCGCTTGAGCCAAGGAAAAAGGCACTAAGGAAGACGAGTGTAAAAAGCTCGCTTTTTAGTCTAGGCGATACCAAAATGCCGTCTTGCGGAAATAGCTCAGTTGATAGAGCACTAGCCTTCCAAGCTGGGGGTCGCGGGTTTGAGCCCCGTTTTCCGCTCTATGCAATGCTGTAATAGCTCAGTGGTAGAGCACTTCCTTGGTAAGGAAGAGGTCCTGAGTTCAACTCTCAGTTACAGCTCTTTGAGAATAGTTAGGAGGAGCAAAAACATTGTATAATCGTAAATTTAATAAACTCAAACAACAATGGCAAAAGAAACCTTTGTGCGCACCAAACCGCACGTAAACATTGGTACTATCGGTCACGTTGACCACGGTAAGACAACTCTGACTGCTGCTATCACCACCGTTCTGGCTAAGCAGGGTCTTTCTGAAGTTAAGTCGTTCGATCAGATCGACAACGCTCCCGAGGAGAAGGAGCGCGGTATCACCATTAATACCGCTCACGTTGAGTATGAGACCGCTAAGCGTCACTACGCTCACGTTGACTGCCCGGGCCACGCTGACTATGTGAAGAACATGGTAACTGGTGCTGCTCAGATGGATGGTGCTATCCTCGTTGTTGCTGCTACTGATGGTCCTATGCCTCAGACTCGTGAGCACGTTCTGCTCGCTCGTCAGGTAAACGTTCCTCGTCTGGTTGTTTTCCTGAACAAGTGTGATATGGTTGATGATGAGGAAATGCTTGAGCTCGTTGAGATGGAGGTTCGTGAGATCCTCGAGCAGTACGAGTTCGAAGAGGATACCCCAATCATCCGTGGTTCTGCACTCGGCGCTCTGAACGGCGTAGAGAAGTGGGAGAAAAAGGTTATGGAGCTGATGGATACCTGCGATACATGGATTCAGGAGCCTCCACGTGCTACCGACAAGCCTTTCTTGATGCCTGTTGAGGACGTATTCTCAATCACTGGCCGTGGTACTGTTGCTACAGGTCGTATCGAGACTGGTGTTATCCACGTTGGTGACGCTGTTGAGCTGCTCGGTCTTGGTGAGGATAAGAACTCAGTTGTAACTGGTGTTGAGATGTTCCGCAAGCTCCTCGATGAGGGTCAGGCTGGTGACAACGTAGGTCTGCTGCTCCGCGGTATCGATAAGAACGAGATCAAGCGTGGTATGGTACTCTGCCACCCAGGACAGATCAAGCCATTCAAGAAGTTCAAGGCTTCAATCTACGTTCTGAAGAAGGAAGAGGGTGGTCGTCACACTCCATTCGGAAACAAGTATCGTCCACAGTTCTACCTCCGCACAATGGACTGCACAGGTGAGATTCACCTCCCAGAGGGCGTTGAGATGGTAATGCCTGGTGATAACGTAGAGATCACTGTTGAGCTGATCTACGCTGTTGCACTGAACAAGGGTCTCCGTTTCGCTATCCGCGAAGGTGGTCGTACCGTTGGTTCTGGTCAGATCACAGAGGTATACGAAGACTAAGACTAGGAAACTAGGAAAACTAGTGAGACTAGCAAAACTAGTTGAACTAGCTCAAACTAGAAAGTCGAAAATATTAAAAAGCTCCCGTTCTTTCGGGCGGGGGCTTCTTTACGGGAATAGCTCAGTTGGTAGAGCATCGGTCTCCAAAACCGAGGGTCGTGGGTTCGAGTCCTCCTTCCCGTGCTAAACAGAAAAGAAGAATGAACAAGTTTGTTAATTATTGTAAGTTGTGCTACAATGAATTGGCACACGAGGTTACATGGCCTACGAGAAAAGAGTTGACACAGAGTGCTTCAGTTGTGCTCTTGGCATCTCTTATTATTGCGCTGGTGGTTTTCGGACTGGACACTGTCTTCCAGAAGTTTATGATGTTCATCTATAGTCTTGGCGCATAAGCTCCTTGCACTAAAATAATAGAGAAAGATGGCAGAGACTGGAATGAAATGGTATGTTCTGAAAGCCGTTAGCGGTAAAGAGGCTAAGGTGAAGGAGTATCTTGAGGCTTTGATGAAGAATGACAAAGTTCTGGCTGATCATGTCGGCCAGGTTTTGTTGCCTACAGAGAAGTATGCTCAGTTGCGTAATGGCAAGCGTGTCGTGAAGGAGAAGCTTTTCCTTCCTGGTTACGTGCTTGTTGAGGCGCAGCTCGACGGCGAGATCACTCATACACTTCGCTATATACCAAATGTCCTTGGCTTCCTCGGAGGTATGGACAATCCAAGCCCTGTTCGTCAGGCCGACATCAATAGAATACTCGGAACAGTCGAGGAGACTGCCATGAGAACAGAGGAAGTAAGCGTTCCTTATGTTGTTGACGAGGCTGTGAAGGTTACAGACGGCCCATTCAGCGGATTCAGTGGTGTTATTGAAGAGGTTAATGCTGAGAAGCACAAGCTGAAAGTAATGGTTAAGATCTTCGGTCGTAAGACACCGCTGGAACTAGGATTCAATCAAGTAGAGAAAGAATAAGACGTAATTCTGTTACGACGTCGTTCTTATATACGGTCACAGGTGGCTTCCACGCCTTGGCTTATATGACAACAAATTTTTAATTTTTACAAACAGAAATGGCTAAAGAAGTTGCTGGATTAATCAAATTACAGATTAAAGGTGGCGCTGCGAATCCCTCGCCTCCCGTAGGACCTGCTCTGGGTTCAAAGGGTATTAACATCATGGGATTCTGCAAAGAGTTCAACGCCAGAACCCAGGATAAGGCAGGTAAGATTCTTCCTGTTGTTATCACTTACTATGCCGACAAGTCGTTTGATTTCGTAATCAAGACTCCTCCCGCAGCAGTTCAGCTTATTGAGGCTGCAAAGGTGAAGGGTGGTTCCGCTGAGCCTAATCGTAAGAAGGTTGCAAGCGTAACATGGGATCAGATTCGTGCTATCGCTGAAGATAAGCTCGCTGACCTGAACTGCTTCACTATCGAGTCTGCTATGAAACAGATTGCTGGTACGGCACGTAGCATGGGTATCACTGTACAAGGGGAGTTCCCTGGTAAATAACAATAACTTCAATTTTAAAAGACAATGAGTAAACTGACAAAAAATCAAAAGTTGGTAGCTGATAAGGTTGAAGCAGGGAAAGCCTACACATTGAAAGAAGCAGCCGCTCTTGTGAAAGAGATTACGACTACAAAGTTTGCTGCTTCAGTTGATGTAGATGTACGTCTGGGCGTAGATCCACGTAAGGCTAACCAGATGGTGCGCGGCGTTGTTTCGCTGCCCAATGGTACTGGTAAGGTAACACGTGTGCTCGCTCTCTGTACTCCCGATCAGGAGGCTGCTGCCAAGGAAGCCGGTGCCGACTATGTTGGTCTCGATGAATACATTGAGAAAATCAAAGGTGGTTGGACCGATGTTGATGTTATCATTACGATGCCCTCTTGCATGGGTAAGCTTGGTCCCTTGGGTCGTGTACTCGGTCCTCGTGGCTTGATGCCAAACCCAAAGAGCGGTACTGTTACGATGGATGTTGCAAAGGCTGTTAAGGAAGTGAAGCAGGGTAAGATTGACTTCAAGGTTGACAAGACGGGTATCGTTCACACGTCAATCGGTAAGGTTACCTTCACTGCTGACCAGATCTTTGAGAATGCTAAGGAGTTCATCCAGACCATTATCAAACTGAAGCCCGCTGCAGCTAAGGGTACTTACATTAAGAGTATCTTCTTGTCAAGCACTATGAGTAAGGGTATCAAGATAGATCCTAAATCAGTTGAATAACTCGTTAAAAGATTAGACAAATGAAAAAGGAAGTAAAAGATACTATCATCGTAGAGCTTGGAGAGAAACTCAAGGAGTATTCTCATTTCTACCTCGTAAGTCTTACTGGACTTGATGCACAGAAGACAAGCGACCTGCGTCGCAAGTGCTTCAAGAACGATATCAAGATGGTCGTTGTAAAGAACGCCCTCCTTCACAAAGCTTTCGAAGCTTCTGATATCGATTTCGAGCCTCTCTATGGCTGCCTTAAGGGTAACACAGCAGTAATGTTCTGCCAGACGGCAAACGCTCCTGCTAAGCTGCTCAAGGAATATAAAACAGCTAAGGAAGAGATTCCTGCATTGAAGGGTGCTTACGCTGAAGAGAGCATCTTCGTTGGCGCTGACAAGCTCGAAGAACTTGTTGCTATCAAGAGCAAGAACGAACTTATCGCCGATGTTGTGGCTCTGCTGCAGTCACCAATCAAGAATGTTGTTTCTGGCTTGAACGCCGGTGGCAAGATTCATGGTCTCCTCGACGCTATCGCTGAGCGTAACAAGTAATCAGTGAAAGATAACAATTTAACATTAAAAACAATTAAAAATTTTAAATACAATGGCAGATATTAAAGCTATCGCAGAAGAGTTGGTAAACCTTACTGTGAAAGAAGTTAACGAGTTGGCAACAGTCCTGAAGGACGAGTATGGAATTGAGCCTGCTGCTGCAGCCGTTGCAGTAGCTGCTGGTCCTGCAGCAGGTGGCGCAGCTGCCGCTGCTGAGGAGAAGACATCTTTCGACGTAGTTCTGAAGGATGCAGGCGCAAACAAGCTGAAGGTTGTTAAGGCTATCAAGGAAGCTTGTGGTCTTGGCCTGAAGGAAGCTAAGGATCTCGTAGACGGCGCTCCTGCAACTGTTAAGGAAGGCATGTCTAAGGACGAGGCTGAGAACCTGAAGAAGACTATCGAGGCTGAGGGTGCAGTAGTTGAGCTGAAGTAATTTAAGCACAACAATAATTTTTGGTTAGGAGCTCTCCAGTAGAGGGTTCCTAACCTTTTCTTGTCAATTATACTAGATTTTCTAGATTAACTAGATTATCTAGAGAAACTAGAAATTCTAGAAACAATAATTTTTTTATGGCTTCAAAAGTAATAGACAACAGAGTAAACTTTGGCAGCGTCAAGAATCCGATGCCGTTACCGGACTTTCTCGATGTGCAACTAAAGTCATTTAAAGACTTTCTGCAGTTAGACACTCCGCCTGAGGAACGCAAGAACGACGGTCTGTATAAGGTGTTCGCAGAGAACTTCCCTATCACAGACACTCGCAACAGTTTTGTTCTTGAGTTCTTGGATTACTATATTGACCCACCTCGCTATACCATCGACGAATGCTTGGAGCGTGGACTGACATATAGCGTACCCTTGAAGGCTAAGCTGAAACTGTATTGCACAGATCCGGACCACGTAGATTTCCCCACCGTTATTCAGGATGTGTTCCTCGGTCCTATTCCTTATATGACTGCCAATGGCACATTCGTAATCAACGGTGCTGAGCGCGTTGTCGTTTCTCAGTTGCACCGTTCACCTGGTGTCTTCTTCGGTCAGAACGTTCATGCCAACGGATCGCTGCTTTATTCAGCACGTATCATTCCGTTCAAGGGCTCATGGATTGAGTTCGCTACCGATATAAACAACGTGATGTATGCTTATATCGACCGTAAGAAGAAGTTGCCTGTTACTACTCTGCTTCGTGCCATCGGTTTCGAAAATGATAAGGACATCCTTCAGATTTTCGACCTGGCAGAGGAAGTTAAGGTTAACAAGACCGCTTTGAAGAAGGTTGTTGGCTGTCGTCTGGCTGCACGTGTTCTGAAGAGCTGGAACGAGGACTTCGTTGATGAGGATACAGGTGAAGTAGTATCTATCGAGCGTAATGAGGTCATCATGGACCGTGAGACAGAGATTACCGAAGATAACCTCCTCGATATTCTCGAGAGCGGCGCTCAGACCATCCTCGTACATAAGGACGAGGCTGTGGCTCAGGACTACAGCATTATCTTCAACACACTTGCCAAAGACCCAAGTAACTCCGAGAAGGAGGCTGTGCTCTACATCTATCGCCAGCTGCGTAATGCTGACCCTGCTGATGACGCCAGCGCACGTGAGGTTATCCAAAACCTGTTCTTCTCTGACAAGCGTTACGACCTTGGCGATGTAGGCCGTTACAGAATCAACAAGAAGTTGGGACTTAACACCGACATGGATGTTCGCGTCCTGACTAAAGAAGATATTATTGAGATTATTAAGTATCTCATCCAGCTGATCAACTCTAAGGCTGCTGTCGACGATATTGACCACCTGTCAAACCGTCGCGTACGCACCGTCGGTGAGCAGCTGTCAAATCAGTTCGCGATAGGTCTGGCTCGAATGAACCGTACCATTCGTGAGCGCATGAACGTTCGCGACAACGAGGTGTTCACTCCTACAGACCTGATTAACGCAAAAACTATCTCAAGCGTTATCAACTCGTTCTTTGGAACAAACCCACTGTCGCAGTTCATGGACCAGACCAACCCACTGGCTGAGGTGACACACAAGCGTCGTCTCTCTGCACTGGGTCCTGGCGGTCTGTCACGTGAGCGTGCCGGCTTCGAGGTGCGTGACGTGCACTATACACACTATGGTCGTCTGTGTCCTATTGAGAGCCCTGAAGGACCAAACATCGGTCTTATCTCTTCTCTCTGTGTGTATGCTAAGATCAATGAGCTCGGCTTCATCCAGACTCCTTACCGTAAGGTTGAGAACGGCGTTGCTAACCTCACCGACGAGGGTATCGTTTACCTCACAGCCGAGGAGGAGGAAGGTCACATTATCGGTCAGGGTAATGCACCTCTGAACGACGATGGCACATTCATCCGCAAGGTCGTTAAGTGCCGTCAGGATGCCGACTTCCCCGTTGTTCCTCCAACAGACGTTGACCTCATGGATGTTTCACCACAGCAGATCGCGTCTATCGCTGCATCGCTCATCCCATTCCTTGAGCATGACGATGCTCACCGCGCACTGATGGGATCTAACATGATGCGTCAGGCTGTGCCTCTGCTCCACAACGAAGCGCCTATCGTAGGTACTGGTATTGAGAAGCAGGTTTGTGAGGACTCTCGTACAATGGTTACTGCCGAGGGTGATGGCGTTGTAGAGTATGTTGACGCTACAACAATCCGTATCCTCTATGACCGCACCGAGGATGAGGAGTTCGTAAGCTTCGAGCCAGCTCTGAAGGAATATCGTATTTCTAAGTTCCGTCGTACGAACCAGAACATGACCATCGACCTGCGTCCTATCTGTAACAAGGGTCAGCGTGTGAAGAAGGGTGACATCCTCACTGAGGGTTATGCTACCGAGAATGGTGAGCTTGCTCTTGGACGTAACCTCCTCGTGGCTTACATGCCTTGGAAGGGTTACAACTATGAGGATGCTATCGTGCTCAACGAGCGTATCGTTCGTGAAGATATCCTTACTTCTGTACACGTTGATGAGTACTCTCTCGATGTTCGTGAGACAAAGCGTGGCGTTGAGGAGTTCACAGCCGATATTCCAAACGTAAGCGAAGAGGCTACAAAGGATCTTGATGATAACGGTATCATCCGTGTTGGTGCTCGCGTAGAGCCAGGTGATATCCTCATCGGTAAGATCTCACCAAAGGGCGAGAGCGATCCTTCACCAGAAGAGAAGCTGCTCCGTGCCATCTTCGGTGATAAGGCAGGCGATGTGAAGGATTCTTCACTGAAGGCTAACCCATCACTGTCAGGTGTTATCATCGACAAGAAACTCTTTGCACGTGCCATCAAGACTCGTCAGACCAAGATGCAGGACAAGCAGATTCTGGCTAAGATTGACGAGGAGTACGAGGCAAAGGTTGAGGACTTGAAGGATATCCTTATCGATAAGCTGATGACTCTCACAAAGGGCAAGACCTCTATGGGTGTCAAGGACTACACTGGCGCTGAGATTATCTCTAAGGGCTCTAAGTTCACAGTAACAGCACTGCGTAACCTTGAGTATGGCGATATCCAGACCAACAAGTGGACTAATGATGACCATAAGAACCAGCTCATTGCTCAGCTCATCATTAACTACATGAAGAAGTACAAGCTGCTCGATGCAGAGATGAAGCGTAGGAAGTTCGCCATCACCATAGGCGATGAGCTGCCTTCAGGCATCCTGCAGATGGCTAAGGTATATGTTGCCAAGAAGCGTAAGATCGGTGTGGGTGATAAGCTCGCAGGTCGTCACGGTAACAAGGGTATCGTCTCTAAGGTTGTACGTCAGGAGGATATGCCATTCCTCGAGGATGGTCGTCCTGTTGACTTGGTACTGAACCCACTGGGTGTGCCTTCTCGTATGAACCTGGGTCAGATATTCGAGGCTATCCTCGGTGCAGCAGGTAAGCGTCTGGGCGTTAAGTTCGCTACTCCTATCTTCGACGGTGCTAAGCTCGAAGACCTCGCAGAGTGGACTGACAAGGCAGGTCTGCCACACCTCTGCTCTACTCACCTCTATGATGGTGAGACAGGTGAGCGCTTCGACCAGCCTGCTACAGTAGGTATCACATACTTCTTGAAGCTCGGTCACATGGTTGAGGACAAGATGCACGCTCGTTCTATCGGTCCGTACAGTCTCATCACTCAGCAGCCTCTCGGCGGTAAAGCACAGTTCGGTGGTCAGCGTTTCGGTGAGATGGAGGTATGGGCACTGGAGGCCTTTGGTGCCAGCCACGTGCTTCAGGAAATCCTCACCATCAAGTCTGATGATACTGTCGGACGTTCTAAAGCCTACGAGGCCATCGTTAAGGGCGATCCAATGCCAACACCTGGTATTCCTGAGTCGCTCAACGTGCTCCTTCACGAGCTCCGTGGTCTTGGCTTGAGCGTAACCCTCGATTAAAGGTAATTAGGTAAAAAAGTAAAAAAGAAGAATTGAAATATGGCTTTCAAGAAAGAATCAAAGACAAAGAGTAATTTCACCAAAATTACTATCGGACTTGCTTCTCCTGAGGAAATTCTCGAAAATTCATTTGGTGAGGTGACAAAGCCTGAGACCATCAACTATCGTACTTACAAGCCTGAACGTGACGGTTTGTTCTGCGAGCGCATCTTCGGTCCTACCAAGGACTATGAGTGCGCCTGCGGTAAGTACAAGCGCATCCGTTATAAGGGTATCGTTTGTGACCGTTGCGGTGTTGAGGTGACCGAGAAGAAGGTACGTCGTGAGCGTAGCGGTCATATCGAACTGGTGGTTCCTGTGGCTCACATCTGGTATTTCCGCAGCCTTCCAAATAAGATTGGCTATCTTCTTGGTCTTCCAACCAAGAAGCTCGATGCCATCATCTATTACGAGCGCTATGTCGTTATCCAGCCAGGTGCTTTAGAGGGTCGTAAGGACGCTGAGGGTAATCCAATCCTCGGTTCTCAGAAGTATGACCTCCTTTCTGAGGAGGAATACAATGATATCCTGGACAACCAACTCTCTGAGGAGAACTACATGCTTGACGATAGCGATCCCAACAAGTTCGTTGCTAAGATGGGTGCAGAGGCTGTCTATGAGCTGTTGCAGAAGCTTGATCTCGACTCACTCTCTTACGAGCTCCGCGACCGTGCAAATACCGACTCTTCTCAGCAGCGTAAGAACGAGGCTCTGAAGCGTCTGCAGGTTGTAGAGGCTTTCCGTGCAAGTGTAGAGAAGGGCATAAACCGTCCTGAGTGGATGATAATGAAGATCATCCCCGTCACACCTCCTGAGCTCCGTCCTCTCGTTCCACTGGATGGTGGTCGTTTCGCAACATCCGACCTTAATGACCTCTATCGTCGCGTTATCATTCGTAACAACCGTCTGAAGCGTCTCATGGAGATTCATGCTCCTGAGGTCATCCTCCGTAACGAGAAGCGCATGCTGCAGGAAGCTGTTGACTCACTCTTCGACAACTCTCGTAAGTCAAGCGCTGTCAAGAGCGATAGCAACCGTCCTCTGAAGTCACTCTCTGACTCACTGAAAGGTAAGCAGGGACGCTTCCGTCAGAACTTGCTCGGTAAGCGTGTTGACTATTCAGCACGTTCGGTTATCGTCGTAGGTCCTGAGTTGAAGATGGGCGAGTGCGGTCTGCCAAAGCTGATGGCTGCCGAGCTTTACAAGCCATTCATAATCCGTAAGCTCATTGAGCGCGGCATCGTGAAGACTGTTAAGAGCGCTAAGAAGATTGTTGACCGTCGCGAGCCAGTTATCTGGGACATCCTTGAGAACGTGATGAAGGGTCATCCAGTGCTCCTTAACCGTGCACCAACACTTCACCGTCTCGGTATTCAGGCGTTCCAGCCAAAGCTCATCGAGGGTAAGGCTATCCAGCTCCACCCATTGGCATGTACTGCGTTCAACGCCGACTTCGACGGTGACCAGATGGCTGTACACCTCCCACTGTCTAACGAGGCAATTCTCGAGGCACAGCTGCTCATGCTCCAGAGCCACAACATCCTGAACCCTGCTAACGGCGCTCCTATCACTGTGCCATCACAGGATATGGTGCTTGGTCTGTACTACATCACCAAGATTCGTCCAGGTGCAAAGGGTGAGGGCCTGTCGTTCTACGGTCCTGAGGAGGCAATCATTGCTCACAACGAAGGCAAGTGTGACCTCCACGCCTTGGTAAAGGTAATTGTTGACGATGTTGTTGACGGCAAGAAAGTTCGCCATCAGGTAGAGACTTCTGTAGGTCGTGTCATCGTGAACGGCATCGTTCCAAAGGAGGTTGGCTATGTAAACAAGGTCATTTCTAAAAAGTCACTTCGTGACATCATTGCCGACGTTATCAAGAACGTAGGTTTCGCCGAGGCATGTGAGTTCCTTGACGGTATCAAGAACCTTGGTTATCGCATGGCATATCTCGCAGGTCTGTCATTCAACCTCGATGACATCATCATCCCGAAGGAGAAGGCCGACCTCATTGAGAAGGGTAACCAGGAAGTGCAGCAGATTACCGACAACTATAACATGGGCTTCATCACCGATAACGAGCGTTATAACCAGGTTATCGATACATGGACTCACGTTAACAACGATATCGGTAACATCCTCATGAAGCAGATGACTGAGGCTGACCAGGGCTTCAATGCTGTATTCATGATGCTTGACTCAGGTGCCCGTGGTTCTAAGGACCAGATTAAGCAGCTCTCAGGTATCCGTGGTCTGATGGCTAAGCCTCAGAAGGCCGGTGCCGAGGGACACCAGATTATTGAGAACCCAATTCTGTCGAACTTCAAGGAAGGTATGTCAGTGCTGGAGTACTTCATCTCTACCCACGGTGCCCGTAAGGGTCTGGCTGATACTGCCATGAAGACTGCCGACGCAGGTTATCTGACACGTCGTCTTGTTGACGTATCTCACGATGTTATCATCAACGAAGAGGACTGCGGTACGCTTCGCGGACTCGTCTGCACTGCGCTTAAGAGTGGTGACGAGGTCATTTCATCGCTGGCAGAGCGCATTCTCGGTCGTGTGAGCGTTCACGATGTCGTTAACCCAAAGACTGGCGATGTCATCGTTCCTGCCGGTGAGGAGATCACTGAGGCACTTGCCGAAGAGATTGAGAAGGCAGAGATTGAGAGCGTTGAGATTCGTTCAGTGCTCACCTGTGAGTCTAAGAAGGGTGTCTGCCGTAAGTGCTACGGTCGTAACCTTGCTACTCGCCGTATGGTACAGAAAGGTGAGGCTGTAGGTGTCATCGCCGCTCAGGCTATCGGTGAGCCAGGTACTCAGCTTACTCTGCGTACGTTCCACGCCGGTGGTGTGGCTGCCAACGCAGCAGCTAACGCAACCATCATGGCGAAGTATGAGTCTGCACGCCTCGAGTTCGAGGAGGTACGTACCGTTCCATTCGATGAGGATGGTCGTCAGTGTGAGATGGTTGTGAGCCGTCTGGGTGAACTCCGTTTCGTTGACCCGAACACTAAGATTGTACTCTCTACAGTGAACGTGCCTTACGGTTCTTCACTCTATTATAAGACTGGCGACGTGGTCAGCAAGGGCGAGAAGATCGCTCAGTGGGACCCATTCAACGCCGTCATCGTTACCGAGTATGCTGGTACACTGAAGTTCAATGATGTCATCGAAGGTGTTACCTTCCGTGCCGAGACCGACGATACGACAGGTCTTACCGAGAAGATCGTTACCGAGTCAAAGGACAAGACAAAGGTGCCTACCTGTAATGTCATCGACGCTAACGGAGAGATTCTTGGTACATATAACTTCCCTGTGGGTGGTCACGTAGTCGTTGAGGACGGTCAGACCGTTAAGACTGGTGAGACCCTCGTCAAGATTCCTCGTGCAGCTGCCAAGGGTGGTGATATTACTGCCGGTCTGCCTCGTGTTACTGAGCTCTTCGAGGCTCGTAACCCATCTAACCCTGCTGTTGTCAGTGAGATTGACGGTGAGGTAACCATGGGTAAGGTAAAGCGTGGTAACCGTGAGATTATCGTTACCTCAAAGACTGGCGACCAGCGCAAGTACCTCGTATCGCTGTCTAAGCAGATTCTGGTGCAGGAGCACGATGCCGTTCGTGCCGGTACTCCTCTCTCTGACGGTGCCATCACTCCAAGCGACATCCTTGCCATCAAGGGTCCTACCGCTGTTCAGGAGTATATCGTCAACGAGGTTCAGGACGTTTACCGTCTGCAGGGTATTAAGATTAACGATAAGCACTTCGAGATCATCGTTCGTCAGATGATGCGTAAGGTGCAGATCAATGATCCAGGCGATACATCGTTCCTCGAGCAGGAGATTGTCGATAAGCTCGACTTCGCTGAGGAGAACGACCGTATCTGGGGTAAGAAGGTTGTCACCGACGCAGGTGACTCTGAGAACCTCAAGCCAGGTCAGATCGTTACCGCACGTCGTCTGCGCGACGAGAACTCAAGCTTGAAGCGCCGTGACCTTCGTCTCGTTCAGGTACGCGATGCCGTAGCAGCTACTTCTACACAGATACTGCAGGGTATCACCCGTGCAGCTCTGCAGACGAAGAGCTTCATGTCGGCTGCATCGTTCCAGGAGACAACGAAGGTGCTCAACGAGGCTGCTATCCGCGGTAAGGTTGACTATCTGGAGGGTATGAAGGAGAACGTTATCTGCGGTCACCTCATCCCAGCCGGTACAGGTCTTCGCGAGTTTGAGAAGCTCATCGTTGGCTCTAAGGAAGACTACGAGCGCATGCAGGCAAACCGCAAGAACGTACTCGACTTCGTAGAAGAGGCTAAGATTGACGAACAGTAATCGTCAAATATCTCAATAAAAAAGCTGTCCGCTGAATGTTCTTTCGGCGGGCAGCTTTTTTTATTGTTTCGAGTGTTTATGTTGAATTGATAGCTTCTGTGTAAAGCTTTCTATGCTCTTGTCTGGCCTTCGCCCTCGATGAGCCACTTGTATGTACAAATCTCCTCAAGAGCCATAGGACCGCGTGGACCGAGCTTCTGTGTAGAGATGCCAATCTCTGCTCCAAGACCGAACTGTGCGCCGTCTGTGAACGATGTGGGCGCATTCCAGTACACGCAGGCTGCATCGACATGAGCCTGGAACTTACGGGCCGTCTGCTCGTTCATCGTCACGATGGCCTCGCTATGGCCAGAGCCGTTCTCGTCGATATGAGTGAGGGCCTCGTCAAGCGAGCTGACAGTCTTGATGGCGAGTTTATAGTCCATGAACTCTGTGCCAAAACTGTCGGCTGTGGCGTGCTCCAGATAAGGATACTTACCGTCGATGGCAGTATAGGCCTGAATATCGGCATAGATGATGACGTGTTTCTCGGCCATTGGAGAAACAAGACTATCTAAATCGTTCAAGCGGTCTTGATGGATCAGCAGACAATCCAGGGCATTGCAGACAGAGACGCGACGTGTCTTGGCGTTGTTGATGATGGCACGGCCCATCTCCAAGTCACCATCCTTGTCGAAGTAGGTGTTCACCACGCCAGCGCCTGTCTCTATGACGGGGATGCGAGCTGTATCACGCACAAAATCAATGAGTTTACGTCCGCCGCGAGGGATGCAGAGGTCTACATAGCCTACGGCGTTCAACATCTCGCCAGTGGCCTCGTGGGTGGCAGGCAGCAAGGCTACAACATCCTTGTCGACACCATACTGTTCGAGCACCTCGTGAATTAAGGCTACCTCTTCGCGGTTAGAGCTGTCGGCATCCTTACCGCCTTTCAACACACAGGCGTTGCCGCTCTTGAAACAAAGGGAGAAGACGTCGAACGTCACGTTGGGACGAGCTTCGTAGATCATTCCGATGACACCGAAGGGAACACTTACGCGACAGAGACGAAGACCATTGGGCAGCGTCTTCTGCTTTGTTATATGACCCAGTGGAGAGGGTAGGATAGCCACGTTGCGCATGTCACTGGCAATACCCTCCAGTCGGCTCTCGGTAAGTTGCAGTCGGTCGTAAAGTGGATTGTCTTTCGACATCTTTGCCAAGTCTTCGGCGTTGGCCTTCAATATGCGCTCCTGCTGGTTTACTATGGCATCGGCTACTGCCAAGAGTATCTCGTTACGCTGTTCGTCGCTAAGCAGAGCCAACAGTTTGCTGGCGCGCTTTACTTGCTTAAAAGTCTCTTGTAATTGCATATTGGTATGTTTTATGCTTTCTTCTAATGTTTATGCTAACACAACTTCTGCAGGAATTCCAAGTACCTTATGGATAGTACGAGCTACCTCGAAACTAAGTGTACGTCGTCCATGAAGCAAATCACTGAAGAATGTCGGGCTGATTCCAATCATTTGTGCAGCCTCTTTCTGCTTTAACCCTTTCTCCTTAACTTGGGTAAGGATTGCGTTAGTGAGCAATGTGCTCATTTGTCCAGGAAGAGGGTGGTAGGCACTACCATACTCATCCAATGCCTCGCTTAGCATCATGAATTCTTCTTTTTCTTTCTCGGAAAGTAGATCCATGTCTCCTAATTCTGTTCCATGCTGAATCAGGGTTTCCATGCGATTTTCGAATTTCTTGTATTCTTTTTCGTTTTTAATAATCATAGCTTATATTGTTTTTATGTCTTTTATTTTATCATATTCTTTATGTGTACCAATGAAACGAATTGCAGCTGTTCCTGCAAAGAACACTATGAGCACAACTGTTCTGTAATTATTTCCTTTAATGTTAAACACATATCTATTGTTCCCCACATAATCAGCTGATGGGAAATCATTTTTGAGATCTGTATGACTTTTCCATTTCGCTCCTCTCAATATCGCACTCCATCTTTCCAATGCTGTTTTAGAATCAGAATGCTTTTCAATAAAACTTTCTAACTTTTCTGAAAATATTACTTTCATATTTTTAATATTTCACAAAAATAGAATTTATTTTTTTAATAACAAAGAGTTTTTGCTAAAAAATACCCTAATAAGTGAATATTTCCTTACTTTATAAAGATTTTTCTGTTTGGTTTTGTCTGTTATTGATAATTTTTTTATTTCTGCATCGTACTTCGTTCAGAAGTAATAATATTTATTTGTACTTTTGTTCCTTTACCATGTGGCGGTGGAGCTAAACTGAAGGCGGGAACTGAATATGAGGCTATTGTCTCAGCCAATACAGAGATAACGGTTAAATAAAATAAGCTCTCCGAGTATGTAAGAAACGGAGAGCTTTTCTTTTCGAAGAGCTATTGTTCTCTTGTTCTATGCATGCGCTTTTATGCACCTTGTGGTACAAACTCAGTGTGTGGTGTCTCGTTAGGATGTTCAAAGAGGTCTGTCAGAATATTTTCGCGCTTGCCGTTGGCAATGATGACACGTATGCCTGCCTGCTGAATCTTTGAGGCAGTGGCATACTTCGACTGCATGCCGCCACGACCGGCCGAACTCTTCTCGGTTTGGATATATCGTGAGAGGTCTGTGCCAGGTGCCACTTCTTTGATGAGCTGTGATTGTGGATTGGCAGGGTTGCCAGTATAGATACCATCGATATTTGACAATAGGATGAGCGTGTCGGCCTGCATCATCTGCGCGATAAGACCTGACAGCTCGTCGTTATCGGTGAACATCAGCTCCGTTACGGATACAGTGTCGTTTTCATTGACGATGGGGAGGACACCATTCTCGAGCATCACACGCATACAGGCCTGCTGATTCTGATACTGCTCGCCAGGCTGGAAGTTCTCCTTCATAGTGAGCACCTGACCTACATGGATGTGGTACTCGCGGAAGAGGTCGTAATAAAGACCAATCAGTTTCGCCTGTCCCAAAGCAGAGAACAGCTGTCGCTGCTCCACTGAGTCCAGTTCATGCTCCACCTTAAGTTCACGACGACCGCATGCCACGGCACCCGACGACACGAGTATAACCTCGCAGCCCTTGCTCCGCAGCCATGCAATCTGATCCACGAGCGCCGACATGCGTGTCACGTCAAGGCGTCCGTCGGGGCGTGTCAGAGCATTTGAACCTATCTTAACAACGATTCTTCTCATTGATCACGACTTCTTATCCTTTTCCCTTATCTCCACTCTCCTGATCTTGCCGCTGATGGTCTTTGGCAACTCATCAACAAACTCCACTATGCGCGGATATTTGTAAGGAGCAGTCTCCTTCTTTACGTGCTGCTGCAGCTCTTTTACAAGGTCATCGCCTGCCTTATCCTTCCATTCCTTGCCAAGCACCACGGTAGCCTTCACAACCATGCCGCGTATGTCATCGGGAACACCGGTGATAGCACACTCCACAACAGCAGGATGGGTCATCAGCGCACTCTCCACCTCGAACGGGCCGATGCGGTAGCCTGATGACTTGATGACATCGTCTATACGGCCCTCAAACCAGTAGTAGCCGTCTTCGTCGCGCCATGCCATGTCGCCAGTGTGGTATATGCCGTCGTGCCATGCCTCGCGTGTCTTCTCCTCGTCGCGGTAGTAGCCTTTGAAGAGACCGATAGGTTTCTTGTCGCCTACACGAATAACAATTTCTCCTTTCTCACCGTCTTCGCATGGCGTTCCGTCGGCACGTAGCAGGTCTATGCAGTATTGTGCATTTGGTATTCCCATTGAGCCAGGTTTCGGAGTCATCCATGGGAATGTGCCCAGCGTCATGGTAGTCTCTGTCTGTCCGAAGCCTTCCATCATGCGTATGCCCGTTTTCTCATAGAACTTCTCATATACGGCAGGATTAAGAGCCTCGCCTGCTGTGCAACAGTATTCCAACGAAGAGAGGTCGTATTTCGACAGGTCTTCGCGTATCATGAAGCGGTATATCGTCGGTGGAGCACAGAAGCTTGTTACATGATATTTCTCCATCTGGCGCAGCAGTGTGTCGGCATTGAACTTCTCATGGTCGAACACGAATACCGTTGCACCGGCGAACCACTGTCCGTAGAACTTACCCCATACAGCCTTGCCCCAGCCAGTGTCAGCCACAGTGAGGTGGAGCGAGCCTTCGTGCAGGTTATGCCAGAAGACGCCAGTGGTGAGGTGGCCCAAAGCATAAAGGTAGTCGTGTGCCACCATCTTTGGCTCGCCACTGGTACCCGAGGTGAAGTACATAATCATCGTATCCTCGTTGTTGTTCACGAATGCAGGACGTACGAATTTCGGGGCTTGCTGCCACTCAGTCTTCCAGTTGTGGAAACCTTCCTCGTCGCGGAGTGTGATATATTGCTTCACCGTCGGACTCTCAGGCATGGCCAGCTTAATTTGACTGATGATATAGTCGTCATCGGCACAGATGATGGCCTTCACTGAGGCGCGTGTGTTACGATAGACATAGTCGTGCTTGGTCAGCATATGTGTAGCAGGGATCACAATGGCTCCAATCTTACAAAGGGCCAGCATGATAATCCACCACTCATAGTGTCGCTTCAGGATGAGCATCACAGGGTCGCCCTTGCCTATGCCGAGCGATGTCAGATAGGCTGCTGCCTGGTCGCTCTGTTCTTTCAGCTGAGCGTATGTGGCGCGTCTCTCCTCACCTTGGTCGTTAGTCCAGAGCAGTGCCAGCTTCTCTGGCGCTTCCTCTGCCCATGCGTCCATGACATCGTAGGCGAAGTTGAAGCGCTCGGGAATGATGAACTCCAAGTTCTTGTTGTAATCCTCCACTGAGGTGAAGCTTGTCTGCTTCAGAAATCTTTCTACCATATCCTTTCCTAACCTTATTCTACTGTAAATGCTAAGAACTTCACCGCCTTGTCGCCAACGGCAAGCATTCCGTGGGGCTTCGTTGCGTCGAAATAAATGCTGTCGCCCTCTTCGAGCACCATAGTCTTACCGCCTATGTACAGTTCCATCTTACCCTCAAGCACGAGGTTGAACTCCTGTCCTGGGTGGCTGTTCTTATAGATGGTACGTGCCCCTGGCTTAGGCTCTACGGTAACGATGAACACGTCGGCCTTGTGGTTCACGAAACCGCCTACCAGTGACTGATATTTATAAGCCTTCGTTCGCTCGATAGACATGCCCTGTCCCTTACGTGTCACATAATATGACTTCATGTGTGGAGCCTCGGCGAAGATTAGCTCTTCGGTTGACACTCCATACTTATGGGCAATCTTCATCAGGTTTGATATGGTGATGTCCATCTCACCCTGCTCTATCTTTTCATACTTATCCGATGATACGCCTATGGTCTCTGCCATCTCGCTTACGGGGATGTCAAGCACGTCGCGCAGTCCGCGAAGGCGCTCACCAATCTGTTTCAGTTGTTCGTCCATAATTCTCAATTTTCAAATATTTGATTCTCCCTCCCTTAGGGAGGGGTGGGATAGGCCTTATTTCGCACCGGCTTTTAAGCCTCTGATTACTGCGGAGGTGAAGCCTGCATGTTCCATCTCGTTCAGACCCTTGATGGTCACTCCGCCAGGAGTTGTTACGAGGTCTATGGCTGCCTCTGGGTGCAGTCCGCTGGCTTCGAGCAGCTTCACCGCGCCGAGCACCGTCTGCATAACTATCTCTTTGGCATCGTCGGCCT
Organism: Prevotella sp. E13-27; assembly: GCF_023217965.1. NCBI lineage: Bacteria > Pseudomonadati > Bacteroidota > Bacteroidia > Bacteroidales > Prevotellaceae > Prevotella > Prevotella sp. E13-27. The sequence goes on along the minus strand of NZ_JALPSC010000001.1, from coordinate 488,633 downwards.
TGAAGCCCAGCTCTACGCCACCCTCGCTTGCCGCACGTATGTAACGCATGGCGTATGCTATGCCGCATGAAGCGAGTGTCGTGCCTGCTGCCAGATGCTTCTCGTCGGTTATCAGCGTGTTGCCCACGGTGTTGAATACGTCAGTAATCAGTTTCGTGTCCTGGCTTGATGTAGCACCACACGGAACGAGGAATGTCATTGAGCAACCTTCCGCAGCAGCAATGTTCGGAATGGCAAGGAACAGCTTTGCTTCTTTGCCGTCTTCAGGTAGCCACGACAGTATGTCGCTGCTCTTTACTCCTGCTGCAACCACCACAAGGTTCTGCATGGGGCTGAGGGCAGGGGCTATGCCCTTAATGACGTTCTCTACCAGCCATGGCTTCACGACAACCATCACCACCTTAGCGTCTGCTATAGCCTGTGTGTTGTCTTCAGTGACCGAAGCACCCATTGCAGTGAACTTCTCGAGAACTGCCTGTGATGGGTCGCTCACGCATATGTCGGCAGCTTTATACGCATCACTCTTAATAAAACCTTCTACCAATGCGCCGCCCATTGCACCGGCTCCTATTATTGCAATCTTCATAATACTCTATGTTATTTAGTTTTTAGAGGTTAGAGGTAAGAGGTTAGAGGTAAGAGGTCACCTCTTCCATCATTTATTTCCCGCCTCTAGTCTATAGTCTAAAGTCTAAGTCTATAGTCACAGTGCCTTCTGTAGTCTCTCAATGAACTCGTCGGCGAGTTCCTTTGTAAATGTCAGTGGTGGCAACAGTCTGAGCAGGTTGGTGCCTGAGCAGCCGGTGAACACATGCTGTTCATATACCAAGCGCTCGCGCACGGGCTTCTGGTCCTCAGTCAGTTCTATGCCAATCATGAGTCCGCGACCGCGCACATCCTTTATCTTTGGGTTGTTCAGTGAGCGAATCTTCTCCATTAGGTAGTCACCCACCTCCTGTGCGTTCTTTACGAGGTTCTCCTGCTCCATGACGTCGAGCACCGCTAGAGCTGCCGAACAAGCCAGGTGGTTACCACCAAAGGTGGTGCCCAGTTGTCCATAGACAGGCTTGAAGTCAGGTGAGATGAGCACACCGCTCATGGGGAAGCCGTTGCCTATACCCTTTGCCACTGTGATGATGTCTGGCTTTATGCCCAGCCACTGGTGTGCAAAGAATTTTCCGCTACGTCCGTATCCGCACTGTATCTCGTCGCAGATTACTGTTGCGCCATAGCGCTTGGCGGCGTATGTCAGCTTCTGTGCAAACTCTGGCGTTGCCATCTGTATTCCGCCAACGCCCTGTATGCACTCCAGTATCACGGCAGCCACACCACCGCGTGACAGCTCACGTATCCATGGCTCTACATCATTCAGAGGCAGGAAGCGCACGTGGTGGTTGTCATTAATAGGTGCCACAATCTTTGGGTTATTCGTCACCTCAACGGCAAGCGATGTGCGACCGTGGAAAGCCTTCTCGCAAGAGAGTATGCGGTTAGCTGTGGGGTTCTTGAATGATGCCAGCTTCAAGGCATTCTCGTTAGCCTCGGCACCGCTGTTTACTAGGAACAGCTGATAGTCCTCATAGCCGCTTATCTTACCCAGGCGTTCTGCCAGCTCTGCCTGCAGCTTGTTTTGTACTGAGTTGCTGTAGAAGCCGAGCTTCTGCAACTGCTCTCCAACCTTCTTTACATAGTGAGGATGGCAGTGACCTATTGATATGACGGCGTGACCGCCATAGAGATCCAGATACTCCTGACCTTTGTCGTCCCACACTTTACAACCTTCGCCTTTCGTGATGTTCACGTTAAAGAGCGGATATACATCAAATAAGTTCATACCTCGTTTGCTTTTTATAATTTGCGGCAAAGATAAAGTAAAAATATGACAAATCGCAGCTTTCTTGAGCCTTTTTGTATTAATTTGCCAATTTTTTGATTCTGACTGTATAAAAATGTAATAATACTCTATTCCTGACCTTTGCTGCCAAGCAGATAGACCTTTGCGCTGCGGCGACCCTTTGATATGATGCCCGATTCAGGATCCTTGGCTAGACTGCACAACTCTGTGGAAGCAGTAGTGTGCGACAATTCATTGATAGCAGCATAGTCGGCCACTCGCATCAGCATGTTCTCGCTAAGCCATTTGCGTGCCCGCTCTGCCCGCTGTTCCTTTGTGTAAGGTGAGCGTTGCAGACGGCTCTCTCCGCCGCGCTCCATAGAGAAGCATTTGTCATTGACCTCGGTGACAAGGCGTTTGTCAGCCCTGAAACTGATGCCGGTAAAGGCTATCGAGCGAGAGTTGCGATGCTCAGTATTGTCCTCGAAGTCGTCGAGCGGTCTGTCGTTGACCACGCCCAGGCGTCCTCCAAATGTTCCCAATCCATCGATGCTCACCGTGTAGCCGCGACCTATCTGTCGTGCCAGTTCGGAGGTGACTCTTGATACTACCGCCACCACGTCGGCAGGTGTCACGGTGCTACCCTCGGCACAGGCCGATACAAACTCGTTGAACGGCACACGTCCGTAGGATTTCACGCGATAGTGTGCCTGTGTTGTGCCGCACCCATTAAGGTCGGCCATCTCTCTCTTAATGTACTTTGTCATTGTTGTGTGTTTTTGTTAAATTAAAAAATGGTATTATTCTTTCAGATATAGAATCTGAATCTGTTTGGCAAAGTTACATAAACTTATTGGAATATCCAAATCTGTGACGCAAAATATTTATTCTGCGTCACGGATTATTAAATCTGCGTCACAGATTTAGTAATCTGCGTCGCAGATTTAATTATTCCCATCAGTTCTGCTCTTTATATCTGACTGAATAATCGGGCTTTTCTGGCGTTTTCGTATTGTTTTTTAGATGGTATGAACACAGCTCGGAGGCGAGTTTAATCATCTTAATCTTCTTTTTATTGCGATTATTCGTAAAAAAAGAGCCAAAAATAGTGAACATTATCCAAATATTGGTTATATTTGCAGCGTTTTGTATGAGCAGTCTTGACTTTGGGGACTGTTGAACTGATTATTTATTAACCTAACAATAACTAAAAACTATGAGCAAAATCGAGAGATGTCCCCATTGTGGAGAGCCCATCGAGTATAACTCTGGCGAGCCTTTCTGTACTAATTGCGGGCAGACGGTGAAGTATGTCGGTGGCGACGGCGATAGCTTTTCGCAGCCAGTAGAATATGTGAGTGATGCAGGTACAGATTCTTCGCAGACAACTCCAAGGTATTATTCAGTAGCAGAACAGTATAAGCCAAATAAGATGCAGACTGCCGCTGGCCTGCTGATGGCATTGTCAGGTGCTGTCTATGCGATATTTAACATACTATGGGTGCTCTTTCCAAGGATTATTTGTGATTTAACCACGGATCAGTATACATTGTTCTTTTTCATTATTCCCCAGTTGTCATTTCTTGTTGGTGCTGCTCTACTCATCCCTAAGGCTTCTAACAAGGGCGTGCGCGTAGCCGCGATAGGCTTTGTGTGTTTGCAGGTATTGCAATTTTTGATGAACGCCTTCTTAAATGGTAGAGATTTGTTGCCTGCTGAGGCCGTTAGCTGTCTTTGGATTCTGATAGGTTTTGGTTGGGTTTACTTTACCTCACTTGTGATTCTTAACAGTAAGCTCTCAGAACTGAACATGGGATGGATAAGCCTGCTTTGTGTGTTGGCTGCAATTAATATTTTGTATTCATCTTCATTCCTTTGGAAATCAAGCTTTGACGAAGCTCTGGATTGGGGAAAGTTAAGAGAGTACGATTATCATATTAATTCTTTCTTAAACACCTACTATTTTATTGTTATATATGTGCTTTGGACAATTTGTTATTGGAAGCTAGCGCGTTGTGAGGCCTTCAGTGGAAAGTACGACGCAGAACACAATGGTGTTTTCTCGCCACTGAACAAGTGGATGGCTATGGCCGTGATATTCCCTCTGTTGACAGGACTGGCTTTCTATTTCTATTATGGCACCATTTAATTAATTCGAAAACAATATGAATTCAAATACTATTAATGAAAAACTGACTTTCTTCTATTATTGGGAAGAGAAGTTATGGGACGATAAAGTAAATGCTAACAAGTATTTTGGCACAATTAGTCTCCTTATGGTTGCCATCATTGGTGCATTTACTGGTGGTGGAAATGCGCTGAAGAGCATGTTCGACATGAATACGGACCTCTCTGTGATAGCATCTGGTGGTCTCTGTATTCTGATATGCGGCTTGAACATTGGCGAATCGATAGTGGCTTCAGCTGATGCGTGGACAGCTTTCAAACGCTCTATGCTCATGCTGCTCTGCATTGCCGCGACTTACTTTATAAGCGGTGTACTGGCAGTCTTGGTAATCATTGTGGTGACAGCAGTAGTGGCTATCTGGCTTGGTCTGACCTTGCTGGGTGGACTCTTAAACAGCAGCTCCTCGTCAGGTGGAGGCGGTGGCTCACAGGCAAGTCCGGAGCGCTATGATACTGAAGACGGCCCTCAGAGTGGTAACATGAGCATAGATGAAAGAACACTCTACGGAGACAACGGTAAAACGTATCACCGAGAAAGTATATACGGCAAATTTAAAGAAGTGGACTAGACGCAGATAGGCATAGTGGCGTTTGACAATTAAATCGTTCCATATCAATATTCTGAAAATGAGCATATCCCATAACGCAGAGAAGTGTGGTAATAATCTGCATAAGATTTACAAGATTCTTAAGGAAGAAGGAATCGAAAAATATGCAATTCTACATGACTTGATTGTCGATGTAATTGAATTGCTTGAGGATGGTAGGTCTATTGAGGAACTATATGACCTACAAAGTCAGTTGGCAGATTATGCCACTTCTTCGGTAGCTAACTTAAAATTGTCTTCTTTAGTCGACTCCTTTGCCGCTAACTTGAAGAAAATCAGTAGTGTATCTGAATACTCGGAGTTCTTGCAGATTCTGACAGCTAAACAGGATAAAGAAGAGATGCAGTTCTGGACGCATCAGCAGGAAGAATCAGATGAGGATTTAGCTGATGAATGGGAGAAAGCAGTTGATACCTTCAACAATGGTGGAGACATAAACGACGCTTATATAGTTTTCACATCGCTGGGAGATAGCGGTTTTCAACCTGCTTGCTACTATGCAGGCGCTATACATGAATATGGAAAACTTGGTGAGCCAAACATGCAACAGGCTTTTCAGTGGTACTACAAGGGTGCTCAAGATAATGAGAACAGAAAGGGTGACAGCGACTGCCAATTGAAACTGTACTACTTCTATCATGATGGCATTGGAGTAGAAAAGGATATACAGAAAGCGGTCTATTGGTTGCAGGAAGCCACTGTTCAAGGCAATAAAGCTGCAATGACATCAATGGCTCATTATTTCCTGTTCGAATCAAATACTCATTATGAACAGGCTTTCACCTTGGTGACACAAGCAATAGCCGATGGCTATGAGCCAGCCAAGACACTTGCAGCCTATTGCTATATGAAAGGTTATGGCACAGCTGTCGATTTGCAAAAGGCTGAAGAGCTACTAAGTGATGCCGAACGTTTAGGGTTTAAAGAAGCCCGCCAATTTATAGAAATGTTGGCAGCAATTAAGATGCAGGCTGCGGCAAAATCTCACAGCAGTTCTTCCACTAGCCAATCGTCTTCATACCAAAGTACAGCTTCAACTGGCAAGGCAGGTGATTCAGAAAAGGACGATTCGAAATACACTATAGGTTGCATAGTAATAGCAGTCTTGGTTGCATTGGGCTATTTCTTTGGCTCGAAAGTGATAGACATGGTGTCAGAACTTTTTGAAGAGGAAGGTCCTACAATGTATTTTTATCGTGAACATGAAGATTTGTATAAAACGTCAGACCTTATTAGTCATGTTGATTATGACTTCCATTTCGGCACAGCAGCGCGAACCTTTGGCAATGATGAAGTTGTCGTAAAAGTAAGGGCTAACGGCTATACAGGATATACCGTCCGGTCAGCTTTGATTACAGAAGAAGAATTCAATCAGCTGAAGAGTATGTTCGGTGATGAAGATGCCCGGTATGCGATGGACATGGGAATTCAGAGAACGGCACTCATACATTTCCGTCAGAACATTGCAAGGGATTATGATTTCAAGGTCTATGGCGATGAAAACGGAAGGAAGAATGTCTTCTGGAATGGAGATATGAGCAATGGCCACGGAGCTTTTGCCTTTATTGCTGAAAACAAGGTGACGGGAGAGTGTATTGCTGCACTCTATCTTTATGATGAACACTACAAGCCAATACTGGAAGTTACCGATTACTCAGTGCGTATGGGGCAATATATTGTTGATGTCAAGCAGAATAAAAAAGGGAAGTATTATATTAAGTATGGTGGTAAGCCTATTAAGAAGACTAAAAGACAGACAACTAAAGTTGTTACCTCTTCTTCGGGATATTCGTCACAGCAGTCGCAAGAGACTCAGTCTTCCACCAGTCATGAACAGAAATACGGAATAGGAACAAGACGGCTGCTTACGGAATCAGATATCTATGGCTATACTAAGAGTGACTTAAGGATTCTTCGCAACTGGATTTATGCGCGACATGGTTATAGGTTCAAAACCGCTGATATGCGCTCGTTCTTCGAAAACGAACCTTGGTATGAGGGTCGCTATGATGATGTGAGTAGCATGTTAACCGATATAGAACAACAAAATGTTGAATTCATCAAACGGCATGAATAAGGCTGTCACATTTATCCTATTAAGTATTTTCCTTTGCCAATGTAAGGGAAAAGATAATGTCCGTTCGGTTCAGTACGATGAGATCTCAGATAGTACTGAAATAGAAAGTGATGCCTTTCCACGAGGTGTTAAAATTATTATGCAAGTCTATTCTTCTCATGTCGTAGGCTACAAAGACGGTTTCCTGCTAATGGCCGATGGTGATAGTATCTTGTATGATGATGGCAGAGAAAAGGGCTTTGAGGAAATGCTTGACGATTCAGACGTGGAAGATATGTTCAATATGCCTTATGACAGACAAGCATCCGTTCCAGCATATCTTGCTGATGCAGGGCGCTCTCGTTGCGAGCAGTTATTTAAGAATATGTATGGACGTAGTGCTAAGGAGGTTCAGAAACGTATGGAAGTGGTAGACTGGTTTGGTCAGAAGATACGATTCTCTACAACAAATGGATGTGCGGATAGTTTGCGTGCCGTGGCCCATGAGATAGCTGCCCATGTAGAGCTTTTGCCCTACATGAGGCAGTCATCTTCGTTCTATTGGCGGACTGTACGTGAAGCCAAACGGCAGAGTGCCCATAGCTATGGGATTGCAATAGATATATGTACAGACTATTCCAATTATTGGCTGTGGTCAAATCCCAGAGCTAAGGAGACCGACCGCATCGGTTATGAGAATCGTATCCCTATGTCTATAGTTGAAATCTTTGAACGCCACGGTTTTATTTGGGGTGGTCGTTGGTATCACTACGATACGATGCATTTTGAGTTTCGTCCTGAAATCTTGTTGTGTTCCTGACCTTTGCTGTCAAGCATACAGACCTTAGCGCTGCGGCGTCCACATTTTTTTCTATTCCACTTTCTCTAATTTGAAGTCGCAGGCAGAGAACCATTGGTCTTCGTCTGTCATACAACTGCTCTCTTGTGCCAAGCGCTCATGTCTGTAGTGGTCGTGGAGCATGCCAGTCATTCCTGCAAGTGGTATGAGGCCTCAGTTTGAACACTGCCGTTGGTTTACCCAATAAGATGATGGCAGCACGAGTAAGTTTGCCATCAATCATGATACCACTGTTACTCAGCAACTCTTCTACCGAACAACCGTCAATTTCGTTGGCAGGAATCTTTGAGTGTACCTTTTTGTACATCACACGGGCTTTGGCAACTGCCAGTTCATCCAAGTCTGCCAAAGTCGCATTCTGTACTATCCCAGCAGACCAATCATCTGGCGCAAAAAGTTGTACCTTCTTGTATTTGGATTTCTTCAAGCCGTTTTGCAAATTCTTCTCGATTCATTGTACATGTTAATATTCAACTTTAATATCTTTGTCCATACAGTTTCAAAACATTATTCATAGTAATAAGTTCACCATGACGCATATTCTGAAAGATGTTTACCCACTGATTGCCCAGCGATATAAACTCGCCCAGCTTCAGACACATCTTGCCGTCCTCGATGGTTAATCGTGTTATTTTATAATAGCCGTCAATATCACCGCCTACCATCGGAAGGAGGTAAATGGCTTCGAGAATGTTCACCTTCGGCAAGGTTTCCATGACGTATTTCTTAGCCTTATGCTCCAAGAATGTCTGGTAGTCTGCATCTGTTTTCCTGACAGTAACGGTAAACACATTCTTCGACTCAACAGACTTCGGCTGAGTATCGGTATAATACAAACCTCTCTGCGGAACGCTCACTTCAAGTTGTTCAATGATGCTTTCGTCAAGCAGTACTTTGCGAAGGTGATTTTCTAAGAGCAATCCGCTTTCCTCGTTTGGCAGCAATGGATATGCACCGATATTCACTTCTTCAATGGATTTCAGGAAGTATGGCAACTGCTCATTGTGATTCTGTATTTGTTCTAATAATCGGTGTTCATCCATTCTTCCGGGGAAGAGAATGTACCCACCTATGATTTCTTTCGAGAAACGTTGCTCACCACGCTTGCCAAAATAGATGGCATCACGGTAGTGGTGCATCGCGTTGATGGTCTCAGGTTTTGGCTCGTCTTGCACGTTGCCCAGTGTTGCATCGTCATCACCACGGACACTATATTTCGCATCGTAGAGATAGGTCAACGTGATGTCACGCTCGTTCTTGTGAATGTGCATCACAATATCGGGTTTCTGCTCTGTCGTGGCAGAACGCATCTCATGCTCATCGCCTTTTCTATCAAACGAATACTGATAGCCCACCTCCACCAAATCCTCATTCTGCGGATTAGTGTAAGTAATGTGACCGCTGAGTGTGCCGCCATTAAACAAGTCAAAGGCATTCTGCGTGTCTTCATGAACATACTTTTCAAGATGCTCTTTGTTATGAACATCTATACCCAATACCTTACAGACAAGCTGTTTCACCTTCAAGAAACACCACAATTCATAAAGCCGCCAGATGGGCTGCACACCTACGCTTGTATCACCTTGTATCAGGTCGAGGCCATTTTGCAGCATAATCCAATAGCGATAAACCTGCGAATAGCCGCTGCGCTGCTGAAGCACCATGCTCTGCTGACGGAACCCGTCAAAGTGTCCGATGCCATTAAAGAACGAATTGCGCCGAAGCATTTCCAGTTCCTTCTGCTTCTCCTTCAAATTCTCTATCTCGCTATCCGATGTTCCATCTCCAAGCCTTTGCATTAACAGCGAAAGACGCTCAGTGATGCGTTGGAGTGTATATTTCACGAAGCGGTTCTCCCTTGTATCCAAAGTCGCTTCCGTTTGCTCCGTCCTATAATATTTCCTTAATGCCTGTTCTTCATCATTCAGACGGTCATTGCTGAATCTTTCTGCCAACATGGGTGTCCAGCCTTTGATGCGCTCGGCTCTTCGGTATTCCTCATATTGGCGCATCTTGTTATGTGGCTGATGAATGATGAAACGAACCGCCTGCACATAACTGTCCACAATCTGCTTGAACACCGACAGCCATATCAGTTCGTTGTTGGCTTCACGACCCATCTCAAACTGTTGAAAGGTCAGCGTGAGATAGCGGAAAACCAAGTCACCATATTCTGCCCTTATCTGCTGAATGATGATGTCAAGGTCGTGCTTCGTATCGAGTTTAGGCGAAAGCACGTCGAACTCTATCTTGTGTCGTATGTGCTCGTTGGCGGTATTCTTGTAGGCGAACTCCAAGGCAAAGTGACCTGGCTGGTTCAAGAAGTCAAGACTGCTACTGATGACGTACTCGCCCGATGCCGTATTTACCGTGTTGAACATCGCCTCCACCTCCTTGTTGGGGTGGATGATGCGCGGTTCCTCCACGGCATCAAAGAACGTCAATGTGAGGTTATACTTGTGGTCTTCAAAGAAGACGGGTCGGGTCTCATGCCAGTCAACCTCAGCCACATCGTCCATCACTTTGCTGTCAGCATTATACACGCTCAGCCTGCCGCCACTCGCCATCACATAATTGCAATACCGCTCTGGTGGCAGTTGCTTGGCTCTCACCTTGAACTTCCGCCATGACATACCTATATCCGTGCTGCTGGCTTGGATAACATAGGCATTATGATATTTGTATTGCAATAGTTCCATACGCTATTCTTCCTGTTCGTAATAGTAAGAGTAGTCTATGCCTTTCATGAAAATCTCACGGTCATCAATCTCATCTGTCATTGCCCCGTTAAGCAAAGCCTTAATGTATGTCGCGTCAGTGGTACTTCTCCGCATCGCTTCCAGATAGCGTTTCTTGTCTATCTGGCTCCAATCGACACACAACTTCAAGCGTTTCTTAAACATCAAGTCCAGCCAGATGCGAGTAGAACGCCCATTGCCTTCCATAAAGGGATACGCCACGTTCATCTCTACATACTTATTGACTATTTCATCGAAAGAAGTTTCAGGCATCTGTTCAATGAGCCTTAGATTCTGCATCAGATATTCGGCGCGACAAAACAGCGTACCGTCTTTCCAGATAGTCTTGGTGCGTATTTGCCCGGCAAAGTCATAGAGTCCGCCGAAGAGGTAGGCATGAATCTGTTGTAGGCACTTCACTGTTCCCGGCTCCATACTGTCAAGCAAACCACTCTCTATCAGCGTGTATGCTTTCTTCTTGCTTTGCCCGTCAATGCTGTTGTCGCTATAGGTGAACCAATTGAGAAAAGCATTAGCCCGATTGTTGGGATAGTGGGTGCCCAATATCTGCACACCCTCCGCATCCAGCGCATCGGCCTTACGTTGTTTGCCATCAGGAGCCTCGAATTTGAAGTCGTGAGTGATACTCACGAGTTGAATGCCGTCTGTGTTTAACTTCTTTTTCAGCCAGCGCCAGTAGTTACCGGCCTTTACATAATCCTCTTCATCGTTGATGGCCCGCACAATGTCCGTAGCCGAAAACCACCACTTGTTGTGATCTTCGTCCCAAACGGCGCGTACCTCACGGTCGTTAAAAAAACGGATAGATTTTTTGCTCATGCCTTCACGATGCTAGAAGAAATTAGTGTAATAGTTCGCCAGTTTATCATCCATTTCTTTTAACTTCCGAAGAACTTGGTTGTAGAGCGAGTTGGCATCAGTATCCTCTTCGGGCTTAAAGTGGCTCTTCACGAAAGTCTTCAAATCCTTTAGCACATTGCTTTTGCCATTCTGCGTTTCCAACTGCTTCTGCTCACCCTGCACACGGGGCAGCACCTTTTCTAACAGAATAGCCAGTGTGGCTTCGCCTATCAGTTTTTCTATTTGGTCTGGCTCTGGGAAGTTGGCACGCTCTATCAATGTGCTCAGATACAGCACCAATTCATTCTGCACACGATAACTGACACGGAACGGCGTTTCATTCAGTATGCCGTTGATGCTGTCTGCCTCGGCAGTACCATCAGAATCACCCAATAATGCTGGAATGCGAGTAGAAATCACATCCCTATATTTTGCAAACCGCGCATCGTCCAGCACTTCGTATGCTCTTACAAATTCAGCCTTGAACGCTTCAAGGGGTATTGGCTCTTCCCTGTATTCCAGCAGCATCTTGCTCTCTGGCGAGAACATTTCCGACATCTTACCACCATTCATTTCAATGGTAAAAGCACGGTCAATTACTTTCCGCGAGAACTGGTGTGTGGTGTCATCCATATTCACCGTACCAATCACGAAGAGGTTGTCGGGCAACGTCAGTCCTTTCTCTTTCAAGTATGTAATGATTTCTGCGTCCTTTTCAGAATACAAGAACTCCATCTTGTACTGCTTGTCGCCCTCAATGATGTCACCATCTTCCTTCACCAATACTTTCTTCTGCAACTCGCAGTTGCTAAAACGGTCTTTGCTCAACAGATATTGGGTTAATATCTCGTTTCCGACTTTCTTCCTTGTTTCCAATACGCTTAGGAACTCGGCAAAATACTGCTCTACAGGTGCAAGGTTCATCTCGTCCAAACAAAGGAAGAACGGCACATACTTATTCTGCGAGGCTTTGTAGGCAAATCGAATAAAATCAGTCAATTCATATTTACCAGACAAAGCACTATAATACCCCAACAATTCCGTTGAGTCATGCCAGTTAGGTTTCACCTCCACCAAGCAATAGTTCCCCGGCGTAGTTCCACCTTCATTCCGCAATTCCCCATTGGGGCAAGTCATAAATGCCAATTCCTGCACTTTCTGGCTCTTGCCTGTGCCAGAGATTCCTGCAAGGAGAAGGAAAGGTTTTGTGCGGAGTGCGGTTATAAATGGAAGGTATGGACCATCATCTACATTTACTCTAAACGTTTCCTTATTGGTGGTAAAGGTAAAATTGTCAAAGAAAGCCTTCTTATTATTCTTATCCATATCAGTAAAAAGGTTTTGCGGATTAACATCTGTGATATTTAATAGCCCATCTTTTGAAAAAGATAAAACTTGAGAGTAACTATTAATATAATTCCGAACTATATCATCATTATTCTTTGCTGTTTCATGAAAACATGATTCATATGCATCTTTATAAGAACAATTTGGATGACGTTGAGTATAGTCATAGAGTTCTTTAAGAAAGAATGTTGGACAATCAATGTCTTGGAATCCATCCTTCCTTGTATATGGATTAGGAATGTAATATCGTGGCAACCAAAAGAAAAGATAGTCTTCAGCTTCCTTTTCGTTAATGTCATGGTTAAAGCGAGGATAATAATATCCGTCTTCTGCCTCACAATAAAGTCCAAGTTGACAAGCTAATTGGTATGGTGTTCTAAAAAAATCTCCATTCCATTTATCTTCCATAAATGCACGGAATTCGTCAACAGGCATCCGATTGTGCGGAATAGAATTTGCCAATTCTACTACAGTCTTTGGAGTTCCATTTCTCCATCTGCATATTGCATCTGCCATAATTCAACTATTTGAAGACATTTTCTCTATGATATGCTAAATACTTTCTCCGCTTTTCGTTTAGATTTAAGTCTTCTACAGAATAATCGAAAGAAATCCGTTCTCGATTTTGAGGGGACAACCAATCTGAAACCATAATACTCCCATCATCGCCAAACGAGATAAACCCCTTATCAAAAAGTTTATCATATAGAGGCGAAAGCATTAGTCCGTTATTAGAATCAGACTGTTCTTTCTTCGTTGATACAGCATAGGGCTTAATGTGGCTTGCCACCAAAAGTCGGAACTCGTCTATATGTGTAAATGGACAACTGTGAAATTCATTATATAGTTCTTCTCGATACTGGACTTGACGCTTTCTTTGTTTTGAATTTTCTAGTTGTTTCCCTTTTCCGTAATTTTGTGCTGCCATCTGCATTGAAGCCATTTGAGTAAAATCTGCAAAAGGACGCCAATAGAAACTGTTTTCTTGAGTTTCTACTTCTTGCACTTTCATCACAGAAATATATGAAACAAAAGGTAAAGCCACTTTTCTTATCAAATCATATCCACTACCTTTTTTTATACAGTTTACATAGCCACGAGAACCAATTATTTGATGCTGGTCTTTTACATCAAATTCGATTTTAGTAGGTAAGGTCTCTACATATTCCATACGAGTTTTCCACAATTTCAGCATGTTTCTATTTTTCCCCAACCCTCTATATTTAATAGACGGGTATTGATATTCATGTTTTATTGTCCTCAAAAGAGAAATCAAATCACGTTTTAGTACAAAACATTTAACAACAAAACCTTCTGTGTTCGGATTACCCGTATAGAAATGACGCATAGAATCTTTAGACCCCATGTAAAGTTTCGCTTCTCCGTGTCCTTTACCTGTCTTGTTCTCATTCATTACATATGAATCGGGAACGGTAATTGATTGATCATACACATCAATAACATTATATTCTTTACCATCAATAATCATAGTGCAACACCGTATTTTGTTATATCCATTTGTTTTAATATCGCAATAAGTACATCAACGACAATACTATTTCCAGCCTGTTGATATGCCGCAGTATCTGATACTACTATTCTAAACGAATCTTTAAACCCCATCAATCTCAGACATTCCCTTGGTGTCAACTTCCTTATTCGTCCTTTATGAGTAACATAATTATCCACACCAGCCCTATGCATTTTATGCATTGATTGCAATAATGGACGAGCAACATCTAAATCTGTTTCTGTAGACGTCTTAAAATTTTTCGTTCCTCCCGCAAGGACGTATTTAGCAACTTTTTCAGATAGATAATATTTCTCTTCAACATCCTTAACGTCAAAAACGAACTCGTCAAAAGCTTCATCTGTAGGGGTTAGATCTGAATCTGGATGATATACGAAGTCACCATGCCAGTTAAATTGCTGATTTCTCTTTTGGCACAATTGTATATCACCATTAATCTGAGTATAGCTTTTATCTCTATTTTTATGACTGGTAACAAACTTTACGCCTTTTTCTTTAAGGAAGTATTTACTATCCACATAGTCCTCTAAAAAATCATACATCTTGTATTCTAAATCTATCGGTGCTGGGTATTCAAACTTTGTTTTCTTTTTGAATCCAAGACAATAGACACGCTCGCGATGTTGGGGTATTCCATAATCACAACTATTAAGAACACGAAACTTCACATCATAACCAAGTTCTTCAAATATGTCGTGAATTACATGCCATGTTCGTCCCTTGTCATGGTTAAGCAGTCCTCGCACATTCTCAAAAAGGAACACCTTAGGTTGTGTCTCTTTCACAACCCTTGCAAATTCATAGAATAAGGTGCCACGAGCGTCTTCAAAGCCTAACCGATGTCCAACCATCGAAAAAGCCTGACACGGAGCACCACCTATTACGAAATCCACCTTTCCTTTATACTTTCGAGCATCAAAATCTCTCACATCATTAAACCAATCTTCTTCTTTTATATCGTAATTGGCGAAATAACTTTTCTTGCAATTAGGCTCTATATCACCTGCAAACATTATCTTATGTTTCAAGCCTAATCTTTGAAAAGCATGCTCAATAGCTCCTATTCCTGAGAAAACGGTACCTAATCGTACTGTATTTTCAGGATGAGAAAATTGCAAATCTTTCCATCCTACTTCTTTTGCAATTGGAGTCTCTGGAATATCTTTATACTCCAATTTTTCCACACGCTTCTTAACAATGCGCTTTACCTTTATGATCTTGTCGGAGATTTCGTTTATATCTTTGTCTACTGTTGCCATAGTTTGCTGCAAATATATCTTTTGTATGACTTACCTACTAACTTTCCCGAGTTACCCACTAAGTGTATTATAGTTACCCACTAACTCAAAAAGATGGGAGTTTCGTTTGACTTTTCTTTGTTCTTACCAATTCTGTTAGTTCCACATCAAGCAGGTCTGCAATTCTTAGATATGTTTCCATTGTTGGCTGGCAATCATTGGTACACCACTTTGATACAGTTGTAGGCGCACACCCCAACTGCTCTGCCAACCACTTATTGGTTCTCCTCTTCTCTGCAAGCACGACTTTGATGCGATTAATGTCTTTGTCCATAATGGATTTCTATTGTTCTTGATACAAAGTTACTCATTTTCTCTGAAAGAACGCACACAACGCCCAAATATTTAGCAAATAATCACATTTTAATATTATTTTCCCCACTTTTCTGTATGCTTTGGGCGGTGAAGATCACATTACGCTTCAACAGATTATCATAGGCAGAGTTAATGTTGAGAAGCATCTTGTCAATCTTGGCATTGACCTCTACTGCCTCACGGCTCTTGCCATCCAATCTTCCCGAACGGGGATTCCACAGATTAGTGGTACACGATAACTTACAGGAGAACTGCGCCATCGAATTCTTGCTCTGGCAAGCGAACAAGTCCGAGCGGTTGAGGGTGATGCGTCCCATAATGGGTGCTTTTCCTCGCTTGTCTGTGCTGCCTTTCTTCAGGTACAGCAGTACCATATTATTCCAAGCCACAATGAATCTTGTACAGATTACCCGATTCTACACATATTACCCAAACAATCGCAGGTAACACTTTGGTAACGGAACTGCCTCAATATTCGTCCGAGTTAGTAAGTAAAAGAAAAACGCAAATTAGCGCAAATGGACTAATTTATAACGACTTACACGGAAATCGATGTGATAACTTCCACATTCCTAACTTCCTTGATTTCCTGTGGAATAGTAACGTTCAGAAAACGTCTTTTCCCTTTGGCCTGCCCTACAAGTGGCATCGTCGGCCTTAGGATTCCATCGATGTTATTTTGACCCGCCCTGCTGCATACGACTGGCTTAGTCATTTGCAAAAGTGGAGAATTATTTCCTAATAACAAAATAATTTCGGACTTTTTCGACTTTTTGCTGTTAATTGTTGTTTGTAATTAAATAATTTCATATCTTTGCCAATGAAAAATTGAAATGCTTATGGGACAGCAGGATATTCGTTGGATTCAGCGCTATGCCAATTATCATAAGGCATGTAGCAGATTGTTGGCTATAACCGAGTCGGATAGATTTATGGAAGATTTGTCTGAACTTGAGATTGAAGGGTTGGTTCAACGCTTTGAATATACCTTTGAATTAGCTTGGAAGGTTCTACAGGATTTGCTCGTGTATAAAGGATACGAATTTATGTCGGGACCAAACGGAACTCTTAAAATGGCTTTTGAGGATGGATTGATTACAAATCATGATGAATGGCGAATGATGGCAAAATCACGTAACACATTAAGTCAGGTGTATGATGAGAGTGAAGCACTTCCCATAGTACAGATGATTTATAGTGACTTTGCTCCATTGCTAAAACAATTGGATGAGTCATTAGAATTGTTGTCACATAATAATGAATATCAACAAGCATGAGGTATGGCTTAAGTGATAGTGTAATTAAGGAACTTCAGGATGTTTTTCGCAGACATGCAAACATCAGGAAAGTTTTGATTTTTGGCTCCAGGTCAAAAGGAAATTACCGTACGGGTTCAGATATCGATTTGGCAATTGCTGATAGCAAAATAGATTATAGGCAATTACTTGATATCCAGTGCGAGATTGAAAATTTGGAGCTTCTATATTCAGTTGACTTGCTTGATTATGAGTCGAAGAAAGGTACACCTATAGGTGAACATATAGACCGAGTCGGGCAGGTGTTCTATGAAGCAGCTTGAATATCATTGATTATTAGGACAGGCTTTTGATTGAACTATGAATTCACATCAAAAGCCTGTCTTCTCATAATTCTATTCCACTTTCTCTAATTTGAAGTCGCAGGCAGAGAACCATTGGGCCTGGTTCTGATGTTCCGTGGTCTCTTCCCATGTGCTTACACCATAGCTCAGGGTGGTGCGAGGTTTCTCAACTTTTACGATAAGCTCTATGGTGCTCCATCCATACCCGTTGCCGTTGTTGGCTTCGCGAATCTTTCGGGCACGCTCGGCTAGAGGCAGTGAGTCGCTCTTCACTAAGTCGAGTGCTTCTTCCCAGATTTTTCCGCCTTGGTTACCGTAGACCGGCACCATGGTTATTGCGCTTGGCTTGTGCCTGTTGGCAGGCGTCTTGGCAAAGATATAGACACCTTCGTCTTCAGCGCGGGCATTACAGGTTATGCGGTAGGTACCTGAGTCCACTACCTCCTCATGGGAGACTACCTGAAACACCTGCTCTGCACTGGCATCCCACGCATCGAGATATGCCATTTCCGGATCACCAGTGAAATATTCGCCTTTCTTGACGTAATCGTTATGGCAGTTCTCGTTTTTCTGCAGAGTCCATCCGTTGGCATCCAGGTATTCACGGTCTTCGTCTGTCATCCAACTGCTCTCTTGTGCTAAGCGCTCATGTCTGTACTGGTCGTGGAGCATGCCTGTCATTCCTGCAAGTGGTATGAGGGCGCAGAGTGATACAAGCCACAGAACAACCCAAACGATGCGCTGTGCGACGCTCATATGCTTGATGCGCTTGGTGTAGGACAGTATAAGGTGAACGATGGCATAAACAGGGATGAATAGCGTTGCCAGAAGGGCTATGGCTAAAGCAATGAGTACGGCGGGGTGGTTAGCCCATACCTCTGCCAGCCCCATGCCGCTAAGTGTGAAAGGCAGGGCGATGGCTGTCTTGGCTGGCATGATGACGGCAAAGATGACTGCCATGAGAACGCCTAAGAAGCTTATGCCAAGAACGAGGGCTATGGTTCCCAGGAAGAATAGTACTATGCCAATGACGATTTTCAGCAGTACAGATACTACCTCGCGCAGGCCATTGCTTGATACCGGCTGGGCCTGTTTCTCGTCAACCATCTCGTCTGCCAGATTCTTAGGGTTTATCTCCTTGCCCTCCATCTGCAGTCGCTGTTCTGGCGTCTTGGCTTCGGGCATGATGATTGCCATGATGATATATAGAAGCAGACCTGTACCCCAGAGCAGGGTGATGAGTACTGCACCGAGTCGCCAGAAGATGACATCGGTGTTGGTGTAGGCGGCAAGGCCTGAGAGTACGCCGGCAACCATCTTGTCGTTAGGGTTGCGGAACAGTCGTCTGTTTGACGTGCTGGTGCGCAAATTGTCGAAAGCGTTCTTGTATGTCTGCTGTTTGGTGCCGTCGTTTGTGCTGTCATCTTCGCCGGCCAGCTCTTCAGGCTGTCCTATGCGGGTGATGATGTCTTTCACATGGTCAATGGTAATGGCCATGACTCCTGTGTGATTAAGTTCTTCGAACAGTTCGGCTATGCGCTCTTCGATGTCATTGACAATCTCATCGCCTTCAGACTGATGGCTGAAGTGTGAGCGCAGCGAGTCAACATAGTGTTGCAGCATGTCGTAGGCGTCTTCGTCTATTTGGAACAGTCTGCCGCAAAGGTTAATGGTTATGTTCTTTTTCATATTGGTCTAAAGATGAAATTCAGTTCTTACGTTTTTTAGATAGTTAATTGTGTTTGATAGTCCTGTCCAGGCTTCGTTGAGCTCTTCGAGGAAGCGTTCGCCGTCAGGGCTTAGCGCATAGTACTTGCGTGGAGGCCCTTGCGTGCTCTCTTGCCATTCATAGGAGAGCAGTCCGTCATTCTTCAGTCGGGTGAGCAGTGGGTAGAGCGTTCCTTCTACCACCAACAGCTCGGCATCTTTCAGTCTCTGAATGATGTCGCTCGCATAGAGAGGGCGTTGCTTCAGCAATAGCAGTACACAGTACTCCAGCATGCCCTTTCTCATTTGCGATTTTGCGTTCTCAATGTTCATGTTTCTTACTCTTTAACTTGTCTTGTTGTTCCCCCTCCGGAAGAGGAACTGATTGGGTCTTGTCTGATTGACGCGGCAAAGATATGTAAAAACTAAGTACTATGCAATACAAAGTACTGTATTTGTTTTGAATTTTAGTAAGTTTTAACGTTTTGCGCTATATAAAAATATTATCGCCACCCGTCAGTGAACTTGCTGCGGGTGGCGATAATGGTATAAGCGAATATGCGTCTGCTGTTAGAATGCTGAGGCTTTGAGATTCAGTCCTGAAGTCTCGTTAAGACCAAACATGATGTTCATGTTTTGTACAGCCTGACCTACAGCTCCCTTAAGGAGGTTGTCTATAATGCTGGTGACAACAATCTTGCGGTTGAAGACATCAACATGTACCAAGCCTTTGTTGGTGTTCACCACCTGCTTAAGGTCAAGTGCCTTGTCGCTGTAGTGAGTGAAGGCTGCATCGCGATAGAAAACTTTGTAGAGTGCAACGATGGCTTCAGCTTCAGTGGGCTGATCTAAGGTGATGACCTCTGTGCAGAAGATGCCACGGGCGAAGTCACCACGATATGGGATGAAGTCAACGGTGATGCCTTCAGCGTCGTATCCCTCTGTCAAGGTGTTAACAACATGTGGGGCATCGGCAGGCTTCAGCTCGTTAAGTGTCTGGCATATCTCGTGCAGATGCTGATGGTTGAAGAGCTTGTATGTGGAGAAGTTGCCGGCACGCCACGAGAAATGGGTCGTTGCGGCGGGCTTCTGTCCTGCACCGGTAGAGCCTGTGACGGCATTTACAGAGATGTCGTGTTTCAGGAGGCCTGCCTTTGCCAGCGGCAGCAGTCCTAGCTGTATGCAGGTGGCGAAGCAGCCCGGGTTTGCCACATGCTGTGCTTTGGCAATCTCTGAGCGATGTGTCTCGGGCAGTCCATATACATAGTCGTGGTTGCCAGCGATGCGGAAGTCCTGTGCGAGGTCTATGATCTTCACACTCTCGGGGATAGTGTGTTCCTTAAGGAACTGCTCGCTTTTGCCGTGACCGAAACAGAAGAACACAACATCGACATCTTCAAAGGACATCTGGTCGGTGAACTTAAGGTCGGTGTCGCCAAGCAGTCCTTCGTGTACGTCAGAAACCAGATTGCCTGCGTTGCTCTCCGAGTTAGCAAACACAATCTCTACCTCGGGATGGTTCAGCAACAGACGAATGAGTTCACCGCCCGTATATCCTGCTGCACCTAATATACCTACTTTGATCATCTCTTCTCGTCCTTATGTATGCCGTAGTAAACGCGGAGTGGGGTAGAGCTAACCTTGATGAAGCCCTTGGCCTCGTCGGCAGTCCAGCCTGTCTGTGTCTCGCCATACTCGCCGAGCTTAGACTTCGTGAGGTCGTTGGCTGAGTCAATGCCCACGGTTTCGAAACCGTAAGGACGGAGCTTCAGGATGGCTGTACCAGTGACGTTGCGCTGGCTTGAGGTCAGCATAGCCTCGATGTCGGGCATGACAGGCTCAAGATACTGACTCTCGTGGAGGAACATGCCGTACCAGTTGGCAACCTGATCCTTCCAGTATTGCTGCCACTTAGAGAGCGTTGACTTCTCCAGCAGACGGTGAGCCTCGATGATGAGCTTCGGTGCTGCTGCCTCGAAACCTACGCGGCCCTTGAT
The DNA here is from genome assembly GCF_023217965.1 of Prevotella sp. E13-27. Lineage (NCBI taxonomy): Bacteria > Pseudomonadati > Bacteroidota > Bacteroidia > Bacteroidales > Prevotellaceae > Prevotella > Prevotella sp. E13-27. Next base: position 467,695 of record NZ_JALPSC010000001.1, on the reverse strand, counting down.
GCCGATGATGGTGTCACCGACGTTGGCATCGCGACCGATGGCATAGCTCGCTCCAATCTCCTCAATCTTCTGGATGGCTTTTACGCGGTCGTCGAACTTCTCACCGTTCACACCTACTATCTCGCCTTTGTCGAATTCAATCTTCAACAGCTGCTCAGGCTCTTTGGCTGTGACATGCTTCAGATATGCTTCCTCTGGCAGTCCCTGGGTGGGGTCGAGAAGCTCGCCACCGCAGATGCTGGTGCCCCAGATGCCTACGTTGTAGCTGTATTTCAGCTTGGTGAAGTCAGCGAAATAGCCGTTGGCGTTCAGATAGTCAACCTCTTCCTTACGGGTGAGGTTACGGTCGCGTGTGAGAGTGATGATTTCTACGCCTGGCGCCATGACGAGGAAGGTCATGTCGAAGCGTATCTGGTCGTTGCCGGCACCAGTAGAGCCGTGGGCGATAGCGTCGGCACCTATCTCCTTAGCATAGCGCGCAATGGCTATAGCCTGAAAGATGCGCTCGCTAGACACGCTGATGGGATAGCAGTTGTTACGCAGCACGTTGCCGAAGATCATGTACTTCAGTGACTTTGCATAGTACTCCTGTGTCACGTCAAGTGTCACATATTTCACTGCGCCTAACTTGTAGGCGTTCTCTTCATTACGCTTCAGCTGCTCTGCTGAGAAACCGCCAGTGTTGGCGCAGGCAGCATAAACCTCATAGCCTAACTCCTTGGTGAGATACATCACGTTGTATGATGTGTCGAGACCACCGCTAAATGCTACTACAACTTTTTTCTTGCTCATATCTGTATTATATTAAATTCTTTTAGTCGGCGTTCCGCCTTTGTAAAAGCGGCAAAGCCGAGCGCTCAATTCTCAATTCTCTTCTATCTCTTCTAAGTGACGTATGCGTGAAAGCACGTCTTCGGGTATCTTTGCCGGTAGCTGTTCCGTGGGGTCGAAGAGCATGCCAGTGCAGATGCAGTATTTGCGACCTGTGCGGTGGAGCACATCGACATTGATGCAGCCTTCGCATCCGCGCCAGAAAGCCTCGTCGTCAGTGAGCTCGGCAAAGGTAACAGGCTTGTAACCTAGACCGGTGTTCATCTTCATTACGGCAGCACCGCTCGTGAGTGAGAAAATCTTAGCATGGGGCCAACGGGTGCGGGCCAGAGTGAATGTAAGATCCTTAATGCGCTTCGCAAGTCCGAGACCACGGAAGTCGGGATGTACTATCAGACCACTTGTCGTGACATAGGTTTTGTTGCCCCATGTCTCGATGTAGCTGAAACCGGCAAAGCGTCCGTCGGAGGCGAGGGCTATGACTGCCTTGGCCTCCATCATCTTTGTTGCCAGATATTCGTGAGTTCGCTTGGCAATACCTGTGCCGCGCACCTTGGCAGCCTCGGCTATTGTCTCAAGGATGGTGTCCACATATATTTCATGTTCAGGACCAGCCACCACAACTTCTATATTATCCTTGTTCATCTTTACCTTTTAGTTATAATATATAATGTGTGGATGAATCACACATTCATATTGAACGTCTTATTTAATGTTGGGAATAACGGTGCTTAGGGCTTCGACGGCTTCGCTATGGCTTACACCTTCCTTGATGGCCACGAAGATGGTGTCTGCACCGGCAATGGTTCCGAGAAATTCTGGAAGGTCGCTGTTGTCGATGTTCCAGGCTATGGAACTGGCATAGCCAGGACGAGTCTTTATCACTGCCATGTTGCCGGAGAAGTTCAGACTGACAAAGCCTGGCATCTGCATCATCTCCTTGACTGTTGATGGCGTGGAGACGCGTTTGTACATTGACTCGTTGGGCAGCACGTAGACATAGTTTCCGCTCATCGTTGCTGCCTTTGCCACTTTCAGCTGCTTGAGGTCACGGCTTAGGGTGGCTTGAGTGAGTTTGAAACCTTCCTTTTGCAATGCGCTCAACAACTCTTCCTGACTACCCAGCTGCTGGCTTGAGATAATCAGACGAAGGGTTTCGAGACGGGTGTTCTTAATCTTCATACGTTATTCTCTTTCTATGCTTTTTACTAGCGAAAAGTATATTTATGCGTAATTTAGGTGCAAAAGTACACAGTATTCTACTTTTTACCAAATATTTTTGCATATTTTGTGTAAAAAGCTGTTTAAGAATATGTGTGAATGTATATTTATTTCAATATTATTTTTTTACCACCCACAATATAGATGCCTTTTCCTGTCTTTTGAACCTGTTGACCGTTGAGGTTGTAAATCTTTCTGTCAGCTTCTGTTGTGGCAGAATAGCTGTTAGCTACAACCTTTTTAATGTCATCGGGCACTTCGGGTACTTCGACCGTGATGTTATAGATATCACTGTAGGCAGAATTTGTGTTGTTCGGTTCGCCAAACTCACCATAGTTCTTATATACTATAATAAACCAATAGCTATTGCTTTTCGTTATGGGCACTTCAAGGTTGATAGTCTTGTAGCCTCCGGCAGGTACGTTTATCTCAGCATCTGTGCTTGAGGTGTAGTACCATCTGTTTCCAGTGTAAGGCACGAGGGTCCAGATACGTATGAAGTCATCGTATTCGTTTTGTCCGTTGTTTCTCACGCTAACCTGTAGCTTTACCTTGTCGTCCTTTACCACACCATTGGTGAGGTTTGTCACCTTGCCGTTGCTGAACTTGAGGTTTTGGGCTTTGGCAGGAGCAATGGTGATGGATTCCTCTGCTATTGTCTCGAATATCTCGTTCCAGACCTTGCTGTCTGCATCCCATTCCCAATAGCGTCGTGCAATAACGATTTCGTTCTCGCCAACCTTGTCTGCCTTGAAGGTCATCTCCAGCTCGCCAGTCTCGTCTTTTTCTAACTCAAACTGTCGTCCACCCATGTTTTCGCCGTTGACTCTTAGGTAAAGGGCTTCGTTGAAGAATGTTCCATAGTTGTCGATAGTGGCTTTTACAGTCAGCGTTCGGCCTTTCTCGAGCTTGCCTGTTACCTCTATCTCTCCGTCGAGGTATATATACGGTGAGGTAAGTCGCATCTTGAGACCATTTACCTCAGCTATGATGCTGTATTTGTCTGCACCATGGTTTCTGTACCATGTGTCTGTGCCTACCTCGCGGCTAACGTTGGTTATGAAATATGTGCCATCTGGTAGCGCTGGTATTGCTGCTGTATGCTTGGCAGCTGAATATCCCCATGTGTCTCCCAGGTTTACGTCCCATTGCCGTTCAACATATTTCAATGTGTTGTCTTTGTCGAATACGCCTACTCCAAGCTCGAAATGCACAGAGTCGCCAGTGAAGTTGCGGGTCTCTGTGGTATAGTTAACGGTGAACTTTTTATTATACTTGCTTACCGTGGCCTGCTCAGTTTGAATACTGTAAATAGTCATTATCTTCGGCTTGTCGGGCACCACGCCTGTGTTTGGCTGTGCGTTGATGATGGCTTCCTGAGAGATGCTGTAGCCGTCGGTGCTCGAACTTGCGCCAATGCCGCTGTTGCTACCAGGATCAAGGATGGAGAGCAGAAAATAACCGTTGTTGCTTCCGCCCCATCCCCAGTTCACGTGATAGAGGCCATTCTTGTCGTAACCATCGATGACGAAGGCATGACCGCTTTTCACTGTCGAGCCTGCGTAATAGACAGGGCGGCTGTTTGCCAATTCGTTATAGATGAGGCTGTCCCATGCGGCGGCCTTGAAATCGTTGCGGTCTATAAGCTCTGTTGCTGCGTCGTAGTCGAAATATGACTTCAAAGCAACCGCCACATTGTTGGAGTATGCAGCGCTGCCACCGTTTTCCCCTAAGTTGTAGTCCATCAACACCGAGGTGCCGCAGAGTTGCATGAGCTTTGCTACGGCATTCTTCTCAGCAGTAGTCTCTGTACCTGTATATTCATCTTTCATGTTCTTCCAGTCGATAGTGGTTATGCCAATGGAGGAAACCTCTTTTTTAAGCGTCTCTGTCGTATATGCAGGTATCTTTGCTGTAGTCTTTTCTGGATATTTGTAATAGTTGATGACCTGAGCCATGGCTGTTGCAACGCATCCAGTCACCGTGTGCTCATTCTGATATGTAGGACAATAGTTGTAATATGGTTCACCCTGATTCCAAAGACTCTTCAGCAGGGGTCTTACTGATGGGTGTTCTTTCGTTTGGGCTACGGCAGTATAATTATGTGTTGACAGATAGTGCAGCTGACTGTCGTAGCTCTGGAACCATGTCTTCATGTTCTCCGGCATGTTGGTCACATCGAACTCTCCTTCGTCAGCATAGCCGAGGATGGCAGGAACACGGTCATCGCCACTGATGACCACGAAGCCGTTTTGCTCGCCAATGTTAAAGACGTAATAGCTTGTGAGAGAATCTGTCTGGCTAATGGCAATGGCATTGCCCCTTGCTGCAAGTCGCATGCCTTGGCGTTGTGAGGCAGCACGGTGTGACTTGACAAACAGTAGGGCTTTATGCTGTGCTTCTTCGGTTGTTATATGACCTGCGAATGAAAGCTGGCAGAGGAATAGACATATTAATGCCAGAAAGAACTTTTTCATAAATAAATGAATATGAAGGGATTTATTATACATTTTCGGCTGCAAATTTACAAAAAAACAAGCTGAAAGAACAACTCTTTTCTGTTTTTTAAATAAGAAACTTTGCTTCTTCGCGTTTTTTGATTATTTTTGCCGACGGATAATTCCAAATGAACAGTAAATAATCAAGTTGTAAAAGAAAATAAATATGAAGAGTTTTATTAATGTAGAGGACATTGGTCCATTGGAGAAAGCGTTGGCTGAGGCAATGGAAATTAAGAACGACCGTTTCAAGTATCAGCATCTGGGCAAGAACAAGACGCTCATGATGATATTCTTTAACAACTCACTACGCACGCGATTGTCAACACAGAAGGCTGCAATGAACTTGGGCATGAATGTGATTGTGCTCGACGTGAATGCAGGAGCATGGAAACTGGAGACTGAGCGTGGCGTGATTATGGACGGCGACAAGAGTGAGCATCTGCTTGAGGCTATACCTGTAATGGGTTGCTATTGCGATATCATTGGAGTGCGCTCGTTTGCAGGACTGACAGACCGTGAGTATGACTATGCTGAGACTGTGCTCAATCAGTTTATAAAATACAGTGGAAAGCCGGTCTTCGCCATGGAGACTGCTACGGTGCATCCACTTCAGGCATTTGCAGACCTGATAACCATTGAGGAACACAAGACTGATAAGCGCCCGAAAGTGGTTCTTACATGGGCTCCACATTGTCGAGCATTGCCACAGGCTGTGCCAAACTCCTTTGCACAATGGATGAATGCTGCTGAGGATGTTGACCTGGTAATAACCCATCCAAAGGGCTATGAGCTTGATCCCGCATTTGTGGGCAATGCACGTGTGGAGTATGACCAGCGTAAGGCTTTCGAAGGTGCAGACTTCATCTATGCAAAGAACTGGTCGAACCCAGGCGTGACATGCGCTGCTGACTACGGAAAGATTACATGCGAAGACCGTTCTTGGACTGTTGACACCGAACACATGTCGTGGACAAACAATGGCAAGTTCATGCACTGTCTTCCAGTACGTCGCGGACTTATCGTTACCGACGACGTAATAGAGTCTGAAAACTCACTGGTAATTCCAGAAGCGGCAAACCGCGAGATTTCATGCTCGGTGGTTCTAAAGCGAATGCTCGAGAGACTGTAGACTTTGAAGTTTAAAAAATAAGAAAAGCGCGGCATGTGTCGCGCTTTTTTGTGCCTTCGTAGTAAAAGTCTTAAGGTATAAGGTTGGTCGATATGTTGCAAAGGTAGTCCTTTTTTCTGTTACCGCAAAACTTTTCTTGGAATTTTTGAATAATATAAACGAAATATTTTGTACTTCGCTCGATATCCTATAGTCATTAACGCGAAGCCACTTGCTCAATGAACTCACTTGGCTGTAGTCCGAACTCTTTCTTGAAGCATGTTGAGAAATATTTCGGGTCCTTGAATCCCACTTGATAAGCAAGGTCGCTGACACGTAGGTCAGGGTCGGTGAGTGCCAGTCGTTTGGCTTCTTTCATACGGATGTCACGAATGAAGGCAGACACGTTCATGCCGGTGATTGAGCGCAGCTTGTTGTATAGTGTAGATGCGCTTGCTCCCATCTCAGCTGCAAAGGCATCACGGTCAAAGTCGCTGTCGGCGAGATGGGCATATACGCAGTCAATGGCTTTCTTCAGGAAACGTTCATCGGCGCTTGGTGATGATGAGGTGGCCTTGAGGCGACTCTCTTCAACCGTCTGTGCCTTAAACTCTCGGCGTATGCGCTTACGGTTTTCAATGATATTTCTGATGCGAAGGTCGAGGTCGCCCAGTTTGAACGGTTTGATGATATAGTCGTCAGCTCCTATGAGCATAGACTTTTCTCGCTCCTCGTCCTGATTCTTTGCTGTCAGTAATATGACGGGCAGATGGCTCATGTTCGAGTCGGACTTTATTCGCTCAGTCAGTTCGTTGCCGTCCATCTCAGGCATCATGACATCGGAGATGACGAGGTCAAGCTCTGTTTCTTCTATAACCTTCAGCGCTTCTTGTCCGTTTGTAGCAGTAAATATGTTGTATTTGTTGCTAAGCAGTGTCTGCATGAGCATGAGCAGCTCAATGTTGTCTTCTACTATTAATATATTGTATATGTCTTCATCGGCAGATTCTCTTTTCTCCACTTTGGTTGATGGAGTCTCCTGTGGTGTAATCGAAGAAATGTCGAGAATGTATGTTTGTGGCTTGTTTAGGTCAACAGGATGAGCCTCGTCAATCTGTGACTCAGTAAATGACTCTTTGTTTATTGGAATGGTGACAGAGAAAGTTGTCCCCTTGCCTTCTTCACTACGGCAGTTGATATTGCCACCATGAAGATACACGAGATCGCGCGTAAGAGCAAGTCCAAGTCCGGTGCCAATGGTGTTCATCTGTCGGTAGTTGCCGTCCTGAAAACGCTGGAATAGGTGTTTCATCGTCTCATCGCCTATGCCGATACCGTTGTCTTCTACGCGAATGGTAATACTGTCGTATGTCTTGTTTGTACAAACCTTCACCGATACCTTTCCGCCTTCAGGAGTGTATTTAGCTGCGTTTGATATTAGGTTGTATATTATTTTGTCGAGTTTGTCAGTGTCAATCCATCCCATCATGGAGCGGGGCTGGCACTGTACGCTGAACTCTATCTTGCGTTTAGCCATTAGTGGCTCCAAGCAAAGTGCTGTGTGGCTGATATATTCCATTACATCTCCTTGCGACACAAGCAACTTCAGTTCACCTGATTGTAGTTTACTCGTCTCAAGAATCTCCTGTAACAGGTGTACCATGCGGTCAATGTTGAGGTTTATAAGGGCATAGTCCTGGGCAAACTGCGGATTCTGCTCATACATTCGCTCAACAGATGCTGATATGACGGTGAGTGGAGTTAACAACTCATGGCTGATGTTTGTATATACTTGTCCCATCTGGAGCTTGTTCCTTATGTGGACACTACGGATGTAAAGTACTCTTAATAGAAAGAATACCAATATTATAATTAAAGCAATAATTATGTAAATTGCAATATTCATATATTCATTAGGTCTTTGTTTGCGGTTGCTAAGTTACATATTTTATTGTGAATAACACTTTTTATGGAGATAAAAAAGTCGATTATAGGTTTAAAATGCGTTGTTTTTGGGTGAAAATGCGTTATTTTGTTGATTTTTAATCTAATTTTCCCGAAAAGTGAACCTATTTTTATAATAAATGAGATATATTTGCAACACCAAATGATTTTAATGGTTAAGGTTTATGGTTGATTAATTTAGTTTTTCAAAACTACGGAAGAGTTCCGCTGTGAAGCGTAACTCTTTTTTTGTGTGTGTAAGTGTTGCGTTTTGCTATGTTTTACAAATCACTGTTGTTTTTTAAAAAGATAAAACACAGTTAATATTTTTTAATGGTTCTGTCGGGTATGGGAAAAGTATTGTATCTTTGGCCCGACAAATCAATATTTTATTCCAATAATGAAGAAACTATTATTTGCTGCAATGGCAGCTGTAACCTTGTGCGCTTGCAATAGCGAGCGTGAGTATCTTGATTTTCGCGGCTTGTCACTAGGCATGTCTGCGAAGAATATGTGTGACTCACTTCTGCTGAAAGGCTTTGAGATTGACACCAATCTTACTGATGAAAGCACTTATGTGCTCTATAATGCTAAGGAGTATTGTCGTGTTGACATCATGCAGAACAATGACACAATCTCTGATGTGCTGGAGAGCTATGTTGCTTCTTATAATGATTCTACCACTCAGATCTACAATGAACGTCATGAGCAGTTCAATGCACTCTATGGTTGGGCATTAATGAAGCACAGTGCTGATCTTCACAAGGAAGCTCACTATCAGACTGATGGCAAGGGCGCTCTCGTGCTGACTCTTCATAACACGCATACGCCTACCGTTAGTGTCCGCTATTCAACAGAACCTGATAAGCTAATGCCGTAATCAAGACTTCTACATATAAAAAAGCTGAGTTCTTACAACTAAGGACTCAGCTTTTTTTATGCTTATTACTGTTGTTGTTATGCGTTTTTCGACTTCCACAGCTGTGTCATCTCCTCAAGGGTCTTACCCTTTGTTTCAGGAACGAGGCGCCATACGAAGAAGGCAGCAACCAGGCAGATGAAGCCGTAGAGGCCGTAGGTAAACCAGTGTCCGAAGTCATCGCCTTCTGTGAGATGCATATTGAACATTGGGACAAAAGTCGATGACACGATGAAATTGAATATCCACTGGAATGCCACTGCAATTGCTACGGCAGCACCACGGATGGTGTTGGGGAAGATCTCGGCAATGAGAACCCAGCAGATGGGGCCCCATGAGAACATGAACGATGCGGAATAAACCATGATAGAGAGCATGGTTGCCATCTCCATGCCTTTGTGTCCGAATGTTATTGCTACGCCCATGGCACCAATGGCCATGCCTATTGAACCGCAGATGAGCAGAGGCTTGCGTCCGAGTTTTTCTACTGTGAATACTGCTACGAGAGTGAACAGAATGTTTACAACACCCATCACAACTGTATTAACCATTGGGTTGGTCATGCCCATGTCTTCGAAGATTCGTGGAGCGTAGTAGAGCACTGCATTGATACCTACTGCCTGCTGGAATACGGAGAGCATGATGCCTACAAAGATGCAGAGATAGCCATAGGTGAACAGACGCTCTGTCTTTACAGTTATGGTATCCTTAATGTCTTGCAGAATCTGCTGTGCGCGTGTAGCACCGTTGATTTTGGCAAGTATGCCCTGTGCAGCATCATATTTGCCAATCATTACGAGATAGCGTGGTGTCTCAGGAACGAAGCATATGAGAATTGCGAAGAGACCTGCGGGTATAGCCTCGGAGCCGAACATGTATCGCCAACCTGTGCTAATGGTCCATGGGTCGCTGCCTGGCAATACCTGATTGATGCCCTCTATAGCTTTTATAACAGGATTTGTATGCTCTCCAAGGATGAGGAAGTTTACGAAATAAACTACCAACTGACCGAAGATGATAGCGAACTGGTTCCAAGAGACGAGCATACCGCGGATGTTAGACGGCGCAACCTCACCGATGTACATTGGGCAGATGGCAGAGGCGAGACCTACGCCGATACCACCAATGACGCGGTAGATGTTGAACATGATAAGCAGTGAAAAGCTTGGCTTGCCGTGCTCGAAGAAAAGAAATTCTGGCTCCATGGAACCCAGTGCTGACACGAAGAACAGCAGACCGGCAATAAACAACGAGCGCTTACGGCCGAGATTTGATGCCATGAGACCTGAGAGGGCTGAGCCGATGATACAGCCGATGAGTGCTGATGAGGAAGTGAAGCCATGCATGAAGTTGCTGTACACGAAGTCGTTCGCTCCCATGAAATAAGCCTGAAGACCTTTCTCTGCTCCAGAGATGACGGCAGTGTCGTAGCCAAAGAGCAGTCCGCCAAGTACGGCTACCATCACAATGCCGATAAGGTAGCCGCGGCTACCGTTTTCGTTTGTCTGATTCATTTTTTTCTTTTGTTTATTTAATAGTTGTAGATTTTGAGTGCAAAGATAACAATTAAAATGATAATAATGAATGGTTTTATCGCAGAAAGATACAGAAATACACATTTAATAAACAATACTATACTTACGAGTAAGGTATGGATAATACTGATACCTCATTTCGCATGTTCAGAAAATGAAAATACCCAAGTAGTTAAGGAAGCTACTTGGGAATTTGTTTTGTGTCGACACTTGGATTCGAACCAAGGACCCCCACCATGTCAAGGTGATACTCTAACCAGCTGAGCTATGCCGACGAGGGCGTTTATGTTTTAAAGCTTGAGAGCCTTTGTGCGCCTGACAGGACTCGAACCTGCACGTCGCGAGACACTAGATCCTAAGTCTAGCGCGTCTACCAATTCCGCCACAGGCGCAAGTGTGGTTGTTAAACGCGGCTGCAAAGGTAGCGCTTTTTACCGAACTGTGCAAATTATTGGGCTAAAAGTTTCCGTGCAAACTCTATGATAGTGTCCTCGCCCTTTGCAAAATCTGTATCGCTGATGCTTACCTTATAGTCGGGATCAACACCAAACTCGCCCGACTGCTTGTTGACATCGTAGGCGGGTACTGCCGAGAAGCGTACTATCCATCCGTTGGGGAGCGAGCTTGAGAACGGCATGCCTGCACCTCCGCCTGTATGGTCGCCCACAATCTTTACGTTGGGCATGGCTCGCATGTACATGGTAAACTCGTTGGCAGCACTATATACCTGTCGGTTGGTGAGTACGCAGACACCTTTGTGCCAGCGTAAACCTGACGACGGTTCCACATATCGTGGTTTCAGTTCTGAGAAATCGTTATGACCTTTGCCTGTCTTATGTTGGATGTAGCCGACAAGTGTCTTCTCATTGCAGAAGCGCGATGCCAGCATGTTGGTGTTAGTCAGTTCGCCACCTCCATTGCCGCGTATATCGATGATGATGCCCTGGCATAGGATCATGTGTAGGAGTATATCGTCGAGCGCGCCTTCACCTACGGCGTCTGAGAAACTCTCATAGCGTATATAGCCGATGTTGTCGTCAAGTATGCGATACTTCAATCCCGACGCAATCTTGTAGTCGGTGCCAAGGTAGCGTCTAAGAAGGGTGTCGCTGAGATTTGTGGGATAGTTCTCGTACCAGGACCAGTTACGTCCCAGGTCGTGAGAGGCAACAAGGTTCACGTGTCCGTCGCGTAGCTCTCCAAGCATTTCCGACAGTACCTCGAACAGCTGTGTTGAGCGCATATCCTTATTTACGCGTACCTTATATTTATTATATACTGTGTTCCAGTCAAGTCCTATCTCCTTCTGTTTGTAGTCAAGGAAACAGTAGCGTTCGTCTATAATCTTCCATAAGGCCTCGAAATTACCTTGTGGGGTGTTGTCGAATTCATCTTCGTCAACACATGCTGTCAGCGTGAATATGAAAGCTCCCAGTAAAAGAATGTATGTGAGCTTCGATATTATTGGCGAAAGCCTATGTGAAAGCAATGATAGTGTCATGGGCGGTATTTGATTATTTGGAAACGTTTCACGAAGCCTATCATGACGTTATGGGATATGACATGCTGTTTCAGATTGTTCACTTTCGCTTGCTGGTAGTCACCGAGATAGCCTAGCGAGAGTGTCCACGTGTCGTTGAGGGTACACTGGATAGTAAGTTGTTGTCGGAAGGTAGGTGAAGTGGCGAAGGATGTTGCCACGATGTTATGATCGTAGTCGCCAAGGGAAAAAATCTCATAGTATGACTGTCCGTAGTTAGGACTGAACATGGCTCCCATCAGTGGCAGGTCTATCTCATAGCGTGCCTGCCATTTCTTTCTGAATAGCATGAACTGATAGGTCGCTATGCCTGATGGCATGATGTTTAGATATAATCGGGCCTGGGCAGGGTTGTTTGCTACTCCTCGTGTGTTATAGAGCACTCCCAGTCCAAAGTCGGCCATCGGACCTGCCTGTAGTTTGAGGTTGCCGTCAAACAGTGGTAGCTGCCAACTGAAATAGCGTCCATAGAAGAAATTGTAGGTCGCCTCAAGCATTGATTCGTTATCAGCACGGTCTTTTGATGATGAGAGCGAGAACTGATTCTGGAAGATGTTCGACCATCGTGAGCCAATCTTCTGTTTCTCGCTGATGCTGAGGAACGTGATGCCTTCACCCTTGAACTTCTCTTGTGACAGATAGGTGTCGAGGATGTCTTTCGCACCTATGCCTACCTGATAGCTCTGAGTGGTTATCTGGTCGTTTACCTTACCTTCAGTCTGAGCTGTGCAGTTCGTGACAGTAAGGAATAGGGCTGCGAAAAGTATGGACAGTTTAATCTTCATCGGGGAATAGTCTTAGTTGACCAGTCATTTCGTCGATAACCTGCTGTTGGCTTTTGCCTGCATCGGGATCAAGGTCTTCCTCCTCGTTCTCAGCATTTTCAGGCTCTTCTTCCGGCTCTTCAGGGAATCTCACCGGCTCCAGCTCGGTTATGCTTTCTATCTGCCATGTAGATATGCGCTTGCCTTTTGCTTTGAAGCCTTTAACTGATATGAACTGTTCTGCGTCGATGTCTTCTGAGCCTCGGAACTCATCGGCACCACCGTAAGTCACGCGTATCAATGGATAGACGACGTCGGTGAGCAACACCAGCTTTGAGGCAGGGTTGTCGCTGAGCCAGTTCTGCTTGCGCTTTGTTGCCTCCATGAGGAAACGCTTTATGTAAGGATAGCCTTGGTTGTCGGCATCGAAAAGCACCGCTGTCCATACCTTGTCGGCTTCGAACTTCTCTATGCGCAGTATGTTCTCCTCATAGTGGTTGTTAACATCGAAGTTGCTAAGATAGAAGTCACCGTTCTTCAAAACCACCAGTATCTGGTCATCATCGTAGAACTCGCCGAGCAGGGTTCCGTGGTCATCGTAGTTTAGACGGTTGACATCTGGATCATACCACACCTTGCGTCCGCCGAGTGTAGAGTGCCCATGACTCTTAAGTCCAATCTTGTGAACAGGCTTCTTCGTCAGGATGTTTCCTTTTGATGCACGTCCTTTGATCATCACATCGGCAAATGAGCGTTCGAGGAAGATGCTCATGCGTGGGTTCGTCGCCTGCACTGAGGCGTCAAGCGTGATCTTTATTACCTCTGCCTCTCCATTAGGATTAGCGGTGAAGTACATGACCTTCGAATTTGGCGTTCCCAATGTAAGGTCATACTCGCGGTCGCGTGTTATGCCGGTGATGTTGAAGCGCTTGATATAGCATGGACCTTTCTTGCCGTCGCGATATACAACATTGTAGATGGTGCGCTTGTCGCTCTTCTTGAATACTCCGAGCCACATGACGTTCTTACCGACAAACAGCTTTTCTGCTACGCGCACAACCTTGTACTTACCATCTTTGTAGAACAGTATGATGTCGTCGATGTCGGAGCAGTTGCACACGAACTCGTCTTTCTTCAGGCCTGTACCGATGAAGCCTTCTGTTCGGTTGATGTAAAGCTTCTGATTTGCTTCTACCACCTTTGTCGCCTCAATGGTGTCGAAGTTGCGGATCTCGGTCATTCGCGGATGATCCTTGCCGTATTTGTCTTTCAGGAACTGGAACCATCCTGCCGTTACCTCAGTGAGGTTAGCAAGGTCGTGGTCTATCTGCTCTATCTCGGCTTTGATGCGAGCCATCAGCTCGTCGGCTTTCTCCTTGTTGAACTTCAGTATGCGCTGCATCTTTATCTCAAGCAGTCGGAGGATGTCGTCTTTTGTTACTTCTCTTACCAACTGCGGATAGAACGGAGTAAGACGGTCATCGATGTGTTCGCATACTTTGTCTACATTTGGTGCCTCCTCGAATTTCTTGTCCTTATAGATGCGCTCCTCGATAAAAATCTTTTCCAACGAACAGAAGTGATATTGTTCGAGGAGTTCGTTCTTACGGATCTCCAGCTCTTGTCTTATTAAATCCTTTGTGTGATCGGCCGAATGGCGTAGCACGTCGCTGACGGTGAGGAACTGTGGCTTCTGGTCGGCAATGACACAGCAGTTAGGCGAGATGTTTATCTCACAGTCGGTGAAAGCATAAAGTGCGTCAAGTGTCTTGTCAGACGAGACACCAGGGGCCAGGTGTATCTGTATCTCTACTTCGGCCGAGGTGAGGTCAGTCACGTTGCGTGCCTTGATCTTTCCTTTCTCTATGGCCTTGGTGATACTCTCAATGAGTGTGCCAACGGTCTTCGTGAACGGAAGCTCGCGTATGACGAGAGTCTTCTGGTCGAGTTTCTCTATCTTTGCACGTACCTTGAGCACGCCGCCGCGCTGTCCGTCGTTGTATTTCGTTACATCGATGGAACCGCCTGTTTGGAAGTCTGGGTATAGCTGGAAAGGCTCGCCATGCAGATAGCTGATGGCGGCATCGCAAATCTCGCAGAAGTTATGGGGAAGAATCTTTGAACTAAGACCTACAGCAATGCCTTCGGCACCTTGCGCAAGAAGAAGCGGAAACTTCACTGGCAGCGTGATTGGCTCTTTGTTGCGACCATCGTATGACAGCTGCCAGTCCGTTGTCTTAGGATTGAAAACCGTGTCAAGTGCAAACTTTGAAAGACGTGCTTCGATATATCGTGGGGCAGCGGCACGGTCGCCTGTGAGTATGTTACCCCAGTTTCCCTGTGTGTCTATCAGCAGGTCTTTTTGTCCTAACTGTACCAGGGCGTCGCCTATAGAGGCATCGCCGTGGGGATGAAACTGCATGGTGTGTCCCACAATGTTTGCTACCTTGTTATAGCGACCATCATCCATGCGCTTCATGGAGTGGAGTATGCGTCGTTGTACTGGCTTTAGGCCGTCCTCTATATGAGGCACGGCGCGCTCCAGGATAACGTATGAAGCATAATCCAGAAACCAACTCTGGTACATGCCGCTAAGGTGGTGTACCACCGAAGCGTCGAAGCGGTTCACTGGCTTATAGTCGCTATGGCCTTCGGCAAGACCAGAGGCATCTGTGCCTTCTGTCTCTTCAGTGTTTAGAATCTCGTCTTTGATTTCGTCGTCCATCGTTTGCTGTTTTTCGGTTTAGCTGCAAAGGTACGAATTTTTTTTGATAATCTATCAGAAAATGCTTATATTAAACATATTTTACGCTGTTTGGCGCTTCTTACAGGGTAATTTTCTGCTTTCCTCTGATGTCTGTGCAGCTTGCTCCTATCATGACGGTGTAGTTGCCACTGTCAACAAGCCACTGGTGTGTGGCTTCGTCCCATGAGGCAAGTTCGCTTCTTGGTATTACGATGTACAGCGTCTCGCTCTCTCCAGGTTGCAGCAGATGTGTCTTACCGAAAGACTTTAGCTCTTTTGCAGGCTTCTCTATCTGTTTGTTCTTTGGGGCGGAGACATATACCTGTACTGTCTCCTTGCCTGTTCGCTTGCCTGTGTTGGTTATGGTGACACTAACGCAGATGTTGTCACCGTTTAAGGTCACTGTTGGCTTGCCATAGTCAAACGTGGTGTAGCTGAGACCGAAACCGAATGGGAATAGTGGCTGTGTCTTGTCTTTCTCAAAGCCACGATAGCCCACGAAGACACCTTCCTTATAGTAAACCTGACTGTTGGGCTTGCCTTTTTGCTTCTCTTGACTGATGCCAGGATAAGCTTCTTTGCCGTATTTTACGTAAGGATAGTCCTCATAACGCTTGGCTATCGTTATGGGTAGCTTTCCGCTCGGATTAACCAAGCCTGTCAGCACGTTGGCCAATGCCTTTCCAGACTCGCTGCCGAGATACCAGCAGTGGAGTAGTGCAGAGACCTTGTCAAGCCAAGGCATGGCATAGGCGTTGCCTCCGAAAGTGACAACGATGATGCTGCTTTTCTTCTCTTTGTTAGATGAGGCTATGTCTGCCAACTCGCTAATCAGCTCGTTCTGTCCAAACGAGAGGTCGTAGTTCTCGCGGTCACCATTCTCACAGTCCTGGCGGTGGTTCTTATTAAAACCGCCTATGAAGATGATGAGGTCGGCAGACTTTGCTTTGTCAAGCGCCTCGGCTTTCAGTCTGGCATTCTCCTCGGTATTGAACTTGTCAACTTTGTCGTAGAGGGCTCGACCGGAAGAGTAACCCTGTGCGTAATCAATTGAGAGTTGAGAATTGAGAGTTGAGAATTGGCTGCGCAGACCATCGAGTGGAGATATGTCACGCAGTGTCTTCAGCTCGCTGGAACCACCTCCTTTTGTCAGTGAGCGCGTAGCATTCTCGCCAACGATAAGTATGTTCTTGTACTTCGACAGATCAAGTGGCAGGGTGTATTTCTGCTCTCCTCCTCTCTGGCGGGGCTGGGCCTTGTTTTTCAATAGCACAATGCCCTCTTCGCCTATCTGACGACATGCGTCATAGTGAGCTTCACTACACTGGTTGCCAATGATTTTGTTTGGGTTCATGGCTGTTCGGAAGATGATACGTAGCACACGACTTACCTTTTCGTCGAGCACTGACATGGGTATCTCACCGCTGTTGATGAGCTTTTCAAATTTGTTGCCAAGATAATAGTCGTCATATCCGAACTCGCTCTCTTGCGTCTTACCGTCGGTGTATGTGCCCATCTCTATGTCAAGACCTCCAAGGGCGGCTTCGCGAGTGTCTGTGGTGCCTCCCCAGTCACTGACGAGAGCACCGTCCCACTGCCATTCTTTCTTCAGTATTCCGTTGAGTAACAGGCCGTTCTGGCAGCAGTGTACGTTCTGCCAGTAGTTGTAGCTGCCCATGATTGACCATACGTGGGCTTTCTTTACGGCACGCTCGAAAGGTGAAAGGTATATCTCGCGCATGGCTCTCTCGCTGACGTTGACGTTTACTCCAAAGCGGTCGGTCTCTTGGTCGTTGAGCACAAAGTGTTTCAGACAGCATGCCACACCGTTGGCCTGTGCGGCCTGAATGTATGGCACCACCATCTCGCCTGCAAGCAGCGGGTCTTCGCCCATATACTCAAAAGCACGTCCGTTCATTGGAGTGCGCGCAATGTTCACACCGGGACCAAGCATGATGTCCTTACCGCGGAAAGCGAACTCCTCGCTTACCGAGTGTCCGTATAGGCGCGACATGTCGCGGTTCCACGTTGCTGCAAGACATGTCAGTGATGGGAAGGCGACGATAGCGTCGTTTGTCCAGTTTGCAGGATTCCATGTGTTCCATTCCAACTCTTCACGTACGCCGTGAGGTCCGTCGTCCATGTTCAGCTGGCGAATGCCAAGACGGGGCACACCTGCCGACGTGAACTTCGACTGTGCGTGGAGCACTTTTATCTTCTCGTGTGTGGTCATGCGACTGAGAGCATCTTTCACTCGCTCTTCTACTGGAGCCTGTGGGTCAAGATACACCTGTGAATTCGCTGCCATCGTCATCATAATCAGCGATGTAAGGAAGAACAATTTTTTCATATTGACGTGTAGTTTTAGATATGCTTCTTTTGGTTTATGAGGTTTAATGGTTGAAATTGGTGTTGCAAATATAGTAATATTTCTGCTAAAACTATCAAAATCGTTAAAAAATGAACGAAATAATTGTGTCTTTACTTCCTTATTAGTAACTTTGCACTCGATTATGGATAAGTTTGAGAAGACTAATCAAGAGTTCGAAGCGGTTGTAGCAGAGTGTCGCAGCCTTTTCGAGAAAAAGCTTCATGACTACGGAGCTTCATGGCGCATATTGCGTCCCACGTCACTCACCGATCAGCTGTTCATTAAGGCAAAGCGCATACGCCAGCTTGAGACTACGGGGCTGTCGCTCGTTGGAGAGGGCATCCGTCCAGAGTTCATCGGGTTGGTGAACTATGGTATTGTAGGCCTTGTCCAGCTCGAGAAAGGATATTGTGATACAGTCGATATCACTGCTGAAGAGGCAATGGATCTCTATGATGCTCATGCCAGTGAGGCACTGGCGCTGATGAAACGCAAGAACCATGACTATGATGAGGCTTGGCGCTCCATGAGGGTTAGCAGCTATACCGATCTCATTCTGACAAAGCTCCAGCGAATAAAGGAAATGGAAGACCTCAGCGAAGGTACTCTCGTGAGCGAGGGCATCGACGCAAACTATATGGACATAATAAACTATTCAGTGTTCGCACTGATTAAACTGTGATAGTGAGGAAAACGGTAGTCAACCTCTGTCGCCTGTTGCTGGCTGTAGTGTTCATACTGTCGGGCTTCGTGAAAGCCGTTGACCCTGTTGGCACACAGTATAAGCTGGAAGACTATCTTGAGGCTTTGCACCTCGGCGGCTTTGTTCCTGAGCTGGCGTTGCTGGCAGTGGCAGTGGTGCTTTCAGCAGTAGAGTTCTGTCTCGGAATATTCCTGCTGTTTGCCATGAGGCGGCGTAGCGCCACAGTGCTGACACTCGTGCTGATGTGCATCATGACGCCGCTGACGCTCTGGCTTGCTCTGGCTGACCCTATCAGCGATTGCGGCTGCTTTGGCGATGCAGTGGTCCTGACTAACTGGCAGACATTTGCCAAAAACGTGGTGCTGCTCGGAGCCGCAGTGGTCGTGGCTCGATGGCATAAGGATATGTTCCGCTTTGTCAGCGAGACAAACCAGTGGATTGCCATCAACTATTCGGTGTTGTTCATACTTGCAGTGTCGGCATTATGCCTATACGACCTGCCGTTGTTTGACTTCCGCCCATACCATATTGGTACTGACCTTAGGAAAGGGTGGAACGAGATGATTGAAGGAAAGGAGTCGCCTTACACCGACTTCTTCATAGAACGAAGCACCGACCGTAGCGACATCACCGAGGATGTGCTCAATGATACAAGCTATGTGTTCCTGCTCGTGTCGCCTCATCTGGAGGTCGCCGATGACTCGCGTCTTGACCTCATAAACGAGCTATATGAATATGCCACCGAACATGGCTATTCGTTCTACGGGCTTACGGCGAGCAATGAAAAGGCAATAGCCCATTGGCGCGACATTACCGGTGCCGACTATGAGTTCTGTCTCACCGACGAGACGACACTGCGCACCATCATTAGGAGCAACCCGGGACTGCTGCTCTTGAAGAATGGAGTGGTGATACGTAAGTGGAGCCACAACAATCTGCCCGAGATTGATGAAGGCTTTGCTGCAGCTCCGCTCAGCACAATGGAGATAGGACAGATGCCTGGCGACTCGGTGCCACGCAAGATAACTTCCATATTGATGTGGTTCGTCCTGCCACTGGTGCTTCTATCAATAGCCGACCGCACATGGATGTGGACAAAATGGCTGAAGAAAAAACAGACAAATGTACAGACACCGATAAAATCGATAATAAACATATTTAACCCTTTTAATAAAAATAAAGTCAAAATGAGAAAGAAAATTGTAGCAGGTAACTGGAAGATGAACATGAACCTGCAAGATGGTATCGCTCTTGCAAAGGAGCTCAACGAGACACTGAAGACTGAGAAGCCCAATTGCGGCGTGGTAATCTGCACACCATTCATTCACCTGGCTTCTATCGCACAGTTCCTTGACCAGAACATCATTGGTCTTGGCGCTGAGAACTGCGCAGACAAGGAAAAAGGTGCTTTCACCGGTGAGGTGAGCGCTGAGATGGTTAAGTCAACTGGTGCACAGTATGTAATCCTGGGCCACTCTGAGCGTCGTGAGTACTACAAGGAGACTCCAGAGATCCTGAAGGAGAAGGTGCTGCTCGCACAGAAGAACGATCTGAAGGTTATCTTCTGCATCGGTGAGAGCCTGGCAGAGCGCGAGGCAGGCAAGCAGAACGAGGTTGTTAAGGCTGAACTCGAGGGCTCTGTATTTAATCTCTCTGAGGAGGACTTCCGCAAGATCGTTATCGCTTATGAGCCAATCTGGGCTATCGGTACTGGTAAGACTGCTACTGCTGAGCAGGCTGAGGAGATCCACGCTTACATCCGCAGTATCATCGCTGAGAAGTACGGCCAGGCTGTCGCTGACGACACCACTATTCTCTACGGTGGTTCTTGCAAGGCTTCTAACGCTCCTGAGCTGTTCGCAAAGCCTGACATCGACGGTGGCCTCATCGGTGGCGCTTCACTGAAGTGCGCTGACTTCAAGGGCATCATCGACGCTTTCAAGTAAACGTTAGCGCTATGCTATAACAATGATAAATGACGAATGATAGTGATAAACGAAATGAACATGACACACAACTTAATCAAAAGAATATTTAACAATAGACTTATGATAGTGATAAGTTTATCATTTATCATTTGTCATTTATCATTTTGCACTCTCGGGGCGCAGACCTACACTCAGCGTCTGCAGAAGAAGACGGCAGGACAGGGTACTGTCACAGTTCATCACTCCAAGGCTATCGATGATCTTGTGAACGGTCCCAATGTGAACACTGCACCAGCTGCGCCAAAGAAGGTTGAGCAGACGCAGGCACCTGCAGCCACAACAACGCACAAAACGGAAACGGTTAAGGATAATACTAAGACCGTACATCCGCAACAGGAAAACGTTTCACTACAGACCACCGACACCACTTCCACTGCCAAGAAGGTGAACAAGAAAATGGTGATGGTCTATCGTGTGCAGGCTTATGCCGGAGGTAACTCACGTAAAGACCGTCGTACGGCCGAGCAGATAGGTAACCAGTTACGTACGCTCTTCCCACAAGAATCGGTGTATGTACATTTTTATACTCCACGGTGGATATGCCGCATGGGCAACTATCGCACCTATGAGGAAGCTCATCATGCCTTGCAGGAGGTGAAGAAGATGGGCTATAATGCTGCAACAATAGTAAAGGGAAAGACTGCTGTCGCATACTAAGTGTTGTATGCTTTGGATGTAGCAAACTGAAATTAATTAATTATTATATACTGTGTATCAACCGGAGAATGAAATATATCGCGAGGGCCTTGACGAATTGGCATCGCACTACAAAAAAATCATAGAGCTGCTGGGCGAAGATTCTGGGCGCGAAGGACTCAAAAAAACTCCTATGCGCGTGGCAAAAGCCATGCAGACTCTTACTCGTGGATACGAGATGGATGCACACAAGGTGCTCACCGACGCATTGTTCAAGGAAGACTATTCACAGATGGTGATAGTTAAGGACATTGACTTCTTCTCGCTCTGCGAACACCACATGCTCCCCTTCTATGGCAAGGTACATGTGGCATATATCCCCAATGGCTATATCACAGGGCTGTCTAAGATTGCCCGTGTAGTTGATATATATAGTCATCGTCTGCAGGTGCAGGAACGCATGACACTTCAAATAAAGGAATGTATTGAGCAGACACTCCATCCACTCGGAGTGATGGTCGTCGTTGAGGCCAAGCACATGTGTATGCAGATGCGAGGAGTGGAGAAGCAAAACAGCATCACTACTACAAGTGACTTCAGCGGGGCCTTTAATCAGGCAAAGACCCGTCAGGAGTTTATGAATCTCATTTCACATTAATAATATATAAGTTATGTATCAGTCTGATCGTGGAGATTATCGTACCAAACAGTCACTCTTAGGAATGTTTTGGAACAGCTGCTTAGGAAAACTTGTGGTGTTCGGCGTGGCTATAGGCATCTTGTTAATTATCGCTGCAATCACAGCTCCCTCAGAAGACTATATGATGAGTGAGATGACTGACAACTTGTGTCAGCACCTGGAACGTCCTGATAGTATTCTCACTGACCAGCTTGACGATGGCGTGTATAATGTGGGATATATTTTCAGCTCGTCTAAGACACAGGATAAGAGAGCATTGCTTGCAACCTTCAACCGTTTCAATCGCTTGGAGTATTTCGACCATGGAATCTATTCAACAACCTATATCTTCAATAACTATCATCCGGAAGGTGTGCGCTCAGGCATTGGTCTATTTGGAATAGTCATACCGACTATCTATAGAGGTGACATCGTACTCGAGATGTCTTCCATGCGTAAGGACTATAATTATAAGCCTGTGCAGGACGATGGAGAGGAAGAATATGAAAGTAGTATGCCACAATTCTATAATCCAGAAGATTTGGAGTATGAGGCAGAGGACCTTGAGTAGGGTGCTGTTTAATATGAATAAAGGTTAAAAAAGCTGAGTATTGTTTGGCTGTTTAACAAAAACATACTACCTTTGCATCCGCAAAAGCGAAAGCTGTTGTAAAGGATCGGGATTTAGCGCAGTTGGTAGCGCACACGTCTGGGGGGCGCGAGGTCGCTGGTTCGAGTCCAGTAATCCCGACCAAAAGGTAAACCAAGTTACATTAGTGACTTGGTTTTTTGCTTTTTGGTAATGTTTGTTGAACGAGTTCGCAATCTCAAGGATTGTTAACATCCAGAACACTGCCAGGTTATGTGATACGATTTTTTCATAGTTTTGCAAAGGTAGAAAAGAAAAATTAATAAAGTACAAGAAAAAGGGAATAATTTGGTCGTTACAAGGAAAAAAACTACATTTGCAGCACTATGATAAGTCGAGAATGGACGTTGAGAAGTTAGGCATACGCAGAAAGGCAGCACTTGAGCTGGCACGCCAGCTGACAAAGAACCTGCGAAAGGAACATCCGCTGAGGCAGTTGTTCTGGGAGAGCACCGTGCGCTGTAACATCTTCTGTCGCCATTGTGGCAGCGACTGCCGACAGGCTGCGTCCACGCCCGACATGCCGCGAGATGACTTCTTCCAGGTGCTCGACAAGATAGCCTTGAAAACAAATCCTGGCGAGGTGTGCGTGATACTTGGAGGTGGCGAGCCACTCGTAAGGGAAGACGTGGTGGAATGTGCCAAAGGCATCAGCGACCGAGGCTTCCCATGGGGAATGGTGACAAATGCGCTCTTCCTCACACCAGAGTTGTTCGGCAAGCTGAAAGATTCCGGTATGACATCGATAACGATAAGTCTCGACGGATTGGAAGAGCAGCATACATGGCTGCGCCGTCATCCCGACTGCTTCCGCATGGCAGACAACGCCATAGACATGATAGTAGCTGACGGACAGCTGTACTATGACGTGATGACGTGCGTGAATCAGCAGAACTATGACATTCTGCCAGAGTTGCGCGACCATCTTATAAATAAAGGTGTTACTGACTGGCGACTGGCAACGATATTCCCTGTGGGGCGCGCAGCTAAGGACAAGGAGCTACAGCTCACGGGAAAGCAGATGCGTGGACTCTTTGACTTCATAAAGCAGACGCGCAAGGAGGGAATGATTCGTGCGTCATACGGCTGCGAGGGCTTCCTCGGCGCTTACGAAGGTGATGTTCGTGACTGGATGTTCCGCTGTGAGGCTGGAGTGACGAGCGCTTCGGTACTTGTTGACGGAAGCATCAGCGCATGTACGAGCATTCGCTATAACTACAAACAGGGAAACATCTACGAGGATGATTTCATGGATGTGTGGGAGAACCGCTTCCAGAAGCATCGCAACCATGAATGGATGAGGCGCGATGACTGTGCTGACTGCCGCTTCTGGCGCTACTGCGAGGGCAATGGGATGCATCTGCGCGATGATGATGGGAGACTGCTGCTATGCCACATGAAGAAGATGAGGGAGGAGCAGTAAGGAAATTGCAGTAATAAGAAAATAAACAAGTAATTACAGATATGGCAAAGAGATTCTATTCTTTTAGTAACATGATGCTCACATCGCTTATAGCTCTGTTGGGCTTTGGCTCATGTAAGACGACAAAAAAAGTGGAGTCGCCAAAGGACCCCACTATTGAAGAAAAAATTCAAAAACTCGAAGTAGATACTCTTCCACAGCTCCCAGACCGAGCTATAAAGCTTCTCTACGGTGTTCCGGCTACGCGCAAAGTGGAACGGAAGTAGTCAGATGGTAACGTCTGACAGAACCTTTTCTGTAGCTCCTGACTTTCCTTTCACGTAGTTGCCTGCCTTTTGTCCGGCACCTGAAAGAAAGTTCGGCTCGTTTTCGAAGCGCTCCATGAGAATGTCGAAATCCTCGTAGTTGGCTATCTCGAAGCATCCGCCAACGGTCTTCAGCTCTTGCGCTTCCTGGAACTTCTGGTTGTTTGGACCTATCACTACAGGCTTCTCCCAAACGGCTGCCTCCAAGACATTGTGTATTCCTACTCCAAAACCACCACCTACATAGGTAACGGTGCCATAATGGTAGATGCTTGACAAGAGTCCGAAACAGTCTATGATGAGCACATCGGCATCTTTCAGCTGCTGAGGCTCTGCTGTGGGCTGTAGCGACACCTTGTCGGCAGCAGCCACCTCGGTGTAGCGTACAATCTTCTTGCCATAAAGCAGCGACATAATTTGTTTCAGATGTTCCTCGCCAATGACGTGAGGCGCGATGACCAGTTTCCATGTTCTGTTCTCGCCGCCAAGCTTGCTGATGAGATATTTGATGAATATCTCCTCGTCAGGCTGCCACGAAGAACCTGCCACGAACACGTTCTTGCAGTCGCCCACGAATGTCTCGACAATAGGCAGCTGCTTAGACTGCTCTTTTATCTGAAGCACACGGTCGAAGCGTGTGTCGCCAGAGATGGTGACATTGGTCAGTCCGATGCCTTCCAGCAGTCGCTTGCTTGTCTCATTCTGCACATAGAAGTGGGTGAAACATTTCAGCACACGGCTGTACTGCTTGCCGTACCAGCGGAAGAATACCTGGCTTTCGCGGAAGATGCTGCTCACACTATATACAGGAACATTGCGGTGCTTCAGTATGTGGAGATAGTTGTACCAGAACTCATACTTGATGAAGAATGCCATCTCAGGGCGAATGATGCGTAGGAAACGGCGCGCATTTATAATGGTGTCAAGAGGCAGGTAGCAGATGATGTCGGCACCTGCATAGTTCTTTCGCACCTCATAGCCCGATGGTGAAAAGAACGTGAGTAGGATTTTTACCTCAGGATGCTCACTCTTTATCTTCTCAATGAGCGGACGCCCTTGCTCAAACTCACCAAGCGAGGCTGCGTGTACCCACACATAGCGTGCCGTGGGGTCAACCTTCTCCTTGAGTACGCGGAAAGCATCGCGCTCGCCACGCCACATCTTGCGAACCTTCTCGCTGAAAAGGCTTGCGATGGCAACGCCAAGGAGGTAGATGTAGATGATGAGGTTGTACATCGTGCTTACGTTTTATCTTAACACCTCGCATGCTTTCAGCGTGCGACGAATGGTTTCTTCCTTGCCAAGGAATGCGGAGATGTCGAACATGCCAGGACCCTTGCCTTCGCCTACGAGAGCCAGACGCCATGCGTTCATCACATTGCCGAGCTTCAGCTCCTTGCTCTCTATCCATTCATGTACAATCTTCTCCTGATTCTCAAGAGAGAAGTCGTCGATACCCTCAAGAACTGTGCATAGCTCCTTCAGTGTCTCGGCAGAGTCTTCCTTCCAGCGCTTCTTTGCCGTCTTCTCGTCGTAGGCTGTTGGTGCCTCGAAGAAGAATGAGCACAGTGGCCATAGCTCTTTGACGAAGTTCACGCGGTCTTTCATCATCTCACATACCTTGACGATACGCTCGAATGAGTCGGTTACTCCGTGTTCGCGGCATATAGGCTCAAACAGGTGGCCAATCTCCTCGGCTGACTTCTGCAGTATATACTCGTGGTTGAACCAGATGCCCTTCTCGTATGCGAACTTCGCACCTGCCTTAGAGCATTTCTCAATGTCGAACGCGTTGACAAGCTCTTCGAGGGTGAACATCTCCTGCTCTGTGCCAGGGTTCCATCCCAGCAGTGCGAGGAAGTTGACAACAGCCTCGGGGAAGTAGCCCTGTTCGCGATAGCCTGCTGAGGTAACCACACCCTGCTCGTCTTTCCAGTCGAGTGGGAATACTGGGAAGCCCAGTCGGTCGCCATCGCGCTTTGACAGCTTACCCTTTCCATCGGGCTTCAGCAGCAGAGGCAGGTGGGCAAAGCGTGGCATGGTGTCTTCCCAACCGAAAGCTCTATAGAGGAGCACGTGGAGTGGGGCAGAGGGGAGCCATTCCTCACCGCGGATGACATGGGTTATCTCCATGAGATGGTCGTCAACGATGTTTGCCAGGTGATATGTGGGAAGCTCGTCGGCACTCTTGTAAAGCACCTTATCGTCGAGGATGTCGCTCTTTACGTGAACCTCACCGCGAATCATGTCATCAACGAGCACTTCCTGTCCAGCGTCAATCTTTATGCGAACCACATACTGCTTGCCCTCGGCAATGAGTTTCTCTACCTCATCGGCAGGCATGGTCAGCGAGTTGCGCATCTGAAGACGCGTCTTGTTGTCATATTGGAAATTCTGAATCTCGGCACGCTTGGCATCCAGCTCTTCAGGCGTGTCAAAAGCGATGTAGGCTTTTCCTGCATCAAGGAGCTGCTTGACATATTTTTTGTAGATATCACGGCGTTCGCTCTGGCGATAAGGACCATAATTACCACCGAAGGAAACTCCTTCGTCGAACTTTATGCCTAACCACTGGAAAGCCTCAATGATATATGCCTCTGCCTGTGGAACAAAGCGGTTTGTATCAGTGTCTTCAATACGGAAAACTAAGTCACCGCCGTGCTGACGTGCAAAAAGGTAGTTATACAAGGCAGTACGCACGCCGCCGATATGCAGAGGACCTGTTGGACTTGGTGCAAAACGCACTCTTACTCTTCTTCCTTCTACTCGAGAAGTAGCATTATCTGTTATAGTCATGTCAATATAAAACTAATTTGGTTGCAAAGGTACAAAAAGTCGAGCGAATTATTTCTTAAAGTGATGAAAAAAACGATAGAAATACGAAAGAATTTGGGCTTTTACTTTTTTTTGATTAAATTTGCCACGTTTTATTTAGAAGAAAACGAAAAATGAAACATATTAACCTGAAAGCTACTCTGACTTGGCGCGATGTTTTGCAGCGTGTGCTGCTTGTGCTCGCCACAGTAACTGTGATAGTCTGGTTCATGCCGCGTGATGCATACCAGTACTATAAGATAGAATTAGGAACGCCGTGGCGTTATGCCGACTTGACGGCTCCATTCGACTTCCCCATATATAAAAGTGAAGCTACGCTGCAAGCAGAGTGTGACAGCGCCTTGATTGACTACGAGCCCTATTATACGTATAATGCTGAGGTGGGGCCTGTAAAGGTGCGCGAGTTCGTGCAGGACTGTGAAAAGAAGGGCCCTTACTTGTCTGCTGTCTTCAAGAACAATGTGGCCAACAGCCTCTATTCGCTATACGAGCGTGGAATCATTGATACGAAGACACCTGTTGGTGGCGAGGCTGACACCACACATCTGCTGAGGCTCGTTACGGGAAAGATTGCGCAGAGCAAGAAGACGAGTGAATTTCTTACTGAGAAGCAGGCCTATGAATCTCTTGTGAATGACGATGCTCTTCGTGGATTCCGTGATGTTCTCATTGAGATGAACCTGAACGATTACATAGCACCTAACGTTGTTTATGACGAAGAGCGCAGTGAGGCGAGCAAGCAGGAACTGCTCAATTCCATTCCACGTGCAAGTGGAGTCGTTCAGCGTGGACAGAAAATCATAGACCGAGGAACAATCGTAGATGAACAGCGCTACCAGATGCTTGAGTCATATACGCAGGAGAGTGAGCGCCGATACAAGGACCAGTCACATCTCAGCTCTACTGTTTTGGGCGAAATACTCTATGTGCTTCTGTTGATGACAGGCTTCACCATATTCCTGAGCATCTTCCGTTCCGACTATTTCGAGAACATGCGCTCAGTGGGAATGATCTATTCGCTCATCGTAGTCTTTTCGGTGCTTTCATCTCTTTTGGTGAGTCATAACCTGCTGCATGTGTTCTTCATACCGTTTGCCATGGTGCCCATCTTCATCCGTGTGTTCATGGACTCGCGAACGGCTTTCATGTCACATGTCGTCTTGGTGTTAATATGTGCCTGCGTGCTGCAGTATCCGCTGGATTTCATCGCTATTGAGCTGACAGCGGGCCTCACGGCTATTCTGTCTTTGCGCGATCTGTCAAGTCGCTCACAGCTGCTGACGACAGCGTTGATAGTGACCACGGCAAGCTGTCTTATGAACCTTGCACTTGACCTCATCAGGGCAACGGGCTTCGACAGTATCAATCTCAGCGACTATAATTATCTGATAGTATGTGGAATCATACTCTTCTGTAGCTACCCACTGCTTCTTATCATGGAGAAGCTGTTCGGCTATACATCGAACATAACCCTCATCGAGCTTAGCGACATGAACAAGGAACTTCTCCGACGTATGAGCGAAGAGGCACCTGGTACATTCCAGCATAGCATTCAGGTGGCAAACCTTGCAGCAGAGATAGCAAGGAAGATTGGCGCTAAGGCTCAGCTCGTGCGTACTGGAGCCTTGTATCATGACATAGGAAAGCTGCAGAATCCTGTCTATTTCACTGAAAACCAGATTGGCGGCATCAATCCTCATGAGCAGCTGTCTGAGATTGACAGTGCTGGAATAATCATAAGCCATGTTACTGAAGGACTGAAACTCGCAGATAAGTACAACCTGCCTGATGTGATAAAAGGCTTCATCTCAACGCATCATGGACAGGGAAAGGCCAAGTTCTTCTATGTGAACTATAAGAATGCCCATCCTGATGAGTATGTCGATGACTTGCTCTTCACCTATCCAGGTCCCAATCCTTCTACAAAGGAGCAGGCCATACTGATGATGGCCGACGGCGTTGAGGCCGCTTCGCGTTCGTTGACTGACTATTCTGAACAGAATATACGCCAGTTGGTTAATCGCATCATAGATACGATGCTTGCTGACGGATTCTTCCGTGAGTGTCCTGTCACGTTCCGTGAGATTGCATATTCCAAGACGGTGCTTATTGAGAAACTGAAGACGATATATCATACTCGTATCAGCTATCCTGAGTTGAAAAAATAAATTTGTATAAATCACAGGGTTCTTTTTTGCACACCTCTATTTTGTTTTGTGCAAAAAGAGCCCTTTTTGATGCTGTTTTTTTGCACAAAATTGCACGTTTGAGCATATTTTGTGCGAATTTTAATTAATTTTTGTTAAGCCAAAGAAGTCAAATTGTTGTATATTGAACAATAAATTTACCTTTGCAGCCGAATTTTTTTAAGATTTGTTTTAAGGATATGAAAATTTTTAAAGTTTGTCTTGTCAGTGCAATGCTGACAGCAATGTCAACCACTGCTATGGCAGGAGGTATCTTAACCAACACAAACCAAAGTATCGATTTCCTTCGTAACCCTTCACGTGATGCTGCTATAGGCCTTGATGGCGTATATAGCAATCCGGCTGGCGTGGTGTTCTTGCCTCAGGGATTTCATCTTGGTGTAAACTGGCAGTATGCTCATCAGACACGTACCATTAACTCTACCAACGAGGTGTTTAAATATGGTAAGAAGAACAATGGTAATACAACAAAGACTTTCGAGGGTGTAGCCGACGCTCCTTGCATTCCTTCTATTCAGGCTGCATGGAACAAGGGCAACTGGAGCATGCAGTTCAACTTCTCTGTTCCTGGAGGTGGCGGAAGCTGCAGCTATGACAACGGACTCGGCTCTTTCGAAAGCGTTGTGGGCAACATTGCCTCGAAGTTCATGGTCCTCGATCAGACTGCCATGAAGCTGAATGGTCTTACCACTTCGCTCTCTCCTATGTATAATAAAGTAGTGGGTACTAACCCAACAACCGGCGCTCCCATAACGCTTGGTGATATGGCAGGTGTCAGCGAGCCTGCTGCTATCGGTGTGAACAATGTTGGTGGCTATGACATGGAAAGCTACATGGAGGGTCGTCAGTATTATTTTGGCTTCCAGCTCGGTGCAGCCTATAAGCTGAATCCTAGTCTTTCTGTCTATGGCGGCTTGCGTCTGCTCTATGGTACAGCAACCTATAAGGCTCGTATCAGCAATATCATGGTGAAGACCGGCAACAGCTACGAAGACTTCGAGAGCTTCCTACCTAAGGTGCCTGCACAGCTTCAGCAGAACGTAGCCGTTGCTCAGTCTCATCTTACCCTGATAAATAAGTATGAGGAGCTCGGACAGCCTATGACTGCTGAACTGAAAGCTGCTCAGGCTGAACTGAAACAAGGACTGGCTCAGATGGCTGCGAGCAAGGATGAAATGGCAAAGCTGGCCAAGTATAGCGAGGGTGTTAACCTGCTCTGTAACCAGAGCTCTGTAGGCGTTGCTCCCATCGTTGGCATAGACTATAAACTCAACGAGCACTTCAACTTCGCTGCAAAGTATGAGTTCAAGACTCAGATCCGCATGAAGAATGAGTCAACAGTGTTTGAGGCAAGTGAGATTGAGGCTGTAAACAAGTATAAGGACAGCGAGAAGGTTAATGAGGATGTTCCTGCCCTGCTTACTCTCGGAGCACAGTGGAGTCCCATCAGTCAGGTGCGCCTCAATGCCGGCGGCCACTACTACTTCGACAAGGATGCCCAGTGGTATGGCAACGCCCAGCAGAAACTGGAGAGCAATACCTACGAGGTGCTGCTCGGTGCCGAGTGGGACGTGACCGACCGTCTTACCGTCTCTCTTGGTGGACAGCTCACGCGCTACGGACTTACCGATGAGTACATGAACGATATGTCGTTTGTCACACCAAGCTATAGCTACGGTTTCGGTGTCAACTATAAGGCAACGGCAGATGTTACTCTGAAGGTGGCTTACTTCCAGACAAACTATGATACTTATAACCGCACCCAGACCACAGCAACAGGTGGCACGATGAGCGATTCGTTCACTCGTACCAACCGTGTGCTGGGCGTAGGTTGCGAGATCAATCTTTAAGCCATGGTGATGAGGCTCTTATGTAGAGCTTTTCATTTCCAGGCTGAATATAAGCTACGAGGCGACCGCCAAATACACGAAGGCGGTTGCCTCTTTTGTTTCCGGCAATGCTTGTGTCGTTAGGATTACCGTTCTCCATGCCAAGTAGGCGCGCCCCCCTTACCATGAGCGTTATCTCGTTGTCGGCATTTTTTACCAGATTACCATCTTCGTCGATTACCTCCACAAAGATATGTGCCACTGAGTCGGTAGTTACGCGCAGGGCGTAAGGTTCTTTCGTCGTTTTAATCTCGTAAGAAGCACCATTGTCTGCTTCACAGCGCAGAGTGCCAGGCTCGTAGTCAATATCCCAGAAGAGTATGTCACTTCCCTTGTCGCGTTGTGGGGCTCCTCCAACTGGCTTTCCGTTTAGGAACAGTCGTGCAGACTTTGCGTTGGTATAGCATACAACGCGTACGCTCTGTCCTTCCATATAGTTCCATGTGTCAGAAGCGTAAGGTGAGACACCAGCTTGTCGGCGACTCCTGCCGTCTTTCTGGCGAGGTAGTGGGCTGCTGCCTATATAACATGTCGGTTTATCGCTCCAAAGCGCAGCGCGATACCATCCAAGTGGTTTGCGCTGTCCTGCCATGTCAAGCAGTCCGGTCGTCATGCCTCGCGATGGCCATTGTCCAGCTTCACCCAGATAGTCGGTGCCTGTCCAAAGGAATTGTCCGAAGATGTGCTCATTGTCCCTCACCGCCTTCCATGCGTTGAGGTCGTGACGGTTCTCTGAACCATAGATTATTCGTTTCGGATAGGTCTTGTGGTCTTCGGCATAGCGGCTCTCGGTATAGTTGTATCCCACAACATCAATGACTGAAGGATAAAGGGTCTCGTTAGACATTACCACACCGGCCAGCGCTCCTGTCGTGGGGCGTGAAGGGTCAATGCCTTTAACGATTGCTGCCAGTCTCTTGGCAATATGTCCTATGCGCTCTGCGTTCGGCTGGTTAGGGTGATAGCCTCCGTACATGGGCTGTGTGAACCCGTTCGTTCCACCGTCGAGAACAGGGTGAGAGTAGGGGTCGTTGGGGTAGTCAACCTCGTTGCCTATCGACCAAAGGAATATTGATGGGTGACAGCGGTCGCGGCGCACCATGTCGGCAACGTCGCGGTCTATCCATTCATTGAAATAGGTGTATGTTCCCTGATATTCTGGCTTTCCATTGTTCCATCCTCTCATCCATTTGCGTTTGGGAAACTCCCATTCGTCAGATGCTTCGTCCATGACGAGCAGTCCTATCTCGTCGCAGAGGTCGTAAAGCTCGGGTGCATGGGGATTATGGCTCATGCGTATGGCATTCACGCCGATAGCCTTGAGCTCCTTGAGCCTGCGCTCCCACACGGCCTTAGGTACTGCCGTGCCCAACACTCCAGCATCGTCGTGCAGGCATACGCCCTTTATCTTCATCCACTGTCCGTTAAGTGCAAAGCCCTTGTCTGCGGAGAACTCGAGGGTGCGCAGTCCTGCTTTGACTACTGACTTGTCGTTTGGCAGTTTTGTGGTCAGGGTATATAGGTATGGCTTTTCAAGAGTCCAGCGCTGTGGGTTCTTCACAGTCAGCGTGACGGTCTTCTTCTCTTGTGCGCCTATGGTTGTCTGTGTTGATGCGACAACATTTCCGCTGGCATCTGTCAGTTCGATGACGGCTTTCTGTGTCAGCGCCTTTGTCTTGTCTGTACGGTCATCGGTCGTTTCCACGTCAACCTCAATGACTGCCTTGCTTTTGTTTATGTTCACCAGTCTGTAGGCGGTGCCCCATTGTGACAGATGTACCTCAGGGGCTTTCACTAACCATACATGGCGATAGATGCCTGAGCCGGTGTACCAGCGTGAGTCATATTCCTGTGAATGGTTCACCCTTACGGCAATGATGTTGTCGCCATTGTCAGAGAGATATGGTGTAATGTCATAGAGAAATGATGCGAATCCGCTAGGACGCAGTCCTAAGAACTTGCCATTTACATATACTTCAGAATAGTTATATACACCTTCGAAATATACATAGTGGCGTATGCCTTCTGTCTCGGCTGCCTTCTTGTCAATGGTAAGGTGTTTGCGATACCATCCTATGCCACCAGTGAGATATGCCTGACACGAACCCTTATCGGGCGACATGGGTGTCTCTACACTCCAGTCGTGTGGCAGACTCAGACGGCGCCAACGGGAGTCGTCGAAGGCGGCATCTCTCATCTTTGGTGATTCGAAACTGTTTGTGGTGGAATCTACTCGCAGGAAAGACCAGTCGTTGTCAATCTTTTCTGCCTGTCCGAATGAAACCTGTCCCTGCGCTTTTCCGAAACACGCGAGTAAAAGGAACAGATAATTGATTCTTTTCCTTGTGATAATGTTCATAGGTAAGTAATAGTTTAATAATTGTGTTGTTAGTTATATGTGTGGCGTTGGTAGTTATGGTAAATGTGTGCTATCGGTCTATAGGAACCCTTGCTGCTTCAGCGTTTCTAAGAGCACTTCCGACATGGCCTCGTTGTCTTTCTTCGTGTAGCGTATGTCTGTGAAGACCTGTGCCAGTGTCTCTTTGTTGTTTATCTCTACAAAGTGTCGGTTCTCTTCAAGGCTCTCCTTATTATTATAATAGGTGTCAATGTCTGCAGGAGTATAGTCCTTGTAGGTCTCGTTGTGTACGAAGCTTTCCATAGGCAGACGGTCGCTCAGTGCCGGCTCTTCGTCGGGCCAGCCAACGGTGAGTGTGGCGATGGGCATTACCAGCTTTGGCAACTGGAGCGTGTCAATGATCATCTGTGGCATATAGACCGTAGTGCCCAGATAGCAATAGCCCAGTCCTTCTTCGTCCATCAGGTTGCAGAGGGTCTGCGTGTAGAGAAGCGCGTCAATGGCAGCATTCTGGAACGACAGGAAGTTGTCGTATCCTGGTTCTGCCTTGCGGCATCGTGCCCATTGCGAAGTGCGGTTGAAATCGGCACAGATGGTCAGCACCACAGGGGCCTGAGTCACCATGGGCTGGTTGAAGTGTGCAGGAGCCAGACGCTCTTTCATCTCTTGTGAACGTGTCACTACTACGCTATACAGCTGCAGGTTGCCCATGGTCTGGGTTCTTGCTGCCTCGTTGAGCAGGCGGCTCAACAGTTGTTCTGATACTTCGCGTGTGCTGTATTTGCGAATGCTGCGACGTGTGAGTAGGGATTTCATAAGAGGTGAGAGGTTAGGGGTGAGAGGTTAGAGGTAAGAAGGTTAGCGAATAACCTTCTTACCATTAATGATATACATGCCTCGTGGCAGAGCGTTCTTGTCGCTGCCAACGTAGCGTCCGTCGAGAGTGTAGATGCGTATTGCCTGTGTTGCAGGCTTAACAGTCTTTATGCCAGTAGAAGCATTCTCCACAACCTTTACTTCGTCAAGGAAGAAACGATTTGCTGGTGAGAATGTCAATTTTACATTGCCAGTGCCTTCAATGGTTGCCGTGTAGCTTGTCCAAGCACCTTTCGTCATAGTTAACTCTGAAGGAGTGACGGTGAATCCGTCAGTTACTTCAAGCAGAAGTGTTGTGCCATCATTCTTTGCGTTCCATGCGCCAGCCTCGAATGTGAGTGTTGCGCTACCGTTGATGGTGAACTGTGGCGTTGTGACAATACCTGAAACACTAGATTTGCCAAACCTTGCGCAACCGTAAGCGCCATAAGCACAGTTTCCAAGTGTTGTCCATCCCTCATTGTCAGGGTTAAAGTCAGCTGCTGCTACCTGTCCACTCCATGATCCGTCTTTGCCACCGGTGCCAGTACACTGGTCAAATGACTCATAGAACAGAGCGTCGCCATCAGGTGTGGGGCCTGGAGTTGGGATGGTGTCTGGATTCTCGCCTGAGCTGCTGCCTGGAGCGCGATATTTGAACTCCATAGTTCCATTGGCATTCTGTTTGATATTGGTGATGGCCCACTCCACAGTCTTCTTGCCTTTCTTGTTGTTGTTATAAAGCTTTGGAGCAGGCTTAGAGGTTGGAGTCAGACTGTCGTTCTTTGAATAAGGATAGAGGTCGGTAGATGTTGTCTGCTTTGTGTATCCGCCAAAATATTCGCTGTAATAGTTGGAATCATCGTCGTTATCAGCATGAACTATGGTCATGCGCTGATGATCGTTGAGAGGATAACCATAATTTTTGTGTTCTACAGATGTTGCAGTAACCTCAGTATTTGGACAGTTAAACTCCCAGATATCCTTGTCAAAATCTACATGGGTAATCATAAGGCCGCGAGCAGGATAGCCGGCATCCCAACCACTCTTCTGGCGGTTCTCTATCATGAAGTACTCATCGGTGTGACCATCGTTGTAGATGATGAATGTCTCGCCGTTGTTGCTCATTGGCTGCAGACTTGTCACTGTTGTGTCCTTATCGCTAAGCACGATAGGGTCCTGCCATCCGCACATCATCTTCTCGTGGGCTGTATAGCCAGCGGGAATGAATGTGTTGCCATTGTAGCTTCCGCTACACATGAGGTCGAATGCGTCCATGCCGAACCATCCGTTGTAAGCTGTGTCGTAGAAGTCGGGGAAGCCCATGCAGTGGCTGAACTCGTGGCAGAAGCAGCCAATACCCTCAATGCTGTTGCTTGTTGTCACCTCGTTGCTGCAGGCATAGGTGTCAACTGTTACTCCGTCGAGTGTGAGCTGTCTGTTTGTGGCGCTGAGATAGTACATGTGTGGCCAGATGGTTGACTTGCTGCCGCCATCAGCCTCGCCGGTACCTGCATATAGCACGAACACCTGATCAACAGCACCGTCATCATCCCAGTCGTAGTCGGCAAAGTTTACTTCCGCATCGGCCTGCTTACAAGCTTCAACAATCATTGCTTCTGGGTTCGTGTCGTTGCCCTGTGAATCGTTCTTGCCGTAGTAGCTGTAGCTGTTGTTCATTGTATATGGACCTACCACGTCGAACTCCAGTTCGAACTGGCCAGCACTCTGCGCCTTGAAGTAATCTGATACAGAGCCAACGAAGTTGCCCTCGTTGAATCCTTCCTCGTTCATGATGCGCTTGTAAAGTGCCTGGTTGTTTGATGTCTGGAACTTCTTGTCGGTGAACTGTGCCAGAATGACCAGTCCCTTCTTCTTTCCGAAATAGCTGGTTCTCTCACCCATCTCAACCTTGCGCGGACTGCGCAGACGTGATGCGTTTTTCATCACTGCACGGCGAGCCTGAGCGCGGCTTGTGATTTCTTCAGATGAAATGGTAGTGAAAACGTTATCCTCTTTTTCTACATAGCGCTGACCATCTTCGGCCATCCAGTAGTGAGCATGCTCGTCGCCTTTTAGCTGGGCGCGAACTTCTGTTCCGTTCTCAAGCTTGATAGTCTTCCAAATTCCAGACTTTGCAGGAACGGCCATAGCACTTGTCATCATTAATGATAGTGACAGGCTTAAAAGAAATTTCTTCATGTAATATAAATTGCGTTATAATGATTGTTTCGCTCTGTTTTTCCCCTTTTCCTTTTTGCGAAAAGGACTGCAAAGGTACGCATTTTATTATATAATAATGTATAAACTTGCTAGTTTTTATACTTTTTTGTGGAAATAATTGGAATTTTATTTCCTTTTTGCACATTCGGAGCAAATTCCTTTTACAACATATTCTGTCTCTATTGGCATGAATCCTTCTGGAAGTGCCACTGGTGGTATCTTGACATTTGTGAGGCAGAACGTGTGATGACACTCCTGGCATGTTATGTGAACGTGTCCCATGCAGTGGCGTGTGTCGTCAACATGGCACACGCAGTATTTCTGTGAGCCAGAGCCGTCGTCGATGTCGTGCAGCAGGTGGGCATCGCTCAGCAGAGTTAGTGTGCGAAACAGCGTTGACCTGTCTATCGTGGGGAGTGCTGCCTCAAGGTCGGCAAGGCTGAAGGCACCGTCAAAATGATGTCTTACCGTTCGCCATATCAGCAGACGGTTTGCCGTAACGCGTATCCCAGCATTGTCGAGTGACTGCTCGTCGGAAATGTCGAAGTGCATCTGTTTGTTTTCTTACTTGTAATAATAATTTGTCGCAAAGTTATGAAAACTTTTTAACTGACAAGTAAGAAAAGCCGATTATTCTTATAGAATAAGAAAAAAAGTTGTACTTTTGTAGCGTTTTTACTGAAAAATATTATGCGAACCTACGTTATAGCGCTTTTGTCAGCCACGCTGTCATTGGTCTTTCCGTCATATGCCTCTGCCCAACATGCAAAGATTGGTGCCGATGCATACAGCTTCTTTGATAACTCTGAGGGCGATGACTCCTATCGCGAAGCGATGACACATGCTGGTATCAGAGTAACTCCTTATGTCAGTTTAGCTACTGAAGACAGCATCCACAGCATTACTGGCGGATACAGCTTCCTTTATGACTATGGCAAGAGAGATCTTGGTCGTGGCGATGTGGAGCTCTACTATCAGTATAAGCACGAGAACCTTCGCATTCTCTTCGGCTGTTTCCCACGTACCAAGATGCAGGAGAAAATGCCTGAATACCTCATCTGTGACTCTATAAACTATTATCGCCCTGAGCTGAATGGCTTTGACTTCCTCTATATCACTGATAATGGTTATCTTGAGGCTTTCTGCGACTGGACCCAGCTGCGTAGCTATGAGGAGCGCGAGCAGTTCATGGCAGGTCTCATGGCTCGTTTTCGCCTTACGAAGTGGTTCCAGTTGGGTATCGACGGACATCTCTATCACTATGCCCTTGAGTATGGTAATAAGGATCAGTTCATACACGAGGCCGTAACGGGTCATCCTTATGTTGGCGTTGTCTTCGATGACCTGAAGCGTGGCTTCCACTATGATGTCCGTGGCGGTGCGCTCATCCAGATGGATCGTGACCGTATGGAAGGAAAGTGGCATTGTCCTGTCGGCTTCGTTGGCGATGTCGATGTGCGCCTGAAGCGATTCACCATTCACGAGACGTTCTATTGTGGACGTTCGCAGCAGTATTTTGGCAATCGTGGCTTTGGTAAATACTACTGGGGCGACACATTCCTCCAGGCACCGTGGTATAGCCGTACTGATTTGGGCTATACCATCACTAGTCACGATAATGCCTGCTTAGACACAAAGCTCGTGTTCAATGTTACTGATCGCGGCATGCAGTGGCATCAGATGCTCACCCTCCGCTGTAATATTGACTTTCTCTTGAGATGATTTGCTCACCTGTATCTTCCTATATCTGAATTTAACAAAAACCAGAAAGAAAAAACATCGGCTTTTCAAGCCTAAAAAACCGTTGCCGTGCTAATAGCTTAACGTAACGTGTTGAAAATGTTTTTCTGGTTTTTGTAAAACTAAGGCCAGATAATGTGTTGATTAGTGGTTTGGAGATTACTCTTCAGAGTGTTTCTTGAACTGCTCCAGCAACCATTGCTTCTGCTCGGCAATGGTCATGTTGCTGTTGTCAAGCTCTATGGCATCGTCGGCCTTGCGCAGAGGCGACACCTCGCGATGTGAGTCAATATAGTCGCGCTCCTGAACATTCTTCAGAATGTCGGCATAGTCGGCAGGCATGCCCTTGGCCTGTAGCTCGTCATAGCGGCGCTGTGCTCTCACCTCGGCAGAGGCGGTGACGAAAATCTTCAGCTCAGCATTTGGGAATACCACGGTGCCAATGTCGCGTCCGTCCATGACCACACCCTTGTCGCGTCCCATCTGTTGCTGCTGGGCTACGAGAGCCTCGCGTACGAAGGCCAGCGTGGCAATGGGGCTCACGTGGTTTGAAACCTCCAGCGAACGTATCTCCTGCTCCACGCACTCACCGTTGAGATAGGTGTCTGGCCTACCGGTCTCAGCGTTTAGGCGGAACTCTATGTGTATTTGGCCTAAACGCTTCTTGAGTTCTTCCGTTTTGATGCTGCCGTCTTCGCAGAACATGTTGTTGCGCAGGGCAAACAGCGTTACGCTGCGATACATGGCACCTGTGTCAACATAGATATAGCCCACCTCGCGGGCAAGGTCCTTGGCCATTGTGCTCTTGCCGCACGATGAGTGACCGTCAATGGCGATAGTAATCTTTTTCATATATCCTTAATTTTAATTTGTTGCTATAGTGAATATGATATGTTTATTAATAACGATGAGGCGCTGACATGATATTTTCCGTATGCCACGTGCAGCTTCAGCCTTTCCAGTTGGAGACCGCCTCCAAGCGACAGGCCTGCGCCGTGGGAGCTGGAACCGTCGCCGCTGCTTATCTTCATCTCCGATGCACGCAGGAAGTTATATCCTGCTGCTACATAGAACTGTTCGCCTAACAGCAGGTCGGCACCAACGTTGATATGTTTGCCAAGGTTATACTCCCAGTCGTTCAGCCGTGTGAGCGTAAAACTCAGTCGCAATGGAGAGTTAAGCAGACGCTTAGTGATGCCGAGCTGCAGATCCAGGGGCATGCGCTCGAAATCGTCTTCGAAAGCATCTACCTGTCCTCCGAGGTTCTTAGCTACTGCTGATATGCTCAGGTCGCTGTCATCGTTTCTGTAGTTCAGACCTAAGTCCACGAGCACAGCCAGGGAGTTATATTGTCCCATGTACGATGCAGCAAGCTTTGCTGTCACACCACCGCTGATGCTGTTCGTCAGCCCGTAGGAGATGGTTCCGCCTATGGCAACATCGCGTGCGCCAAATGAGCCTGTCTCTTCGCCTGTTATGTCGGTCTCCTTCATCTGGCCATAGTCCATATACCTGCCGCTTATGCCCCATGAGGCGCGTTCGCCCCATGCCCGTGCGAACGATGCGCTGGCAGTCACCGTGCCCTGCATGTAGGTCATCATGTTAAGGTTAAGCGTCTTGTCGGTGATGTTTTGCAGTAGGGCGGGGTTGTTGAACACAAGGGTAGCATCATCGTCGCTGATGGTGATGTTTTCACCACCGAGTGCAGCCGCATGTGCACTTATGGGCAGTCGCAGGAAATTATATGCCGTGCGGCTTTCCTGCGCCCACGAGGTGAGGGCAGCCAAACTCAACAGGATGGTAAAAACTTGCTTTTTCATCTAAATAAGCTAAAAATCAAGGCAAAGTTAGAAAATAATTATGAATTATGAATTATGAATTATGAATTAATTAGTACTTTTGTGCACTCGTTAGTATAATAACGGAAGTTTCACCAATTTATTATGGAAGAAAAGAAGAGTGCGAAAGCCGATTTGGAAGGGCAGTGGTGGCAGCGGTTCGTTTTAGGACTGGTAGTGTCGTTGGCTGCTCTTTTCGTTGCACTCGAATATACCATCGAGCCTGAAGATCCGCTCGACGACCCTGAGCTGCAGGAGCTGTTTGCCAATGACGAGGAGCTGGCACCACTGCTGCGAATGGAGAATCAGGTCGTCCTGGTGGAGAAAAAAGAGCCGGATCCATCGGTGAAACTGACTGTCGTAGAGGAAGATGAAGAACAGGCCGAGGAAGAGGAACGCCAGCCTGAAAAGGTGCTGGAAGGAGAGCCTGCCGATGAGGAAGGTACTGTCGATGAGCCCAAGGAGAAGGACAACGAAGAGGTGCTTAGCTTCCGTGTCGTTGAGGATGTGCCTCAGTTTCCTGGTGGCTATGGCGAGTTCATGAAATGGCTCACCAAGAATCTGAAATATCCTGTGTCTGTACAGCAGCGCCATCAGCAGGGGCGCGTCATAGCTGAGTTCATTATCAACAAAGACGGCTCAGTCACCGATGTGCGTGTCGTTGGCTCCATGACTCCCGAATGTGACAACGAGGTGCTGCGAGTGCTGCGCATGATGCCGCGCTGGACGGCAGGAGTGATGAACGACGAGCCCTGTCGCACGAAAGTCGTCATACCAGTAGTCTTTAAACTCTAACCTCTCACCTCTTACCTCTTACCTCTCACCTCTAGAAACTTAATTTAAACAATATAAATATGTACACATCATCAGAAATTCTAAACAAAGTGAACGAGTCGCTCGCAGCGTTACGCTACGACCGCAAGCCGTCGTCGCTCTATGAGCCTATAGAGTATGTGCTGTCACTCGGTGGCAAGCGCATCCGTCCTGTGCTCATGCTTCTTGGCTATAATCTCTTCCGTGAGGAGCCAGAGAAGATAATGATGCAGGCACTCGGCCTTGAGACTTATCATAACTACACGCTGCTCCACGACGACCTCATGGACAATGCCGACCTGCGCCGTGGCCACGAGACCGTTCACCGTCGCTGGGATGCCAACAAGGCCATCCTCTCAGGCGACTCCATGCTCGTGCTGGCTTATCAGCGCGTGGCACAGTGTGACGATGCTCATCTGCCAGCTGTGCTGAACCTCTTCACAGAGACGGCCCTAGAGATTGGCGAGGGTCAGGAGTACGACATGTCGTTTGAGACGCGTCAGGATGTCACTGAAGACGAGTATATTGAGATGATCCGCCTGAAGACGAGCGTCCTTCTTGCATGTGCTTTGAAGATGGGCGCTATCCTTGCTGATGCTTCCGACGAGGATGCCTATAACCTCTATAAGTGCGGCGAGCAGATAGGTCTGGCGTTCCAGCTTCAGGACGACCTGCTCGATGTATATGGCGACACAAAGGTGTTTGGCAAGGCCATAGGTGGCGACATCACCTCTAACAAGAAGACCTACATGCTCATCAATGCCGTGCTGCGTGCCAACGATGAGCAGCGTGCTGAGCTGTTGCGCTGGATAGAGGCAAAGGAGTTCGACCGCAAGGAAAAGATTCAGGCAGTGACCCGCATCTATGATGCCATCGGCATCCGTGAGCTGTGCGAGGAGAAGATAAACTTCTATTTCAGCGAGGCACGCAAATATCTCGACAAGGTCAGCGTCCCTGATGATCGCAAGCAGCATCTGCGTCAGTATATGAACGAGATGATGAAAAGAGAGTCGTAAACGAATAACAAATAAGTAATCACTTTTAAAAAAATGTCAACTTTATCAGTAATGATTGTCACGGTTTTCGTTATAGGCTATATGTGTATAGCCCTTGAGAGCCTGACAAAGATTAATAAGGCAGCCATAGCACTGCTCATGTGTGTGCTCTGCTGGACACTTCTCATGATGGGACCTGGCGCCTATTACCCCACTGTCGAGCCCAACGGCTTGCTCCATCACATCAGCGAGGTCATAGAACATCATCTTGGCGATGCTGCCGGCACATTGTTCTTCCTCATGGGTGCCATGACCATAGTCGAGATTGTCGATTCTAACGGAGGCTTCAACTTTGTGCGTGACACCATGAAGACACGGTCTAAGCGCAAGCTGCTCTGGAGAGTGGCATTTATGACCTTCTTCCTCTCTGCCATCCTCGACAACCTCACTACGTCAATAGTAATGATTATGGTGCTTCGAAAGCTCGTGCAGCAGCGCGAGGAGCGTCTCATCTATGCTAGTCTCATCATCGTGTCGGCAAACTCCGGCGGTGCCTTCTCACCTATAGGCGATGTGACCACCATCATGCTCTGGATAAAGGGTGTCATCACTACTCAGGGCGTCATCAGCGAACTGCTGCTGCCTTCGCTCGTTTCTATGATTGTTCCCGCTTTCATACTCCAGTATTCGCTGAAGGGAAAGTTCGATGCTGCGCAGAACCTCCAGGTTGCAGAGGTAAGCCAGTTTACCAAGGCTCAGCGCACAGCCATCTTCTGGCTTGGCGTGGGCGGACTTGTCTTTGTGCCCATCTTCAAGACCATAACCCATCTTCCTCCGTTCATGGGCATCCTCCTTGTCCTTGGAGTGCTGTGGACAGTGACGGAGATATTCCACTATAACACAAGTGAGGATGACACCATGGCTAAGCGCGTTAGCGACCTTTTGTCGCGCATAGACATGTCAACCATCATGTTCTTCCTTGGTATACTCATGGCAGTGGCTGTGTTGCAGGAGATAGGCGTTCTGACAGCTCTTGGCGAAGGACTTAACGAAGCGTTCTCAGGCAACTACTACCTCATCGACGGCATCATCGGTGTGCTCTCGTCAATCGTTGACAATGTGCCTCTCGTTGCAGGATGCATGGGCATGTATCCCGTCGCTGCTGAGGGCGCCATGGCTGTCGATGGCATCTTCTGGCAGCTCCTTGCCTACTGTGCCGGCGTGGGTGGCTCGATGCTCATCATCGGCTCCGCCGCAGGCGTTGTCGTCATGGGACTGGAGAAGATTACCTTCGGCTGGTACTTGAAGCGCATCACCTGGATTGCCTTCGTAGGCTATCTCGCTGGCATCCTCTGCTACTGGGCAGAGCGCATGCTCCTCTTCTGATAGCCTCTGAAATATCTCTCATAAATAATCCCTTCAGTTGAACTTTCAACTGAAGGGATTGTTGTTTATGCTGAAGTAGAGTCAGAACTATGCTGAAGTATAGTTAGAACTATGGTGCACCGCAGTCAGAGCTATGGTATAGTTTAGTCAGAGCTATACCACAGTATAGTCAGAACTGCGTCACATTTTAGTCTAAACAACGCCATAGCTTAGTCAGTACTACGCCATAGTTTAATAAGAATTGCAACATGCTTGACAAGAATCTTCAAAGATCAGGCTGACTTTTTGCAGGTTTTGCTAAATAATCCCTCATCCCTCCCATAATCGCTTGAATCGCCTTTGTATAAAGGGTTTGAGCACGGGAGGGATTTTTTTCATCCCTCCCATAACCCTCCCATTCACCTTCGTCGCCGAATGCTGCCCCTGGGGACATTAAAGCAAATGGAGTCGCCTGCGGCGAGAAATTAAACAAATCTAACCAAATCAAACAGAATATTTTCGACATTAATTATCATGTAATTAATGGTTAAATTAACGGCAATTATCACTACTGTCCGGTTAAATTTCACCAAAGCGAAAGTTGGCGGTCATCTTCCGGATTTTGATTAATAATTGGTTTGTCAAAAAGTTCATTCAGCGGAGTCCTCTCAAAGAGAACTTGGCCGATGACATTAGAGAATATGTAAAGATTTTGTTCGATATGATACATCTTCAGAGCAATAATAAGCAGCAGGTAGTCACAGATGGCAATCCATATCTGTGTGAAGACTGCGTTTTGGGACGTCCCATAGAACGTCTTGATGTGCAGGTGCTGCTTGATCCATTTGAAGAACGTTTCGATAGTCCAGCGCTCTCGGTACAGTTCCGCAATGGTAATTGCTTCAAGGGTGAAGTCATTCGTCAGGAATCGATACACTACGTTCTGCGCAAAGTCCTCATAGACGACCAGACGCAACAAATCAGGGTACTTCTTGGCTGTAAAGAGACCAGTAAGACTGATGGACTCGTCAGAGATGACGCCAGTCTGCCTGTCAACCTCTCTTGCCTCGAATACGGAATATTTCATGTTGTCCTTTGCTCTGGTTACAAAGTAAGCCTTCTGCTGTTGGAAGAGACGGAACAGACGGTCAAAGTCCACATAGCCTTTATCCATCAGATAGTAAGCCCCTGCTTCTACAGGCAAGCTGTCCATAGCCTGAGTATCATGCACATTGCCAGGAGTAAGCATGATGAAGTTGGGTATGTTGTTCTTTACATCAATCAAAGTGTGCATCTTGAAAGCACCTTTGTCATGATGGAACTTCGCCCATGGACAGAGATGCAGACACAGGTTGATGGTACTGCTGTCAAAGGCATACACCATATTGTCAATTCCCAACCGATAGTATTCATCTTTATACAGGACTTTAGCCCTCTCGACAAGTACCATTGCGTAGTCCTGATAGATACGCCAGTCCTTCTTCTCGTTCATGTCGGC
Organism: Prevotella sp. E13-27; assembly: GCF_023217965.1. NCBI lineage: Bacteria > Pseudomonadati > Bacteroidota > Bacteroidia > Bacteroidales > Prevotellaceae > Prevotella > Prevotella sp. E13-27. The sequence goes on along the minus strand of NZ_JALPSC010000001.1, from coordinate 423,215 downwards.
GAGAGTGGACTTGGGCATCACCTTCAGACCGGCATGATACAACTTGGAGTTGAAAGCAGTCAACTGAGCCTCTATGCTACGAAGGCTTGCGCTGCTGGTCAGCTGAGCATAACTCATGACAAGGAACTGGTCACGGCAAGTGAATCGTCTTGCATGAAAATCCCCTCTATATCTGTCAATACATTTCCTGAGCTCGTAGTCAGGGATGAGAGACATCAGTTGCGAGAATACAGTATTTCCGGCATTCATATCCTGTGCTATCTTATATATGAGACAGTACAAAGATAAAAAATCAAATCGGAAAATTTTTAAATCGCTGTATCTCATTGAAATTTAAACATTTAATTAACGTTCGGAAAAATTTAACCGGACACTAGTGGGCAATTATATGTTTATAAAATGAAGAACAACCGAATCTTAGAATGCATGTAAAAAATGTGTGATGGGAGGGGTGACGGGAGGGCTGATGGGAGGGATGACGGGAGGGATGAAGATCGAAGAATCCCTTTATTTAAAGGGCTCAGCACCATCCGACGGGAGGGATGGGGCACTTTCGCTTGAAAGTCAACAAAAATCAGAAAACGTCAGATCTTTGTCAATGAGTCACGCATTTTTCAACACGCTTTACTTTCAAAAATTTTCCCTTATTGGGAATAGGACATTCCCGAATTGGAAATCGACAGAAGATAGAAAGAATAAAACTTCATTTTGGTATTTTCTGTTGAATCAGTGATGAACACAAAAATGCATATAAAGCTATAGCTTAATTTTGTCATTTTAAATTTGCTCAACCTGAACCCTTAGGATGTTGAGCAAGAATATGATATACACGACATAGATGTTATAATCGGTGGCCCACCATGCCAGGGTTTTCTCAGTTGCAGGTAAACGAATCATCGATGATGACAGAAATAAACTTTATAAATCATTCGTGCGTTTTGTAAGGCACTACCACCCAAAGGCATTTGTAATGGAGAATGTTCCAAATATATTGTCAATAGGTGGTGGAGCCGTAAGAGATGCATACTGCTGAGACAAAGCGTATCATTTCGATGGTACCAGACGGTGAGAATGTTAAAGTCGCATGATTTGCTTATTTTTCTGAATAAAAACATATAGTTTCGATTTTTTTTGTAACTTTGCAGTGGGTAATTGTAACTCAAACAAGAAAGTGAGGTGAGTATGCCAGAATTTGAGCACAATAGAGAAGAGCGTATTGACGCTGTCATAAGAGATGTACTTTCTTCAAAAGAGAAAGCCATCAAGTTTATGCAGGAGGCTGGTGTCGTGGATGCCAACGGCCAGTTAGCACCTATTTATAGATGAAGAGGGGATTATACGCAAATCGTTCTAATCTGACAATAGGTTTTCACGGTTGTGACCAGTCGGTAGTGGATAAAGTAATTGCTGGCAAGGAGAATCTTCTTGCCAGTACTAATGATTATGACTGGCTAGGTAGTGGAATCTATTTCTGGGAGAATAATGAGGAGCGAGCTATGGAATGGGCTGTGGAATTATCTAAGCGTCCTGGCTCAAGTATCAAACAACCTGCTGTGATTGGTGCAATCATTGACCTTGGCTATTGTTTCGATCTAACAGATACTGCCTATCTTAAGGAACTTAAGAAATCATACGATTTCGCCCTTGAGTTCAGCCGGATATCGGGAATACCCTTGCCTGTTAACAAGACACTGGGCAACTCTACAGACCTGCTTCTAAGAAAGTTGGACTGCTATGTTATCCAGACGACACATCGTATCAATCGTGAGGCAAATAAGCGAGCCTATGATTCTGTACGTGGCGTGTTCTGGGAAGGAAAGCCACTCTATCCCAATGCAGGCTTTGCAGAGAAGAACCATATACAGATTTGTATCTGTAACCCGAATTGTATCAAAGGATATTTCTTGCCACGCAGTGTAGACGAGAAATTCGTTAATCCTTGAAATCCAATTATGCCCCATCAGATAGTTGTAAACAGAAACCCTGCCAAAGGCAGTAGATGGACACGAGAGGAAATGATCTTATGTCTCAATCTATACTTGAAACTGCCCTACGGCCAATTAGACCACAGGACACCAGCGATTATCGAACTTGCGAATCTGATGGGACGTTCTGCGAACACCGTTTCTATACGACTAAACAATTATTCTTCTTGCGACCCTCAAATACAAGATAGCGGACGAGCTGGAATGGAAGGTGGAAGGAAGCAATGCCAGCCTTATTGGGATGAGTTCGACGGCAATCGCGAAGCACTTCTTTTTGAGAGCGAGAAGATTCTTGCTGCTTATCAAGGTACAACTGTCGAGCAAAAATACGAAGAAGAAATAAGAGACATCCCACTGACGATGAAGGGTGAGACGCGCAAAGCCGAAGTTAAAATCCGAGTGAATCAAAGTGTATTCAGGCAGGTGGTGCTTGCCAACTATGGTGGTAAATGTGCACTTACAGGAATTGATATCAGCGATTTACTTGTAGCAAGCCATATTATTCCATGGGCTGACAATGTACATGAAAGGTTGAACCCTCAGAATGGCATTTGCCTTTCCAATATGTATGATAAGGCTTTCGACCGTGGACTAATCTCTTTTCTGAATGACGGCACTGTAATCTTTTCACAACGATTAAAGTCCAATATAGGCAAAGAATACTACGACAAGTATTTTCTTCCTATTGAAAGTGCAAAATTGACAATCCCAAGGAAATATCACCCCAACGAATTGTTTCTGGAATGGCATCGTGATACAATATTCAATAAGAAGTGATATATGGATTACAATAGGATGTTGGAGAAAATTCTAACCACATCGGAATTTTCTCATTTAGAGAAAGCAAAGCAAATAAGTGATGATTATACTGCCATGCAATATCTGGAGGATAGATTAGTTATATGTGTGACAGGAATCAACGACTGCGATGGAGAGCGTATATTTTCTTTCATAGACCAGCGACTCAACAAGTTTTCTGATGATGGAATGCTAATCCATGAAATAAATCCAATCAATCCATCAAAGACAAACTATCATAGTCCCAAGAACAGATTGCTACCCCCCACCATGTACTGTCTTCAATATTATGATAATGCTCTGAAGCGCGACGGCTTGCGAATTCTTTTGACAAGTACCCCTAATGATTTCCTTCCTTTTTTGGTGGTGAAGTCAGAAAATGTCGATTTGTTGAGTCAAATGAAAACTGATTATTGGAAATTCCATACTCCAGATGAGAAATAACATGAAGGATACGCGATGGTGCTTCTGATTACAACCCCAGTGGTTACAATATCCAAAAGATAGATGGCTACCAACTCACAAAGTTATTAGTTTCTTATGGGTTGGGTATAAAGACAAAGAAGATTGTCGTGAATACTGTTGATACTGATTATTTGAACAGTTTATAGTTCATATTATATGGACCACCTTACTCCACAACAGCGGCATAAGAACATGGCGGCGATTCACAATAAGAACACAAAGCCAGAAATGATTGTGCGACGTGGATTGTGGAAACGTGGTTTCAGGTATCGATTAAATCAGCTGGCATTGCATCACCGTCTGGGAATGTGAGCTGAAACCTAAGCAGAGAGAACAGACATTAGATTCAATTGCGTTTACGTTGAACCATATCTGGTTGCAGGACCATGGGGCTAAGAATCCATATCCAAAAGTGGAAGAGGAAAGTATGCAGATGCAGATAGCAGCTGAAGATTGAAGCATGGCAGGAAAAATTGGGGACGATTCCGAATTATCCGTAATTTCGCTTGTTTAATTAGAAAAAGTATGTAACTTTGCCCTTGAAAATAGTTCCTTATCTATGCCAGATTGTAGTCCTGGCCGTGATTCGGGGCTATTTTCTGTTTATACGGATTAAATTGGATTATTGGGACTGTTCTGAAGTGAACCTAGAAAGTTAAACACAACTTAAAGGTTCACTTCAGTACATTGATACTGTAGAAAATGGTGGTAAAAAGGGAAAAACGAAGAAAAAGTCCGTTTTGTGCTCTTATTCTGGCAGTTTTATATTATAGTTATGGCATCCTTGTATTCTGGTTCTTACTACCTTGAAAACCAAAGTCGTCGATTTTGGTGACCAAACTCGTCGACTTTGGTGACCAAACTCGACGAGTTTGTAAATTGGTATAGACAGAACTACATTGCTGTTCAGACTGCCACACATTGCAATTCTGTCTAAACAATGATGCCAGAGGGACAGGTCGCAAATAGAACCAAAAAACTAAACCAATAGCATGTGTCATGTATTTAGTTCCTGACACGCATGACAAAAAAGAAACAAGATAACGGGTGCCATAAAAGCTTATGACACCCGTTGAAATTTTTGCGTGTTTCGCTAGTTGTTATTCAACAACGACAGGCTTGTATTTTGGAACGAGAGCCTTCATGATGCACCAGCCGATGAGGTAGGCAACGGCACAGATGGAGAACACGATCATATAGGCAGCAGGCTTGCCTTCGAAGCCCATGAATGAGAATGCAGCTCCCTGTCCTTCTGCCCATGTGAAGAAGACGCCAGAGCCCATGTTGATACCCATAGATCCAAGACCGCCGATGGCAGTACCCAATCCTACGATAGTGCCAATAGTTGACTTGGGGAACATGTCACCAATGGTAGAGAAGAGGTTGGCTGACCAAGCCTGATGACCTGCACCCAGCAGACCAATCAGAATGGCAGGCCACCAAGCGCTATATGCACCGAGAGGCTGAGCCAGCAGGCCCAGTACGGGGAAGCATGCAAAGATTAGCATGGCGCGCATACGACCAAGATATGGGTTCATGCCACGGTTCTCAACGAAATATTTTGGAAGATAGCCACCACCGATAGAGAGCACGGTAACAATGGCGTAGAGTGTGAAGATGAGGGCAATACCCATTGCTGAGTCAGAGGTGTAGCCATACTGGTCGCTGAAATAAGCAGGAGCCCAGAATAGGAAGAACCACCATACACCATCGGTCATAAACTTACCAACCAAGAATGCCCAAGTCTGCTTGAAGGTGAAACACTTGAAGAATGGAATAGTCTTTTCCTCAACTATTGCTGTGCGGTCCTGAACCTCAGCAAGATCGTTATCCTGCTCAATATAGTTCAGCTCAGCCTGGTTCACACGCTTGTTCTGGCTTGGCTTCTCATAGAGCCATATCCAGAGTCCCATCCATACATAACCAAGCACACCGATGATGATGAATGCCATCTCCCAGCCCCATGCGCGGGCCAGCAGGGGAATAGTGGCAGGAGCTGCCAAAGCACCTACAGAGGCACCGCTATTGAAGATAGAGGTAGAGAAGGCACGGTCCTTCTTTGGGAAGTATTCTGCCGTAGCCTTGATAGCAGCAGGGAAGTTGCCTGCCTCGCCGACAGCAAGGATAAGACGGCAAGAGAGGAACAGCCACACAGAGATGGTGGCAATGGCCACAGCAGCATCGCTGCCAGCCTGTACAGCACGCAGAGCCTCGATAGAGTCATAACCCTCGATGTTCATAGCCATCCATCCGCAGCCGGCATGCATAACAGCACCTGTTGACCAAACGAAGATGGCAATGAGATAACCTTTCTTGGTGCCCATCCAGTCGATGAACTTACCTGACACGAGGTTGGCAAAGGCATAGAACAGGGAGAAAAGACCTGTGATTGTTCCATAATCAGCATCGGTCCAGTGGAAGTCGACGGCGATGAAGTCTTTCCAGGTTAGTGACAAGACCTGACGGTCCATATAGTTCACGGTCGTTGCTAAGAAGAGCAGCGCGCAGATTACCCAACGGAAGTTGGACATTTTTGTCGTTTGAATTGGTGTCATAGTTATCGGATATCGATTACGGGAATTTCGTCTTTGTCGTTATAGTATAGGTTCTCGCCAGCCATACCCCAGATGAAGGTGTAGTAGTGAGTGCCGGCAGCAGCGTGCATAGACCACTCGGGCGACATGATGGCCTGCTCGTTGTGCAGCCATACCACGCGGCTCTCCTCGGGCTGTCCCATGATGTGGGCGAGGGTCTGCTTCTCAGGCAGGTTGAAATAGTAGTAGGCCTCGATGCGGCGACCGTGGGTGTGAGGAGGCATGGTGTTCCATGCTGCACCTGGGTTCAGCTGTGTCAGGCCGAGCTGCAACTGACATGGCCCTTCTTCGAGAACATCGTTGACGATGAGCTTATATACGGTGCGGTTGTTGCACTCTTCGAGTGAGCCTACAGGTCCCCATACGGCGGCCTTCAGCGAGCCCTTGCGACCGTCGAGGGTTATCCACTGTGTCTTATAGTGCTGGTGGGCGGTGGCAGAGTTAAGGTAGAACTTTGCTGGCTTCTGCGCATCCTTTGAACGGAAGAGCACCTCTTTGTTGCAGTCGAGGGAGTTGCCTTTCTTGTCTTTGCCCAGATGACCACGGCCGATATAGAGGGCCTCTTTGGGTGAGAGGGCATACTCCTTGCCATCAACGATGACCACACCGTCGCCTTCACCGCAGTTAACCACGCCCAGCTCACGGTTGTACATGAAATACTTCTCCTTGATGTTCTTATCGACATCAAGACCTAACTCCCAGAAGTTCTCCAGCTTCAAGGTCTTCGTCACAGGCATCACTCCACCGAAGATGAAACGGTCGTAGTGGCTGTAGGTGAGTAGGATAGAGTCGGGCGACATCACCTTCTCCATGACGAAACGGTCGCGGAGCATCTTCGTGTCGTAGCCTTTCACGTCCTGCGGGTGGCAGGCCGTCTGGAACTTCACGTGCTGGCAGCCAACGAAGCGGTCAGCCTCCTGTGCTTTCACAGGGGAAAGTAAGAAAGCTAATGCCCCTGTTGCAAAAAGAATTGTTTTTTTCATATGAAATAAATTTAAATAATATATCTTGTCTGAATCGAATTCCTTTAAGACTGTTTTGAAACTAACTGTTTTTCTTACAAAAACATGTTAATTATGATTTGTTTCCTCAGCGACAATTCGTTTACGGTTCCATGCCACCATGGCTAAGGTGATGAGCGTCAGCACGCCCATGCCTACCCACTTCAGGTATTTCACGCAGGCGTAGATGACATAGCCGAAGAGCGATGATGCGAAGTCGAGAGCACCGCCCTCAAAACCATCGGGGATCTTTGCGGCAGAAGCCGTGGGGTCAGTCTTGTACACCTCGTTGGCAGCCAAGGTGAAGGCAGAAGCCATGTCGGTGACGAAGTATAGACCTACGATGAGTGCTACGAGACCGATGATGAGGCTCTTCACCACATTACCTTTCGTGTAAGGAAGAATCATTGGGAAAAGGTAGAACATGCCGGCCAGCGATGCAAGAGGCAGGAACTGGTTGCCTGGCAGGAATACTGCGATGGCAAGGATGACAGGGATGAGGATGACGGAGCAGACGAGGGTGGTGGGGTGACCGATGACAAGTGCCGGTGACATGCCGATATGTACCTTCATTCCTCCGAAACGCTTCTTTGCTACTTCCTGTGTCTTCTCGGCAATGGGCTTCAGACCATCGATGAACAGGGATGTTATGCGTGGGATGAGCTCCATCACAGCGCCCATAGTCACACCAAGGAACAGCACCTTCTTTATGTCAAGCTGTGCAGCCCAGCCGATGAGCGCACCTACGATGACACCGAGCACGAGCGGCTCACCAAGCACGCCGAACTTCTTCTTCAGACCCTCAGCATCGATGTCGAGCTTAGAGAAGCCTGGGATGCGGTCGAGAAGCCAGTTGATGACAACGGCAAACACCGTGAAACTCTGACAGAAGGGCTGCGGTATGCTGATGCCCTGCAGGTCGTAGTGCTTCTGGAACTTGTCGGCAGTGAGATCTGCCATGACGAGTGTGATGATGTAGCACACTATAGCGGCGAAATAACCCCACAGCAGCGACTGGTCCATTACGAAATAGGCTACAGCACCGATAAAGGCGAAGTGCCAGTAGTTCCAAAGGTCGATGTTGATGGTGCGCGTACATTTTAACAGCAGCATGACTAAGTTTACTCCTAAGCAGATGGGGATGATCAGTGCGCCGACGGCGGTGCCATAAGCCACAGCGGCAGCAGCGGGCCAGCCCATGTCGAAGACCTTAAGCTGCAGGTCGTAAAGCTCGGAGATGGTCTTTAGCGGACTGTCGAAGTTAGTGGTGAGCAGTGCGGTGACGATGCCTAAGCCTACGAAACCGACGCCTACATAGAGGCCCGAACGTAGTGACTTGCCGAACTTCATACCGATGCAGAGACCGATGATTGTGAAGAGGATTGGCATCATGACTGATGCTCCCAAACTGATGATGTAACTGAAAACTTGTTCCATTGTTATCGATAAATAATGTTTGTTTTAGCGTAGAATCGGTGCAAAATTAATAATTTATTTTCAATAACCCATCTGTTTCATTAGAAACTTTGCTTTGTTATTAGCCTAATACACTATAGAATATGCGCGTTTTGTGTGTCTTAGACCACAAAACAGGATATAAAAAATGGGAAGCGAACAATTTCACTTCCCATTTTTATAAATATCGTCTTTCGTCTATAGTCTTTCGTCTGTAGTCTAAAGTCTATAGTCAAAGTCTAAAGTCAAACCCTCTACAGTCTTAATCGCAGATAAGGTTCTCACCCGTCATGTCCTTTGGCTGCTCCAGTCCCATGATGTGTAGGATAGAAGGAGCAACGTCAGCCAGACGACCGTCCTTTACTGTGGCCGAGTTGTTGTCGGTAACATAGATGAAAGGAACAGGGTTCAGCGAGTGAGCGGTGTTTGGCGTGCCGTCGGGGTTGATGGCGTTGTCGGCATTACCGTGGTCAGCAATGATTATTGCCTCGTAGTCGTTAGCCTTGGCAGCCTCGATAACAGCCTTCACGCAGTTGTCAACAGCGTGAACAGCCTTTGCTATTGCGTTGTAAACGCCAGTGTGTCCCACCATGTCGCCGTTGGCGAAGTTAACCACGATGAAGTCATACTGCTGTGTGCCGATGGCAGCAACCAGCTTGTCCTTCACCTCGTAGGCGCTCATCTCAGGCTTCAGGTCGTAGGTGGCAACCTTTGGAGAAGCTACGAGGATGCGGTCCTCGTTAGCATATGGAGCCTCGCGACCACCGTTGAAGAAGAATGTTACGTGTGCATATTTCTCTGTCTCGGCAGTGTGAAGCTGCTTCTTGCCCTGCTGAGAGAGATATTCGCCGAGGGTGTTCTCCACGTTCTCTTTCGGGAACAGGATGTTTACGCCAGTGAACTTAGCATCGTATGGGGTCATGCAGTAGTACTGCAGTCCAGGTATTGTCTTCATGCCCTGCTCTGGCATGTCCTCCTGAGTGAGAACGATGGTGAGCTCCTTTGCACGGTCGTTACGGAAGTTGATGAAGATGACAACATCGCCCTCTTCGATGCAACCGTTAACAGTAGCGTTGTGGATTGGCTTAATGAACTCGTCGGTGACGCCGTCAGCATAAGACTCCTCTACAGCCTTCACCATGTCGTTAGCCTGTTTGCCAGTGCCGTTGACAAGAAGATCGTAGCCCTCTTTCACGCGCTCCCAGCGCTTGTCGCGGTCCATAGCGTAGAAACGGCCAACGATAGAAGCAATGGCAGCGTCGTTGTCAGCGCATACCTTTGTAACCTGCTCTATAAAGCCCTTGCCGCTCTTTGGGTCGGTGTCGCGACCGTCCATGAAGCAGTGAACGAAGGTCTGGTTCTTCAGACCGTAGTGCTTGCCCACCTCGATGAGCTTGAACAGATGGGCGAGTGAAGAGTGTACGCCACCGTCAGAGCACAGACCCATGAGGTGCAGCTTCTTGTTGTTCTCTTTTGCGTATGTGTAGGCAGCCTTAACCTGTGGGTTCTCCACGATTGAGCCGTCTTTGCAGGCACGGTTAATCTTCACCAAGTCCTGATATACAATGCGACCCGCACCGATGTTGAGGTGACCCACCTCAGAGTTTCCCATCTGTCCGTCGGGCAGACCAACGTCTTCGCCAGAGGCCTGGAGCTGTGAGTGAGCTGATACAGCTGTAAGATAATCGAGATAAGGAGTAGGCGTATTGTAAATCACGTCGCCCTTGCCGTGCTGTCCGATTCCCCATCCGTCGAGAATCATCAGAAGTGCTTTCTTTGCCATAATATAAACTTAATATCTTGTTTGTACTTTCTCTACTTTCACCTTATTTTATTATAAGCGGGTGCAAAATTAGTAATTGTTTTTCATATTTCCCACTTAATTTCTGTTAAATAAGCCAATGCGGAGAGGATGTGCCTTACCAGTTATCTTTAGTCACTCTCTTCTTCATCGTCAAAGTTGCGGTATTCACGGGCCTCAGGGGTGAAATTACCACCTCCGCGATATTGAGGGGTGCTTCCCTCCAAAAGATGCTGTGTTATCGCGATCTTTACAACCTTTATCTGAGGGTTTATATATTCCTTTCTCATTTCATTACCTCCTTTTTTCCATTGTGAATATAGAAACCTTTAGTGGTCGGTTTGCCTGAGAACTTACGACCTTGCATATTATACCACGCATCTTCCATCTGCCTTATTCCATCTTCCATCGAGGTCACGCCCGTTGTTTTACCAAAACAAATGACGAGGCGCGCTGCATGGTTGTCGTCTGTTGGTACTTCGTCTTCCAGATCAAAGTATGCGCGACAGGAGTTAACGGTCAGATCGGCTGTGGGGTACCACAGCATGTTGTTGGCAAGGAACAGTTTCTTCGTGTCATTAGCCGTCAGATTGACTGGCTCGTAAGTGCCCTTGAACGTGGCACCGCCTGCCGTCACGTAGTGCATAGTCTTGTCGATGGTGACACCAGTGAATACGGAGTTCGCCATGGTGGGTTTGACGATATAAGGCTTGCCGGCCTCCATCGTGGCGGCGTCTGCAAAGGTGATGGTCACTGTCGTGCCGTCGTTGGAGTAGCCACTCAATGTCATCACTCGCGTGCCAGCACCGAAGGAGCTCGTTATCTGCTCAGCAGTCAGATTGAAAGGCAGACACAGCGAGTTCCAGTTGTTTGCCTGCAGTGTGCGGTCCATCAGCTGCACCGTTCTGGTCTGTGACTGGTAGGTATCCAAGAATGTCGTGTTGTGGGTGTCGTTCATCAGATAGACGGGCTTGTTGGACATCTCGACCAATTCTGGCAAACCGTAAGTAAACTCCCAAATAGTATAAACGCCTGAGGTATTCAGACGCGCTTGAAGCGCCGTTCCGGTCAGTGCCTCGGAACCGTCTAACGTAGCGCCATTATGGGTCGTCTTGACATTGTAGAAGGCATTTGTAGCACTGCCCGACGCTGTGATGGCCTTATAGTTACCAACAGCCTCGACGATACAGCTGGCAAAGACATGGTCGATGGTGCCGCCATTGTTCTTACCAGCGATACCTGCGAGATGTGTCGCGCTGTTGTTGTACGAGCCGATATATCCCGTGTTATAGCAGTTGCAGATAGTGCCGCCCTCCGTCTCACCTGTGATACCGCCACAGATATAACCAATGACGGTAGCCAAATTGGCACACTGGCTGATGGTGCCGCCATGGTTGTAGCCTGCAATGCCACCAGCAGCACTGGTGGTGGTATTGGTACAGAGTACCGACCCTACCACTTTCAGATGTTGCACCGTACCTCTGAGGTAGCCGAAGAATCCGGCTACTGCCTCACTGGTATTGACATTGATAATGACGGTATGGCCATTGCCCTCGAAGGTACCTTGGAAGGTATGCGTATTGTCATCCACCAGACCGATTGGCGTCCAATCGTTCAGTTTTAGGTCGCAATTCAGCGACACCGTCATTCCGGAATAGGTGTTTGTGCCATCGTTTACGTTATCCCTAAGCGTCTGGAGGTCGCTCAGCGAGTTGATCTCTACATCAGCAGCCTGACAGACAATGGCTATCAGACTGAGGAGATAGCATAATAGAAACTTCTTCATGATTTACTGTTGACATTATTATTCTGTAGGAACGACAAAGAACGTCGGTACGTAGGGCGTGCCACCGTTTGTCGGAGCCGTGCTGGCATCGAACGCTTTCCAGTTCTCGACAGTGAAGATACGTGACAGTTGCTGACAATAGTAGCACAGCGTCACGCTACCCTCGTTGCTGCTACCATAGATGGACAGTCGGAAATGCTTTTGGTCATAGCTCTCGTAGAGGTCGCTGACGGCTCTCACCTCCCCGTTCAGTTTGGCACACATCAGGTCGCCATTGCCGGCATAGGGCAGCAGCTCGTCCTGAAGGGTAATCTGTACGGTCATCGGGTCACCACCGTAGAGGCTGATGTCTGGTGCTGTCCATGTGGGGCGAGCGTCGCTACCCGGCTGCGGTGTCTTCTGCTCTGTAGGGTTTGCCGGCTTGTTGTCGCTATCGTTTTCTTCCGACGTGCTGCAGGTTGTGAAGAGCAGGGTGGCGCTGAGCACCACACCTGCTATTTTGACGATATTCTTCATTATTCTACTATTGTCTTTTGTCCGTTATAAATATACACTCCCTTTCTTGTTGGGCGTTCTGTCAGCTTGCGACCCTGAATGTCGTACCACTGTCCGTCTAGCATATTGCTGATGGTAGCGAAGTTGATGGCGGCAGGTGCGCTTACCGTACCTACTACCGTGTTGCTGCGGTAAACTATCTGGTCGCCAGTAACAGCAATCACCTCACCATCGCGCTCAATGGCAAACGAGAGACGTTCTGCAGTGCTCTCCATGTCGCCTACGCTCAGGAAGAAAATATTATCATCGCTGATTTCAGTCATGCCACACATGGCGGCACCTCTGAACACCAGCAGACGATCACCCTCCTGCGTCTCGATGCCTGCAGCGCGTGCAATGATGTTCATTGTGCTGGCCGAAGCATTGTGGAAGAGCGGAGCAGCCTGTAAACTGTATATACGACTGTATGCCTCTTCACCCGAATAGCGAGTGTTGTCAGAGTAGATGGGGTAGAGGAACTGCAACGGTTCGTCGGAACCGCTCTTAATCATGTAGCCCTGACCAGTCTGCAGGTGCGTCAGGTTACCCTTCCAACTGCGGTTGTTGCCTGCATCGACAGTAAGTACGGCAAAGGCATCTTGCGACTTGATGATGTCGCCCTCTGTACCACGCTCGGTATAGTCGGCCATCGCTGTTGCGATAGGAAGATTCAGCTTCGAGTTGTAGGCCACGCGGTTCCATCCCTTATTGATGCTGATATACTTGGGCGAGTATTCACCGGCAATGTATATTTTCTTTTCGTTGATGGAGTAGAAACGGTACATGCGTGTAGGATCGATGGTAATCTGGTCGTTTTCGTTGTCCCAGAAGTAGTCCATGCGCGTCTTGTTGTACTTGTTCTGCACGGCCTTGTAGCTAATCATCTGCGTGCTGTTGCCTTTGGTAGTCTCCAGGGCGTCGCCTACTTCCCACGCTGTGGCACCATTGAGCAGCTGCTTGATGGTCTGAGTCTTCGGTACGACGTAGAAGGATATCCAGTTCCAGCCCTTCTTCAGCTGGATGGGCTGCACCTCCTCATAGCTGTTTACAAGCACCAGTGGGTTAGTGGTTGTGCCAACCATCTTGTCAGCCTGGAACGTAAGTGTCTTGCCGTCTTCTGGCGTCAGCACGTAGATTCGTCCCTTTGAGGCATCATAGTATTCGATGTGCAACGCCTGTTCCTGCGAGTTGTAGTTATATACTGTCAGGAAGGTCAGCGCCTCGTTGCCGTTGGCGGTATTGTCAACATTCAGATGTGCTGTGCCCAGCGTCTCGTGGTTGTTGCCGAAGACACCGATGATGTCGTTGGCATCGTCGGCCACCTGTCCGTCAATTTTTACGCGAGCAATGATGTTCATCGTGATGTTGGTCGGCTTCAGCGCGTCGCTGACAGCCCAGTCAGGCTCCTCGCCACGTACCTCTATGTGGATAGGCAGCGGCTCGTTCATTCCTTCCTCGTCAACGAGGTTAATCTTCTCCATATAATTACCTATGTTGATATATGGTGAGATGGTTAGCGTGATGATCTCCTCGCCCATGGCCTCCAGCGTGCCATTGGTTGTTGAGGCTGTTATCCAGACGGGCAGCTGCTCCAGTGTGTAGCTGCGACGCTTGCCGCTCAGGTTGGTAATCGTTGCCTCGACGGTGGCAGGCTCGCCATACTGGGTCTTCACGCTCAGCTGGTTCACTGTCCAGCGCAGCGGGTTGCGATGGATGTAAAGGTCCATCATCAGCGGACTGGCCATCAGGTTGCCGTTCAGGTCGGCCACGTCGCTCACCGTGATATAGACGTTGGTCTTCTCCAGGTTAGCGTCGGGCTCGTCAAGATTCATCAGCAGGTTCTGCTTGTCGGCCACGTAGCTGAACTTCAGGTTCTCGCGCTGTCCAGTGTTGTTGATGGGTGCGAAGTTGTCGCGGTCGCAGTGGGCTGTAGCCACTGTCTCGCTGACGATGGTGTCGCGCTGCAGCGAGTAGTTGCCTTGGTTGTCGCGGGTCTGCTTGATGCTTACACCCGACGGCATAATGCGCTGCGAGTGGTCTTGCTGCATCTCCGACGCGTTGAAGGGCAGATAGACCATCGTACCCATCTCCTTACCTGAAGGCATTGTCGTCGCATAGTTCTTGATGACGTTCACTGGCAGCGACATCTCATACATAGCAAGCTCGTCGATGTTACCCTTCAGGGCATCGCTGGTCTTCATGTTCTCGTAGGTGGCACCGGCAGTGAGTTGTCCGCCAATGATACCGCCGAGGGTATCGACGCTGAACGAGTTGACGAGTGCGTAGTCTATATAGAGGTTACCCACATTGCGTGAACGGTTCACGGTCACTGCCAGGTGGTGCCACTTGTCGTCGCTGACATAGATGCCATTGGCCTCCACCTGCCTGTTGCCGCTTCTGAAGTAAGGCATGCCGTTGCTGACACCGATGTTGAAGCGGTTCTTGGCGCTCTTTTCCGTCTTGGCCTCGCCGTTGGCCAGCAGCGTACCGTTCTGGTCGGCGGTCTTAAACCAGAACATCAGCGTGTAGTCCTGAAATTCCGAGCGAGTGAACGGAGCCTCGTTCATGGCCACGCCCTCCTTGCCGTCGAGCTTCAGCGACAGACCTGCTGGCACGCTCCATGTGGCAGATATCAGTTGCAGGTCGGCACCGCCTACGGCCTTGTCGTAGCACACATCGCCCTTACCCTCGTTCATCGGATAGTTGTCAGTCAGTCCCAGTTCGTAGCCCGTCAGCTCCTTCTGACCGTACTGGCTCAGTTCGCCGCTGCCCAGGGCCTTGTTCCACAGACGGAACTCCAGCATGCGACCCTTGAAGCCCGTGGTGCTCTCGTCGTTCTCCATGGTCTGCGGGTCGTAGAACGGAATACCCATCAACAGCTGTCCCATCATGTCATAGACGCCGTCGTAGGTGGCCGTGCCGATGTTCTTGCTGCCGTCGTAGAAGTGTATCTGTGTGGTCTTCTTCTCCACATCGGTGTCGAAGACGTAGGCTATCTGTCGGAATCCGTTGAAGGGGATGGCCTCCTTACTATAGACGGTCTTATCCTTGACGATGGCCATCAGTCGGTTGTCCTTCGTCAGACCCAGCTGCAGACCAGGCTCCTTGGCCGTCAGGTCGCCATGATGCAGGATACACTCATCCTCCGTGTGTGCTGCGGGGTCGATCATCATGTCGAAGGTGAAGCTGCGGTTCGAGAGGTCGCGGGTGGCCAGCGTGAAGGCTCCCGAGTGGCCGGGGAACTGCAGCGAGATGCCCTGCGTGATGTTGCTCGAGTTGGTCATGCCCAGCACCTCGAAGTTGTTCACCGTCGAGAGATAGTTGCTGGCGATGGGCTCCGAGAAGGTGATGCAGATGTCATCGCCAATGCCCAGGATGCCGTTCAGCGGCTTCGGATTGCCGAACACCTGCGGACGGCGCGTGTCCTTCACACCTGTCAGGATGGGCGATGAGGCTGTGAGGAAGCCGTTGCCATGACGGCAATAGACCACGGCGCGCAGGTCGTAGTACTGCTCCACGGGGTCTTTCTCGCCGTAGAAGCGTGCCGTAATGAATCCGTCGTTCTGAATGAGCTGGCACTCGCCACTGGCCTTGGCCATCAGTTCCTCATCCTTATAGTATGAGCAGACGTTCACCCAGTCCTTGTCGCCCTGCGTCGAGAGCTTGTACTGCAGCTCGATGTGGTCGAAGTTGCGGTAGTTCACGTTGAAGCCGTCGATGCGCACAGGCATGTAGTAGAACTGGCGCTCGCTGTCGTAGGGCGACTCGGTGTTCACCACCCACTTGTCGCCAGGTGTCGATACGTTGATCTTGCCTGCCGTGGGTACGAAGTGAGCCGAGAGGCGCACCGTTGCCGGATGCTTGATGTCGTTGAGATCGACGATGGTGAGACCGATGTTCTCATAGTCGAACTCGCTGCCGGCATATACTTCCACCTCCTTGGTAATTACCTCGCCGGGTTTCAAGGCTATCGTATAGCCCGATCCGTTCAGGTAGTTTCCGTTGAAACGCACCTGGGCATTGCCCTGATTCAGACTGTCGGGCGCAAGGAAGGTGAATATCGCTGTGGCCTGATCGGGCATCGGGCTCTCGTTGCACATATAGATTGTGAAGCGTGCTGGCTCGTCGTAGGGCACGTTCGACATGATGCTCTTTTCAGCCCAGATGCGCAGCTGGTTGATGCGCACGGTCTTCTGGTCGTAAACCGTTCCAGGCGCATAGTATTTCGTCTTTCGCTCGTCTTCCCACGGACTGCTGGTAGCACCACCCAAGGTCTTGAAGATGAAGTTGCCGTACAGCTGTGCCTCGAAATCATCCAGATAGCTGAATGCGGTGGCGTCTTCATCGTCAATGGTTTCAACAAGGGCCTGCATGAACACGTCGGCATCGCCATTCTTCAGGGCTTCCTCAAGGTCTTTCTTATACACCTTCGAACGATAGACACCCACGCTCAGGTTCGACTTGTTAGAGGAGTTTAGCACAAAGCCCGTCTTCTTCGTTGACGTTGAATCGTATGACTGTTTCCAATCGAAATCAAGATCGACGACTGGCTTAAATTTATATCTGGTTGTGCTGGCTGGAGTATTTATTTCCGTACCAGTGTTAAACATACCATCCCTCGTCGATGTAAGCTGCGCTACACTGGATGCCAACGAGCCCAATGACTTAGCACCTCCTTCAAATGAGATTGGCAGGATATTCATGTATCTTGATGCACTGTTGTTGGCACTATAGCTCTCGCTGTACTGAATGTTGGCAGCACCGTCGAACGTGTAGTTCTTCACGAGGTCTGCACCACCATATTGAGCTTGCACCTTCTCGCGTTCGTTGAGTGCCAGGAACGTGTACCAGCGGTTGGCATCTTCGTTGAACTGTTTGATTTCGTCGGGATAGTTGGACGCCAACTTTCCCTTCGGAGGGAAAATCTTATACTGGTTCTGCTTGGTGCTCGAGAGGGAGTCGTGAAGCGCAAACTGCGCGTCGTTAAAGTCAACGAGACTGACGTAGGCGTTGCGGTCTTCGGCATCGGCCTTGGCCTGTGCCACATCGTCGGGCGTGCCCTTGGGCAGGATGCGCTCATTGCGCAGATTCAGCAGCTCGGGTATCAGTTCCTTCTCGATATAGCGACCACTATAGACAAAGTCTGAATTAAAGGCAGAACGATAGGTTATTACCTCGTCGCTGATGAGATAGACCTTCTTGCCGTCAGCATCCTCACCAGTAACCAGCACCTTGACGGTACCGTTCTTGATGTCCGTCTTGTGGCCATCGATCACGACCTTGCCGCCTGTGCGTCCCTTCAGTGCCTCGAACTGTTGCTCATTGACCAAGCGTACGGAAACACCCGTACCGAAGACCAGATTGTCGGTCATACCAATATAGAGGTCGGCATCAGGACCAATCCATTTTGCGTCAGAGGACGTCTGTATTCGCTCTGTGGTGTTCAGCTCGTAAGTATGCACCTTGCCTCCGCCAACCTGTGCGCCTACCTCAAACGAGATATTGAATGTGGTCTCACTATTCGCTATAGTGGCAGTATTGGTACCTGAACCAGTTCCAAACCAAACACCAGTAACCGTTTTATTCGAAGTACCTGTAGTGACGTCAATATCTACTCCTCCATTAACGTCAAGAGACCATGTGTAGGAATAT
The DNA here is from genome assembly GCF_023217965.1 of Prevotella sp. E13-27. Taxonomy (NCBI): domain Bacteria; kingdom Pseudomonadati; phylum Bacteroidota; class Bacteroidia; order Bacteroidales; family Prevotellaceae; genus Prevotella; species Prevotella sp. E13-27. The sequence continues at coordinate 405,144 of NZ_JALPSC010000001.1, read as the reverse complement.
TTCCACTTCGACCCGCTCTCGATGTAGGAATAGCTGTTGGTGCCAGGGGGATCGCGCAGAATGTCGATCAGGTGGATAGCACCCTTGGTCACCGTCTCGACGCCCTCGTTGGCAACCGCACCCATCACGAAAGCCCGCAGGGGCTGGCCGTTCATGGGCATGATGTCGTAGTAGGTGCCGTCGTAGAGCAGGTTGATGTCCAGCGTGCGCAGGGCATTCTCGTCAGTACCCAAGAAGGTCATGTTCTGGGGTTTGAACTGATAGAGGCCATGACCCAGGGTGTCCAGCTGTACCGAGTCGATTCTCTGGCTACCTACGAGGTCGTTGTTGAAGTACACCGTACCACTCTTCAGCTTCACAATGTCGGGCACCGTGTCTGTACGGTTCTCAAACCTGTATTCCTCCTGTGCCTGCAGCTCAAACAGATAGGTGGCATCGGCTATGAAGGCAGGATGCCCCAGCGTGTAGCCCTTGGTTTTCGACCAGAGGGGTACGTTGGCGCTGGTAGTACCGATGTTCTCCGACGTAAAGTATGGCTCGCCGTAGTAGTCGCCTTGCACTGACATGTTATATTGCTTCACAGTCAGTGTGGCGGGGTTATGATAGACGCGCTTATACTCTGCCGTGCTTTCATGCTTGGCATTGGTCAGGTCAAGCGTCTCACCAACCTTACCCTGCTGGAAGAGGGTGGGATAGCCGTTGCACGACAGTTCCGTAATCTTATACTTCACGGGATAGAGCATCACCTCGTACTCACCCGTCTTCACGTCAGGATGGATGGTGATGGTGTGGCGCGTCATCTCATAGCGTGTGGTGTCGCGGCCTGCCAGGGTGACGGGGTCTATTGCACCGTGAGCGACAGAGTCCTTACGCTCGGTGATGGTACGGTCCTGCGGGTCGAAGACGATGAACGAGGTGTTGTCGCCCTCCAGCAGCATCACCATCTTCAGGTCGCGGCCCAGGTTGTTCTTCGAGAGCGACTGGCCCAGCGGCTTGTCGCCCTCTATGGAGCCACCCACCATGCGGCCGCGCAGCCTCACCTTCGTCTGGTCGTAGAGATAGATGCCCGATACGTTGCGCTGCCAGTTGTGCTGCTTGGGATCAGGGCTGTCAGGATCGAGGTAGAAGCCGTCGTTCACGAACACGTGACCCTCTTTTTCCACCTGAACCGTATGGCTGCCCTTGGCCAGACTGACGGAGAACTCACCACTATTGTTGGTCTGCACGCGCGTACCGATGCTATTATAGAGCGGTTTGCCATCGACCAGGAACTGGGCACCAGGCACAGGAATGCTGGAGCCCTCGTAGAGCACGACACCTGAGAAGATGTAGTACTCGCGCATGGCCAGGATGACATTCGAGTACTCGTTGCGATCCTCGGCAAAGTCGCACTCGTAGGTGGTGAAGGCAGCCTGCTCGCCAGTGATCTCGACGGTGATGGTGTAGCGGCCATTGCCAGGCAGATACTTCAGGTTGTCAAGCACGTAGTAGCCGGTATCGTCGGTAAGGGTCTCGCGCACCTCGCCAATGCCTGCCAGTTCTTTGCTCGGCGTGGCAATCACCTTCATGCCCCCCATGCCAGTACCGTTAGCCATACGGGCATAGCCACTGACGCGTCCGAAATCATCGCAACGGCCTTTGCAGGTCTTGGAGTCCTCATGCACTCCCTCACACTCTACCACGCCCTTCACCTTGTATTCATACTCGTGGAAGGCCAGCACCGTGCGATCCACATAGTTTGGCTGATGCAGCTGGTCGGCCAGCAGTTCAAACTCGCCCTTGGTGGTAATGTCGCGACGGTACAGCTGGAAGTAGTCGGCATTACCGCCGTTGGTAGTCCAATTTAACTCCACAGCCGAATGCTTCTGGGTTGAGGTCAGAGTCACCATCTTCACGTTATAGTCGAAGTAGAGTTTACTCCTTTCTTGTCCCTGCTCAAACTCAGGGGCCTTGCGGATGGTGTCGCCCGTCTCTTCTTTCTTGCCGTCGATCAGCAAGGCAGAATTACCACGCTCCACAGCCAGACGGAAACCATAATCCACGCAAGGCGTGTTCAGTTCGATATGGGCTTTATGGCTGTCGCGCTGCGTCTTGTCCAGCTCGTGCAACTCGGTGTAGCGCAATTCTTTGCCCACATACTTATCGACGAGCAGCAACAGGCGGGCAGCATTGTCCCATAGGAAGTATTTGCCGTTGGAGGCATCGACGTTGCCGTTATCCATCAGCGGCACACACAGGTTGTCGATGGTGGTCCAGGTACTGCCCAGGGTGCTGGCCAGTTGGCTGGGTGTTCCATTCCACTTGGCAGGCGTTGTCCCATCACCAGCGTAATAGTAGTTGCTGCTCAACGCAGAAAGCGTCTTGGAGATGTTAGCCGTGAAAGCCGGCATGTCGTTCTGATTGCAGTCCGACTGAACGACGAACTCCAGCTCCTTGTCCAGCCATTCAGCAGGCACGTCCCACTGCAGCTCCATCTTGTACAGGTCTTCGCCATAGACTGAGACGGTTTTCTGGGTCTTGCCCAAAGCCACCCAGCTTTCCGTTGTGGTGGTCTTGGAGAAGACACGCAGCGTGCTGTCGGCTGTAGCCGTAAAGGCCACCTGATTATACATGTTGGCGTCGGCGATATTGCCCTCAGGGACGAAGGTGAAGAGTGTCTCTTCCTTACCGTCGGCCTTGACCTTGACAGCCCCCTCTTTCATCCAGGAGTCCTTACCCCATTTATCGTAGAAGGGTATCTTCATCCTGACGTTGGCGCCGTTGGCCGAAAACTCGTATTGGGCGGGGTCGGCCACAAAGCGTTTCAGCTCGCCGATATTCTGAGTCAGCGTGAAGTTGTCCGATCCGAATGTGCTGGTGTAATAAACATCATAGACCAGCTCCGTACCACTCTTGAAGAACCATTCTTCAGGAATATCCCAGCATAAAGCCAACTCGTAATTGCCTGATGAATTCTTCGCAATCGGCAGGGCAGATGAAGTGGCCGACAGCCTTTTCCATTCGCTGCCGTTGCTCCAGACATCCAAGAAGCCCGTGATATCGGTGGAGAGGGTAGCAGTGACTTTCTCGAGAGCGTCAAGTTCGGACGAGCTGTAACGCAATAGCACCGCCTCCTTGTCGCCGCTTCTCAGCTTGAGGGTGCCGTCGGTCACCCTATACTTATATGCAAAAGTTTCATAAAACAGAGGAATATGGATTCTCAGTTGAGAACCCGTACCTTTTATCTCGTAGGTATAATTTTGGCTCTGGTCAACGTAATAGGCACCGGCCTGTTGGGGCAATGCCAGAAGAGCCAGGATGAACAGCGAAATGATTGATATCTTTTTCATAATTTGATTATCGTTTTTAGTGGAACAAATTCTTCTTGTATCAATCATTCACAGGGAGAGGGACTGCCTGATGATAGGCGCCTGTGTTGTCGTAGTCAACTAAGACCTGGGTGCTGCCCACACGGCGCATGGCCACACGGCGCAGGGTCAGGCTGTTGGACTTGTCAGACCAGCCGATCATGCCACCACAGAGGAATAGGTTCGTGCCATAGAGCATACCGTCGAACAGACAGTCTTCGAGCATCAGGCCGCAAGCGGTACCATTGTTATAGAGAGCACCCAGCAAGCCACCGTAATACACCGCACTGTTCGTCTTCGATGAATGGATGTTGACCAGCGAGCGGCAACGCTGCAGCTGGATGTCGGTACCACTGGCAAGGGCCGCGACGCCACCCACGCACAGCTGCTCGGTATAGATGTCGCCAGCCACCGTCAGATTCTTGATGACAGCACCGTCGCCCAGGAAGCGGAAGGGTGCCGTGTAGTTCTTGCCCGTGCTGTAGTGAACGGTCAGCGTATGGCCCTGGCCGTCGAATGTGCCAGTGAATGGAAGGGCTTTGTTGCCCACCATCTCCTGACAGTCCTTCAGGTCAAGGTCGGATGTCAGGACAGCATCGACGTGCACACCTGATGAGACCCTGGCGCAGAAGCGCGTCCAGTCGTCCACATTGCTGATGGTAAAGGCAGAGACGGGTTCAGCCTTGTTCTCGTCGAGTGTCCAGCTGACATCGACGGCATGCTTTTCTGTTGTCCACGTCTTTTCATCTTTCACCACTTCCAAGGACTTTGGACGGGGCAGCACCAGATGCTGGGGGAGCACCGTCTGCGCAGTGCCGCTGTTGACGCCATAGCCCCAGATGCCCGTGACGGAAGCACGCTGCACGCGATAGACCACGAGTGCATCCTCGAAGTTCGACAGCAGCGTTTCATCCTTGAGCTCGTAGTCCTTCTGGTTGGCGGTATAGGCCACCTGTCCGATGGACTGCCAGTTTGCATCATTGGCTTCAGCCAGCCCCTTCGTGTTCCGCTGTATGAGGAAATAGTCTGTCGGCATGATGTCCGTCCGGTCGGCATCGCTCACACTCCAACTCAGGTTGACGCTACCGTCAGCATTGACCTTCGCGCTCAGGCTCTTGGCTTGATGGAAGGGCAGGATGTCTTGATAGTCAGATATCGCACCCGTCTGGGCATTTCCCTCCACATCCTTATAGTCAACCTCCACATACAGGTCGGAAACCTTTTTGTCGGAGGGCACATAGAAGGTGCCGTAAGGCTCTTTGGCCAGCGTCTGCATGTCGGCTACGCCATCCACCTTGTAGTGAGCAACGGCACGGGTGACCTCGCTGGCAGAAATCTGCCAGGTCACAGCCACACTCTTGGGATTGGCAGAAGAGGTGGAGATGACAGATGCGACAATGCTGGGCTTCAGTAGTGCAGGAGGTGCGGAAAGGGTGATATTGTTGAAGCTCTTCTCGTAGGTCCACATGCTGGTATTGTTCTGGTCGCCCATCACACTGATAATAAAGTCGAGCGCCATGCCGCGCCATTCGTAGGGCGCATCCCACTGCAATTCGGCAGAAAAGCCGTCGGAATTGCTATGGATGGTCACGGTGACACCGCCGGAAGGCACGCTGACCCAGTTGCCACTCTTGTCCTTCACCTTCAGCGTTCCTCCAAGGTATGACTGGAAATAACAATCGACGTCTTTGGCATCACCGTCAATGTCGCCCTGTTTCACACTATACTGAAACAGCGTTTCGCCTTTGTCGGCACCGTGCTTCTTCACTATAACCATGGAGGGAGTGATGGCCCACATGTCACGTCCGTCCTTGTCGTAGACGGGAATCATGAAGATGACCGACGGTCCACCGCCAATGACTTGGTAGTTGATGTCGTTCTTCATGTAATCGACGGCATGACCTTGCTGCACATGTGTCAATAGCATCGTTATGAGCATAGGTAGTAGTAAAAGCTTAATTTTGGATTTCATATTCAATAACATCTTTATTAATCATTGATGCCGTCGGGGGAGTCGAACCCTCGACGGCATAGGGGATGGCGTTTAAGCGCCCCGGGCGCTTTAGAGAGCAGGTATGTAACTATTATTCGTCATGTTCTCTAAGATACTCTTTGGGGATTATTAGTTCATGGTTCTTGCATCTTCGGCAATAACTTTTCCGTCATACATTTCAATAAATACGGCAAGATTCTCAGTTTCTACAGCATCTTGTGCTGAAAGTCCCAGCCTTTCAGTAAAGATAGAGTTGTCCTGACTGTTACCGGAAATTCGCTTAGATTCAAGATACACAAAGGGCTCGATGAAGGGAAAAGTCTCTCCAGAAGGCTGTGTGAAGTCGGTTCTGACTCTTGTTGTTGCTTTGTAGTTAAAGCTCTTGCCAGCAGGAACGACAAAAGTGAATTTTTTTACTATGAGTTGGTCAAATAATGCCCACTTCTCCTTATTGTCAGCCCATCCACCTAATGTGAGAACAAACTCTTTCCTTTCATCATAGAGTTTCTTCATCTTCTCACTCATCGCATCCGACTTGTCGCCGGCCTTCATAGTGGCCTTACTGGCATTGCCGTCAGCACCAGTATATTCAATGTCAAGCGTAAAGAACTCTGCCGTGCATTCGGGTAGAACGGCAGAAAGCGTCACCTCATAGGTGTTGGGAGTCAGTTGGCTGTCCTTCTTATCCTCATCATCGTCACCGCATGATGACATTACTACACTTGAACCGCAAATCATGATGATGGCAAGCATCCAGTTAATAATCTTTTTCATAATGGTAATTTGATTGTTTGTAATATCTAAAAAAATCTTAGTATAATTGTTGTTATAAATCCTTTGGTTAAAGTTTATCACACATCATTAGTAAAATATGCCGCAAAGGTAAGAATATTATTCTTAATACCAACACTTTTTCCGAATTATTGCAGAAATATTGCCCCAAAAAGGTATTATCTGTCAATAGGGTGGACCAGCACTCTCTAGGAAGATTATTTTTCTGTGTTCTATATTATATAATAATGTGTAATGTCTTTTGGAACGAAAAAAACTCTTTTTTGCTTGATATGGAGAAAAAAGACTGTGCGTTTTAGAGAAAAAAGATGTACCTTTGGATTCGCTAAAACATTAAAACGATAATAACAATGAACGAGAACGAAAAGAAAAATCAGGGACTACAGATAGAACTGACGCCAGACGTGGCGCAGGGTGAGTATGCAAACTTCGCCATCATCACGCATTCGAGTAGCGATTTTATTATCGACTTCGCACGTGTGCTGCCAGGTTTGCCTAAGGCAAATGTTAAGAGCCGTGTCATACTGGCACCAGAGCATGCAAAGCGACTGCTCGGGGCTCTTCAGGAGAATATCATGCGTTATGAGCATGAGTTCGGACCTATTAAGATTCCTAATGGACAGCAAGAACCTCGGACCATCGCTCCCTTTAATGTTGGTGGAGGCGGAGAAGCTTAAAAAGACACGCTAAGTAGAATAAAACGAACTTAAAAATAGTCAAAAGCCTTATATTTTGTTAAATGTTACAAGATATGAGGCTTTTGATTATAATTATATTAGGTGGTTTCGTTGAAAGTTAGTACCTTTGCAGCCCGAAATATCCCTGTATTGGGTGGGATATGCTGAAATTGAATATACACAATAATATATTATATAAATTAAAAATTAAAAAAGTAAATTTATGCCTACAATTTCACAATTGGTTCGCAAAGGCAGAAAGGTGATCGTAGACAAGTCGAAGTCACCAGCTTTGGACAACTGTCCTCAGCGTCGTGGTGTCTGCGTTCGTGTTTACACTACCACACCTAAGAAGCCTAATTCGGCTATGCGTAAGGTAGCCCGTGTTCGTTTGACTAACCAGAAGGAAGTCAACAGTTACATCCCCGGAGAGGGACACAACTTGCAGGAGCACTCAATCGTGCTCGTTCGTGGCGGTCGTGTTAAGGACCTTCCCGGTGTACGTTATCACATCGTCCGTGGTACTCTTGATACCGCAGGCGTAGCCAACCGCACACAGCGTCGTTCTAAGTACGGTGCTAAGCGTCCAAAGGCTAAGAAGTAAAAAAGAGTTGATGGGTTTGTGAGTTTTTGAGTTTGTGGGTCGGCTCGGTGATGAGCGTCGCTTAACAATCAAAAACTCCGAAAAGAGAAGAACTCAGAAACTCAAAAACTTAGAAACTCAGAAACTTAAAGAAAACCGTTTTGCTGGAGAATTCTTAAAAGAAAGGTTGAGTAAATGCCCGAGAGCGTGGCGTTGAAGACAAAGACAAAGAACAGCCCCATGCAGAATTAAAACATTTAAAAACAAAATGAGAAAAGCAAAACCAAAGAAGCGTGTGATCCTTCCAGATCCCGTGTTCAATGACCAGAAGGTCTCAAAGTTCGTTAATCACCTGATGTTTGACGGTAAGAAGTCTAAGTCTTATGAAATTTTCTACAACTCTCTCGAGATTGTGAAGAATAAGATGAAGGACGCTGAGAAGTCTCCACTGGAGATTTGGAAGCAGGCACTTGATAACATCACTCCTCAGGTGGAGGTAAAGAGCCGTCGTATCGGTGGTGCTACCTTCCAGGTTCCTACTGAAATCCGTGCTGACCGCAAGGAGAGCATTTCAATGAAGAACATGATTGCTTTCGCACGCAAGCGCAGCGGTAAGTCAATGGCTGACAAGCTCTCTGCTGAGATTATGGATGCATTCAATAATCAGGGTGGTGCCTTCAAGCGTAAGGAGGATATGCACCGCATGGCTGAGGCTAACCGTGCATTCGCTCACTTCCGTTTCTAATCGTAATGTAATAAGGTAAAAAGACAATGGCAAAACAAGATTTGCATTTGACCCGTAACATCGGTATCATGGCTCACATCGATGCCGGTAAGACTACGACTTCAGAGCGTATTCTGTTCTATACAGGTAAAACCCACAAGATTGGTGAGGTGCATGATGGTGCAGCTACTATGGACTGGATGGCTCAGGAGCAGGAGCGCGGTATTACTATTACATCAGCAGCTACAACATGTAACTGGAAGTGGAATAACAATAACTACAAGATCAACCTGATTGATACTCCGGGACACGTTGACTTCACTGCTGAGGTTGAACGTTCACTCCGTGTACTCGATGGCGCTGTTGCTACATATTCAGCAGCTGATGGTGTTCAGCCACAGTCAGAGACCGTATGGCGTCAGGCTGATAAGTATAACGTTCCTCGTATCGGATACGTTAACAAGATGGACCGTTCTGGTGCTGACTTCTTCGAGACTGTTCAGCAGATGAAGGATATCCTGGGTGCTAACCCAGTAGTTCTTCAGGTGCCCATCGGCGCTGAGGAGAACTTCAAGGGACTTGTTGACCTCGTTAAGATGAAGGCTATCCTGTGGCACGATGAGACCATGGGCGCTGAATATGATGTTGAGGAGATTCCAGCTGATCTGAAGGATGAGTGCGAAGAGTGGCGTATGAAGCTTCTCGAGGCTGCTGCTGAGTATGACGAGGCACTGATGGAGAAGTTCTTCGATGATCCTAACTCTATCACAGAAGAAGAAATCATCGCAGCTATCCGTAAGGGTACTATCGCTATGGAGTGCACTCCAATGCTTTGCGGTTCTTCTTATAAGAACAAGGGCGTTCAGCCTCTGCTCGACGCAGTTTGCTCATATCTTCCTTCTCCTCTGGATACAGAGGCCGTGATTGGTACCAACCCCAACACTGAGGAAGAGGAAAGCCGTAAGCCCAGCGAGGACGAGGCTACCGCTGCCCTCGCATTCAAGATTGCAACCGATCCCTACATGGGCCGTCTGGTGTTCTTCCGCGTTTACTCAGGTAGTGTGAAGGCCGGTTCTTACGTTTACAACCCACGTTCTGGTAAGAAGGAGCGTATCAGCCGCCTGTTCCAGATGAACTCAAACAAGGAAATTCCTATGGAGTCTATCGACGCTGGTGATATTGGCGCAGGCGTAGGTTTCAAGGATATCCGCACTGGTGATACCCTCTGTGACGAGGAGAAGCCAATCGTGCTCGAGTCAATGACATTCCCTGATACCGTTATCTCTATCGCCGTTGAGCCAAAGTCTCAGGCTGATATCGCTAAGCTTGACAACGGTCTTGCTAAGCTGGCTGAAGAGGACCCAACATTCACCGTACGTACTGATGAGCAGAGTGGTCAGACCATTATCTCTGGTATGGGTGAGCTTCACCTCGATATCATCATCGATCGTCTGAAGCGTGAATTCAAGGTAGAGTGTAACCAGGGTAAGCCTCAGGTTAACTACAAGGAGGCTATCACAAAGACTGTTGAGATCGATGAGACCTACAAGAAGCAGTCTGGTGGTCGTGGTAAGTATGCTAAGATGCTCGTACAGGTAGGTCCTGTTGACGAGGATTACGATATCAAGACCAACGGCGGACTCCAGTTTGTTAACGAGGTTAAGGGTGGTAACATTCCTAAGGAATTCATCCCATCTATCCAGAAGGGCTTCGAAGCAGCTATGAAGAATGGTATCCTTGGTGGTTATCCAATGGATTCTCTGAAGGTTGTTGTTGTCGATGGTGGTTTCCACCCAGTTGACTCTGACCAGCTCTCATTCGAAATCGCTGCACAGATGGCTTACAAAGAGGCGTGTGCTAAGGCTAAGCCAGTTCTTATGGAGCCAATCATGAAGCTCGAGGTTGTAACACCTGAGGAGAACATGGGTGACGTTATCGGTGACCTGAACAAGCGTCGTGGTCAGGTAGAAGGCATGGAAGAGAGCCGCAGCGGTGCTCGTGTAGTAAAGGCTAAGGTGCCCCTTTCAGAGATGTTCGGTTATGTAACCGCTCTTCGTACTATCACCTCTGGTCGTGCTACCAGCTCAATGGAGTACTCTCACCACGCTCCTCTGTCAAGCGCTATCGCTAAGACAGTGCTCGAAGAGGTTAAGGGTCGTGCAGACCTCGTATAAGAATAATTATCTAGGATTTCCTAGGTTCTCCTAGGACTTCCTAGAGATTATAAATATGTCCGCTGAGCAAATGACTCTTTAGCGGAGAAAATATCAACAAATTAAACATTTTAAAAGACAATGAGTCAGAAAATTCGTATCAAGCTGAAGAGCTACGACCACAAACTCGTGGACAAGTCAGCAGAGAAAATTGTGAAGGCTGTTAAGGCTACTGGCGCTATCATCAGCGGTCCTATCCCCCTTCCAACACACAAGCGTATCATCACAGTGAACCGCTCTACATTCGTTAACAAGAAGAGCCGTGAGCAGTTCCAGCTGTCAGACTACAAGCGTCTGATTGACATCTACAGCTCAACAGCTAAGACTGTTGACGCACTGATGAAACTCGAACTCCCCAGCGGTGTTGAGGTTGAAATCAAGGTATAGTCAATGATTTAATACCAGATAGATGAATCTGCGGAATAGTACTTCAAACGAAGTCGTTCCGCAGATTTTTTGTTCTTTTAGCTCGATTCTATCGTTAATGAACTTACATGATGATTTTAAAAATGACGATGTGATGTTTTTTTAAATTCGTCAATAAGTTTATTTTTAGTTTATTAATAGTAAAAAAACTGGTAAGTTTTTGTCGCTTTGATTACTTGTTCGTATCTTTGCAGCCAAATGGAAGGGGCGTGTGACCCATTCCCCTTAGGAGATATTTATTACTAAACAAAAATCTATTTTTAATGAAAAACGTACCTGTAATTAAAGTTGGTATCGTCGCTGTTAGCCGCGACTGTTTTCCTGAGTCATTGGCAGTAAACCGCCGTAAGGCCGTTATCGCCGAGTATGAGAAAAAGTTTGGAAAGGACGGCATCTATGAGTGTCCTATCTGTATCGTTGAGAGTGAGATTCACGCTCAGCAGGCTCTTGAGGATGTTAAGAAGGCCGGATGTAATGCACTCTGCGTATATCTTGGCAACTTCGGTCCTGAGATTTCTGAGACAATGATTGCTGATTGGTTCCAAGGCCCAACAATGTTCTGTGCTGCTGCTGAGGAGACTCAGAACGACCTGATTGATGGCCGTGGAGATGCTTACTGCGGTATGCTGAACGCAAGCCAGGCTCTGTCTCTGCGCAAGACTCGCGCTTACATCCCTGAGGAACCCGTAGGTGACGCTGCTCAGTGCGCTGAGATGATTCACGAGTTCCTGCCTATCGCTCGCGCTATTGTTGGTCTGCAGAACCTGAAGATTATTAGCTTCGGTCCTCGTCCAAATAACTTCCTGGCTTGTAACGCTCCTATCCGCGCTCTGTATGATCTCGACGTTGAGATTGAGGAGAACTCAGAGCTCGATCTGCTTGAGGCTTTCCAGAAACATCAGGGCGACCCACGTATCGACGAGGTTGTGAAAGATATGGCTGCTGAGCTCGGTCACGGTAATAAGATTCCTTCAGTTCTGCCTAAGCTCGCTCAGTACGAGCTCACACTTACTGACTGGATCGAGGGTCACAAGGGTTCTCGCCAGTTCGTAGCTATGGCCAACAAGTGCTGGCCTGCATTCCAGACCATGTTCGGCTTCGTTCCTTGCTATGTGAACAGCCGTCTGACTGGTCGCGGTATCCCCGTAGCTTGCGAGGTTGATATCTATGGCGCTCTGTCTGAGTACATCGGAACCTGCATCTCTGAGGATGCTGTTACACTGCTCGACATCAACAACACCGTTCCCCGCGACATGTACGAGGAGAGCATCAAGGGCAAGAAGTTCGCTTGCGATACATACACAGATAAGGAGATCTTCATGGGCTTCCACTGTGGTAATACTGCTTCTTCTAAGATTTGCAACTGCCAGATGTGCTTCCAGCGCATTATGGCTCGCGCTCTGCCTGTTGAGGTAACGAATGGTACCCTCGAGGGTGACATCCAGCCAGGCTTGGCTACAGTATATCGTCTGCAGTCTACTGCTGACACCAAGCTCCGCGCTTATATCGCTCAGGGCGAGGTTATTCCTGTGGCTACACGCTCATTTGGTTCTATTGGTATCTTCGGTATCAAGAACATGAGCCGCTTCTATCGTCACGTCCTCATTGAGAAACACTACCCACACCACTGCGCCGTAATGTTCGGTCATCAGGGTAAGTATCTTTGGGAGGTTCTGAAGTACATGGGCATCCCCGTTGACGAGATTGACTACAACTTCCCGAAGGGTAACTACTATCCCACAGAGAATCCTTTCGTGGACTAATAAGAAGAGTTTTTGAAATAAAACAATAGTTTTTGGCTGAAAGTTTTGCACTTTCAGCCTTTTTTGTGTACTTTTGCGCAGTATTTTAAAAACGTAAATAAAGCTATGGCACAACTCTCTAATCGCTTGCAGCGTCTTGCTCCATCGGCAACGCTTGCAATGTCGCAGAAAAGCGCCGAGATGAAGGCGCAGGGTATTGACGTTATTAACTTGAGTGTTGGCGAGCCCGACTTTAATACACCAGACCATATAAAAGAGGCTGCCAAGCGTGCTGTCGATGAGAACTACTCACGCTATTCGCCAGTACCAGGCTATATGGATTTGCGCAAGGCAATCGTTCAGAAGTTGGAGAATGAGAACCAGCTGCATTATAATACAAACGAGATACTGGTCTCTAATGGCGCAAAGCAGAGCGTTTGTAACACAATTATGGCGCTCGTTAACCCTGGCGAGGAAGTGATTATTCCTGCTCCTTACTGGGTTAGCTATCCACAGATGGTGAAACTCGCTGGTGGCGAGCCTATCTTCGTCGAGGCAACTTTTGAACAGAACTTCAAGATGACTGCAGAACAGCTTGAAGCTGCCATAACCCCGAAGACGCGTCTTTTGATACTTTGTTCGCCAAGCAATCCTACTGGCTCAGTATATAATAAGGAGGAACTGCGTGCATTGGCAGAGGTTATATTGAAGCATGAGGATATTTTCGTGCTTGCCGACGAGATATACGAACATATTAATTATGTGGGACGCCATGAGTCGATAGCTCAGTTCCCTGGTATGAAGGAACGCGCAATCATTGTCAATGGCGTGTCTAAGGCTTATGCCATGACAGGCTGGCGCATTGGATATATCGCCGCTCCTGAGTGGATCGTTAAAGGCTGTAACAAGTTGCAGGGACAATACACTAGCGGACCATGCTCTGTAAGCCAGAAGGCTGCTGAGTTCGCATATACGGAAAGTCAGGAGTGCGTGGAGCAGATGCGCCAGGCATTTGAGCGTCGCCGTAACCTCATAGTAGAGTTGGCACGCCAGATTCCCGACCTCGAGGTAAATGTACCTGAAGGCGCTTTCTACCTATTCCCCAAATGCTCTGCCTGCTATGGACGCAAGACTCCCTCGGGTGCAGCCATAAATAACAGTACCGACCTTGCCATGTATCTCCTTGAGGAGGCTCATGTGGCTACTGTAGGTGGCGATGCTTTCGGCGATCCAGACTGCTTCCGTATGAGCTATGCAACGAGCGATGACAATATTCGTGAGGCTATGCGACGCATAAAGGAAGCGCTGGCTAAATTGCAAAAATGACAGAAAGACAAGTTAAAAGTGGTTAATTAAATCTGTAGTACACATTATTTTACTACCTTTGCCCATCATAATGCCGACATTTATCGGCAACATTGCGTGTCGGCGTGGGTGTAAATGTCTAATAACAATTGGAAAATTTTTTAATAACTTAAATTTTTAATAACCAAAAACAAACATTCAAAATTATGGCAACAACAACAAAGGCTGCAGCCCCAGCTAAAAAGTCAACGGGCTTCACAGGCGTTAAGGATGCATGGATTATCCTCGTTATCTGCTGCGCAATCGCTTATGCTTTCTACTGGTTCGTTCTCGGTAACCCCGACAACTTCGTAAACGGCGACCGAAATGGTCATCCTCTGCCAGGTAACCTCATGGGTACAGTGTTTAAGGGCGGTTTCGTTGTAGGTCTTATCCTGACTCTGCTGCTTACCGTTACTGTTCTTGGCGTAGAGCGTTTCTTCGCTATCAAGACTGCTTCTGGTAAGATTAAGCTGGCTAAGTTCACAACAGACGTTAAGAACGCTATCAAGGCTCAGGACTTCGCTAAGGCAAAGGATCTCTGCAACAAGATGCAGGGTTCAGTAGCAAACGTAGTGCTTGCTTCTATTAACATGTATCAGACAGTTGAGGGCGATACTACTCTGAAGAAGTCACAGAAGATTGCTAAGATTCAGCAGGCTCACGAAGAGGCTACTCAGCTGGAGATGCCTACCCTGACAATGAACCTCCCAATGATTGCTACCATCGTATCTCTCGGTACTCTTACCGCTCTGTTCGGTACTGTGCTCGGTATGATCGGATCATTCCAGGCTCTGTCTGCTGGTGGCGGTGCTGACTCTATGGCTCTGTCTGCAGGTATTTCTGAGGCACTTGTTAACACAGCATCAGGCATTTTGACTTCTTGGGTTGCTACCGTTGTTTACAACTACTTCTCAAACAAGATCGATAAGCTGACATTCGCTCTCGATGAGGTTGGTTACACTATCGCTGCTACATACGATTCTAACCACACTGAGGCTTAAGCATTGGGTTTAACTTCTAAAACCATAAAAGTTAAACTGTATGGCAAAAATTAAAATAGAGAAGAAAGATATCTGGATCGACATGACGCCTATGTCGGACGTGATGACCCTGCTTCTGTGTTTCTTCATGTTGACATCAACATTCTTGACACCAGAACCAATTAAGGTCAACACTCCTTCTTCTGTGTCAGAGGTGAAGGTACCTGAGAAGGATGTGCTCAATATTCTGGTCTCTCCAGAGGGCAACATCTACATTGGTACTGACAACAAACTCAACATGGAAGAGATGGTTGCTACGGTAACCGACAAGTTCGGCGTTTCGCTCACATCTGCCCAGGTAAAGGCTTTCAAGGAAGAAGCAATGGTTGGTGGCTCTGTCACTCAGCTTCCTGAATTCTTGAGCCTTGAACAGGACAAGCGAGCTGAAATCATCCAGAAGATGAGCGTTCCCCTCGATAGTATCGACGGCGGAAAGAGTGAGTTCCAAGAGTGGGTAACGGCTGCCAAGGAAGCAAATGCTGATATTCGTCTGGCTATCAAGTGTGATGGTAATACACCATACTCAGTTGTAAAGAAGATGATGTCAGAGCTTCAGGATATGAACGAGAACCGTTATCAGCTGATTACTAACCTCGACACCAAAAAACAAGCAGAGCAATAAGTTATGGCAAAAAAGAAAGGTTCTAAGCAGAAAAAGATGGACACCCGCGTGAACTTCACGCCTATGGTGGACATGATGATGCTTCTGATTACGTTCTTCATGCTCTGTACCACGCTGAGCAAGCCACAGGCTATGCAGCTGACGATGCCGAGTAATGATGAGAATATGTCCAAGGAAGACAAGTCGGTGACGAAAGCTTCGTACACCATCACTCTCTACCTTGGTGG
Organism: Prevotella sp. E13-27; assembly: GCF_023217965.1. Classification (NCBI taxonomy): domain Bacteria; kingdom Pseudomonadati; phylum Bacteroidota; class Bacteroidia; order Bacteroidales; family Prevotellaceae; genus Prevotella; species Prevotella sp. E13-27. The sequence continues at coordinate 389,411 of NZ_JALPSC010000001.1, read as the reverse complement.
TGAAGATAAGATTTACTATGTTGAGGGTCTTCCCGAATACGAGAATCCTGAGTGCCTGAAGGAGACAACCTGGGGTAAGGACGGTATTCGTAAGTTGCTCATCGAACATATCACTGAGGATGGCTTCTCGCCAGTTGCAAAGGTGATGATGGAGGTGAACAAACTTAAGGAGAAGAAGACACAGATGGGTGATAAGATGTCAAAGGAAACTTATGAGAAGTTACTCTCTGATATCCGTAATGGTAAGTCAGAAACCATGCTCGCTGAATATGGTGACAAGGGTATGCAGACTCTGACCGTTATTATCAAACCAATGGACATCTCTACCTACAACAACATGGTACAGGCACTTGACGAGATGCTGGTTTGCAGCATCGGTAAGTATGTGATCGACAAAGTTAACGAAGACGACGAGAAACTGCTTGAGTTGAAAGGCATCAAGTTCTCGAATGACAAATAAGAAAGGACAGAACTATGGCAAAAGTAGATCTTATAGACAATAGCTGGACCGAACTCGTCTTTGAAGGCAAAAACAAAGAATACGGTGCATATGTTCTCCGTCGGGAGACAGGTAAGCGTAATGTCAAGGCACTTCTTATCGTGCTGTTGGCAATTGCCGCAATCTTCCTTGCAGTGTTCCTGAATGTTCAGATTCAAAACGCTTTGAAGCAGGACGTTGCTATCGAAACTGATGTGGAGCTGTCAAAGCTGGCACAGAAGAAGGAAGCAAAGGTTGAGCGCAAGGAGCCCGTAAAGGTTGAAGTCGAGCAGAAAGTGATTGAGAAGGTGAAGAGCTCTGTGAAGTTCACCGCACCTGAAATTAAGAAGGACGACGAAGTAAAGCCTGAGGACGAAATCAAGTCACAGGACGACCTTGCTAAGACAAACACCGCCATCGGTACATTCGACGTTAAAGGTAACGACGAAGCTGAGGGTGAGGTGCTGAAGGCAAAGGAAGTTATTGCTGACGAGAAGCCGAAGGAAGAGGAGACCAAGGTCTTCGACGTCGTAGAACAGATGCCAGAGTTCCCTGGCGGCGCAGCAGCCCTGATGAAGTGGCTGAGCGACAATATCAAGTATCCTTCAATTGCTGAGGAGAACGGTATCCAGGGTCGTGTGGTATGTACGTTCGTTGTGGAGCGCGATGGCTCAGTAACTGATATTCAGGTAGCTCGTTCGGTTGACCCCTCTCTTGATAAGGAGGCTATCCGCGTGCTGAAGAAGATGCCAAAATGGATCCCAGGTAAGCAGAATGGTTCTGCTGTACGTGTGAAGTACACCGTACCTGTGACATTCCGTCTGGCAGGTTAATTCACTCTCAGTCAATCAAAAGAAAAAGTATGAATAGAACTCAATTCAACTTAGTTGGATTATCACTTATTTTAGGCTTGTTCCTCGCATGTGGGAACAAGCCTAAAACTGAATTAGACCAAAATTATGAAAAGGCAGCACGCTATTTCGCTGCCGATGAAAGCTTCCATCCCATCCTTGACGAGGAGCTGGAAGTGTTTACAAAAGTATTCAATCGCAATCTCCCTCATCAGGATACACTTGAGGCAATCTATACAAGTGAGCAGGAAGCAGTGGAGATGCTGATGAAGAACGAGACATGGCTTGCGTTCACTACACGTCAGCTTACTGAGAAAGAGATGACGAACCTGAAGGCTCGTAACTTTATTCCTCGCATTATGCCTATAGGCTATGACGGACTGGCGCTTATAGTGAACAACCAAAACAAGGACACCCTGATTTCTATTAAGGACTTCAAGCGCATTCTGCGCGGTGAGGTTAAGAAATGGAGTGATCTCTATCCTGGGTCTAAGCTTGGCGATATTGACGTTGTGTTCGACAATCCACGTTCGAGTGCCGTGCGCTTCTGCGTTGACTCAATACTCGGTGGTGAGCCTCTCCGTACTGAGGACGACGAGAATATCGGTGCCGTGCTGAAGAGCAGCGAGGTGGTTGACTATGTGGAGAATACTCCAAATGCCATTGGCATCATAGGTTCCAACTGGCTCAACGACAAGCGTGACTCTACCAATATAACATTCCGTAAGAACATAACCGCGATGAAGGTGTCACGACTCGACTCTGCCACTGTGCAGAATAGCCGCCGCCCTTATCAGTATTATATATATAGTGGTGAATACCCACTCGTGCGCACTATCTATGCCATCGTTAACGATCCACGTACAGGACAGCCGACAGGCTTTGCAAACTTCTGTAGACTGCCACAGGGACAGATGGTTATATTCCGTGCGGGACTTCTGCCTATAATAAAGGACCTTAATGTAAGACAAGTTAATATTACTAAATAAGGTTTGACATTTTTAAGTTATTGAAGTCATAGTTTTAGATTACAGAACAAACTAAATATTAATTGATTATGAAAACGATGAAATATTTACTTCTCGGTGCATTGGTGCTCAGCAGCAGTGCTGCCGTAAAAGCTCAGGAAGGCGCTTCTGCCGCTGAGCAGGTTAAGGAAATCCTTAAGAACAAGCCTGCTGATGCCGATAAGCAGATTAAGGCTATCTACAAGAAGAACAAGAAAAACATGGAGGCTGTAGTAGGCATTGCCCGCGCTTTCTATGAGGCGAACGATACCGCAAATGCTCATGTCTATGCTCAGTATGCTGCAGACAAAAACTATCCTGCAGCCTATCTGCTTCTTGGCGACATCCAGGCAAAGGGCGATCATGAGGGTGCCGGTGGTGCCGCTTCTACAATGTACCGTCAGGCTATCTATTTCGCAAAGCAGGCCGGTGGCACTATTGATGAGACTCCATACTATAGATATGCTTCAATTAACCGTGGTGTGAACCTTCCCGATGCTATCTCTATGCTCGACCAGCTGGGCGAGGACGCTCCTGAGCTTGCTGCCAACGGTCGCGTAAACCTGTTGAAGGGTCGTGTATATGACCTGGCTAATAGGGTGGAGGATGCTGCTAAGGCTTATGCTCAGGTTCCTCTGAATGCTCTTGAGGAGCGTGACTTCCTTAGCGCAGCTCGTGCAAACTATCTCCTTGGTGAGTATAATAAGAGCCAGGAGATTGTCGATTACGGCTTGAAGTCTTATCCACGTAAGTTTACTTACAACCAGCTTGGTATGTTCAACCATACACAGCTGAAGAATTATGACAAGGCTCTCGAATATGCTGACCGCATGCTTAACCAATCAGACTCTGTTAAGATGAATCCAGAGATCTATGGTGTCTATGCAAAGGCTCTCAATGGCGCCAAGAAACATCAGGAGGCTATCGATGTTTACAAGAAGACTCTTGAGCTGGAGTTTGACTCACAAGACAAGAAGGCTGGTGTTATCAAGGACCTTGCCGATGCATATAAGGGAATTGATGACTACGAGAATGCTGTTACATACTATGACCTCTTCCTGAAGACGGTGTCACACGCTTCTCTTACTGACTATGCTGACCTTGGTCGTCTCTATGTTCAGTATGCTGACAAGCTGGAGGGTGACGCAAAGATTGAGAAGCTGACCAAGGCAGACCAGATTTATTCTGACCTCGCCGAGAAGAATGCCGATGCAAAGGAGTACTCATTGTTCTGGCGTGCTCGTGTCAACCAGATGATGGATCCTGAGGCAAAGGATGGTAAGGCACAGCCATTCTATGAGGAGCTGTTCAATGCCATTATGGAGAAGGCAGAGAAGGATAAGGCTGACATGGCACGTGTGAAGGAGGCAGGTCAGTACTTGATGGTTTATTATCTGAAGATTAAGGACGACACTCAGCGCTCTATCGAGTTCGCAGAGAAGCTCCTTACCGTTGATCCTGCAAACGAGACTGCAACTCAGATTGTCAGCATGAAGAAGTAATAACAATAATAACTATATTGCAAAAAATGGTCAAGCGGTTAATAAAAACTGCTTGGCCCATTTTTTTGTGAAGACAATAAAAAGAGAGCGGGTGTCAATACTGACGCCCGCTCTTGTTTGGTTTATGAAGCTAACGTGAGATTAGCCGAGTGTGATAGCCTCTGATGGGCAAACACTTGCGCATGTGCCGCACTCTGTGCAAGCATCAGCGTCGATAACGTACTTCTCACCCTCAGAAATTGCCTCTACTGGGCACTCACCTGCACATGTACCGCATGCGATACAGTTGTCACCAATTACGTATGCCATAATTTTGTTGTTAAATAAATTAGTTAATACTTAGAAATTGTGATGCAAAGATAATATTATTTTCCATTCTCTACCAATAATTTGGTATTTATTTTTACAATTTATACTCTGTCGAAATAGTTTTCTGTATAATATCTTGCAAAGATTGTCGTTATTATAAGAGATGAAGAAAATATTTTCATTGTTTATTGTCCTGATTGCTATAGCAACATCAGCCATAGCTCAGGAGCGTAAGGTGCAGAACAGACCATATATTGATTTGCGCCCATTGCATTTTGGTATCTCCCTTGGACTGAACATGCAGGATGTGGAGTTCCAGAACGTAGGTCCACAGACCATTACTCTTCAAGAAGGAGGCGAGAAGGCGGCTTATGTGCTTTGCGATGCTGATATGTGGAATCCTGGCTTTAGCGTTGGTGTGTTGGCAGACGTGCGCCTTCATCAGCATTTTGCTTTGCGCGTTTCGCCCACCATGCACTTCGGCTCTAAGCATCTGGTATTCCGTGATATGATGAACCTTTCGGAATCAGGTCGTCCTCGTGAGTTTACTCAGGATATGAAGAACACTTATATCTCCGTGCCTGTTGACTTAAAGTTCTCGGCAGAGCGTTTCAATAACTACCGTCCTTATGTCATGGCAGGTGTGAATCCTATGGTGAACCTTGCCGGTAAGGATCAGGATTATCTGCAGCTTAAGCGATATGACATCATGCTTGAGGTGGGAATGGGATGCGATTTCTATCTGCCTTTCTTTAAGCTCATTCCTGAACTGAAGTTCTGCTACGGGCTGACAAACACTCTCGATAAGTCACACACGAACGAGCTTACAGACGTTAGTAAGCGCGTGTTCTCGCAGAGTGTCTCATCTGCTCGTACAAAAATGATTGTCCTCACTCTCTATTTTGAGTAAGGACAATCAATTGTTTTTAATTCCTATTTCTTTGTGAACTGTAGCTTTAGCTTACCTACAAATACGCCGTGTTTGCCGTTTTGATCTACTGGTACCATGCGCCCGTCGGGGTCTTTCTCATATTCGAGTTCCTCCATGTATGTGTGAGAATGGCCGTCAAGGACGAGGTCGAGTCCGCGTGTCTCGCGAATGACTGTCTCGCATGGATATTCTGAAACCTTCCATCCAAGGTGGCTAAGACAAATGACGAGGTCGCATTTCTTTTCGTTCTTCAGCAGATTGGTCATCTTCTGTGCACATTCCGTAGCGTCCAGGAATTTCAGTTTACCGTAATTCTGCGTAGCAACCAAGCCTTTAAGCGGTGGGCAGAGGGCAAATATTCCTATCTTTATGCCGTTGCGCTTAATTATGGTATAAGGCTTCACAATCTGTGCCAGCTCTGTGTCGGCAAAGTCGTAATTTGAGCAGATGATAGGGAATTTGGCTTTCTTGAAAATGCGAGCCATGTTGTCTATGCCGAAGTCGAACTCATGGTTGCCAATAGTAGCTGCATCATAGCCCATCTGGTTCATCAGTTCTATCTCTACATCGCCTTTGAACATGGAGTAATAGGCGCTGCCCTGCGAGAAGTCACCGCTGTCAAGAAGTAATAGCTTCGGGTCGAGCTGTCGCTGTTCCTTAATCATGTTTATGCGACGGAAGAAACCACCACGTCCTGCCAGCATCGTGTCTGCCAAGTGTTTGTTCATTGGGTAGATGCACGAGTGGGTGTCGTTGGTATGCAGAATGGTTAGCGTCTTCTGAGCGTATGAAACTGAAGATTTAGAAAAGAAGGTTGAGGATTGTAGGCAAAAAACAAGGAGAACAATTCTTAATGCCCAACTAGAATAATTGTTATATTTCGTTTCCATATCAGTCATCGTTATTAAATAAATGCAGTAGCAGATTTTTACTTTTCACTCTTCACTACTATTCTTCCTTCAACTTTTGAGCTCACTGCTTTGCCTTGAGCTTCCATCTCGCGGAAGTATTTCATTATTAAGAAGCGGGTATTGCTATCCTTGTCTTTTGGAGATATGACATTGAAACCTTTCTGAAATGCATTCATGCCATCGTTACCTTGCGCCAGATAGTCAATGGTCACGATACGATAGTCTTTCTGTGGATCTAACGGCTGACCGTTGATGGCTACCGAAAGAAGTTTGCCATCGGGGCTGATGACCATGTTTATTCCGTGGCTCACACCCTCGCCACCGCGTGCCGCTATCTGGCCAAGCAGGCGCTTCAGGTCATCGCCTTTGAGCGTCATGAAGTAGATCTTGTTCTCGAATGGCGCAACCTCCAATATGTCACCATAGGTTACCTTACCTGCAGGAAGACCTGTTCTGATACCACCAATGTTATAAATGCCCAAGACCGGCTTCTCGTTATAGTCTTTTGATGCCCAGATGAGTATGTCGCTAAGCAGGTTTGACAGGTCGCTCTCTGGACGGTCAGCTGCCATCGCATGGGCAGCGGTACCCATGACAGGCGCCATAACAGAGTCAACCTTAACCTTGTATGGCACTATAAACGACGCTGCCTTTACATCAGGATTAGCATCGAAACGCTGGTCTATTAATATTCGCGAACGACTGATACCCGTCAGCTGATAATGTGACGTGCATGCGGTAAACAATAGCAAAACGCTAATCACACTTATTAGATTTCGTGATTTTTGCATAGAATGAGTCTTATTTTTGTGCAAAAGTAAGAAAAAAATTTGAAGATTCCAAAAAATGTTGTAACTTTGCAGCCGCTTTCCGCGTAATCGCTGGCAGGAAGATAGGAGAGTTGCCTGTTATGTTGCGTTGGAACGATAACAACAAATTTAATTATCAAACAAAAATGGATTTAATTAAAATTGCTGAAGAAGCATTTGCAACCGGCAAGCAGCACCCTTCTTTCAAGGCTGGTGACACTGTAACTGTCGCTTACAAAATTATCGAGGGCTCTAAGGAGCGTATTCAGCTCTATCGCGGTGTAGTAATCAAGATTTCTGGTCACGGCGAGAAGAAGCGTTTCACTGTTCGTAAGATGTCTGGTACCGTTGGTGTGGAGCGTATTTTCCCACTCGAGTCACCAAACATCGAGAGCATCGAGGTGAACAAGGTTGGTAAGGTACGTCGCGCTAAGCTCTACTACCTCCGCAAGCTCACCGGTAAGGCTGCTCGTATTAAGGAGAAGCGCGTGAATACAGTAAGTGCAGAGTAATCTCACTTCTCACGAGAATAAAAATGAGGATGCCTTGGCATCCTTATTTTGTTTGTATATAAGACTATTCCTTGTAATTAGTCTTTGCATCAGCTTCGCCGTGGAGAGCCTCCTGGAATGTGTCCCAATTCTGGAAACCCGCAAGCATTGACAGTCTGTCAAGAGTCTTTTTGTTTGGCTTGTGAAGTAGCTCTTTTTCCACTGCTTCGAGTAGCTTTTTTAGCGCGAAATGTTTTTTATCCATGATGATTGTCTGCTTTCTACAGTTACTTGTAACAAAATGCGGATGCAAAGGTAATCGTTTTCCTAATAAACAAGCGCAAAGTAAATGAAAATTGTAAATTTTCTTTTGCATTTCTCTCGTTTATTCGTACCTCTGGCTTCGCCTAAGGTACTTTCGTTCGGAAAAAATGCAAATATATTTGCTTTTTTCCTCACTTAATCGTACCTTTGCCATCAAAAATGTAACGAAATGATGGAACCACAGACAACTTTTACTTGTGAAGAAGCTTTCCAGGCTTCTTTGGCTTATTTCGGTGGCGACGAACAATCTGCTCATACATGGGTGAATAAGTACTCTCTGAAGAACGATGACGGGCAGGTTGTTGAGAAGACTCCAGAAGATATGCTTTCTGCTCTTTCGCAAGAGATTGTAACAGAACTTTCAGATAACGGTATGCCATTGACTGCCGACAATCTGTGTAAGCTGATGTCTGATTTCTTTAAAGGACGACGTTCGCAGGCTGCAAATGTGACGAGTGTTGCTACAGGTAGTACAAGCGTACATCCAGAAGTAACTGAAGTGCGTCCACAAGTCCTTGAGTGCGATGTCGTGCGTTTCCAGAACAACAAAGAGAAATGGGTGGCACTGGTAGGTCTGCTCAATGGCTATCCCTACGAGATATTCACTGGGTTGCTTGACGACGAGGAGGGAATCATGTTGCCAAAGTCGGTGACAAAGGGTAAGATTGTCAAACAGACCAATCCAGACGGAACTAAGCGATACGATTTCCAGTTCGAGAATACACGTGGTTATAAGATTACAGTTGAAGGACTGTCTGAGAAGTTCAATCCCGAGTACTGGAACTATGCCAAACTCATCTCAGGTGTGCTGCGCTATCGCATGCCTATTGAACATGTAATAAAACTCGTATCTTCGCTATCGCTGAAGGATGAGAGTATCAATACATGGAAAAACGGTGTTGAGCGTGCGTTGAAAAAGTATCTGAATGACGGAAGTTCTGAGAATAGTGAGATGACTGATTCTGTATGTCCGCAATGCGGACACGACTCTCTCGTGACAGAAGATGGCTTTGTCGTTTGTAAAAACTGCGGTCACAGAGATGCAATTGACAGATAGCATAATCTATATAGACCGCCTGCGCCTTTACGCTTTTCATGGCGTGATGCCACAGGAACGTAGGGTGGGGGGCTGGTTTGTTATTAGCGTGCGTGTACATTATAATATTGCGCGCGCAATGACATCCGATGATGTCGATGATACGCTGAACTATGCGCAGCTGTGCCAGCTGATAGAGGCTGAGATGGCAAAGCCCTCAAAGCTGCTGGAGCACGTGGCAGGTCGCGTGGCAAATGCCATATTCGCACAATTCCCATCGGTTACTGAACTTGAACTCTCTCTCACGAAGGAGAATCCTCCCATGGGAGCCAATTGTGAAGGAGCAGGTGTGGAGCTACATTTAATAAATGATAAAACTAACGCTTGATATTTAGTTTTTTACAAAGAAAAGAGTAATTTTGCACCATGAGGTTAAGAAGATTATTGTCTATATGGATAATGATGTGTTGTTTCGTGGCTGTTAATGCTGCTGCGAAACACAAGTACACATTGGTTATAGATGCCGGTCACGGCGGAAAGGATGCTGGTGCCTGTGCCAATGGTGGCATGGAGAAGAAGATAAATCTTGATGTGGCGCTGTCTTTCGGTCGCTATGTTGAGAATAATTGTCCTGACGTAAAGGTTGTTTATACGCGTAAGACGGATGTTTTTATCCCACTCCATGAGCGTGCCGCTATAGCTAATCGTTGTAAGGCAGACGTGTTTATCTCTATTCACACCAACTCTGTGGCCAGTAAAAAACCTGTTTATGGCATGGAAACCTACACTATGGGTATGCGCCGTAGCAATGAGAAACTGAGTGCGGCACAGCGTGAGAACGAGGTTATCCTTATAGAGAAAGACTATAAACAGCACTATTCCGGATATGACCCGCGTTCACCTGAGAGTACACTCATCTTCGAGGTTATAAATGAGAAGAACATGCTTGAGAGTGTAGAGTTGGCTCAACTTATTCAGAAGAACACCTGCGCTGTGGCGAAAAGACCCAACAATGGTGTTAAGCAGGACGCGTTCCTCGTGTTGCGCGAGACCTCTATGCCTGCATGTCTGATAGAGCTTGGCTATATTACCACTCTTAAAGAAAAGAACTATCTGACAAACCCAAAGAATGTTGATCTAATGGGGCGTGGCATTTATCAGGCTTTCGTGGCTTTCAAGAACAAACAGCTTGGAAAGACAAAAGCAAGTAGTACTCCTGCAATACAGAAAGAAACTGTAAAGACAGAGCCTGCTAAAGTTCAGGAGAAAGAAACGAAAACAGTTCCTGCACAAGTTCAGGAAAAATCTCAGGAAAGTGTTTCTGAACCATCTACGAATAAGCGCAAATCATCCAGAAACGCAAAGACTGTGCGTGTGAGAAACGCCATGAACTCTCATTCGGCAGAGATTGAGGAAAAGAAGGTAGAAACAGTGGCTGAGTCTGTGAAGCAGGAGATGCCAGACACCGTTGCAATTGTTGAGCCTGTAGTTCCGGAAAAAACTGCTGTTCAGGAAAAACCTACCGTTCAGGAGAAACCTGTTGTTCAGGAAACTCCAGTAGGTGAGGTTCGTCCATCAGTTGCCCAAGAAAAGAAGGTCGCACCAGCGTCTTCAGTGATATTTAAGGTTCAGGTGTTTGCTGCGTCTGTGCGTGTCAAAGATGGTGATCCACGCCTGAAAGGTTTGAAAGGCGTTGACAGCTATCAGGAGGGCGGTCTGTGGAAGCATACTATCGGTGCCTCGTCCGACTACAATGAGATTATGCGTCTGCGTAACAGCATTGCCGCGAATTTCCCCCAGGCATTTGTCATCGCTTTCCGTGATGGCGTCAAGGTCGATGCCAAGAAAGCATATGAAGAGATGAAGCGAAAGAAATAATTGCTTTACACAAGAGAGAAAAAGAATAATTAATAGCTATTCATAACTATGAAGTTAACTAATGAAGTGAAGATTGCCCTTGTGGCTATTGTAGGAATAGTGCTACTCTTCTTCGGACTGCAGTATCTGAAAGGGTTGCGCATGTTCTCCACAGACGAACACTACTATGCTCGTTTCAGCGATGTTACGGGTATGTCTGCGTCAAGTCCTATCTATGCCAACGGATATAAGGTGGGTGTTGTGGAAAGCATAGACTACAACTATGCCGATCCAGAGAATATCGTTGCCACAATATCTGTGGACAATAAGCTGCATCTGCCAAAAGGCACAAGAGCAGAGATATCAAGTGACCTGCTTGGCAACGTGCGACTGGAGCTTAAGTTGGGCCCCAATCCTATAGATGTGCTTGAGAAAGGCGACACCATCATTGGAGCTATACAGCAGGGAATGATGGGAAAAGCTGCCAATATGGTGCCTCAGATTGAGCAGATGCTTCCAAAGCTCGACTCAATACTTGCCAGCGTCAACGCACTGCTTGCCAGTCCTGCCATAGGCAACAGCTTGCAGAACATTGAGACTATCACCTCGAACCTGTCAACAACAACTGCTGAACTGCATCAGTTGTCGGCTTCGCTCAACAGACAGCTTCCACAGATGCTGACAAAAGCCGACGGCATACTTGCCAACACGCAGGGCTTCACTAAGCAACTTGATGGTATGGACATAGCTGCCACCATGACAAAGCTCGATCAGACTATGACAAATCTGAAACTTATGAGCGATGCGCTGAATAGCAAGGACGGCACATTGGGACTGCTCATGCATGACCCTCAGCTGTATAATAACCTTAATGCAACGATGAGCGACGCCGATAAACTGCTCATCGATTTTAAGGAGCATCCAAAGCGCTATATTCATTTCTCCGTCTTTGGCAGAAAAGATAAGTAATTTTAATTTTGTCTAAATAATAAATCAGGCAGTTATGTTGAATATCGTTGACTTAACTGCCTGATTTTTAGTTATATCGTATTTTGCAATACTACTTTTTGATAAAAAAACGTGAAACAATATAACTGCTTATAAATAAGTGTAATACAACAATTGTAAACACAAACGCCTATTTTTGTTAATTTGGTTGTTTTACAAAAAATGCCGAACTTTGCACAGCAATTAGAAAGAATTGCAAGCATAATCTTAACAAACTCTTGTTAAATAATAGTATAACGTAATATGCAACAAAGTCAAATGTTGCTTTGGGAGGGCTGCCTCAAATTAATCAGGCAGAACGTAACAGAGCAGATATACAAAACATGGTTCGAGCCAATCGTATGTGAGTCATACGACGAGGCTACCTCGACTTTGTTGGTACAAGTTCCAAGCCCATACGTTTATGAGTATATTGAACAGCATTTCGTTACTCTCATGGCTTGGGCGCTTAACCAGAGTTTTAAAGCTAAAGTTGCACTTAAGTATCGTGTTGTTACCGATAAGACCCACAACATCACGCAGGATGTGGAGAGCGAGCGTGTAACAGAGATTGATGCCCCACAGGCTACTACACGTGCAAACAAGGCTCCCACGGTTCTTGATGCAGCAGTGCCTCAGCAGCTGAATCCTCAGCTTGATCCACGAAAGAATTTCGACAACTATATCGAAGGCGATTCAAACAAGTTGCCCCGAACAATAGGTCTTTCTATTGCCGAGCACCCTGGAAAGTCTGCTTTTAATCCATTCTTTATCTTTGGTCCTTCAGGATGCGGTAAGACACATCTTGTCAATGCCATAGGCGTTCAGTGCAAGAAGATGTATCCTCAGAAGCGCGTGCTCTATGTTTCTGCACGTCTTTTCCAGGTACAATATACCGATGCACAGCGTCAGAACACTGTCAACGATTTCATTAATTTTTATCAGACTATTGACGTGCTGATTGTTGACGATGTTCAGGAGTGGGCAACAGCAGAGAAGACCGTTGCAACCTTCTTCCATATCTTCGACCATCTGTTCCGTCTTGGTAAGCAGATTATTCTTGCCAGTGACCGTCCTCCAGTGGATCTTCATTGGCTGAAGGACCGCATGCTGACACGTTTCTCTTGCGGACTTATTGCTGAGCTTGAGAAGCCAAACGTTCAGCTTTGCATAGATATTCTTGATTCAAAGTGTCGTCGTGACGGTCTGACAATTCCTGCCGATGTCATAAGGTTCATTGCTGAGAATGCAAATGGCAGCGTTCGCGACCTTGAAGGAGTTCTTAACTCGCTTATGGCATACAGCATTGTCTATAATTCAAATATTGACATGCGCCTTGCTGAGCGTGTCATCAAGCGTGCGGTGAAGGTCGATAACCATCCGCTCACCATTGACGATATTCTTGACAAGGTGTGCCAGCACTATAATGTGTCTCAGCAGAACGTGTTCAGCAAGAGCCGCAAGCGCGACTATGTTCTTGCTCGTCAGATTTCAATGTATCTTGCACAGAAGTTCACAAAGATGCCTACATCACGCATAGGCCATCTCATTGGCGGACGCGACCATTCTACTGTCATCCATAGCTGTAGTGCTGTTGAGCAGCGACTGAAAGTTGATCGTGCTTTCATGGAAGAGATAAACAGCATCGAGGCATCTTTCCGTCTGAAATAAAAATGTCACTTCTGATTAAACGAATGTCATTTGCATTCGTCTATAGAGCATAATCCCTTAATCATTTTAAGATAGAAAATGCGCCATTTTTTATTTTTGTGTACTTTGTTGTACGCTTTTAGTGCTTCAGCAGGCAGTATTGACGATATTCGACAGTCGCTCGAAGAATCTTCTGTTTCGCAACTTCAAGAGAAGGTATATATTCATACCGACAATCAGTGCTATTTCGTTGGTGACACCTTGTGGTATAAGGCTTATGTGTTACAGGCTGGAACGTTGCAGCCCACACACATGAGCCGTATTCTTTATGTGGAGCTGCTGTCGCCTGACGGACTCTTGGTAGAGCGTCAGACCATTGTCGTCTCGCCTCAGGGATATACCTGCGGACAGTTCGAACTGAAGGACTCGCTCTATTCTGGATATTACGAACTGCGTGCCTATACCCGCTGGATGCTCAATTTCAATGTGCGTCACCATCGTTATAGTGCTAAGGACAAGTGGGCTTTCTTCAATTCTAAGATGGCTGCCGACTTCTATCGTCTGTGGGACGGACTCTATTCGCGAGTGCTGCCCATCTATAGTAAGCCTGAGACACCTGGCGACTATGATATTCGACGCATGTATCAGCGTCCGAAGACACGCATCCCATCACCAAAGAAAGACAATCTAGTTGTGACTTTCTATCCTGAGGGCGGCCACCTCATTTCAGGCGTGCCCAACAATGTGGCTTTCAGCGCCGTTGACCAGTATGGCGAGGCTGTTAATATCAATGGCACACTAAAGAACGATGATGCTACTCAGGAGATTAAGACCGAGCACATGGGACGCGGCTCCTTTGTCGTCACTCCAGGCAGTAGCCGACTGAAAGCTTCGTTCACCTTTAGGGGAAAGAACTATTCTGTAAATCTTCCTAAGGCGGAAAAGAACGGTGTTTCCATACAGCTTACCGATAGTCTGTTGCATATCTCTGCCAAGGGACTTCCTTCTGATAAAGAATATGGAGTGTCTGTGCTCTGTCGTGGAGTACTGCAGTATTTTGAGGCTATCAACGCCACTACTACTGAAGTTGTGTTGCCATTCTCCAGTCTGCCTACTGGTGTCAATGATGTTACTATCTTTGATAGCGACGGTAAGATTCTTGCCGATCGTCTGTTCTTTGTCAACAACCATGACCAGGACGATAATACCATAACAGCTACATTCGACCCGAAGACAGTTTACGACCCTCACCAGAAGGTTGAGATACCCATTCAGTGTAACAACGCGGAAGGACCTGTTGTGTTCTCACTGTCTATACGCGACTCCTATACCGACGAGCCGACCTATAATGACGGAAACATCATGACCGACCTGCTGTTGTCGAGCGACCTGCGCGGATTCATTGCGCGTCCTGCCTATTATTTTGAGGCCGACGATGCCGTGCACCGTCGTCATCTTGATTTGCTCATGCAGGTTCAGGGATGGCGTAAGTATAAGTGGCAGGAGCTGTCGAATGCCACCACCGGCCTGCGTTATACACCAGAGAAAAGCTTTACTATTGAGGGCGATGTATATAAGATGATTCCGCTCACTGAGGTTGAGCCTGAAGAGATACCCAATTGGCTTACTGGCGGTGTGGTGATAGGTGATGAGGACGACCCGATGTCGAGCGTGACAGACCAGACCGATCCTTTTGCAGAGACGGAAAACGACGAGGTGGCGTTAGAACCAGTGGGTGTTGAAGAGACTGTAGAAACGACCAATAGCGATGGCTATGTCTATGGTTCTGCCGATGATGCCATGGCAGGTCTTCGACTGTATCGTGGTCGTCTGCGCAAAGAAGTGTTCATCGAGGGTGAGATACTCGTTGACGACAAGGTTATCGGCTCTACTCAGAAGACTGTTGACAGAGGACATTTCGTGTTCAATGTGCCGCCGTTCTATGGCGATGCCTTCCTGAACATGAAAGCCTATAAGGAGTCTGACTCCATAAAGAAGAACATGGCTTCGCGTGCTGATGCCAAGGTATATAATGAAGATGCATATCCTGATTATTATGTGAAGCGCGAGTTGTTCTTCCCACGTTTTACTAAGCCCTATGACTTCTATGAGGACCATCAGCCTGACATTGATGAGTCGCTGCTCATTGACACTCTCTCAGAGTTGTCTATGGAGAACGATGTCCACGAGCTTGCCAATGTTACTGTGAAAGGCCGTCGCCGTGGTCGTCGCGCCATAGACTGGAAGAAGCCAGCTTTTGTCATGGATGCCTATGAGATGTATAATGAGCTTACTGATTACGGACTGTCTGTAGGAAAGCTCGACATGCGTCAGTTCCCCATGCAGGTGTGTCGCTATCTCT
This sequence comes from Prevotella sp. E13-27, assembly GCF_023217965.1. NCBI lineage: Bacteria > Pseudomonadati > Bacteroidota > Bacteroidia > Bacteroidales > Prevotellaceae > Prevotella > Prevotella sp. E13-27. Next base: position 373,906 of record NZ_JALPSC010000001.1, on the reverse strand, counting down.
ATGGCAATATGAACCGCTATCGCACGTTCAATGTCGATGGACGTATGGAGGGCCATACCTATTATCGCAATTACTCACCGTTTGCAACGGGTTCTACTGCCGAGGTTCAGAGCCTCGACCGTGCTCATCGCACACCACAGTGGTATCTCACCCGTCTGAAGTTGAAGCGTCTGCAGGACATCCGTGTGTTCTCCGATTACGAGCCTCGTAAGGAAGACTCTACTATGGTTGAGAGCCTTACTTCTGCTGATGCCACCGTCGATCTCGTTCTTATTCCCGATGACGGTATTCAGGTAACCTATCGCGACCGCCACATATTGTTCCATGGATTCAATGCCGCTGAGGAGTTCTATAGCCCTGACTATAGCAGTCAGCAGCCATCAGAACCTAATGATTATCGTCGCACGCTCTACTGGAATCCCAATGCTGTTACCGATGAAAACGGCCATTTCATCGCAACATTCTATAATAACAGCAAGGATACACGCATAAAAGTAACCGCCGCTGGCGTTACCAACGACGGTAGGTTGATGCACATGAAATAGTGCTGTCAGATAGCTCACTTTTGATATGGAAGTGATGGCGGAGCTATTCCACCATCACTTTTTTCGATTTGTTGCCATTCTTTATGATGTACAGTCCCTTTGGCAGATTCTTAAGTGTCTGCTGAGGCATCATTCTTCCTGCAGCATCGTAGATTGTCTGCTTGCTGTTAGCCATCATCTCGCTGTTTATCTCTTCGATGCCCGTGCTCCTGTTGTTTACATGAATGGTAAGCATAATCACAGATTCATTGTTGTTGAAGTCTGTTATGGTGAAGCTCATCGTGTAGTCACCTTCCATTGTAGGTGTTCCTGATATTAAGACAGTCTTTGATACATCATCAAAGATGGGATAGTCGAACTCTGTTGGCGGGAAGTATTTTGTCTCGTTGCCCTGGGGATCAGTGATGCTCTTGAATACGCATTTCTTGATGAAGCGCAGATGGCATGTGAACTCAAACTGCTCGTTCATGAATGCATTAGCCAGAGTATCTTCCTGTGTTCTGAAGCCAGGTGTCATGGCGTCAGGCAGATAGTAGCCCAGATGAGGCGGCTGGTTGTATGCTGAGTTCTGCCATGTTATTCCCATGCGATATACGTGGTCGTGCATAAGCGTTGGCAAGCGGTATCCTGTCTCAATGTTTGAGCTGTAGATATACAACTTGTCGGAACCGTTGTGAAGAATCACCTCTTCGCGCCAGTCACCCAGTATGTCTGCCTGCAGGTTTGGCGTGTTCTTTGTGCTGTTACAGGTGCTTCCGCTTAATGTGGCCAGTCTGCTTGTTCCACCTGTGCCGCTCTTCCATTTGTCAACCTTGTTGCCATCGAGCAGCTCTTCCTGCAGGTCTCCGTCCCAGAAGATGCGGAAGTTCGTTGTTCCGTGGCTTTCTGATACAACATCACCTGTGACTGCGCTTCGTGCTGAGCCGTCGCTGCTTGACCAAAACAGTGAGCCGCGCACAGTGGCATCGAACTGTCCTGCCAGTCCGCGTCCATTGTCCACGCCTTCCGGTCCGCCCTTATGTATTATTGCTCCTGTTGCAGCATCGTGCAGGTCCCATGCGTATGTTCCTTTCTCCTCATGTACCTGGAAAAGCTCCAGTCCAGGACGGTCTGGACAGTGGTCTGCCAAGTGAATGGCATCGCCGTGTCCGAAGCCTGTGGCATAGAGCAGCTTGCCGTTGTGGTCGAGGGCTGCTGAACCCCACAATATTTCGTCGCATCCGTCACCATCTACATCGGCAGTAGAGAGGTTGTGGTTGCCATTGCCGAACATCGTCTTGCTGCCGCTTCCGCTTGTAGCCGACTTTGCGCTGTAGGAGGACGTTGAGCCTTTTCCTGTTGCGTCGAATGTTGTTACCTCGTAGCCGGAATCAGTCTTGTGAGAGCTCAGCCAGCGCTGATGCAGCTGCTGGTCATAGAAATCTACTGCCCAGATGAATGCGTAGGTGTAATAGCCTCGGCAGAACACTGCGCTTGGGTTCTGGTCGGGACCTCCCAAATAGGCTGTGGTTGCTAAGTAGCGCTCACCTCTGTTTCCGTATGAACCTGTGTCGTTCTTACCATTGGTGCCCCAGTTCACTGAGCCGTTGGCAGCACCGCCATAGAGCATGTTACGGTTAGGATTATAGAAGATGGTGTGTATCGCCTTACCTGTCATGCCGTTGAACACCGTGAGCCACTCTTGTCCGCTCGTTATGCGGCCTCTTGAGGTAACGAGGTCTGAGCCATTGTTGGTCACGCTCTTGATGTCGTTGTCAGTAGCAGCCTCGCTGACATAGTCGCCGTTGCCGTCTTTAGAGCCAGGACCGGTCTTGCACATCAGCTCTGCCTTGCCGTCGCCATCGTAGTCATAGACCTGGAACTGTGTGTAGTGAGCACCTGCACGGATGTTCTTTCCAAGGTCTATGCGCCAGAGCATTGTGCCGTCCTGCTTATAGCAGTCTATAAACACGTTGCCTGTCACACCGTCCTGAGAGTTGTCTTTCGAGTTTGAGGGATCCCACTTCACGAACAGCTCATATTCTCCGTCTCCATCGACATCGCCTACCGACATGTCGTTGGGCGAGTAGGTGTAGTCCTGACCATCGGGGTAGTTATACTCAACCTTGTCTATCGTTGCGCTATATGCTTTTGTCTTGCCTGCTGCAGGCTGGCTGAGCTGAATGGTCTTGTAGGCGGCTCCCCATGCCTTTACAGCCAGCGATGTGTCAACAGGTTCGCCGTTCACCTTTGTCACAACTCGGTATGTGGAGCTGTTGCTTCCTTGTTTGTCAGTGTAGTTGGTGGCATAGATGTTACGTGCTATAACCGTCTGGTTGCGCATGAGGTCAAAGGTCGTTGTGGCCTCGGCGTCTGTGCCAAGCAGTCGCCAACTGACGAAGTTGCCTGAACCACTTGATACTTTTACGGCTACGACGCCTCTGTCCAGTTTCTCCATTTGGCTTTCTGGAGTTTTCTGTGCGTTGGCAGTCAATGTGGCGAATGCCAACAATGCCATGGTGTAAAGTCTTGATGTCATATTTTAGTGATTAGTAATTGATTATCTGCTGCAAATTTACTGTGTTTTTCAGAAAAAAGACACAATCAGTCAATAATTAAAGAAGATTGGGACATTTTTTTGTGAATTATATTATTGTTTGATAAAAAAATCTTAATTTTGCGGCATAAAAAGTTGCTTAAGCAAATATTAACCATTATGAGAATAAAATCATTATTACTTTTTTTCTTCATTCTTCTGTCTGTCAACATGCAGGCAAGTAATTATCTGAATGTAGAGCCTCTGACGCTCGAGGTACCTGAGATGAAGCCCGAACTGGTAGAGGTTGTTAATCAGCCGCTTACCTATTATGAACAGACGGGTTTGTCGCTGCCTGAACCTGAGCCGAAGATGGATTTTAATTTCTTCAAGTCGAGGACAAACAAGGGCGTGAGGGAGTATAAGTTCTTAGATGATGTGACGTTTGTAGGTGTGCCCCTCTTCCTGGCTGGCATTGCCATCAAGGGCGACAAGGCAAGCTTCCGTCAGGACTATAGGAATACCCATGCCAACACGCGACTGGTCACCCATTTCAAGACCCACATTGATGACTATACTCAGATGTTTGGTCCTGCTATGACCGTTGGCCTGAAGGTTGCTGGCGTGGAAGGCCGTAGCGACTGGCCTCGTCTGGTTACGAGTTCGCTGATGTCCTATGCCTGGATGGCAGCTTTTGTCAATGGCATCAAATATACCGCTAAGGAGATGCGTCCCGATGGCTCTACCGCTAACTCATGGCCTTCTGGTCATACGGCAACCTCGTTCGTGGGAGCAACAATCCTTCACAAGGAGTATGGTCTAACCCGTTCGCCCTGGTATTCTGTTGCAGGCTATGGCGTAGCTACAGCTACAGGCGTTATGCGTATCCTGAATAACCGCCACTGGATCAGCGACGTGATGTCTGGTGCTGGCATCGGTATCCTTTCCACAGAGCTGGGCTATGCTGTTACTGACCTTCTTTTTAAGAAGAGGGGACTGCTGCGCAATGATTTGGAATACTATACAGAGAGACCTTCGTTCTTCGCCATCTCTATGGGCATGGGCTTCGGACTGAAGAGCCTTGGATTTGGTGCAGCTGACCTCGTGCATAGTGAAGACTATGAATTCGAGGACAATAGTGATCTGTTTAAGGTTGATTTCCATACAGCCTCGGCTGTAGATGCTGAAGGAGCCTACTTCTTCAATAAATATGTTGGTGTAGGCGGACGCTTGCGTGTAAGGGCTATGACAGCCAAGTCGTGGAGTGATTTCATAGACCAGGCCACTAGTGTCCGGTTAAATTTTTCCGAACGTTAATTAAATGTTTAAATTTCAATGAGATACAGCGATTTAAAAATTTTCCGATTTGATTTTTTATCTTTGTACTGTCTCATATATAAGATAGCACAGGATATGAATGCCGGAAATACTGTATTCTCGCAACTGATGTCTCTCATCCCTGACTACGAGCTCAGGAAATGTATTGACAGATATAGAGGGGATTTTCATGCAAGACGATTCACTTGCCGTGACCAGTTCCTTGTCATGAGTTATGCTCAGCTGACCAGCAGCGCAAGCCTTCGTAGCATAGAGGCTCAGTTGACTGCTTTCAACTCCAAGTTGTATCATGCCGGTCTGAAGGTGATGCCCAAGTCCACTCTCGCCGACATGAACGAGAAGAAGGACTGGCGTATCTATCAGGACTACGCAATGGTACTTGTCGAGAGGGCTAAAGTCCTGTATAAAGATGAATACTATCGGTTGGGAATTGACAATATGGTGTATGCCTTTGACAGCAGTACCATCAACCTGTGTCTGCATCTCTGTCCATGGGCGAAGTTCCATCATGACAAAGGTGCTTTCAAGATGCACACTTTGATTGATGTAAAGAACAACATACCCAACTTCATCATGCTTACTCCTGGCAATGTGCATGATACTCAGGCTATGGACAGCTTGCCTGTAGAAGCAGGGGCTTACTATCTGATGGATAAAGGCTATGTGGACTTTGACCGTCTGTTCCGTCTCTTCCAACAGCAGAAGGCTTACTTTGTAACCAGAGCAAAGGACAACATGAAATATTCCGTATTCGAGGCAAGAGAGGTTGACAGGCAGACTGGCGTCATCTCTGACGAGTCCATCAGTCTTACTGGTCTCTTTACAGCCAAGAAGTACCCTGATTTGTTGCGTCTGGTCGTCTATGAGGACTTTGCGCAGAACGTAGTGTATCGATTCCTGACGAATGACTTCACCCTTGAAGCAATTACCATTGCGGAACTGTACCGAGAGCGCTGGACTATCGAAACGTTCTTCAAATGGATCAAGCAGCACCTGCACATCAAGACGTTCTATGGGACGTCCCAAAACGCAGTCTTCACACAGATATGGATTGCCATCTGTGACTACCTGCTGCTTATTATTGCTCTGAAGATGTATCATATCGAACAAAATCTTTACATATTCTCTAATGTCATCGGCCAAGTTCTCTTTGAGAGGACTCCGCTGAATGAACTTTTTGACAAACCAATTATTAATCAAAATCCGGAAGATGACCGCCAACTTTCGCTTTGGTGAAATTTAACCGGACAGTAGTGAGACCAGGCCAAAAAAGACCGTATCGAATTGGGTGGAGACATTGCCGATATCATCGACGCCAACTCTTTTATTCCTACCTCACAGGTACAAAAAGAGATGAGCGACGTGGTTAAATCTGAGGAATACACCATTGAGAGCGACCACCTCACTGAGTTCTCTGCCAACGTGGGTCTTTACTTCAATATCCCTCTCGGCAAGCGTTTCGCACTGGGCAGCAAACTTCTCATAGGTCGCACTCTTACTCAGGAGCTCGATATCAACGCACATTATACAGGTAACGTGAAGGATATGGTCTATACCTTGAGCTTCAAGGAGGGCTATGAGAAAGGCAATACATACGGTCCTGGCGGTACTGAAGTTGAAAATGGCGCAGAACTGTTCATTGACGACTTCAAGTCGGCAGGTCGCGACTATGACGTAGAGTGGGACTACATCACGCTGGGTGGCAACAACTCTACAAACTACGGCACAGGTCTTTCGCTCACTTATAAATATAAGTCAAACTTCTCATGGCGTGTGTTCTGTGACTACGATTTCTCAAGAAAAGAGTTCACCTTCACAATCGATCCTTATCGTTTCATCAAGCATGCCGCTCCTAACTTTGACACGATGTTTGCCACCATTGGCAGTAATCTTGATCCCTTATCGTTCAAGAAGAAAAAGGACGTACACTATTTCACTATCGGTGGCTCGTTCTTAGTTAATTTCTAAATCAATGATTCTCATGAAGCGTTTAGACTATTTACTCATAGCGTTCTTACTAATCGCTGTCAGCGTTCTTACCAGTTGTGCTGATCGCTCGCGTCGTTCAGAGATTGATGCTCGCAAGGCAGCACTCGAACACAAGCAGGACTCCACGCTTGCCGCTACTCAGGAGCGCTTGGCTGTTGTTGACAGCCTGCTCGAAGCTGTAAAGAAAGAGCATGACCAGCAGCACGAACTTGTTATGGCCAACAGCACCAAGCTGAAAGACGACTCGCCTGAGGTGATAAAGCTCAACCAGCTTCGCGCCCATCGCGATTCTCTTCAGGCAGAATGGCAGACGCTCGGTGCCACCATCCGCTATATAAAGAAAAAGAAAGAAGAGACTGCGTCTAAATAAAAATACAACGGATTACACGGATTTTACGGATTTAAGTCCTACCAATAATTGGCGACTTTGAGAATCCGTGAAATCCGTGTAATCCGTTGTTTTAAATATTTTTTGTTATTATAGTCTCTATAGTCTTTCGTCTATAGTCTAAAGTCTAAAGTCTATAGTCTAAAGTCTATAGTCTATAGTCAAAATCTACAGTCTAAATGGGACTACAATCTTAAAGGTAATGTTTCGTCCCATGTTGTAAACACCTTGGCGTCCTGTAACCACGTTGTCATCCGTATATTTCAGTCGGCTCAAATGGTTCTGGTAAGCCTTGTCCAAAAGGTTATGCGCTGTCACGTATAACTCTGCAACCTTCTTGCCTCCCATCTGAATGTCTGTACCAGCAGAGAGGTTCAGCAGCCCATAGTCAGGTGTCGGCGTCTCTGTGTCATAGGCGCTGAACACGTGATTCTGCTTCAGATAGTAGTCAAATCCAGCAGCAACATAGAGGTTGTTTAGTGCCAGACCGGCCTTGGGGTGGGAATGACGATACTCGTGCGTAGCGTGGGTGCTTACCGTACTGTGGGCGTGGTGATACAACTCCCACTTCAGCTCTGAAGTCCATTTCGGAGCAGGCGTAAAGGGCAGGTATTTGTTCTCAGAGGTTAGGGGAGAGTTGTGAGAGATGAGACGGGCATCGACATACGAGAATGTGTTTGAGAAATGTATGGAGTGGATAGGGTGGAAGTCCACTCCAGCCTCAAATCCGAGCAGGCGGGCATCGCCCTGAGTGTATTTATATACAGGATAGTCTATTCTCTCACCTCTCACCTCTTGTCCCTCACCTCTTATGAATATGTAGTTGTCTATGCGGTTGGCAAAGAGCGCCAGCTGAGCTGAGACGTAGCGTGAAGTGAAGTCGATGCCGAGGTCTGCCTGCAGACTGTACTCTGCCTTCAGCTGCTCATTACCCTTCTCATAGCGTATAGACCCTTCGTGTACACCATTTGAGGCCAGCTCGCTCATGTTGGGCGTACGGAATCCGCGGGCTATATTCATGCGCAGGTTGAAATACTCGTTAATGTTGCATACGGCACCAACGCTGCCTGTCACACCATTGAAATTACGCGACAGATTGCTGAAGCGCACCTTGCCATCCTCCACCAGCTCGTCGCCACGCAGACTGCGATGGTCATAGCGAATGCCTCCGTTCAGCGTCCAGCTGTCGCCAAGGCTCTTCGTGGCAGTAGCATAGATGCCGAAGTCGAACAGGCGGCTGTCAGGAATAAGATATTCCTCGCCCTTGTTTTCCGACTGCTGATACATGCCGCCTATGCCAGTAGATAGCTTCCAGCCATTGAACTCGTGGGTCACATAGCGCAAGTCATAGGTAAGCGTGTGAAGTTTCAGGAAGATACCATATTCGTCCATAGACTCCTCAAACTCCTGTCGGCGATTCTGCTGATAGCCTATGATAGCTTTCACGACGCCGTTTGAGATATTTAGACTGTTATCCCATACAGCCTTGTAGTGCTTCACCTCCTGGAAAGGCAGCGACTTCTTGTAAGAGGTGAGCGGTGAGTAGTTGGATGTGAGCTCTCCTGTCAGCGTGTCGCGCTCACCCTCTATGATGCCTGGCGTCAGGTGGTATGCCGTCAGCGCGAGTCGTGAGTGTCCCCAGTCCTTGTTCAGCCCCAGCATCAGTCGTCCTGAACGCTCACGGAACTGTGAGCCAGGCACATAGCCGTCGTACTTGTTCTTATAGGCATGAGCCATCTTTGAGCTGTATAGCGCATCCCACACAAATCCTTTCTTGTTGCCAGCCATCTGCGCTGAGTAGTGGAACAGTCCGTTGTTAGTCTGATATTCCGAGCTAACGTTTGCCTTCATCTCGCCTTCTGCCAGTGTAGGCTGCGCATGAAGTATCACAACGCCCGCCATAGCGTCAGAGCCGTACATCAGCGAGGCAGGACCCTTCAGTATCTCTACTGAGCCAACGCTGCTGCCGTCAACCTCCACACCGTGCTCGTCGCCCCACTGCTGTCCCTCTTGGCGCACACCCTCGCTCATCACTACCACGCGGTTGTATCCCAGTCCGCGAATTATAGGCTTCGATATGCTTCCGCCTGTCGTCAGCTGGCTTATACCTGGCTGACGGCTTATGGCATCTACTATGTTTGTCGAAGAAGTAGAGCGCAGCATCTGTGGTGTTACTATGCTCACTGGCGTTGTAGAGTGTTTCAGCTTTGTGTCGCCCGTCACGCCAGTAACCATCAGCTCGTTCAGCTGCAGGTGACGGAAGAAAATGTCTGTAGAGTCCTGATACGTCGCTTTTGAGTCCTTGGCGTGATGTTGGTGCTTACTATTATCCTGAGCTACCATTGCCGTGCATATAAACAGCAATGGCAGAATGATGATGTTTCTTTTTTTCATTCTGTGATTCTATTGTAAAATATGTATGTAATTGATAAAGAGCCTCCTTTCAGAATCACAATGATGGAGGGCCGCGCGTAACGATAGTTCCGCAGCATACTGTACTGAAAGTGTATAGCTGCTGGGCAAGATGGTTAATACATACATGAACATATACTGCGATAGCTGTCACAGCGGCAGTCAGCATCTTCAGCGTCAGGAACTGGCACAGCACACAGTCGTGCACCCACGTCGCCGCCGCCGTCATGTGACCATGACAACTGTGGTGTACGCAGTCGTTGCATTCTGTCGTTATCGTCTCGCTCTCCTCATGTACGTGAACCGACGATAGCACCAGCATTGGCACAAACACTGCCAATAGCAACCACGAAGCAATATGCCGCATCCTTTCCTGTTTCACGCCTGCAAAAGTACAAATAATTGATAAAAATACAAAGAAAACATTTTTCTTTTTCTTCCGAGTGACAGTATCCGTCACAAGATGTAGTTCTTACTATTTAGTGATTCATTACCGACAGTTTCTTAATCCGATTCAGACTACGCTGAAAACCAAACTCGTCGAGTTTGGCGACCAAAGTCGACGAGTTTGGTCACCAAAGTCGTCGACTTTGTAAAATAGTACAGTCAGAACTGCACTGCACCAGTATTTAAGCTATACCACAGTATAGTCAGTACAGCTTCATAGCTTAGTCAGTACTATGGAAAGAAATTCGGCAATATGTTTGGCATGTTGCCGAATTTGTATTATTTTTGCCAGCAAATTATAATGACGTATGAAATACCCCTTAGGCATACAGAATTTTGAAAAGATCAGAAATGACGGCTATTTGTATTTAGACAAGACCGCCATGATCTATAATATTGTAAAAGATGGCTCCTATTATTTCCTCAGCCGTCCGCGCAGGTTTGGTAAGAGTCTGCTCATATCCACATTGGAAGCATACTTCAAGGGGCGAAAGGAGCTGTTTAAGGGGTTGGCCATTGAAAAGTTGGAACAGGAATGGCGAGAGTCTCCTGTGCTGCATCTGGATATGAATGCAAGGAACTATGCCAACAAAGAGGCTCTTTTGGCAGAACTTAACAAGCACCTGGAGATGTGGGAAGCCGAATATGGCGATGAATATAAGGACAGAGCACCTGAGGAACGTTTTCAGCATGTCATTATGAATGCCTATAAGAAGACGGGACAGAAAGTTGTTATCCTTGTGGACGAATACGATAAACCACTGTTACAGGCAGTTAATGATAAACCACTTCAGGACGACTATCGTGCAACGCTGAAGGCATTCTATGGCGTTGAGAAGTCTATGGACGGATACATCCGTTTTGCACTGTTCACTGGTGTCACGAAATTCTCGAAAGTCAGCGTGTTCAGCGACCTTAACAACCTAACCGACATCTCTATGGATGCCCGATATGTGGAACTGTGCGGTATTACCGAGAAGGAAATCCGTCAAACTCTTGATGCCCAAGTTGGCGAAATGGCTGAGTCCAATGGCATGATTAAAGACGAGTGCTACGAAAAACTAAAGGAGAGCTATGATGGCTATCACTTTGAGGCCAATACCGTTGGGATATATAATCCGTATAGCCTGTTGAGTGCTTTGTCAAGCAGGTCCTTTAAGGACTATTGGTTTGAAACAGGCACGCCGACATATTTGATAGAACTTCTGAAGAATTCAAATTATCCTTTGGATTCTTTGGGAACAGAAGAGCTGACGGCGAGTGTCCTTGGTAATATCGATACGGTGGATCAAAGTCCTGTCCCCATGCTTTATCAGAGTGGTTATCTCACGCTGAAGGGCTATGACAAGGAATTCGAGATGTATCGTCTGGGATTTCCTAATCTGGAAGTGGAACGCGGTTTTACACGATTTCTCATACCATATTATACCACATTGAAGTCCGATCAAGGCCAGTTTTTTGTTGCCAATTTCGTGAAGGAACTTCGCACAGGCCAAGTTGAGGCGTTCATGAAGCGTTTGGAATCACTCTTTGCCGATGGCGATTATCAGGTTGCTGGCAAGGCTGAGCTCTATTTTCAGAATGTCGTTTGGATTATCTTCAAGATGATAGGATTCTATACTGAAGTGGAGCGCCATACCTCTGATGGGCGTATGGACATGTTCATCAAGACATCAGATTACATCTATATCCTTGAGTTCAAACTTGACAAGAGTGCAGGAGAGGCCTTGCAGCAGATAGAGGACAAGCAATATGCCAAACCTTTCGAGCACGACCCTCGTACCCTTTACGAGATTGGCATCAACTTCTCTACCTCAACCAAGCGTATTGATGGGTGGAAGGTGAAAAAATAGTTTTTTGTCTTTCATTCTCTATTTTATCTAAAGGAAAAGACACGCGAATTCTATAAAAAATGTTATTTTTTGCACCTCTAATGTTGTCCTTTTGTTCGTAATTAGTAATTTAGTAGCCAAATTTGGATGATGAGCATATAACCTAAAACGGCTACTTTAATGGATTATCACTATAAGACAGACTATCGCATGTTATCCGACCGACAGATTGTCGAGAAGATTCTAGAGAAGCCTCACGATGAAGAGGCTGCTGTCTTCCTGCTCCATGAACGCTACAACCCTCTGCTTCAAAGCATCTATAAATATTTTACCAACGACATGTCGTGGTACGATGATTTTATAGACGAACTATTCCTGCTCCTTAAGGGTAAAGAAGGGACGTGGCGCATCTTGGCTTGTTTTGAGTGGCGTTGCACATTGGGCTATTGGCTGAAAGGAGTCGCTTTCAATAAGTTTCGTGAACTCATGTCCAAACTGATAGAAAATAAGGGTAGAAATGAGTCTTTAGATAGTGATAGTCATAATAAGTCAAAACGGCAGATACCCTCTGTCGGTGAGGAAATCTTTGAGCAAAACATGCAGAGAGTAATGCTTATCGAGGCCATAGCAAAACTGAGAGATGACGAGCGCTTCGTCATCTTGAAGCGCCTGCAGGGATACAACAGCAAGGAGATTGCCATCCTGCTTCAGAAAAGTTGGATGAAGCGTGGCATAGTGAAAAAGAATCACAATGGAGACCCAGTCATCCCCACTGAAGATTACGTTAACGTACGCATCCAACGGGCAAAGAATAACCTAAAGAAAATCATCGTCGAAAAATGAAAGCACAGCATATGGAAATAACTAACGAATTATTGGCAGCATATGCCTCAGGCAATGTTTCTGACATTGAACGCAATGCCGTGCGCCAGTATCTTATGGAACATCCAGACGAATTGGAGACTGTCATGATGCTGATGGACGATGATTTCGATGTCCAGCTGGATAGCCATCAGGCGGACTCAGCAGAAATGTTCAACCATGGATTAGATTCGTTGTTGGAAGAAGTTGAATCCACCGACACTGTTTCAGAGACTCCTTCAGTAAGTATTCTTCCCATAATGTCGCGAGCAGCCAAGAATGTTGTGGATAATCTTTGTGCTGTAAAATGCGAAGGCTATGCGTTAAGAACACTGGGAATAGATGTCTCTGATCAAGAACTGGAAAAAGAGGCTGAGGAGAATGGATGGCTTAAGGAAGAAGGAACCGCTTTATATAGTATTGGGCAATTATCTGCAAAGCGTGGATTATTTGTCTCGAGAAAATACGATTGTACCATTAATGATATTAAGAAATCACTAAAGCATGGTGATATTGTCATTGCAGTCATAGACAACTCAGAATTATTCATAAGGCCTGAGAAAGCAAAGAGAATAGATGATACATTCGGTCAGTTGCCAAACCATGCAATCATCATTAAGTCTATCGATGAAGAGAATCAAAGAGCAGAATTGTTGAATCCAAGTGACAGCAATGATGTTCACTCATATCCACTCGATGTTTTCTTAGAAGCATGGAACGATTCTTCAAACTATCTGGTAATCAGCAATCGTAATCATTACAAGCCACACCCCATCAATCTGTCGGAAGTGTCATTAACAGATGATATTCTTGTACTTCAAGAAGTATTTGCAGAGAATGTTCATGAGGTTTGGGCTAAAGCGAGAATAGATGATGGGTGGAAGTATGGCCCTCTTCGTGATGACGTTCAAAAGACAGACCCCAGTTTGTTACCATACGATTTGCTTCTTGAGCGAGAAAAGGAGTATTGTAGGTTATTAGCAATTGACACTATAAAATGTCTAAAGAAATTGGGATGGAGATTAGCGAAAAATAAATAATTATGAATAATATGCATACAATAGACTTCATACACCCAGAGGATGCTACAGCATTGGAAGCATTACAGAGAATACCTATGCTGCCAAAGGTCGTTAAATCCTTTATGGATATTGGCGTGGAACAGCTGCAAACAGGTCTGAACATGGCCACGAAAATCAAACTGTCTCCTACACAATTGCCTGAATTGTATAACATACTGCCTCCCATGTGCGAGCTGCTTGATATTAAGGAACCTGACTTCTTTCTTGAGATGAATCCAATTCCTAATGCCTATGCATTTGGCGATACGCAGACTGCCATCACCATTACATCGTCATTGGTTGAAATGATGTCTAAAGAGGAACTTCGTGGTGTGGTAGCTCACGAGTGTGGCCATATAGCCTGCCACCACATGCTTTATCGTACGCTTGCCTACATGCTTGCAAATGCTAGTGGCATGGTGGAATCATTGTTGTCTTTAGCAGCTCCAATACATTATGCGCTCATGTACTGGTCTCGCAAGAGTGAACTCAGTTGTGATCGTGTTGCTGCCTACATGGTAGGCCCTCAGACAGCAATCTCTATGCTGTCACGTCTGGCAGGTGGTCCGAAGAACATCACCTCGAAACTCAATTTGATGGAATTGGCAGAACAGGCCGACCTTTACGACGCTCTCTGTAAGAGCGATCTTTGGAACAAGGTGTTGCAGACCTATGCAGTGATGAATCAAGACCACCCATATACTTCTGTTCGAGTAAGGGAGTTGTTAAAGTGGACAGAGACTCCGCACTATAAGTCGCTGACCTCTTCCAAGCGCATTTGTCCCCACTGCCATCAGGCTATCTATGAAGACTGGCGATTCTGCCAGCATTGCGGAAAGAAATTATAAAGGCACCTATTACTTTACCTTTTACAATTAGCTGAATATGAATCCTACACCACTATTATTACTCGCCTTTAAAGAACTTAACGACTCTATGAAGGGATCTCTCGACGGAACGAAGATTGAGAGCATCAAAGAGACCATTAATAACTATGCCCTTGCTTCAGCAGTAGCAGGCCTTGCGGCTGCAGTTGTTCCTGGGGTGGCAAGTGTTGTTGCTATGTTAACACAAACGGGTTTCGTTTGGGCTACTTATGTCCAGATTAACAAGACACTAGGCATTTCCATGTCGGAGCATACTGTCAAGTTCCTTGGTACTGCCATCATTACAAATTTAGCCACCAATGCAGGAACGACTCTCGCCTCCTATGCTGCAGCCGCTGTTATCTCGTTCATTCCACTATTCGGACAGGCTCTTTCCGCTGCTACTATTGCTGCATTGGGATATATGATGGTGTATACAGCAGCGGTAATCTATCTCAAACTTATTTCTAGACTGATGTTGCCCAATGGAACGCTGAATGTGAAAGAAGATGATGATACCAAGCACATCATCGAAGACATCATCAAGAAGAATAACATAAAAGACATCATCAAGGAAGGTCGTAACTCTTATAAGCAAGCTAAGGCCGATGGCTCTCTCGACCAAGCCAAGAAGCATCCCAGATGTCCAGGATGTGGCGCCGAAGTTAAACCTGGACAGAAGTTCTGTTCCGATTGTGGTACTGCCCTGATGTAATTTGAAATATTAAATCCTTGAACACTTAAACCTACACGATATGAATACATTTTTCGACGAATCAGGTGGACTCAATATTGATGACCTCATCCTCCAGCAACCCTCTTTCCAGAAGATTATGGAGGACGGCATCGTTACAGAGGAAGAACTTGCAGAACAGAAAGAGCGCGTCATCGCCCTCTTGAAGAAGTTCGAGCAGAACTCCACGCCCGAACAGATTGACCAGGTCCGTGAACTTCTTGCAGAGATTAGTGTGCTGATGGCGGTGCAGAACAAATGTTAGACAAATATGATAAAGACAATGATAAGAACTAATGATGCGAACTTCGGGGCACTGAGCTGGGATACGCAGAGACTGGCAAAGGGTACAGACCCTTATAGGGCTTGTGCCAAGGGTGAGATATGCCTAGGTGCGTGGGCTTTTATGATAGAGTCTAATTTGATCGATTCATATGGAGCAGGAATTTTTGTGAACTGTTGGTATAATAATTTATCAGTGACGATTTAAAGTAACAACGACTATATATTAAAAACTATTTGTATATGGCAAAAAAAACGATTAAACAAAGAATAAAAGCGATGATAGGTAAAAGCATATTGTTGAAATCGTTGATTATCTCATTCTTAGCTTTTGGTATTACTTGTGTACTGTATTTTTGCTTAGGCAATTATTTGTCCTATTTGGGAATTGATAAGAGCAATTTGTCATACCTAAAAGAATATTACAAGACAAGGAATACATCCTATAAACAACCACCTACTTCAAATGATATTTATATAATTGAAGTTTATGAGAATAGTTCTCATGATAGTGTAGCGAAATTAGTTGATGCTGTTTGCGCACATACACCCGCTGTCGTGGGAATAGATATCCGTTTTACGGATAATTTTAACGCTTCGGATGATACACTAAGAGCTGCTATTAAACGAAATGCTGATCTCATAGTACTTGCTCAAGTTCTTGATGATGATGGAAATGTTGACTCCAATTTGTTTGAAAATGACTCTTTGCACTTTGGCATTGCTAATTCCTATGATGTCCTACAATTTCCAGATTCTACATATCATCATTTTGCCTATGAAGTGTCAAAAAAATATAAACAAAGGCTATTTTTGAACTATGACGATTTTCTCATTAATTATTCTACCACAGACTATGACGGCACAGATATGGATAGTTATTTAAATAGCACCCCACAAGTCCAAGATGCAAAAACGAAAGGAAAGATAGTTTTAATAGGAGGCGATGTTGAAGGAATGTATGACAGGCATCAAATGCCATTTAATATTGATAGAGGAAACCTGCTGCCAGGTATTTATTGCCATGCCTATGCAATTAATTCCCTAATTAACCCTAATCTTGCTATGAAACGTCTTTCTATCGAATCGAAAGGCAATATATTATTGTATTGGTTTCTATGTTTTACATATTCGTTTTTGTATGTATGTCTTACAGACAAAAAATGCAAATACGTCAAAAAGTATAACTCTGTATTTAACATCATTAGACCCCTGCTGCTTTTGATGGTGGTACCTATTCTCTTATTGGCGTGCTTTTTCCTTACTCTCTATTGTAATATCGTACCAAACGTGGTTCCTTTCCTTATTTCAGTCTTTATTATTATTACGTTTAATGATTTCTTAGCACAAAATATTAATTCAGAAAAGTATGAATAAGTTAGTTGTTATAGCCCTTTTTGTTTATTTCGGTAGTTGTCACCTAGTAAATGCTCAAGAGTATAAGATTGATAATATTCGCGGTAAGGTGGAAGTGAAAGAAGTGAAAAAGGATGATAGTGGCCAATGGAAAAGAATTTTTAATGACACAAAAGTGAATGGATTAGATTTAATAAAGGTAGATAAACGTCTGAATTTGTATAAGAACGGTTCAAAAAAATACGTTTATAAAATAAAAACTCCTAAGTCTGTTAACGATGTCTGGATATTAGGAAAAATCAGGCCAAATCCTATGAAGTATAAGAGTCCAGAGATAAGTCATCTAGGAGGAGGTGAAAAAGATTCTATCGGCTTTTATTTCATTACTACAGAAGGTGAAAATAGATTAGATAGTATTATTCATCAATCAGATACATTAGAAGCCTTTGTGCTAAGCCATAACTTAAATGATACATTATATGCATATGCGTTTTGGATATTTAGTAATGAAACAGATCCACTCCACAAAGAGGCTCATCGTGAGGTGTTGAACCTGTTGCCAGAGACTCTTAATGAATTCTTTTTTGAAGAAGATATTACCATAACGACAAAAGTTGAAAAAACAAAAATGGTTATCTTTTATACAAAAACAAAATCAAATGTTCCGAATTCATTGAGCGATAACTACGAATCTATATGTGATGAGTTGAAAAGGAATGGATGGAATTATGTCGAGTTTGAAATTGTAATACAACAATGAACAGATTATATATTATTGTAGCAATGGCGTCAATAATGCTGTTGTATCCGTGTTTAGGGTTTGCTCAGGGAAAAAGTTCAATCCCTACACAAGCTTTAATTAAGAGACAAAATATTCGCATCTTAACAATTGGATGTGGAAGAAATAAGAATGGTCGTAATGATTTAAACTCTGCACAAGATTTGGTAGCATATGAAAGAGATAGTATCGCTGCTAAATATATTTGGCCGAGTTATAAGTACCATTATCTTAATGTTAAACTAAATGGCAAAGTTAATGTGGAAGCATTTAAAGATACTCTATATAACTTTGCGCGTGATACAAAGCAGAATGACGTTGTTATAATACACATCTTAGGACATGGTGAAACAGATTCGGATGGGAATTATTATTTCATATGCTATGATGGAAAGCTAGAAGGGAGTTACATATGTAATCAGCTAAAAAAAATGGCAGGCAACGGGGCTTTGGTTGTTATTTTCCTTGATACGTGTGAAGCAGGAGCTCTTTTTAATAATATCAATCAATATTTTAATTACAATAATGGCGGTGCTATTGCATTTTACGCATCATCTAAGAGCAATCAAAAAGCAGATGAGATAGAGCAATATACTCGTTTTACTAAAACTATTTTGAGTACATTAAAAAATGAAAATTCAGTCGCTTTTTCTGAAAGCACTCAATTTTTAACATTGGGTGGGCTTAAGAATGTGATTAATGCTGCATTTGGTACTAATGACGATTCTCCACCAGAAAAAAGACAGACCCCACAATCTCTTTTCCTCTCAGAAAAGGGGAAAATAGATGGTTATATAATCGAAGATTATCCACTTATAAAAAAAGTAACGGATGGTATTCCGTTTCCACCAACACCGAAGACTCCTCGCTACGTTTACGCTGGAGCTTCTGGCGGATTAAATATTACTCCTACTCCATATACTAATATAAATATTGGTCTTGACATTAATCATCGTCATAAAATAGAGTTCGGTGCATCACTGGCATTTACACAATCTGACGATGTGTTCATTTATGACAAAAACGGAATCTTACAAAATGGATATAATTATCGTGGTTGGAATATTTATGGAAGATATGGATGTAATGTCATGCCTAAAGAATCCCGATGGGAAATAGTTCCTCTTGGAGGCTTTTCTGAAAACTTCATCTATGGTCTCCATGGATTCAATTCCGATACGGGTAAGACCGCCTCTTGTTTTATGTTCTCTGCAAGTTGCCGGTTTGCTCGCAGCATATGCAAGGATAAACAGCTTCTTCTTCATGGAACACTTGGTTGTGATTTCCCCATCAAAAAAGACGGGAATGTTGATGTTCTTAAAGAGGATAAATACATAAAGAACTGGTGCACAATAGGGCCATACGTAGAAATTGGTATTGTAGCCAAGTTGTTTCATCTTTAACGATTGAATTATGAAGGAAATAAAGAATATACAATTACTATTGTTTTCATTGTTAATTCTTTTGGTTGGCTGTAATGACGATTTGGCTGACAAAGAATATTATGTCAACCATAACTACTTTAGCATTGGTAGTGGGGTGATTATCTTTTCCGATGATGTTGATAATGTCATTGTTTCTGTTGATTCTAAAGGATCATGGAATATAGCGAATATACCAAACTGGATTGATGTATCTCCGAAGTCTGGTAAAGGAACAGGATCTTTTTCTGTCAGTGCGACAAAAAATCCATTGAGTACTGAAAGCAGATCAGATACTATTTATGTTCACCATGATGGTTTAACAAGTTTGCTACAAGTAAAGCAGGCTCCATCTGATTACAAGTTTGTATATACCCCGACACAATTAGATTTCGGATCTAATGAAACGGAGAAGAAACTAGTGACTTTAGATAATAACACGACTTGGACTGCAAGTAATACAAAAGGGTGGTGTCATGTTTCCCCAACATCAGGAAAAGGAACTACAGAGTTGCAGGTCTATTGCGATGTAAACTCTACTAATGCTGAACGCAAAGATGTAATAACAATAAAGACAGCGAAAGGTGAGTCGTATGAAATTCCTGTAGCTCAAAGTGGAACAAAATATTACCTTAAGACGTCTCCAGAGAAGTTGGAAAAGTTCAAGAGAGAGGGAGGTAAACAGGATATTCAATTATTAAGTAATACAGATTGGATAATAACAAGTAGCGATAGTTGGTGTAAACTATCACAAAACAGAGGTCAAGGTGATTATCTGATAACAGTGTTCGTTGATAAAAATACATTGACGACACAAAGAAGTACTACATTGTCTATTACCTGGGACCAAGAGGAAAAAATAATCGAAGTGACTCAAGAAAGAGGCGAGGAACCAAGGTTGTCGTTTTCTCCTCAGATTATAGAACCATTTCCGTATCAAGGAGGAATTTACACAATAGAAGTTAGTAGTAATACCGATTGGACTGTAGAGAGCAATCAAGAATGGTGTCATATAGATAGCCCCACAGAGACTATTACTGGTGATGGCAATATAAAAATTATCGTCGACGAGAACCCGCTTGGTTCAGCTCAACGTGATGCCATTTTAACTATTAAGTCTAACGCAGGTGATAAACAAATATATGTTCATCAAGAGAAAGGTCTGGATCCGTTTATAGATGTTTCATCAGATCAATTATCATTCTCCAATAAAAAAGAACAGAAAACAATAACAATAATAAGTAATGTCGACTGGACAGTTGTATGTACAGATGATTCTTGGTGTCATATTGAAACTCCCCAAGGTGCTGGTGCTGGAACAAAGGAAATTAGGATAAGGGTTGATGTTAATCCTGCTGAAGCTTCAGAAAGGAATTGTACATTGTCTATTAAGTCTTCTTGGCTTGAAGATAAGAAGATAGTTGTTCATCAGGCGAAAGGCGATGCAGGTTACGTGAGAACGACTCCAAGTAATCTGAATGCACAGCCTCAAGGTGGAACTGTGACATTCGGTATTGATAGTAATCTTTCTAATTGGACAGTGTCAAGTGATCAAAGTTGGTGTTCAGTACAAACGACATCAGGCTCGTTTAATAGAACAGTATCCCTATATGTTCAACTTAATGCATGTACAGATGCTCGTGATGCCACAATTACAATAAAATCTGCTATTAGCGATGTCACCGTTACTGTTCATCAGGAACCTAAAGATGTTCCAGGTGACGATAACCCTAATCCGAAGTATACACGTAAAAGATAAGAAATTATGAATAAGATATTTTCAAGATTTTTTGCCTTAATAGCCTTTATTTTTATATCTTCCTCAGCATTCGCAGAATCATTCGAGGTTGATGGCATATATTATGAGGTTGATGCAAATAATAATGCAAAAGTAGTAAAACCGTCATCGGGGGCTTATACAGGTATATCATACATAATACCATCTAAAGTGAAATATGGTAATATCATTTACAATGTTACTTCCATTGGCAGTAGTGCATTCCATAGTTGTTCAAAGCTCAAAGAGATTATATTACCTTCGTCGTTGAATGAAATAGGGGATTGGTCGTTTGTTAACTGTTCAGAATTATCACCTTTGGTTCTTCCTTCATCACTTGAGAAAATTGGTATGAATGCCTTTCAAGGATGTAGTGCTTTGACAGAGATTGTTATTCCGAAGTCAGTAAAAAGTATTGACTCAAATCCTTTTGTTAGTTGTGAGAATTTGCAGATATTAAAGGTTGAAGCAGGAAATGCAGTTTATGATTCCCGTAACGATTGTAATGCAATTCTTAAAGGAGATGAGCTTGTTGCAGGATGTAAGTCGACAGTGATTCCAGATGGAATCTCAAAAATCGGGAGTAGTGCTTTTTATGCTTTGGATATAGAAGGCATGGTGATTCCAAACTCTGTTGTGTCGATTGGCAGTAGTGCATTCCATAGTTGTTCAAAGCTCAAAGAGATTATATTACCTTCGTCGTTGAATGAAATAGGGGATTGGTCGTTTGTTAACTGTTCAGAATTATCACCTTTGGTTCTTCCTTCATCACTTGAGAAAATTGGTATGAATGCCTTTCAAGGATGTAGTGCTTTGACAGAGATTGTTATTCCGAAGTCAGTAAAAAGTATTGACTCAAATCCTTTTGTTAGTTGTGAGAATTTGCAGATATTAAAGGTTGAAGCAGGAAATGCAGTTTATGATTCCCGTAACGATTGTAATGCAATTCTTAAAGGAGATGAGCTTGTTGCAGGATGTAAGTCGACAGTGATTCCAGATGGAATCTCAAAAATCGGGAGTAGTGCTTTTTATGCTTTGGATATAGAAGGCATGGTGATTCCAAACTCTGTTGTGTCGATTGGCAGTAGTGCATTCCATAGTTGTTCAAAGCTCAAAGAGATTATATTACCTTCGTCGTTGAATGAAATAGGGGATTGGTCGTTTGTTGACTGTTCAGAATTATCAAAAGTAACGTCTCTGATTGTAGCTCCATTTGAGATAAATTCAAATGTTTTTATGAATATTTCCAATAATGCAGCTCTATTTGTACCAGAAAACACTAAAAACGATTATATGCAGTATAATGGATGGACAGTAAATTTTTTAGGTATATATGAAATTCATGGTGAAGATATAGAATGGAATTTCGAGGTCGACGGTATTTATTATGAAATAGATGCAACAAACATAAATAATGTCAAGGTTACAAAACCTCAAGAAGGAAAGTATTCAAAAAACTCATACAGAATTCCTGCAATTGTAACCAAAGAGAATGGGGATAAATATAATGTTGTTGAGATTGGTAATGATGCATTTTCTAGGTGCTCTACATTGCAATCTATTACATTGCCAGAAACAGTAACTTGCATTGGTAAAAGTGCTTTTGAACAATGTAGTAATCTTTCTTCTATTAATTTGCCTAACCACCTCGTTATAATTGATGATGAGGCTTTTAGAAGTTGTTCAAAAGTTACATCAGTCGTATTTCCTAACACACTGAAGACGATTGGCCGTTATGCATTTTATAATACGGGTTTAACAAGTGTTTCTATACCATCGTCTGTGTATGAGATAGGTTCATTAGCTTTTAATAGTTGTGATAATCTTTCTTCCATTACTGTAGAGAGTGGAAATGATGTTTATAATTCAAAGGATGACTGCAATGCAATTATGAAAGGGACAGTTCTTTTTATTGGATGTAAGAATTCTACAGTTCCTTCCGGTACTACTGAAATAGGTAATGATGCGTTTTCATGGTGCTCTACATTGCAATCTATTACATTGCCAGAAACAGTAACTTGCATTGGTAAAAGTGCTTTTGAACAATGTAGTAATCTTTCTTCTATTAATTTGCCTAACCACCTCGTTATAATTGATGATGAGGCTTTTAGAAGTTGTCGAAGAATATCGATTATAGAACTTCCCAATACGCTAGATACCATTGGAAGTAATGCTTTCTATGGTTGCTCAGACCTGGTAGAGATTGTTTCAAATATGGAAGCCCCTTTCGAGATTAAGGATAATGTTTTTGGTGATTATAATAATACTATCTACTCTAATGCTACTTTATATGTCCCTGTAGGGAAAGTTGACATGTATAAAAATTTAGGCGGTTGGAAGAACTTTGTAAAAATTCAAGAAATCAAGCCTGATCCAACTCCAGTGATAGATGGTCTCACCTACGTTATTCATGAAAAAACGAAATATGCTGAGATTAAGTCTGCGAGTTCCGTTGACCATATTGTGATACCAACCTATGTTGAATATGAGAATGTTCAATATCCAGTAACGAGGATTTTAGATGAAGCATTTATGGGAAACAAAATGATCTCTCTATCAATTCCAGGTGGCATTTCTTATGTTGGACAGAATGTGCTTAAAGATTGTAATCAGTTGGCTGCGATTCTATGGAATCCATCATTCAAACCATCTGATGAGTTCGTGAACCATATTGCTAATCCTAACTTGTTGTTCTATGTCGCTAAAAAAGAGTATAAGCCATTTGGCATAAGAAATGTTATTGTTGATAACGAGATCCCAGATATCACTCTGACGGATGAGAGCATAGGCAATTTCTATTGTCCCAAAGCATTTACGGCTGCCAATATCTCTTATACACATAATTTCAGCTTGAAAACAGAAAAAGGTAAATGTCAAGGATGGGAATCCATTGCTTTGCCATTTGATGTTACTACATATAAAACGTCAAGTGGCGATGCTATAAAGCCATTTAAGAAAGCTGGTACAGGAGAAAAACTATTTTGGCTTCGTGAACTGACAGATGATGGGTTGGTTGAAGCAGAAGGTATCAGAGCTAATACTCCTTATATCATCAGTATGCCTAATTGGGAGGGTTATCAAGACTTTTATAACATTACTGGCTATGTTGCATTTTCTGCTCAGAATGCAAGGGTTGAGGCTACAGATATTCATCCCATTGTATCTGAGGCACATCGTTTCTATCCAGCCTTCCAGATGCTAACAAAGAATGATAGTATTTATGCTCTAAATCAAGATGATGATAATGCCCCAGGAAGCATTTTCGTTAAAAACTCTAGAGATATTCGTCCATTCGAGGCGTACTTTACGACATCGGGTAGCGCAGCAGCAAGAAAGGTTATTTCTATATCTGATCTTATGGAGGGAACTACAGCTATTGCGAATATTCTTACTTCATCGCAGCGAATGTACTCCAACAACGGCATTATCTATATCGAGAGCACAACAAACGGTAACTGTAATATCTATGCTGTTAGTGGTCAACTGATGAGAAGGGTGACACTGAAGCAGGGTACGAATACTGTTGAGGGACTCTCGAAGGGAATCTATATCGTGAATGGACAGAAGATTATGGTGAGATAAAGGGTGCCAATTAAAATGAAGAGAAAGGAACTGAAGATATGCCTACACTTAATTGGATTGGAGATGAGAAGTGACAGGCCTCCACTTGGAGGCGCTGTTTTCTACGCAGAACTTCGGTATAGGTTTTGGGGTGTGGGATGGTGAAGACAAGTACTTTATAAACTACAAAAATTAGGGCGAAGAAGGGACTGTTGCGGAGAATAATCTGAAGGAGTTGGTGAGGAGGATGCGAGAGCACAAAGTTTTCTGTTGTAGGAAAGTAATAATAGATATTTTATAGTTGAAGTAAGAATATGAATGAAAGTACTTTTTTTGCTATTGCCACTATAGTCGTAGGTGCATTGGCTATTGTAGTGCCTTTTGCTGTATATCTTGTGCAGCAACAATCACGTAACGCACAATTCTTCCATGAATGTGCGAAGTCTCTATTCTCTGAGAATCCAATAGAGCAGTCGACTGCTGCAATTCTATTGAGGGGCTTTCTAAAGAGACCATGGTGGAAGTTCCTGTACAAACCCAATTATACCAAGGAGGCAAAGAATCTAATGGTAGAACTGTTGCGTAAACCGATTTCTGTAGGGCTCCAGAAAACCATTGCAGACGGATTCTCGTATGCGGGTAATATGAAGGGGCAGGAAATACAATATGTGAATATGTTAAATGCCTTAATAAAGCCAGAATTCAGAGTGAAATTTGAATCAACTGAAAATGGATTCCTTAAATTTATTTATAGAAGAAGGCGTCTTTCTATGCGTAAGGCAGATTTCTTTCACGCTGTTCTTCAAGAATGTAGTATTAATAATGTTGATGCAAAAGGTGCTATCTTCTTTTGTGCAATTCTTAATCGTACATCTTTTAAAAATTGCATATTGGAAAAAGCTAATTTTGTGAACTCTAATGTTAAAAAGGTAAGATTTGATGAAGACTGCAAATTGGAAGGCGCATGTTTTGATGAGGCAGTGGGATTGGATTCTGCGACCATAGGAATTGCTGGTGACAAAGATCCTCATCCAATTCTTGAGTATTTGGATGAGAAAGGTGTTTTTCATTCTGAAGGCGTTCCTGAAGAAAACAGATATAAACCAAGAAACAAGACAATCAATCTTTTTGTAAGTAAACTTGGAATTCTTGATTCGACCCAAAGAAAACAATTCGACTCTTCAATTGCTGCCCTGAAGAAATTGGGCAACGTTGATATTCAGAAGATAGAAAGGGAACAATACCAAAATGTTTCACAATTGACAGATGTAGCAACGCATTTGGAGAGATGTGATGGTTGCGTTATATTAGCTTTTGGGTATTTAAATGTAGTCAATGGCTTTATTCATAAGCATGTAGCGGGCAAGGACCGGAAAGAGATTAAAAATAAATTATATTCATCTCCTTGGTTGCATGTTGAAGCAGCATTGGCAAATGGGAGACAGATGCCTTGTTTAATTATTTATGATAAAGACTTATGTCGAGATGGAATGTTTGAGGGTAATATTATTGATTCGGATAAGAATATGCGTGCATTTCCTTACTCTGATACTATGTTTGCTGAGGATAAAATCAAAATTAGACAATGGTTTGGATTAGTGCAAGAATATCATTATAATAAAACAAAAAGAGATAATAAAACTTGATAGATTCTAATTTCAAAACCGTTCTCTATCTATGGCGTAAATAAAAAAGAAATGCTGTTATGAAGAGAACGATTCTTGTAGCATGTTGTTTGTTGGGGGTGAGCATCGTTAGCTCGGCTCAGAACCAGATTCGCATCCATTATAAGGGTGGGACAGTGAGCGATATACCTATCGAAGAGATAGATAGTGTTACGTTCGTACAGAAGGATACGCCTGTGGAAGAGGTGACGCTCATAGGCAGTTGGCTATGGGGAAACCAAGAGCAAGGGTATTATGAACTAATTGCCTTCAACGAAGACCATACCTACACAGGATATGACAACTACTTCGCCTATGGCTTCGATACGATGACGTATGGATGGTGGGCGCAGATAGGAGCTATGCTGACCCTGCAGTCGAACGGCTTTGGCTATCAGCGGAGATATAACTGGTATGTTACGGAACTGGCGGAGAATGCACTTGGGGTGATGACGAAAATGGGGCCCTTTACTTACTATAAGGTGCAACCGGAATTGTTGCATCTGCAAGTGAATGGAACGCTAGAGTGCGAAGAAGGCGACTCGTTAGTTTTCGCTGATGGCGTGATAGCGACTATACAAGACAATAAACTTGTGGGACTGGCACTTGGCGAAACGTATATTCAGAAATATATTGCCGACAGCAAGTGCATCGTGGCATATAAAGTTGTTGTGACAATATGAAAATGTGAGAATAACAGAAGCAAATAAATAAAAAGAAGGACTGACAGATCTTTTGCGTCTGTCAGTCCTTTCTTAGTTTTTGGATGACATACCCTCGGAACAGCCTTCACTCTGGATGATGCTTGGCGCAGCAATGGCGCTGCAGGAGTGCGGCTGGGAAGGCTTCGACATCTTCGCCATGCTCAGAGGATGGGAGATGTGCAGAAGTGAGAAGTATATCTTTTTGACTTATTCATGTACTCCGTGGGTTCCGCTTAGGTGAACCCACGGTTATTGAGAGATGATGCCTTTTGAGTCTGATACTTGACATGCGTCTATACGAAAAGATATACGCGTTCTGTAAAAAATGTTAATTCTTGTATGTCTATTGTTGCCCTTTTGCTCCTAATTAGTAATTTAGTAGCCAAATATGGATGATTAGCATGTAACCTAAAACGGCTAATTTAATGGATTATCACTCTATGACAGACTATCGCATATTATCCGACCGACAGATTGTCGAGATGATTCTAGAGAAACCTCACGATGAAGAGGCTGCTATCTTCCTACTCCAATAATAACTATAAAAAATAAATCACATGAAAACAAAAACGATACAAATTCTTCTTTTATTATTAGTTTTGTGTGTGCCACAAAATTCATACACACAAAGTGTTTATCATAATGAAATACCTGAAATGGTTTTTAAATATGCTGGGATAGATAGGGTTTATCGTTCCAGAAATACTTTATACAACTGGAATGGAGGTGTTATAACGAAATATCTACTTTATAGTTTTTTGGGACCATATCACGACGATTTGGCTTTTGCTCAAATAGGAGAATCTTTTGCTTTTATTGACACAAAAGGTAAAGTTGTCTTTGATGCTATTAAATACGATGGGAGAATAGTTCAGAAAGTTGGTAAAATAGGTGATTTTTATGAAGGTTTAGCTGCAGTAAGAATTAATGGATTGTTTGGTTTTATTGACAAACAGGGTGTTGTGCAAATTCCTCCCAAATATGTTGGAGTTCTTGCCTTTCAAGATGGACTTGCACCAGCTATGAATAAAAATGGAAAATGGGGATTCATTGATAGGAAGGGAAAAACTGTCATTGATTTCAAATATGAAAGTGTTTGTACTTCATTTTATGAGGGCTTTGCAGGAGTAAAATATAAAGGAGAATGGGGCTTTTTAAATAAAAAGACAGAAAAAATAAATCCTCGAATGCAAGGTTTTGAATCAGTAAAGTATTTCTCGGAAGGCATGGCAGCCGTCCGTTGGAATAATAGTTACGGATATATTGATTTAAATGGGAAACGCGTTATTCCATCTGAATTTGATGAAGCGTATGAGTTTAAAGGAGGTTTAGCCTTGGTTAAAAAGAATAACAAATGGGGGGTAATCAATAAAGAAGGAAAAATAGTTTTACCAATTGTATATAATGAAGACGATTGCCTTGATATTAAATATGGAATTGCGTCTGTTGGTTCTAAAGATAAGACGTTTTTCTATTTTGATAGAAATGGGACTGCGTATCATTTTAAAGACGTCATGTCTGCATTTCTTAAATATGCGGAGGATGGAGACACATTAATGCAAATGAGGGCAGCTTCACGGTATCTTTTAGATGGTGATTTTGGCAATTCTAAAAAATGGTTTCAAATAGCAGCAAATAAGGGGAACGACAATGCGAAAATAATGTTGTTGCAATGGTCGAAGATTGAAAGTTCTGTTTCAACTACATTAAGAGGGAACGTCAAAACTAATAATTTGGCAAATAAAGGAAAATCAACAACAACTCAAAAGAGAACAGCATTGTTAATTGGTAATTGGGATTATTATAATTATAAAAAATTGAGGAGTCCACAAACAGATGTGAAGAATATGTACAAGATATTAAAGCAAATCGGATTTGACAATCCTATTGTGGTAAGAAATGCCAATAAAACAGAGATGGAAGAATCTATTCGTTTGTTTATCGAAGAAGCCGCTACTGCTGATGTCGCATTAGTCTATTATTCTGGACACGGATTTCAAATCAATCAAGATAGTTATTTACTACCTTATAACTATGAGGAATTTCCGTATAATTTAATCAATGAAAAAGAAATAGTAGCAAAACTAGATAGGGCGTGTGTAAAAAGTCAAGATATAATAGTAAAAATGGATAAAATTAAATGTCAAAATAAGTTCTTAATTATAGATGCCTGTCGTAACAATCCTTTTGAAGGTTCAAAAGGAGCAGATACTGGGCCTCTTACTGTAATGAAAAGTGAGGATAATTATGGAACCTGTGTGTATTTTGCGACTGAAGAAGGAGCATTCGCATATGATGGAGGAGAAGGAGATGCAAGCTTCTTCACCAAAGCTTTTTTGGAAGGATTGAAAAAACCAGGGTTAGGATTCTCCAATTTGTGTGATTTTATAAACAAACAAGTTATATATGAATCTTCAAAATATAAATGCAAAGTTCAGATTCCAGTTGTTTATGGAATAACACCAGTTAAAAATTTTATTTTCAACAACAACTAATGAAACAGAAGAAGATAATTATTTGGTCTACTGTTATCTCGATAGGAATGCTCGTTTTTTCCTATTGGATAACAAACCTCCAATTTCCAATAAGTGGAGAAAAAGAAGTTATTAGTATATTTGAGGCAATTCGTGGGGTTGTATATGATCCGTCAGAAAGTGTTGAATCAGGGGTGTTATTAATAGACGTCGATTATGACAAACAATTGGTTACAAAAACTAACGAATATGGAAAACCACTAGGAGATGCCTTTCCTGTGACAGATCGCACAAAGTTAGTTAAATTGTTGGATGTGTTATCTAAAAAAAATGACTATGCATATATTATATTGGATATCGGTTTTGAAGAAGGTGAGGAAACAGATGCTGATAGTACACTTTATGCCACGATTAGTAAAATGGAGCGCATTGTTATTCCATGCAATAAAATGGAGTCATTAGCTGATACTTGTTTAAATACAAAAGCAGGATTGGCTTATTATAATATAACCCCCATAGAATCTGATTTTGTAAAATACCCATATTTTTCAAAAACAAAGGACGGCATGTTTTCAAGTATGCCCCTCAAAATGTATGAAGATATAACAAAAAGACACATAAGCAGCCATGGATTTCTGTATACAGAAAATGGAAGATTGGTTCGTACAAGCCTAGTTCTCAATTTGGATTATATACCATATGACGCAGAATGGTTTAATCTTGGTAATGACTTACTTTATGGAAATGCAATTGATAGGTTAAAGACCAAAAAAAAATATATAATTATTGGTTCTAGTGGGATGGATATGCACGCCACATATCGGGGGCGAGTGCCGGGAGCTATAATTAACTTCAATGCGTATCAGGCACTAATGAATAATCACCATGTTGTATCACCAACTTTAGCAATAATCTTATTCATATCATTTTTTATTTTCAGCTATCTAATTCTAAGTAGGAAAAAAATAAGCGAATCGTTAGCTAAGAGAAAATTACAGAAAAATAAGTGGCTTAGGCTAATGCAACGTATGCTTGTCGCATTCTGCTCATGGATGGGCTTCTCTTTATATCTTTCTGTTCTTTGTATTACAACTTATGTTTTCCTTGATGAAGTATATGACATCTTTGTTACTTCTACAGTGTTTTACATAATAAATCTTATTGTTAAATTATCAGATAATATAAGTTATGAGAAATAGATTAACCGTTTTTGCAATCACCTTACTTTTTTCCACGACTCTCATTTTTGCCAAATCTTACCGTATCCATAGGCTATGGGGAAAAGGTAAAATTATGATTTCTAAAAAAGAAGCTGTTAGGGGAATGATAATTAATGAAAAATCGAAAATTATTTGCACTACCGACGAAATCGGTATGAGTGTAATTAATGACCTGACAGGAACTTATTTTGATTTTTATGGTAAAATTGCATATCCTATGGAATTAACCATAAATGACTATATGGAACTAAAATGCAAATATGAGAAGAAAAAACTTTTGCAAAAAGTTCCATTATGGACTAAGGGGTCGGAAGATGAAAAACAGTATCTATATTTACTTAATGATTCGTTGCCTATTATAATCGAAAATGTTGAAGATAATGCTTCGTATTGGGCAAAATGGATGGAGGAAGATAAAACGATGTCTAAGCAATTATTTTTATCCCCTTACAAAGATTGCGTCTATATTCATCGGGATATGTTTGTAAACCAAACAGGTCGAATTGTTGAAATAGATATAATTGTTAAAGATAATATGGGGGAGGGGCGCGTTAAAACATTATTGGTTGAACTATTAGATCAATAGTTGATTTCTTAATGAAGGATTAGATAATTATAAAAAGAGTGATTGCATCATTGTGCAAGATATGAAATATTAGTGAGGAACTATTATTACCGTCCTTGTTAGTTCGAATAACCGCAAAGCTGTTGTTGCAGTTTTGCGGTTATTTTTGTTGTAGTGATAGATATTACGAGAAAACGCGGTCTTTGATATATGAAGAACAGAAAAAACGTAAGGTTAACATTATAACGAAAGTAAAATGAAAAATCGAAAAAATGTATTGAAGGATGTCTGCATGTTGGTATGTGGACTGGTTATCGGAGCAGCGTCAGCTTATTGCTTCGGATTGCGATGTGATAGCGCCAAGGATGTGAAGAACTCTCTGGTAGAAAAGGATTATGCACAGGTGTATGGAATAGATGTTTCTTATTGGCAAGGGTATGTCAACTGGGATGGCCTGCAATTGCCATGCGATGAGGAAGGTAGAGTGAATGGATCCATTCCTGTTCCGCACCAACAGAGACCTGCGCAGTTCTCGTTTATCCGTGCTACAAAAGGTGATAGCTACATAGATCCAAACTATCAGAGAAATTATTCTGAAGCTAAACGATTAAGAATCCCGTGCGGCTCTTACCATTTCCTTACTGATTCTGTATCTGGGAAAGCACAGGCTGAACAGTTCCTTACGCATGCTAGATTAGAATCTGGAGACTTGCCACCAGTGCTTGACGTAGAGATTGACTCATCTGCAGAGATAACAGCAGCAAAGGAATGGCTCGATATCGTAGAAAAGGAGTGTGGGGTGAAAGCCATGATATATACTACCACGCATATCTATAACACACGGATAGTGAAGGACTCTATAATGAGAACGCGTGATTTATGGCTGGCTCTCCCCATTGGGAAAAACTTTGGGAAACCGGAAATGCCCAACTGCAAGTTTTGGCAGTTCAGCCAAGAAGGACATGTATGGGGCGTGATTGATAATTCTGTGGACTTAGATATGTTTATGGGTTCAAAACAAGAGTTGGAAAAGTATATTGAAGAAAAAGGTATAAAATAGATTATGAAAAAGATTTCAGCAAAAATTTTCTTCGCGGTGATGTGGAGAGGCCTGTGTCAGGCATTAGGATGGTTCTTTGGGCTATTCGGTTACAAGAGAGACGGCAAGTTCGCCAAGTGCGTGTGGGGATTGTTCGCAACAAGTTGCAGCATAGTCATGACATTGTTTGCATTGGCTTTGCTCTGTTGCTTTGGTGAGGGTGCCTATAATCGATATTTCAGGAATCATTATTGTGATGATGAATATTGCTATCACTCTGAGTATGTCAATCGTGACATCTACTTCCATAATACGGAGGATGGTAAGGGGTATATCTACAACAAACGTACAGGCGAGAAACTAATAAAGCACATAGCGTGGATTGCCAAACCGACAGGTAAAGACTCTCTTATCTGCTTTAGCAATGGCAAGAAACGAGGATATTTCAGCAAGAATACAGGTAAGGTGGTAGTCGCACCGAAATATGACCATGCCTGGATATTCTCAGATGGTCTTGCCAGAGTAGATGATGGAGGTCAAATTAAGTTCATTGATGCAACAGGCAAAGTGGTTATTGACAAGAATATGCCTTACATCCCCAATATGGAAGGGTATGTGTTCCATGGCGGGTACTGTGTAGTAGATACGGACGACGGCGAAAAGTGCGGATTGATGAATGCTTCAGGTAATATTTTGCTTCCAATGGAATACAGCTATATTTACCCATCCAATGACTTTAAGTATTGGCTTGTTCGGAAAGGTGAGGAATATGGAGTGCTGGATAATGAGTTGAAGCCAATTGTTCCGCTTATGGAATGTAGTTCTATGTATATATCTGACAGTATCATCAACGTTACAATGTTGGATCATAGCATACGCAATTACGACATGCAGGGAACGCTCATTAACGACTTCTACATTAGCAGTGTTCGCATGTTGGAATATGAGGAAGAGGAGATGGTTTGTCGAAAGAAATCTGTGAATGAGGTAGGCAAAGAGGTTGTAGAAATAATGGCAGAGTTCTATCACCCTAAAGCAACAGCACGCCTCAGAGCATACATTGCTGGTGATGGCTTCGAAGGACTGATGACAGCAGACGGTCATAAGGTGACGATGCCTCTGTATTGGGATATACAAGCTCTTGACCATGACCTGTACCTCTGCTCTACAAAGAATGGGGATAAGGTTATTGTGAATGGTAAAGGGGAAGTTGTAAAATAGTGATCAATGAAGAAGATTTGAAAAATAATGCTCTTTCGTGAAATATGCGCAAGGAAATTTGGCGATTAGAAATAAAAACTATACTTTTACACAAGAAATACGTAATCAGATATATACACGAAAGAAAATAAAGGAGGTCGGTAAGATGATTAACATAGAACGCATTATGCGAACCCAAATACCTGACATTGCACCAGTCTATGGTGGTGTTCGTGGCAGAACAATGTCATCGAGACATCAGGCATACGCTTGGCCGGCTATAAAGGAAGCGGGAGTTAAGACAATCATAGATCTCCGCGAAATGGATAAGTCTGATAAGCTTCCCTATTTATGCCAGTATCACGGATTGGAATATTTTCACTATCCTTTAGATAATCATGCTCGAACGATAGCACAGATGGTGGAACTCTTTCCTCAGTTCTGTGAACAGATAGACAAGGGCGACTTTTATATTGCTTGTGCCATGGGACTTCATCGAACAGACATCGCCCTCTGCACCTATTGGGTGTTCTATGCCGCTGACAAGGGAATAGAACCTCCTCCCATTAGGGGGTATAGGCATGAAGATGGTCATGACACTAATAAGATTATGCGCGTGCTCAATGCTTTTTACCAGTACAAGGCAGAAACTGAAGGCAAAGCTCCTATGTCGATAGAAGTGTTTAAGGAACGAAAGAAAGTGATTAACGAATTAAGTAAGGAATAATGAATACATTACAAGATAGAATCAGAGGTTCATTCATTGGCGGTGCCATTGGTGATGCGTTGGGGTATCCAGTAGAGTTTATCGACTCCTTTGAAGGAATCCAGTCTCAAGAAATTCAAGGATGATTTGGAACTCCACGATGTCATTCTCCACATGTCAGATGATATTTATCGTGGAGAAGTAACTAAAATGTAAATAGATAAAATTATGGATGATAGAACAAAAGATAAAGTGTTCGGTGCATTGTTTGGCCAGGCAGTCGGCGATGCGTTGGGAATGGGTGCAGAGTTTCTTGATAATAAAGGTGTTGCTTCCAAATATCCCAATGGCCTTCGCCATTATAGTGATATCAAGTATAGCATTATGCGTAAAATCCATCCAGGAGATTATACAGACGATACCGAGATGATGGAATGCATTGTGTGGTCTTTGAACAAGGAGGGTCATTTCGACTTGATGGACATTGCTCAGTTCTTTCGACGTTGGCTTGAATATGGTCCAGCTGATGTAGGTATACAAACGGCATCGGTTCTGAGGAATCCACTTTATAGGACAGATCCTCTTGAGGTTTCAAGATCTGTTTGGGAGAAATCTGGTAAGAGTCTAGCAGGCAATGGTGGAGTAATGAGGACATCTGTAATGGGAGTTCTGAAAGGCAATGTGGAAGAAATGGCAGCAGATGTATGCAGACTGACACATTATGACCCTCGCTGTGTCGGGTCTTGTGTTATCGTTTCTTTAGTCATCCATAATCTTGTCTATAATGATTATGTAATGAGTGTGGAAGAAGTCGTGCAGATGGGAAAGAAGTACGATGAGAGTATTGAAGAGTACGTTAGGCTTGCCGCCAATCCTGATATTAGTGTTCTGCGACTTGATGAACGGGGCAAGACAGGATATACGTTGAAAACCCTTTCGGCAGCGTTATGGGCATTATGGCATCCAACGGACTTTACGAATGGTTTGGTTGCTATTGTCAACGAAGGAGGTGACGCAGATACCAATGGTGCCCCGGCTGGAGCAATTCTTGGTGCAAGATTCGGATATGACACAATTCCTACTGAATATACTGAGGGACTTAATAACTATAAGGACCTGAAGAGGGAATTCGAAAAACTTTTGTCGATAATCCAGTAAGGATAATATGTATTATTGTAAACGATGAAGGAGTAATAAAATGATAGGAGCTGTATTTGGAGATATTGTAGGCAGTGCCTACGAAAGAAATAATGTCAAGACAAAGGACTTCCCTTTAGAGAGGCCTGACACTCGTTATACCGATGACAGCGTGATGACCCTTGCTGTGGCGAAGTGGCTTCTTGAAGACCCTTCGCACAGCAAGAGCCATCTGATAAAGTGTATGCAGAAATTAGGTAGGGGGCATTTTAAAGCGGGCTATGGTGGCAGGTTCCGGGAATGGCTACAATCAAAGGATCCCCAGCCATACAACAGTTGGGGAAATGGTTCTGCCATGCGTGTAAGTCCCGTAGCCCTCTATGCCAATTCCTTGGAGGAAGCATTGGAGTTAGTGAGGACTACGGCAATCGTCACCCATAATCACCCGGAGGGAGTAAATGGTGCCTTGGCTGTTGCAGAATGTGTTTATATCTGTAGAGAAGCAGCAGATGTTGACGAGGCAAAAAGAGAAATCAGGGACTCAATTCCCCGAAAGTATGGCTACAAATTGGAAAGGACGCATGATGAGATTCGCCCAGAATATAAGTTTGATGTTAGTCGTCAGGGTAGCGTGCCAGAAGCTATCATCGCTTTTCTCGAAAGTAACTCCTTGGAGGATTGTGTCCGTAATGCAGTCTCTATTGGAGGTGACTCTGATACAATAGCTGCGATAGCATGTTCCATCTATGCAGCCAAGAACAGCCAAGATGATGACATTCTTGCTAAGCGTTTTGAACACTATCTTCCTGCAGATCTTCGTTGTGCTATGGAGAATTTTGAGAAAAGAATCCGAAACCGCAGGCCAATCGATAATAGTTATCAGGTAACTAGTCAGATATATGCAGG
The DNA here is from genome assembly GCF_023217965.1 of Prevotella sp. E13-27. NCBI lineage: Bacteria > Pseudomonadati > Bacteroidota > Bacteroidia > Bacteroidales > Prevotellaceae > Prevotella > Prevotella sp. E13-27. The sequence continues at coordinate 338,129 of NZ_JALPSC010000001.1, read as the reverse complement.
GGAATATCCTAGGAATAAGGATATAGAAAGTAGTGTAATAAAACTGCATCAGTTTGAGTCTTTTGGAATCACCCATTTTGTGGATTTGACAGAGGAAGGTGAACTTGCACCGTATGAAGACATGCTATATAACGGTGCATCCTACCAGAGATTTCCAATTAAGGATGTTTCTGTGCCAAAGAGCATGGACGATGTTCGTAAACTGGTGAAGCGCATCATCATGATAGTCAGCAATAATTCTGAAGCAAAGGTGTATATTCATTGTTGGGGAGGTGTTGGACGCACAGGAGTCATTGTAGGGTGTCTTCTGGGAGAACTGTATAAGATAAGTTCTGATGAGGCGATATCAAAACTGGAACATCTGTTTTGGCTTGTCCCAAGTCTTTGAAAAGGGAGGCTCCGGATACTGCAGAACAGCGTGACTTCATTACTAAGTTCGTACGCGAGAAACAATTCGAGTGAACGTCCATATAAATCGATAGAATTTGGGAATGGACAAAAAAGAAGAAGTCGTCTATCCATCAAGGGAAGTCGTCCTTAAAGATGCAGAAACCATGAGCAAGAAGCATTCCGTACACTTCAGTATATATGGTAAAAACAAAGAGAATAAGAGATAATATCTAACAAGAATTAGGAATATGAAGCCCCATTTTTAGTATTTTTTAAAATACGAATAACATGATGCGAACGTTAAAACTATTGCCGTTGATGTTGTTAACATTGTTCTGCTCATGCCAGAATAAGGATAAGAATGCTTCTCCAATAATGGAAATGGCAACGGAGCACGGAGACTCTTTGTGTGTATCCTTGGACTCTATTACTGTAGATAAGGATGATGTGTTCACTTGTGTTTCAGAGGATGGAGCCATGAAGTTCTACAGTTGGGACACAGGAAGGGGTGGCACATGCCCAGTTTATGCAGTCGTTTGTGAGTTCCGAGCCAAGGGAGGTATGACAGTAACTGAGGATTTCTGTGTTAGAGAAGGTGAGCCAGCTTGGGTGTCAGCAGTACATTCTATCAAGAAAGATGATGGTTCAATATATTACATCACCACCAGAAGTTATCGAGCTTCGAGTAATGACGGCTATATGTGGATGGATGCATTCATGATTGACCACGATACATTGAAGAATGTCAGTGTATATGATGCAGGAGATGATCTTGACGAATGTGGATTGGAAATCAATTATCGTATCTCGGACTGGTACTATTCTACTAATGGGGAAGGATGGGGTTGGCTGTTTGAGTATGATGTCAAAGATAAAAATCTGTATATTCCCCAAACCGTGTTCGTTGACGAAACCATACCTATCATCAGTGACAGGTATAGAGTTTATCATTTCAATGGAAAGGGGTTCGTTGACAAAGGAGAATCGGCACATAAGGGGTTGCATAAGTCTTTGGTAAACTATTACAGGCTTGCCTGCTACTTCCGTACAAAGAACTACCTTGTACGTGTTGACCAGATAGATGAAAAAGGGACTCTTAGGTATGCATCATGGAAATCTACTCATGATATGTCAAGACAGCCAGACATTGTGATACAGGGCGGAATCTATGATAAAGAAAATAATACTTATAGGTTTACCAATGACGGATATGACTATGTGGTATGCTATAGTGAAGACAAACCTATATCAGAAGGAATATATGAACATCATGAGTTCCTTTTAGTAAGAAAGGGCTGCATAATCGTTCTGAAAGAAGAAAAAGAAAGTCCAAACGACGAATAGCGAAGTCTTTACATATAACAGATTAAGATGCCTCTCCAAAATAATTTTTGGGGGGCATTCTTTTTTTATTGATAGAAAATGGTTACTTGTCTTACTCTTTAATCATATACAGATAAACAGACATAAGAATATATGTATTTGTCTAAATTATAAACGATATAAAAATGAAAAAGGTTTCAGCAAAAATTTTCTTCGCGGTGATGTGGAGAGGCCTGTGTCAGGCATTCGGATGGTTCTTTGGGCTGTTCGGTTACAAGAGAGACGGCAAGTTTGCCAAGTGCGTATGGGGACTATTCGCTATAAGTGTGGCTGTCATTATGGCGATAAGGGCGGTAATGATGGTAACAGAAGCCGTTGAGTACTATTATGAGGAGTACTACAAGGAGGCGCATTGCTATGATCCGTCATGCTGCTATGCGAACTACATCAGCGAGCATGTGTACTACCATGAGGCGTGCAGTGGCGAGGGCTATGTGTATAACACGCTGAAGGGTAAGAAGACGGTGAAGGATATACAGTGTATCACTGAGCCAGGAGACAAGGACACGCTGGTGTGCTTCAGCAATGGGAAGAAACAGGGGTATTTCAATAAGTTCACGGGCGAGCAGGTGATTGAGCCGAAGTATGACCATGCCTGTGTATTCTCCGAAGGACTGGCGTGTGTGGATATTGGTGGCTACATGAAGTTTATCGATACCACAGGAAAGGTGGTCATTGACAGTGGGATGAAGTATGTGCCTGGACTGTCAGACTACGTGTTCCATTGGGGCTATTGTGTGATAAAAGCGAAAGATGGGGAACACTATGGACTGATGGACAGAAAGGGACAGATTGTGCTCTCAACGGTGTTTAAAGAGATTGAACGCGATGCCGAATATAATCTTTGGCGCGTGCAGAAGGGTAGGGAGATGGCTGTGCTCAACAGGGACTTGAAGTATGTGCTCCCACTAATGGAGTGCTCGCTGATGATTTATGAAGGCACAATCAACGTGACGATGCCTGACCACACCCTGCGGATGTACACGCTGCAAGGAGATCTGATGAACGACTTCTGCATTACTGACGTACGCATGTTGGAGTATGAGAAGGAAGAGATGAGATATGAGCCAGCAGAATATGGCGACAACGACAATAACATGGTGGAGATGTCTTCTTACCACCTGCAGGCAACAGCTCGTCTGCGAGCATACACGGCTGGTGATGGCTATGAGGGACTGATGACGGCTGATGGCCAAAAAGTGACGATGCCTCTGTATAAGGATATTGAGGCAATAGGCTATGACATGTACCTTTGTGCCTTAACTGATTACGACAAGGTGATTGTGAACGGTAAAGGGGAAGTAGTAAAATAAAAAAGGCGGAGACTTGAATTAAATACTTGATACACAGCGCGAAAAAGCACTGAAATATTTTGCGGAATGAATAAAAAGCTTAATTTTTGCGTGAAAAGTATCAATGATGAGTTAGTTATGTTTGGGAACATCAATAAACAGTAACGATTTATGATACTGAAAGATATTATCATGCAGACCTCGTTTGACAAGGTGTGGCCAGAGACAAGGAAAGTGTTTCACTTCTTTGAACGCAGTTGTCAAAAAGAAATTGACACGTTGCATCGTCTTTTTGATGTTCTAAAGAACATTGAACCTAATCCTACGCAGTCAGGATGGGAAAATTGTCCTTTGCCCAAAGGGAGTAAAATGATACTCAGAGTGGTGCATGGTGATGTGAGTGGGTTTGTGGATAAAGCGTCATTGAATGTGATGAAGAATGGATTGTTTGCCAAATGTGTTAGGTTAACGTCTGTTGTCATACCAGAATCAGTCTCTATAGTGGAATCACGCGTTTTTGAGGGTTTATATGGATTGGAATCTATTAAAGGTGCTTTTTCTTGCTGCCCAAGCTTGAAAACCGTAGTCATTAAAGGCACAGACACAAAGATTATGCCAGATGCATTTGATTTAGATGCCTTGCAGTCCATATTTGTGCCAGCTGGTTCAGAGATGTGGTACAAGAGTATGCTACCAGAAGAGCTGCACGATAAGGTAAAGACATCATTATTATCTAATTAAAAATCGAAAAGACTATGAAGAGAACGAAGAAAACTTATGTTGTAGTGTTGTTGGCTATACTTGCGATTATTTGGCTGGTAGCAGGACAATGTGGGAACAAAGAACAGCCAGAAAGCAAAACGGAAAAGTGGGAGATATGGGAGAACCGTACCGATGGCTATTTGGAGAGAGTGGCGGCTGATGCGGAACTGACCTATCGGCAATATCAAGAAAGGTATGATACATGCCTTAACAATCCAGAGAAGTTTGACTCTACCAAGATAAAAGCCTTGGAAAAGGACATGGACGAGATGAGAAACGTGCAAAGTGCAATTGCCTATTACCAGAGGCTCCTGCGCATTCCCTCCAAAGAAAGAACAGAGGAGGAAAATAAGACTTTGGAACGTGTCTATAGTATATGTAGGAAAATGGAGAGAGACGGCTGGGGATGGAATACTTCCATGAGGCTCGTGGATGAGATGAAACAGTTGGAACGAAAATAAAACGTTGGGTATAACTTTAAATGTCATTGATTATGGGTGAGGAGAAGAAACTGTATGAATTGCTCAATACAGAAGATTATAAACATGGCTTATATAAGACCAGTGACTTAGGTGAAGGAATGTCGGTCACTTATGAAAGTATGTGGGGATGGTGGAAACCACGCTATCTCATTAATCATAATACGAAGTGCGCTTACGAGTTCATTGATAAAGACCAGCTTTTGGTTACCGTGACTGAAGAGGATATTGACTGGGATTCTCTGAAAGTTCTTCCCGAAAAAGTACAGGGAAGAGCCAAGGCACTCTCTTTCCATTTTCCTTCTTTCATACGTGAATTCAAGAACGGTGTGGCTGAAGTCAGTTGGCAACTCAATCCTGATGGTCGCTATTATATGGACGAGGACGGCTTCGGTATGACAGATGACGAAGAGATAGAGATCTATGGATTTATTGACCAGAACGCCAAGGTTGTGGTCAAGTTCAGAAACATAGATGAGAACTATAGAGTACTGGATAAGATGCGCAAAGAGGCTGAAAGAATCGTTAGAATGGGGAAGATATAAACAAGTATATAGTGAACAAAATTTGTAGCATATGAAAAAGATTCAATTCGTATTAGTTACCTCAGTAATGGCGCTTGTCGGTTGCACTGACCAACAGTTCCTGGATGATGCGTTAACAGCTGAAAGTAAACCAGAATTGTCAATGCCTGTAAAAACAATGGATGAAGCCTTGGAGACTGCTGTCGGAGAACTGTTGCAAGAGAAAATGACTGATCGCAGTTGTACCAAAGGTGTTGTGTGTGTTGTTGAATCAGCAACGGGTGCAATAAAAGCACATGTGTCTTTAGAAAGAAATGGCAAGCGATTCACTCCTACTGAAGATACATACAACGAAGAACAAAGTGTCATGATGGCAGGACCAACATGTCTCGCTTTATTGTCAACAGGACTATTCGTACCAGATGATGTTATTGACACAGGGTGTGGAATCTACAAGGATGTCAGGGACCACAATTGGTCTCGAGGCGGTTATGGCGAAATAACATTGGATGATGCATTGTGTTATCGTTCGCAAGTGGCCTTTGCTATAGCTAAGGAAATTGCTCAGGAGATGACAGGAGAAAGAATGGACGACAAGGTTGCAGAATATTTGGCTGATATGCCAAATAGTGCAATTGGGATGTTGACATTTTATAATGCGGTAGCTAATGGCGGACGAATGGTAAAGCTTGTAACAGAAGAAGGCGAAACCATCGTTGTTAATGATCAGATAGAGGACTACGACAAGATTAAGATGTTACAGGAAGGAATGGCAAATGCTGTCGCTCATGGCGTTTGTAGAAAAGCTGGGAGTGAGCATACAAAAGTAGCAGCTTGTTGTCGTACATTTCTGGTGAAAGGAAACAAACGACGCATGGAGATGTGCGGCTTTTTCCCTACGGACGAACCAAAGTATACCATTATGATTGTCCTGGAAAAGGATGGCTTGCCGGCAAGTGCAGGAACCATGTGCGGTTCAATCATGTCCGCTACTGTCGACTTGCTGGTTAAATTGTGACTCGTGAAATAGACGGAGGGCTGCGATGTACCTCTTCTTGTGGGCTCGATAAGACTGGGCATGACCGGCACCTTCTACAACCCAGATGCCTTTTTTGTCGTTCTTTGCTTCATAGAGGGGATGTACCATCCATGTGGGGACGAACGTGTCGGCATTGCCGTGAATGAACATCATGGGATAATGGCATTTCTTCACCTGCTTCAGTGCCGATGCCTCTTCAAAGCTCCAGCCGTAGCGTAGCTTGCAGAGTAGGCTCGTGGTGTACATCAAAGGGAACTCCGGCAGTCCGAACTGTTCCTTCAGCTGTCCTGAGAACTCGTCCCAAACGCTGGTGTAGCCACAGTCCTCTACGAAACGAAGGGACTTGATGTCTGTGGGCATCTGTTCGCCTGAAAGCATCATCGTGGTGGCGGCGCCCATAGATACGCCATGCACTACCATCGTGTCTGACTTGAAAATCTCCATCCAGTGTTTCACGTCCAGGCGGTCTTTCCATCCCATCTGTATTGCCTCGCCCTCGCTCTCGCCACATCCGTGGAGCTCAGGTAAAATAACGTTGTAGCCAAGCTCGTGCTCATAGATGCGTGCCAGCCAGAAATACTTGATGGCACAGTCGCGCCAGCCGTGAACAACTATTGCCGTACGCTTGCTGCCCCTATTGACAAAGAACGCATGATGGCGCTCACCTGAAGGCATCACTACAAACGTGTCGCGCAGGGCATTCTTCGTCTGTAGGCTGTCCACCCACTCTTTGCTCTCAGGATATTCTCTGAACTGCTGTCTGAAGCAAGAGTCTCTGTCCGTTCTGTTACTGTCGGGTGCCAGTGAGTAGTCGAGCATATAGAAGCTGCCGCCAATCATAGTCGCAATGATCAGCGTCACCACCACACCTAATATCCACAAGATTTTCTTCATCGTTATTCGTAATGTCGGATTCTCACGTCGATACCCTCACCCTGCAACTGTAAAGGAATATCCTTCACATCCGTCTGTCCATAGTGATAAGGGAACAGTACCTTGGGTTTGATGGTCTTGGCAGCGCGTAACAATTGTTCCACTGTCATTGTGTAAGGCTGGTTGCATGGCAGGAAGGCGATGTCAATATCCTTGAAAGATGCCATCTCAGGAATATCTTCCGTATCACCAGCGATATAGATACGTAGTCCGTCGAGCGTCAGGATATAACCATTGTCACGTCCTTTGGGATGAAACTGCAGATGGCCTTCCGTTGTGTTGTATGCAGGAACGGCTTCAACCTTTATGTCATCAAGGGCCTTGAACTGGCCGTTTGTCATAATGATGCCTGAGCCGTACATCTCAGCGCAACGCTGGTTCATTACCAGTTGTGTCTTGTCACCTGTCAGTACCTTCAGCGCTGCTGCATCATAATGGTCACCATGCTCATGGGTTACGAAGATATAGTCTGCCTTGGGCATTGCTGCATAATTGATAACCTTATCCCTTAACTTAGAAACAGGATCAATCTGAATCTCCTTGCCGTCATATTCTATCCTTATGCACGAATGCATCAGCGCGTGGAACTTCACCGTCTTACCGTTCTTCGTCTTGAACACATCCACCTCAAAATCCCCCTGGCCACAGGCTGTAGTCAGCCCCAGTAAAGCAAGCAAACATGTAATCACCTTTCTCATATCTCTATCATTTGTTATGGGTTTCCGCCGCAAACTTACATAATATTTTCTAAACCACAAAAACTCATGCTCTGAAATTTGGAATTAATGAAAATATGATATATCTTTGCGGCAGTATATCGTTTAACTAAAAGCTAAGATTATGAAAGTAGGAATTCCAAAAGAGATTAAGAACAATGAGAACCGCGTGGGCATGACACCTGCGGGAGTAGCAGAACTGGTTCGTCACGGACATGAATTCTTCACTCTTCACTACTTTCTTCTTCCCAATCTGAGAATTGGCTTTCACGTGAAAGGACGACACGCCCGTCGTATTCTTTGTCGGCGGTCTTAATGTAGTTGCTTCCAGAAAGCAGAGGGTTTGTTTTGATGCCGATGACTGTTGCCTTGGGTGATATATATGTTTTTCTGTTATTTTTCATGATGTTTATTTTATATAGATTTTCTTTCCGTTTTTGATATATAGTCCGTGTGATGGGTTAATTACTCGCTGCCCTGCCATGTTGTAATAGGAGTCTGTGGTTGGCGTGGAGCTGCTGACAGGCTTTATACCTGTCACATCATCCCAAAATGAGAAGGTTACTCGTCTTGCATTATTGCTTTGCGAAACAGGAACTTTAAGATAGGCTTTTCCTTTTGCAATTGTGGCAGGAGTGTTGTTGATGAGGTAAAAGCTTACGGAGGTATTGCCGTCATCTGCAGCCAGTACATATTTGTTGTAACCATCTTCCTTGCTTATAGTTGTCCCGTCACCTGCACGCAGTAGGTTTCCATTTACATCTTCGGCATCGTTTGTCGTGAGAACGGGAATGGTTTCAGCCTCTGTGCCTTTCAATAAGATGCCTGTACCAGCAGGTGCTTTCGTTACTTGTTGAAGATATACCTTGTCATTGTTTACATTTGTTGCGATATAAGCCTTAATGGAAGAATCGGTGAAATCAAGGGCGCAATCAGCAACAAATGTCTGATAGCCTAATGTTGCCGCAGGAACAGTGTAGGTCATGTCGATGTCTTCAGCAGTTGCTGATGCGATAAGATTATCTATGTTGCTGGTAATAGCATTGAGAGATATTGTCGCCGTAGCATTTGCTACAGGTTCCAGCACCCAGTTGTTGCCCTTGTCAAGGGGGTGGTCGGCGTATGCTTTCACCAGTTCCACATCGTTGATTTTCTGAGCATTAGCATGTTGGTTGGCTTCACCCAACATGAAGGTGACATCGGTAGTAGTATGACTGTTGAGATAGTCTTCCATGTATTCAGTGTTTATTGCGACTTTGACAGCAGCTGGCGTGGTTTTGGAAAGGGACCAGTTGCCAGTGGAAGGAGTAACGAAGTAGCCATCCTTATTATATATGTAGTAATATCCCTCTTGTCCGCTGACCGGCAGCAGTGAATACTCTCCTTTTTCACTATCAGTATTGGTGGTGAGCAGATATCCTTCGTTTGAAGGTTCGGACGCAAGGTAACGATAGCGGTTCGGGTTGTGATGTGTCAACCGATAGACAGCCTGCGGTGCGATGCCGAAAGTAGCCGTGTTCTCTCCAGCCTCCTCAATTGCCCATTTTGAACCGCTGCCATAGTTTTTCACATCACCGTCGTTGTTGTCGTTGGCGTAAGCATTGGCATAACCTTCCGCTGTGCTGCTGATGGTGAAGGCTTCTCCACTCTCGGTAATGGCTGTCTTGCCAAGAGTTTTAGCCGACCATGTCCATGCCGTTCCGTTGCTGCTATTACCGGAAGGTATCACATACTGTTGGCTTACAACATCGTAAAGGTAGAATTTACCTGTGGAATTCTCTACGCTGCGGATGATGAACTTTGCCGCTTCAGCCTCATTTGCCGTGCGGTGAATTGTAGTATTGCCAGTGGTGTCATATTTTGGCGATTGCCAGTAGAGTTTCGAGTAGCTTCCATGGTCATACCACTTGATGCGATAGACCTTCTGTTGGTCGAATGTGAGCGGTTCAACTTCTTCTTCAACGATTTCACCTTCCTGATTGCCGAAGTATTTCAGTGAGACGTTGTCCCATGCCACCCAGTTGGCTGTGGTTGTAGCAGCAACGTCAATGCCAATTTCCAATGTGCCTTCCTCAGCCATATTTATCTCCACCATAAATTCCTGTGGCGTGCCGTCTTTGGCAGTGGCGCAGGTAGTGCGCTCGCCGTTGGCGTAGAGGGTTACACCTGTCACGGCATCGTTACTATTTTGACGGGTGGCAATGACCTGTGCACGCAGACGATAGCGACCAGCAGGCATGTCGGGCAGTGTCTGGCTGGCACGGTTGGCATAGCCGAGGGCACTTGCCTGATTAACCCAGTATTCCATGAAGTTGCCGTCGAAACCTTCATGGCTGGCACCTTTGGTATTAGTTTTCCAGCCAGGAGTATTGTCGGCATCCTTGCGGGTGAGGGTCCATTCAGAGAGGTCCTCCATAGTAGCATTTGGAATTGTGATAGCGAGTCCGTTTGTGGGAGATGCATTGGCATACTTATAGGTGTTGAGCGCTGTGCTCAGGGCGGTCTGCTGTTCGGTGAGTGATGCTGTGTTATAGCATGTCACCATAGACTTCGCATTGTCAATGGCTGTCCTCAGGCCGGTTTTTCCTTCGGTCAGTGTCTCGTCGGCATAGAATGTCTCAGCTTCATCGATGACGTTCTGCAAGGCCGTTTGCGCAGCGTTGATAGCCGTCAGAGCAATTTTTTCCTCATTCAGCAGAGTCTCACCATTGTAGAAGCGTACGATGATGGCCTTGTATCCGGCACCGGCTGCAGCATCCTTAGTCATGTTGACGGTTTCATTGCCGTATGCAGCGAGTGCTGAGGTAGTGCCGTGGGCCAAGAGTGTAGTGCCATTAGGAGCATAGATGCGTACTGTTGTTGCTGTAGCAGCCAACTGTCCGTAGTTTGTCACACTAACTGTCTGTACTGTTCCATCGGCTGTAAAGGTTGGTGTAACAGCCGAGAGCAAAGCAGGTTTGTAATCGATGCCTGGCATCTTAGCATAGCCAAAGGCGATGCTGCCATCGTCCTTCAGTCCCAACATCTTCGGCGCCCATTCACCTTCGGTGATACCGCTCTGTCCTGTCACACCTGTGAAGGTGATGATGAGGTCGCTGGTACCGCTGTTTTCAGATGAACTGTAACTGAGACCATTGCCGAAGTTTACTTTGTTGTGTGCGCCGAACTTCAGCGAATTGAGGTTTAGGTCTGTACGTGGGTTGAAGCCGTCTTCTGCCTTTACGAGTACCCGGATGCTGGTAGTAGAAGAGGTGATAGGGGTATTGCCCTGCACCTCAAGCTGTAGTTGGCGCGTGATAGGCATGTTGATATTCTTCGATGAGTGGCTGTCGCCTGCCACGTCGCTTTGCTTCACGCAGTCTATTACGGCAAAATTCATGCGGATGGCGCGTCCTAATTCATCCTGATAGACGCGAGGACGTTCATATTTATGCCATTTTTCCACGGTTCCATCGCTGTGCTTGGCAAACGGATCTTGTCCGGTATATGCTTTTCCGCTCTCCATCACCCAGTGGAGCCCGTCCTTAGAGCGGTAGTAGTAGGCGTAGCGGGCTTTCCAGTCATTCACAATCATGTGATACTGCAGGTGGTCGCGCCAGATGACAGGGTCTTCAAGTGTGCCACGGTTTGTGACTGTGCTGTTTAGATATACCGAACTGGTGGAAATCTGGTGCCAAGGGTCGATCAGTCCGTCACGACTCACCCAGATGCCGCCGCCTCTGTCTATCATCACAAACGAGCCATCTTCACGCTTTGCAAATGAGCAGTTGCTGAGGCTCGTCTCACGGTTTTCGCCTGCAATGAGTGCACGGTCGCGCAAGTCGAATGTGTATTCACCTGTCTCCCACGCATCACCCAATGTAGTGGACTTGTAGTATCCCAGCGGTTCTATCTTATAGATGACGTAAGTGTCGCCTGTCTTGTAGATTTCGGGGTTATGACCTGTTCCCAAAGTACTAACGTAAGTGTAAGGTCCCCAGACGTTATCGCTGGTTACATGGTAAACCATCGACTTGCTGGACCACTGCATGTGACCGCAAGTAGCCGAGGGCCAGCCTGCTACGTACATGTGATATTTGCCATCGTTGCCCTTGATGATGTTGGCACCCCAGTATGAGCGTTCAGTGTCCTCGATGCCATTGTCCTTCAAGCGACCTAAAGTTCCTTCCCATGTGCCGGCATATTTAGGATTGGTCTCCTCGCCGGCCGTAGTACCCCAGTCACTTTCGGTAGCAGCAACACTGCCCTCCATTGGTAGTAATAAGTCCATGAACTGTCCACCAGTCTGCAATTCGGTGCTCTGCTCAGGCATTGCATCTTCAAATACAAGCGCTCCTGCCTTCTCTAACCACAGTTGGTGCATCATGTAATGACCTGCTGGTGAGGGATGTATTCCGTCCCATATCCAGTAGGCAGTGTTGGGTTGGTCGCTTGTCAGTTCTGCAAACAACTCGTCGTAGGGGATTAGGGTGCAACCGAGGCTAGTGGCAATCGTCCTTACTCGAGCGGCGAGGTTTGCCACCATCGTGCTGCGAGTTTCGTATTCGGACGAACGGCTGCCCACGAAAGGAGTGCCCAATGCAATCTGAACGAGGGGATTGTCCGCCTTCACCTTATTGATAAGTGCGCGGTATTGTGCCTCCCAGGCATCATAATTGAAGGCCGTTGCCTTGTCGCCCTTCAGCCATTGGTCAATGTCATTTGTTCCAATAAGTATAGAGAGTACGTCAGGACTGTTTGCTATGACATCCGTTTCCCAACGGCTTGCAAGGTTTGCAAGTGTGTTTCCAGATATACCTCGGTTAATGACCTCGTAGTTTACCTCCGGATAGACGGTCTGATACCATCCTGCGCATAGCATGGCATAGCCGTGACCCATGATATGATCAAGAGCTGTCAGGTCTCTTTGGTTGGTATTCAGTGCCGAGCCGCCTGCCAGTCCCCAGCCGGCATCAGTGATAGAGTCACCAATATAGAGTATGCGGCGTTTGCCTTTGCTGTCTTGTGTCTTTGCAGGACCAATGGTCTTTGGTGTCGTGTTACCAATGACATATCCATCTGCAACGCTAACCCATTTCTTGAACATCTCATACTGACCTGCTGCTGTGGGCAGAGTGCCGTCCCAGAAGAAGTTACCTGCTGTTGGTTCTACTTCTGCAATCTCGTTGAAAGGAACATAAACGGCACTGAATTCTGTAGCCAGAGCCTGCACCTTCGTAGCCAGTTGCATTAGCAAATCTTTTCGTGTAGTGTAGTTGCTTGCAATTGCTCCGCAGTAAGGAGCGCACAGTACCAACTTTACATTGGCATTGGCTGTACGTGCTGCAGTCAGCATTGTACGGTACTTTTCTTGCCAAGCGTCAAAGTTAAAACTTTCGCTCATGTCTGTACCTATATAGTTATCAATATCCTGACTACCAATGAGCACTGAGATAACGTCTGGATTCAGACTCAGAATGTTGTCTTGCCAACGTGCATATAGGTCATCGAGGGTGTTGCCTATGATGCCGCGGTTCTGAATGTTGATGCCCAGAGTAGGGTACTGGCTCTGATACCATGCTCCGCACAGGAACACGTATCCATCGCCCAAGTGGTGGTTCAAGTCACCGCGGTTACGCTCACTAACAGGTTTTGCAACCCCCTTACTGCGTCCCCAAGCTCCATCAGTAATACCATCTCCAGTAAATACTACTTTTACATCTGCGCAAACGCTGATAAGCATTGTCAGGAGCAACATAAATGTCATACTTAATCTTTTCATAGCTTTTATTCGTTGGTTTTGTAGTTTCTGATGCAAAAGTACGTGGTATCTTCGATGTTTTTACAACAAAAATGTTGTTTTTACCAATGTTTTTGTTCACTTTTGAAAAATAATCGTTATATTTGCGCCATGAAGAGAATGATTCTGACATGTGTATGCTTGTTTTTCGTGGTTTTTGTCTGCGATGCTCGTCATTATGACTTGACTATCCAGCGCATATCAACGTCAGACGGTCTTCCTACAAATGTCGTAAACCGAGTATGGCAGGATAGTATTGGTTATGTGTGGATAGAGACATCCAACGGTCTGTCGCGTTATGATGGTTATCGCATAACTCAGATAGACGACAGTGTAAGGCGTGTAAGTATCAGGTCAGAAGTATTGAAAACTCGTGATGCAGAATGGTTTAGAATGGGAAATGGAAGATTGGAACGCAGGGGTAGAAATGGAAGCCGACAATCTTGGCAGATGATTTCCCCGGAGGTAATTGCCTATACCCATAATGATCATTTTCACGTGGCAGATGTTGATGCTCAGACTGAGGCGGTTTCCACCTATGGCAATGGTTTGTATCTGTATGATAAACTTACAGGTGAACTGTCACATGTTGGTGGTGAGATGACAGATTTTCCTTATCTTACGTATCTTTTTGTAGATAGAACTGGTGGAATATGGTTGGCGGCAGACAATCATGGCGTTGTTTGCGTAAGGAAGAATATGCTGAACTACAGGCACCAGCTTTTGGTAGCTAACTCTCCTATATATGACAGTAATCATGTAAGGAGTATCGGTGCTATAGGTGAAAGCCGTTTGCTTATTGGTAATCAGATGGGTGAGCTATACGAATATGATACTCAGAGTCATATTGTTAAATATGTTGGACGTACACCTAATAGAGTGTACTCTATTCTAAAAGATAGTCGGGGACGTCTGTGGAAAGGTACTCGTGGTGGAGGCTTATGGGTTGATGATAGACACGTTGAAGGTTTGCCATCATCTCATATATACAGAATACGGGAAGATGCTCACGGCAATATATGGGTTGCTATGCTCCAAGGCGGTGTATCAAGAGTTGCTGCGGATGGAGTAAAGACCATGTTGAAAGGAAAGAATTGCCACGATATCATACAAGACAAAGAAGGTCGATGGTGGATTGCCGCTGAAGATTCTATCTACGTGTTTGAGAATAATGGTCAGAAGAGTGGGGCACATGGTGTGCAAGAAGGCTTCTTTGTCTGTCTCTTTAGAGATGCTGATGGAAATATTTGGGCTGGAAGTATCGGTAGGGGGTTGTTCAAATGCAGATTTTCTGGAGGAAAAATGACAACGAAAACATACACTATGAGCAATGGACTTCCCAATAATAACATATATTGTATAATGGGAGATAAGAAGGGTAATATTTGGACGGGCACAGAAGATGGTTTGTTGTCCTTTAATCCCAAGTCTGGTGACATGCGTAGTCATTGGTTTTCATCAAGTTTGTTGACGAATGTTTTTGACGAACGTGCTGCAGTATGTATGTCTAACGGTTTGCTGATACTTGGAACACACGATGGAATCATAGAAATTGAACCAGAGATAAATGCTGCGAATAGCATTTTTCCTCAGACTTCTATTACAGCCCTGATGGTTAATGGCTGTGATGCAACATTAGAGAAGAAAGATTTTTCTTATAGAGAACATAACTTAATCTTCTATTTCTCTAATTTCCAGTATTCCACGCTTTCCAGTGTACTTTATCAATACTACCTTGAGGGTCTTGATTCGGGATGGTGTTCGCCTACAAAAGATCACGCTGCTGTTTATCGCAATTTGCCTCCGGGACGATATGTCTTCCGTGTACGCTCCAACAACGGCATGGGACAATGGGGAGAAGAGACGAAATATGAATTTACAATTCTTCTGCCTTGGTGGAATTCTTGGTGGGCTTGGGCATTTTATATATTGACGTTTGCACTTGTTTTTACGGCTGTGTTGCGAATCATGCGCCTTAGTAGGCAGATTGATGTAGAGCGCAGGGTGTCAGCCTTTCAGAAAGATTTCTATGACCGTATAGAGCATGAATTGCGTAATCCTGTCAATGTGCTTTTGGGAGCATCAGAGAATGTGCAGGTCGGTGGAACTTCTAAGACAACAGTGCAGAGCCTCCGCCGTGGCTCAAAACGTATGCTTGGATTAATGGATATGATACGCCAATTCCACAAGTTGAATGATATAGAGATGCAGTTAAAGGCTGAAACAGATGCAATGAATAAAGAAACAGAGCAACGCTTTCGGCAGATAGTGTCTGGCATTCATGCAGAAGAGGCAGAATATCGTGAAATGGCTCCACCACCAATAAACAATCTAACATTGTTAATCATAGAGGATGACGAAGACAACCTGACTCATCTCACGGACATCCTCAACTCTTATTTCCATATTATTGGTAATAGTCAGTTAGAAGAGTGCGAAGTGTTGGTTGCTACGCATCAGCCTTCATTGGTAATAATTGATATATCGGGCAATGAAAAGAACGGATGCGATGTAACGCGTAGTCTGCATGAAACCTCTCCATCCCTTCCTATTATCCATTTATCTTCCTATAGTGATGACGCCCATCAACTGCGGAGCTTACGTTCGGGCGCTACAGACTATATTGTAAAGCCGTTCAGTGGAAAGGTGCTGTTAGAACGTGTTCGGAAAGCCTTAGAGCCACCTCTTGTCACTGCACAAGAGGTGGGAGCAGAAAAGAAAGAAATCCTTACGGATGTAAAGGATAAAAAGTTCCTTGATCTAATGAATGCCACTTTGACCGCTCATATAGGGAAAGAAAACTTCTCCGTTGAGCAGTGGGCAACGTTGATGAATCTTGGAAGGACTCAGTTTTACAAGAGGGTGAAGGATCTAACAGGTCAGACCCCTGTTCAGCATCTGCATAATGCTCGTCTGGAATATGCCGCTCGTCTGCTGCGCGAGACAGATGCCACCATTGAAGAGGTGATGCTGAAATCAGGGTATCGTAATCCTACCCATTTTTATAATTCCTTCAAAAAGAAGTTTGGTATATCCCCAAAGGTCTTTCGCAGCAGGGTTGAGAGTGGGAAGTGAAGAATTTCTTGTCGATAACACCCCTTTTGTGACGCAGGGACAGTACATCGACACCAAAGAATTTTGAGCTTTTTCGAGAGTGAGTATCTTCTTGCGTCCCGTTGGTTGCAAGCGTCACCCTTCGGGATGCCGAGCGCGGCGAAGCCAATGTGCGAATAAACGAGAGAAGAGGGTGTGTCAAAACACAAGATTTAATTAACCACAACGGATTTCGCGGATTTTACGGATTTAAGCCCTACTGATAATCAGTAACTTAGAAAATCCGTTTAATCCGCATTCTATGTTAAATTCCTAATATTTTTTCTGTTTTAACTATATTTTTAACACTCCCGACTTCATGCAGCCTCAAGCGCTGCATGATAGTCATAATCTGGGTTGTATTTTTCTCCATTCCTTACCATAGCCGTAATGACATGTAATAGTTTGTTCTTTACGTTATTCACGGCAACGGGCTTCTTCTTGCCAACTTCGACAAGCCTATGGTAGTATATGGCCATCTGAGGACAAAAGTGGATGGATGCCAATGCAGCCTGTGTGAGCAGTGCCTTGATGAGCTTGTTTGCAAATGGGCTTACATGTGGCGGCGTGTTTACACTTGTGCCAGACTGTCGGCCAAAGGGTGCTACTCCGTAGTAGCAGGCTATCTTTCGAGAATCGAAGTCAAAGCGGCTGAAGTTGTCTGTATAGACCATCAGGCAAACGGCGTTCTGTGTGCCTACTCCAGGAACAGAAGTGATGATCTCGAAGTTCCTGCGCAGCTCCTCATCCTCACTTATAATCTTTTCTATTCTCATATCGCATTCTGCTATTTTCTTGTTAAACTCACTGATGAGATGTTTGCTGCTCATAGCCATGAAACGGCTGATGTCGGACTTCTCCTGTGTCTGTTTCTTCTCACCCTTGCGCACTGTCATGCTCGCCTTTAGTTTGACCAGATTATGCCTATAGAGAAATACTTCACGAAGACGCTCCAGATTCTTGTCCAGAGGCTTGTACAGGCGCATCTGGTCGTAGTTGCGCATGGCATACTCTGCAATAATGCCTGCATCGGCCTTGTCGCTTTTCGTACGCTGCAGGGCAGAGCTGCGCTTGATGCTCAGGGCATTTTCCAACCACATGTCATAACCACTTCCGTAGAGATAGTTGCATAGTGCCCTGCTGTAACCGCCAGTGTTCTCTCCGCAGAACAGCCAGAGTCCAGTGTCCTGCTCGTCCACAACGGACTTCACCCATCTAAGCAGGCGACGGAAACCACTCACCTTATTGTCAAACACCTCGTGCTGTCTCTCTGCACGTTCCTCGACTCCCTCGGCCTTTATGACCGTTGCATCAAACTTTTCTTTGGAGAAATCGATGCCGATAAAGATTTTTTTCATACCTTTGTATCGTTTTATAGGAATCGGCATAGTTGCATTGACTCTACACTCTAAATAGGCTCGAAGCCGTTATCATTCTATCAGAGCTTGCAACGTGGCTGGGAGGACTGATACAGATCATGGGCTTGTCCCTGTGAAATCCAGAGTTTCCCTCTCCAGCAGGCCGGTTCCTCCTTCTTACAACAAAGGTAGGGAACCTGACCTTACTAAGCAAGATTTATACAATATTTTTCTTAGACGCTGCAAACTTAGAGTGAAATCCGTTGTGGTTAATTATGACACGTCCTCTTCCGAGTGAAAGTATCCGTCACAAAATGTAGTTCTGACTATTTAGTGATTCATTACCGACAGTTTCTTAATCCGATTCAGATTAAGCTGAAAACCAAACTCGTCGAGTTTGGCGACCAAAGTCGACGAGTTTGGTCACCAAAGTCGTCGACTTTGTAAAATAGTACAGTCAGAACTGTACTGCACCAGTGTTTAAGCTATGGTATAGTTTAATAAGAATTGCAACATGTTTGACAAGAATCTTCAAAAATAAGGCTGATGTTTTGCAGATTTGCAGGTCTTGCAAAAAAATCCCTCATCCCTCCCATCACCGCTTGTATCGCCTTTGTATAAAGGGTTTGAGCACGGGAGGGATTTTTTTCATCCCTCCCATATCTCCATGATGCCTTCAAAGATGATGTTCCTCCTGTTTTTTAGATTGTGATAACAATCGATGTTTTTGCTCACTTCAGTATGTGATGTCTCTGAAGAGACAAAGATGCGATGCGGATATTTTTATCTGGGTGCTTGCACACAAGGAAAAATATTCACCTCGTATCTTGTAAGGACTGAAAGTCCGACACATACTTAAGTGAGGGTATTTAAGGTTTTTGTCCTTTTGGGAGGAATGGGGGTGGAGATGACGGGAGGGATGAAGGGAGAGATGAAAATCGAAGAATCCCTTTATTTAAAGGGCTCAGCACCATCCGACGGGAGGGATGGGGCACTTTTCGTTTATAGTCAACAAAAATCAGGAAACGTCACTTTCAAAATATTCCCTTACTGGGAGCTCAGTGTTCCCCTTTTGGGAACCGACAGCGAATAACACAAAATGGGCACAAAATGGGGACGGTTCCGATTTATCCCATTCTTGTTTGTGATTGCGGTTTTTTTGATTACACCGCAAAATTACGGAACAAACAAGGCGCAAAGATTTTTTTGTTTGATTAAACAAGTGAACGCATGAGTTCAGCAGACAAGTGAAATACGGGGTGTTATTCCCGTAAAACACAAGAAATTATCGCTATCGTTGAGGCTTTATTGATTATTTTCGTACCTTTGCAGCAAATTTTCAACTAATACGTTTTTTTTGATTATGAAAGCAAAAAGGATTATCCTTTGGGTTGTCGGCATCTGGCTCGCAGTATCTTTAGTCTTTGCTGTGGTGTCTGCGATAACAGACTCCCAGCAAGAACCTGTCGCTGAGCCTCAACAAGTTCAAGAGCAAGTACAGGAAGTTGTGGACGTACAAGGCGACTCCTTGCTGCTCATGCGCTGCAAGTCATTGTATGACGAACTGATGGAACTGAAAGGGCGCTACACCTTCAAGCATTACGGCTTCTCGGAAGAGAGTCCTCACAAAGACTGGCTGAAGAAGGTGCAGAAGTTCACTCCGGAAGAAAGCCGGAGGCTTATGCGTGCCTATGGCATGGTACCAGGCGATATCGAAATGCTGGGAATGGAGTATGTGGAATCAAAGTGTGAGGAAACGGACTTCACCAAGAGCAAGAGAAAGGAGCTGGATGAATTGTTCGCCAATCCTGTGCGAAGGAATGCGGAATAGCATCGACACATAAAGAAACGATTGGCCACCTGTTTGCTGATGGTCACTCGCTTCTTTTTTACTGGACTACCTGTTTCGCCATTCGGTCGATAATCTTGAAAAATTGGGGATTCTTTTTATGTAAAAATTTGATTTATAAAGGTGGCCGATTGACATATTTTGGCCAATAATTGATAAATTGTTTCTTGAAAATTTGGAACTTTCAGAAACATTTCCTACCTTTGCATCGTCAGGATGTCGTCAGAGGGCGCGAAAATTTGTTTTCATAGCAATAATTCAAGCTGGACCTTTCTGACCCCCATATGAGGACATAGCCCACAAGGTTATGTCCTCAGTTTTTCTATTACTTCATTCATGACGCAGGGACAGGTACATCGACACCTCAATCGAAAGATAGAGAAAGTATAATTGTAGCAAAAAAGACAGCAGAAGACAGCAGGGACAAATGGCAGAGGGACTGGTCGCTGACATCTCTAACGGAGCCTCAGGGAGCAGAGTGCACACCGGAACCGACCCTCTTGTGTCATGGAAATGTGCGGTTCAATCATGTTCAGTACTATCGTCTTGCTGGTTAAATTGTGACTCGTGGAATAGGCGGAGGGCTGCGATGTACCTCTTCTTGTGGACTCGATAAGACTGGGCGTGACCGGCACCTTCTACAACCCAGATGCCTTTTTTGTCGTTCTTCGCTTTATAGAGGGGATGTACCATCCATGTGGGGACGAACGTGTCGGCATTGCCGTGAATGAACATCATGGGATAATGGCATTTCTTCACCTGCTTCAGTGCCGATGCCTCTTCAAAGCTCCAGCCGTAGCGTAGCTTGCAGAGTAGGCTCGTGGTGTACATCAAAGGGAACTCCGGCAGTCCGAACTGTTCCTTCAGCTGTCCTGAGAACTCGTCCCAAACGCTGGTGTAGCCACAGTCCTCTACGAAACGAAGGGACTTGATGTCTGTGGGCATCTCTTCGCCTGAAAGCATCATTGTGGTGGCGGCGCCCATAGATACGCCATGCACTACCATCGTGTCTGACTTGAAAATCTCCATCCAGTGTTTCACGTCCAGGCGGTCTTTCCATCCCATCTGAATCGCCTCACCCTCGCTCTCGCCACATCCGTGGAGCTCAGGTAAAATAACGTTGTAGCCAAGCTCGTGCTCATAGATGCGTGCCAGCCAGAAATACTTGATGGCACAGTCGCGCCAGCCGTGAACAACTATTGCCGTACGCTTGCTGCCCCTATTGACAAAGAACGCATGATGGCGCTCGCCTGAAGGCATCACTACAAACGTGTCGCGCAGGGCATTCTTCGTCTGTAGGCTGTCCACCCACTCTTTGCTCTCAGGATATTCTCTGAACTGCTGTCTGAAGCAAGAGTCTCTGTCCGTTCTGTTACTGTCGGGTGCCAGTGAGTAGTCGAGCATATAGAAGCTGTCGCCAATCACCGTCACAATGATTAGCGTGACCACCGCACATAATATCCACAAGATTTTCTTCATCGTTATTCTTTTTAATTATGCTGCAAAAATAGTAATTATTTTTCGAATGAAAAAACATACGTATTTGTTTTGTTCTTAAATAGACTTTTCGTAAATTTGCGGCATAAATAGCAAATAACTATTGTTTAACTAAAAGCTAAGATTATGAAAGTAGGAATTCCAAAAGAGATTAAGAACAATGAGAACCGCGTGGGCATGACACCTGCGGGAGTGGCAGAACTGGTTCGTCACGGACATGAAGTGAGCGTGCAGCACACGGCAGGAGAGGGTAGCGGGTTCTCTGATGATGACTATGTGAAGGCGGGTGCCCGCATACTGCCAACAATAGAGGCGGTGTATCGCGAGTGCGACATGATTGTAAAGGTGAAGGAGCCCATAGAACCGGAGTATGAGCTGGTGCGCAAGGGACAGCTGCTCTTTACTTATTTCCATTTCGCATGTGAGAAAGAGCTGACTGATGCCATGTTGAAGAGTGGAGCGGTGTGTCTGGCATATGAAACGGTACAGCTGCCTAATGGTTCACTGCCATTGCTGCAGCCCATGAGTGAGGTGGCAGGACGCATGGCCACGCTGAATGGTGCCTACTATCTGCAGAAGACGAAAGGTGGCAAGGGCAAGCTCATAAGTGGAGTGCCTGGAGTTAGTCCAGCTAAGGTATTGGTGCTGGGTGGAGGCGTTGTTGGTGAGGCTGCCGCACGCATGGCTGCAGGTCTTGGTGCTGACGTCACGATAACGGACATTTCTCTGCCTCGTCTGCGTCAGCTTGATATTGAGACACCTGCTAACGTGCATACTCTCTACTCGTCTGAGCATAATATACGCCAGATGTTGCCAACGGTAGATATTGTCGTTGGCAGTGTGTTGGTGCCTGGCGACAAGACGCCACACCTTATTACAAGGGATATGCTGTCGCTGATGGAGCCGGGAACGGTGCTGGTAGATGTGGCTATCGACCAGGGAGGATGTTTCGAGACGTCGCATCCAACGACACATAGCGATCCTGTTTATACAGAACAGGGCATCGTGCACTATTGCGTGGCAAATATTCCTGGGGCTGTTCCTAATACCTCAACGCTGGCACTTACAAATGCAACGCTTCGCTATGCCATAGCACTGGCAGACAAGGGGTGGCAAAAGGCATGCAAGGAAGATAGTGCCTTGGCAAAGGGACTGAACATTGTGGAAGGACACGTTGTTTACAAGGCCGTAGCCGATGTGTTCGGGCTTCCATACACTCCTTTTGAGTAATATATGCAGGGTCTTTTGTTGCGTTAGACAAAATGATTGATTAGCCCGCTCTGATATTTCCTGCCCCATCCTTCGGCTCGGAAGGGTGGGGCAGGTGCGCATGAATGAAAAGAAAAACAAGCTTTTCTTTTGCATTTCACTCGTTTATTCGTACCTTTGCACCCAATTATTCGAATAATACATATTTTTTATTATGGCACAAGAAGACGTTTTTAAGAAAATTGTGTCGCATTGCAAGGAGTATGGATTCGTATTTCCTTCAAGCGATATCTATGATGGACTGGGCGCAGTTTATGACTACGGACAGAACGGTGTTGAACTGAAAAATAACATTAAGCAGTATTGGTGGAAAGCTATGACGATGCTTCACGAGAACATCGTGGGTATAGACTCTGCCATCTTCATGCACCCCACAATATGGAAGGCGAGCGGACACGTGGATGCTTTCAATGATCCCCTCATTGACAACCGTGACTCAAAGAAGCGCTATCGCGCCGACGTTCTCATTGAGGATCAGATAGCAAAGTATGACGATAAGATCCAGAAAGAGGTGGAGAAGGCTCGTAAGCGCTTCGGTGACTCTTTCGACGAGGCAAAATATCTCGAGACAAGTGAGCGCGTGAAGGAGACAAAGGCGAAGCGTGACGCACTGCATGCACGCTATGCTGCTGCCATGCAGGGACCAGA
Source organism: Prevotella sp. E13-27 (assembly GCF_023217965.1). Classification (NCBI taxonomy): domain Bacteria; kingdom Pseudomonadati; phylum Bacteroidota; class Bacteroidia; order Bacteroidales; family Prevotellaceae; genus Prevotella; species Prevotella sp. E13-27. The sequence continues at coordinate 315,118 of NZ_JALPSC010000001.1, read as the reverse complement.
CCTTGAAGAGCTGAAGCAGATCATATTGGACGAGGGGATTGTTTGTCCTATCAGCGGCACAAAGAACTGGACCGACGTGCGTCAGTTCAATCTGATGTTCTCTACAGAGATGGGCGCTTCTGCCGATGGCTCAATGAAGGTATATCTGCGTCCTGAGACCGCTCAGGGTATCTTCGTGAACTATCTGAACGTACAGAAGACCGGTCGCATGAAGATTCCTTTCGGTATCGCACAGATTGGTAAGGCTTTCCGTAATGAGATTGTTGCACGCCAGTTCATCTTCCGTATGCGTGAGTTTGAGCAGATGGAGATGCAGTTCTTCGTAGCTCCAGGCACTGAGCTGGAGTGGTTCCCGAAGTGGAAGGAGACACGTATGAAGTGGCATCAGGCACTGGGCTTCGGAGCAGAGAACTATCGTTTCCACGACCACGACAAGCTGGCTCACTATGCTAACGCTGCTACTGACATTGAGTTCAAGATGCCGTTTGGATTCAAGGAGGTGGAGGGTATCCACTCTCGTACAAACTTTGACCTCTCACAGCATGAGAAGTACAGTGGCAAGTCAATCAAATACTTCGATCCACAGACTAACGAGAGCTATACTCCGTATGTCATTGAGACATCTATCGGTGTGGACCGTATGTTCCTCTCTGTCATGTGTCATGCTTACTGCGAGGAGAAGCTCGAGAATGGCGAGACACGTGTTGTGCTGAGACTGCCTGCTGCACTGGCTCCAGTGAAACTGGCTGTCATGCCTCTGGTGAAGAAAGACGGACTGCCCGAGAAGGCCCGTGAGATTATTGACAACCTGAAGTTCCACTTCAACTGCCAGTACGACGAGAAGGATTCTATAGGTAAGCGCTATCGTCGTCAGGATGCCATCGGTACTCCTTACTGCGTAACAGTGGACCACGACACACTGAACGACGGTTGTGTTACACTGCGTTTCCGTGACACCATGGAACAGGAGCGTGTGAAGATCAGTGACCTGGCTTCAATCATTGAAGACAAGGTGAGCATCGTTTCACTGCTGAAGAAACTTCAATAAGAAAAAACTCGCATCCAGCCCCTCCCTGTAATGGATGGTGGAATTTATTTGAATTATGAAACAGAAGATTATAACTCAACTGAAAACAATAGTCTATATACTCCTGCCCCTTATAGGGGGAGGCTGGGTCGGAGTCTCCTGTAGCGAGGAGAACAACGAGGTCAACGAGTATGAGAACTGGCAACAGCGCAATGATGCCTTCTTCGCATCGCTCGAGGACTCGTTGACTAACGGTAGCGGTACTTGGGTGAAGATTAAGAGCTACTCAAAGACCCCAGAAGGAGGCAAGAATACTGAGTATATCTATGTCAAGAAGCTCGAAGACCACAAAGCTACTGAGACAGAGAGCCCTTTGTATAATGACTCCGTGAGAGTGAGCTATCAGGGACGACTTATGCCTACGAAGCAGCCTCTTAACGGTACTGGCTTCGAGGACGGGAAAGTCTTTGACAGCACTGTCTATGGCAAATACAATGTGAAGACCAATGCCACCACTCGCTTTAAGGGGTCGAGTTTGGTTTCTGGCTTCATTACTGCTCTGCTTAACATGCGCAGAGGAGACACGTGGCTCGTCTATATCCCATATGACCTTGCATATGGCTCTTCGGCTTCGGGCAGCAATATCCCTGCCTATAGCACCCTGATTTTCAAGATGACACTCTACGACTTTGCTGCTGAGGGTAAGGCTCTTGCCGACATGTGACCTTGGCAGTGTCGTGTGGTGCCAGCATTGGAGATTCCTCTAATATGAAGAAATGCACACATGGAAGAATTACTGAGCAAAATAATCTTTCCCGATGACCTGAGAATGCTCGAGGTTAATCAGTTGCCGCAGTTGTGTGAAGAACTGAGGCAACAGATCGTGAAAGAGCTGTCTGTAAACCCCGGTCACTTGGCTTCGAGTCTTGGCGTGGTGGAGCTGACGGTAGCTTTACACTATGTATTCAATACGCCTGAAGACCGCATCGTATGGGATGTGGGACATCAGGCGTATGGCCATAAAATGCTTACCGGCCGGCGCGAGCGTTTCTCGACAAACCGCAAACTGAAAGGAATAAAACCTTTCCCGTCGCCCGACGAGAGCCCTTACGATGCATTTATCTGCGGACATGCCTCGAACAGCATCTCGGCTGCTCTTGGCATGGCTGTCGCTAATAAGGACAGAAAGGTAGTTGCAGTCATCGGCGACGGTGCCATGAGTGGCGGATTGGCCTTTGAAGGCTTGAACAACGTGTCGTCGTCGCCTAACGACATGCTCATCATACTCAATGACAACAACATGTCGATAGACCTGTCAGTGGGCGGCATGAAAGAGTATCTGCTTGGCTTGAACACCAACGAGACCTATAACTCCGTGCGCTTCAAGGTGTCGCAGTGGATGAGGGCGAAGGGACTTTTAAAGGAGGACCGCCGTAAGGGACTCATCAGACTGACAAACGCTATAAAGAGTGCCATCTCGCATCAGCAGAACATCTTTGAGGGAATGAATATTCGCTACTTTGGTCCGTTCAATGGCCATGACGTGAAGGAGCTCGTGCGCATATTGCGCCAGCTGAAAGACATGAAAGGACCAAAGCTGCTTCATCTGCACACGAAGAAAGGTCACGGCTATGCGCCAGCCGAAGACTATACCCCAATATGGCATGCCCCTGGAAAGTTTAACCCAGAGACAGGCCAGATTCTGGAGGGCGACACAAAGAACCTGCCACCTAAGTTCCAGGATGTCTTTGGAGAGACACTACTCGAACTGGCACGGCAGAATCCGCGTATAGTGGGTGTTACGCCAGCCATGCCTACGGGCTGCTCTATGAATATAATGATGCAGGAAATGCCCGATCGCACGTTTGACGTGGGAATAGCCGAAGGACATGCTGTGACATTCTCGGCAGGAATGGCGAAGGACGGGCTGCAGCCATTCTGTAACATATACAGTGCCTTCGCACAGCGCGCGTACGATAATATTATTCATGACGTGGCGATATTGAAGCTGCCTGTAGTGCTGTGTCTGGACCGCGCAGGACTGGTGGGCGAGGACGGACCTACGCACCACGGCGCTTTCGACCTTGCCTATCTGCGTCCGATACCTAATCTGACAATATGCTCACCGATAGACGAGCACGACCTGCGCCGCATGATGTACACTGCACAGCTGCCAGGCATGGGACCATTCGTGATACGTTATCCACGAGGACGTGGCGTACTGGTTGACTGGCGCTGTCCGCTGGAACCCATTGAGGTGGGCACTGGACGTAAGCTGAAAGATGGCGAAGACGTGGCTGTCCTCTCTATAGGACCTGTGGGCAACAATGCTGCAATGGCTGTAGAGAATACGAATGCAGCCCATTATGATATGCGTTTCCTGAAGCCTCTTGACGAGAATATACTCCACGAGGTGGGACGTAAGTTCCGCAAGATAGTGACTGTGGAGAACGGCGTTCGCAACGGTGGACTTGGCTCAGCGGTGCTGGAGTGGATGAGCGACCACGGCTATCAGCCACAGGTGGTGCGTCTCGGTCTGCCCGATGAGTTCGTGGAACACGGAACGGTGAAGGAACTCTTGGAAATCGTTGGCCTTGATGTGGCCTCTATCAAGAAAGAACTTTCATAGGTTGACATTAAAACGCTCTTTGTATGAAGATTGTAATAGGCGGTGCTGGAGCCGTAGGAACCCACTTGTCAAGACTTCTCTCTACTGAGAAGCATGACTGCGTGCTCATCGATGCTGACGAGGAACGCTTGGCGGGCATTGATTCAAACTATGACATTCTGGCTCTGAACGGTTCGCCGATGAGCATTAAAACCCTGAAGGATGCTGGCGTGGACAAAGCAGACCTTTTTGTGGGTGTCACTCCTGAGGAGAGCACAAACATAAACGCCTGTATATTGGCTCATGCGTTGGGCGCCAAGCAGACGGTGGCTCGTATAGACAACTACGAGTATCTATCGGCAGCCAACAAGGCTATTTTCCAGAATCTTGGTATTGACTCACTGATTTATCCTGAGGTTCTCGCTGCTGCTGATATTATCAGCGGCCTGAAGCTGTCGTGGGTAAGACAGCGTTGGGATGTTCACGACGGCGCTCTGGTGCTGCTTGGCATCAAGCTCCGTGAGACAGCAGAAATTCTGAACCAGCCATTGAAGGACCTCTGTGGACCTGACGACCCTTACCATGTTGTTGCCATCAAGCGTGGCGATGATACCATCATTCCTGGTGGTATGGATGAGCTTCATGTACATGATCTTGCTTATTTCATGACTACTGCTGACTATATCCCCTACATAAGGAAAATAGTGGGCAAGGAGCACTACGCTGACGTTCAGAACGTGATTATGATGGGTGGCGGCAAGACGGCTGTGAGGGCTGCTCTGTCAATGCCCGACTATATGAACCTGAAGATTATTGAGAGCGATGTTGACCGTTGCGAACGTCTTAACCAATTGCTTGCCAACACCGACACGATGGTTATTCACGGCGATGGTCGCGATTTGTCGCTGCTGCAGGAGGAAGGCATCAAGCATACTCAGGCTTTCGTTGCCCTTACCGGCAATTCCGAGACGAATATCCTGGCCTGTCTTACGGCAAAGAAACTTGGCGTGCGCAAGACGGTGGCTATGGTTGAGAACCTTGACTATGTGTCAATGGCTGAGAGCCTTGACATAGGAACGATTATCAACAAGAAGACTATTGCTGCCAGCCATATATTCCAGATGATGATGCGTGCTGATGTGCGCAGCATGAGAACACTGATGATGGTTGACAGTGACGTGGTGGAGCTTGTTGCCTCAGAAGATTCAAAGGTTACGAAGCGCCCTGTGAAGGAACTCGGACTACCGTTTGGTGTCGCCATCGGCGGCTTGGTGAGAAACGGCGAAGGCATTCTCGTTAATGGTAATACTCAGATTGTGGCTGGCGATTCGGTGATGGTGTTCTGTCACAAGAACCAGTTGAGCAAGGTGGAGAAATTCTTCAAGAAGCAAGGACTCTTCTGAATTGTGGATTGATGATTAACTGGAAGATCATATCAAAGATTATTGGCTCGTTGCTGTTTATCGAGGCATTTTTCATGTCTTGGTGTTTTGGTATGTCGGCAGTGTTTCATGAGGATGACTCTATGGCATTCGCGCTCTCTACGTTGTTTACTTTCGGTAGCGCCTTTGTCTTTCTTTTCTTCGGTCGCCATTCAGAAAACAGTCTTTCGCGTAAAGACGCCTATGTGGTTGTCAGCTCTGCATGGATAGTATTCAGTCTGTTTGGCATGCTGCCTTTCTTGATTCATGGCTCGATAAGCAACCTGTCGGATGCTTTCTTTGAGACCATGTCGGGCTTTACTACTACGGGCGTTACTACGATAGCAAATGTTGAGCGTCTGCCTCATGGCATTCTTTTCTGGCGCTCGCTCATGCAGTGGATAGGAGGCTTGGGAATAGTGTTCTTCACTATAGCGCTGTTGCCGTCGCTTGTTGGAGGTAGCGTGAAGGTGTTTGCTGCTGAGGCTACAGGTCCGATTCGCTCGAAGATGCACCCTCGCCTGTCAACTACTGCGAAATGGATTTGGAGTATTTATCTGCTGATGACTATTGCATGTGGCCTGGCGTTCTGGGCTGCCGGTCTGGGATGGTTTGACGCACTTAATCATTCTATGACAACAACGGCAACGGGCGGATTCTCTACACATAATAGTCCAGACATTCTGTTCAGTTCACCTACGATAGAGTATCTGTCTATACTGTTCCAGTTCCTTGCCGGCATCAATTTCACGCTTCTGTACATGTCGCTGATAAAGTTCAGGTTTAGCGGCTTGTTCCGTAACTCAGAGTTCCGGTTGTATGTGGGAATAATTATTGTTGCTACATTGACAATAGCCTATCTGCTTGTTACTCGACTTCACTATAACTATGAGCCTGCTTTTCGTGCGGCACTGTTTCAAGTGGTGTCGTTCATAACAACTACAGGACTGTCGAACAGCAATGCCGCCATGTGGCCTCACCTGACGTGGGTTATCATCTGTGGTCTGATGTTCATAGGTGCTTGTGCCGGCTCTACTACCGGTGGTTTCAAGTGTATAAGAGGACTTATGCTCTTCAAGGTTGTGAAAAATGAGTTCTTACATATATTACACCCTAACGCAGTGTTGCCTGTGAAGATGAACGGCCAGAGCATTCCGCAGTCGCGCTTGGTGTCGCTATTGGCATTCTTCCTTTTGTATATCGCTTTGCTGTTGTTGGTGACTATCATCATGTCGCTATCGGGCATTCACATATCTAACGCGATAACCATCTCGTTGAGCCTGCTGTGCAACGTTGGTGCTGGTCTCGACACAAACATAGGTCCTGTGATGACGTGGGCGGAACTGAGTGATGGACTGAAATGGCTGTGCTCATTCCTCATGCTCGTAGGCCGACTTGAGATTCTGGCAGTGCTCGTGCTCTTTACGAGGAGTTTCTGGAAGGATGTCTGATAACAAAGACGAAAACCAAAACGAAGACGAAAACCAAAACTAAAACCAAGACCCAGATATGACACGTTTCTCAGCTTTTCTAACATTATTGTTCATTTGTCTGCTGCCATTGAAATCACATGGCAATGATCTCTTGCTACGCAATTCTTCCATAGAGTATTCATCAAACGAACCAAAGCAGGTGGTGAGAGCCATTGGCGACCTGCAGAATGATATTCAGTTGGTGACAGACTATAGACCCTTGCTGACAGACAAGAAGATAAAGAATGCTAATATAATAATAGGTACATACGGAAGAAGTAAGCTTATCTCTAAGCTGATAAAGCAGGGATGTCTGAAAGAAAAAGATCTGAAGAATCGTTGGGAGAGCTATGTGGTGAGCGTTACTGAAGGTTCTGAACCTCAGCTGATAATTGCTGGTAGTGACATGCGTGGCACCATCTACGGCATCTATGACGTGAGTCAGCGCATTGGCGTGTCACCATGGTATTGGTGGGCTGACGTGCCAGTGAAAAAGAATCCTGATGTGTCTCTTCCCGCCTTCTACTATGCCTCGGGCGAGCCTTCGGTGAAATATCGCGGAATTTTTATCAACGATGAAGACTGGGGCCTGCAGCCTTGGGCCGCTAAGACCTACGAGCCAGAGACGGGCGACATTGGTCCTAAAACCTATGCTCGTGTATGTGAGCTTCTTCTTCGTCTGAAAGCAAATATGCTTGCTCCCGCCATGCACCCATGCACACACGCTTTCTACACAATAGCTCAGAACAAGGTCGTGGCTGATGAGTATGGCATAATGATTACCACGAGCCACTGTGAACCGCTGTTGCTGAACAATGCCGACAGCAACGAGTGGAACCAGAAACGCGACGGCGACTGGAACTACAAGACCAACCGCAAAACCATTATGAAGAAATGGGATGACCGCCTGACTGAGGCATCACGCTATGAGAATATATACACAGTTGCCATGCGCGGCCTTCACGATGCCGGACTACGTGGCAACCTTCCTATAAACGAACGTACGCTACTGTTGGATACCGTCATCATGGACCAGCGCGCGATGTTGGAGAAACACATAGGTAAGAAAGCTACAGCCATTCCTCAGATTTTTGTCCCTTACAAGGAGACCATGGATATCTATGAGAATGGCCTCAAACTGCCCGACGACATAACCCTTGTATGGGTGGATGACAACTATGGCTACATGAAGCGTGTGGCAAATCCAGAGGAACAGAAGCGTAGCGGAGGCTCAGGAGTCTATTACCATCTGTCTTATCTTGGTGCACCGCATGACTATCTCTGGCTGAACACCACACCGCCAGCGCTCATGTACAATGAGCTGAAGAAAGCCTACGATGCAGGTGCCGACCGCTACTGGCTGCTTAATGTTGGTGACATAAAGCCAATGGAGCTTGGAATGCAGACATTCTTCGACATGGCATGGGACTTTGCAGCTTTTGACCATAAGACAGCGAATCGTCATCAGGCTTCCATTCTCTCTACATTATTCGGCGTTGACTGTCAACAGCTGATGAATGAATACTATCGTCTAGCATGGAGTCGTAAGCCTGAGTATATGGGTTGGGAGTATCAGTGGGACGATCGTGAGCACTCAGGACTGAAGTCAACAGAGTTCTCGTTTGTCAATTACCACGAGGCACAGCACCGCCTTTCTGACTATGCCCGCATAAGCGATGAGGCTCAGCACCTAAGCCTCCAACTGCCTGCTGAGAGTCGTCCGGCTTTCTTTGAACTGGTTCAGTACCCTGTTCAGGCATCCTGTCAGATGAACCGTAAGTTCCTCATGGCACAGTTGAACCAGGAACTTGCTGGCAAGCTGCGCCCTGACGAGGGGAACTGGGCTGCTCGCCAGTCGCGTCAGGCTTATGACAGCATAAGCGCTCTTACTGCCCGCTATAATAATATGCTCAATGGCAAGTGGCGTCACATGATGACTGTTCCGCCAGGCTATGTGTCGCTCTATCACAATATGCCCGCGCTGACTGTCGCGTCTGACATTGCTGACACACCTGTTGATGTGACTTGTCCCTCAGAAGAAAAATATAGTCGCATGCATGTCGTTGACCTTGCTCGCTATGATAAGAAATCAGGTGAAGTAACCATTATAGAAGGCATGGGTTATGACTGGAGAAGTGTTCAGCTTAATGGCGGCACAGCGACATATACACTGCCTTGTATCGATGCCGACAGTGTTGATGTGGTGCTTCATGTCGTTCCACTGTGGCCTTTATATCCAGGTAAGAATAACCGTGTGGGATTGTCTGTCGATGGCAGTAGTATGCAGGTGCTGACAAACCTGTTTAAGGAGTACAGCCGCACGTGGAAAGATCAGGTTATGCGTAACGGATTCTCCCGTCGTTTCCGCTTCGCTGTCAACAAGCAGATGGTTACGCATCAGCTGACGCTACACACCGTTGATGAAGGACAGATAGTTCAGCGCGTAGTAGTTGACTGGGGCGGACTGCGTGAGTCATATGTTGGACCTGAAGTTAAAGGTGAGAGGTAAGAGGTGAGAGATAAGAGATAAGAGGTGAGATGTTAGAGGTAAGTATTTATCGAAATAATATGAAAAGAGTATTGACATTTGTGTTGCTGTTGGTGGCAGCTATCACATCATCGGCTGCTGTGAAAAGTCCCGACGGAAAGCTAATTGTAGAAACCGAACAGGTTAGCGACAAGACCATGCTGGTGGTGAAAGATTGTTACGGACTGTTATTGTTTCGTGCACAGCTGGGACTTGACTTGGGTTCGGAGCGCATGGCTGAAGGACTGACTATTGTTGGCATGTCAAAGCCGGAGAAGCAAAAGTTGGCTTACGAGAATATCCGCGGAAAGCAGTTGAAAGTGAACAAGCAGTTTGTTAGTTCTGTGCTGACCTTGAAAAACGATGCAGGTACTCCAATGGACGTGGAACTACGCCTGTTTAACGACGGCATAGCATTCCGCTACATACTTGCTGAGGCCAAGAGCCGCGTGTTCACAGACGAGTTGACGGCTTACGGAATGCCTGCCAATGCTCATCGCTGGCTTCAGAAATATGTAACCAGCTATGAGGGTGACTTCCCTTATCAGGACCATACGGGCAAGAGGGGAGAGTGGGGCTATCCGGCACTCTACGAGAATAACGGAACGTTTGTGTTGCTTACAGAGGCCAATATCACACGCATGTACTGCGCCACACATCTTTCTAATTACGCTGATGAAGACTGGTATAAGGTGAGCTATCCACAACAGTGGGAAGGACGCGGACAGGGCGACGTGAAACCATCATGGGATGGTCAGTGGCAGTCTCCTTGGCGTGTCGCTATCATTGGCTCCCTCGGCGATGTGGTGGAGTCAACACTTGTAGATGATGTGAGTGACGCTCCTTCCATCCCGCTCACGGCCGAATGGATAAAACCAGGACGTGCAGCATGGATCTACTGGGCATATAATCATGGTACGAAGGACTACAAGACCTGCTGCGAGTATGTTGACTTGGCAAAGCAGATGGGGTGGGAATATGTGCTCTTCGACTGGGAGTGGGATGCCATGACCAACGGAGGACACCTTGAAGATGCTGTGGCATACGCTCTGTCAAAGGGTATCAAGCCTTGGATGTGGTATAACTCAGGTGGTGACCATACCTATGTGCGTGCTACTCCGTTGGACCGCATGCTCACTCATAAGAACCGTGACGAGGAGTTCACATGGCTGAAGAAGCTCGGCGTCGTAGGTGTGAAGGTTGACTTCTTCGAGAGTGACAAGCAGAAGATGATGAACTATTATCTTGACATCCTCGATGATGCTGCAAAGCACGAGATGATGGTTAACTTCCACGGCTGTACGCTGCCTCGAGGATGGAGCCGCACCTATCCGCACCTTATGTCGCAGGAGGCTGTCTATGGTGCTGAGCAGTATAACAACAGCCCCTATATGACTTCCAACGGCTCGCGTATCAACTGTCTGCTCCCCTATACTCGTAATGTGGTGGGACCTATGGACTACACACCGGTGGCATTCACCAATTCTCAGCATCCTCATAGGACGAGCTTTGCGCATGAGCTGGCACTGTCAGTGGCTTTCGAGTCAGGTGTACAGCACTGGGCAGATCGTCCTGCAGGCTTTACGTCTTTGGTAGCTGAGGCTCAGCAACACATGAGTGAGGTCCCTGTTGTGTGGGACGAGACACGCTTTGTGACAGGTTATCCTGGCGAGTCTTTCGTTGTGGCTCGTCGCAGCGGAAAGACATGGTATGTGGCAGGCATCTGCGCAGAGAAGAAAGCTGCTAACGGTGAAGTGCATCCTGTGACATTCAACATCCCACTTGACTTCCTTGGTGGAGGCTCTTATAAGATGACGTCTTTCACTGACGGTGACAAGCAGGAGAAAATCGTTGTTAATCACGATGTTGTAAAGAAAAGCAAGACGCTCACCATACCATGTCTGTCGGAAGGTGGCTTCCTGCTTAAGCTACAGAAGTAAATAGAATAGAGATAAAAATCACGTTTGAGAATAAAAAAAGTGGTGCAGGTTTCAAGAAAAAACAAAAATCTTCGTAACTTTGCACCGCTTTTTTAAATTCGAGACAGCGATAACGTTACATTTATGGGTGGCTTTTTTGGAACTATATCAACCAAAGATTGCGTAAACGACTTGTTTTACGGAACCGACTACAATTCACATCTGGGCACAAAGCGTGCAGGTCTTGTAACCTTCGATTCTGAGCGTGGCTTCACAAGAAGTATTCACTCGCTGGAGCGCGACTATTTCCGTTCGAAGTTCGAAGACGAACTCGATGATTTTAAAGGCTGCCAAGGTCTTGGAGTAATAAGTGACACCGACCCGCAGCCTATTATTGTAAATTCACATCTCGGCCGCTATGCTGTCGTTACAGTGGCGAAGATCAATAATCTGCGTGAGATAGCTGACGAGTTGCTCGCTCAACGCATGCATCTCAGTGAGATGTCGGCCAATAATATCAACCAGACGGAGCTTGTGGCACTACTCATAAACATGGGCAATACGTTTGTAGATGGCATCAACCGCGTCTATCAGAAGATTAAGGGCTCGTGCTCAATGCTCATCCTTACCGAGGATGGTATCATCGCTGCCCGCGACTTCCTCGGACGTACACCTATAGTAATCGGTAAGAAGGAAGAACGCTGTCAGAAACGCCTTGCCAATGGCGAGCTGGTGGAGTGGACTCTTTCTTCATACGCCGCTTCAAGTGAATCTACAAGCTTCCCAAACTTGGGCTTTAAGCCTCTGCGTGACGTCGGTCCGGGCGAGATTGTTCGTCTGCGTGCCGATGGTATAGAGGTTCTTCAACAGGCATTCAAACGTTGTCAGATATGCTCTTTCCTTTGGGTTTATTACGGATTCCCCGCTTCATGCTATGAGGGCATAAACACCGAAGCTGTCCGCGAACGCAACGGAAAGAAGATGGGTGAGCAGGACGATGTAGATGCAGACCTCGTCTGTGGTATTCCTGACTCTGGTGTCGGCATGGCGCTTGGATATGCCGATGGTGCCAAAGTACCATATAAGCGTGCTGTCCTGAAATATACTCCTACATGGCCACGCTCTTTCACACCAGGAAACCAGACACGTCGTGACCTCGTGGCAAAGATGAAGCTTATTCCTAACGAAGCACTGCTGAGAGATCAGCGCGTGGTGTTCTGTGACGATAGTATTGTTCGTGGCACACAGCTGCGTGACAACGTGCGAGAGTTCTTCGAGAACGGAGCTAAAGAGGTGCATGTGCGCATATCTTGTCCACCGCTTGTCTATGGTTGTCCGTTCATCGGCTTCACTAGCTCTAAGAGCGATCTTGAGCTTATTACTCGCCAGATAATACGCGATTTCGAGGGTGATGACAAGACAAATCTTGACCGTTACTCAGAGGCTGGCACACCAGAATATGAGCGTATGGTGAAGGAGATAGCACGTCGTCTGGGACTTACAACGCTGAAGTTTGCAAAGATTGAGGACCTTGTTGATTCCATCGGCCTCCCGAAGAAGGACATCTGTACTCACTGCTTCGATGGTAGCAGCTATGACCATCAGCAGGGCGAGGGTGAGTTCTTTGGATAATGTCTGGCTGTTATCAGTCTTTGTCGTTCTGTTATTCTTTTTGCTATGAACATCATTGTTTCTGATGAGATTAGTAGCGTGTGCCCTGAGTTTGTGGGAGCATGCGTTGATGCTCGTGTGGTAAACACTCCTTATTGCGAAGAACTCTGGAAGGAGATTGAAGTTATGGGCAATAAGTTCCGTGAAGAGTTGACTACTGAGACCTTGAAGGATCTTACATCCATTGCTGCTACACGTCGTGTCTATAAGGCATGTGGCAAGGATCCTTCACGTTATCGCCCTGCTTCTGAAGCACTCATTCGCCGTGTTCTTCAAGGAAAAGAGCTTTATCAGCGTGACACGCTTGTTGACCTTGTCAATCTTGCTTCCATTGCCTATGGCTACAGCATCGGCGGTTTCGATGCAGATAAGTTCGTTGGCGACACACTGACGCTTGGCATCGGTCGCGAAGGTGAACCCTATGAGGGCATCGGTCGCGGCATGATAAATATTCACGGTCTTCCTGTCTATCGTGACGCTATCGGTGGCGTTGGCACACCGACAAGTGACAATGAACGCACCAAGATGACTATCGATACCACTCATCTCATAGTCCTTATAAACGGATATGACGGCAATTCCCAGCGTGTGCATGAGAATGCCGTCTATATCCAGTCGCTTTTGCGAAAGTATTGCAAAAGCGACGGCGGCACCGTTATGTTTTATCCCTGTAGACTGCGCTAGTAGCGCAGTTTACAATGCAGTTTCATTACAACAAAAGTAACACCATGAAAGACTGGGAAGACTTGTCTAAGCCTGAAGAAGAAAAACCGAAGTGGAAGTTATGGGCAAAAGGGAAAAAGCCTTCCATGAAGCGTCGCATGCAGGGATTTGACTACTGCAAACGAGGCATCTATATGATTACCATTGCCATTGAAGGTAGGAGACCGCTATTAGGGATGCTAAAAGGTATCATTAAAGAAAGTACTGTCAATGACGAAAAGGAAATTGGCATAAATGGGAGTAAAAATCTGGAAAGTGCATATGTTGAACTTTCACCTATGGGTGAGAAGGTGAAAGAGTGTTGGATGTCTATACCATACTTTCATCCTGAGGTGGAGGTTATGAAACTCTGTATTATGCCTGATCATATCCATGGTATCCTTTTTGTACATGAAAATATGGAAAAACCCCTCGGCAAAATCATTGAAGGATTCAAGATAGGGACAAGGAAAGCTGCACGAGAATTGGGAATAATGGGAACATCCTTATCTATATACCCTGCGCTATCAGTACAGGAGAAGCAGAATAGACACACTGCTGCCGGCAGGACGCATGGCAAGCTATGGGAACAAGGGTACAATGATCGCATACTAATGCATAAAGGTCAACTAGATCGTGCCTTTGCCTACCTTGATGATAATCCGCACCGTCTTTGGATAAAACGTCAGCATCCAGAGTTCTTTACACAGCTTGGCACACTTACCGTTGCTGGCATGGGGATGCAAGCTATAGGTAACCGTTTTCTTCTTGACAATCCTGAGAAAATACAAGTTCAGTGCTCGCGTCACCTCTATCCACAGGAGATAGAACAAAAGAAAACTGCTATTCTGGAAAAAGTAGAAATTGATGGAGCCGTCCTCGTATCACCTTGTATCAGTCCAGGCGAACAGCAGATAGCCACCGCAGCACTGGAGAAAGGTCTTCCCCTAATCGTTCTTCTGCTCAACGGATTGTCACCATTTTTTAAACCCAAACCTCGCTACCTGCAAGCTTGCAGCGAAGGTCGTCTGCTTGTCCTTGCTCCCTTCCCCTACCAAAATGAGAAGATAACAAACATGCGTCAGCGATGCCTACAACTCAATGACATAGCTGCTGAGATTTGTAAGCAATAGCTTTTGGCAAAGTGAGTTAAACTAAAAAGAAATTGAATATAGATAACTGAAGAATATGAATTATTTCTTCATTTTTTTCTTTCTCTTTTCTTCCGCAATGAATGATTTATACTCATCTATAGTCATATCTTCTTCTACAAATGTAGCCTTGTTAATTCGTCTATACCTGTCGAGCTTGTCATATGCATATTCGTTGTAAGAGTCTTTGTAAATGGAAACAATCCAGCTATTACTGTCTTCCCATTCCACTTCCCATTTCAACGTATAGTTACCTGTGGCTATCACTGCATAGTTCACATTCTGATTATTAATATCGCTTATTCGCAAAGACTGAACGTCTGGATTGTTAGGAGTAATATGTAACGTTTGGCGAGGCTTGACATACCACATAAGACCACGCTCTGTATCATTAATCATTATCTCCTTGTCACTTGTGTTATCAATCCAAACATCGGTATTCAACTTCTGTTCTTTAATAGCGTTATTGTTGTAAAGGTCTAATAAGTGAAATGCAACATTTGTGTTTTGTGATCTAACATAGTATTGAAGATTATTACTTGATAGCGATGTGGACACCGATGACATCGCTGCCGAAAACGACATCCATCCAACAGCCCTTTTTGCACGTTTTATAGCTTTTACTTTCTCTTTGTTAACTTCTTCGTGCTCGACTCTAATAGAGAAAAGTCCGCTACGCTCAGCTAATTCTATTTCACTTACGCTATCTGCTACAACAATTGTGTCATTACCATTAACTATGTGTATATATGAAGTGTACTTTGGAATATATGTTGTTTTTGCCATTGCAATTTCAACAGTAATCATTAATCCAATAAGAATAAATAGTTTTCTCATAGTTATAACTCGATTGTTTTTGTTATTTTGTAGTAAGTGTGGCAAAAGTAAATAGAATTATTGAGAATTCCAAATTGTTTTGTGAAAAAAAGTTCTTTCAATATACGTTAAACAGAATCCGCAGTGTTAGGAAGCGACACTGCGGATTCGTAATTATGCGCTTGTTTATACCGATAGCAACAGGATTACTTCGCGATGCGGAGCACGGGCGCTATCTCGTTGCAAGGTTGAGGTAGCTGTACCTCCAGGCCAGCGGCGGTCTGGCTTACTTTCACTTTGCCATAGCCTAGCAGGTAGGCGCTCTTGATGCTCTTCTTAAAGTCGGGGTTGCCCTTGGCAAGAGACTTCACGATGAGCTTGCCGTCCTCAGGCCATCCCATAGCGGTGACATATAGGTACTTCTTCGTCTGGTTGAAGCGGATGTCGCGATAGTCCATACCATTATACTGACCTTCGTTGAAGCCCTGTGCATTGATTTTGATGTCCTTTTCAGCCACAGGACCCTCGCCGAACTTCACCCAAGGACGTGTGCCGAAGATGCTCTCGCCGTTCTGTGTCATCCATGCCTCCAGCTCGTCAAGGAAGCTGGCTGCCTTCTCGTCGTAAGTACCATCGGCACGAAGAGGAATGTTCAACAGAAGATTGCCGTTCTTCGATACAATATCTACGAGCTGCTTCACCATGTTCTTGGCTGTCTTGTAGCCGCGCTTATATGTACCGGTGTTGTAGTGCCAGTCACCGATGCAGTTGCAGGTCTGCCAAGGTTCTGAAATTATTGCATTAGGTGCTCCGCGTTCCACATCCCATGTGAGAGCCTTCTTCTGTTCTTCACTGAGAATCTTGCCGAAGACAACGCCACGAGGGTTCTTATTATACATGTGGGCGGCAATCTTCAGACCGGCGTCGCTGAGGGGATAGAATGGCAACACGGTCACATCGAAGTAAATAAGGTCTGGCTGATAGCGATTGATGGCATCGAGGGTGCGGTCATAGAAATTTGTCACGAACTCCTCTGATGGGCGGCATGCACCGTTGCCCCATGCCCACTGACCGTGTATAGCGCCGTTGTTCCATGAGCCTTTGCTCATAGGGTGGCGCTGCTGGTAGAGCTTCTGTGGGTCAAAACCTTCCCACCACTTGCCTTTGCCGTCCTCTTTAGTCAGGGTGCCGTCATACCAAATGCCGGCCTTCTCGCCTTCGAGATCGTAGCGCTGTGATGGCTCAAACCATGTCCAGGCGTGATCGGCATGGAACGAGATGCCCAATGGAAGACCAGCCTTCTTTGCAGCTGCTGCCCATTCCTTCAGAATGTCGCGTTTCGGACCAATGTTCACGGAGTTCCACTCCTGGTACTGTGAGTCCCAGAGGTCGTAGTTGTCATGGTGATTGCCAAGAACGAAGAAATACTGTGCGCCGCACTTCTTGTAGCGCTCCACAAGTTTCTCTGGATCCCATTTCTCTGCCTTGAACAGCGGTAATATGTCCTTATATCCAAACTCAGAGGGATGACCGTAGTGCTCGCGGTGGTAGTTGTATTTGTAGTTTCCTTCCATATACATCTCGCGGGCCATCCAGTCGCCTGAGCCCTCCACGCACTGAGCGCCCCAGTGGGCCCAGATGCCGAACTTGGCGTTGCGGAACCATTCCGGTGTCTGGTGAGTTTCGAGCGACTGCCATGTGGGTTCAAACTGTCCTGTCATCATCTTCTCGTGCTCTTCGCTCACGGGGATGGGATAAGACTGTGCCTCAACCGATAGGGAGGCAATTAAAAGTAATACTGTAGATATTAGTTTCATAATGGTAAAAAACATTTTTCAATTCTGAAAGTCCACAAGTATGCGGAAAACCTTTCCCGGATTCTCGCTCCACCATCGCATGGTGTCGAGCGCCTCTTCGGGATGGATAACCTTTGTGATGAGTTTGTCTGTGGGACATGTTCCTCTTTCCAGGTAGTGAATGACAGCGCGGAAGTCACTGGGCTGTGCATTACGTGAGCCGCGTATGTCGAGTTCCTTCTGTACGAAGTACTTTGTCTGGAACGACACCTCGGACTTAGCATAGCCTATGCAGACCACACGTCCTGTGAAGGCCACCTCATCGACAGCCATCTGATAGGTGGGTGTGCTGCCTACTGCTTCGATGACAACATCGGGACCGAAGCCGCTGGTCATCTCTAACAGTCGCTGATGCACATTCTCTGTCTTGGTGTTGATGGTATAGGAAGCTCCCATCTGGCGAGCCAGTGCCAGCTTCTCGTCATCTATGTCGGCAGCCACAACAGTGGCGCCACGCATGGCTGAGCGCACTACGACACCCATGCCAACCATGCCACAACCGATTACCAGTACTACGTCGATGTCGGTCACCTGTGCACGGCTCACAGCGTGGAAGCCTACACTCATAGGCTCTACGAGGGCGCAGGTCTTGGTGTCGAGCAGTCCGGCGGGTATAACTTTCTCCCAAGGCAGGGTGATATATTCGCGCATGGCACCGTTGCGCTGCACACCTAATGTCTCGTTGTGCTGGCAGGCGTTGACGCGCTGGTTGCGACAAGATGCACACTTGCCGCAGTTGGTGTATGGGTTGCAGGTGACGGTCATGCCTGGCTTCAGTCCTTCAGGCACGCCTTCGCCTA
This sequence comes from Prevotella sp. E13-27, assembly GCF_023217965.1. NCBI lineage: Bacteria > Pseudomonadati > Bacteroidota > Bacteroidia > Bacteroidales > Prevotellaceae > Prevotella > Prevotella sp. E13-27. Next base: position 297,148 of record NZ_JALPSC010000001.1, on the reverse strand, counting down.
CAGCCTCTATCACTGCGCCCACCTCATGACCGGGAATGACAGGGTTGAGGGCCATTGAGTTACGACCCATGAAAGTGTTGATGTCGCTGCCGCAGAAACCTACGTAGCTCAGACGGAGCTGTATCTCTCCCTTTGCAGGGGCCTGTGGTTTTTCAATGTCAATGATGTTCAGCTCTTGGCTGTGTGAAATTTGAATTGCTTTCATTTTATTTTTGATATGATAAACGTTTTTTGAGAGTTAAATAGCCATAGATGGCGATAATAATGAAACTGATGAGTGGCAACACGAATGATACGTTCACGGCCGGATGTCCCATGATGATGCCCTGATCGATGATTTTGCCCTGCAGTGGCGGCATCAGCGCTCCACCCACGATGGCCATCACCAGGAAGGCTGCGCCCAACGAGGTGTCTTCAGTAGAGACTTTTTCAAGGGCGATGCCATAGATGCTGGGGAACATGATCGACATGAACAGGCTGATGAGCACCAGCGAGTAGAGACCCCATATGCCGTCGATTGCAATGGCACCAATGGTGAACAGCGAGGCACATACGCCAAAGATGCTAAGCAGACGGTGCACGTTGGCATAGCGCATGATAAAGGTGCCGACAAAGCGTCCCACTAGGTTTAGCGACATAGCCACAATATTGTAGATCTGGGCTGTGGCCTTGTTGATGCCCAAGCGGTCGGCATATTGGATGATGAAGGTCCACACCATGATTTGAGCGGCCACATAGAATACCTGTGAAATAACGCCATAGCGGTAGGCTTGGTTGTGCCAAAGACGGCTAAGCGTCTTTCTGGCTGAGCTGCTGGCAGGCGTGTCGTCGTTCTTTTTCTCCGTCTTGATACACAGGGCGATAATGATAAACATCACCAAAACTACCAGTCCCAATGCTACATAGGGATCGCGTATCACGGCCAGATCGTGCAGACGAATGTTGGCTTTCTCGGCCTCTGACAGCGTGCCGAAGATTATCTGTCCGGCTTCGTCGCGACGGTCACTCCAGAGGTTAGGCAGCACGATAAATGATGCCACTGCCATGCCCGAAAGAGATCCTACAGGGTTGAAGGCCTGTGCCAGATTCAGTCGTTGGGTGGCATTGCTCTTGTCGCCCAGCGAAAGTATGTATGGGTTGGCTGTTGTCTCGAGGAAAGCCAGTCCGAAGGTGAGTATGTAGAGCGATAGACAGAAGAATGTGAAGCTCTGCACCTCGGCAGCTGGGATAAAAAGAAAGGCGCCGATGGAATATAGGGCCAGTCCGATAAGAATGGCCACCTTATAGCTGTAGCGGCGTATGAAAAGAGCTGCTGGAATGGCCATCGTTGCGTAGCCGCCATAGAAGGCGAACTGCACCATAGAAGCCTTTGCGGCTGAAAGTTCCATCACCGTCTGGAATGCTGCCACCATGGGGTTAGTGATATCGTTGGCAAAGCCCCACAGGGCAAACAGCGATGTGATGATGATAAAGGTTACAAGATACTTGCGTGGTATCAGCTTTGGTCGGTTCATATTACTGTTTTAAAGATAATTGTTATTGATTTCAGGTTTTGTCGTTGGCTATTTATTCCGACATGTTCTTGTAATAAGGTAGTTCGGGCAGTTCTCCGAAGCCATAGAAGCGATGGGCATTGCCGCCAAGGAAAGCAGCCTTCTGCTCGTCGGTTAGTTCATGGCTCTTCGTTATGAAGTCGTAGCTCATGCGGTAGGTAATGGCAGTGATGGTGCGCGGATAGTCGCTGCCCCACATAAGATGATACCATCCTATCATATCGGCAGCCTCGCGAATGGCACGCACCGCTGAAGGGTAGGGGTAGAACTCTGAGTTGTAGAGCCATGTGATGCCACCCGACTCAATCATAACGTTCTCGTGACGTGCCAGAAGTATCTGCTGACGCCAGCGCTCATTCTCCCATGCTGGCATGGCGGGAGGGTTGGGCATACCCAAATGACCTATAGCCACTTTGAGCGCAGGACACTCTTCTATGACTTCGCGCATCTGGCATATCTGACGCTCGTCGTCGGCCAGACACATCGACAGCACCAGTCCCTCGCGCTCCATCAGATGGAACACTGGCATAAGGTCGGTGAGCGGTTGCTTCATACGGTGTCCGGGATAGGCAATGCCTTTCAGTCCGCTACTGATCACGTCGTGTGCCTCCTGTTCGTTCCATGCCATTCCCATGCAGAAGAAACGGTCGGGATAGCGTTTCTGAACGGTGGCGAGGTAGTCGTTCTGACAACCGTCAATCAACTCTTGCACCACTACTGCTGCTCCTACCTGGGCATAGTCCATGTTCGAGAGGAACACCTCGGCGGTGTTCTTACCATCAATTATAAATGGCGGCAGCATCTGCACCTCTTCGTCGAAGAAGATGCTGCGGCCGTTGCTTAGCGACTTTATTCGTTTTCCGTCAATTGTGGTATCTTGCTCCAGCCACAAATGCGAATGTGCATCTATTATGAGTTGGCCCATGTCACACGTTGTTGGTTACCTATGATGTCTTTCACTTCCTTTACCAGTTGCCAGTCGGGCTCTTCATTGGCCCACTCTATGTTACGACGCACATTGGCAGGGTTTGCAGAAGAGAATAGTGTGGTGGTGATGCGAGGGTCGCTCACGCTGTACTGCACTGCCAAGCGCTCAATGGCGATACCCTTTTCATTGCAGTAGTCGGCAGCCTTGCGGCATACATCAACGAGAGCCTTTGGAGCCGGATGCCAGTCGGGCACACCGCGCTGTGAGAGCAGTCCCATAGAGAGTGGTGAGGCATTGATGATACCTATATTGTGCTGCTCGAAGAAGTCGAGATAGTCGGTCAGCGCGTCATCGTTAAGGGTGTAGTGGCAGAAGTTCAGTATGCTCTCCACAGTTCCTTTCTCCACATGCTCTATGACCCACTTCAGGTTCTCGAGCTGTAGGTCTGTGATGCCCACATGGCCTACTATTCCTTTGCTCTTCAGCTCCGTGAGTGCAGGCAGCGTCTCGTCGGCTACCTTCTGCAGTCCGCCAGGCAGTGAGGCCTGAAACTCAATGTCGTGTACGTTGATCAGGTCTATGTAGTCCACGCCCAGACGCTCCATGCTCTCATATACGCTGTCAGTGACGCGCTTGGCGGAGTAGTCCCACGTGTTCACACCGTCCTTGCCATAGCGTCCCACCTTGGTACTAAGGTAATACTTGTCGCGTGGGATGCTACGCAACGCCTTGCCTAATACGGTCTCGGCCTTGTAGTGGCCGTAGTAGGGACTCACGTCAATGAAGTTGATACCTCCCTCGATGGCTGTCTCAACAGCCTCGAAGCTTTCTTTCTCATTGGTCTCACGGAACACGCTGCCCAGTGAGGACGCACCGAAGCTGATATGTGACAGCTTCATGCCCGTTTTTCCTAATTCTGTATATCTCATGTTTTTAATTGTTGATTCTTCACTCTTGATTCTTCACTCTTCACTTTTCACTTATAAAGTCTGAACATCCTTTCCATCGGCTGCCATTTCTCGTCGCTGCGTGCTTCAGCACTGCAACCTTGAAACTTCGCAACAAAGGCTTCCCACTCAGCCTGTCGGGGTAGGGTGGCCAAGCGGTCCATGGCTGTCTGCCAGTCGAAGTCGGCGGACGCATCGACAATCATCACCAGGTGGTTACCGCGGATGTAGAGCTCCATCTCCAGAATTCCAACTTCTCTTATTCCCTGGCGTATCTCTGGCCATGAATATTCCTCTGAGTGCCATTTCTTATACTGCGCTATCAGCTCTGGATCCTCGTTTATGTCAAGCATCTGCACGTAGCGCTTAATCTTTCCTTCAGATAATGTCTGTATATATCCTTCCATAACTCTCAATTCTTTGCAAGCAAAGCGAGCAAGCTCGAGCGCTCAACTCTTCACTCTTGCCCTGTATTCCTGTGGTGTTATGTTCATCTGCTTGCGGAACAGGCGTATGAAGTAACTGTCATCGCTGAATCCCAGCTGCCAGGCAACCTCTTTCACAGGCAGATCGGTGGTGAACAATAGCAGTCCGGCGCGCTCCACCTTTTTCTTATTAATATATTGTATGGGTGAGGTGCCAAACTCACGTTTGAAAAGCCTTATGAGGTAGGGCTTCGTGACGCAAGCCACGTTAGCCAGCTCCTCTACGTCAATGTTGTCCGTTATGTGATTGTGTACATGTTCCAATACGCGTTTCATTCGTTCGTCACTAGTCCACACACGTGGCTTGGCGTGCCGCATGAAACATGCCAGAATCATTAGCATGGCACCACGCAGCTCCATCTTCTCCCATAGGTCCATGCCGCGATAGCGCTGAGCATAGTCAGATGTCTGACTGTTTGTGTCGTAGCTCGTGGGGTCGCTCTGCGGCAGTTGAGCGTCAGGGCGTTCGCTGCAGAGGTATTCAAATAGCGTGTCCATCTCTTGGCGTCCATCCACCTTCACTTCTGTAGGCATCTCATAAACTTCGAAGACGTTCATCTCGTTGCGCACGCCTTCGTACATGTGCATATAGTAAAGGTCAAACAGTCCATGACATTCATAGCTGTGTACCTGATATGCAGGCACGAAGTACATGTAGCCGGGCCGTAAGGTGAACGTCTGCTCAGGCATGTGCAGCAATGCTTCGCCACTGGTGACGTAGAATATACGGACGAACGGCGAACTGACGTTCTTCCAATTCCAGTCTGCATTATGACGAGCGTGGCCCACATTGAGCAGCAAAAGGTTCATGGATTCTATGGGTATCTGCATCATGTTGCAAAAGTAAACATAATATTCCTTTCTATACCAAACTATAGCAAACAAAAATAGGACAGAATTGATATTTTAACATTTTGTGGCGTAAAAAAAAGAAATAGCCGCTTGAATACCAAGCAGCTACTCGATTGTTGGTCGGGATGAGGCGCTAACTCCTGCTTATACCCGATTTTATCAGTTTTGACGAGAATGACTGCATTTCTCTGAAAATGAGATAGATAGCGATTTTCAAAAATCAAAGGTGGTAAACCCAAATCACGCCAAATATAAGCTATCACGCCAAAAACACGCCAAAATTTAAGTGTTAAAATTATTATTCTTTCCTCAATATTTTATACTTTTGCACCGCAAACGCCAAAAGCGTGCGGTGGAGTGGCACTCTGCCAATCATGGCGTATGGCACTGCCCTTATATCCGATAGCCCCGATGGAATCCGACGGAATGATGTGAATTTTTCTGTCGTACCCCCCGAAATGTTACTAAACCCCTGAACATTTGTTCAGACTTTCACCTCGGCAGACACTTTTTCGGTCTTGTTGGGGGCTTTTTCGTGGGACTTTCTGTAACTTTGTGGCTCGGAATGACAAAAAGCATTGTAAAATGAAACAACAGATACACTACAGACGATTATTGCTCCTGCTGGCGATGCTGTTTGCAACGACATTTGGAATGGCACAAACAGTAATTGTTAAGGACAGCATCACCAATGAGCCAATACCGTTTGTGAGTGTCTATTTCGGGAATGACACTGGTGGCTATACGGACGAAAAAGGGATGATTGCCATTCCAAACGAAGCAGCACAGATACGGTTGTCTCATATCTGCTATGAGACAAAGAGCATCTCTAAGATAACAGCCGACTCGCAAACAATCTTTCTTGTTCCGATAAGTATCAATCTTGATGAAGTCGCCATTAGCGCAAAGGCTCCCAAACGAACAAAGACCACAGAAGTGGGATTGATGAAAGCGAAGACGCAGACCAAGCACAAAGGAGCTAATGGATTTGAGATGGCTTTGTTCATTCCATACGACAGCACTTGGACAGAAACACCATACATCCACTCTATTTTGGCAAGCCTCGATCACTCCACCCACTGGCTGGTCTTCACGGAAATCAAGATACCTATCTATGCCACTCTCCGCTTTGATCTTCGACAGCCAGATGCCAAGACCGGTGCCCCAAAAGATGAGTCCCTCATTGATGGTGGCATTATACTCCCTTCCGGTCAGAAACTCGGCAAGGATGGCATCAGCCTTCCCCATCCTATACCATTTCCCCAGACTGGCGTATTTGTTGTAGTGGAATGGATAACCACAGCAAAAGTCTCAGAATCATGCAATCTTGTGCCCTCTCTCAACATGACTTTGGATGAGAAGGAAAACAGAACTTGGAACAAGAAGACATTTCGAAGCGTGGGCTGGATGCAGGAACAAGACGAGCCCGCATATCAGAATGAAGAGGCACAGGACTTTTATAAAGGCAGGACACCATCAGCCAAACTCGGTTTGAAAATATCAAAATAGGCAATATGAAACAAGCAAAATTTCTCCTTCTCTTGATCGTAGTCCTCGCATTCGCCTCTTGCGGCAGCGACGAACCAAGATATGCAGACCCAGAGGCACACGAAAAGACCGTTCAGTTGAACGAGCAGTACGGGCCGCTCATGGTCGGCACATGGCACTACGAGAACATCAGCGACACGCAGCGTTATTTCGAGCGCCTCACGTTCCAGGTCGACGGCACACTGTCGGGTATGCGCAAATGGCAAACCCGCAAGCTCGTCACCATCGACGGTGAGCAACGCTACACCGATTGGGAGAATGTGGAGCCTTTGGAAGGAACTTTCTCAGGTACATGGAAACTGAGTTACTACAGCCCGGAAGGGGGAAATGGTGAGAAGCGCAACTGCCTGTTTCTGAATGCCCACTATGAGGGTGCAAATAGCGGACACATGGCCTATTCCAATATCGCCACCTTAGACTACGCCGATGAAACGACGTTTCGATTCGAAGGATTTTACTTCAAAGACAAGGATGGATGGATTACCTTCCTGCGTGGCGATGCAGAACCGAATTTTTAATATAATTCGCAAGAAATCTTAAAAAATTCGCAAATTTGCTAATATCTTGAAAATTATCATTATCTTTGCACCGTCTTAATCAATTTAGACAATGAACATTGAATTCGATAATGCGGCATTAGAGGAGTTGTACACCACAGGAACAACCAAGGACAGCCAGTATAAGAAGCTGTCCAAGGACATTGTGAAACGATTCATCAAGGTGGTTAACTATCTTAAAGCTGCTCGGCGACTGGAAGATCTATTCTTTATTAAGTCGCTCCACTATGAGAAGAAGAAAGGTGATCTGAATGGTGTAGATGCTGTATGGATTAACGATCAGTACCGTCTGTTCTTCTATAGTTCTCCCGATGAAAGCGGAATAATTGTAAACGCATTGATATTTGAAATTTCCAAGCATTATGAGTAAGAGAGTTCTAACCCCATTTATTGCTACACATCCTGGTGAAATGATTAAGGATGAACTTAAAGAACGTGGTATGACGCAGAAGCAACTCGCTGACGAGACTGGCATCAAGGCATCCGTACTCAGCGAGACCATCAACGGTAAACGTTCGGTATCGCTCAACGTGGCTGTAGCCTTGGAGAAAGCACTTGGCATCCCTGCTGACATTTGGATGAACATGCAGACACAGCATGACCTCGATACAGCCAATATCGCTGAACGTGATAACCAGCGAGAGACTGTCTCGGTTACAATCCCTATTCGTGACAGGAATCTGTTACAAGAACTCGTCCGTAAATTCGGATGGGCATGTGTATTCTGATACTAATAATATGATTTTATGAAACAGAGATACGCAGTAGTGGTACTCTTTGCACTGATAATCGCTTCGAGTATGGTGAGCCTGACGAGTTATAAGACAACGGAGAATCTGGTGACCGAGGATGTGAATCAGGCATTGGCCAAGGCTCTGGATGAACAGCAGTCGGACGTGATCAGTGCTGACACTATTCAGGTGTTCAACAGTCATCTGCAAATAGAGGGGTTGAGAGGAAATGCAGTTTTGGCGGTGGACACCAAGAAAGGATTCCGTCCTCGTCCGCAAGTGTCGACAGCCACGATTCTGTCACTCTCTGACCAGCGTCCTTCGATGATTCTATGGTCGATGGTGCTTTTGTGGAGCCTGTTCTGCCTGTATCAGCATAGGCGGCTGTCAGCATTAGGATTTTATGGCGGCTTAGCCCTGCAAGATGGGCGGTTCGTCAATGCCAAAGGCTGCGAAGTAAAACTTACCCCGATGCAGCTGCAGCTGATGGAGATGCTGTGGCAGTCCCCTACACATCAGCTGTCGAAAGCAGATATTTGCGATGCGCTTTGGCCCAAGAAACCCGATGCCAGCGAGACGCTTTACACCCTCATCCGACGACTAAAGCCCATCATAGAAGAACATTCCGACCTTAAAATCGAGTCAGACAGGGGAAAGTCATACGGTCTGACTATCAGATAGATAGGTTCCTGTCAGACAAATGTCAGACAGTTTTTGCTGTATGTTTACATAATTGTTGTTAGCTTTGCAGCCGTTTAATGAAACGTGCAAAGCATTATGCAACAAGAAACATTTAAGAAACTCAACACTTGCATGGCGTGGCTTGTCTTTGCCATTGCCGCTATTGTCTATGGACTGACTGTGGAACCAACGGCCAGTCTGTGGGATTGTCCTGAATTCATTGCGTGTGGCTATAAGTTGGAGATTGGTCACCCGCCTGGCGCACCAGTCTTTATGTTAGTTGCCAACCTGTTCTCACAGCTGGCCAGTGATCCGTCTCATGTGGCGCTGATGGTCAATCTCCTGTCGGCACTGCTGAGTGCGGGCTGCATATTCTTCCTGTTTCTCACGGTGACTCACCTCGCCCGGAAACTGATTTGCACTATCAGTGATAGGGAGATGAGCATTTCGCAGGTCATCACTATTGAGGCGTGCGGCATGGTTGGCGCATTAGCCTACACCTTCAGCGACACGTTCTGGTTCTCGGCAGTCGAGGCAGAAGTTTATGCCTTCTCCAGTTTTCTGACAGCTCTGATGTTCTGGCTGATTCTGAAATGGGAGAACGAGATGGATAAGCCCGGCAGTACTCGATGGATTGTCCTGATTGCCTATATTACAGGATTGTCCATCGGTGTTCATCTGCTTTGTCTGCTCTGTCTGCCCGCCATGTCGTTTGTGGTCTATTTCCGTCGAGCAAAGCGGGTCACGTGGATGGGGATGCTGAAAGCACTCATCGCTGGCGGCTTGCTGGTAGCCGTCATCCTCTTTGGTCTCATCCCTGGCGTAGTGAAACTTGGCGGAGGGTTTGAACTGCTGTTTACCAATGTGCTGGGTTGCCCTTACAATACTGGACTCATTTGCTACATCTTACTGCTGACAGGAACAATCGTCATTGCCTATTATAAAGTGAAACAAAGAATCGTCAAGCTATCGTTGGCCTGCTTGCTCATGATGCTCATCGGCTATAGCAGCTATGGCGTCATCTTCTTCAGGGCCAATGCCCAAACGCCGATGTGTGAGAATGCGCCTGATAACATCTTCTCTTTGGGCAGCTATCTGAACCGCGAGCAATATGGCAAGACACCGCTGTTCTATGGTCCAGCGTATTGCAGTGAAATAGACCGTGTGGCAGAGGGAGAGTACCTGGTGCCGAGACAGAAGGAAGGCAAGGCCGTCTATCGCCCTGTGGCCGATTCCACGAAGCAGGAATACGAGGTGGTGCGCCATGATATTAATTATGTGTACAAGAATAATATGTACTTTCCTCGGATGCACTCCTCACGACATGCCAAGGCCTACGAGGACTGGCTCGGAAACGTCGAGAAAAAGGACGGCGTACCCACTACTGCCGAGAATCTGCGTTTCTTCCTATCCTACCAAGTCAACTTTATGTACTGGCGTTATTTCCTATGGAACTTTGTGGGGCGGCAGAACAACATTCAGGGGCACGGAGAGGTGGAACACGGCAACTGGATTACAGGATTCCGATGGATAGACGACTGGCTGTTAGGTTGCGACACGTCGAAGCTGCCGTCTGACTTGAAAGAGAACAAAGGGCGTAACGTGTTCTATGGATTACCGCTGATACTCGGACTGGTGGGAATGTTATGGCAATGGCGCAAGGGACGCGAAGGTAAACAACAGTTCCTGGTTGTCATGCTGCTGTTCCTGATGACGGGACTTGCCATCGTGGTCTATCTGAACCAGACGCCGCTCCAACCGCGTGAACGTGACTACGCCTATGCTGGTTCGTTCTATGCCTTTGCCATCTGGATAGGACTGGGAGTGGGAGGAATCTGGCAGACCTTCTCCCGACCCCTCCCTGTGAGGGAGGGGAGTAGTTACATCATCCGTTGTCATTTCGCTCAGAAGGTATATACTCCCCTCCATCACAGGGAGGGGTTGGGGGTGGGTCTGGCTCTGCTTGTTTCCATTGGCTGTCTTTTAATTCCCCTCCAGATGGCAAGCCAGACGTGGGATGACCATGACCGCTCTGGCCGTTATACCTGTCGTGACTTCGGTGCCAACTATCTCAACAGCATGCAACGAGAGGGACATCCCATCATCCTGACCAATGGCGATAACGACACATTCCCGCTTTGGTATAACCATGAGGTGGAAGGTGTGCGCACCGATACGCGCGTCGTTAATATGGAATACCTGCAGACTGACTGGTATATCGACCAGATGAAGCGTCAGGCTTATGACTCGCCACCCCTGCCCATCAGCCTGAGCCACGAAGACTACAAGGAGGGCCGGATGGAGTATATACCCATCGATACTGACAGCATCACCATTGGCCCAGCGACCATCTCGCTGAAGGGCAAGAAGGGTCTCTTCAAGAACGAGCTGATGGTGCTCGACATGCTGTTGCAGGCCAATTGGGAACGCCCCGTCTATATGTCCATCAGCATGGGTTCCGACATTCTGCCCTTCCTGCGCGACCATCTCGTACTCGAAGGACTTGCCTATCGCATTTCTCCAACGGCTACCACTCAGAGGATAGATGTGGAGAGGCTTTATGACAACATCATGCACCGCTTCCGCTATGGTGGTCTGAACACAAAGGGAATCTATGTGGATGAAGATGTCAAGCGTATGGCCAATGCACATCAGCTCATCATGGGTGTACTTATCGACTCTCTTCTTCAGCGTGGTGACTTGAAACGAGCCGTGAATGTATGTCATAAGTGGCAGAAGGAAATGCCGCAGGAGAACGTGCCCTATACAGAATACGCATTGTCGATGGCCCGTTGCTATTATATGGCACGTCAGCCTGAACATGGTGATGAGATTGTCAGCACCCTGCTGCGACGTTCTGACGAATGGCTCTCTTGGATAAACACCATTAAATCATCGCGTCGTGCCGGATCTCTTTATAACCGCTACACATGGATGCAGACCATGGAACAGGCACTTGTCGTAGCAGAACAATTTGAAAGAACCGAATTTATTCATCAATACATCAAGCAATATGAATACTACAACAAACAATATCAATAAAGCCAAACATTTGATACTCGCTGGCTTAACCGGAAAACGAATCCTCATCATTGCATGCGTCCTGATACTCATAGGTTATATCCTAATGTCTGGTTCAAGTAGTAACGAACAATCTTTCAACCCTGCCATCTTCTCAACCCGCAGAATTGTCATCGCCCCGATGCTATGCCTCGCGGGCTATCTGCTGATTATACTTGGGATTCTTAGGAAACGATGGTAAGTACGAGTCGCTCTAATAGTGATAAGAATAAACAGTTTTACCATCTATATAGTTCATTTTCTAGTAGGCAAGAATAACAAGCCACAGAAAATCACGCCAAAAACACGCCAAAAATATCGTGAACGTCAAAAAGAAAAGGTGGCCGATTGCTCGACCACCATACTTTACAACGTACTGACTGTCAGGAACTTATTGTCAGCTTGTTTTAAGCGGTCGCAGGGCCAACTCCTGCGATTGACAACCTTGCGTTGTCGGGATGAGGCGACTCGAACGCCCGACCCCTACGTCCCGAACGTAGTGCGCTACCAACTGCGCTACATCCCGATTGCCCGAAAGCGGATGCAAAGGTAGAAAAAAAATATGAATAAGTTATGTAGAGAGACTAATAATTTGTTTTCTTGTTCGTAAAAAAAGTTAAATTAGAGGCCTGTTTGTTGCAATATGTGCGGATTCTGATAATTATTTGCTACCTTTGCACCCGCAAAACGATGGTGCCTTAGCTCAGTTGGTAGAGCATCGGACTGAAAATCCGTGTGTCCCCGGTTCGATTCCTGGAGGTACCACAACATCAAAAGGTAGAGCGCTAATCTTCGTTACGAAGGTTGGCGCTTTTTTTGATTACCATTCTTTGTTGAAGTGTATTACTTTTTATTCTGTGACAATGGACTCTACGACAAGAACTATCGATGAACAGTATATGCGCCGCTGCCTTCAGTTGGCACGCAATGGTCAGCAGAACGCAAAACCAAATCCAATGGTAGGAGCAGTGATCGTTGCACCTCTCACCTCTCACCTCTCACCTCTCACCTCTAAAATAATCGGCGAGGGCTATCATGTGCGCTGCGGTCAGGGACATGCTGAGGTTAACGCCTTTGCATCGGTGCGTCCTGAAGATGAGCATCTGTTGTCGCAGTCAACCATCTATGTGTCGCTTGAGCCTTGCTCACATTACGGCAAGACACCGCCCTGCGCCGACCTTATTATAAAGAAAGGTGTGAAGCGCGTTGTCGTTGGTTGCATCGATGAGTTTGCTGAAGTGCAGGGCCGCGGAATAAAGAAACTGCGCGATGCTGGCATTGACGTTACCGTTGGCGTGCTGGAAGAAGAGTGTAAAGCCTTGAACCGTCGTTTCTTTACTTTCCACAGGCTGCATCGTCCATATATCATCTTGAAGTGGGCACAGACTGCTAATGGCCTGATTGATGATAACGGAAAGGCGCTGGCTATATCATCGGACTTCACCAAAATGCTGTCACATAAGCTCCGTGCTGAGGAAGATGCCATCCTCGTGGGGCGTGTGACCAATGAGCGTGAACATCCGCAGCTGAATGTGCGCAACTGGGTGGGTACTGATCCCAAGCGATTGGTTATTGACCGCCAGCATCCGTTGAATCTTGATGTGCTACATGCTCACGGCATACAGTCGCTAATTGTTGAAGGCGGGGCAAAGACGTTACAGTCATTCATAGATGATAACCTGTGGGATGAGCTTCGTGTTGAGACGGCTCCTTTTACCATTTGTAAGGGTACTCGCGCGCCGCAGATACCTTGTGGGGCATCGCTTTTCGACTCGTCATCATACGATGGCTATCTTGTTCAGCGCTTCCTGAACACCTTGCGTCCCTGACGAATGATTATTTCCTACCGAAGTCAGCAGGCACCTCGCCCCACTTCTGGGTCTCCCATTTTATGATTGGGTTGCGATAGTCGTGTGTGCGCAGCCAGTTCTCAGCACGCTGGATAATCTGGTATAGCTGCTCTGTCTGAGGCGTACGCTCTAACTTTGTCTTACATTGGCGTTTTGACACCCAGAGTATGGCGTTGTAGGAATCAGAGTAGATAGTCTTATCGTGCAGACCTTTCTGCCAACATAGGGCGAGTGCATGAACGATAGCAAGGAACTCACCTATGTTGTTCGTACCCTTCACCGGTCCGAAGTGAAACACCTGTGCACCTGTCTGCAAGTCTATAGCCTGATATTCCATAGGTCCAGGATTTCCGCTGCATGCGGCATCCACAGCCCATGCGTCGGCCTTCACTTCAAGGGGCAATGGCAACACTGTGTCGTGTCTGTAATCGGGAGGGTTCTGTATGTCGTTTGGCATGCTTACTCTTTAGCGTTTTCAAAAATTGTTTGCAAAATTAGGGATATTTTCTGAATCGTGCAAAGAATAACGATGTTATTTCCGTGTAGCGACCTACTTATATTAGGTGTAGTATGGTTTAGACTGACCTGTCACAATTTGCATGGAAGTAGTTAAATTATCGAAAAAAAAGTGTTGAGGCTTATGCCATAATACTTTTTTTACTATTTTTGCTACCGAATTACTTGTTTACTAATCAAACTAACAAACCTAAAGTATGAAAAATCTTAAGATGTACATCAATGGCCAGTTCTGCGAGAGCTCGAACGGCAAGTGGATTGACGTGTTAAACCCTTCAACAGAGGAAGTCATCTCTCGTCAACCAGAGGGAACCATTGAAGATGTTAATCGTGCCTTGGATGCAGCGCGTGCAGCTCAGAAGAGTTGGGCAAAGATACCCGCCATTGAGCGTGCACAGTACCTGTTGAAGTTTGCCGCTGGCATCAAGGCTCGTGAGCAGGAGTTTACCGAGATTATCATGCGCGAGCAAGGCAAGACTCGTACGTGGGCTTCCATTGAAGTTGGCGCAACCATTGCCTATTTCGAGTATATGGCTACCTTCGCTCGCCATATCGAGGGTGAGATAATCCCTTCGGACCGCCCCAACGAGACGATTTTGCTTACCAAGAAACCTATCGGCGTGGTGGCTGGCATCCTGCCATGGAATTTCCCATTCTTCCTCATTGCCCGTAAGGCAGGTGCTGCGCTGATTGCCGGTTGTACTATTGTTATTAAGCCATCTCAGTTGACACCTGAGAACTGTACTGAGTTTGCTAAGATTGTTGATGAGAGCGGACTGCCCGCTGGCGTCATTAATATCGTGACAGGTAAGGGCAGTGTTATCGGTAACGAGATGGCTGGCAGCCCGAAGATTGACATCGTCTCTGTGACAGGTTCCGTAGGTGCTGGCGAAAGTATCATGGCAGCTGCATCGAAGAACATCACTAAGGTGAGCCTCGAACTCGGTGGTAAGGCTCCTGCCATTGTTATGAAGGATGCCGACTTGGAGCGTGCTGCACAGTGGATTGTAGATAGCCGCATAGGTAACAATGGTCAGATTTGCAACAATGCTGAGCGTGTCTATGTACAGAAAGAGGTAAAAGAGGCATTTACCAAGATTCTTGTCGATAAGATGTCGAAGGTGAAGGTTGGTGATGTATGCAAAGATGAGACCGTCGATATGGGTCCGCTGGTCGAAGCTCGTGCTTTGGAGAGCGTCACCGAGAAGGTGGAACGTGCCATCAAACAGGGTGCCAAGCTACTCTGCGGCGGTCATAGGGTAGGAGAGAAGGGTTATTTCTATGCTGCTACCGTGCTCGATGACTGCCGTCAGGATATGGATATTATCCATGAGGAGACCTTTGGCCCTGTAATCCCATTGGTGACCTTCGAGACCCTCGATGAAGTTATTGGCTATGCCAACGACTGCGAGTATGGTCTTGCCAGCAGCATCTTCACTAAGGACCTTAATGTCGCCGTAAAGGCATGTCGTGAGCTGGAGTTCGGAGAAACTTATGTCAATCGCGAGCACTTCGAGGCCATCCAGGGTTTCCATGCCGGTGTGAAGAAGAGCGGTATTGGTGGTGCTGACGGCAAGCACGGTGTTGATGAGTATCTCGTGACCCACGTGACCTATCTGGATACTTACGAAGATATGTAAACGATGAAGATTGGACTATTTGTTCCCTGTTATGTCGATGCGCTCTACCCGGAGGTGGGCGTATCGACATATCGTCTGCTTAAGAGTCTGGGACTGGATGTGGATTATCCTGAGCGCCAGACCTGCTGCGGTCAGCCCATGGGTAATGCTGGATTCGAGCTCAAGGCACGTCCTTTGGCACAGAAGTTCGACGAGCTGTTTCGTGATTATGACTACGTGGTAGCTCCCTCAGCCAGCTGTGCTGCTTATGTGCGCTGTTTCCATCCGGGGCTGCTGGGAAAGAAGGCTGAGGAGTGTGAGGCTGCAGGCAAAACCACCGACCTTGTGGAGTTCTTGCACGACATTCTTCAAGTAAAGGAACTCCCAGCCCGTTTTTCCCATAAGGTGAGTGTCCACAATTCATGTCACGGTGTGCGTGAGCTGGGCCTTTCGTCGCCTTCAGAGCGCAATGTACCGCGATTCAATAAGATTGTTGACCTGCTTAAACTGGTTGATGGCATTGAGGTCGTGGAACCCGAGCGTCCTGACGAGTGCTGCGGCTTTGGCGGAATGTTTGCCGTTGAGGAACAGGCAGTCTCTACCCGAATGGGACAGGACAAGCTTCGCCGTCACATGGAAACTGGTGCAGAGTATATCACCGGACCTGACTCGTCGTGCCTTATGCATCTGCAGGGTGTTGCGCGTAAACTTGGGCAGGACATTCAATTCATTCATGTCGCACAAATATTATCTTCAGGACTATGAGTACCAAACATGCTAAGGCTGCCGAGCGGTATATGCAGAATGATGCCGTCGTGACGCGCCATGACCAGACTTTCTTCGGCGTACGTCAGAAGCGTGACCGTATGGCCCAAGCCCTGCCGGAATGGGAGGAGCTGCGCGAATTGGCCAGCCAGATAAAGAAACATACTGAGACCCACCTGGCTGACTATCTGGAAATGTTTGAGCGCAATGCCACCAACAATGGTGTACATGTTCACTGGGCTCAGGATGCTGACGAATACAACCGCATTGTCTATGCCATCCTCTCTGAACATGGTGTTAAAAAGGTGGTGAAGAGCAAGAGCATGCTTACCGAGGAGTGTCACCTGAATGCGCATCTTGAGGCTCAAGGTATCGACGTTGTGGAAACCGATCTTGGCGAACGTATCTTACAGATGATGGGACTGGCGCCAAGCCATATCGTAATGCCTGCCCTGCACGTACACCGTGAGGATATAGGCGACTGCTTCCGTAAGAAGATAAGTAACTTTGATGAGATAGCGGCCTCCTATACCACGCCCCATGAAGATCCCAACGACCCTACGTTCCTGACCTATGTGGCCCGTATGCACCTGCGCGAACAGTTTGCCGAGGCCGATGCCGGTATGACGGGTGCCAACTTCGGAATTGCCGAAACAGGCGATGTGGTGGTATGTACAAATGAGGGCAATGCCGACATGTCCACATCTATTCCAAAGTTACACATCGTGTCGATGGGTATTGAGAAACTTATCCCTAACTACCAGGCCATGGGCGTCTTTCAGCGATTTGTAGCCCGCTCTGGTACGGGGCAGGAGACCACCGTCTATACAAGCCATTTCCGCGGACCGCGTCCTGGCGGCGAGATGCATATAGTCCTGGTGGATAATGGGCGTAGCGATATTCTTGGCAACCCAGAGCATTGGCAGACGCTGAAGTGTATGCGCTGTGGTGCATGCATGAATACTTGTCCTGTTTACCGTCGGTCGGCAGGCTATAGCTACACCTACTTTATTCCAGGCCCGATAGGCATCAACCTCGGTATGCTGCGCGATAAGCACCAATACTACGATAATGTGTCGGCCTGTTCACTATGCTGCTCTTGTGATAATGTGTGTCCTGTGAAGGTTGATCTCTCCAGCCAGATATACCGCTGGCGTCAGGAGCTTGACAGTCTCGGCCATGCAGACCCAATGAAAAAAGCCATGTCAAATGGTATGTCGTTCCTCTTCAATCACCCCGCGCTCTATACCACGGCTCTGCGCTTGTCGCCCATGGTGAACTGGGTGCCTGGACCGCTGATAAATATGAAACTGAATCCATGGGCCTATGGCCACGAGATGATGACGTTCCCTAAGAAGTCATTTCATGAATTGTGGAAGAAGGAACTGAAGAACCAAAAGTAAAGCAACTGACAAGGAATAGCTATGAGTGCAAGAGAAAATATATTGAAGAGGCTTCGCGACAATACCCGCGAGACTTATGATATGCCTGCCATGAACGGGCTTAACCCCATCACGTTTGCAAATCCAGTGGCAGAATTCGTTGCAAAGACTACGACCACAGCAGGAGCTCGTATTCTGGAGATGAAGGAGGCTGACAATCTTAATGATTTGGTGCGTCAGGCTTATCCAGATGCTAAGATTATCGCCAGTAACCTTACTGACGTGGATGCACAGTTGAATCCCGACACGGTCGATGATGCACGTGAACTGATGACAGCCGACGTCGGCGTTGTCGAAGGGACTATTGGCGTGGCGGAGAATGCATGCATCTGGATTCCTCAACAGACAAAGGAAAAGTCAGTCTGCTTTGCCGTTCAGCAACTGGTCATTGTGTTGCGTCGTGATGCCATCGTGAACAACATGCATGAGGCTTATAGACTTATATCGGACTCTAAGGAGTATTTCAAAAAGTATCCTTTTGGTACGTTTATCAGTGGCCCCAGTAAGACTGCCGACATTGAATCGGCACTGGTCTATGGCGCACAGGCGGCCCGTGGAGTTACAGTTGTCTTAAAATAGAGTAGAGGAGTATTATTGTTTAGACTGAACTGTAAAATAGCATAAACTTAGTTGCGATATAGTTCTGAATATACTATTTTACAAACTCGTCGACTTTGATGACCAAACTCGTCGACTTTGGTCACCAAACTCGACGAGTTTGGTATTGGGCTTAGTCAGAATTGGATTACAGAACTGTCAGTAAAGGATTACAAAACAGGCAGAACAGAGTAAGGCCCTCATTATAGGTTTTTGATGGCAGTTTTTATTTGCGCCATGTTGCTGCGCGAGACGGGGATTGATTCGTGGCAGTGCTTGATAAGCAGTTGTGTGGAGCCGGAATGTGAGATGATCTGCTCTACCTGACCAAGGTTTATCAGGAAGGCGCGATGGCAACGGACTATCATCGGATAGTCCTGTAGCGTTTCTTCCATCTGTTTCATAGTGGCACGAAGCATATCAGAACGCGCTTGCCCGTCGCACAGATGACAAACCTTCACGTAGTTGCCCACAGCCTCAATATATAATAGGTGCGAAATCTGGAGCGTCACCGATTCGTTGGTCGTACCAGTGAGGGTAATCTCCTGCTGAAGGGGCTTTTCGCTTGACTGTTCCATTTCGTTCGAAGATGTATGCTCAGGGCCTTGCATCTTCTTCAGCTCCTCGTTTAGAAGTTTCGTCTCCTCCAGTTCCATCGCCAGATACTTGCTTCGGAACTTAAAACGCCAGTATAGACCGATGGCGAAGGAGAGGAAGGCGATGATGACCAGCGTCTCCAGATAGTTGCTCAGCGAGAGCCGGTTGCTCTCTACCAGACTGCTCATCACAAAGTGGCGATACAGACAGATAAACAGAGCCACCAGAGGTGTATTGATGAGCTGGAAGCGCAGATTGCGGCTGATGATATAGTTGATGCCGCGTTCGTAGGAGCGAGGCATATGTACAATGTATCGCAGAATGACCTCTGTGACGAAACAGCTGGACAAGCCTAACATGAAAAGGCTCAGCAGATGCAGATAGGACTGCCATTGGCCCGCTTCGAGTCCGAAGGGCTTGAAGATGGCAATCGCCAGTATCATGAAAGCGGTACTGATAGTCCTCGTCGTTATCGTTTCTATATGTCCCTGTTTCATATTTGTCGCAAAGGTTGGTAAAAGAAGTAATAGAATTACAGAATTATTGCCTTCGGGAAGTGCTCCAGTATGCGGTTTTTCACCTCGTCGGTCATCTTTCCTTCGATGCGAAGTCTGTCGATGGTCAGGCGGTAGAACCAATCTGGCAGCCCAACTTCGTCGGTGAAGACGAGCGTCAGACGCTTGATGTGCTCCAGACGGGAGAGAATCTCAGGCACCTCCCTTACACGGAGTTCGATACCCCAGTCCTCGTCCTTCTTCTTCATGTCGTTCAGCACGTCGTCGTCGCTTTCCGTCTGCCGCACCAGCCAGCCTATTTTCGGCGTGAGCGTGTTGGTGACGGTATCCTCTTCGGCACCGATGAATCCTGCCCAGAGTTCCATAGGTGTCTCGCTCTTGACGGTTCCCTGCGCCGGGTCGATAATGCGGTACTTGAAGCCTACGCGCACACGCTCCGACGGCATTTCTTCTGTATGGGCTATGCGGTCGAGCGTCCGTCCGTTCTCGTCGGGGAAGAGTTTCAGTAGCCAGCCGTCGAGTTCAGTAGGTTTGTCAGAGCTGCATCCTCCCCCCTGCATCGCGTCTGGACGATACTGCTTCACCATGCTCTTCCAGAACAATTGGTTTGGCTTACCCTCTGCGGCAACAACGAACTGCCTTAGGATATAATCCAGGCTCTTCGTCCACTGTTCGAGTCCGTATGCACTCAGCCGCCTGGTCTTGTCCATCACCTTTCGCCAGTCGTCAGGCGTTCCCTTCAGCGTGATGCTGGGGATGCCGCACGAAAGGTAGTAAACGATGTATTCGAAATAAGACTTCACGCTCTCCATCAGCGTAATCTGCGAGGCGACGCGCTCCACTTGGCTGGTCGTCGAGAAGTCGGCGGTGACGGTCTCGGCGATGTCGCCCTTGGTGTAGCGACCTATCTGTGAGGCAAAATCGTCTATCAGCTTAGGCCAGTCGGCATCGCCTGAGAGCAAATCCTTCTGCGTCTCGATGGCCAAGTCCATCTTTCCCGCGTGGCTGACCAGCTGCGGGCGCAGTGCCTCGGCATGGGCGTTGACGTAGCGGGCAAAGCCCTGGCTGATGAGCAGCCAAATCATGTCGGGCGACAGCGTTATCGACTTGTGGTTGGCGTATGCCTGCACGATGCACTGGTAGAAGGCATCCTTGCCCATGCTTTTCATACACTGGGCATCGGCAAAGCTGGTGGCTACGATACGGTAAGCCTCTTTGGGAATATTTTCTCCGTACAGTATGGAGTTTGCCAGCCTCTTGCCATCAAAAAGATATTTATTCGACTTTTCTATCGGCGCGAGATTCTCGTCGACCACGAACGTAATGCTGCCCTGCGTCTGGGCAACAGCTACGGTTGGCAGTAATATGAACGCTGCCGCCATCAGCAAGTTCCTTATATTATTCATTATCATATCGTCTGTTGCTTAGGTGATTTATACGCCGCTAAGTTACGAATAATTCCACAGAATGTTAGCAATCGGAGGGAATAATTGCAAAGTTTAACGCTACTGCGCTACCATACGTCACATTTCCATGCCGTTTATCCCAGAAATTTGGAGGGATAAGCAGTGCACCGTACCTTTGCACCCAGAAACATTTTTAAAATTTTTGAAGTTATGACACGAAGAACGATTATCGGTATTTTATTTGTTATGGCCGGTGCTTGGAAGCTGGTCAACATGTGGGGAATCATTGAGAACGACTGGTTGTGGCGCCAGCCTTGGACGACATACGTTGCCCCTGTTCTACTATTGTACGTGGGTGCGACCACCATCATTGATAGCTACCGCTGCGACCCCGATCAGTGGCTTCGTCGACCGCTGCCTATCGGCGAGGATGGCAAGCGCATCTGTTGCTCGGTCCACTATGGCGGTGATGAGTATGTCTATCGTGGTGAGGCGTTCCACGGTGCTCGTCTCGACGCCTTCTGTGGCGGCATCCGTATGGACCTGCGCGAGGCCGTCATCACCGAGGATGAGGAAATCGACGTCCACACCTTTTGTGGCGGCATCGAGCTCTTCGTGCCCACGACGGTCAATGTGGAGGTAAAAAGCCAAAGCTTTATCGGTGGTGTAGGCAATCATGCCACACGCAATGCCGACCCGAAAGCCCCCACTATCCACATCGTCGCCAGCAATTTCCTCGGCGGCGTGGATATCAAGAATTAACCATTCGTCACAGAAACATGCGGTTTATCCCAGAAATGATAAGAATTGCAACCTTACCGAGCCTTTCTGCCGTCAAAAGGACAAATGATTTAAAAAAGACAAATGATATGAAAAATGTAAGTTTAAGATTCGCAGCGCTGATGGCTGCAATGATGATGACGACGATGACGTCCGCACAACAGAATGATAGTCTGTCAACAGACACGACGATGTGGTTCAACCAGACTCATGAATTGAGTGGTGTGGTTGTAAAGGGACGCCTACCTAAGACACGTGTGAAGGGCGACGCCATGCGCACCACCGTCGCTGGTACGATACTGGAGAAAGCCGGAACCGTGAGCGATGCACTCTCGAAGATTCCGTCGCTTGAGGCTGAGCGCGATGGTGGCGTGAAGGTGCTGGGTCGAGGCGATGCCGAGGTTTACATCAATGGCCGAAGGGTGCAGGACATGAAGGAACTCTCGCGTCTGCGCTCCGACCAGATTCAGCACGTCGATGTGGTGCAGAACCCTGGTGCCCGCTATGCCGCCTCGACAAAAGCTGTCGTTCGTATCACGCTGAAAAAGGCGCAGGGTGAGGGTCTGAGTTTTCAGGATAACGCAGGTGGCATCTATAGGTATGGTCACACGCTGACCAACAACCTCGACGTGAACTATCGCACGGGTGGTCTCGACATTACCGCCTCGTTCTGGGCTGGTCGCTATGGTCACCACGAAGGCAGGCAGGATAATGACCTGACATACTATGCCGGTCCCGATTATGTTCTAGGCAAGACCACCCAGAACACGAAGAACATCTGGAAGGGATGGTCACCACAGTTGCAGGTGAACTACATGGTCAACGAGATACACAGTTTCGGTGCCTACTACAAGTACGACCGTCATCCCAGTGGTGAGCTGACTAGCAATTTCTTTACCGACTCCTATGAGAACAGCAAGTTCAAGGAGCATTCAGAGAGCCATATCTGGCAGGACGACAATTTCCGCAAGCACATCTTCAATGCCTATTACAATGGTAAGGTTGGCAAGTTGGGTATCGACCTGAACATTGATGGGCTCTTCGATAAGACAGAAACTCCAGGCAGCACCACAGAGCAGACAACAGCAGCTCCCTTGGCTGGTAGTTTGCCCGTCAGTACCGAGTCTCGCTTCATCGAGAGCAACACCAACAGCTCGAACAATTTCTGGGCCTCGAAGCTTATTTTCTCCTATCCTATCTGGAAGGGTAACCTCTCCCTTGGTGGCGAGTATTCCTACAACCATCGCACGGATGCCTACTCGTTTACATCTACAGAAGCCGTTCCCGTGAAGGCTACCGATACGGAGATTAAAGAAAAGTCTGCAGCAGCCTTTGTGGAGTACGGACGCCAGTTCGGTCGTCTCTTTGCTCAGGTGGGCATGCGCTATGAACACCTGCAGAACGACTACTACAACTTTGGCCAGCTGGAGAATGAGGTGTGCCGCGACTATGGCGACTGGTTCCCCACTGCCACGCTCTCCATGCCTGTTGGCAAGATGCAACTGTCGCTGTCGTATCGTCATGATATCGAGCGTCCAAGCTATTCAAACCTTACCAGTTCGACCATATATCTGAATCGCTATGCCTACCAGAGCGGCAACCCATATCTGAAACCAACCTACACGCACAGTCTCGCGTTGAATGCTGCTTACCAGTGGGCCAACCTGACCATCAACTACGGACGCATCAAGGATGTTGTCACTATGTCCACGGAGCCTTATCCAGGTTCTACCGACCCGCTCGTCAGTCTGATACGTCCTATCAATAGTACTGAAGACTACGACCAGCTGTCGTTCAGTCTGTCAGCCCGTCCAACTATCGGCAAGTGGCACCCGATGTGGTATGTTTATTCTATTTTCCAGAACTATAAAACACCGACTATCGATGGTACGTTGAAAACACTCAACCGCCCCTATCTGACCCTTGCATGGAATAACGACATTGAACTGCCACACGCTTTCCGCCTGATGGCCAATATGCAATGGTCTACGAAGGGCGACTATAACAACAATCGCATCACCTGCCAGCGTTTCAACACCACGCTGGGCGTGCAGCGCGACTTCCGCATGGGACGTATGGGTTCATTGACAGCCGATGTGCGTTGCTACGATGTCTTCAATACTGATAAGACCGATGCTATCATTTACGGTATTCGCGAGTTGACCACCTGCGGTCCTGCTCGTCGCACCTTCATGCTCGACCTCACCTGGAAGTTCAACGAAGCCCGCTCGAAGTATCGTGGCTCTGGTGCCGGCGAGAAGCAGAAGGCGAGGATGTAAATGGCAAATTTGGAGTATTCCGCAACATTATGTAACTTTGCAGTTGAAAACCATCTAACTAACGAAGAAATATTTAAATACAACTATGATTATCCGTTTAGAACACCCCAAAGACTATCGTGAGGTGGAGAACCTGACGCGAGAGGCATTTTGGAACGTCTACCGTTCTGGATGCACGGAACATTACGTGCTCAATCAGTATAGAACTAACCCCGACTTCATCCCAGAGTTGGACTTTGTGATGGAGGATAGTTATAAGATTATCGGCCATGTGATGTTCTCCAAGGCAGAGATTATGCTTGACGACGGAACGGTGTTCCCTTCGTGGACTTTCGGTCCCATCAGCATTCATCCAGACTACAAACGTAAGGGCTATGGCTTGAAGCTGTTGCAATATGCAATTGAGAAAGCCAAAGGAATGGGAATCGGCCTTCTGCAGATGGAGGGAAATATCGAGTTCTACAAACATGCAGGCTTCGACCTTGCCAGCAAGATGAACATTCACTATCATGCAGAACCTCGCGATGCAGAAGTGCCTTACTTCCTTGCCCAAGAACTGATACCTGGCTATTGGGGTGATCGTGAGGGAACTTACTGTCCACCCAAGGGTTATTTCGTAGCCGATGAGAATTCAGAGGCTTTTGAGGCTTACGAGGCCACCTTCCCCAAAAAGGAGAAAGCATTCCAAGAAGGCCAACTCCCTCAGTTCTGTCAGAGCTGCGGCATGCCGTTGACCCGTATCGAGGACTGTGGCACCAATGTGGACGGCAGCACGAACTTTGACTACTGCCAATACTGCTACAGGGACGGCAAATTCCTACAGGAGTGTACAATGGACGAGATGATTGAGCATTGCGCTCAGTTTGTGAATGAAGTTAACAAGCAGATGCCAAAGCCCATGACCAAGGAAGAGTATAAGCAGATGATGCGTGGATTCTTTCCGATACTGAAACGCTGGAAAAAATAATCAGATTACGACTCGGAGCACTGACGCGCATGGCCATTATCACCATCGTTGTGCTCTATAGTCTTCGTACGCTGGCTGGAGGCATTAGCTGCATCTATGATTTCAAATGGCTGCAATTTATTTCATCTCTCATCCCCGCCATTATTGCATGGTGCTACTGGCCGGGAGTAAAAGAAAGAACAACGATGTGTTAAATCCATGTTAAAATCTTCATTTCCCTTGACTCGTCCCTAAGGTCATTCCTTAACTTCGCAGTCGCTTAGCAAAAAACGATCGCGCGATATGAGTAAGAAAACAAGGTTAAAAATCGGAGAGTTCTCCCAGTTGATGCAGGTGACTGTAAAGACCCTGCGTCACTACGAACAGAAGGGACTGCTCGCGCCTGACGAGGTGGACGAGTGGACTGGCTACCGCTATTACAGCATCGACCAGATGCAACAGTTGAAGGACATTCGCGACCTGAAACGGCTCGGCTTCTCGCTGGACGAAATCAAGGACCTATTCGACGATGGTTCGCACACGCCAACCATCCGCCAGATGACCGAGAAGATCAGGGAAACGGAAGCACAACTGAAGGCACTGATAGCCCGTCGCAACCAGCTGCTCAACTGGAGGAACGCTCGCAAAGATATGAAGACAATGGAAAAATTTAGCATTCAATCGCTGCCCGAAATCATCGTGGCAAGCCATCGTGAAATCGTCCCCGACTACGCCGCACTCGGCCCGCTGTGTGTCGAGAAAATCGGCCCCGAAATGCAGCGTCTCGGCTGCAAGTGTCCACCGCCGGGCTACTGCTTCACCATCGAGCATAACAAGGAGTACACGCCAACAGACATCGATATCGAGTATTGCGAACAGGTGGAGGAAATGGGCCTGGATAGTGCCATCATCCAGTTCAAGCGACTGCCCGCCGTACCACGCGCACTCTGTATGAAGCATGTCGGCCCTTACGAGCGATTTTACGAATCGTTCACCGAGGCATTCCAATACATCGAGGAGCACGGCTACAAGGTCGCAGGACAGCACCGTACATGCTACATCGACGGAGCCTGGAACCAAGAAGATTCAGAGAAATGGCTGTCGGTGATTCAGATACCAATAGAGTAATAATCCGTCCTAATCGTCCCATATCGTTTGGGGCGGTCAGAAAAAAAATAGCGACAGAGTCGCCTGCATCCGCTATATCCGCGAAAACGGAGAGGATGCCTTTGCGGAGAAGATGGCAAAGGAGAAACAGATGACGATGAAAAGGAATAGGTAATTATGAAAATATTAAGAAAGATGAAACACGAGATTATTACATTAGCCGATGTGCAGATTATCGGCATGGCCAAGGAAATTGCATTCTGCAAGGGTCAGGAAGAGTGCCCAAAGTTCTGGGGCGAGTATGTGGAAAGAATCATCAAGCCTGTGTTTATGGAGCACAAGACGCCAGATGCATTTCAGCAGGCGGCCATTGACAACGGCGTCGGCGAGTTCGGACTTTGTACCTGCGACATCCCTAACCACAACTGCATGACCTGTGCAGAAGTGAATTTTGGTGCTTGCAGCAGCAAGACCTTCACCTACGTGATTGGTGGCATCTACAAGGGTGGCAGCGTGCCTGAGGGTATGCAACTCTTTCCTATCCGCAATGGTAAGTGGCTGAAGGTTCATTTCGAGGGCGGCATGAAAGCATTCCAGCAGCAGTATCAGAAGTTCTATAAGGAGTGGCTGCCCCAGCACCCGGAATTCCGTTGTCCCAACAACGCCATGACGATGGAATGGTACAATGGCACCAACATTGAATCACCCGATTACCAGTGCGGCGTGATGATACCCATAGAAGAGAAAAGATGAAACAGGAAATCGATCCCAAGGACACTAGTCGGGCGCAGGCATTCGAACTGTGGATGAAATCGCTCATGCCGATGGTGACGCTCACGAAGACGTTCGATGTGACGCGACTTCGTAAGGTAAGTCGGCGGCGAGGGGTAAAGTTCAATATGCTCCTATGCTGGTGCATCGGCAAAGTTGCCAGTCGGATGGACGAGTTCTATTTGCTGCCTGAGCAAGGGAAACTGTATAAGTACGATCGCCTTGCCATCAACGTGATAGTGAACAACAAAGAAGGCGGCATCAACTCGTGCGACATCTTATATACAGATGATTTGGAGCAGTTCGGCCAAGACTATACGAATCTGACACAGGCGGCCAGCGCGTCCTGCCAGAGCTCCTTCGTAGATGATGCGATGGTGATAGGCACATCGGCGATGACTGCCACCGAACTCGACTGCATCGTCAACCAATACACCGACCAATTCTGCAATCCGATGGTGATGTGGGGTCGCTACCGCAAGGGCTGGCTGAGGACAACCTTGCCCATTTCCTTCCAGTTTCACCATGTTCAGATGGATGGCGGACATGCCGCCCGCTTCCTTGATAAACTCCAAAAGACAATAAACACTATATGAATGAAATGATTGCATGCTATAGAGAAGAAGCCATCGAATGTGTAAAAGATTATGTTCTCCAGATACATAAGCAAATATATGCCAAGTATAATGGGGATTTTGACAGAATCTATACGGAAGGGTACAACAGCAAGTCCTATACGGGTAGGGTGATTGAGCCAGGAAAGATTTATGAACTGAGTTATCTGGAATGTACGTGCCCTAAAGTTAAATGTGGGCTGAGAAACCATCCGCAGCAATGTGAGTGCTCACGACAGAGCATTTTATATATCTTGTCGCAACTAGAACCGGACAGCCATTTCGAGGTTCGGATTGAGAATACAATTCTCAGGGGAAACGACCATTGTACTTTCCGAATAACAAGACATGAAGGTATTTATTAAAGGAGAAAATGCTGGAAACAGAAAGGATATTACTGCGCCCTTGGTGCGACAGCGATGCGGAAGTGCTGTATAAGTGGGCTTCTGATCCTGATGTGGGGCCTCGTGCAGGATGGGCACCGCATCAGAGTGTAGAGGAGAGTCTGGAGATTATCCGCACAGTGTTTAATTATGCCTTGCACACATGGGCTATCGAGTTGAAGGAAACTGGTCAGCCGATTGGCGCTATGGGCTACGGCCCATCTTGCGAGTGCGACTTACCTGCTCGTGAGGGTGAGCCGCTCATCGGCTATTGGGTGGCTAAGCCCTATTGGAATAAGGGCATCTGTACAGAGGCACTGCGCCTGATGTTAGACCACATCAGAGAAACAACGGACATCAAATCGCTCATCAGTGGCCACTTCGTAGACAATCCTGCCTCAGGCCGAGTGATGGAGAAGTGTGGCTTCGTTCCAACTGGCGAAACCTGCATCGACGCGAACCAGTATCAAGGTGCGAACAGACCTATCAGAGTGTTGAGATTAGAAATGCAAGACACAGAGTGAGAATATGGCGATAACGAGCGAGAGACTGAGACAGACATTTAGCGAGGGCGGTGCGCAGGAAATATATCAGGAGGTCAGGGCTGAGGGAGATTTTCTCGACTTTGCACGACGGTATGCTTTTGATTCGGACTATCGTGTGGCGAGAAGTGCCTTGTGGGGACTGACAAAGGCTACGAACGAAGAACTGTCGGCATTACAGGTTATACAAAATGAACTGATAGACCTGGCTATGCAGACGGAGAACTCATCTGTCAGACGACTGACGCTGAACATCATCGAGCGACTGACGTTAGAAGAAGACAATCTGCGGACGGACTTTCTTGATTTCTGTTTCGAGCACATGGTCAGCGTCGAGGAGTTCCCTGGCATCCAGACACTCTGTATGAAACTCGCCTATCGCATGTGTACCTTCTATCTAGAACTTATGGACGAACTAAAACGCACCCTCGAAGCTATGGAGATAGACTATTACAAGCCCGCCGTAAAATGTCTGCGCAAAAGGATTCTCAGTGGTAAGTTCCGTTAAAATGAAAGGGAATGAAACTGTTGCCGAACATCATAACTTTACTCAGGATTGCCGGCTCTTTAGGTCTGCTCCTTTGTGATGTGACGGGTGTGGCATATTGGATAATCTATGGTCTCTGCGGCATCAGCGACATAGCCGACGGATGGCTGGCCCGGAAACTAAAGTGCGTTACCAAGAAGGGAGCGTTGCTGGATAGCTTGGCTGACATCTGCTTCGTAGCGTGTTGTACTTGGAAGCTCTTGCCGATAGTCGAACTGCCACAATGGCTATGGCTGTGGGCAGGAGTAATTGTCGCGATTAAAATCGTGAATCAAATATCAGCCCTCGTGATGTACGGGCATTGCAGCTTCCCTCACACCCAAGCGAACAAGGCAACTGGATTCCTGCTGTTCATTGCAGCCCCCATGACAGTATGGTCAATCATCCCCATCACTATTGTAGCCGCTATCGCCACATTCGCTGCTATACATGAGGGGCATTATATAAGAACAAAAAAGATAAATAATGAATAAGATGATTGCTTGCTGTGGTATCAACAGCGAGACCTGAAGAAACAGCCAGAGATGCTCGCCCTGCTACAGGAAAACGTGTTTCTCAAAAAAAAGCCCCTCCTTTTGGGAGGGGTCGTTGTATATTACATGCGTTCGGGAACCTCGATGCCGAGAAGACCCATGCCGTTCTTGATAATCTTGGCAACGTTCTTTGCCAGCATCAGGCGGACTGCCTTCTTTTGCACATCGGGCTCGTTGAGAATGCTGAAGTCGTGGTAGAACTGATTGAAAACCTTCGTCAACTCATAGCAGTAGTTGGCGATGCCAGAAGGTGAATAGTCCTTGCCTGCCTGCTCCACAGCTGCGCCAAACTCGCTCATTTTCTGAATTAATTCAATTTCCTTACTAGACAGACTAGTTGAACTAGTTGGACTAGTCATACTAGGAGCCTTCCGCAGAATACTGCGGATACGGGCGTAGGTGTACTGGATGAAAGGACCTGTGTTGCCGTTAAAGTCGATACTCTCCTCGGGATTGAACAGCATATTCTTGCGAGCGTCCACCTTCAGGATAAAGTACTTCAGGGCACCCATACCCACGATGCGGGCAATCTCTCGGCGCTCCTCTTCGGTCATATCGTCAAATTTGCCCAATTCCATCGAGGTCTTGTAGGCATCCTCGACCATCAGTTCCATCAAATCGTCGGCGTCAACAACCGTTCCTTCGCGGCTCTTCATCTTACCGTTTGGCAGCTCCACCATGCCGTAAGAGAAGTGAACCAGCTCCTTGCCCCACTTGAAGCCCAGACGGTCCAGCAGGATAGAGAGCACTTGGAAGTGGTAGTTCTGCTCGTTGCCCACCACATAGATCATCTTGTCGATGGGGTAGTCTTGAAAACGCATCTCGGCAGTACCGATGTCCTGCGTCATATATACTGATGTGCCGTCAGAACGTAACAAGAGCTTCTGGTCAAGACCTTCGTTGGTCAGGTCGGCCCAAACAGAGTTGTCCTCATGGCGTTCAAAGAGGCCCTTGGCGAGTCCTTCCTCCACCTTGGCCTTACCCTTCAAGTAGGTCTGACTCTCATAGTAGATCTTGTCGAATCCAACGCCCATCTTCTTGTAGGTCTCGTCGAAACCGGCATATACCCAGTTGTTCATCTTCTCCCACAGAGCGCGAACCTCAGGATCGTTGTTCTCCCATTTCACCAGCATCTCGTGAGCCTCCTTAATCAGCGGAGCCTCCTGCTTAGCCTTTTCTTCATCCATGCCCTGAGCCACGAGTTCCTTCACCTCCTCACGGTAGTGTTTGTCGAAGGCCACGTAGTAGTCACCAATCAGGTGGTCACCTTTCTTGCCAGATGACTCGGGTGTCTCGCCATTGCCGTACTTCAGCCAAGCCAGCATTGACTTACAGATATGAATACCGCGGTCGTTCACGATGTTCGTCTTCACCACCTTGTTGCCGTTGGCCTCCATGATCTGAGCCAGCGACCAACCCAGCAGGTTGTTGCGCACATGGCCAAGGTGCAAAGGCTTGTTGGTGTTGGGTGAAGAGTATTCAATCATCACGAGGGGAGAATCCTCGTTTGCGGTCTTCATGCCGAAGCGGTCGTCCTGATCCATGGCCTGCAGCAACTGCAGCCAAGCACCATCACCGATACTGAGGTTGAGGAAACCCTTTACAACATTATATTTCTCGACAGCAGAACAGTTCGCTACCAGATACTCACCAATCTCCTGAGCGGTCTGCTCGGGTGATTTCTTTGCGGCCTTTACAAATGGAAAGACTACCAATGTCAGGTTACCCTCAAACTCGCTGCGTGTCTTCTGAAGTTGCAGCATTTTCTCTGTTGCATCCATGCCGTAGAGTGCCTTCACGGCCTCGCCAGCGGCATTACTAATCAAAGTTTCAATATTCATTATAGCTATAATTGTATTTCTGCGTGCAAAAGTAGTAAAAAAAACAGAAACTTTATGCATCCTAAAAGAAAAAACATACCTTTGCGCCCCGAAATCAATAATAAGTTGTATATTATTTAAATTTCAAGAGCTTATGAAGAAATTTACTCTTTTCATTATTGCCGCATTCATGGCTGTAGTAGGCTATGCACAGAAGCCTATGCAACAGGCTTCGATGATTCTGGTCTTGCCGACTTGGCGTTCAACTATGACGCTACGGCTGCAACCATGACCTCATCTCAGATATTCGCCGTCAACGGAAAGAAAAACGAAGCTTATGCATATCTCCAGTATGGTAACATTACAATCAAGAAAATCATAGAGAAGGCAGCCACTCCAGCCACTCCGACTATCACGAAGGTTAAGAGCACGCAATATGGCCCCGCGATGGACTTCAATATTCCTACTGTTGATACCGAAGGCAACGGACTTGTAGCTTCAAAACTCTCCTATCAGCTTTTCTCAAATGTTAACGGAGAGGTGAGTCCTGTGACTCTCTTGAAGAAAGACTTTAGCAAACTGACGGAGAATATGACAGAGATTCCTTATGGATTCACTGAGAACTATGATATCTATGTCGATGAGATTTATCTCAACATGGACCACAGCACATGGAACAAGATTGGTCTGCAGAGCATCTATCGTGGCGGTGGCGAGGAGCATAAGTCGGAAATCGCATGGTACACATTGAAAGAAGCTGATCCCACGGCAGCAGTTAGATGGGTAGCTGCAGAGCAGGGTTATGCAAATGCAGCTGAAGTGTCTGAGTTTACTATTGCCAGTGGTATAACAGGCAACGCCGACAAGGGTACTGGGTCTAATGCGCCGAAATATTATAATGACGGTTCAGCTCTTCGCCTTTATGCGGGTAACACTCTGACCATCACGGCTGATGAGCCAATGACAAAGATCTATTTCATCTTTGACACAGCAAAGAAGGATCCTGCTTTCAATGTTGATGATGAGGAGATGGAAATCAAGGACTCCATTGGCGTTTGGGAAGGCAATGCAACGGTGGTGACCTTCAGCGTTCCTAATGTCAGTGGTACTCAGAGTCGAGTAAAGGCAATACAGATTGGTGGCGAGATAGAGATGCCGTCTGCCGGCGAACTCGTTGAGTTGCCTGACGGTGCAGAGACTGAGACATGGTATTTCACAGCATCTGGTTCTGAGAGCGATATTGAAGCAGAAGTTGAGGTGGCTGTTGTTGGTAATGAGATGTATATCCAGGGCATAGCTACTGACTTCATTCCTGAAGCATGGGTGAAAGGTACTATCAGCGATGGCAAGGTGGTGTTCAGCAAAGCTCAGTATCTTGGAGAATATGAGGGCTATGACGAAACAAGTAATCTCTACTTCATGGGATATAATGCATCAACGAAGCAATTCTGTGATGTTGATTTCGCTTACGACAAGGAGAATGGAATACTCACCACAGACAAGTATGTGCTGATTAATGGCTCTACTTCAGCGATGGATTTGTATGACTATTACTCTGCCGTAGAGATAAACAAAACTGCTCCAGAGCCTCTCGTTGCTATAGAAGCTCCTGAGAATCTTGTCACATCAGAATATCTGTTTACTGCCAAGGAAGAATATTATGATGATGACGAGAGTGAACCGACAATGGTGGATGCGTCGTTCGGCGTGCAGATTGGCTTTGACGGTAATGATGTGTATTTCCAGGGATTGGTGACCGATTTCAACGGATGGGCAAAAGGCACGCTCAGTGCTGATGGCAAGACTATAACAATTCCTGCTAACCAGTATGTGGGAAGCATTGAAAGCCTTTACAGTAAGTCTGACTATTTCTTCAGTGCCGCTGAGGGCGACTCGTTGGTTGACGCGGTATTCGCTTATGACGCAGAGAAAGGCATCCTTTCCAGCAATCAGTCTCTTTATGTGAACGGAAGCCGTAAACAGCTCTATTACTATAACAAGTATCAGAATGTTGTTATGACGAAGATGGTGGAAGTGGCTGCCACTCCTGCCGATCCTGCTATGTCAGGCTTCACCTATAATCCTGCATATAATCTGGGCTATATCTCGTTTAACATTCCTACAACCGACACTGATGGTAACAATCTGTTGACAAGCAAACTGAGCTATCAGATAATGGTTCAGGACGATCAAGACAAGGTAGCTCCGCTGACGTTTACTAAAGAGCAGTATGAGGAATTGACCGAAGACATGCAGACCATTCCTTATAACTATTCTGGTGATGACATCAGTAAAGGTTTCATTATGCTGAATCAGTCTCTTGATGAGATTCTCACTTGGAAGCAGATAGGTGTCAAGAGTATCTACAGCGCTGCTGGCGAAACCCACGAGTCAAATATCTCTTGGTATGACCTCACTTCTTGGCGTGAGTCAGTAGGCATTGCTGATGTTAAGATAGATACGGTGAGCACAAGCTTCTTCGATTTGCAGGGACGCAAGGTGAATAGCTCGGCTAAGGGCCTTGTTATTAAGCAGATGCGTCAGGCAGACGGTACAGTGAAGACTGTTAAGATGGTTCGCAAGTAAACTGTTGTTTACATACTATACACATTGCGTTGTTTCTTCAAGAGAAGCAACGCAATGTTTTTTCTCACCTCTCACCTCTCACTTCTCACCTCTCATCTAATTCTTACACCTTTTTACAATAATATGATGATTCGCGCGTTATAATATGTGGTATGAAACGATTTTTTGTAACTACATATTTGTTTTTCTGTCTTGTAGCCGGCGTTGCTGCACAGAAATTCTTCAATCTCACGGCAAGCGAGGTCCGTATAGACAGCCTGCTGCCAGTATTCACCTATCAGCATGATTTGGGACTGAACTATGCTGACTCAACATATTCTGTCAGCATTGAGTATCCTGAGTTTATTGACATGTCGCCTACTGATGTGGCTCGCCTGAAGTCTATCGGTGGCGAAGATCTGCCGGCAATGCCTGCCATCAGTCAGTCTATAGGCGTAGAGCGAAAGAACGGATGGCTTGACATATCGTTTGTTCCATTAGTGAAACGTGACGGGCGTTATCAGAAACTCGTAAGCTTCATGCTTCGTGTTAAGACACAGGCGAAACAACAAGATGGTGCCTCGGCACATGTGCAGTCGTTGGCTGGCTCTCGTTTCCAGGCATCGTCGGCTTCAAGTCGCTATGCTAGCAACTCGGTACTTGCCAATGGCAGATGGGTGAAGATAAGTGTTGATAATACTGGTATCTATCAGCTGACGAGCCAGTTCATTCGTAACGCAGGCTTCAGCGACCTGTCAAAGGTGAAGGTCTATGGCTATGGTGGTGCTTTGCAGCCAGAATCTCTCACTGGCGATTATCTGCAATCTACCGATGACCTTAAGGAGTTGCCCACATGTGTCAGTGGAGGCAGAAAGCTGTTCTTTGCTGTTGGTCCCGTCAACTGGGAATCGGCAACAACCAAGCAGCGTGTGCGTAACAACTATTCTGAGAAAGGCTATTATTTCCTTACTGAAGATGGCACAGCGCCTGCCACAATAGATGAGGCGACATTTACAGCTCAATATGCTAATCACCCAAACAATTATCACTCCATAGTAGAACCCGAGGAATACTCGTGGTATCATGGTGGAAGAAATCTCTTTGGAAAAGCAACGCTGGGTTCTTCTCCATTGGTCTATACTATTGATGCACCTGTTTCATGTGCTAAGATGTCTGTGGCATTCACCTATAATGGCTATTGCTCAGTCGATGTGCTGGTGAATGACGTTAAAGTGGGAAACCTTGATGTCAGTGCTGCTACCGTTGCGGCAAAGACTGTGAACTTTCCGAACTCTGGTCAGCCTGATTATGCCAGCATGGCAGAGACTATATGGGAGTTTGATGTAACGAACCTCAATGTCGGTGAGAACACAATCACCTTGAAGCGCGCCTCGAACGCTCTTACCAGCATGCGTCTCGACAATATCATTCTCACATTCACAGAGCCGAAGTCATTGGGAAGCCTCTCTTCAACAGGCTATCCTGAACCAAAGAAAGAAGAGGTGGTGGCAAACCAGAACCTGCATGCCGACGGACAGACAGATATGGTAATCATCATACCTACATCGCTGAAACTGCTCGCTCAGGCTGAGAGACTGAAGGCTCTGCATGAACAGAAAGACGGACTCAGGGTGCGCATCGTTGCTGCCAACCAGCTCTACAACGAGTTCTCAAGTGGCACCCCCGATGCCAGTGCTTATCGTCGTTACATGAAGATGCTCTATGACCGTGCTGGAAATAACCTTGACGACATGCCAAAATATCTCCTGTTGCTGGGCGATGGCGCATGGGATAACCGCATGCTTACGTCGGAATGGAAGGGCGTCTCGCCCGATGATTTCCTGCTCTGCTACGAGAGCGAAGAGTCTTTCTCGGTTGTTTACTGCTATGTGTCTGATGACTTCTTCTGCTTGCTCGATGATGAGGAAGTGATATCCAAATATACAGGCAAGCCCGACGTTGCTGTAGGACGTATTCCTGCACGTACTGCGGATGAGGCAAAGATTGCTGTTGACAAGATTGTTGACTATCGTAACAATGTCAATGCTGGCTCATGGCAGAATCTCGTGTGTATGATGGGCGACGATGGCGATGGAAATCAGCACATGGATGCTGCAGAGGCGGTGTCTAAGGTCATAAGCAAGGAGCATCCGTCAATGAATATCAAGAAAATCTACTGGGATGCCTATACGCGACAGGCATCATCTACAGGTCTCAGTTATCCTGATGTTACACGAATAGTGAAACAGCAGATGCGTGATGGTGCCCTGATAATGAACTATAATGGTCACGGCTCTTCGTACTGTCTGTCTCATGAGATGACATTGAAGCTTGCAGACTTCGGAGAAGCAACATCGATGAGACTGCCTCTGTGGTTTACAGCTTCGTGTGACGTGACGCCTTTCGATGGACAGGGTGAGAACATTGGTGAGAAAGCCTTGTTCAACAAAAAGGGTGGGGCGATAGCTTTCATCGGAACGACACGAACGGTGTGGATGGGACAGAACCGTACCATGAACCTCGTGCTGATGAGTGAACTGTTGAAGACCAATGACAAGGGGCAGATTGTTCCTATGGGTGAGGCGTTCAGACAAACAAAGGTAAAGCTTGTGGAAGGTCCGCTGAAGGACTGGTCTGTGAATAAGTTGAACTATGTCCTGCTGGGAGACCCTGCTCTGGCACTTGCCGCTCCTACTCTTGAGGCTGTCGTTGACAGCATAAACGGTGAGCAGGTGCAGACAGGCGTAAAAACACAGTTGAAGGCTGGTGCCCGTGTTACTGTCAGTGGATATGTCAAAGGACAGAGCAACTACAATGGCGTTGCCACTATCGTTGTGCGTGATGTGGAGGAAGAGATAACATGTAAGGGTAACAGTACTGATGATGTCTTCGTGTTCAAAGATCGTCCCAGCACCATCTATACAGGTAGCGACAGTGTAAGGAACGGACGTTTTACGTTTACGTTTGCCATACCGCGTGACATCACCTATAGCCAGGATGCCGGACAGATCATCGTTTATACTGTGAACAATGAGAAGACACTCATGGCAAACGGTATTGATGAGAGCTTCGCAATGTATGGCACGGCTGATACTGGTAATACTGGCATAGGACCAAGCATCTTCTGCTATCTGAACAAACGCTCGTTTAAGAATGGCGACACAGTGAACAGCACGCCATATTTCTATGCTGAGCTTGCCGATGACGACGGACTGAACGCCGTAGGCAGTGGCATAGGACATGACATTGAGCTCATTGTCGATGGCGATATGTCGAAGACCTATGTGCTCAACAGTTATTTCCAGTATGACTTTGGCGACTACTGCAAAGGCACCATAGGCTTTAGCATTCCTGAGCTTGAAGAGGGCGAACACAAGCTGATGCTGCGTGCGTGGGATGTGCTGAACAACTCGTCAAAGGCAGAGATAAACTTTGTAGTCGATCCAAAGTTGACACCAGAACTGATGAATATTATCTGTGTGCGCAATCCTGCAAGCACTAATACACGTTTCCTTATTACTCATGACCGTATAGGCAGTCAGATGGATTTCGTGCTTGAGATATTCGATACCTCAGGACGCATATTATGGCGTCGCAGCGAGACAGGAGTGCCTACCGATCAGACCTATGCCATAGACTGGGACCTCACGACAAGCAGTGGTAGTCGTCTGCGCACAGGTGTCTATCTCTATCGTGTTCTTATAAGCTCAAATGGCAGTTCGCAAGCGTCGGCTGCCCAGAAACTCATAGTCATAGACAATAAATGACTGTAAGAGCACGTTTAGAAAAAGGTAATAATCGCATGTTAAGAGAATTGTGATGAAGAAAATAATCTATAAAAGCTTATTCGTCGTTGGAATGATGATGGCTCAGAATGTCAGCGCCGACGACTACAAGACCAGCACGTTCAATCCCGTTGAACATGCCGTAATCTCACAGACCATCGCCCCCGATGCGCGTGCGGCAGGTATGGGCGACATCGGCTGTGCTACTGATCCTGACGTAAACTCACAGGCATGGAACCTTGCAAAATATCCTTTTTGCATAAGCCGTGCTGGCGTGGCTCTCAACTACACTCCGTGGCTGCGCCAATTGGTAAACGATATCGACCTTGCCTATGTCGCTGGCTATTATCGTATTGGCGACTATGGAGCGCTGTCGGGTTCTCTTCGCTACTTCTCACTTGGTGAGGTATTCACAGACATAAGCGGAGAAGATGCTTCAACAACTGTCAAACCCTATGAGATGGCACTCGACCTTGGCTACTCGCGAATGCTTAGTGAGACGTTCTCACTCGGCGTAGCCATCCGTTGGATATATAGTGACCTCCGTTACGACTATTCGGAAGACTCAAAGCCTGCATCGGCTTTCGCTGCCGACATAGGTATGTACTACAATAACTACATCATGCTGGGTAACCGTGAGTGTCAGCTCGGACTCGGACTGCATGCCAGTAACATAGGTAGTAAGATTTCCTATTACGGTGATGAGGAGAGTCAGTTCATACCGGCAAACTTGCGACTGGGAGCATCGCTTATGATTCCCGTCAACGAGTGGAACCGCTTCTCTATTGCTGCTGATGCCAACAAGCTCATGGTGCCCACGGTGCCAGTGCAGGGTGTCAATGAGAACAATAGCGACTATCAGGACCGAGTGCGCCGCGAATATTCAGACGTAGGTAGTATCAGCGGTATGTTCAAGAGCTTCAGCGATGCCCCAGGCGGATTCAAGGAAGAGCTGGAAGAGGTACAGTGGAGCGTAGGTGCGGAATATGTATATAACGACCAGTTCACTCTTCGTGCTGGCTATCACCATGAGTCTGAATCGAAAGGTAACCGTAAGTATTTCACTGTTGGTGGAGGCTTCCGCATGAATGTGTTCTCACTCGATGTGGGTTATGTCATCTCTACTGCACAGAGCAACCCTCTCGACCAGACGCTGCGTTTCACGCTAGCCTTTGATATGGACGGAATTAAAGATTTGTTAAAACGATAGTATTCACTTTTAATAATCCCACCTTCTTATTAATTAAGGGGTGGGTATTTATATATTGTTATGAGTAAAATTGGAATAAGAGTAGGTTTTGGTTTCGATGTTCATCAGTTGGTGCCCAACCGCGACTTGTGGATGGGAGGAATAAAGATTGAACACTCGCTAGGCTTGCTTGGACATAGCGATGCCGACGTGCTGATACATGCCATCTGTGACGCGCTGCTTGGCGCTGCCAACATGCGTGACATTGGCTATCATTTTCCTGACACGGCAGCAGAGACCGATGGTATAGACAGTAAGGTGCTGTTAAAGAAAACCATTGACCTCATTGCAACGAAAGGTTATAAGTTGGGAAATATCGATGCCACCATCTGTGCAGAGCGCCCGAAGATGAATCCGCATATCCCTGCCATGAAGGAATGTCTCGCTTCTGTAATAGGATGCGACGTAGATGACATCTCTATAAAGGCTACGACAACAGAGAAGCTTGGCTTCACAGGTCGCGAAGAGGGTATCTCGGCTTATGCCACGGTTCTCATATCCAGAGATTAGAATTTTAAAAGCAATTTATAAGAGCGTTCTTGCCGTTTGGTAAGAACGCTCTTTGTGTTTAGTAAGAATACTCTTGCCGTTTGGTAAGAACTCTCTTTGCGTTTGGTAAGAACTCTCTTTGCGTTTGGTAAGAACTCTCTTTGCGTTTAGTAAGAACTCTCTTTGCGTTATATAATAAAAAATCCGCAGCAACTCTCGCGAGCTACGGCGGACAAGCCTATGTTTAACTAAAAATCCTTTTTCAGTTTAAACAAATTTCCGGTATTCATTAGTTTTCAACTCCTCCGTTATCAAAATGATAACTTTAAAATCTACCTCTAAATCGTACCAAAAATTTGAAAGTTTAAAAGGGAGCTTCACAGCGACCTCCTGTTATCCTACAGTTGAAAACTTTCTTTTACCAATAACTAAAAACCTAAAACTATAAATATTACTACTAACCTAAAACAATCTATTAACCTTTTGACGATGCAAAGGTACGACGAAAATTTCATTCCCGCAATACTTTATTAAGTTTTTGGTGTAAAAAACTCACTATTATTGATTTAAATCAAGTGTTGTGCGCGAAAACAATACACAATTTCTACTGCAGAATAATTAATAGGAAAAAATAGACAGAAGACAAAAAAACAACAAATAATTTTGCTTTTTGCTTACTTAGTAGTACCTTTGTGGTATGAAAGTATTGATAGTAAATACGAGCGAGCGCACGGGTGGGGCAGCGGTGGCTGCCAATCGCCTGATGGAGGCTCTTATTAATAATGGTGTAAAGGCAAAGATGCTTGTCCGTGACAAGCAGTCTTCTTCGCTCTGCGTGTCATCTGCAGGAAGCGCTCTGTGTAACAAATGGAATTTTGTGTGGGAGCGTTTCGTCATCTGGATGAATAATCGGTTCAGCAAGGATAATCTATGGAAAGTGTCTATTGCCAACACGGGAGTGGATATCACTAAGACGCAAGAGTTTAAGGAAGCCGACGTTATTCATCTTCATTGGATCAACCAGGGCTTTATCTCAATAAAAACTATTCAGAAAATTCTCGCCAGCGGGAAACCCGTTGTGTGGACCATGCATGACATGTGGGAAGCCACTGCTATCTGTCATCACTCGTATGAGTGTGAGCGCTTCTCTGATGAGTGCGGTAGTTGCCAGTTCTTGCACTCCCCTTCAGCTAACGACTTGTCACATCGTGTATTCCTCCGTAAGCAAAAGATGCTGGCCAATGCGAATAATCTTCATTTCGTTGCTGTCAGCGAATGGCTGGCAAGTCGCTCGCGACAAAGCAGCCTAATTGGTAGCTTCCCCATCTCTGTCATCCCTAATTCTATCTCTCTGTCTCAGTTCAAAATGGTAGATAGGATTGATGCCCGCACCACGCTTGACATCACCCAGCCCTACGTCATATCTTTTGGTGCTGCTCGTATTGACGATTCTATCAAGGGCTTCTCCTACTTGATAGAGGCTTTGAAGAAGCTTATAGCCGATGGGAAATTTGAAGCCAGCGATATGTGTCTGCTGCTCTTTGGCGGACTGCGTCAGCTGGAGATACTTAACGAGATTCCTATACCTTATAAATATATGGGGTATATAGATGACGAAGATCAGCAGTCGCTGGTTTATTCCGCTTCTAATGTAACAGTCTCATCTTCCCTTTATGAGACCTTTGGACAGACTCTTATTGAGGCGATGGCTTGCGGTTCTCTGCCTGTGTCCTTCACTGGTAGTGGCCAGACAGACATCATAGACCATCTCTCTAACGGCTATCTGGCTGAGCGCTTGTCCTCTGACAGCCTGGCCGATGGTATAGCGTGGGGACTGAAGGCAAATATTCCTGCCATACAGTTGAGACGCAGCGTCAGTCGCCGTTATTCCGAGAGCGTCATCGCCAATAAATATGTGCAACTCTACAACTCAATTATTCACAATGGAGAGGAGTCATAGTTCCTCAAGAAAACAATGATACGTTTCACCATAATAACAATAACATATAACGCTTCAGCAGTCGTTGGGCGTACCCTTGACAGCGTGCTCAGCCAGACCTATGAAGATGTAGAGCATCTCATCGTTGATGGCGCTTCTACCGATGGCACTATTCAGATTGCTGAGGACTAT
The DNA here is from genome assembly GCF_023217965.1 of Prevotella sp. E13-27. Taxonomy (NCBI): domain Bacteria; kingdom Pseudomonadati; phylum Bacteroidota; class Bacteroidia; order Bacteroidales; family Prevotellaceae; genus Prevotella; species Prevotella sp. E13-27. The sequence continues at coordinate 255,958 of NZ_JALPSC010000001.1, read as the reverse complement.
AAGCAGAAAAGCGATGATAGTGGCTGTGGACATAAGGTTATTATACGGTCAGAGCCCGATAAGGGTATCTATGACGCAATGAATAAAGGACTCACGCAGGCCATGGGCGACTATGTGGTGTTCATGAATGCTGGTGACTTCTTTCCGTCTGCCGATACACTTGAACAGATAGCCCGTCGCTGCCGTCTTAATGAGTTGCCAAGTGCCGAGTTGCCTGCTGTGCTCTATGGTAATACTGATATTGTAGATGGTGAGGGACGTTTCCTGCATCCTCGGCGTTTGCAGCCACCAGTACAGTTGTCGTGGCGCTCGTTCCGTCATGGCATGCTTGTGTGCCATCAGGCTTTCTATGCGCGAACTGACATTGCGAAGAATCTTCCTTATGATCTTCGCTATCGCTATTCTGCCGATGTTGACTGGTGTATACGTGTTATGCAGGAAGGTGAGCGCGCCGGTCTTCCCATATATAATATAAATATGGTGGTGGCCAACTATACTGAGGAAGGTGCCACAACACTTCATCACCGTGATTCGCTCCGTGAGCGTTTCCAAGTAATGTGTCGTCATTACGGCTATGTTTCAACCGTAATAATGCACGGTTGGTTCGTGGTAAGGAAACTGTTTAAGTAAAAACAAACTATTCAGTTGGAGTGGCGTTTACTTTTTCGTGATCTACATAAATGCCTTTTGAGAGCTGTGCAGAGCCGTTATGCGTTGACTTCGTGCCAATGACTGTGAGACGGTCGCCAATTCTTATTCCGTTAATGGCAATACATTTCTTGCGGGCATCGCCATTAGCTCCCCAGCCAGGATAGCAGCCATAGACATATATACGGGTATTACCGCTGCGGAGAAAAAGGTTGCCAAAGTCTTCTCGCTCAATGTCATCGACTATGGCAGTAAGCTTATAGTAAACGTCCTTTGAGTCCTTTTGGGTAAGGAACTGGTCAAGTGTCATTTCTTTCACAGATATCGATTCCTCAAGGTGTGCTTTGTTCATCTGGGGCTTCCCAGCATGTTCTGCGCGTTTACCTATGAGTGTTACCACGTCGCCTACCTTAAGCTTTTTCTTCTCAAAGTCACCTTTGGCTCCTATGCCATAGACGAATGTCTCGCCAGAGAAGTCGCGCAGGATGACATTGCCATATTCGGGCTTTACAATCTTTGTTATAATGCCGCTGACACGATATTGAGCTTCTCCTACAGGGGCTTTCAGGAACTCTGCAACGGTGGCTTTAGCAATGGCACCGTTCTGGGTGATGATGGTCTGCGATGTGCATTTCTTTGAGGAGTCGTTGCTCTTGAACTTAATAACGGCAGAGCGTCCACCACCACTATTGGCAGTCGCATGGAAGACTACTTTGTCGTTAGTCTTCTGCTTTACCGACAGCCAACTGCGGGCTTCTTTTTCAATGTCTATCGTGTAGTCACCGCCTTTGTTCGTTATAATAGCTGTCACATCGCCTCCTTTAAGTCCTATTGGCTCTTTTGTGTTGAGTGAATCAACTCTTACAGGTGACTTCTCTATATCTACTACTGTGACGTTGACAATTTCTATTATTCCGTCGTAGTTTATCTTCGGTCCTTCTATAGTGACCACGTCACCGAGTTCTATACCGAGGCTCAGGAACTTCTTCGTGTTGCCGGCAGCGTCAAGCGTGCCATAAACATACACCTCACCTGTTTCATCTTTCAGATACCAGTTGCCGTAGCTGTGATTAACAATTTTTGTGACGATGCCCTTCAGTCGATATACCTGTCGCTCTGGACCGGCTATGGCTTCAGCACAGGTTGACAGCTCAGCAGCGGTGGTGGCACTTGATGATATGCGTGTTGAGTCTATAAGTAACGAGTCTTCTTCAACGATAGAATCTACTATTGGCAGTTCCTCTGTCTCCGAGAAAAAGTTGAAGCAAAAGTAGCCGGCAATAATCACTATTATAGCGATAACTCCTGAAATGATATGTTTTCTATTCATAATGCTCTATTTTCTAGTTGCAAAATTAATTATTTTCTTCATTCGCTCCAAATGTTGCATCAACTTTTGCCTCGTTACCCATCGTTTGCTTGATATTTGTTAGAATGAAAAAGAGGATATGTTTCAAAATGTGAAGCATATCCTCTTATTGAGAAGTTATTTACTTAAACGTTACTCTGTCTTGCCATTCAGGGAATAAATATAGTTTTCCTTGTTGACAGTCTCAAGTGTACCGTTGTAGTTGGTGAACTTTCCACAGACAATGACTTCATCTCCTACAGCAACCTGTGTGTCGCCTTCTACCCAAGGTCTGTTGCCCAGATAGTAGGTACCGTAGATAAGGAACTGGTCGCCTTCAGTAGCTCCATCAGCAGAGATGTTGAATCGTGCCGTGCCGTACTGTGCACTGAAGGTGTATATAACCTGTGAAATCTTACCTTTTACATAGTATGCTTCTTCTGATTTTGCGCCAGACTCGAGTTTTCCAGCCTCTTCGAGAGCTTGGGCTACAGTGAATGGATTCTTCTGTGAGCCAGGAGCATTAAGCTCGGCAAAGCTCTTACGAGAATAAATGTAGCACTTTGCGTCAAATTCTGGTGTCTCGCCGTTATGGTTCTTCAACTTGCCACAGATGACAACTTCGTCACCAATACCAATCTGGTCTGCAGCCGTGAACTTCTCGTTGTTCAGGTTGTAACAGCGGTATGCTTTGAGTACGTTAGTCTCGCTACCATCGGCAGAGATTTCGAATTCTGCATTGCCATAGCTACCAGTATCTATGCTGTTTATCTTAGCAATGATGCCTTTTGCATAGTATGTCTTTTCAGAGGCTGTGGAACCAATCTCTTGGCACTTGGCGATTGCCTCCTCTATGGTGAATGGATCGTCAGGATTTTCTCCGTGAGGAAGAATGAAGGCCTCCTGTTCTATGGTTATGTTCACGCTATAGTTCTTCTCACCATCGGTAGTAGAGAATGCAACTTCTGCCTTACGGCTCTCGCCGCTGTTGGCAGCCACGTTGAAGATAATCGTATTGGGAGTGGTCTTAGCTATAGAGAGCCATGAGGAAGCTTCGGCAGGAATCTCCACACCAAGTCCATTGCCCTTGCATGTGACGGTAGCTACAGCCTTTCCGCCTTCTTTTGGCAACTGTGTGGTCTTGATAGTGTCACCATTGTTATCAAAAAGGACGAGAGTGTCCACCTTGACAAGTGACTTCTCAATCTCTATCACCTTGACGTCAACCAATTCTACAGTGCCTTTATAAACGGTCTTTGGACCTTCTATGGTTACTACATCACCTTCCTCAATGCCATATTTGAGTAGGGCACCCTGCTTTGTCTTGCCTGTTTCATCGACAGTTCCGTAGATGTAGATTTCACCTGTCTCGTCCTTTAAGTACCAGTTGCCGTAGGTGGCGCTTTCCTTAATTGATGATACAGTACCTTTTACGCGGTAAGTTTTGCTCTCTGGTCCATCAATGACTTCTTTACAAGTGGCGACGGTTACTGTGGACTCACCTTGAACGATGTTAATGATCTGTGTCTGGTTGCCGCTATTGATGAGTAGGGTAATGGTACGGCCGTCAAGAGCTGCATCGGCTGTCAGAGTTACAACAGTTTCGCCAGCACCACCTTTGGTCGGATTTATTGTGAGCCATTTTGGCGCAGGGGCGTTTATTGTGTCATTATAGCTCTTGCCACTGGCATCCTTTTCCTTTGAAATCCACTTCTGGTTCTCAAATTCCCATTCGCCAGTTGCGGTAATTGTCAGTGAGGCGCTGCCACCATTGATATCGATAGCAACTGTCGATTGTGACACGCGCAGACCGTCGAGATAGGTCTTCTCGTCATCTTCCTCGCAGCTGACGAAAGAACAGATGGCTGCGAAGAGGCATGGAATAATATATTTTAGTTTCATAATCGTTGTTTTATTATTAAGTTTAGCTTATTTCACCTCAGTAATTACAACAGAACGGCTCAGCTGAGGATCGTTGAGATAGAGTGTATTTACACTACCCTTAGCTACGCATTCAAGCTGATTTGCCGAAACTCCATACTGATTAACGAGAATATCGCGTACTGCATTCGCACGATCTTTAGAGATGTTCATATTACGTTTCTCGCTACCTGTCTGGCTGTCTGCATAACCATATACATAGAACTTCTTGTCTGGAGCCGATTTAATCATATTAGCTACAGATTCGAGGTTTACTTTCTCACGGTTTGCAATCTCGCTGCTTCCAATCTCAAAGTTTACAAGGTAAGGTGCTGTATTTGTGACAGTAACAACTTTCTCGTTGACAACAATCTCTTTCTCTGGCTTGCGATTGTTAAGGTCTTCAAGATTAGCACGTAAGCGGTTAATCTCACTATTGAGGCGCTCAATCTCAGAGTTGTCTTTTACGATAACTGTTTTGGGCTCGTTATCACAATTGCAGTCTCTTTCATTGCGCTTGCCTTCGAATATGTATTTAACACCAACTGAAGCATACCAGCACTGACCAATGCTATGGCTGCGCTTCCACATCTCTGTATTGCCGTCGATGCCGACAGGAGTAGCGAATGTAGCATAGCCATCCTTATCTAAGCCTTTGTATTCGAGCACGCGTGGATTATCAGAGAATACGTCGGGATTCAGATACTTGGCAACACCCCACTCAGAGTTGAAGAAGTTGAGCACGTTCTTCATGTCAAAGCTGAGCTGAAGGGTGTTTGTGGTTTTGCCAATGCAAACCTTGAAGTCATGCTTGTAGCTGAAGTCAATGCGGTGTACCCATGGAGAGTAGTAGCTGTAAGCCTCAGCATACTCGCCCTGATGATCCTTCAGGTAGTCGTTGTTGTGCAGGAAGTCCATGAAGCGTGTCTTGTCGTCCTCTGATACGAAGCGGAACTGGTTGTTTGTCACCTCAGCGTCTGTTGGAATGTAAAGAGCATCATATTGATATCCATCGCCATTCATGTCGTTTGTGGTCATGAACGAGTAGTTGGCACTTCCACGCCATCCTTCATAGATGAGGCTATAATGGTTGCCGCACTTGTCGTGGAATGTAGCAGAAGCTACGAGACGATCGGGAGTAACATACTGTGAGTTGTGCAATTTGATGTTGTTTGGACCTTCAAATGTAGGAACACCGGTGAATGCACTCTCAGCATTAGAACCGGGCATACCTGTGATTTCCTTCTTCACGGTGTGGGTATAGGCTGCCATAAGGCTCATCCATTCAAACGGCTGTGCAGTCAGAGTCAGGTTTGCAGTCCAGCCATAGCCCTTGCTGGTGTTCTCAAGCATGAATGCCTTGGTGTTTGTGCGGTAACCGTCGGGATAAATAGGACGGTCGTCCGCACCATTAAGGCGAGCAAAGCCGCCTACGTTGGGGATACTCCAATCGGTAATGCACACATCGTTGATGTTCTTATTGAAAATAAACTCTGCGGTGGCTGTGAATGGGAATGAAACAGGAAGCTGATAGTCCAGTGCGATAGAAGACTTCCATACCTGTGGCATCTTGAAGTCGGGATCAACACCGCAGATGGCTGAAGGAATAGTACCCTGGTCAGATGAGATGGTTTGTGGATAGCCCATGCTGAACAGCTTAGCCTGTAAATCAGCTTTGTTTGCGATAGGACCACCTGCGAACTGGCTCATGTCTATATAAGTGTTACCTTTGGCGTCTGTTGTCGTTGCTCCTGTATAGCCCTTGAATACTTTTGTCTTAGCATTGAGGTTTGCCTGATACTGCACCATGCCACCGTTGGTTGGCATGTTGGTGAAGAATACGAGTGGCAGACGACCCTGGAAGAGACCTGTACCGCCGCGAACCTTCAGTATCTTGTTGCCAAAGACATCCCACGTGAAGCCTAAACGTGGTGACAGTGAGATGCTCTTGGATGGCCATTTGCCTGTGTCGATGTGACGTCCTTCGTAATCTAAGTCGTAAATAGCCTGATTGGTCATCAGGTCGCCGTTGTCAAAGAACAGACCGTCAATGCGAAGACCATAGGTGAGCTTCAGGTTATCAAAGATGTTCCATTCGTCCTGTGCATAGAAACCAAGCTTGTTAAACTGCACGCGGGCTGCTGGCTCTGTTTCGCCATTGTATCCATAGGTGAGATTGACAATCTCAGGAACTGCGTTAAACATAGTTGCTGGGTCGTCGTTCCACTCATAGCGGTAGTAGCCTGTGCCATTACGCATATACTGGTTGTCGGCCATCTGGTGCTCATAGTTCACACCAGCCATTATTTTGTGCTGACCCTTATAGTAGGTAACATCATCTTTAACGTTCCAAATGGTATTGTGAACTGCATTGTTGTATGTGAACAACTCGTATCCGAGTGCCATATAGTTGTCACCATCTTTCGTAATATCGATGAATGGGAATTCGCTTGAGTCAGTATCGCGTATATCGTCAAGCTTAGAGTAAGTGAACAGCAACTGGTTTGAGAGGTTGTCTGTCAGACGGCTATTGAGGTCGGCAGAGAACGAGTGAACCAGGTTGTCCATAGAGTAGAGCACATTTGAGAACGACATTGAGTTCTTACTGATACGGGCGCTCGCCAGACGTGTGCCGCCGTCCATAGATGAAGCGTTGGGGCCGTTCCAAATGCGGTTTTTCGTATAGTTGTAGCGCAAAGCCAAGTGGTGCTTGTCAGTGATGTTCCAGTCCAAACGAGCAAGTAACTTACGGTTGGTCTCGTCTGCAGGGAAACTTGTGTAGCTACCAGTGTTGTAGCAGTATTGACTTGCCATATAATTCTTTACCTTCTCTAAGTCTGCAAGCTTTGTACGTGAGATGTAGTTGTCTGGATCGGCCACTCCATCTTCAGAACCACGCCAGCGTGTGGTCACTGTAGGAATGGTTGACTCTTCATAGTTAGCGAAGAAGAACAGCTTGTTCTTTATGATTGGACCACCAAGAGTGAATCCGTATGTTGTCTTTTGGTCTTTCTCGCGGGATCCGGGTATCTGCTCACGCTCTACAGCGTCACCACGCATGTTCTCATTGCGGTGATAAACATAAGCTGTACCTTTGAATGTGTTAGTACCAGACTTTGTGATAGCGTTGATGCCACCACCAATGAAGTTTGTCTGGCGCACGTCGTATGGCGAGATAACAACCTGGATTTCCTCAATAGCATCGAGAGAGATAGGGTTACCACCACCGGGCAGCTTGTCGCTGAGGCCGAAGTTGTTGTTGAAGTTGGCACCATCGACAGTGAAGTTTGTCATCTTACCGTTAGCACCTGCCAGACTCATACCGTCACCTGCATAAGGAGAGAGGCGTGTTACGTCGGTCAGTGAACGGTTCACCATAGGAATAGCGGTGATTTGTGCGCTTGAGATGTTAGTTGATGCACCAGTTTTTTCTGTCGTGAACTTTGTGGCGCGTCCGCTTACCACAACCTCTGTCAGTTCAGTGGCGTTCTCTGCCATCCATACGTTGAGGTTGTAGGTTTCACCGAGTTGAAGCGTGACGTTCTTGAACTTCTTTGGCTGGAAGCCAATGTAGGTAACGGTCACCTCGTAAGGACCACCCGTACGCATACCTTGGATGGTGAAGCGTCCGGAAGCGTTAGTTACTGCGGCATAGCGTGTGCCTGAAGGCTCGTGTACTGCCTGCACCGTGGCACCAATGACCTCCTCGGATGTACCCTCGATGGTCACTTTACCTGCCATACTTGAAGTAGTAATTTGTGCCATTGTCGTTAGCGTAAAGGTTAACAACATGGCAACCAGAAAGAAAATTCTTTTCTGCATAAAAAAACATAAATTAGAAAGTATACTTTTAGTGGGTGCAAAAATAACTAAAAAAACTGATATAGGGTCTATATCAGTATATTTATTTTTTATAAAATTGTAAAAAAGTTACTTTGTGGTCACTCCACCGCCTTTTTTGAATGTCAATTTGTGGTGTTTAATGCGTTTTGTATTGTGGTCGAACAGTAATTGCGGGTTGTAATGCTTGCCTGCCACTCTTAGCTCAAAGTGTAGGTGCTCGGTTGTGGCACGGCCTGTGCGGCCTGTCAGTGCTATGACTTTTCCGGCTGTGACACGTTGTCCTTCAACAACGAGGTTCTTTGAGTTGTGGCTGTAGAGCGTCTCAAGGCCGTTGGGGTGACGCAGAATTATGCAGTTGCCATAGCCGGCGAAAGGTTTTGACATAGTTACTATGCCGTCCATAGCTGCGTATATCTTGTCGTTAGAACGAGTCTTTAGGTCCACTCCGCTGTGTCTGCGACGACCACGCGTACCGTAGTTGCTTATCACCTTCGCGCCTGGCAGCGGATAACACCACTTTCCGTCAGGTATTGCACTCAAATCAACTGTGAGGGTCGTTCCGCCAAGGAATGGGTCACCTGTCATACGTCGAGTCTCAGCAGCCTGCTGTTCGGCACTGTCTTGCATCGTTGCGTAAGGCTCCTCTTCAGGAATGGGGAAGGGGTAGTCCTGTGGCTTGAACTGGTAGGTGTTTTGCGAACAACTTTGCAGTGTCAGAAGTGTGAAAAAACTTAGTATGATATATTTGTGACTCATCGTTAGGTTTTTAATTTATCTCACAGCATTAACTATGAATTACTATTCCTGTATAGATGCGACCCGAGTTGATGCCTAAGCGTCGGGCAGAGAAAAAACGGTCGGTTTCATCGAAGGTGCAGATGCCGCAGTCGAAGATATTCTGGTCTGGAACTCCTAGGTCGGTAAGCTGTAGCCGGTTGCACGTCTTCAGGTCAATATGTGGCTTTGGCCAACTTGTTGTGTCGGCAATCTTGTCCATGGGAAAATGCTCTTCTTCAAAACGGTCATAGACCTCTTGCCCCACCTCAAAGTTCTTTAGCGAGATACCAGGACCGATAACGGCTAGCAGTTGCCCATAGTCAGTATGGTAACGAGAATGTATGTGCAAGGCTGCCTCTTGTACTATGCGCTGGACTGTGCCTCGCCATCCAGCATGTATCGCTGCAGCGCAATGATGAACGGCATCGTAGAGGATGACGGGGATGCAGTCGGCTGTAGAGACACCGATGCACACACCGGCCTGATTTGTTATTATGCCGTCAAAGCCGTCAAAATCCTGAGCGGTGAATCGCTTTTCCAGAAAGTCCTCATCAATATCAATGATACTTTTTCCATGAACCTGATGGGGTAGGAGGATACTTGAGACCGATGGAATGGGCAATTCTTGTGCTAGTAGCTCGCGATTTTTTGCCACTGCCGCAGGATCATCGCCACAATAAGGGTTGATGTTCAGCTCACCGTAATTACCTGCTGAGCAGCCACCGTGTCGGGTGGTGCTAAAGGCTGTTACGTGCTCGCCCAAGTCATAATATTTAAGTTGTGGAATTCTCAACTCTCAATTCTCAACTCTCGCTCTCCACGTATTCAAAGTCCTCAAGGTCTTCTATATCCTCGTCCTCGAAGTCTTCGTCAACGTCCTCAGCATCAACATATTCTATGTCGTCAAGCTCACCTTCGTCTTCCAGTTCTGCAGCAAAGGTTGCCATGTCCTTGTCTCTGTGCACAAGAGTGTCTTCGGCTGTTATTGTGGCGAGTTTGTTGCTCTCGGCATTCAGTTCTTCCCAAAGCACATCTTTTAGTTCTTCGAGTCCAAAGCCAGTTACAGCCGAAATGAACACTACTGGAAGGTCGTCGGGCAGAGTCTCGCGAAGCATCTCTATGAGCTCTTCGTCTAGCAGGTCACACTTCGTTATTGCCAGCACGCGGTGTTTCGACAGCATCTCTGGGTTGAACTGTCTGAGTTCGTTGAGCAGTATCTCGTATTCGTGCTTGATGTCATCTGTGTCGCCAGGTACCATGAAGAGCAGCAATGAGTTACGCTCAATGTGACGCAGGAATCGGAGTCCGAGTCCTTTGCCTTCTGCCGCGCCCTCAATTATCCCAGGTATGTCGGCCATCACGAACGACTTGTTGTCGCGATAACCCACAATGCCGAGCGATGGCTCCATCGTTGTAAATGGATAGTTGGCAATCTTCGGCTTTGCATTTGATAGGGCCGACACTAATGTTGACTTACCTGCATTTGGGAAACCTACGAGTCCCACATCGGCTAACAGCTTCAGCTCCATGATGACCGTCATCTCCTGCATGGGCTCTCCTGGCTGTGCGTAGCGTGGTGCCTGATTGGTGGCAGTACGGAACTGGAAGTTGCCCAGTCCGCCGCGTCCGCCTTTCAACAGCATTATCTCCTGTCCGTCGTAGGCTACGTCGCATACGAACTTACCATTCTCGGCGTTATAGACCACTGTTCCTGGCGGCACGTCGATGTAGATGTCCTTGCCGTCGGTGCCGTGACATTTGTCTCTTCCGCCGTTGCCGCCATGTTCAGCGAAAATATGTCGTTGATAGCGCAGGTGGAGCAGAGTCCAGTAGTTGTGGTTGCCACGCAATATTATGCTACCGCCCTTGCCGCCGTCGCCACCGTCGGGACCGCCGTTAGGGTTGTATTTCACATGGCGCAGGTGCATGGAGCCGCGACCGCCCTTGCCTGAACGGCACATTATTTTTACATAGTCAACGAAATTACTCTCCATCTTTTTGTTTTTTCTAGGATTTTCTAGATTCTCTAGTTATTCTAGATTTTTTAGGATAGCCTAGGATCCCTAGTCTATCCTAGGCAGTCCTAGGCTATCCTAGATATTATCTACTACCTTGCAAATATCACCGAAGATGCGGTCGAGTTCGCCCAGACCGTCAATGTGATAGTGCAGACCTTCTTTCTTGTACCACTCGATGAGGGGCTGTGTCTGGTTGTGATAGACTACGAGGCGTTTCTTGATAGTCTCTTCATTGTCGTCGGCACGACCGCTCTGCTGTCCGCGGAGTATGAGGCGCTTCATGAGCTCGTCCTCTGGCACGTCGAGTTCCAGCATCGCTGCAATTTTGTCACCACGCTCTGCGAGCATCATCTTCAGTGCCTCTGCTTGTGGAATGGTGCGTGGGAATCCATCGAAGATTACTCCCTTGTGTTCACGACCGAAAGAGTCATATACTGAAGCGAGGATGCTTACCATCAGCTCGTCGGGGATGAGCTGGCCGTTGTCAATGAACTGCTTGGCAGTCTTGCCGAGCTCTGTACCGTTCTTGATCTCTGCACGAAGCACGTCGCCAGTAGAAATGTGCTCCAATCCGTACTTTTCAATGAGCTTGTCGCTCTGTGTGCCCTTGCCTGAGCCGGGGGCACCGAAAATAACAATATTCTTCATTGTCTCGTCTGTTTTTGTTTGATTATTTCGTTTTCTCGATATTTCGTTTTTACTCCTTAACCAGTGTGTAAAGATCTTTCAGTCCGCGTCCCTGCTGGTCAAAGTCGAGGCCGTAGCCGAGTATGAAGTCGTTGGGAATCTCGAACGCTACATAGTCAAGTTTCAGGTCTTCCTGCAGGCGTTCGGGCTTGAAAAAAAGTGTGCACACACTTACCGATGCAGGGTTGCGGGTGCCGAGTGACTCTTTCATCTGTTTAATGGTAAGGCCCGTTTCTACAATGTCTTCAAGGATGATTACGTGACGGCCTGAGAGGTCCTCGTTAATTCCCATCACTTCCTTAATCTTTCCTGTAGATGTTGTTCCCTGATAGGAAGCCAGCTTAACAAACGATATTTCACAGGGGATGGTCATCTCGCGCATAAGGTCGGCAGCAAAGATGAATGCTCCGTTGAGTACTGCAAGAAACAGCGGGTTCTTCCCTTCCATGTCGCGGCTTATCTGCTGTGCCAGTTCCTTTACTCGCCATTTGATCTGTGCCTCTGGCATTGACGTCTCAAATGACTTGCCATTAATAGTTATTCTGCTCATAACAATATCTCTATTTAGTAATTTGACTGCAAAAGTACTAAAAAAGGTTGTAACAAAGAAGTGATTTCGGAAATTCTTTGTTACAACCGGCTTAAAACAGTCACTTGATGACAACCTTTTTACCTTTGCTGACGTAAATGCCGGGAGACGTTGGTTTACCGTTGAGGGAGCGTCCGTCGAGCGTGTACCACCTGTTGGCAGCGCTTTGGAATGCTGTTGTTCGATCTGTGATGCCCTCGTCATACGGTGGCTCGCAGACTAATCTTATGTCGTCAACCTGTATTTGTGCGGGAGCGTTTCCTGAGTTCAGTTTCTTCAGACCTATGACGATGTCAAATGGCTGTCCGCCTTCGTCAACGGTGAAGAAGAATGTCTGCATTCTCATTGATGAGGTCGATATGCCTATGGCTTTCTCCTTGTTTCCAACAGTGAAATGTGAGAGGTTTGTCATGTTGCTCATGTCGCTGTTCCATCTCAGTGAGAGCATGTAGTCTCCCTCGGGCAGCATTCTCTGTTTTGACACCTCCACTATGACGGACTTGGCAGTCCAGTTGGCGCGTAGCAGGAGCTGTCCGCTCTCGGTCTTCAGCCTGGTCCAGTCCACCACGTCGCTGTAGCGTTCGTCCCATCCTGTGATGTCGTTGACCTCGATGTTCGCGCCCGCTACGAGCTTGTCGCCGTCGGCTTTGCTGAAGTCAAGGTTCTCTCCGAGGAATGGTCTCATGTCGATGTTGTCCTCTTGGATCTTTGCGTATTCAACGAAAGCGGTGTTAAGTCTTGAGATAGCTGTTTGCAGACTGTCGTCGTTGTTCATGTTGCAGTCGGAGTTATTGCCTTCTACCTCACTAAGTGTTAGCGCCTTGCAGCCCTCAATCATTGCCTTGTAGCTTTTGAAGAGGCGTAGTGAGGCATCTGTGGCATCCATTTGTGTGTTAAGCTCTGTTGCCAGTGTAGCGTAATTGCTGGCTTGTGCTTCGTCATCAAGGGCAAGGCTAGCTTTGTTCACTTGTCTCAGTAGGTTGGTCCATGCCTCTGCACTCATTGTCTTACGACTGAAGTCCGTACCGTCCTGAAGGTTATAGTCGTTCTCGAAGCGTTCCAATGCTGCCGTCAGCTTGCTTCGGCCATCATCGGTCTGAGCCACAGAGTGTACTGCGGCTCCTGTCAGCATGAGTATTGCAAGAATATAATGTTTCATGATGTCTTGTCTTTTTAGTTAGAACTGGGTCTGTATTACTTCTTTCACACCCTCGCCACGCTTGAACAGCACAACAAAGGCGTTGTTCGATTGTTCCGTGTTTCCAGGTGCGGCAACGGTGTAGTCGTGTATCTTGTTCGATGTGTTTACCGTGCTCTGATAGGTACGGTCGTCAAAACGGTGATAGTGACCAGAGAAGTGCTGCACCTTACCGTCAACCTTTCCTGCCGCCTTCATCATTATTGCCGATAGCGGATCTTTCTTCAGCCTGTTGGCTTTGTTGGCGTCGTTATAGGCAATGCCCTGCGTGTTGGAACCATAGAGTGAACTGTCTGTCGTCGGTATGTATAGTCCTTTGTCGTTCTGGTCAAGCCACCAGCGGTTGCAGTCGCTGCCTGCCAGCCAGGGGAAGTGCTGCATCCATACGCTTGCCTCTCCGGCATGGCTCTCTACGAAGGTGTCCAAGGCGCTTATCACTCCGTCAGGTGCGTAGTATGTGGCATCGCCAAACAGACTGGTGCGCTTGTAGAGTTTCTGGAACCAATAGGTGTGAGCGCAGTAGAAGCGGACATTTTTATAATTAAATGTAAATGGCTTTGACTGGAAGCAGTTACTCTTCGTGTCGTCGGTAAAATATGAGATGTTTTCGTCGAACACGTTTGCATTGTTCCAATAGTCGTTATTCTCCGTGACTGCCGTTATTGTCTGGTTGTCAGCGTTCGAGCCACTGAATGTCGCGCCTTTGTCGGGGTTATCGCCTGTCCAGTAGTCAGGGCTTAGGTCGTGGTTGCCAGCAATGAATATGAAAGGTGTACCAGCTGCCTTTGCCACTTCAGCCGTGCTGTTCAGGAAGTTGTTGTGCGTACCACTGCTGCCGTCATCGCCCTTGTCCTGGTCAATGTCTCCCAGACAGAAGATGATGCTGGTCTTTGGCACAATGTTCGTTGCTCCGGCAGTAGTGAAGCTCACCTTTTTCTTTCCGTCTTTTCCCATGGCGATGATGCTGTTCATTATGCGCTTCATCTCCTCTGTGCTTGTGCCATCGTGGCCGATGCCTTGGTTTATGTGACAGTCTGATATGAACACGCCGCAGAACCACAAGTCCTCTTCAAAGACAAAGCCGAAGGCTCTGTTGTTGTGTGTGAAGACCTTCGTCTCTCCGTATTTTATCTTTGTTGTCAATGGGTTGGGCGTTATGGCTGAGGCATCCACATCTGTGCCATCAATCTTCACTCCTGTGATGATGCCCTCCAGACTCGTGCCTGCTGGTAATGTCACCGTTGTCATTCCCTTCGTGTTGCGATATGCCACATCGTTGAAGTCTGCTCCATTCAGACTGAAGGTCATCTGGGCGAAAGCCCCCTGTATCGACAGTAGCAGCACAGCGAACAATAATCCAATTTTTTCTCTCATATTTATAGTTTTAGTAATTTGTCTGCAAAAATACGAAAAGTCGAGTGAAATACAAAAGGAAAGCTTGTTTTTTCGAAGTTGTTACACTATGATAGTGCTAGTTAAGTATTGTTAATTTATTGCAGTTTTTTGCTTAAATGTTTGGAGCGTATTATTAAACGTATTACTTTTGCAGTGTTCTATTAAAGTAGTACACTACAACACGGGTTAAGAACAACCATAAACAATAATATAAACAATAACAATCGAAAACTATGATTGAAGTTAACAACATCTATTTCAGTTACCCTGGTCAGAAAAAACAGGTGTTCTGCGATTTCAGCCTTAAGCTGGAGGAAAACAAAATCTATGGTCTGTTAGGTAAGAACGGCACAGGCAAGTCAACGTTGCTCTATCTGCTGTCGGGTCTTCTACGTCCTGTTGAAGGCACTGTCCTTTGTGATGGCGTGCCAGCAATGAAACGCTACCCTGAGATGTTACAGGACGTGTTTTTCGTTACGGAAGAGTTTGAACTGCCAGCTATCTGTCTGTCTGAATATGTGAAGCTATATAAGCCCTTCTATCCAAATTTCTCTGACGAAGTGCTGAAAGAGTGTCTGAGTGATTTCGAACTGCCTGAGGATGTGCATCTCGGTAAGCTCTCTATGGGTCAGCGCAAGAAGGCATACATAGCTTTCGCCATGGCTACCAACACAAAGTATCTGTTCATGGATGAGCCTACCAACGGTCTGGACATCCCGTCGAAGTCGCAGTTTCGTAAGGTGATAGCCCGTCACATGACTGAGGAGCGCACCGTGATAGTCTCTACCCATCAGGTGCACGACGTGGAGCAGATGCTTGACCACATACTCATTCTTGATCAGCATAGCGTGTTACTTAATGCTTCCATGCAGGAGATTATTGACCAGTATGCCTTTGAGTATCGCACACCTCAAGAGATGGATAGCGACGTGCTCTATGCCGAGCCAACGCTTCAGGGCAATGCCGTTGTCACAAAGCGCAAGGAAGGCAGTGTCGAGACGCAGGTGAACCTGGAACTCTTGTTTAACTATAAGACAACAAAATGATTTTTTTACCACGAATTTCACGAATTAAAACGAATTAAGTATTATGAGCGATTTCAAATTAAATAGATTCTCCCAGGCACTGAAGTGTCAGTTTCTCGTGTCGCGTAAGGCATGGCTCCGTCAGTTAGGCATCTTTACTCTCGTGGTGTTCTTTGCCAACCTGTTTTTTACCCGCGTGGCTGGTCCTTCATACGACACAATGCAGCAGTTATATAGCGGTGCTGAGTTGGTGAGACAATACAGCCATTTAGTGGAACAGGAGCTGTTCTTCTCGCTTATGTTCTTCTGCTTTGCCCAGCTCTATGGTGCCAGCTCGCTATTCAATAATATGAAAGATGTGCGCCAGCGCTCATCTTATCTGCTCTGGCCTGTGTCTCATGCAGAGAAGTATTTGGTTAACCTGCTCCACTCTATAGTACTGATGGCTGTACTGGCTATCGTTGCCATTGTGCTGGCAGATGTTCTCCGCGTATTCGTTGACATGTTGACAGGACGTGTAGTGGTGTGGGGCTTCTATCGAGTGACAGAACCCGTCACAAGTCAGGAATACTGGCAGTTCGGTCTCGCAGTTGTCACATGGGCAGTGTATTTCCAGTCACTCTTCATCGTTGGTGGCGCATTCTTCCGTCGCTATCATTTCCTGCTTACAAGCATGGCGATAATTGCTGCTACAATTCTGATAATCATCTTCCTGAGACAGGTGGGAACTATCGATTTGCATCTTTACGACTATGTGCAGATAGATACGTTTACATGGAATGGTAAGGACTATCCTGTTTCAAAAGTTGTGTTCAACCCCTCTTTCTATATAGTCACGGTTCTTGGCTGGATTATCATAGCCTTCAACTACTGGCTGTCTTATAAGTTATTCTGCCGCATGCAGGTTATTAATCACAAATGGTTTAATGTATGACATTTTCAAACGACAAACCGATTTATATCCAGATGGCAGACCGTCTGATGGACGAGATTCTCGCCGACACCTATAAGGATGACGACCGCATACCCTCTGTGCGAGAGTATAGCGTGCTCCTTGAGGTGAACACGAACACCGCCGTAAAGGCATATGACGAGCTTGCTCGCGCAAACATTATCTATAACAAGCGTGGTCTGGGCTACTTCGTGACACCAGGCGCGAAGAAGCAGATACTGAAGGAACGCAAACGGCTGTTCATGAAAGAACAGTTGCCTGAGCTGTTCCGTCAGATGAAGTTGCTCGGCATTACAATAGACGATATTAAAGCAGCCTACGAATGATACACTTAGAAGACGTAAACAAGACCTATTATGGTGCACAGCCTCTACATGTGCTGAAGGGCATCAACCTCGATATTGCTGAGGGTGAGTTCGTGAGCATCATGGGAGCATCGGGCTCGGGTAAGTCAACACTGCTTAACATCCTCGGTATTCTCGACAACTACGACTCAGGACTCTATGAACTGGCAGGTGTGCGCATCTGGAACCTGTCGGAGACGAAGGCTGCCGAATACCGTAATCGCATGATAGGATTCATCTTTCAGTCGTTCAACCTCATATCCTTCAAGACGGCTGTAGAGAATGTAGAACTGCCGCTGTTCTATCAGGGTGTGTCGCGCAAGAAGCGTCACATGCTGGCGATGGAATATCTGGAGCGATTGGGGCTGAAAGACTGGGCAACGCACTATCCCAACGAGCTCTCCGGTGGACAGCGTCAGCGAGTAGCCATTGCCCGTGCACTTATCACGAAGCCGAAGATAATCCTTGCCGATGAGCCTACGGGTGCATTGGACTCGAAGACCTCTGTAGAGGTGATGCAGCTGTTGAAGGATCTTAACCGCGATGAGCACATCACTCAGATTATTGTTACCCACGACCCTGGCGTGGCTGAGCAGACCAACAGAATAATAAGAATCAAGGATGGAGTTATTGAATGAGATTTGGCAGACGGCACGCCGCAACAAGCTGCGTACCTCGCTCACAGGCTTCGCCGTGGCATGGGGTATCTTCATGATTGTTGTGCTGTTGGGAGCCGGCAACGGCCTCATCAATGCGATTGAGCAGTCTAACGGACGCTTCCTTACCAACTCAATGGCTGTCTTTGGCGGATGGACGGAGAAACCTTATATGGGTTTTCAGGAGGGTCGCTATGTCAATCTTGACACCAAGGATCTGCAAGCCACACAGACGGAGTTCACTGAGAATATTGACGAGGTGGGAGCGCAGGTAAGCCAGAGCGTCGTCATCAGCAAGGACAAGGAGTATGTCAGTGGCATGCTCTACGGCGTCTTCCCCAATGCCTGTAAGATAGACAAGCGCGAGATACTCTATGGTCGTTTCGTCAACGATATAGACATACGTGAGATGAGGAAGGTTATAGTGGTCAGCCTCTCGCAGGCAAAGGAACTGATGCCTAAACGCTATGTGAGTCTTGTGGGTAAGCATGTCAAAGTTGGAGCATTCATGTTTCGTGTGGTGGGTATATATAAAGACGATGAGAGCCGTCAGAACAACGATGCGTTCACGTCGTTTACCACCGTTAGGACCATGTTTGGCAAGGGAAATAAGATTGACCGCATAGAGTACTCGTTTCATGGTTTGCCTACAGAAGAGGCCAACGATGCCTTCGAGGCACGCTACCGTCAGCGACTGAACGCCAACCACTCTGCAGCCCCCGACGATGAAGGAAGCATCTGGCTCTGGAACCGCTTCACCTCTGCCATGCAGATGAATACAGGTATGGGCATCATACGAACGGCCCTATGGATAGTGGGACTCTTCACACTGCTCAGCGGTATAGTGGGAGTGTCAAACATTATGCTTATCACCGTGAAGGAACGCACCCACGAGTTTGGCATACGCAAGGCCATAGGTGCTAAGCCGTGGTCCATACTAAGGCTTATCATCGTGGAAAGTGTCATCATCACCACGTTCTTCGGATATATAGGCATGGTGCTCGGAGTAGCTGCCAATGAATATATGGACGCAACGATTGGTCACACGCAGATAGACTCAGGCCTGTTCAAAGCCACGATGTTCGTCAACCCGACAGTGGGTCTGGACGTTTGTATCGAGGCAACGATGGTGATGATTATTGCAGGAACCATCGCAGGTCTTGTGCCTTCACTCAAGGCAGCACGCATAAGACCTATCGAAGCGCTACAGACCCTTTAGCATAAAATAGTATTGATTATGAGAATAGATATTGATTCTTATAAAGAGGTGCTTGACACGCTGACTAGAAACAAGTCGCGGTCGTTCCTTACCGGCTTCGGAGTGTTCTGGGGTGTGTTTATGCTCGTGGCACTCATGGGAGGAGGACAAGGCGTGAAGCAGCTGCTCAACAAGAACTTCGAAGGCTTCGCCACGAACTCGTCAATGATATGGGCACAGCCAACGAAGAAAACGTATAAGGGCTTCCCCAAAGGACGCCGCTGGTACATGGTCTATCAGGATGTGGATCGACTGAAGCAGCAGGTGCCTGAACTCGATGTGGTGGCACCGCTGTTGGAGAGCTATGGCGGAACAGCCGTCAATGGCAATCGAAAGTCATCAATCTCGGCAATGGGAACGACGCCCGACTATCAGCGCATCGTTGAGCCAAAGATGTATTACGGCCGCTACTTGAACGAGATGGATATGGCACAGTGCCGCAAGGTGTGTGTCATTGGCAAGAAGGTATATAAGGAACTGTTTCCCGGAGGTGGTAACCCTTGTGGTCGCACAATACGGATTGATGGGATATATTATCGTGTCATAGGTGTGGATTACAGTTCGGCTGGAGGCATACATGGCGATGCAGGCAACTCGGTAGTCATTCCCATAACACTGATGCAACAGGCCTATCATCGTGGAAACAGTGTCGATATCATTGCTGTGACAGGTCGTCCCGGGGTGGTGATGAGTAAGCTCGCACCGAAGATACGTGGCACGATAGCACGTGCACACTCCATTGACCCAAGCGATGAGATGGGCGTAATGGTGTTTAACACCGAGGTGCTGTTCCAGATGCTTGAATCGCTGTTCCGTGGCGTTAACTTCCTGATTTGGCTCGTGGGCCTGGGTACCCTCTTCGCAGGAGCCATAGGTGTGAGTAACATAATGATGGTGACGGTGCGTGAGCGTACCATAGAAATCGGCATACGCCGTGCGATAGGAGCCACGCCGAGGATGATCCTCTCACAGATAATATCGGAGAGCATAGTGCTGACCCTTGTGGCAGGAATGAGCGGAATACTCTTTGCCGTAATGATACTGCAGATGGCGGAACTCGCCAACACCGAGGATGGAATATTGGCGGCAAACTTCCAGGTGGACTTCTGGACAGCCATAGCGTGTGCCACTATAATAGCGTTCATGGGCGTGCTGGCAGGACTGGCGCCCGCAGCACGTGCAATGGCGGTGAAGCCAGTAGATGCGATGAGAGATGAGTGAAAAAAGAAATGATTAAACGGTTAATCGATTAAACGATTATACGGTTAAACGAAAAAAAACGATTAAACGAAAAAACTAAAGATATGAAAAAGTACACAAAACTGATTGTTGCAGCTGTCGTTGCACTGATTTTTATCGGAACATTCGTGTTCCTGTGGCAGAAAAGCCAACCAAAAGAGATTGTCTATAATGAGTTCAAACCCGAAAAGCGTGACATTCAGAAGACAACAGTGATCACAGGTACTATTGAACCACGAAACGAGGTGAACATAAAGCCTCAGATTTCGGGTATCATTGCCGAGCTAATGAAAGAGCCTGGACAAACCGTGCAGGCCGGCGAGGTGATAGCAAAGGTAAAGGTGATACCTGACATGACACAGCTGTCAAGTGCAGAGAGTCGCGTGCGCCTGTCAGAGATAAACCTGAAACAGGTGGAGACCGACTATGCTCGCATGGAGAACCTGCATGGTCAGAAGCTCATCAGCGAAGAAGAGTTCGAGAAGAGCCGTCAGCAGCTGCGTCAGGCACGTGAGGAGAAAGCAGCCGCCGACGATGCACTGCAGGTGGTACGTGACGGCGTGTCGAAGTCTAACGCCTCGGCATCATCAACACTGATACGAAGCACTATCAGCGGTGTCATACTCGACATACCAGTGAAGGTGGGTAACTCTGTCATCAACTCCAACACGTTCAACGACGGTACGACCATTGCTACCGTGGCAAATATGGAAGACCTCATCTTCCGTGGCAACATTGACGAGACGGAGGTGGGACAGCTGAACATTGGCGTACCGATGAAGATTGTCATAGGCGCAATGCAGGATGTAGCTTTCGACGCCACGCTGGAATACATATCGCCAAAGGCAACACAGAACAACGGTGCCAACCAGTTCGAGATAAAGGCTGCCATAAAGCTCGCCTCACTGCACAACACGTCAACAGGTGACAAGGTGCAGCTGGCTTCTTCGGGCACTCTGCGCTCAGGCTATTCAGCAAACGCGGAGATAATACTCGACGAGGTGAGTCAGGTGTTGAGCGTGCCTGAGAGCACCATAGAGTTCGTGGGTGACTCGACATTCGTCTTCGTGCTTACCGACAGCACTTCGAAAAAGCGTAGCTACGAGCGCAAGCCTGTCGAGACAGGACTCAGCGATGGCGTGAACATTGAGATAAAGAAAGGTGTCAAGGAGGGAGAAACCATCCGTGGCCCGCAGATTTACGGTGAAGAAGATAATTAAGCTCATGAAGACACGTAGGCTATTACTCGTGGCAGCAGCCATGGCATGGCTCTGCCCTTCCAATGCACAGGATAATGGTGCCTGGACGTTGGAGCAATGCATAGATTATGCCATATCACACAACATAAGTGTGAAGCAGAATGAGAACAACGTGAAGCGACAGGAGGTACAGCTGTCAACGGCAAGGAACCAGCGACTGCCCGACCTAAACGCCTCTGCCGGCGAGAGCATGAACTTCGGTAGAGGACTGACAGCCGACAATACCTATGCAAACCGCAGTACTAGCTCCACATCGCTGTCGCTGAGCAGCAGCGTGCCTCTGTTTACTGGCTTCCGTATTCCAAATAGTATCGCGATAAGCCGTCTGAACTTAGAGGCAGCAACGGCCGATCTTGAAAAGGCAAAGAACGATATCTGCGTTCAGGTGGCTCAGTCATATACTCAGATTCTCTTCAACATGGAGCTCTGCGACGTGGCGCGCGAGCAGGTAGTCATCGACTCCATGCAGGTCCATAGGCTGCAGGCTATGTATGACATAGGAAAGGTGGGGCTCGACCGTCTGTCTCAGCAGAAGGCATCGCTGGCACAGAGTGAACTGACGGCCATCCAGGCAGACAACAACCTCAAGCTGGCGCTCCTCTCACTGACACAGCTGTTGGAGCTGCCAACGCCCGAGGACTTTAGCATAGCACGTCCGCAGAAATATGATGGACTGGAGATGAATGCTGATGCAACGGTGCTGCCGTCGCCTGATGTCATCTTTGCCGATGCCGTGGCGCTGCGTCCGGAGGTGGAGGCACAGAACCTGCGTCTGAAGGTGGCCGACAAGAATATCAGTCTGGCAAAGGCTGACTATTACCCCTCTCTTAGCTTCAGTGCGGGCTTGGGCAGCAACTACTATAAGACATCGGGATTCACTGCTGATGCGTTTGGGAAACAGTTGAAGAACAACTTCAGTCAGTACTTGGGACTGAACCTTAATATCCCTATCTTCAGCCGACTGCAGACACGTAATGCCGTGCGCTCAGCACGGTTGGACTACGAAAACCAGCAGTTGGCTCTCGACCAGACGAAGAAGACGCTTTACAAGGAGATACAACAGGTATATTACAACACTGTTGCAGCCCTGCAGAAGATGAAGAGTAGCGCACAGGCAAGACAGAGTTCTGACGATGCTTTCCGTCTGATGATGGCAAAGTATGAGCAGGGAAAGGCGAACATCACCGAGTTCAATGAGTCGAAGAATGCTTTCATGAAGTCGGAGAGCGACCTGCTGCAGGCTCGTTATGAATATCTCTACCAGCTCTCGCTCATCGATTTCTATCGTGGCAAGACGCTGAAGAATTATTGAAGTGTATATAAGCTAAAAAATATGAAAAGGTGGCGTGTTCTTACATTTTATTCGTAATTTTGCAGGCTGAAACTCACTTTAGTGTGTGATGTTACGAATAAAGAAACTCGACATATTCATTGCAAAGCAGTTCGGACTGCTGTTCGCAGGAACATTCTTCATCTGTCAGTTTGTGCTGATGATGCAGTTTCTGTGGCGCTATGTTGACGAGCTGATAGGCAAGGGACTGACGATGGACGTCATGGCACAGTTCTTTTGGTATATGGGACTGATGCTTGTGCCGCAGGCATTGCCTCTTGCCATTCTGCTCGCTGCTCTTATATCGTTTGGTAACCTCGGTGAGAGCTCGGAGCTAACGGCGATAAAGGCGGCAGGCATATCGCTGATGCAGTCTATGCGCTCGCTGATAGTCATAGTCATCTGTATAGCGGGCATCTCCACCTATTTCCAGAATGTCATTGCACCCGAGGCAAATCGTTCGTTCGGCCGACTGCTCCTTGCCATGAAACAGACAAGTCCGGAACTGGAGATACCAGAAGGCATCTTCTATGACGGACTGCCAAATACCAACCTCTATGTGCAGAAGAAAGACCTTCAGACGGGACATCTCTATGGCATCATGATCTATCGCCGCACCAACAGCTATGAAGATCAGGCAATAATACTTGCCGACTCTGGCATGCTACAGTCAACAGCAGAGAAGAAGCACCTGCTGCTGACGTTGTGGGACGGCGAGTGGTTTGAGAATATGCGTGCCCAGGACATAGGTGGTACGGCAGAGGTGCCTTACAGAAGAGAGACATTCGGGCATAAGCAGTTAGTGTTAGACTATGATGGCGGGTTCAATATGGACGATGTTGCTGACCTCGGACATAGTGCAAAGGTGAAGAGCACGTCAAAGATTGTAAAAGACCTCGACTCCATAAGGGCACGCTGTGACAGTTTGGGACGACAGTTCTATGCCAGCGCACGTGACTATGCCATGACGTTCCCAAAGCTGAGTAGCGAAGATTCGCTGAAGGCATGGGGAGCAGCCACGCCACAGATGTTTGACAGTGTCTATGCCCTGCTGGATGGTGAGAAACAGTTACAGGTGGCTCGTGAGGCGCTGAACCAGTCGCGACAGGTGGCAAGCGACCTTATGATGAAGTCGGACTATGTGGGATATGAGAATCGTCAGGAGCGTACACACGAGATGGAGGCACTGGCGAAGATAACGCTTGCCTTCTCGTGTATAGTATTCTTCTTCATCGGAGCACCCCTGGGAGCCATAATCCGCAAGGGTGGTCTTGGCGTACCGGTGATAGTGTCTGTGCTGGTGTTCATCATCTATTATGTCTTCGATAACTCTGGCTACCGTATGGCGAAAGAAGATGAGTGGACGGTGTTGTTCGGCAAACTCATCTCTACCATGGTGCTCGCACCAATGGCAATCTTCTTCACCATAAAGGCAAACAAGGACTCCACCGTGTTTAACATGGATGCCTATCGCATGTTCTTCATGCGTGTGTTCGGCCTGCGCCAGAAACGTAACATAATGCGCAAGGAGGTAATAATATCTGATCCGCACTATGGTAAGGATGCCGCTCTGTTGGAGAAGATCAACAGCGACATTGATGCCTATTCGGAAGAGCATAAGCTGCTGATGTGGCCATCACCGATAAAGGTGTTCTTCCGTCCCGGTGATGATCATGCCATTGCGCAGATTAATGACACTCTGGAAGGGGTTATAGAGGATTTGGGCTATACCCGTGACCGTCTCATACTGCATGAGTTGAACAACTATCCTGTTATTGCAGTTCATGCTCATACTAGGCCGTTCGTGCGCCGTTGGCTTAATATCATAACGGGAATAATACTGCCTTTAGGCTTGTTCTTCTATTTCCGTATGATTCGTTTCAGAATACGTCTGTATCGTGATTTGCGCGACATAAAAGCGGCCAGCAACCGCATTATTCCAAGAGCTCAGGAATTGGCGAAGAACCAACCTGAAGACTACGGTCAGGATGGCGAAGGACATAAAGACAATATCGCTAACTGACCATTACTAATTACTCATTACTAATTACACATTGTTTTATGAATAGTTTCCATCTCAGTTCCATAGAAGACGCGATAGTGGATTTTCGCGACGGTAAGTTCGTAATTGTTGTCGATGACGAGGACCGCGAGAATGAAGGCGACCTTATCTGTGCAGCAGAGAAGATAACACCTGAAATGGTTAACTTCATGCTTAAATATGCGCGTGGAGTGCTCTGTGCCCCTATAACCATAAGCCGTAGCGAAGAACTCGACCTGCCACGTCAGGTGAGCGAAAATACATCGGTTCTTGGTACACCGTTTACTGTCACTGTCGATAAGTTAGAGGGCTGCACCACAGGCGTATCTGCACATGACCGTGCAGCAACCATACGTGCACTGGCTGATCCGGATTCAACACCAAAGACATTCGGTCGTCCTGGACACATCAATCCGCTATATGCACAGGATAATGGTGTGCTGCGCCGTAGTGGTCATACGGAAGCAGCTGTTGACCTCTGTAAGCTTGCAGGACTTTATCCGGCAGGAGCACTGATGGAGATTATGAACGATGACGGAAGCATGGCACGCATGCCAGAACTTCAGGTCTTTGCCAAGCAGCATAGGCTGAAAATCATCACCATACGTGACCTCATAGCCTACCGCTTGAAGCAGGAGTCACTGATAGAAGTCGGCGTTGAGGCTGACATGCCCACAGAGCATGGACACTTCCGCATAATACCTTTCCGTCAGAAGTCAAACGGACAGGAGCATTTCGCACTTATCAAGGGAACGTGGAAGGAAGACGAGCCAATACTCGTGCGCGTACATTCTTCATGTATGACGGGTGACATTCTCGGTTCGCTCCGCTGCGACTGTGGGGAACAGCTACACAAGGCCATGGAGATGATTGAGAAGGAAGGCAAGGGTGTCATCGTATATATGCAACAGGAGGGACGCGGCATAGGCCTTATGAACAAGCTTGCTGCATATAAGCTGCAGGAAGAAGGCTACGACACCGTAGATGCAAACCTCTGCCTTGGCTTCAAGGCTGACGAGCGTGACTATGGCTGCGGAGCACAGATGCTCAGACATTTAGGCGTTCACAAGATGCGTCTCATGACAAACAATCCTGTGAAGCGTGTGGGACTGGAAGCCTACGGTTTGGAGATTGTAGAAAATGTTCCTATAGAGATTGCACCAAACGAGTACAATCTGCGCTACCTGAAGACAAAGCAAGACCGCATGGGCCACACCCTTCATATTGAAGATTGAAAACAGGAAACGGCCTTTGACCGTTAGGAGATAAAGAATAATCCCTCGGTGCTTTCACAGCAGCGAGGGATTGTTTTTATATATATAGTCAGTAGTTGTTTTTCTGTAAAAAAGTATTGTATAGTGAAAGTATTATCTTGGTAGATTGAAGGCGCGAGTCATCTCTGCCATCTGCTCTGTGCTCATGCCTTCAGGCTCAAAGCCCATGCATTTTGAATTGATATAAATCTTTGCACTCTTGGAGAGTACGTCAATCTGGTCAAAGGCGTCCATGACATCCTTGCCCTTTGCAAACACACCATGCTTCTCCCACATCACTACGTCATAGTCTTCGAGCTCCTTCAGGGTAGCCTCTGCCAACTCGTTAGAACCAGGAAGAGTGTAAGGCACAATGCCAAGTCCCAGCGGACAGAATGCCTTTGTCTCAGGAATCATTGACCACAGTATGCGTGTCAGTACATCCTTGCCAAGGAACTCTCTCTTGTGGCTCATTGCAACGAGCTCGATGGGGTGGGTGTGTACTGTTGCCTTGTAGCCAGAGCCAGTCTCTATCTGGCGCGCGTGTACTGTCAGGTGACTGGGCAGCTCGCTTGTAGGCATCACGGCATTGTCGGCAATGATGACATAGCTTGCGCAGTCGTCAAGTATGCGGATAATAGAGCCGTTGTCCATAGGCCAGCGTGCCAGGTCGCGCATGCGCTTTCCTGTTCCCTTGCAGTAGAAGTAGCACCCTTTCAGTGCGGGCAGTGTTATGCCTATCTGCTTTACATCGCTGATAGCGGGCATCTGGCGAATCTCATCGTCCACATATTCGGTAACGTTTACTGTGATGTTGCCGCCATTGCGCTCTGCCCATCCGTTCTGCCACAGATAGCCAGCCACTTCGGCTGTCTTGTCAATCTCTGCCTTAAGAGCTGCACGTCCTTCTAATATACTCTTCATAGTTTTATTGTTTGTTGGAAAAATAATTATCTTCGCATGAAAAAAGCCATGCCTTTACAATTGTGCTGCAAAGGTATGGCTTATTTGGGGTAGGGAAACACTATTTTTGATTTTTCGTCTCCAAATAATGATTTGCGTATTGATTTATGTCAATTATGATTCCCTTGACTTAAAGTGTATTGCCATGGCTGTTATATCGTCCTCTAACTCCTGTCCTTCCATGTGGCGCTTCAGTACAGTGTCTATTCTCTCAAGCACCTTTTCGAGAGATATCTTCTGTTCACTGGCCGCTCTCAGGCTCAGTGCCAGTCGCTTGTCGCCAAGCACCTGACCGTTATGATTCTTGGCTTCTATCAGCCCACTGGTATAAAGGATGATGGCTGTGTCAGGCTCAAGTGTGAGCTGTTGTTCCTCATATTTCCAATCGGTGATGCCCATTGGCACGTTTGGCGTTGTTTCCAAGGTTGTCGTCTCTGCACCTTTTATTATTATAGGAGCGTGGTGACCGGCATTACAATAGCGCAGTAGTCCGCTCTTAAGGTCGAGCACTCCAATGAACATTGTGCCGAAGAGCTGGTTCTCGTTGATTTCGCACAGTGCTTTGTTCATCTCTTCCAATATGCGCGAGGGTGATATCTCATATCTTATAAATGTATGATAGGCGGTACGGGTTATCATCATGCTGAGTGCAGCAGCGGCTCCTTTGTTTGATACATTGCCTATGCAGAAGTGAAGCTTGTCGTTTATGATTAATGTGTCATAGAGATCGCCGCCAACAGCCTCTATCATCTGTTGCTTTGCTTTCACTTCTACATTATCCGTACATGGCAGATTACGTGGTATTATTGCTGTGCGCAAGCGCTGGTTGATGCTCAGCTCGTCATTCAGTCGGATGTTTTCTTTTGCAAATGCTTTAGATTGAAGGTGGCTTTTCACGCTGCGCCATGCAATAATGATAATGAGAAGTAGTCCGAAAGCTTGTATAAGCAGAATAACTATATAACGGAGTCCCATGGAAGCGTAGATATTCTTGCTCTCCTGTGACAACTCGCTCACGGGTATGTCTGCAGAAAGCACAGCCATTATGGTTCCTTTTTTGTTCTTTAGCGGTACGCTATATGTGGTGACCACTACGAATGGGCCGCCTTTGTCTGTATAAGGCTCAGACCATGACGGCTGACCAGTGCTGATGGTCTTGCTGAACCATTCCCTTTGTGTATAGTCGAAGGATAATAAGGAGCTCTTTATTGTCTCACCATCCCGATATGCATATGGTGCATAGAACTTTGGCTCGCCTTTAACGCTGCCAGGGACGAACGCCACGCAGCTGCCAAGTACTGACGAATTGTTGGCTATAAGTCGCTGTAGTAGTGGACGCATGTCGCCACTTGCATTTAACTGCTGTTCGAAGGCGGTTGACATGTTTGTTATGGCTCCCTCAACGGTGTTCTTCAGCTGGGCAATCTTCTCGTTGTTGATGTTGAACTCTATTCTTGCCCTGGTTTCCATTTCCTTCTGGATACCCTGCCATGT
Source organism: Prevotella sp. E13-27 (assembly GCF_023217965.1). NCBI lineage: Bacteria > Pseudomonadati > Bacteroidota > Bacteroidia > Bacteroidales > Prevotellaceae > Prevotella > Prevotella sp. E13-27. The sequence continues at coordinate 227,721 of NZ_JALPSC010000001.1, read as the reverse complement.
GAAATAATACTGCAGTATGCCGCAGACAAACAAAAGTATGATGGTGACGCAAATCACTATCATATTTATCTTGTTAAATGGTTTATGTGCCTCTTTCATAAAGTTTGTTGAATGGAATAGTCTCTGTTTAGGTTTGTTCTCTTAAACAAGAAAGGCAGTCAGAGAGGTTGGGTCTCGTAACTGCCTTTCGTTGTAGCGGGAGCCGGGATTGAACCGGCGACCTCATGATTATGAATCATGCGCTCTAACCAGCTGAGCTATCCCGCCATCATTTTTCTGCTTGAAGACACTCGACCTCGAGCCGTTTGCCTCGTTTGCGGGTGCAAAGGTAGTAATAAGTTTCGAATCTGCAAAATATTTTCTTGATTTTTCTTTTAATATCATGTTTTTTTGTACTTTTGCAGCGGACTACTAATCATTGTTCAAGATTTTGAGACCATGAAGAAGGAAAGAATAGACATTGAATACCCGCTGTCATCGCGTCAGACAGATATTGTCTGGAGGCTTATCAGCACTGATCACGGACTTGGTAGATGGCTTGCAGACGAAGTGAACGAAGATAATGGAGTGATATCGTTTACATGGGGACAGCCATGGGCTGACCATCATACCCTTTCGGCAAATATTGTTGAAAGGGAGAAAAACAGCCATATACGTTTTCGCTGGGTTGAAGAAGACGACCCACAGGCGTTCTGGGAGATGCGCATAGGACGCAGTGAGCTTACGGGCGACCTATGCCTGTGTGTCATTGACTATGCTCCAGAGGATGAGGTGGACGATTTGCGCTCATTGTGGGATGACAACATGGAAAGATTACACATGACAAGCGGACTTTGAAGTCCGCTTTTTTTGTGTTGTATATCTCCTCTTTTTGTTGTAAAATGCCCAATAAACTATTCTTCTTGTCATTTTTCGAGAAATAATTCTAATAATTTTTGAAGATTTATGCTTTTTTGCTAACTTTGCAGCAAATATTATGTTACGAAAGAACCTTACATACATTAAAATCACTTTTTGGGTCATCGCGCTTTTATTGCCCATTCAAGTTTATTCTCAGTCTCCTGATAAGGTGACAGAGAATAACGACATGTATCAAACATATCTGTCGCTTATGAATAATGATGGCAATAAGGAAGAGTTCTATGCATTTGCAGAAGAATACCTGAAGGCATTAAAAAACCGTAATTCACATATTGAGTATTTCAAAATATTGACAAATGTCGGTTTCTATGATGTTAGTCATGTCTATGTGCCGCATGCATTGCAGACTGTTAAGAGACTAGACGAAGAAATGACGGCTCATAACGATACAACTTTGAATTATCTGTTAACGGGCTTGAAAGCTGATGTCGCCAGAATGATGCATGTTACGGATGAAGCAGACAGTCTCTATCGTGTTGCATTGCGTCAAGTAGGAGACCGCGATATAAAGTTTGCCATGCACATACACATGGGGCTGGCAGAGACTCATTATCTGTCAAACCGTGAAGAGGCGTTGAAATGGTCGGACATGGCTATTGAAGAGGCGCGTCAACTCAATGACTATGAGTTCCTTTCATTGGGCTTAGGACTAAAGTGCTTCCTCTATTTCATGATGGCAGAAGCTGACGATTTCTATAAGTATGAGTCAATGCTGGAAGATCTGAGGTCAGAGTATCAGGAGCGGTATGATGCTGGCAGTCTTGGCAAGCGACAGACTATCAGTCATAGGTTTGATGCTGAGATTAAGGTAGCTCATTGTGCTTTCAATGGCGATTTTGCAAAAGCTTTTGAATTAGTTGAGAATGACAATACCATTGCTACGCCGAATCTGGTGAAGTTTCGCCTATATGCTATGCAGGGCACTTATGAGAAGAGTCAGTTGGCATCTCGTCTTCGTTGGTGGCTTATCGGATTGACATTGGTCTATGTGTTCGTATATATAATGGGACGTAGGAGACTTATGCGAAAGATATGGAAAAAGACCGATGAACTGAAGGCAGCCCTGAAGAGGGCTGATGATGCAAGCAAGATGAAGTCGGTTTTCATTCGCTCCATGAGTCATGAGATTCGTACTCCTCTTAACGCTATCAATGGCTTTACGCAGGTGCTTTGCTCTCCAGCATTCACTCTGACAGAACAAGAGAAGAACGATTTGCGTGATCGTGTGTCGTCGAATACAGATGCCATCACAATCATCATTAACGAGTTGTTGGAGATTGCGGCAGGCGATAATGTCAAGTTAAATCCCGATGAACTCCGCAATGTCTGTGTTAATCGTGTGTGTAACATGGCGATGGCAGAGGCAAAGAAGAATAATGTAAAGAATCTGGAATTGTCGTTCACAACAGAACTGACTGATGACTTCACAATAAAGAGTAATGCGGAGACGGTCTCTCAAATCCTGTCAAAGATTATTGACAATGCAATGAAGTTCACTGACAAGGGTAGTGTAGAGGTGAGTGCCAATGCAATAGGCAGAAATGTGGAGATAAGCGTCACCGATACTGGTATCGGCATTCCTGACGAGAAGCGCGATGCAATCTTCGAAAGTTTTGTTAAACTTGACGATTTCCGTGGAGGCATAGGCCTCGGCTTGTCCATTTGCCGTCGTCTTGCAAGGACTCTTGGTGGAAATGTCATCCTCGATCCAAAATACAAAAATGGCAGTCGCTTCATTCTGCAACTGCCAATAGAATTCGGAGCTTAGTTATTTCTTGTGCCTGTTGGCACGCTGTTCGCGGTATTTAGCTTTCTGCTTTGCCGATCCGCTGCCGTGAGCACCAGTAATATACTTCTTTTTCTTGGCTTTTGTCTTCACCTTGCCTTCGTTGGGGTCTTTTCGTTCCCCGCCTCTGCCAAAGTTGATGCCATTCTCCAGAATCTCTTGGAAATCTGATTCCTTACTCATTGCATAGTCTATTTAGCCTCCCCTCCCTTGGGGAGGGGTAGGGGGTGGGTTAATGATGGAACAGACGTACGCCTGTGAACGTCATGGCAATGCCGTACTTGTCGCATGTCATGATGACATGGTCGTCGCGGACAGAGCCACCTGCCTGAGCAATGAACTCCACACCACTCTTATGGGCGCGCTCAATGTTGTCGCCGAAGGGGAAGAAAGCGTCTGAGCCCAGGGCCACCTTTGTGTTCTTGGCTATCCAGTCCAGCTTTTCTTCCTTGGTGAGTACTTCTGGCTTGGTCTTGAAGAACTGCTGCCATGCACCGTCGCGTAGCACGTCGTCGTGCTCGTCTTCTGAGATATATACGTCGATGGTGTTGTCACGGTCAGCGCGGCGAATGCCGTCAATGAAAGGCAATGACATCACTTTCGGGTGCTGACGCAGCCACCAAATGTCAGCCTTCTGTCCTGCCAGACGTGTGCAGTGGATACGGCTCTGCTGACCGGCTCCGATGCCTATTGCCTGTCCGTCCTTCACGTAGCACACTGAGTTTGACTGAGTATATTTCAGTGTTATGAGGGCTATGATGAGGTCGCGGCGGGCTGCCTCGGTGAATGTCTTGTTCTGCGTGGGAATGTTCTCGAACAATGCTGGGTCGTCAAGCTTTATCTCGTTGCGTCCCTGTTCGAAGGTAATGCCGAACACCTGCTTGCGCTCTATTGGCTCAGGGCGGTAGTTGGTGTCCATCTTTATCACGTTGTATGTGCCCTTGCGCTTCTCTTTCAGTATCTGAAGTGCCTCGGGGGTGTAGTCGGGGGCAATAACACCGTCGCTCACCTCGCGCTTGATGATGAGGGCAGTGGTCTCGTCACATGTGTCGCTTAGTGCTATGAAGTCACCGTAGCTCGACATGCGGTCGGCACCACGTGCACGGGCGTATGCACATGCTATTGGTGAGTCGTCAAGTCCCTTGATGTCATCTACAAAGTAGATTATTTTCAAGGTGTCGCTCAGTGGCAGTCCTACGGCAGCACCTGCTGGGCTCACGTGCTTGAACGATGCAGCGGCAGGCATGCCTGTGGCTTCTTTCAGCTCTCTGACAAGCTGCCATGCGTTCAGCGCATCAAGGAAGTTGATGTAGCCAGGACGGCCGTTTAACACTTCGAGGGGCAGTTCAGCGCCCTCGTTCATAAAGATTCGGGAAGGTTTCTGGTTCGGATTGCATCCGTACTTCAGTGCTAACTCTTTCATTGTTGATAAGGGAAAAAATCGTTTCCGGCTGCAAAGGTAGCTTATTCTTTTGAAAAAAGGAAAATATATTTTGCATTTCACATTACTTTTTGTATCTTTGCCGCGATTTTTTAACCTAAATAGCTAAAATCAATGTCTATTTTGATTGTTTTCAAACTGCTGGGCTCGCTCGCACTTCTCATGTTTGGTATGAAGTCCATGAGTGAGGCATTGCAAAAAATGGCAGGTCCACAGTTGCGCCATGTATTAGGCGCCATGACCACCAACCGCGTCACAGGCATGCTTACTGGTACACTCGTAACAGCATCTGTGCAGTCTTCAACAGCTACAACGGTGATGACCGTATCGTTCGTCAATGCCGGACTCTTGACGCTGGCGCAGGCCATCTCGGTCATCATGGGTGCAAACATCGGTACCACGCTAACTGCCTGGATCATGTCGGCAGGTATGTCGTTCGACATCACGAGTGCTGTCTATCCGGCTTTCTTCATTGGTATCATACTTATCTATCTGAAGAAATACCGATACATTGGTGACTTCCTCTTCGGTTTGTCATTCCTCTTGTTGGGTCTGGGCACACTGCGTGTCACCGGACAGGACATGCATCTTGGCGAGAATCAGGCATTGCTCCACTTCTTTGCATCGTTCGACCCGACATCGTTCGTGACGACCATTGTGTTCCTGCTCCTTGGCGGCTTGCTCACTTTCTGTGTACAGTCATCGGCAGCTGTGATGGCCATCACCATGATTCTCTGTTCAAGTGGTGCACTGCCCATCTATCAGGGCATAGCCCTCGTCTTGGGTGAGAACATCGGTACTACCGTCACCTCTAACCTCGCAGCTCTTTCTGCTAACACACAGGCACGTCGTGCTGCCTTTGCCCACATGTTCTTCAACGTGTTTGGCGTCATCTGGGTACTCATTGCTTTCCGTCCATTCATAGATATGGTGTGCGGATGGGTTGGCTATGATGTGGACATGACTAAAGACGCTGTTTCTGCATCTGCTTTCATGGCCAATGCAGCTAAGCTGACATTTGTGCTGGCTGCTTTCCATACCACTTTCAATGTTGTCAACACAGCCATCCTTATCTGGTTCATTCCACAGATAGAGAAGTTTGTGTGCTGGGTTATCAAACCAAAGCGTGTGGACGAGGAAGAGGATTTCCGCTTGCATTTCATCACTGCCGGCTTCATGAAGACCCCAGAGCTTTCAGTCCTCGAGGCACAGAAAGAGATTTCATCGTTCTCAGAGCGTATGCAGCGCATGTTCGGCATGGTTCAGGAACTGCTCAACCTCTCTTCTTCTGCACACAGCAAGGATAAGAACAATGAGCAGGACTTCAACAAGCTCTTCTCGCGTATAGAGAAATATGAGAGCATCTCCGACAATATGGAGCTCGAGATAGCACGTTACTTGGAGAACGTGTCAGACGCTCATCTTTCTGATGAGACCAAGGCCAAGATTCGCGCCATGCTTCGTGAGGTCAGCGAGCTGGAGTCTATTGGCGACTCTTGCTACAACATGGCTCGCACCATTAACCGTAAGTATTCTGCCAAGCAGGATCACTTCATTGAGAAGCAGTATGAGCATCTGCATCAGATGATGGGACTCACCGACCAGTCTCTTACCCAGATGAACCAGTTGCTTGGCGGTCGTAAGGAGGCATATAATGTCAACCGCACGTTCAACATTGAGAACGAGATAAACAACTACCGTAACCAGTTGAAGGCGCAGAACATCATCGATGTCAACAACCACGAGTACACCTATGCCGAGGGTACCATCTACATTGACCTTGTCAACGAGTGCGAGAAGCTCGGTGACTATGTAGTCAACGTTGTTGAGGCTCGCATGGGCATGCGTCAGCGCGAAGCATAGATAATTTTTGTAGCATGTCGCGCGTCATGGCTGGGAGGTCGTAGTCGTGATGCCAGTCCCACTCGTTGCGGGCACAGGAGTCATCCATCTTGTCGGGCCATGACTCCGCTATCGATTGTTTCAGCGGATCCACCTCATATACCATGCGGAACTCAGGCTTCACCTCCTGTATGGCATGGTATATTGCTTCTGGGTCGAAGCTCATGGCAGCCACGTTGAAGCTGTTGCGGTGTACCAGACGGTCTGGATTTGCCTCCATCAGTTCCATGGCTGCACGTAGCGCGTCAGGCATATACATCATGTCCATCAGCGTGCCAGCCTTTATCGGACAGGTGAACTGTTCCCCCCGTACAGCATAGTAGAATATGTCAACGGCATAGTCGGTAGTGCCGCCGCCAGGAGGAGTCATATAGCTTATTATTCCAGGGAATCGTACCGACCGAGTGTCAACGCCATACTTATGGAAGTACCAGTCAGAGAGCAACTCTGTCGTTACCTTCGACACACCGTAGATGGTGCGCGGACGCTGAATAGTGTCCTGCGGAGTCATGTCGTGGGGCGTTTCCAGTCCGAATGAGCCTATGCTGCTCGGCGTGAACACTGCGCAGTGTTTTTCACGAGCCACCTCCAGCACGTTCCACAGACCGTCTATGCCTATGTGCCATGCCAGTCGTGGCTTTGACTCAGCCACTACCGACAGCAGTGCGGCAAGGTTGTATATCGTGTCTATGTTATACTGGCGCACGACTTCTGCTATTGCTTCGGCATCGGTCACGTCGGCCACTGCTGATGGTCCGCTCTCTGCTAACATGCCTTTGGGCTCGCAGCCTTTTATATAGCCTGCCACGACATGACTGTTGCCATAGCGCTCTCGAAGTGACATTGTTAGTTCAGAGCCAATCTGCCCTGTAGAGCCTATAACAAGTATATTTTTCATATAGATTTAAAGTTTGTAGGTTTCTGATTGCAAAGAAACAAAAAAAATCGGAACTGACATTCCTTTTTTGAATAAAAAATGCAAAATACCACATATTTTTTATTTTCTTGTCCATAATAAGTATGGTGCTTACATTACATAGTTGTTACTACAGCCTATTCGAATTTATAAAGAATTTTAAAAACATGAGGTCGAGTAGGGAATTGTAGATGAAAAGTGTTACCTTTGCATCCGCTTACGCAAGGAGAGATGCTCGAGTGGCTGAAGAGGCACGCCTGGAAAGCGTGTATACGTCAAAAGCGTATCCCGGGTTCGAATCCCGGTCTCTCCGCAGGAGGAACGGGTTCAAAAGCCAAAAGGGCGAATCCCGGTCTCTCCGCAGAAGGAACGGGTTCAAAAGCCAAAAGGGTGAATCCCGGTCTCTCCGCAGTTTCCAGAAGAAAGTTTTTTTTGAATCCTGATGGAAACGACTAACTGAAAAACTATGATACTATCAAGAAACCATATCTTTACGCTGATACTTACCTGCTTTGCCTTTGTTGAAGCATGGGGAAATACCGCCAACGGCATACCTGACAACGCAGGTGAACCTTGCGTTTTCACCGAGGGTCTGCGCTACTCACAACTTGTCATCAACAGCCGCATTAATGACTTTAAGGCTAACACCACGGCTGCAGGCTTTGGTCGCTTCGATGCTCAAGGCAACATGACGGAGACACCTTCTGGCACAAAAACTACACTCGACTATGTGCCAGGCCTCGTGGCAAAGGCCATCTTGGAAACGATAGACTATTACAAGGATCAAGAGGAGACCGACGTGCGTCCTTGGTTTTATGCCGTAGCCCATTATGGCAACTCATGCGATATTCCTTCGAACGGTAAGTCTGGCAAGAGTTTCGATGACCTGAATGGCGTGAAAGTCTATTTCAAACTTTCGGAACTGGCTGCAAGTGGACTGTTTGCCGACACTGAGGATTACTCCAGCGCTGCCACTATCGCCACGGCTAATAGCCGCTTTGCTGAAAGTAGGTCGGGCTTCCAGAAAGCGAATGCCTCGTATGTTATCAAAGAGAGTACGCTGGCCGAGGCTGCCGGTGGATGGTGGCACAAGTCATCATATAAAGATCAGATGTGGTGCGATGGCCTCTATATGGGTGCAGCATTGCTGGCACAGATGCTTAACGAGGCTGTGGACTATGAACCCATCACCTCTAACGACTGGGATCTTGTAGCAAAACAGTTCATCATCAGCTGGCGATTCCTCTGGAGCGATGACACCCGGTTGCTCTACCACGCTTTTACCGCCGACCCTTCTAACTCCGCATCCTCTAAGTGGGCAGGCATATCTGCCGAGAGAGGCGCTGAGGTCTATCACTCAGCCGAATACTGGGGACGCGCCGTGGCTTGGTATTTCATGGCACTGGTCGATGTTCTGGAACAGATGCAGATTGCAGGCCTCTCCGACTCGGAGAATTTCATTACCCTGAGCACCTGTCTGGAGAAACTCGCGGCAGGCGTCGCCGCCAAACAGGATGCCGAGAGTGGCTGCTGGTATCAGTTGCTGAACCACGACGGCACCTTCACCGCTACCGACTACAGTAGCAGTTACAGATACACATCGTCGCCCGTGACCAACTATCTTGAGTCATCATGCACAGCCATCTTCACTGCCGCCTTTCTGAAAGGTATGCGCCTGGGTCTCCTCAACACTGACTACAGCGCTGTGGTGAAGAAAGCCTATCGCGGCTTTGTGGAACATTTCATGGTGGCCGATGGCAATGGCGGAGTACACCTCATAGGCTGCTGCAAGTCGGCAGGCTTGGGTGGTAGCAACTACCGTGACGGCTCTGCCGCTTATTACCTCATGGGTAAGGACACCAAGCCTACCAGCACCTCTGGCAGCGATTTCTATACGGAAGGAAAAGTCCTGGGTGGCTTCATCATGGCTGCCACCGAATATGAGCGTCTTTTCAACCCCATCACCACAGCCGTCACCACTCCTAAGTCACAGCTTCGCCACACCCAATCTGTCTGGTCCATCAGCGGAAAGAAACTTTCAAAAGAGCCGAAGCATCAAATCTATATCAAAGAGGGAACAAAAAGAGTCACGTTTTAGAGCACAATAGGGTCGGTTCCGCTGTGCATAAAGTTATATTTCTCTACTATTTCGCGGAACAGGTCGTTGCGGCGCAGCAGTTTGGCTGAGCCAGTCATGATGAGCTGTTTGCGGGCTCGTGTCATGGCAACGTTGAGTTTGCGGTCCACGGCGCAGTCGCTGTCCATGACGGTGTTCGCGGTGAGGAAGTCGAGCTGGTAGGCATGCTCTATGGCAAACGAATAGATGATCACGTCGCGCTGTGACCCCTGATAGCGTTCCACAGTGTCTATGCTCACGTCCAGCAACTCTGGCTCGTTGTAGGCTTCAAGCTCCTTGCGTATAAGGCCTATCTGGTGGCGATAGGGCACAATGACGCCTGCTGTGGCAGAGGCATCGAAGGCATTGCCGACGGATGCCTTTATCCTGTGTAGCAACAGCGCTACGAGCTGTGCTTCCTTCATTGGCGTTGGCTCGTCTATGAAAATCACACGGTGGCGCGACAGTGTGTCATCAAGTTCATCACCGTCTTTTCCATTATATTTCAGCTGCTCCTCTTTCTGGTGTTTCAGTGGTACAGCCTGTATGTTGTCTTCGTTGTAGAAGTGCCCGAAGGGGAACTGTGCTATCTCTGGGTGCATGCGCCCTTGACGGTTCAGCGTCGCAATGAAGTCTGTGCGTCCCTGACTGTTCTCCCATCTTATGAGTCTCTCAAACAGTGACTGTCGGCAGTCGGTGATGCCTATGTTGCGCAGGCACTGTTCGCTCACTCTTGCTGTCTGCTCGTCCTGCTGCACCACGGCAGGCAGCTGCTTGTGGTCGCCTATGAGCACGAAGCGCCCAATGTTGTCGCTGCTCAGTATTCCTATTAGTCCTGGCTCAAGTATCTGCGATGCTTCATCGACTATGCACAGCGAGAAGTCTTTCAGTTGCATTATGTATGGACGTGTCAGCAGCATTGACGTGGTGCTCACAATGATGCGCATGCTGTCAATCGTGGCTTTTATCTCATCAAGACGGCTGTCTTCGCTGATCATCGACTCAAGCAGATGGTTGCGGAAACGCTCGTCGCACGATGCCTCGTTGCCAAGTCTGAGGTAGTCGAGCTGCTCGTTGTCGAGCATGTCGCATATCTCGTCAATGGCACGGTTGGTATAGGCTGTCAGCAGCAGCGTGCCTTCTTCCTTCAACTCTTCCCTTACAATGAAGCGCAGCGCCTGCGATGTCTTGCCTGTACCTGGAGGTCCCACAAGCAGGAAATAGTCGCGCGACTGCTTAACCTTCTCAAGCATTGTGTCATAGCTGTTGCTGTAGTTCTCAGTCAGATGCAGACGCTTGTCGCAACGTGGCTCGCGCTGTCCGAGCAGTAGTGCGCGTCGCTCTGGTCGGGCTGTTACAAACTGCTGCAGCGAGCGTATGTTGCCCGATGCTCCCGAGTCGCTTCCGCCATGTTCTATGGCCCACAGCTCTCCGCTGTTCGTTGCGAATATGTCAGCACTCTGCTGACCATTGGTGAGTACCACCGTTATGCTGTCGCCCGCAATCTTCTCCAGTGTTCCTTTGTACAGTATGCTTCGTCTCACGTCAGGCTCACCGCGATAGGTGTAGAGATAGACCATGTCGCCGCGGCGGAAGTTCAGCGTTGCCGGTATGTCGCCCTTCAGCGTTATCTTATCGTAGCCCCCATAGGTGTTGCGGCGCTTCTTGTCTTTTATTCTCAGCTCCATGATTATGTTGCCCGTCTCCAGCTTCTCTGTCAGTGGCATCTGCCACAGGTCGCTCGTGGCTCCGCTGCTGTGCATCATCCATGTCTGTGGCGTGCCCAGCTTCTGGCATACCTGCTCATTATAGACAAAAGTCATCATGCGCTCATAGTAGGCACGTTCCAGTGGACTCAGTCTTGCGAGGCTGTCGCGAAGCTGTTCCAGCTCAGGCAGCACATACTGTGTGAAATATCCGTCGGGCTTTACACCATTATATATTATAGTGGGACTGAGCTGTGACACTATGCGTCCGTAACCCTCGCGGGCAATGAACAGCTCCGTGGCTACAATCTGATTGCGCAGCTTTATGGCTTCGCGGAACAGCGTGCGGTAGTTGTTCACCGACAGCAGTCCGCGCTTTGCCTCGTAGCGCGAGTACAGCAGACGGTTGTCAACGGTCTGATCCGTCCGTCCGAAGTTATAGTGCAGTATTCCATAGTAAAGCAGCAGTTGCACGTAGTGGTCCTCTTTCTGCAGACCGTGGCTGTCATGGCTGTTGTGCTCTATCTTCATGTTCTTGCCCGACTTCTGCTCCACCAGCAGGCGCATGTCCTTTGTCATCAGGTCCACACGTCCCTGTAGTCCGAGCTTCTCGCAGATGAACGATGGCTCGAGCAGCGCCTTCTTTCGGTCGTAGTTGTCGTGCTCGAAGAGATAGTCCACCGCCTCGCGAATGTTCGCCATCTGTTTCCGCGCTTCTTTCTTGAAGCTGTCGGCATTGAAGTCCGTGTTGGCGGCGAAGCGAATGGCCTGCTCCTTGAATGATCGTCTCAATGTTGAGCGCAACTGTTCTTCGGCTGTCGATGTGGCGTGTCCTGCTGCTATGATGTCGTCGAGGGCAGCGCCGGCAAAGTTACCCAGCAGCGTGGCTTGGGTGTTCGGGCGCTCTTTCAGTCTGTTTAGTGTGTAGAGTAGGGGATGATGGCCATATGGAGTGAAGCATGTGGCTATCGATGATATATCTACCAGGAAGTCGGGCTCAACCACTATCAGTCGTGGTAGCAGCGTCTGTGAGTCGTCGTGTTTCTCGCAGTCGAGCAGGTTCAGTTGCATGCCCTCACGCAGAAGCCTTTTCAGATAAACGAAGTCGCGTCCGCCCTCTGTCGAGCCATAGTCTATCGTCAGCTCGCCGTCATCACTTTCTGCCGTGATGGTGGTGTCGTCCCATGAGCTCACTATACATCTCACATAGCTGTGGTCGGCCTTCAGCGTGCTCTCGCGTTGTTGAGGCTCCGATGGCAACAGCTTCCTCAACTCGCCCGGAACATCCACTTTGAAGACTGCCGACACAAAGCGTGTCAGCGCTCTCACGTCATATCGCCACTGCTTGTTGCTTTCCTCAGCGCTCTTCTTCGCCGGCTCTTCCTTCGCGTTTCGTCGTGCTGTCTGCAGAGCTATGCGGTCTGTCATGCCTATGCCTCGTTGTTTGCACAGGAAGTCTATCTGTGAGAACATATTTCCAAAGCAGCCTGCATAACCCTTCGTTCCCTCGCTGCAACACAGCGAGAGGACCTCATGCATCTGTTGGCGCCCTTTCTTTGATGCGTCAGCCTTAGCCAGTGATAGACAAATGTCGTATAGCTCCTTTGCTTCCACTATCTACTAATCCTCAGGGAACCATTTCACATCTACTCCGTCACCGAAGAGCTGTGTCACCTTGCCGTTCTTCACGCCCTGTCGAGAGCCGGCGGGGTGAAACTTGCATTTCACTCGTTTGATGTTTTTGCCAATGTTGAAGTCCTTTGGGTCATCAACGCCTTCGCTTTCCACTGATAGATGGAAACGCCCGAAGCCGTCGAGACATACTGTCTGTCCACGTGACAGCTGGCGCTTCATCTCGCTCACCAGCTCGTCTATGATGCCGCGCACTTCGCCACGCTTGAATGTAGTGTTCTCTTGGATAGCCTCTGCCAGCTCCTCGGTTCCTACCTCACCAGTTGAAACCATATGGGCATAATACTTATGATGGGCTTTGTTGGCGCTCATCGAGTCCTTTCTAAGTTTTATGAAAACAGCCATTTCTTATTTGTTTTTATGGTTTGTTATTATTGTTTTTATCGTTTCGTAATACTGTTCTTGTCGTTTCGTGATATAGTTCTTACTGTTTTGTAATCCAGTTCTTACTATCTTCTAATGTGGTTTAGTCAGAGCTGATTTACAAAGTCGACGACTTTGGTGACCAAACTCGTCGACTTTGGTGACCAAACTCGACGAGTTTGGTTTTCACCCCTGTCAGTATTGGAACGCAATTCCGTGAGAATTATTGTGCAATTCTGAAATTTCTGTTTTTTTCTTTGTACTTTTGCTGCGCGGAACATGTTTCTGTTTTAACTAATCAAGAAATGCTATCTGTCCATGATGGCTACGATGCATATTTAGATGTGCTGTGCCGATGGGTGGAAAACTATATATCGTTTCACTACTGTCCGGTTAAATTTCACCAAAGCGAAAGTTGGCGGTCATCTTCCGGATTTTGATTAATAATTGGTTTGTCAAAAAGTTCATTCAGCGGAGTCCTCTCAAAGAGAACTTGGCCGATGACATTAGAGAATATGTAAAGATTTTGTTCGATATGATACATCTTCAGAGCAATAATAAGCAGCAGGTAGTCACAGATGGCAATCCATATCTGTGTGAAGACTGCGTTTTGGGACGTCCCATAGAACGTCTTGATGTGCAGGTGCTGCTTGATCCATTTGAAGAACGTTTCGATAGTCCAGCGCTCTCGGTACAGTTCCGCAATGGTAATTGCTTCAAGGGTGAAGTCATTCGTCAGGAATCGATACACTACGTTCTGCGCAAAGTCCTCATAGACGACCAGACGCAACAAATCAGGGTACTTCTTGGCTGTAAAGAGACCAGTAAGACTGATGGACTCGTCAGAGATGACGCCAGTCTGCCTGTCAACCTCTCTTGCCTCGAATACGGAATATTTCATGTTGTCCTTTGCTCTGGTTACAAAGTAAGCCTTCTGCTGTTGGAAGAGACGGAACAGACGGTCAAAGTCCACATAGCCTTTATCCATCAGATAGTAAGCCCCTGCTTCTACAGGCAAGCTGTCCATAGCCTGAGTATCATGCACATTGCCAGGAGTAAGCATGATGAAGTTGGGTATGTTGTTCTTTACATCAATCAAAGTGTGCATCTTGAAAGCACCTTTGTCATGATGGAACTTCGCCCATGGACAGAGATGCAGACACAGGTTGATGGTACTGCTGTCAAAGGCATACACCATATTGTCAATTCCCAACCGATAGTATTCATCTTTATACAGGACTTTAGCCCTCTCGACAAGTACCATTGCGTAGTCCTGATAGATACGCCAGTCCTTCTTCTCGTTCATGTCGGCGAGAGTGGACTTGGGCATCACCTTCAGACCGGCATGATACAACTTGGAGTTGAAAGCAGTCAACTGAGCCTCTATGCTACGAAGGCTTGCGCTGCTGGTCAGCTGAGCATAACTCATGACAAGGAACTGGTCACGGCAAGTGAATCGTCTTGCATGAAAATCCCCTCTATATCTGTCAATACATTTCCTGAGCTCGTAGTCAGGGATGAGAGACATCAGTTGCGAGAATACAGTATTTCCGGCATTCATATCCTGTGCTATCTTATATATGAGACAGTACAAAGATAAAAAATCAAATCGGAAAATTTTTAAATCGCTGTATCTCATTGAAATTTAAACATTTAATTAACGTTCGGAAAAATTTAACCGGACACTAGTGATATCGTTTTTATAAATCGCATGAGTTCGACTATAATAGGAGAATATACATTTGAGTATGAACAATTTGAAGAAGATGGCTCTGTATGGATGGCAGAAGAGCCCATATGGAGAGGCGTGGCTGACGAATTGCAGGAGCTTCATTTTCTGAAAGGTGCCCAGTTTATCAAACAATTAAAACTAATTATCAATTCTGGCGAGTTCCGTCCAATTGAAGGTGAGACTGATATTTTTAGTGCCATCAGTGAACAGAGTGAAGACTTTGACAATCTGATTAATGCGGCACGCAGGGCTGTTGAGCATGGCTATCGTGTATATTTACTGCCTAATCCGAGGAGCTGTCGTACCGCCGATTTTATTTTTGAAAAGAAAGGAATTCTTGGACTCTATGATTTGAAAACCGTTCATGGCAAAGCTTCTGTAGGGACACAATTAATTGATTCCATTGGGCAGACGAATCGTGTGTTACTGAATATGCAATCAGATTATAATGCGCGTTTGTTGGCTGCTGATATCAAGACCTATTTTGAAACAAATCAGGAAGCATTAGAAGTATTGATATTCAAAGGGAGAAAGGTGTTGCCTGTAAACAGAATCCAAGTACAAAGTCCCGATTTCAATCGTGTATTCCGAAAGAGATATGAAAAATAAAAGCCACCCATAGAGGTAGCTTTTAAATGGAGTAGTGTCGATCAAGTCTTGCTCCCCGCACTCAGCGGCGTAGTCAAAACTAAAGTTCTGACGGTGCAAAGATAGTTTTTTTTCGCTTGTCTTCCAAACTTTTTCCCACTTTTTTCTTTTTCGGCTATAAATTTACAAATATTATTTGTATCTTTGTGCCCTGCTATCTGCCCATGGCGGCGGGGATGCACACTGAGGTGTGTTGAGCTGTAGGGTGGAGCACTACATATTGAAAGGCGTTATCGCGCTTTGTTTTTGGTTGTTTCGAAACTACCACAATCGAATAGTAATTCAAAAACAATGCAGGGGTAACTCCACGGGGTGTAGTATATACTCTCCGTAGTGTGCTGCGAGGGCTAACCATGTCCTCACTAGCACACTTTACGGTGTATCTATATACCTCAACGTGGGTGTTTCTCTGTCTGTTTAATTACTAGGGCTGTGGTAGGCCTCGAACAACGAACAGGCAGATGCAAGCACCCACGTTTTTTCGTTTGTAGTCATCACATGTTGTTAACCCCGTTCGCTTCTGGGTGTTTGCGAACAACTCTTAATGTGATGGCAAAGTACACACAAGAGTCTCATATTACGACGGTAGAGGAAGTTAAGGACTTCTTCCACCACATCGTCTATGACCTTGACATCAACTTTCATCCTGATGATGACTTCAAGGACTACGTCAGTTACGAGACTGGCGAGAGAACTATGGACGACGAACAGGCTGAACTTTACAATCGTCTGATGGATGAGGCATTCGAGGTTTGTGATGATGGCCAGATATATGAGATTGGAAGTGAACTATTGTTTGAGAGGTTACAAATAGAGTAAAAAAGAAACGGAATAAAGTAAAGGAAATTTAGCGTCTTTGACATCCTTGATTGACTGATTAACCAGAACTTGCACTTCACAGACACATCAGTCGGACAAGCGGTTGGATGTTTGCGCTCATACGGGCGTGGACTGTTGGATTGTTGTCTGATGTGGGCTGTGCAAGGCCTTGGTTAAACGCATCTTTCTTCCACGCCCCCTTTTCGAAAACGAAGAGAGGGCTTTTTCATGTTAAAGAAGAAATACAACGTACTGGATCTGTTTTGTGGATGTGGCGGTCTGTCAAAGGGATTTGAAATGGCAGGCTACAACATTCTTCTGGGAGTAGATTTCAATGAACCTGCACTAAGAACTTACGCTTACAATCATCATGGCAGTAAGACACTCTGTGGCGATTTATCTGCTCCTGACACATTCAAACATATTGACAAACTCGTAGAAGGCAACGTAATAGATGTTATCATTGGTGGACCACCATGTCAAGGATTTAGTTTGACAGGGCCAAGGCAGTTTGATGACGAGCGTAACAAACTATACCTTGCGATGATTGAAACTGTCAGAAGGTATAAACCCAAAGCATTCCTGATTGAAAATGTTCCAGGTATGGCAACATTGTACAAAGGTGAAGTCCGTGATGAGATAATAAGACGTTTCACCTCTATGGGCTATTCCGTGAGCAATCAAATATTGTGTTCTGCAGACTATGGGGTTCCCCAAATTAGGAAACGACTTGTATTTGTTGGATTGCTGAATTCAAAAGAGATATTCCAATTCCCTGAACCATATTTGAAACCAGATGAGTACATCACTTGTGAACAGGCAATTGGAGACCTTCCTAGTCTTGAACATACGTTAGGGAGTGATGTTTCTGAGTATGAAATGGAACCTCAAACTGAATATCAAAAGTTGATGAGAGGTTCTTGCAATGTCCTTCACAACCATAAATCCATAGACCACAAGCAGTTTGTTAAAGATACAATTGCTTTAGTACCTGATGGAGGAAACTATAAAGACCTCCCACCAGGTGTCGGTGAAAGTAGAATTTTCCACATGGCCTGGACGAGGTACTGTAGCTATAAACCATCAAGGACTATAGATACAGGGCACAGGAATAATTTCCACTACAAATGGAATAGATGCCCAACAGTTAGAGAATGTGCCAGATTGCAGTCATTCCCTGATGATTTTGTTTTCTTGGGAAACAAAGGCCAACAAGACAAACAAGTAGGTAATGCAGTCCCTTGCTTAATGGCAAAGGCTATAGGTGTAGAACTACTTAAATACTTGAAGTGATGGCAATGAAATACAACACGATCGACTTGTTTGCAGGCTGCGGTGGGCTGATGGATGGTTTTATGCAGGAAGGAGGATTCAATACACTAGCATGTGTTGAATGGGAAACGTTTCCTTGTCAAACCCTTGCCAATCGTCTTGAAAAGAGGTGGCATCACAAGAACGCGAAAGAAGAGGTCGTACGATTCGATATTCAGCGTACAGACGAACTGATTAATGGTTTTGACGATGAAGAGTATGGAAAGCACATCGGCCTTAAAAAACTCATTGGAGACAAAAAGATAGACCTTGTGATTGGTGGTCCTCCTTGTCAAGCTTATTCTCTGGCAGGAAGGATTCGAGATCCACATGGAATGCGTGATGATTACAGGAACTACCTTTTCGAAAGTTATATTCGTATCTTGGAATACTTTAGGCCTGCTTTCTTTGTTTTTGAGAATGTTGTCGGAATGCTGAGTGCTGCTCCAGATGGGACACCTATTGTTGACAAAATCAGGAAAGCATTTGATGATGCAGGTTATTGTGTGATTGACGATTTCAAAAATGCCGTTTATGATGTTGCTGATTTTGGCATTCCACAGCATAGAAAGCGTGTCATTATACTCGGAGTAAGTAAAACTCTCAATGCTAACGATTCGAATCTAGGCAGAAAAGTACTTGATGAATTTTATAAGGAGCAGATGCCAAAGTTTATAAGTAGCGCATCTCCTAAGACTGTAAAGGATGCTATAGGAGATCTGCCTATCATTCTTCCTTGTAAAGAAGTGATAAAAGAAAACGGGCATAAATTCTCTCACCAACCGACTGATGGAAGTGGGGTGATGAATCACGTACCTCGTTTCCATAGTGAAAGAGACCAGAGGATTTTCTCTATGCTTGCAGAAGATATTGAGTCAGGCAAGAACCAATACGTCTCCATTGAAGCATTGAAAAAACTCTATACGGAAATGACAGGCAAAAAGAGTAACATCCATAAATATTATGTATTAAGGTGGAACGAACCTAGCAATACAATACCAGCCCATCTATATAAAGACGGTATGCGCCATATACACCCTGATCCAGTTCAAGCAAGGTCAATTACTGTCAGAGAGGCTGCAAGATTGCAAACATTTGCAGATGACTTTGAGTTTCTTGGTCCAATGATGGCACAATATAAGATGATTGGTAACGCCGTTCCTTCAGATTTTGCTAAGATAATCGCGAAAGGTGTGTACCAACTCCTATCCAAATACGAAATAAACATTTAAAAGAATATAACTATGGCACTATTTGATGAAGCATCCCCTATATGCAGAGGTAAGAATCTTTCATGGGAGACCGTTCTGCTCTTTTATAACAACATGCCAAGAAAAGCAATGCCAAAAGCAGAATTCCATTCATTCACAGAAGCAAAAATCAATGGATGGAAGCAGACTCATAGTCAAATAGCTCGACAGCTTGCATTTTATTACGAAGAAAATGGTATATGCTATCCTAGGTTCACCAATGAAATCAGCTATGCAGATTTGTTCGCTTATATGCAGAACTGGGCTGCAAAATACTTTATTCCTAATCCATATGCACCAAGTCTTAAAAACTATGCCCCTACTTGTATCTATGCTGCAATCTTGAAAGCTATTAGTTCTGGTGAAACAAAATTTGACACAATACTTGATTCTATGTTTGGGGTGGAATTAAGCAGTCATGATAAAGTAAGGGTTTACCTGTCGAATTTCACCAATTTGATAATTGACGATAACAATGTTTCAATTAATGATAGGACTTTAGGGGTTGAGACAATATTATATCCAGAAAAAGAATGTGCTATAGACGTAAAGAAATACTTTGATTATTTTAGCATTGCATCAAAAATAGTTGCGAATAAAAGCAGAATTGTCATCAATAATCAACCTCTCCAACAAATCTACTATGGTGCCCCTGGCACAGGAAAGTCGCATGAGATAAACAGACTGACAGAAGGCGAAGAGGTTATTCGCACGACGTTCCATCCTGATAGCGACTATTCTACATTCGTGGGTTGCTACAAACCACACATGGAAGAGGTGGATATGACGACTGTGATAGGCAAGGAACTGATTGTAGTGAAGGATGAGAGCGGACAGCCTAAGAAGGAGAGACGTATTGTCTATAAGTACAGTTGCCAGGCATTTCTTCAGGCTTATATTGCTGCGTGGCAGCATCCTGATAGAGCGCAGTATTTGGTGATTGAGGAGATAAACCGAGGAAACTGTGCCCAAATATTTGGTGACATATTCCAATTGTTAGACCGTAATGATGAAGGTTACTCTTCTTATCCAATCAAGACGGATGCTGATGCTGAAAACGAACTGAGGGCGCTGTTCAGCAAAGAGTGGAATCTTGCAGAAGAAAAGGCAAAGGAGATAGATGACCTTTACAGGAAACACTACCCAGACGGTATTACAAAGAGCATCAAGGATGGCAGTATATTGTTGCTTCCTTCCAACCTCTACATCTGGGCCACGATGAACACGAGCGACCAGAGCCTCTTCCCTATTGATTCAGCCTTTAAGCGCCGTTGGGATTGGAAGTATGTGAAGATTGCTGAGGGCAGGGATTCTGAAACGAAAGAGTTGCTGAATTGGGTTGTGAAGTTTGACTACGAGAAAGACAACAAACCCTACGCCTTTGAGTGTAGTTGGTGGCAGTTCATTTTGGCCATCAACGAGAAGATAGCCAATGCCACCAGTTCTGACGACAAGAAATTGGGCTATTTCTTCTGCAAGCCAAAGACACAGGACTGCAAGGAGATAGATGCAGAGAGGTTTGTCGGCAAGGTGGTGTTCTATCTGTGGAATGATGTATTCAAGGATGAAGACAATACCATCTTCAAAGTTGTAGAGGGTAAGGGCGATCCTTCCTTTGACACTTTCTATACGGAAGATGACAATGGCAAGATCATAGCAGACACGAAAGCGCTAAGGGCATTTATGCACAATGTGTTTGGCGAGCAAAGCGAACTCTATACAGAGACAGCGAAGGACTCGACTGATACAGAGGAAACTGCAACAGAATAGCGAACTATGCGCATCCTAATAGAGGAATATCCGTATCAGAGTGAGGACATCAGCGAGGAGGTATTGGGCGAACTGTTGTTCCATGA
The DNA here is from genome assembly GCF_023217965.1 of Prevotella sp. E13-27. Classification (NCBI taxonomy): domain Bacteria; kingdom Pseudomonadati; phylum Bacteroidota; class Bacteroidia; order Bacteroidales; family Prevotellaceae; genus Prevotella; species Prevotella sp. E13-27. The sequence goes on along the minus strand of NZ_JALPSC010000001.1, from coordinate 207,262 downwards.
TGCCGAGGGAAAGGTTAGCCTCGACAAGGTTGGCTATTACTTCAACCCGAAACTGAATGACTGTGTGTTTATTCTTCCGAAGGTGTTGCTCGAAGGTGAGCGCTATCATGAAAGGGTATTTGGACATATCGAGCCACGCAACCTGATCAATCCGGAGAAATGCGACGAGTTGAGCAAGGAGGAATATCGATTCATCTACAATCTGTCGGTATGGATTTATCGTGCACTATCCGTATTCCGTGAACACGAATACGACCGCTTTGGAGGTGAGAAGAAACGCCCCTCAATCATCCTCTACGAACAGGCTCCTGTCATGGGACGGATGAAGAAACGCAAGGCAAGTACGTTCCTCGACATCTTGTTGGCTTTGCAACAATGGAACCAGCGGAACCAGCAGTTCGTGACGTTCATTGTGAAGAATATGCACGCTGGCTATAACAAGATAAACTGGACGCGAACCATTGCACACTCTCAGGCTATCATTGAGCAGGCATCAGGGCAAAGGACACAAAGTGTGGCTTATCTGGACCCTGTAAATAAAAAACGGAGGGTTAACTTCGACGAGGAGTTGCTCATTATCTACTACAGCATTCTGAATCACATTCAGCAGAAATACGGATTGCCAGTCATCATGAACGTCAACTTCCCGTTGATTCGTGGCGAGAAATTCCAAAAATATCTTGATGGGCAGGGTAGGCGACGGTTACGTCAAATCAAATACAAGTATTTCTCGGACAAAGCATTGGAGCTATGGGAACTCTGCTATGCCTTCTTTGAACAGCCGCAAAACATCAACCTAAATGTGGACCGCAGGGAGTATCTGTTGGCTAAGGACTTCCAGATTGTATTTGAGGCAATCATTGATGAACTGATAGCAGGCGACCAAAAGCTGCCTGACGGACTGAAAGACCAGGCGGACGGAAAGATTGTTGACCACATCTACCAATATCGTGTGTTGACCAACAACGACAGTAATGATGACGTCTATTATATAGGTGACTCGAAATACTACAAACGAGGCAATCAGTTGGATAGCAAGTCCATCAGCAAGCAGTTTACCTATGCCAGAAATGTCATCCAATGGAACCTTGACCTCTTTAATGACGGAACAAAGGACGAGCAAAAAGGCCATATCAAACTAAGGGATGATGTGACGGAAGGATACAACATAATACCCAATTTCTTCATATCAGCCCAACAAAACGACTTGACGGCAGATGATAAGATTGAACTGTCGAGGGACAAGAAACAATATCACCTGAACCGCCAGTTTGAGAATCGCTTGTTCGACCGCGACACCTATATGCTGGCTCACTACGATGTCAACTTTCTGTTTGTACTGGGTTTGTATGGAAGAAATAAGGAGACGGCCAAAGCTGCATGGCGTTTGGAAGCAAGAAAGAAGTTCCGAATGGAGATACAGGAAATGTTGAAAAAGCACTTCCTCTTCTATGCAATGACGGCCCATGAGGACGTGGAGCCTAACACATTTATAAAAGAGAACTTCCAGACATTATTAGGTAAGCTATTCCAACCATTCGAGAATCAGGGAAGTCAGCAGTATTTCTCGTTGGCACTACGCGATCCTGACAAGATAGAACTGAAAGACAAACAGAAAGAACGGGAACTGAAAGCAGAAGTGAGAAACGAGAATGACCAGGTCATGTTCCAACTGAAACAGGCATTTTATGTTGAGCTCTGTGAATTGGGTGCAGACCCTAAAAGTTTGTTGCCAGAGGTACAGCCTCGCCCACACAGAGTCATTCCTCAGAAATTGCTTACGCTTCATTATCTGGAGAATTATCCAGAAGTGTCCTTCTTGGTTGGCGGTTTCCGAGAAGACCAAAAGGAATGGATGTTCGGACGAAAAGGAGGTAAGGTTGACGATGCCTATAATGTTCGTTTGGGCACAGACGTTGAGGGAGGTATAAATATTCAAGATACTCAGAATAAAAAGGCCAAGTTTGTGCTTTTATACGAATTCGACAAAGAAAGCTTTGGCGTGTTTAAGGCATTCCGAGTAAAAGGATATCAAGTAAAGACAAAGGAGGACTTGATAAAGGAAGGCTATCCCTCGCCACATCACGACAGATATTATTGCTATATCTTTGACGAAGAAGTGAATCTTGGAACCTTCGACATCGAGCGTCTTATCTCAACAGACCGTATCAACTATTCATTAGAGATTCACCAAAGTAGGTCTCTCTTGAAAAAGTATCCAGAAGGCCGCCCCATATTTATAAAAGGTAGTGAATTGTTGCAATTCAGGAAAGTGCTATAATAACAAAGAAATATTATACAAAAGGCGCTCGAGCTTCACAAGCAAGTGAAACTCGAGCGCCTTTTAACTATCATTAGAACGGCTCTGCGATTGATAGGCTTGTTGGAATTGATGTAGTCAAATATACCGACTACTATATTTATCTGAGTAAATACAACGGAAACGTTAGGAAGAAGAATAACAAGAATTTGAGATTTTTTTGCGATTTCTACACTTGGTAAAAGAAGAAAAAAACGAGTTAATTATTTGCTAGAAATCTCAAAAAGGTGTATATTTGCAGAGAAATAGTAATGATAGTTATGAATGCAACGTTAACGCAGCCATTAAATGCCGCACAAATTGAATTGTTGAATTCTGTGGCTCATATAGATTCCGAGGAGGATCTTCGTGAGTTGAAACACGCATTGTCAATGTTCTTTGCAAAGTTAGCTGACAGAGAATTGGACCGTCTTTGGGACGAAGGTGTTATCAACGAAGAAGTGTTAGAGGGGTGGTCGCACGAACACATGCGCACACCATATCGTCCAAAGATGTAAGCGACAGATGAGGCATGTAGTAGTCGATACCAATTGTCTGCTTCGCATGATTCCCTTGCGAAGCAAGTATCGTTCCGTTTGGGAAGCTTTCCTGAACGAGGAATATATTATATGTATAAGCAACGACATCCTCAGCGAGTATTTGGAGATACTTACTCAAAAGGTAAATCATACATTTGCCGTCAGAATAGTTAATGCTATCATCAAGAGCAACAGCATCAAGTTCTTCGACCCTCATTATCATTTTGGTTTAATTACTCAAGACCCTGATGATAACAAGTTCGTTGACTGCGCGATAGTGGCCAGTGCTGATTATCTGGTCAGTGAGGACAATCATTTTAAGGTACTAAAGGATATCCCCTTTCCAAAGGTGAATGTCATAACGCTCGAACAATTTCAAAATGATTTGCAGATCAATAAATAATGAAAGTACATTGTCATTGAGGTCACCACTACACTTGGTAAAAGAAAGACAGAAAATGAGTGAATTATTTGCGAAAAATCTCAAAAAGGTGTATATTTGCAGCGTCAAAAATCTCAAAAAGGTGTAGAATATGGTAGGGCAAAAATCTCAAAAAGGTGTAGAATATGGTAGGGCAAAAATCTCAAAAAGGTGCGAAAGACATCATTATGAAACGTAAAATATATAAGCAACTCCTTGACTATTACCATTGTGCTTCATGCAGCTGACTATAAGGTTGAGGACGGCATAACATATCTTCCGATTTATATGACGCCATTGTTGTAAAAAAATTATACAAAAGGCGCTCGAGCTTCACAAGCATGCGAAGTTCGAGCGCCTTTCGTGTAATTTCATTATGTTAGAAAGGTTCCGCGTTGATGCATTTCAGGTTCTTCTGGAGCTGCTCTGTGGAGCTGGCACCAACGAGGACGCTCGTGACACCTTTCTGATGGAGAATCCATGCGAGAGCCATCTCGGCAAGAGTCTCGCCGCGCTGCTGGGCCTGAGCGTTGTAGTCTTTTATCTGCTGCAGGAGCTCGTCGGTGAGCATGCTCTCTTTGAGGAACTTGCCCTTCGACATGCGCGAGTCGGAAGGTATGCCGTTGAGGTAACGGTCGGTGAGCAGTCCCTGGGCGAGGGGCGAGAACGAGATGAAGCCCACGCCTTGCTCAATGCACAGGTCTAGGATGCCTTCCTGTTGCGGGGCACGGTCGAGAAGGTTCAGACGTCCCTGATAGATGAGGCACGGCACGTCGCGCTCCTTAAGATAGCGGAAGGCGAAGCGTGTGGCTTCGAGAGGCCAACGCGAGATGCCTACATAGAGCGCCTTGCCTGAGCGGACAATGTCAACGAGTGCCTGAAGGGTTTCTTCGAGTGGTGTCTCAGGGTCGTAGCGGTGGGAGTAGAACAGGTCCACATAGTCGAGGCGCATGCGCTTGAGACTTTGGTCGAGCGATGCCATGAGGTATTTGCGCGAACCCCAGTTGCCGTAAGGCCCCTGCCACATGTCATAGCCAGCCTTTGTGGAGATGAAAAGCTCGTCGCGGTAGGGTCGGAAGTCATCGTCCATGAGACGGCCGAGGGTCTCTTCTGCCGATCCATAAGGGGGGCCGTAGTTGTTGGCCAGGTCGAAATGGGTGATGCCGTGGTCGAAGGCGTAGTGGGTTATGGCGCGGCTGCGCTCATAGGAGTCAACGCCGCCGAAGTTGTGCCAGAAGCCCAGGCTAACTCGTGGGAGCAGCACGCCGCTGCGTCCACATCGTTCGTACTTCATTCCTCCGTCGTAGCGCAGAGGGTCAGCAAAATAATTCTCCATACTTTTTTGATTGTTATAATAGATTAAAGATTCCCACCTTTAAAAGGTTTAGAGGTGGGAAAGTATAGTTGTTTACTTGATCTTTGATGTCAATGGACTCTTCACGCCTTTGTAGCTTTTGAGGAATGCCTTGGCAGAGCCGAAGGAGAGGAACATGTCGAGACGCACGGGTATGTGGTTGGCATCGTCGGTGACATAGAAGCGTATCAGCTCGGTGTTCTTGCCGTCTTCATGCTCTATGAAGGAGAATACGAGGCAGCGGAACTTCTCTTTGGTGCCGTCAATCTTGAATGTCTCCTTGCCGCGGTATTTCAGCCATGAGTTCTTGAGGCTTGAGGCATCGGTGATGGGGAGAGGTATCACATCGCCCTCTTTCATCTTGCTGGCATCGAAGTTACGTGCACGGAGGAAGATGCTCATCATGTCATAGACGCAGTCCTTGTATTCTTTGTCCTGCCACTTGTGTTCGCCTCTTGAAGTGATGGCGTGCATCTTCACGTGACAGTTAGTGTTGGGATAGGTGTACCACAGCTCGTCAACATAGTAGCGATCGCCTTCGCGTGCACCCTTACGATGATAGAGTGGGTTTAGATTCTCATCGCAGTAGCTGAGCAGTGTGTCGCGCATCATGAAAAGATTGTCAAGACGGTCGTTGCCGCGAGTGATGAGGCTGGTGCGATAGGCGTCCTTGCCTGCGAATTTGGATTTCACGGTTGACATGGTTGCTGTTCCTACCTTGAGCCACACAAATTTCCAATTGAAGTGAAGATCGTAGGCGAGGAACTCGCCTCCCTGGAATGCGTTGTTCTTGATGCCGCACTGGGCGTTTGCCATCAGAATCTGAAAGAAAGCAAAAGTGATTAAAACTATCTTTTTCATAATGCAATGTCTTTTTTATTCAGTGTTAATAATTCGTTTCTAATCGTTTGATTACAAAACGAACAATAGGTTTAATCCGATAGAAAACTTTTGTACCCTTTTTAGTTTTTATTAATCCTTGGGCACGTAGATGACTCCTTTCTCTGCAGCTCGCTGTGCATTGCGGTTGCGCAACTGTTTCTCCTGATCGGGCTTCTGCTTGGTTATTGCCATGGGCTTCTGCTGGAAGAACGGCCGTGAGGTGAGGTTCCAATTGCGTGTCACATCCCATTTTACCTTGCAGTTTACCTCGTCAGAATGATAGAATACAGGTTCGGGCTGCTGGTTGAGATCGTAGTCGCCAGTGTCCCATGTGCCGTTGCCGTTGAGGTCGGCGAAGGCACGGAGATAGTATTTGCCTGGCTTGACATAGAAGAACTCTGCCGAGCCGTCGCTAACGGCAGCCTGACGCACCACCTTGTCGCTGGTGTCGAGCATCTGTACGATGAGCTGTCCGCTGTCGGGCGCATTGGTTATGTTGACAACAAGCGAGCTGAACTCGTCTTCGGTCTTCACCTTTATTCCAGTGGTGATGGGACGGTTCACCTTGCCTGAGATGGAACGGAATGCTGCTGAATCGACCTCAAGGCTGTATTCAATACCGGGTCGCCATTCTGCCTTGACGACATAACGGCGTGTGTCAATCTTCTCAAAGACGTGGCGTGAGCGATACCACACCGAGTCAATCATGGAATAAAGATGTACACCATCCATGTGACATGAATCGAGAGGCTCGGGCATCTCAAAGAAGACGTTCTGGTCGGGAGCCAGCTGTCCATTGGTGCTCAGCTTGACATTGAGGAACTCTGGAGGCATGATGCTGTCGTATTTCTCGCCACGCTTCTTCTTCCTTGCCTGCTCCTTCTCCCACTTCTCAAAATCCTTCTGAAGTTCTTTCTTGCGCTTTTCGTAGGGTATCTTGGCTATGGTCTCGATGGTGTCAACTTTCTCAACCATCAGTCCTGTGGTGTCGGTGCCCATGTAGGTGGCTTCAATGCGGAGGGTGTCCTGATTGACAAGCATCGTGTCGCGTAGCCAGTAGTAAATGGTGTCGAGTTTCTGCGACGCTTCTATGACGAAGGCACTGTCGGCGTCGAAGTTAAGTCCGCGTAGTGAAGGCAGCGTGTCGTTGCCGTTGCTGAAGAAGAAACCAATCTTCTCGGGCTGTTTGCGTTCTGTCTTTATGAGATAGCGGTCGGTCTGCGGAGCCTGGAAGCAGAGCAACGTGAAATCATCGGGCAGATGGCGCGTGTAGTGAACGGTAAGAATCTTGTCGATGTGGAGCGAGTCGCGCCACACGGTGTCCTGACGTACTGCCTGAACATGTGTGGGTTCGGCAATGGCGCTGCTGAAACCTATCATCTCGCTACGCTGTCCATATACGTAGTCGCCGTCGGTATCCTGTAGGGCAAAGACGCGATAGCGTCCGGGTGCCACGCCCTTGATAGAGTAGAAACCGCTGCCATTAGTACGCGAGATGCGTATCATGGGCAGTTTGTGGAAAGTGCTGTCGGCAAAGGTGCTGTCGGGGTATAGTCCAACCATGATGCCTTTTATCGGCTCTAAGTTCTCGGCATTGAGGCAGTAGCCTGCCACCTGAAGCGTGTCAATGGCATCGCCTGTGGAGAACGTGAACGTGTAGTTGCCCATAGGGTTGCCCTCATTGTTGTCGGAGATGGCATCGCTGAAGTCAATGGTGTAGGTGGTGTTTGCCTTCAGCGAGTCGAGTAGCTTCACCTCTATCTGCTTGCCATGAGCTTTGATTTCTGGCACCTCAAGCTGTGGGGGGGATACGATGACTTTGCTCTGAGGGTCATCAATCTTTATGAACTCGTTGAAGCGTATTATGACAGTATTGCTCTTTACGTCGGTGCCTCTGTCGTCGGGGGTAGAGCGCACCACTCGTGGCGGGGTGTCGTCATACCATCCGCCGTCGGGACTTCCCATGCGTGCACAAGAAGTGACGAGAAGTAACAAAGACAATATCTTAAGAATATTTTTCCAGTCTTTCATCATTCTGTTTCTTTTTCCGTGGTCTGCTTTTCTACGAGTTCATCTTGATAATCTCGTCTATGATGTCGCGCTTGTTGCTCAGTCTGGGCACCTTGTGCTGACCACCCAGTTTGCCTTTGTGTTTCAGCCAGTCGTTGAACAGTCCTTCGCGTGCAACGATAATCTCAAGTGGCTGAAGCGTTATGTCCTTATAACGCTTCGCCTCGTAGTCGCTGTTCACCTCCTGCAGTTTCTTGTCGAGGGCTGTGGCAAACTTGTCTATGTCGTCAGGAGCCTTGGCAAACTCTATAACCCACTGGTGGCGGCACTTGGCATCGGAGCCCATGAACACTGGGGCGGCGGTGTATTCGCTGACAACGGCACCTGTCATCTCGCAGGCATGCGCTAGGCCTCGCTCGGCATTATCGACGATAAGCTCTTCACCAAAGGCGTTGATGAAGCTCTTTGTACGTCCGGTGATAATGAACTTGTATGGATTTGTTGACGTGAACTGGACGGTGTCGCCAAGCATGTAGCGCCACAGACCGCACGAGGTGGAGATAATCATGGCATAGTTCTTGCCCTTCTCAACAGCCCATAACGGTATGGGGTTGTAGTGCTCAGGAGCGAGCTCGATATTCTCCATGGGAACAAACTCGTAGAAGACATCATAGTCAAGCATTAGCAGCATGGACTTGTCGTTAGGATCGTCCTGAATGCCGAAGAATCCCTCGCTGGCATTGTAGGTTTCCATGTATTGCATGCGTGGCGAGGTGATGAGCTTCTGGTATTGCTCGCGATAAGGCGTAAACGCTACGCCTCCATGGAAGAATACCTCAATGTTTGGCCACACCTCTTCAAGATGTGTCTTGCCGGTAACCTCCATCATGCGGTTGAGTACAGAGAGCATCCACGATGGCACGCCACTAATGTTTGTGACATTCTTCGACATTGCCTCACGGGCTATGCGGTCGCGTTTAGTCTCGAAGTCGCTGAGAAGGGCGGTCTTCTTTGACGGAACACGCACGAGGTTTGCCAGAGGGTTGATATTTTCAATGAGAATAGCACTGAGGTCGCCGACAAGTGAGCCTGGAAGATTATAGTTAGGCGCGTGGCTGCCTCCAAGTATCAGTCCGCGACCATCGAACATGCGGCTGTCAGGACGGTTGCGCAGATAGATGGCAACTACATCGGCACCACCTTTGTAATGTACACGCTGCAGACCTTCTGGAGAGACGGGGATGAACTTTGACTTGTCATTGGTGGTTCCGCTTGACTTGGCGTACCACTTCACACGACCGCGCCACAGCACATCGCTCTCGCCGCGACGCATGCGGTCTATGTCGCCTTTCAGCTCTTCGTATGTGTTTATCGGGGTGTTGCGTACGAAATCCTCATAGTCTTTGGTCGCACCAAAGAGGTGGTTGCGCCCGTACTCTGTGTCTTTCGCTTTTGCCAACAAATTGCTGAGGACTTCTCTTTGCAATGCTTCGCCATCGTTCTGGTGGCGTTCCAATTCGCTCCAACGTGGCTTGAAGAATAATCTTGCTATATTAGTGAGACTCATTGTCTGGTTTCTTTAATTATGATGCAAAATTAGGCAAAACTATCTAAATAGTATTAGGTTTTACGTTTTTTAATAAGAGGTATTCAACTTTTTTGATTAATTTTGCCCCGCATTATTCTACTTAAAACAAATGACAAAGATGAAGAAAACAGTATTGTCGGCCATCGCAATGGTGCTCGGATTGAATGTTTTGCAGGCACAGACCATACCTCAGTGGCCAGAAGTGACGAAGGAGATGAAGCCTGGCGCACGCTGGTGGTGGATGGGGTCGGCTGTTGATGACGACAACCTGAGATGGAACATAGGACAGTATGCAGCTGCTGGCATAGGCACGCTGGAGATAACACCTATCTATGGCGTCAAGGGAAATGAGTCGAAAAACATAAGCTATCTGTCGCAGGGGTGGATGGATGCTCTTAAGACCTGCCAGACGACAGGCGACGAGAAGGGCATGGACATCGATATGAACGGAGGCACAGGATGGCCCTTTGGAGGACCGTGGCTGAAGGTAGAGCAGACGGCAGGCAAGCTCGTAACGAAGAATGACACGAAGACTGCCGATGGCTTACAGCAGATCACCTTTGACGTGAAGTCGCCAGAGTCGAATGCACCGCTGAACAAGGTCATGGCTTATCAGCAGGATGGTGAGGGAACGGTGGTTGACGTGACGGAGTATGTAGATGGTACAACACTGAAATGGACAGCACCCGCAGGACGCTGGCTGCTGCTTGCCATATACAATGGCCATACAGGACAGGAAGTGAAGCGTGCAGCCCCTGGCGGCGTAGGAAAGGTTCTTGACCATTATGATGCCGATGCCGTGGCTGCCTATCTGAAACATTTCGATGACCGATTTGCTGCTACTTCGAGCCGATGGCCACACTCGTTCTTTAATGATTCATACGAGGTGTATGGAGCCGACTGGACGCCAAAGATGTTCAGCGAGTTTGAGAAATATCGTGGCTATAAGCTTGAAGAGAATATGGATAAGCTGTTGGGACTAGGTAATCGTAAGGACACTGGTCTCAATGTTCTTGCCGACTATCGCAGGACGCTCAGTGACATGCTGTTGAATAACTTTACACGTCAGTGGACTGAGTGGGCTCATAGTCATGGGACAACGACACGTAACCAGTCGCATGGCTCACCAGGCAATATCATTGACTTCTATGCCGCCGTGGATATTCCTGAGATAGAGGGATTCGGAATTACTGACTTTAAAATAAAGGGACTGCGTACAGATCCGGGCTTCACAAGTCAGAACCTTAGCGATATGGCAACGCTGAAGTATGCCTCGTCAGCAGCTCATGTGACAGGTAAGCAACTGGTGTCGAGTGAGACGTTCACTTGGCTGGCAGAGCATTTCCGTGTATCGCTGTCGCAGATGAAGCCCGAGGTTGACTTGATGTTCCTCTCAGGCGTAAACCATATATTCTTTCACGGAACGACCTATTCACCACAGCAAGCGGCATGGCCGGGGTGGAAGTTTTATGCTTCTATCGATATGAGTCCTACGAACAGCATCTGGCGCGATGCTCCGCAGTTCATGGACTATGCCACACGCTGCCAGAGTTTTCTGCAGATGGGACAACCCGACAATGACCTGCTGGTCTATGCTCCTTTCGTTGATGCCATGCACAAGAATACTGGCGCTAATGCAGCCAGACTACAGCTGTTTGATATTAACACACTGTCGCAGAAAATTCCGTCGATGGTGACGGCGGTGAAGAACATTGAAAGTGCTGGTCTCGACTGCGACTTCATCAGCGATGCACTGCTGCTTGGAACAACGGTTGAGGACGGAATGATTGTTACTGCAGCCGGCACGCGCTATCGCGGGCTTGTAGTTCCTGTTGTTACAAACATGCCCGATGATGTTAAAAACCATGTAGAGGCACTTGTAGCTGATGGCGCAAAAGTGGTTTGGGACAACAATGCTGCTTCCATTGCTACATTCAACGCTCCTGCCGAGGAGATGCGTACAAAGCTTGGACTGCGCACCATACGTCGTAAGAACTCTACTGGATATCATTATTTCATTACTAATCTGTCGCCAGACGATATAAGTGGCATGACCTCGCTAGCAGTTGACTTTCAGGGAGCAGTGCTTTTTAATCCCATGACGGCCGATATTAAGCAGGCTTACGTGGAAGATGGTAAGGTGTGGCTTTCTCTGAAGTCGGGACAGTCGGTGATACTGCAGACTTATGACTCAACGGTGGAACTTTCAGAAAAAGATGTGCCGGTGGTGGAGATGACGGGCGAAACAATCAATGCCAATTGGACGCTTAGCTTTACTGACGATAGCTATCCTGACAACTTGCAGCCGCAATATGAACTTGAACAGCTTTCTGCCTGGCAGACACTTGACAATGCTACGGCGCGTGCCATGGGAACAGGCGTCTATGAGGCATCGTTCAATGTCAGTCAGTCACTGATGGCTATGGCAAATGCAGGCATGGTGCTTGACTTGGGCGATGTGCGCGAGAGTGCAAGAGTGTATGTCAATAATGAGTATGCCGGCTGTGCATGGAGTGCTCCTTTCAGGGTAGATGTAACGGGAAAAGTTAAGGAAGGTGTCAATACCTTGCGGATAGAGGTGACAAACCTGCCGGCAAACCGGATCAGACAGATGGATATAGATGGTACGGAGTGGCGCATATTCGAGGATGTGAACATACTTGACGTGGTGAATGGTAGTACAAGTCAGTCAGGCTACAGGTATAACAATTGGAGTCTTGTGCCGTCAGGACTTAATTCTGAGATTAGTCTTGTACCACTTCGCAAAAAATCAACGGAGCTGGTAGCTGAGATGGTATCATTTACACGTATAGGCGATGAATACTTCCCTTGTTACAGACTTACAACACCTTCTGGCAGCAGTGTTTCAAATGTTAAGATGACTACTGCCGATGGTGCAGCGTTCAGTGACTTTACTGTTAATGACGATTGCTCGATGCTTACTGTTACAGGTGTAAGTAGTGGCTATGTGGTCATTACTGCTACTGATGCCAATGGCGCAGTCAGCGAGACTTGCCTGCGTGCCAACGGAGCATACAAGATGGTGAAAAATATCGATTTCACTGCCGATGAGGCTCCATTGTGTAATTGGCAGGTGATGACAAATACCGTTGCTGTTAATGGCTTCGCTGTCAACACTGCATGGCGTCGCGCACCAGAGAAGAACAGTACGACCGAGGTGGAGCTGTATGATGGCGTTAAAGCTACAAGTGAGAAGTCTTCATATTATTTCTATTATCCAGGCTATGGCATGGTACCAACAGTAGATGTAACGCTGGATGTGAAAGCTGAGAAAGATGACGTTTGTCTGCTGTCATATCTCGTTGGCAGCTCGGCAAAGCCTACTTATAATGCAGCAGACTCTTTAACAGCTTTTACAACTTGTGAGAAGTCGGAAGAGGGCATTGGGTTGAAGCTCAATAGTCGTAGCGCTTACTATCTGTATCGTGGCATGCAATTGTTCAGACCTTTGCATCATCCGTCGGACATTAGCATTGTGAAGAGTGTGAAGCAGCAACCAGACTATTTCTATACTCTGCATGGGCAGCGCGTGAAGGCAGTTAGACGTGGTATATACATCCGAGGAAGCAAGAAAATTATAAAAGAGCGGTAATTGTGTAATATTTTTGCCTTTTTTTTTGAAGGATTGGAGAGTTTTTGTATATTTGCACAGTTTTTAATAGATTAAAACAAAATTTTCACAAATAATAATCATTAATTAAAGCTTTAAGACTATGAAGAAAATCTTAGTTGCAATGAGCATGGCTCTCGCTGCTACGACGGCAAACGCACAGTTCGATTTGACGCCAAACATCGGTGTTGGCGTTAGTGCAGGTATAGTTACCGGCATCGGTATTGACGCTTCAATCACAATGACTGATTTCTTAGGCGCTCGTGTTGGCTATAACTGGATTCCAAAGTTTAAGTATAGCACAGATCTTGATGTGACTGGCGTTACTGAAGGTCTGAAGAGTAATGAATACTACAAGTACAGCGATCCACAGCTGGTGATTCCCGAGAAGATCTCGGTTGAAGGAAAACTGAATATGTCAACATGGCATGTCCTTTTCGATGTTTATCCTTTAGGCGCTGTTAATAGCTTCCACCTTACTGTAGGCGCTTATTTCGGAGCTGATGATATCGTGAGTGTGTACAATAAAGAGGATGGAGCCCTGAATGTGGTGAATCAGTTCAACGCTGGCTTCAAGAATGGTGTGAATAGCGATCATATTGGTAAGTACACCTTCAATTATAAAGACTACCCAACAACACCTGCAGGCCCTAAAGTAAGTGGTACCCAGACAGTTGATAATGTTAAACAGCTTGGTGTAGAGTTGGGCGATTACTTCCTTCAGCCAACTAACGAAGGTAACCTTTCTGCAAGCATAAAGGTTAAGAAGTTCCGTCCTTATGTCGGACTTGGCTTCGGTCGTGCCGTTCCAAAGAATCGTGTAGGCGTTCAGTTTGATCTCGGTTGCCAGTTCTGGGGATCACCTGAGGTTTACTGCTACGGAAAAGACGCCAATACTGGTCAGAATACTGAAATGAAACTTGACGAGACAAACACAGGTAGTGATGGCGGTAAGATATTGAAGACCATCAGTAAGGTTTCTGTTTGTCCAGTACTCAAGCTTCGCATAGTAGGAAAGATTTTCTAAGCGAAAGTTTTAATAAATAGTTATATTGGTCAGTCATGGCAGTGCTGTGGCTGACCAATATTCTTTAATTAGGTCTTTTTAATAAATGATATTTGCCCATGTGAGGAAAACGTAGTATTTTTGTCCATTGAATTCTGAATGATGAATATATCGTAGCATAAATATATGACACAATACTCTATAACAGCACCGGCGAGTCTTAATACCAGTGTGAAGCTTCCTGCTTCGAAAAGCATATCAAACAGAGCACTCATAATATGTGCTCTCGCAGGTGTTAAGGAAGAGAAGCTCCCAGATAATCTTAGCGATTGTGACGATACCGAGGTCATTGTTGAAGCGATGCGCAGCATGCCTGATGTCATTGATATCAAGGCTGCTGGTACCGCCATGCGCTTTATGACGGCTTTCCTTGCTGCCACTGACAATGGCGAGCATGTCCTGACGGGTACTGAGCGCATGAAGCAACGTCCGATAAAAGTCCTTGTAAAGGCTCTGCGACAGCTTGGCGCTGACATAACCTACGATGGGGTAGAGGACTATCCGCCACTTCGCATAAAAGGCAAGAAACTCAATGGCGGCTCGCTCGAGATTGAAGGAAACGTAAGCTCACAGTATATCTCTGCGCTGCTGTTAATTGGTCCCATGCTTAGGGATGGACTGGAACTTCGTCTTATTGGCGATATCATTTCACGTCCTTATATAGACCTCACACTGTGGACTATGCGCGAGTTTGGTGCTGATGCAGAATGGACTTCGGTAGATACGATAACTGTTAAGCCGAAACCATACGTGCCGCATCCTTATCTCGTTGAGAACGACTGGAGCGCTGCCTCCTATTGGTATGAGATGACGGCTCTGTCTGACCAGCAGGATGTAGAGGTAAGACTTGACGGACTTATGGATGGCTCAAAGCAGGGCGACTCTTCTGTGCGCTATATCTTTAGCCTGCTTGGAGTGAAGACGCTGTTTGGAACTAAAGAGGATGGAAAGCCAACGACAGTAACACTACGTAAGAGTCCGCACCGCATACCACGGCTGGAGTATGACTTCCTTAACTCGCCCGACCTTGCGCAGACGTTTGTCGTGACATGCGCAATGAAAGGCATACACTTCCATTTCAAAGGCCTTCAGACACTAAAGATTAAAGAGAGCGACCGCATAGAGGCGCTGAAGACTGAGATGCGTAAGCTAGGCTTCGTCATTCATGATGTTGATGGTCGTGAACTTGTGTGGGATGGTGAGCGATGCGAGCCTGAGGAGATACCTGCCATTGATACGTATAATGATCACAGAATGGCCCTCGCCTTCGCACCAGTGGCAATGAAACAGCCGATAGTGATAAACAATCCTGAGGTGGTGAGCAAGTCATATCCGCACTATTGGCAAGACTTACAGCAGGCAGGATTCATTGTCTCTCCACAATTTTGACCGCCATGTCTTTCGCAATCATCTGCATTTCATCTATTGTTGTTCTCGGCATTGTCGCTGCCATCTTCTCTTGGGGCGACAAAGACGAGCCTATAGTGCCAGCTAACGACTGTGCTTCTTGCAGCAGCATGGCTGACGGCTCGTGCAAGATAGCTTGTCTCATGGAAGAGAAGAGAAAGAAAGAGAAGGCTGCCGAAGATGAGAAATAGAATCTGAAAGACAATAAACTGACGGTGTTCTCCGTTTAAGAATTAATATGTGTAGAACAGCCAGAATAATCATGTTTCTTGCCATCGTTAGTTTAATGATGGCAGGCTGTTCCACGCATAAAAATACAGGCTCGTCACGATGGTGGCATTCTTTTACGGCGCGCTATAACACATTTTATAACGGTTCGCAAGCCTATGAGGATGGCGCTCTCGAGAAAGAGAAAGGCAACAAAGACAATTTTACGGAACTTATACCATTATATACCGTTGGCAACAAGTCAAGCCGCGACATAGGAAAGGGTAATTTCGACCGTGCTATCGAAAAGAGCGAGAAAGCCATTAAGCAACATAGCATAAAGGCAAAGCCAAAGTGGACGAAGACACGCCGCAAGACCGATAAAGACAAGGAGTGGCTGTCGCGCCGCGAGTATAATCCTTTCCTGTGGAAGGCATGGCTAATGCTGGGAAAGTCGCAGTTCCAGAAAGGTGATTTCGATGAGGCTGCTGCCACATTCTCTTATATGTCTAGATTGTATGAGACACAGCCTGCGATAAACGATATTGCACGCTCGTGGCTGGCACGCTCTTATATGGAGCTCGGCTGGATCTATGATGCAGAAGACGTGATGCGTCGTTCCAATAACCGAGGTAAGGGTAAGGGACGTGCTGTTACTCAGGATACCATTCACTATAAGGCGCAGGCCGACTGGGATTATACCTATGCAAACTACTATGTGAAAACTGGCGACTTCGAAAAGGCTATTCCTTATCTGCAGAAGGCAATAAAACATGAGCGCAGAAAGAACCAGAAGGCACGCATGTGGTTCCTCATGGCACAGATGGAGACACAGTTGGGACACAGCCAGCAGGCGTATAAGGCTTATCAGAAGGTTGTTGCGCAGAATCCTCCGTATGAGGTGGAGTTCAATGCGCGTATAGCTCAGACGGAGGTGATGGCAAAGGGTAATTCGAAGAAGATGATCTCCCGCCTGCGTCGTATGGCACGCTCTGATAATAACAAGGACTACTTGGATCAGGTCTATTATGCTATAGGCAATATCTACATGACTCAGAACGATACCATGAAGGCTATCACAGCCTACGAGGAAGGCAACAAGAAAGCCACGCGCGCTGGTATAGAGAAAGGTGTATTGCTGCTGAGGCTTGGAGGAATATACTGGGACATGGAGCGATATAACGATGCCCAGCGCTGCTATGGCGAGGCAATAGGTCTTCTCGATAAGGACCGTCCTGACTATGCAGAGCTGTCACGCCGTTCGAAGGTGCTCGATGAGCTTGTGCCCCATACCGATGCCGTTCATCTGCAGGACTCTCTGCAGCAGTTGGCGAAGATGTCAGAGAAAGAGCGTAACGAAGCCATCGATCGTGTTATTGAGGCTCTGAAGAAGAAGGAAAAAGAAGAGCGCGACAAAGAGCGTGAGGCCGAGGTTGAGAAAGTGTTGCAGAAACAGGGCGCTGTGGGTAACCGCAATACTGTGACACCTCGTACTCCTATTGCTAATAACCAGCAGGAGAAGGGCTTGTGGTATTTCTACAATCCGATGGCTGTGAACCAGGGTAAGCAGCAGTTCGAGAAGCAGTGGGGCAAGCGTGAGAATGCCGATAACTGGCGTCGCGCTAACCAGACAGTCGTGGCTTCCACAAATATCGATGATCCTGAACAGTTGCAGGCCATGGAAGACTCGCTCATGGCACAGCAGGCTATCAGCGATTCTATTGCGAATGCCGAGGAACAGAAAAACGACAGCGCTCAGAACGACCCTCATCGTCGTGAGTACTATCTCGCACAGATACCTTTCACTGAGGAACAGGTGCAGGCAAGTAATCTCATCATCATGGACGGACTGTTCCATTCTGGTGTGATATTCAAGGACAAGCTCGACAACTCTACGCTGGAAGATGCTCCAAGGAGCAAGCCCCTGCTGCTATCGGAGAAATACCTCACGAGACTCACTTCACAATATGCTGACTATGAGCATAATGACGAGGCGTTGTATCATCTGTTCCTGCTCTATTCACGAATGGGACTTCATGACAAGGCTTCACTATGCCTGCAACAGATGCAGACCGATTATCCTGAAAGCGAGTGGACGGTGCTTCTCAGTGACCCTGACTTTGCTGTAAATGCACGCTTCGGCGCTCATATAGAGGACTCTATGTATTCTGCTACTTACGATGCTTTCAAACAGATAAGGTATGCAGAGGTGAAGAGCAACGCACAGCTCTCGGCAGAGCGATTCCCATTGGGTGAGAATCGTCCGAAGTTCCTTTTTGTTCACGGACTGACGTTGCTAAACGAAGGCGATGCGAAGGGCTGTCTCGAACAGCTCAAGCTGGTGGTGGATAAATATCCTAAGAGTGACGTGGCAGAGATGGCAGGCATGATCATCAAGGGCGTTCAGGAGGGACGAACGCTTAATGGCGGTACATTCGACCTCGATGACGTGTGGTCGCGTCGTGATTTGACACTGGCTGATGACTCCACATCTACCGATACTCTTTCTACAGACCGTACGTTGCCGTTTGTCTTCATGCTCGTCTATCAGCCTGACTCGTTGCGACTCTTTGGTGCTGACGACAAGACTCATTCCGTAACTGAGAATGAGAACCAGTTGCTCTTTGAGATAGCACGCTATAACTTCACTCAGTTCACCGTTCGTAACTTCGAAATCAATATAGAACGGCAGAGTGGGGTGAACCGAATGATGGTGAGCGGATTCCTGAACTATGATGAGGCTCTGCAGTATGCACGAAAGCTGTATGCTGAGCCTGACATGGCAAACCGTCTGGGCGGTTGCCGTCATCTGATAGTAAGCGACCACAACCTCTCGCTCATAGGCACACGTTACAGCTATCGTGACTATGAGGAGTTCTATGAACGCACCTTCGCTCCACTGGAGATAAGCAACGAGGAGCTCCTTGATGTGCCTGAAGCGATAGAACAGACAGAAGAGGATGAAAACGAGACTGGGAATGACGGACAACAGCCGGCAACGTACAGTGGAGGTGACGTCTTAGAAGATGACCTGTGGTGAAGAGGGATAGTATCAGATAGCCAATAACCAATGATAATATAAATATTGCAAGATATATGACCAACGCTCAACTACTCTGGGTGGATGATGAGATGGAGCTTCTGAAAGCACACATCTTGTTCCTACAGAAAAAAGGATATGAAGTGACCACCGCTTCCAATGGCACGGATGCCATTGACCTTTGTCGTGACAATTCTTTTGATCTTGTGCTGCTCGATGAACAGATGCCTGGCCTTTCGGGACTGGAGACGCTGCAGCGTATAAAGGAAATATCTCCTGCCACACCTGTAGTCATGGTGACGAAGAGTGAGGAGGAGAATATCATGAACCAGGCAATAGGTCAGAAGATTGCCGACTATCTCATCAAGCCTGTGAACCCCAACCAGATACTGCTCACGCTGAAGAAGAACATACATCGCCGTGAGATAGAGACCGAGGTGACGCAGAGCCAGTATCAGCAGAGCTTCCAGCAGATAGCCATGCAGATTATGGACTGTCGCACATGGCAGGACTGGATTGAGGTATATAAGAGGCTTGTGCACTGGGAACTGGAACTGTCATCTACTGACTCGCAGATGACAGAGATGCTTCAGATGCAGAAGGAGGAGGCAAACATTGGCTTCTCGAAATTTGTCAAACAGCATTATCTTGAGTGGGTGGATAACGGTAAGGCAAAGGCTGACGACGCTCAGCCCATCATGTCGCCCGACATCTTCAAGAAGCGCATCTTCCCATTGTTTGACCAGGGCGAGAAGGTGTTCCTCGTGGTGCTCGATAATTTCCGCTATGACCAGTGGCGTATGCTTGCCAAGGAGATTGGCGACCAGTTCGATATTGACGAAGAGCTGTATTATAGCATACTGCCCACGGCCACGCAATATGCGCGAAATGCCATCTTCTCAGGGCTTATGCCTCGACAAGTGGCAGAAATGTTCCCTGACCTGTGGGTTGATGAGGACGAAGAGGAAGGCAAGAACCTTAATGAGGCACCGCTTGTGCAGACACTTCTTGAGCGCTATCGTCGTAGAAACACATTCTCTTATCATAAGGTGAATAACTCGTCGGATGCTGACCACCTCATGCAGCAGTTCAAGAGTTTGGAGAAGAACGACCTGAATGTTGTGGTGTTCAACTTTATTGACATGCTCTCGCATGCACGTACGGAAAGTCGCATGGTGCGTGAATTGGCAAATAACGAGTCGGCTTATCGAAGCATAACATTGTCATGGTTCCGTCATTCTGTTATTGCCGACTTCTTCCGTCAGCTGGCACAGACTGACTATCGTGTCATCGTTACAACCGATCATGGCTCAATACGCTGTACGAAGCCAGTGAAGATAGTTGGCGATCGTAACACTAATACCAACCTGCGATATAAGTTAGGTAAGAACCTCGGCTATGATTCAAAGGATTTGTTCGTGATAAAAGACCCCAAACAGGCTCAGCTGCCACAGCCGAACCTCTCTACAAGCTATGTCTTTGCTACGGGTGACTCCTTCTTTGCCTATCCTAACAACTATAACTACTACGTGTCTTATTATAAGGACACCTTCCAGCATGGTGGTATCTCAATGGAAGAGATGCTCATACCGCTCATCAGCATGAAAGGAAAGAAACGATGATTCATGCCTTTTGTAGGAAGCTATATTACTAACCTTATTAATAAAACTGTTATGGAACAGTCTTTGGTTTTTGAAATATGTGGCTGGTTGGCAAGTGTTACTATGGTTCTCGGCTATCTGCCACAGGCCATAGAGACCATCCGCACGCGTAATACCGATGGCATCGCTCTCCCCACGTTCTTAATGATGGGTATAGGCAGCATCTGCTTCATGTTACAGGGCTTGCTTCATAAGCCGGAAATACTTTGGCCTTTGTTCTTGACCAATCTTGTTACTACTACCTGTAGCATGATTGTGTTCAGCATAAAGGTTTATAACGATTATTTCAAGAAAAAATAGGTTACAATAGCTGTTTAGTAAGAACGCCATCGGAGTTCTTACTAAACGCTGCTGCCGTTCTGCCTAAACACTATTGCGAATCTTACTGGATGGGGTTTAACTTCGCTCACAAAGAAGTTAAACATCTCTCCGAGTAAAGTTAAACATCTCTCCGAGTAAAGTTAAACATCTCTCCCTGCAAAGTTAAACTTCTTTCGCGCGCGTATATATAATATAATGTGTAAAAATCTCCCGTGCTTGACAAATGTCAAGAGTGGGGTAAAAATTATACTTTTTTCTTAATTTTTTCTTGAAAAGTTTTGGCGGTTTGGGAAAAAGTAGTACCTTTGCATCCGCTAACGAGGAAACAACCTCTGAAGCGCTAAAGAAAGAGTTCTTTGAAAGATTTACATAGACAGTGAAGTAGTACAAGAAGCGCGGTGCTTTTATTATTTTATAGTATTAGTGCCGTGGGTAATATGAAGTCAACCGTCAATACTGTCCTTCGGGACGGTTTTTGAGAATGAGAAGCTTTACCAGAGATACTATTCGGATATGGCGTCCTTGAGTACAGAACAATCAGCATGGTTCGCTGCTTTTTTTTGCAGTGTCCTTGCTATTAAAGAAATAACTTTTACAGTGAAGAGTTTGATCCTGGCTCAGGATGAACGCTAGCTACAGGCTTAACACATGCAAGTCGAGGGGCAGCATGTTGGTTGCTTGCAACCAGCGATGGCGACCGGCGCACGGGTGAGTAACGCGTATCCAACCTTCCCCTTAGTAGGGCATAGCCCGGCGAAAGTCGAATTAATACCCTATGTTTTCCTTGGATGGCATCTGATGAGGAACAAAGATTTATCGCTAAGGGATGGGGATGCGTCTGATTAGGCAGTCGGCGGGGTAACGGCCCACCGAGCCAACGATCAGTAGGGGTTCTGAGAGGAAGGTCCCCCACATTGGAACTGAGACACGGTCCAAACTCCTACGGGAGGCAGCAGTGAGGAATATTGGTCAATGGACGAGAGTCTGAACCAGCCAAGTAGCGTGCAGGATGACGGCCCTATGGGTTGTAAACTGCTTTTGTCGGGGAATAAAGTTCACTACGTGTAGTGTTTTGTATGTACCCGAAGAATAAGGACCGGCTAATTCCGTGCCAGCAGCCGCGGTAATACGGAAGGTCCGGGCGTTATCCGGATTTATTGGGTTTAAAGGGAGCGCAGGCTGTTTTTTAAGCGTGACGTGAAATGTAGGGGCTCAACCTGTGCAGTGCGTCGCGAACTGGAGAACTTGAGTGCACTCGAGGAAGGCGGAATTTGTGGTGTAGCGGTGAAATGCTTAGATATCACGAAGAACTCCGATTGCGAAGGCAGCCTTCCAGCGTGTAACTGACGCTAAAGCTCGAAAGTGCGGGTATCGAACAGGATTAGATACCCTGGTAGTCCGCACGGTAAACGATGGATGCCCGCTGTTGGCGATACAATGTCAGCGGCCAAGCGAAAGCGTTAAGCATCCCACCTGGGGAGTACGCCGGCAACGGTGAAACTCAAAGGAATTGACGGGGGCCCGCACAAGCGGAGGAACATGTGGTTTAATTCGATGATACGCGAGGAACCTTACCCGGGCTTGAACTGCAGGAGAACGATTCAGAGATGATGAGGTCCTTCGGGACTCCTGTGGAGGTGCTGCATGGTTGTCGTCAGCTCGTGCCGTGAGGTGTCGGCTTAAGTGCCATAACGAGCGCAACCCTTTCTGGTAGTTGCCATCAGGTAATGCTGGGCACTCTGCCAGTACTGCCACCGTAAGGTGTGAGGAAGGTGGGGATGACGTCAAATCAGCACGGCCCTTACGTCCGGGGCTACACACGTGTTACAATGGGTGGTACAGAGAGTTGGTTGCAGGCAATTGCGATCTAATCCTTAAAGCCATCCTCAGTTCGGATTGGGGTCTGCAACCCGACCCCATGAAGCTGGATTCGCTAGTAATCGCGCATCAGCCATGGCGCGGTGAATACGTTCCCGGGCCTTGTACACACCGCCCGTCAAGCCATGAAAGCCGGGGGCACCTGAAGTCCGTGACCGCAAGGGTCGGCCTAGGGTGAAACTGGTAATTGGGGCTAAGTCGTAACAAGGTAGCCGTACCGGAAGGTGCGGCTGGAACACCTCCTTTCTGGAGTGTGTGGACGAGACGCAAGTCAAGTCAACACGCTAATAAAGAGGACGCTGAATAGTTAGGTAAGCAAGGTTGATTGTCAACCCTTCAGCTTTCTTGTATACTTCTTCTGTTTATCTAGAGAATAGTTGAGGCCGGGCAGGGGTACCCCCTCTGACCACTAAGAGTCCTATAGCTCAGTTGGTTAGAGCGCCACACTGATAATGTGGAGGTCGGCAGTTCAAGTCTGCCTGGGACTACGGTGTGAGTCGGTTCTTACCTCTCACCTCTTACCTCTCACCTCTTTTACGGGGGATTAGCTCAGCTGGCTAGAGCACCTGCTTTGCAAGCAGGGGGTCAACGGTTCGAATCCGTTATTCTCCACCAAGTGGTGCGAACAGGATAGACGCAGTCAATCCTGAGCCCGACACAAGGAGGGCGTTCGCGACACGGCGATCTTTGACATATTGAGACACAAGACTGTAAGTAAAGACTTTTTATTAAGTCAGACTGAAGATTAGATAATAAATCTCAACAATTTACAGCTGAAAGTATGAGCATTCTCTCTGTGGTAGCTATGGTTTATATAGTTACTATAGATTAAAAGAGAAGTTATGGCGAAAGAAAGTTAGGGCGTCTGGTGGATGCCTTGGCTCTCGGAGGCGATGAAGGACGTGATAAGCTGCGATAAGCCGTGTGTAGGTGCAAATGACCTTTGATGCGCGGATTTCCGAATGGGACAACCCAGCTGTCTGAAGGACAGTTATCACCATCTCTGATATGGTGAGGCGAACGCGGGGAACTGAAACATCTTAGTACCCGCAGGAAGAGAAAATAACAATGATTCCCCCAGTAGTGGCGAGCGACCGGGGAAGAGCCTAAACCGCCTGTGTAGCAATGCACAGCCGGGGTTGTAGGACCACGCCGTGGATTACTTGTTGTGAGGAGAACGTTCTGGAAAGAACGATCGTAGAAGGTGACAATCCTGTATCCGAAGCGACCTTAGTCCTAGTGGTATCCTGAGTAACGCGGAGCACGAGTAATTCTGCGCGAATCCGCCGGGCCCATCCGGCAAGGCTAAATACTCCCGAGAGACCGATAGTGTACCAGTACCGTGAGGGAAAGGTGAAAAGCACCCCTAGCAGGGGAGTGAAATAGTACCTGAAACCAGTCGCCTACAAGCGGTCGGAGCTGCTTTTGCAGTGACGGCGTGCCTTTTGCATAATGAACCTACGAGTTACCATCACCGGCGAGGTTAAGTCACTCTGTGACGCAACCGCAGTGAAAGCGAGGCTGAATAGGCCGTTTAGTCGGTGGGGGTAGACGCGAAACCGAGTGATCTACACATGTCCAGGATGAAGTCCCGGTAACACGGGATGGAGGTCCGCACTGATAAGCGTTGAAAAGCTTCCGGATGAGGTGTGTGTAGGAGTGAAAGGCCAATCAAACTCGGAGATAGCTCGTACTCCCCGAAAGGCATTTAGGTGCCGCGTGTGGTAATCAGCATGAGAGGTAGAGCGACCGATAGGTCAAGAGGGCTTCACCGCCTATCGAGACCTGACGAACTCCGAATGCTCATGCTCCGCAGCCATGCAGTAAGGGGGCGGGTGCTAAGGTCCGTCCCCGAGAGGAGAAGAATCCAGACCGCCGTCTAAGGTCCCGGAATCCTGTCTGAGTTAGTCTAACGAAGTCTGGCCTCGATGACAGCTAGGATGTTGGCTTGGAAGCAGCCATTCATTCAAAGAGTGCGTAACAGCTCACTAGTCGAGAGGCCGGGCGTGGATAATAATCGGGTATAAGACAGGTACCGAAGGCGCGGGATAGCAATAATAAAAGTATCGGTAGGGGAGCATTCCAGTTGCCTTGAAGGCGTGTTGACGATGCACGCTGGAGCGTCTGGAAAAGCAAATGTAGGTATAAGTAACGATAAGAGGGGTGAGATTCCCCTCCGCCGTAAGACTAAGGTTTCCCGGGCTATGTCATTCAGCCCGGGGTTAGTCGGGTCCTAAGTCTCAGCCGAACGGCGATGGCGATGGCCGACACGGTTAATATTCCGTGACTTCCCTTTGGAGCGATTGTGGAGACGGAGGAGTGACACTGCCGCGCACCGACGGATGTGTGCGTTGACGGCATTAGGCAATGAGGCTGGCAGGCAAATCCACCAGTTGAGCTGAGTGCCTATAGTACGGCAGCCCTTTCGGGGGCAGCCGAGTGCAGGTAACCCTACTCCCTAGAAAATCCGCTAAGCTTATCCACTGGGAACCCGTACCGCAAACGGACACACGTAGTCGGGTAGAACATACTAAGGCGTTGAGAGAGTCGTGGCTAAGGAACTAGGCAAACTGACCCTGTAACTTCGGGATAAAGGGTCCTCACTTTGGTGAGGCGCAGAGAATAGGTCCAGGCAACTGTTTAACAAAAACACAGGGCTGTGCAAACTCGCAAGATGAGGTATACAGCCTGACACCTGCCCGGTGCTGGAAGGTTAAGAGGAGAAGTCAACCTTTTTGGCGAAGCTTTGAATTGAAGCCCCAGTAAACGGCGGCCGTAACTATAACGGTCCTAAGGTAGCGAAATTCCTTGTCGGGTAAGTTCCGACCTGCACGAATGGTGTAATGATCCGGACGCTGTCTCGGCCACGATCTCAGTGAAATTGTAGTATCGGTGAAGATGCCGATTACCCGCGATGGGACGAAAAGACCCCGTGAACCTTTACTACAGCTTAGCACTGACCTTGGTCATCGGATGTGTAGGATAGGCCGGAGGCTTTGAATCGGGTGCGCCAGCATTCGTGGAGCCATCCTTGAAATACGGCCCTTCTGCTGCCTGAGGTCTAACGGGTTGATATCCGGACACTGCTTGGTGGGTAGTTTGACTGGGGTGGTCGCCTCCAAAAGCGTAACGGAGGCTTCCAAAGGTGCCCTCGGGCCGATTGGTAACCGGCCTTACAGAGTGCAATGGCATAAGGGCGCTTGACTGGGAGGCAGACATGCCGAGCAGGCAGGAAACTGGGGCATAGTGATCCGGCGGAGCCGTGTGGAAGGTCCGTCGCTCAAAGGATAAAAGGTACTCCGGGGATAACAGGCTGATCCCCCCCAAGAGCTCATATCGACGGGGTGGTTTGGCACCTCGATGTCGGCTCGTCACATCCTGGGGCTGGAGAAGGTCCCAAGGGTTGGGCTGTTCGCCCATTAAAGTGGCACGCGAGCTGGGTTCAGAACGTCGTGAGACAGTTCGGTCTCTATCTATCGTGGGCGCAGGAGTCTTGAGTGGATCGGTCACTAGTACGAGAGGACCGTGATTGACCGACCTCCGGTCTGCCAGTTGTACCGCCAGGTGCACCGCTGGGTATCCGCGTCGGGTTCGGATAAGCGCTGAAAGCATCTAAGTGCGAAGCCGGCCACAAGATTAGGGCTCCATTGAGGGTCGTCGTAGACTACGACGTTGATAGGGTGCAGGTGTAAAGACAGTGATGTCAAAGCCGAGCACTACTAATTGCCCGATATCTTTCGCCTCTGGCGCATATTTTCTGCTGTAAGTCAGTCGCGCTTTAGCGCTGCTTATTGTTCTTGTGTTGATATGTCAACCCCTATATTCAGGTGGTTATTGCGGCGGGGTCCCACCTCTTCCCATTCCGAACAGAGAAGTTAAGCCCGCTTGCGCCGATGGTACTGCAATGCAATGCGGGAGAGTAGGAAGCCGCCATCTTTTCATGAGAGACTATAGTCATAGCGACTGTAGTCTCTCTTTTTATGATTTCTACATATTTTTCTTCCCATTAACTTTGCTTTTTACCCTCAAAATCATCTTAAGAAGGTGTAAATTCTTTTGATATAATGTTTCATTGAAGTACCCTTATGAGAATCCTGACTTCGGACTGAAGGAACTGTCAGAGCTTATAGGTACTACTCAGACGCGTATAATAGAGCTGTTCCGTCGCTCGCCAATACACAAGAGTGTTGACGACTATCTTGACTATCTTCGTTTGCTGCGCTCTATGTACTACCTACAGACGCAGCCTGCATGGGGCATCGCTGCCTGTGCACAGCAGGCGGGCTTCTCTGTCATACGCACTTTCAATCGCTAGTTCATGGATGTCATTGGCATGACTCCACAGGAGTTGCGTCATATTACAGAGCAGTGTTAGATGTTAATGCCGTAGCTCTGTTTTATTTCGCTCATCACGAAGGTACTCTCAATAGATGCCAAGCTCTCTATCTCACCAAGCTTGTTGAGTACAAATTCCTGATATTGCTTCATGTCGCGTGCACGTACCTTTAACAGATAGTCGTATGCGCCCGATGTGTTATAACACTCTGTAACTTCTGGTATGCGCATAATGCGATGTGTGAAGGCATTGGCAATCTCATGGTTTATCTGCTTTAGTTTCACTTTACAGAAGACCTGAAGGCCTTGCCCTAACTTCTCGGCATCGAGCACGGCTACATACTTCTTTATGTAACCTTTCTTTTCCAGCCTTTTCTGTCGTTCAAATACTGGGGTAGGGGTCAGATGTACTGCATCTGCCAGCTCTTTTGTTGTCAGTTTCGCGTTTTTTTGCAGCGTTTTCAGTATCTGCAGGTCGGTTTCGTCTAAGATTTCTGCCATAATTCAGAATGATTTTCTGCAAAAGGGGCTCCATAGCGCCTCTTTTGGAATGATTTTCTTTCCGAAATGCAAAAATAGGTAATTTTTCTGTATTTGGCAAGAAATTTGGTGGATATTTCTAAAGTCCGTACCTTTGCATCGTGATTAGTCGTTTAGGAGATTAGTCGTTTGGTTGTTTAGGAATAACACAAACTGCCATCGGTTACTTCTCCAAACGACCAAACGACAAGACAACCAAATAACCAAATTAAATAAAAGAAAGGAAAAAGATTATGGCACAGAACAAGAATTACCGTTTCGAGACTTTGCAACTCCACGTAGGCCAAGAACAGGCTGACCCCGCAACCGATGCACGCGCCGTGCCCATCTATCAGACCACGTCGTATGTGTTCCGTAATTCACAGCATGCTGCCGACCGCTTTGGTCTGCGTGATGCAGGTAATATTTATGGTCGTCTGACCAACTCTACCCAGGGAGTGTTTGAAGACCGTGTGGCTGCCCTCGAGGGTGGAGTGGCTGGTCTGGCTGTAGCCTCAGGTGCAGCTGCTATCACCTATGCCTTGCAGAACATTGTGCAGGCTGGCGATCATATCGTGGCTGCCGACAACCTTTATGGTGGCTCTTACAACCTAATTACACATACGCTGGCTACACAGGGCATTACAAACACCATTATTAACGTGAATGACCTTGACGCTCTTGAAGCCGCTATCAAACCCAACACTAAAGTAGTATATGCCGAGACCTTCGGCAACCCCAACTCTGATGTGCTCGACCTTGAGGGCGTGGCAGCAGTAGCCCACAAGCACGGCATCCCATTTATTGTCGATAACACTTTTGGAACACCTTATCTCATCCGTCCGTTGGAGCATGGTGCAGATATTGTTGTGCATTCTGCCACCAAGTTCCTGGGCGGCCACGGCACCAGCCTCGGTGGTGTGATTGTAGATGGAGGTAAGTTCGACTGGAAACAGAACGACAAGTTCCCAACACTCTCTAAGCCCGATCCCTCTTATCATGGTATCGTTTTCGCTGATGCCGTAGGTGCTGCCGCTTACGTCACACGTATCCGTGCCGTCATCCTGCGCGATACTGGTGCTGCTATCTCACCCTTCAACGCCTTCATCTTGTTGCAGGGTGTAGAGACACTGAGCCTGCGCGTAGAGCGTCATGTAGAGAACGCCCTGAAGGTGGTTGATTTCCTCGCCAATCATCCAAAGGTGGCTAAGGTTAACCATCCTGCTCTTGAGAGTCATCATGACCACAAACTTTATCAGAAGTACTTCCCCAACGGTGGTGGCTCTATCTTCACCTTCGAGATAAAGGGTGGTCAGGAAGAGGCTTGGAAGTTTATCGATGCCCTGCAGATCTTCTCACTCTTGGCCAATGTGGCCGACGTTAAGAGTCTGGTGATTCATCCATACACCACCACCCACTCTCAGCTCTCGCCTGAGGAACTGGCTGAACAGCACATCACACCCTCTACCATCCGCTTGAGCATCGGTACCGAGCACATCGACGATATTATTGAGGATTTGTCTCAGGCGCTTGACCAGATATAAAAAAATCTTCGTAACTTTGCAGATGATATGAGAAACTTTATCTTAGCAGACAATCAGGAACTGACACGCTTCGCACTGGAGAGCCTTCTTCAGCAGGACGAAACAGCATTGGTTTATCGAGCCTTCGACAGGGTAGGACTGGTATCCCTTCTCAAAGAACATGAGAGTGCCATTGTTATTCTCGACTATACGCTGTTCGACTTCGCCGATGAGGATCAGCTCCTGATTGTCGCTGAGCGTTTCTCACTATCGCAGTGGGTGCTTATAAGCGATGAGCTGACTTCTCGTTTTCTCCGTCGTGTTGTTTATTCCTCACACCAGTTTAGCGTCGTTTTCAAGGATGGCCCTTTACAGGAGGTGCGTGAAGCTTTGCAAGCTGCCAGTCGTCATAACCGCTATATCAGTCAGCGTGCACTAGAGGTGATTATCAGTCAACAGCAGGATGATGATGAGCAACCCAGTGTGTTGACAGCCACTGAGACGGAAATTGTGAAGGCCATAGCTCAGGGTAAGACAACCAAGGAGATTGCCAGCGAGCGCTTCTCGAGCATTCACACTATCACCACTCATCGTAAGAACATCTTCCGTAAGCTGGGTGTGAACACTGCTCATGAGGTTGTGAAATATGCCCTGCGAGCAGGACTGATAGACTCCTCCGAGTTCTATATCTGATTCAGAACAATTGGCTCATCACGTTGGCAGGCGCCCTGTCGTTGTCCAGCTCCTGTTTCATAAATGCGAAATAGGGTGCTGAATGCTCAAAGAACTTATGATAGCCCGCACATAGGTAGTTCAGTCCAGGGTTGCCGTAACGGTCTTTTACGAATCGGTTTCTTGGACATTCTCCATTGCAGATTCTGTTAAATTTACATTCGCGACATTGCTGAGGCAGTGTCGCTCTTTTGTTCCTTCCGAATGTCGTCTGCCGTTCGCCGTAGAGCATCTCCGTGAGTGTCTCTTTGTTGATGTTGCCCAGTTTATATTCTGGGAATACGAAGTGGTCGCAGCTATACAGGTCGCCATTATACTCCATCACGTTGGCATGACCGCAACTCTCTGACATTGAGCATATGCCTGGTTCTATACCTGCATAATTGGCCAGTGTGGCATCAAACAACTGTATGAAATACGTGCCTACATCCTTGCGCACCCACTCGTCGAATAGCTCACAGAGGAAACGACCCCATTGCTCTGGTGTGACTGAGAAATCGGCCAGCGCCAACTCTTCACTGTCTGTCAGCGATGCCAGATGGCGTCCGTCCTCGTGTCCTTTGATGCGCTCCACCACGGGCGTAAACTGGATATAGTGGCATCCTATATCCTTGAAGAAATGATAGAACCCCAGTGGTGCCTCCGCATTCAGGTTATTCACCACAGCCATCGCGTTCCAATCTACGCCATGTCTGTTGAGAATGTCTATGCCCTTCATCACCTGATGGAACGATGGCCCTCCGTTTCGACTCTTTCGATAGGCATCGTGATAGGGTTGTGGACCGTCTATCGATACCCCCACCAGCATGTTATGTCGCTTGAAAAATGCTGCCCATTCATCATCTATCAGTGTGCCGTTGGTCTGAAAGCAGTTGTTGATGGTTCTTCCTCTGCCATACTGCTGTTGTAGGCGGATAGCCTTCTCATAGAAACTGATGGGGCGCATCAGCGGTTCTCCCCCATGCCAGGTAAAGAGAATCTCATTCATGGTCTGCGCCTCTATATACTGACGTGTGAATCGCTCCAACAGTTCGTCGCTCATCACGTGGCGCGCGTCATCCCTATACAGATTCTTCTTCTCCGTATAGTAGCAGTATTTGCACGCCAGGTTACACGATGCTCCTACTGCCTTCGCCATCACATACATGGGATGTGAGAAAGGGGCTATGATGCTCATTCTTTTATGACTTGAAGAAACAGCGCTGTGTTGTTCTCTTCATTCCATTCGCCCCAAGCTTTCAAATGGGCGATGATAGTAGTTTCTACTCGGCCTGTCCATTCATCAGATACACCGTTTTTCTTTGCCAGCGACCTGAATGTCGACACTGCCGTAGCTACTTTATTAATGATGGATTTAGGCGCACGGATACCATTTTCGCTTGCAAACGAAATGATATCGTCGAGTGTGATGTCCTGATATTTGCCGCCAATCATCAGGCAATGCTCCTTGTTGGGAAGATAACCGCCTGAGTCAAAGATATAGGTCATATCATAGGCAGGCGATAGGCGCCACCTGCCTTGGCGATCCATGATGAACGTAAAGTTCTTATGGTGGTCATCGGTGTTGTTGGCCAATATGTTGAACACCATACGGCGAAAGAGTTCTTGGCAATCCACTTCTGGTAGATGCAACTTGCGACATACAGCGAAAAGCTTTTCGTAGGAGTCGGCTTCTGGATCCATCGCTGCTAATGTCTGCGTGTGCAGTTTCCCGTTCTCATCACGATCAAATCGCTTGGTGAGGAAATGTTTTGTTCCATCCACCTCAAGCATTCTGGACTCCATCATGCTAATGCCAGCTGCCAATGCCATTTCGTAATAGGTCTGCTCCAACTCTGCAGACGAACGTCTATTGTCTCCAAACTTCAGGATATAGTAATCGTAGCTAGATTCTAAATCCACCTGACCGCTACGAATCTCACCAGTCTCACGATTCATGGCAATAATCCCCTTGGGCTGACGTCCACCAGCAGAGGTGCCAACGGATATCAACGATTGTAAAGTCAATGACTCATCAGGCAATATTCTCACGTTTTCGCGTTCGATGGCAATCTTTTCAGCTAGATCTGCCAATGCCTTGATGTCAATCTTGTCGTTCATTGTGCCTCGCTCTATTTCAGGAACGAATTCTAAGGCGCCCATACCACGTCTGCCAATGAATGCCAACTTCTCCAAAGAGGTAACACTCCTTTCTGTCAGTATGTTTTCTTTTCGCCACTGTTCAAAGAGTTGGTTACCCCATGCATCTGGCAGGGAGTCGGCTATAAACGACGGCAGTTTCTGATAAATACGTTCTGCTTCACCAAAGATGGCACGTGTACTCAATGGATGATGAATTGAGGCAGCAAGCGGAGCTACATCCAAAGAACCTTTCAGGAACTCTGGATTATAGACGAAAAAGGTTGTCTTTCTGGCATCATTCCACGACAAACGACCAATCTCCTGCCCCCATAGAAATACCTTTAACACCTCTCTCATACTTTCTTATGCCTTACACGTTGAATCTTCTTGGTCTCTTTATATAAATAAGGAGACTCTGGCTGTTCTGGCATCAGCTCATTCAGGTCGTTGATGCAGCCCACTGCCTTCATCAGTAGCAGGAACGTGCTGAGCGAGATATTTGTTACCGTACCATTCTCAAACCGATAGACACTTAGCACGGAAAGACCAGCCATCTCTGCCACCTCTTTCTGTGTCATATTAGCTCTGAGTCGATAGTCCTTAAAACGACTGCCAAGCATCCTCACCAGTTCTGGTGCTGAATAGTCAGAATAATCCCCCATAATTTATATTACATTTATGATAATTTAGACTAGAAAATTTGATATAATACTACAATATTGTATATTTACGGTTACAAAAATACAAGAAGTTTTAGAATACACAAAACTTTTCCATAAAAAGTTTGTGTTTTCTTGTGATTCCACAAGACAAGAACCTTCAAATATGGGCGAGGGAATGTAAAAAGCAATCGGTTTGAGTCTGACTCAAACCGATTGTTTTTTGCATTGTGATTGTTTTACTTTATCAAAACTTTGCGGCCTTGGATGATGTTCAGACCCTTTGCCGGACTGTTGATTCGTTGACCGTTCATATTGTAGATGATGGGAGCGTTGCCATTAGTCTTCGTC
This sequence comes from Prevotella sp. E13-27, assembly GCF_023217965.1. Taxonomy (NCBI): domain Bacteria; kingdom Pseudomonadati; phylum Bacteroidota; class Bacteroidia; order Bacteroidales; family Prevotellaceae; genus Prevotella; species Prevotella sp. E13-27. Next base: position 174,718 of record NZ_JALPSC010000001.1, on the reverse strand, counting down.
ATGAATACCTGATCGATACCCACCTCTTCATCTGTGAGAGGAACGACAGCCTTGAACTTGCCCATACCTCATGGTTCTTATAATTGTTCACGGATTCAGCAGGTACATGCAACGTCACATAATCAATATACGAACGTATTAAGCGTTGATAATCAGCAACTTCCTCGTTAAATGGTAGAAAAGTGAATTGACGAATTTGAAATGTGCAAAAACGGGAGCAGATTTAACGAATTTAACCTTCATTAAAAGGTGCGTACGTTTAATAGGCTACAACAATTGCACTAAAAACGCCAGAACAAACATGGTATGTGTTCTGGCGTTGAATGAAATAGGATTGCTTTATTTCAGTAGTTCTTCTGGATAGGTTGGCATGGCTCCATTCTGTGTGCAGACGTAGGCGGAGACCTGAACGGCTGTGCTATGTGCTTCGGGCACAGATTTTCCATTGAGAATGCTACCTACGAACGAACCAGTGAAAGAGTCGCCAGCACCTACGGTATCGGCCACCTTGACCTTTGGTGTTTCCTGGAAGGACACATGACCAGGGGTGAATACGTAGCTACCGTTAGTGCCGCAGGTAAGCACAAGCATGTCAAGGTTGTACTTGCCCAGGATGAGCCAGCACTTGTTCTCGATGTCGAGGCCGGGATAGCCGAACATGCGGCCAATGAGCACCAGTTCCTCATCGTTAATCTTCAGGATGTTGCAACGCTGGAATGACTCACGCAGAATCTCTTGCGTATAGAATTGTTGGCGTAGGTTGATATCAAAAATCTTCAGGCAGTCATCAGGAGTGGCATCGAGAAACTTCTGAATGGTCTCACGGCTGACCACATTACGCTGGGCCAGAGAGCCGAAGCACACGGCACGGCAGTTACGGGCAATCTCGGCGATGTCGTCGTCGAAAGGGATGTTGTCCCATGCCACGTTCTCCTTGATGTCGTACGTGGGGATGCCCTGCTCGTCAAGCTGTACCTGCACAGTACCAGTAGGGTAGGGCACACGTGGTAGTAGGTCGTTCAGACCGTGCTCCTTCAAGGCCTCGATGGTCTCGTCGGCCAGTTTATCCTCGCCGAGTGCGCTGACTGCTATGGTGTTGTTCATGCCTAAGAACTGCCCGGCATGATAGGCGAAGTTAGCGGGTGCGCCACCCAGTTTCTTACCTTCAGGAAGTACATCCCACAGGACTTCTCCGAGTCCTACTACATAACGTTTGTTCATATTCTATGCGGTTTTTAATTAAACTTCGTTTTTGTTCTCTCGCCATAACATAGTCCGAACAAGTTCGGCTCTGTACATGACTTATCGAGAACATTGTTTGATATACATAAAGAGATACACGACACCTACGGCCATCACCAGCACGGCGCCGGCCTGTCCCATGGCGTCGCTCAGTAATCCCATGAAGAGCGGGAAGATGGTGCCGCCGAAGAGACCCATAATCATCAGACCTGACACCTCGTTCTGCTTCGTGGGCATCGACTCAAGGGCGGTGGCGAAGCACATAGAGAAGACGTTGGAGTTACCGTAGCCTACGAGGGCAATGGCGGCGTAGAGTATCCATTTCTCTGTACCTACAAACAGGCCACACATCGACAGAGCCATCATGCAGACAGAGATGATGAAGAACGTCCGCATCTTCAGCACACGCAGGAAGAACGAGCCCGTCAGACAGCCAATGGTACGGAAGATGAAGTAGAGGCTTGTGGCAAAGGCTGCCTCGTTGAGCGTCATGCCCAGACGCTCCATCAGGATTTTCGGAGCTGTGGTGTTTGTGCCCACGTCGATGCCCACATGGCACATAATGCCGAGGAACGACAGCAGCACGATGGGGGTGCCCAAAAGTTTGAAGCACTCCGCAAACGTCGAGGGCTTACCCTCGATAGGTTGCTCCTCGATGGGTGTTACGAAGAGCAGAATGGTGGAGAGTATGCCTACGACGAGGAAGATACCAAACAGCACGCGCCAATTCAGTCCGAACTCAGGGATGACCATCGTGGCACCCCACATGGCCAGATAAGGAGCCGAGAACGAGGCGATGGCCTTAATGAACTGTCCGAAGGTCAGCGTCGAAGCCAGGTTACCGCCACCCATTACTGTTGACACTAGCGGGTTGAGCGAAGTCTGCATCAGGGCGTTGCCGATGCCGAGTAGCGAGAAGGCCACAAGCATGATGCCGAACGACTCGCCAAACAATGGCAATATCAGCGACACCACCGTTACCACGAGCGAGAGCAGCACGGTCTTCTTACGACCGATCTTATTCATCAGCATGCCAGTGGGTACACTGAAGATGAGGAACCAAAAGAAGACGAGCGATGGGAACACATTGGCTACAGAGTCCGTCAGCGCGAGGTCTTCCTTCACATAGTTGGAGGCAATGCCTACCAAGTCCACAAAGCCCATGCAGAAGAAGCAGAGCATCACGGGGATGAAATAAATAGATTTGTTTTGATTACCCATAATATTTCTTTTTTTCTACAACGAATTTAACGAATTGCACGAATCTTTTTATTAATACTTTATCTCGTATATCGTGGCTTTACCACCTTTTATTTTTATATTTGTATATGGTTCTGATGGGAACACCAGGTTGGTCATGGACATCTTGCCTTCTGCATCGAAGGCCTCTATGCTGCATCGGTCAATGAAGAGGCGCAGCTGTTTTATTGTGCCGTAGGTAGGTGCTGTTGTCACACAGGGGAAGGCCTCGCTGAAGCTCAGCTTGCCACTCTTAGTGCGGTCCATTGAGAAGGTCTGCTTTTGGGCATCGTAAACCATAGTGACCTGTTCGCCCTTTGAGTTCGACAGCACAATCTCTGTCATGCTCTTTGTATCTATGATAATCTCACATGCTTCCGTGGGCTTCTTCACCTTCGCACCACGAAGGGTGAGCATCTCTTTTGATGGTACTACGCTGACGTAGGTCTCCTCGCCGCAGGTAAACAGTCCCAAGTCACGGGGAATAGAGTTGCCTGAACGATACTGCTTAGTGGGAACATGGTTAGCATACTGCCAGTTCGACATCCACGCCATCACAACTCTTCTATTTTCTGGTGCATTATAGAACGATACTGTGGCATAATGGTCTTTGCCATAGTCCATCCACTTCGTCACTTTCGGCATAGACTCGCAGGTGAATTTATGACCGTCGAACTGTCCCACGAAATACTGGGTTGCAGAACCTCCAAAGGGACCGCCAGGGTTGATATTGCAGATAAGCACCCATTTATTGTTAATCTTAAATAAATCCGGACATTCCCAAACACCACTATGATTACCATATCCCTTGCCAAACGAACTCTCATATTTCCATTCCTTCAAGTCCTTCGACGAGTAGATACGCATCTCCTGACCAGCGGCCAATATGAGGTTCCATGCTTTGATATCTTCATTCCAGAATGGGCGCGGGTCACGGAAATCTGGTACATCACTGGTGGTTAGTACAGGGTTGCCACTATATTTTTCAAACGTGCGACCACCGTCTTTCGACACAGCCATTGACTGAGTCTGATGCATTCCTGCCGATGTATAGAAAGCCACCACCTCATCGCCATTTGTTACACAGGAACCACTGAAGATGCTGCCCAACCAGTCGGGTTCGAGAGCTATGGGATGTGTTTCCCAGTGAATAAGGTCGCGAGAGGTAGAGTGTCCCCAGTGCATATTCTCCCACTGCGAGCCGTAAGGGTTCCACTGATAATAGAGGTGCCAAGTTCCATCTTTAAAGAACATACCATTAGGGTCATTCATCCAACCATATAGAGGTGTATGGTGGTAAACTGGACGAAAACGCTCACGATTTGTGGTGTCGAAAGTATCAGAGAACTCAATCTCTTTCCAACACACGAACTCGCCAACGGCACCCTTCTGCCGACGGTCGCCGTGAAATTCTATGTCCAGCAACGCAGCACCTTTCAACTCATAAGGCACATAATAATCCACGCGGTCGATAGCCAGTTTCACATTCAGACGCTGAACCATATTATTACTATTGTCCAACACAGCAATCGATGCAATGTCCTCTGCTTCCTGTACAGGCAGCAGCACGAACTTCTTGCCTTGCATCATCTTTAGCATAGCATGGCTGTCGCCTAACACGATGGGTGTCACCTGGGCTTCCATCAATGTGACTGCAAGCAAGACAGTCAATGTAAGCAATACTCTCTTCATGTTCTTTAGTTTTTAGTTATTGATTTAATCTGCTGCAAATTTAGTGTTTGTAATGATCATAGCATATAAATAATGATACAAACAATAAGAAAAATCGTTCGTTGCAACAAAAATATCATAAATAGCAAAAAAATCGCCCAGATAAACCTTCACAGGCATCTGGGCGAACATTCACTGAAAAACAATCTTTTACCTTAATCTAATAACTATAAATAATACTAACTTTTACCTTATTACTTTACCAGTATCTTTTTGCCATTCTTGCCAGATGCTGAGCGGACAATAATCAGACCCTTCTTGAGACCTGCGGAACAAGCGTCTCCTGTAGTCACCGAGCGAGTGGTCTTAGCCACATGCTGGCCAGCGAAGTTGTAGTACTCGGTTACAGTGCTTGCAGGGCGAAGGTTGACCTGCTGAATGGCCGTTACTTCATCGGTGATGATCTCAATGTTGGGACACTTGGCCTTGATGGCTGTCCAGTCCTCTTCCCACCGGCCAGCACCGCTCACGTTGAGCTTGGTGGCTGTAGGAGCCAGCTTAGCGCAGAGCACGGCATAGTCGTCGTAGCGCTCGTTGTGCCAGTCGCCATCCCACGTACACTGATAGTCGCCCTTGCCAATGACACCGGTTACGACGACCTCACCCGTGAGTGAGTTGTCGGCCAGCGAGCGAACGGCTACGTTGTTCACCATCGGTCCTTCCAGCTTGATGTCGTCGATATAGACGGTCTGACCCACGTTGTTCAGTGCATCGCCCTCTTCGAAGGGCCAGATCTCGAGCACGGTATTGTCCGTATCGGCAATCTTGTCGTTGTCAGGTCCTGCGGCAAACTCAAAGGTCAGGATGTTCCACTCGTTGGTGTTGCCGCACCAGAACAGACGACCGGTATTGTAACCGCCGTCACCGTCCTTGACCAGCTTGACCAGCACGTTGTGGTTCACACCCATCTTGATGCGGAGCGTCATGCGGCGCAGACCTTTGAAGTTGACATCGCCCAGGGGCAGGGCAAAGTTGCAGTGCTCTTTGTCCCATCCGCCAGGGTTGTCCTTCAGCGTGAATTTCATGATTTTATTGCCCTCGTCTTCAACGACTGTTGGCTCGGCACGGTCCCAGAAGCCGCCATCGCTGCCCACTTCCTTGTCATCACCATTCCACAGAACGACCTGTGCGTTGCACACTGTTGCTACGAAAAGTGTAGCTAATGATAAAAATTTTCTCATAATAGATAGTTGTTTAATAATTAAATACCTTTATATTGCTCACTGTGATGGAGCCGCCGTAATTGTTGATGCTCCAGCAGTTTTTCTGGATGCCGTAGATGCGCTGAGTGTAGGCGCACACGTCGTTGATATACATCACCATGACAGAGTTGTCGGTGTAGATGTCAATGTTGTAGATATTATCTGACGGACGCTCGAACAAGTAACCGTCAATACCTTCGATGAAGCCTTTTCCATTGACCTTTTCTTCCTCGCCCTTGTCATTCGTCTTTACACGGTAGCCTTCCTGTTCGAAGTTCACCTTGCGTTGATTCTCATTTTCAGGATTAACCACTAACGTATAATAGTATTCAGGATCAGTGCTACGAACGAAAGAAATACCGAACTTGTCCCAGTTGTTTGAGGTCGTGACAGTGAAAGAGATGTGGTTGCAACTGCCGAGGCGGTTGAAAAGTACAAAGGCATCATTACCTGAGAGTGTGCCGTTGTCATAGCCATTGGAGCTCATGACAGAGGTCTCCACTGTTTTGTTATACTTGGCAGCCATAGCAGGAACAGCACCGAGGGTGAGTGTGCCGTTGGCATGCTGGATAATCTTATGGCAGACTAATGCACCGCTCCAATTTGGCTCGTTGCCATCACCGCCACCTACGTTAATGTTTTTCTCATGAGGATCGGCACCAGAGCGAGTAGGACACCATCCCCAGATGTAACGGTCCGTACCGTTAGAAGCTGTTTTGCCAGCATAGAAAGCACGACTGTCAAGCACGCCCTCATGACCATCCTTAGGCCAGTTGGCTCCTGGGTCATTAAAACAATTTTTCAGATTGTCGTATGTAGAAGCCATCATGTATTTCACCTTGCGGCTCCAGTTGGTTTTCACACTCTCACTATAGACGAGATACCAGTAATCGCCCATCTTAAAGATGTCGGGACATTCCAGCATGCGGTCCCAGATCATCTTGAAATGGCCAATATGCTCCCATGACTTCATGTCTGCTGACTTGAACTCAGCGAAGACGGGGTCTCCGCCTGTAGCAGGATATGTGGAGATGACCATGTGGAAGAGACCGTCGTCGGCAACGAACACTTGTGGATCACGGAAATCATTGCTTGAATAGCCGTAGGCAGGACCATTGATTTGCCAAAGTGGATCTTTTGTCCATGTCTTGAAGTCTGTAGATGTGGCACGCATCACCACCTCGCGGTATTTGCAGTTGCCATTATGTCCTGTATAATAAATATAATAGGTGCCGTCTTGCTCGTTGTAATAGCAACAGCCGGTTCCGAGAGCTGCATCTTGCTCATAATCATTATCACCGAAAGGAAGAACCTCGCCAAGCGACTGGTAGTTGCAGCCATCCTGAGTGGAAACGCCCCAAATGGGATGGAAACGATGGCTCAGATTATTGTCGAACTCCTGAAGGTAGAGTACCTTGAAACCACCAGCCTTCTGATCATAGAAAGGCATAGGGTCGCCCACACGGCCGATTTTCGGCGTGTAGTATGTGCCAAAACCCTTATCATCGGTGGGAGAGAATGACGTTGTCGTACCAGCCCAATTGCGATCGGGGTCGCCTGTTATTTCATCGTCGCTGCAGGAGAAAAGGCATAAAGCGAGAAGTAGGCCTATCCCCCAGCCCCTCCCTGTGAGGAAGGGGAGTAAATGCTTCTGCAAGTAGTTATTACGCTTATTATTTGTTTTCATAATAATTCATTATTTATATGTTAAAACTATTGTAAACGAAACTGCTAAAGGGACTAACTCATCTCCCCTCCCCTCGGGAGGGGGTGGGGGTAGGTGTCAAGTAATCGAATGCATTGAGCATGATAGTGCCCATGTTATCGTGATAATTAGACGTATAGGTCGTAGGAGAATTCCAGTCAAAGAGACCTGAACCGAAACAGATTATACCACCCTTGCCGTAGTCGCCGCTATAGGCCTTCAGTTCCCATACTGATACGCTATTGTCGCCAGCTAATGCTCGACCGCCTGTCTTAGACTCAAAAGCATCCTTGCCACTCGCATAAGTATCCCAGAAGCCATACTGTGAGGTTGTATTACAGATGGTGTATCCTTCATCGAGCGTATAAACAGCATTGGCTGCTGCACCAGGATAGGTCTTCATATTCTGCCACAACGGATGAGCAATGTCGTAGGCATAGAAGTGCCAGGGATCAGCTCCCATAAGGTCGGAACCTTCACCATTTCCACCACCCCACACATTGTTAGGATAGGCATCTTCGGGCATGGCACCCAGAGCGATGGCATAGTTAACAGCTGAGCGGCCCAGTATGAAGGCACCGCCTTTCTGCCAGAATTCTTTCATACGAGCCAAAGCGGTCATAGCACCTGTCTCTGCCTCCTTGAAGCCATTATAGTTGCCGTATGACGAGCAGTGACGGTGGAAGAATATGAACTTACACTCGCTCAATGAGATGTTTCCGCTGGCCACATCGCTCCATGAAGCGTATGCCGCATTAGTAATGTTACCTGTAAGCCACTTGGCAGCGGCCTTCTCTTCGTCATTGAGGAGTTCGATATTCTCAGCATCACCAACGAATAGTGCTACAGGATTCTCAATCATGGTAACACTGACGGTATAAGTGTTAGTTGCAGTATTATCGGTAAGGGTAAGCTTGAAAGGCTCTGTGAAGTTGCCTTTAGTTCCACTGGCTGGACTGCAGACAGCATCTTCACTGCACTCCACTTCGAAGGTTGCATTGGTGAGGTCTATGCCGCTATTTGCCATCACGCTGACAGTAACAGTTTTGTCAACCTGATTGATGGCACCTTTAACACCTTCGAGCATGAACAGCTTCAACAAGGCCTCGTCGTTACGCACCGTTACCTGATAGTTCATCTCCAAATCGCCATTGGTCACACGAAGCATGCGGTCGGCATCGAAGTTCAGGTGCTGACCAACTTGGATGTTTGTCTGAGCACCATCTGAAACAATCAGATCGGTTACCACCATGTCGTTAGTCTGTGTAAAATCCACAGGCACCTTGATTTTCAGCAAACGCTTCTCAGTACTAATTGTTGCCTCGTATTTGTTGTTCAGCACGAACCTCTCAACCAGGCATGAACCACTGATGTTGATGCTGCCTGTTGTGTGTTCATCGTCGCTGCAGGCTGTGAACCCACAGATTATGCAAAATGCACAGATAATGCTATATATCGTTTTCATAATTCTCAATTTTCAATTCTCAATTCTTAATCGCATAGCGATAACTCTAAACTCTTAACTCTCAACTTAAACCTTACCACTCTCCGCAGTTCTGAGTGTAATGTCCGTTAGATGCAGCCATTTGTTCGAAAGGAATGGGCAGATATTCGTTTTTATTGGCTGTGAATGAAGAGCCGTTAAGGAAACTCATCTTCTTACTCTCGTCACTATAGTACTTGTTCAGCACGGTAGCGGCATCGCCCCAGCGCACGAGGTCGAAGAATCGCTCACTTTCCATTGCCAGTTCCAGACGGCGTTCCATTTTCACAATCTTCATCATTTCCTCTTTTGAGTAAGTGCCGTTATATTTACCTACGGCATAATGGATGCCATACTTGTTAGGATAGCCAGCCACTACGCTGTTGGTCATCATACTTATTGCACGGTCTCTCACCTGATTGACAAAGATAACTGCTTCGGCAGTATTGTTAAGCTGAGCAAGAGCCTCGGCGCGCATTAGCAAAACATCAGCATAGCGGAAGACAATGCGGTTCATGGAGCTGGCCCATTGTGAGTCGCACAGGTAAAGATAGTTATCTGTCAGTATGGGATTAACATTCTGCTTCAGTGATACGAAATAGCCGAATGTACCTCCTGAACGGCTCCAGGCACCAGTCTCTGACATCATGAAGGAGGTATTGAACATGTAAGGTGTACCAGGCACGCCTACGGTGATAAACAGTCGTGGGTCAACGGTCTCAGCAGACCCTACTTTATAATCTACAGTTGCAAAGTTATCAAGCATAGGCAGACCATCGCTATTTGTGCGGTAAGCATCAACCAGATTGTGAGAAGGCTTATAGAAGTCGCAACCTGAATCGTGAACTTTAGGAATGCAAGGTACAATCAGACGATTTGAGAAGTTCAGATTACCATAGGTTGTACCGTCGTTCTTTGAATATTGGATGGCCCAAAGGCTTTCCTTGCCATTCTCGTACTGCTCCTCAGGACGGAAATTATTATGCAGGTCGCTCTCAAGTCCGTAACCTCCTTTGGCATAGATGGAAGGATCGGTGTATTCGATAACTTTCTGTAAGTCTGCCTCATTGATGGATGTAACCTGATTACTGTTGACATCGTCTTGATGATAGGCCTTGTAAAGATAAACCTTGGCCAGGAAAGCTGCACAAGCTGCTTTCGTAGGACGACCCTTATCAGATTGTGTCTCAGGCAGTACGTTATAGGCTTCTTCCAGATCGTTGATGATTTGCTGCCAACCCTCGTCATTGGTGTACTCAGTGTTTGAGAGGTTGTTATAATCATCCTCTGTCATATTTGACTTGTTTACGAAAGGAATCTTCTTGAACAGACGCTTCAGCTGGAAATGGCCATAGGCACGCAGAAATTTCATCTCGGCAGTGCGTTGCTTAATAATCGCATTTGACTGATCGGCCTCTTTCAGCATGTCAAGTGATAGCGATATGCGCGACAGATAGCTGTAGAATTTGTTCCAAATGGAACTGAAAGGCCAGTCGGTAGTCATCACGCCTGTTCCTTTTTCCAATCGGTGGAAGGGTTCGCCGTCAGAGAAGTCGGAACCGCCAACATAGGCATCGTCGGAACGTGTGTCGTAGTTCCACAGCGAGAAAGAGGCGTTCATATCTTCTATAGATACAAGTCCGGCATATGCTGAAACAATCACATTGTCTATATACTCAGGATCTTTCACCTCGTCTTGAGTAAGCGTAGCCTGAGGCACCTGCTCTTCTAAGAAGTCAGAGCAACTCATCAAACCACCGAATACGCAGATTGTGCATAAAAGTCTATATATTGTCTTCATAACTGTAATTCTTTTAGTCGTGAAATTCATTATTAATTCGCTGTTTTAGAATCCTACGTTCAATCCAAAAGTGAGGTTGAGAGGAATGGGATATCCGAATCCTGGGTTCTCAGGATCGTTGCCAGTAAAATTGCTACTCTTGATCGTTAATAAGTTTTGAGCAGACAAGTAAATGCGCATGCGTTCCATATGAAGCTTGTCTATGATGCTCTTCGGCATGTTGTAACCTAACTGTATGGTACGGAGTTTAGCATAAGAGCCATTCTCTATGTAGTATGAGCTAACGCGCCCCTCGTTGTTGGTGTCGCTTGTGGTCAGAGCAGGAATATCGCTGCCTGGGTTAGCGGGACTCCATGCGTCAAGGACACGCACACCCTTGTTCAGATAAGGTACGTTTATTGCAGAGTTGGCCCAGAAGTCAGTCTGCGACTTATAACCGCGACAGTCCACATCGACGCCCTGTACACCCTGCCAGAACATTGTCAGGTCCCAGTTCTTGTATTGCAGATAGATGTTCAGACCCCATGTAAAGTCTGGTGTCGGGTCATAGATCCAGTCCTGGTCGTCTTCAGTAATCTTGCCGTCACCATTCAGGTCCTTATAACGTATGCGACCAAGGCCAGCTCCCTGTTGAGTAGCGTGATTGTCGATTTCGTTCTGACTTTTGAAAATGCCGTCAGCAATATAACCAACCTGTGAGAACATTGGGTGGCCTACTACGCTCTTCACGCCATTGCCACCATACTTACCGTTGGCAGCAACGGTCTCTGGCAGTTTGGTAATCTCGTTGGTGTAGCGGCTGATGTTGCCGTTGATGTCCCATGAGAAACCGTTTGACAGCTTGTGACGATAGCCCAATGAGAATTCCCAACCGTTGTTTTTCACCTCACCGGCGTTAATCCACTGGCCGCTGCCTTCACCCATGGCGGCAATGCCTTCCATGAAGAGAAGAATGTCTGTGGTCTTCTTGTTGAACCAATCGAACGAGCCATAGACCTCATTTTTCAAGAATGCGAAGTCTATACCAATATTATTCTGGGTTGTTGTCTCCCACTTGATATCCTCATTGCCTCGCTGCGAGCGTACATAACCGTTTGACAGCTCATAGCCGCCATTGCTTCCGGCAATGTCGTATGAAGAACCAGCAGCTCCACTGCCCCATAAACCTGTTGAAACGACAGGACGATAAAGAGTATATCGAGCTGTGTTGGATATCTCCTGGTTACCTGTCTGTCCCCAAGAGTAACGCACCTTAAGGTTATCGAGCCAGTCCTCAGTAAACTTCATGAACTCTTCCTCTGACAAGCGCCATCCTGCACTTACTGATGGGAACGTACCATATTGGTTGTTCTTACCAAAGCGGCTACTGCCGTCGCGGCGTATAGTGAATGAAGCCAGATATCTTTCATTGAATGTATAGTTCAGTTTGCCAAAGAATGACACCAGCGAGAAACCGTCTCCACTGCCTTCAGCGAGTTGTTTTCCAGAGCCTGCCGATGGCCACATGTAATCGGTGTTCAGGATAGCCTGCTCATAGCGCTTGGCACTACTCCAGTTATAGTCCTGACGGTTTATCTCCATACCAACCATTGCATCGCCACGATGCTTGCCGATCTCAAGGTTGTAGGTCGCAATGGCGTTCCACATCCAGCGCATGGTGTGTTCCTGCTTGTATTCTGCGGCAGTATCGGTACGTTTTACCTTACCATTCTCGATAGGATAGGTGAAGAAGCGCTGTTGCTTCTGAGTATAGTCCATGCCTAAGGTTGTGCGAAGCATGAGGTTCTTAAGAGGATTTATGCTAAGGTGAATATCACCGAATGTGCGCCACTGGGTGTATTCGTTATCCTTGGCATTGTCAATCATGCTTAATGGGTTCTCGCGCTCGGAATAAGCTCCCAAAGCCTGTGCATACTTACCGTTCTCAGCGTAGATGGGGAAGTTGGGGTTGAACTCCAATGCATGCTCCAATACGCCTCCAGGTGCGTCAACACCCTTTGTGCGGTTCAGGGTTATGTTCTCGCCAATGACTACAATACCGTCGAACAACTTGTAGTCGCTGTTGGCACGTGCAGAGAAGCGGTTAAAATAGGAGTCCTTGATAGTACCTTGGTTGTCGTAGTAGCCTACAGATAAAAAGGAGTTGCCTTTTTCAGTGCCATTACTAACTGAAAGATTATACTGCTGAACAACGCCTGTACGTGTGATCTCGTCAAACCAATCAGTATCACCGGCACGTACAGTGGCGTTATCGTCAAGATACATGTTCATTGTCATGCGGTTCAGCACAGGGTTGCCATTAGCATCATAGCCCCAATTATAGTTATATCCAAGATTATTGTTGCTTGGGTTTATACCATCGTTTACGCAAGCTTGCCAGTAAGCACGTCCCCACTCGTTGGCATTCATTGTCTCAATCTTGTTGGTATAAAAAGAGGTGGCCACGCTACCGTCGAAGTTTACCTTGGTCTTACCCTCCTTGCCTTTCTTTGTTGTGATAATAATCACGCCATTGGCAGCACGGCTACCATAGATAGAGGCAGAAGCGGCATCCTTCAATACCTGAATAGACTCAATGTCGTTACCATTCAGTTCGTGCATACCTGCTTTCGTGGGTACACCGTCGATGATGTAAAGTGGGTCGTTGTCGTTTAGGGTTCCGATACCACGAATGCGTACTGTTGCTGCTCCAGAAGGATTACCGTCGGCCTGAATGTTCATGCCTGGCACGCGACCCTGTAGAGCCTTCATCGGGTTGTTTTCGTTCTGTTTGGCCATCTCATCGACACTCACTGTTGAGACAGCACCTGTCAAGTCGGCTTTGCGCTGGGTGGTATAGCCTGTAACGACAACCTCGTTCAGCATTTGGTTGTCATCTTTCATCACCACCTTCATGCCGTTTTTAGCAGGCATTTCCTGATTCTGGAAACCGATGAAGCTGAAGACAAGCATAGTACCTTCTTTCACATTAATCTTGAAATTACCATCTAAGTCGGTCACCGTTCCGTTGCTGTTTCCCTTTTCTTTTACTGTGGCACCAATGACACCGTCACCGAAGTCATCGACCACAGTTCCTTGAATCGTCGTCTGAGCATACATTATTGTACTAAGCATCAGAGTCAGGAAACATAAAAACACTCGTTTCGATTGTTTCATTTGTTTTACGTTTTTAGTTAATATTTTTGGTTTACAAATCTGCTGCAAAAATATCATCTATATATTTGTTGATATTAAAAATATCGTTCACTCTGTGCAAAATATGTTGCAATGAAACATTTTTGCGAAAGAATGAACGATAATTTTTAGTGGTTAGTTGTAAGAAGTTAGAGGTAAAAAATGAGAGGTGAGAAGTTGGTGACTATTTCCTCACGTCGCCTGGCACCATGCCATACTCCTCTTTGAAACATTTCGTAAAGTAGCTGGGAGCAGTAAAGCCAACGGCATAGGCGACCTCAGAGACGCTCTTGTCGGTAGTAAGCAGTAATTGATAAGCGCGATTCAGACGGGCTGTACGTAATAATTCCACTGGTGATGAACCAGATACTGCCTTTACTCTACGATAGAGCTGCACACGACTGAGGTTCATATCGGCAGCAAGGTCATCAATACTAAGATTGCTATCTGAAAGACGAGTTTCAACAATCTCACGAAAATGTGACAAGAATCCGCTCTCGTTTGCAGGTGAAACAGTACCTGTTTGTTGTGAATTGGCTGTTGATGGGGATGAATCCACGGTGGCTTCCATGTTCCACAACGTATTGGTCACACGTTCTCTTTGCATGCTTATTTTCCTTAAAAGGTAGAGGTAGAAAAGTACAAACACTACAACCAACAGTACGATGATGCCGATGGCTAGCCAGCTGACGATGCGCTGTGTGTCAAGTTCATGCAGGTAGTTGTCGGCCTTGTCATGTAATAGGTCCAGGCGGTCTGCCTGACGCATCAGTTCCTCGCTCTGCATCAGCAGCACTTTTGCATTGTCGCGAGTGACAAGGGCCGACATCATCAATGTCTCCTTGTCGTAGGGTTTTCCTTCGAGAATATTAACGGCCAACTCGATAATCTGGTCGCCATTCGTCGGATAAATGTACGAAGCGTCGAGCAAAGAGTCACGCACTAATTGTATGCCGCCATTCTCACCCGGCAAACCGTCGATGCCGCAATATAGTACAGCCTCACCCCCGACCACTCTCCTGAAGGCGAGTGGGGTAGTTACCTCTGTCATTGCCTTGTGTGCTCCCATAGCCGTGCGGTCGTTGGCACCGAACACAAGGTCCACGTGTACATCTTTATTATTATTGAACCATAGTTTTGTAGTTTCGTATGCTGTCTCTTCCGTCCAGTCACCTTGCAGCGAACCCACCACCTTGATGCCAGGAACTTTCTCTATGGCATCCATGAAGCCTTTATGGCGCTCGATGGCAGGTGATGAGCCTTCCAGCCCCTTTATCTCCAGGACATTTCCCTTGCCATCCAGCCGTGACGCGATATATTCGCCCATAGTGCGCCCCATTTCATAGTTATCGGCACTGATAAAGGCGGTGTACTTCCGGGAGCTGGTCTTGCGCTCAAACACAATGACGGGAATGCCCTTGTCGTAGGCACGGTCGATGGCAGGCGAAATAGTCTGCACTTGGTTAGGTGCCACGATTAACAAGTCGATGCCATTATTCACGAGACTGTCAATCTGCTGCACCTGCCGCTCGTCGCTATCGTAGGCCGCAGCAAACTTCAGTTCCACATTATCATGGAAATAAGCACCCATACGCAATTCAGCATTCTGCTTGTCACGCCAGATGTCATCCGAACACTGTGATATTCCGATACGATACTTCACCTTGCCCCCAGAGCAAGATACAAGTAACGTAGCCAATACAAATAAATAGAAGAATCTTTGTCGCATATTTGTTCGGTTTAAGTGTTACTATTTATCCAACTATATCTCGTAGCACGTGCATTACCATGTGAAGCAATCAGTGGCGTTTTGCAAAGACCTTCGATGAGGTTACGCACTTGCTTTTGTGTCAAAATGCCGTCGAATGCTGTCACAAAATCACTCATGGATGCATCGCCGTTACGCCGAATCACATGATAAACTATTTGGATATGATTGATTTCATATTGCCCGACTACAGATTTTACATGCGGTTTATAAAGCAGATAGCGGGTGGAAAGGACATATCCAAAATACACATCTTCTGCAATCAACCCCATTTCTATTAATTTCGGGCAACTCTCCTTATAAACAGCCTCTGCATTACCTTTCCAGATATAGTGAAGCGTCAGCCAGTCGAAAGTATTCATCTGACTTTCGAGTTCGGGGGTATGGCAAATATCCTGGGCAAAGAGGTAAAAGGCATCGTCAGGAATCTCACCGTAGAAGCGCAAGTCCACCTGATAATCATCAGAATAGGAGTAGTCAGGAAGCGGTTTGCCCTCCTTGATGCAGTTGGTAAACATGATGTCAACACCCTGTCCGCTTCGCTCTATCAATCCCGTCTTTTCTATCACTTCGGCCATCAGTCGGCTACGGGGCGAACTGTTGACGGTGAGGATATTGCCGATGTTTACGCCGTATGGGAATCCGCCAGGGTTAGAGATTTCCACCATATCAGGATAAAGATGGATGAAGATGTCAGACCCCATCTGTAGGCTACGGTGAATCATAGCGTTAATAATGGCCTCACGAATAGTCTCTTTGTTGAATGCCGGACAATCGAGGATGCGAGGTAGATCATTGATGTGTAGTAGCGGATTGCAAGCAGGTTGGTTGATGTATTCCCATATCTTCTCGATAGCGACGAACAACGGCAGACGGTATTCCTGACGGGCGCTGTAGCGTACTTGGCTTTGACTGGTTCTGTATTCTATCACAACATTTGCCTGTGGCAGATAACGATTGATGGCTTCAGACTTTCCCAACAACAAAAGAGTCGCATATTTCATATTGCCATCATCATCAATCAGCAACAGGTCTTTCAGTAATTGTGGCAGAGGAATGGTATTTGCATCAGTCCGTTTCTGCTTGTCAGCAATGAGTTTGTGCATGTTTTCTACAGCTTCAGCATCAAGGTCTTCAATAGTAAGCCCCTTGCAGACATGGGATGAGAAATCTGGGTCTTGCTCGGAAATGATGGAGAAGTATTCTGCATCGTCCATTTCACGCAGACTTTCGCCCATTCGCATCAAGGGAACACCCTCGAAACGAAGTGCCTTACCAACAGGACGAGAAGGCACATTGATGACAAGGACACGACGTTGCTTCTCGTCATACAGTTCTTCGGTACGAACGCGTATATGGAGACGCTTATAAATCTCGTCTTCAAGATTGCCTGTCTCGTTCTCGGCAAAATCACTACCAGCAACCTCATGGGGATAGGCATCAGCCATTCCAAGAACCAAACGACCACCTTTCTCATTAGCCAAGGCGACAACATATCCTAATACACAATGCCTACGGTCTTTGGGGTCGGTCTTCTGGCCTCCTGCGAACGGGTAGTTATGCTCTGCCTTCTTGAACTCTACGTGGTCTTCACGTTCACGGAGTTTCTGCAATTCTTCTATTGTACTCATCGTATTCTCTAATTTTGGGTGCAAGGGTGGTGCCGCTCGACCTTAGTCGCTTATTCCCGAAGGGTCTTAAGAAACCGAATACAAAGAATATGTTCTTTGCTGAAGTGTAGCCCACCTTCGCGCAGTTTCACGGTGCAAAGATACAACTATTTTTTTTGAATTGGGCAAGATTCTTGGAATTATTTCTCAAACTAATGCACATTTTAAACGTAACCATCTGATTATTAGGGGGCTGATTTTATGATTTAATTCCCCAATAAATATACTCTAAAAATCCCTATTATAATTCTCCCAACATCCAAAGACATCTGATCCTGAATTCGATAGCTACATTAGTTCTGTTATCTCCTGAGCCTATACTTTGGTGCATGCAAGGTCCTTGCCCAATTTGCATCCCCTGCAATTTCGTTGACCAGCACCACAGCATCGGCCACGTTCACCTCACCGCTACCATTCAGGTCTGCCAGGAACTTGTCGAACGATTCGCTGGGCGTACCCACTACGAAGCGGGCTATGTCCACCACGTCCACTACGTCTACAGATCCATCCTGGTTTACATCAGGATCAGGGTATTCCTTGATGATATTAAAGTCCTTCCAGACATCTGCTGCCGCATACGCAGCCTTGCTGCCTTTGGGGACATAGAGGGTTATGTTATTATTGTATCCGAATGGGCCCCAGAAGTATGATTCATAACTCATCAGCTTCAGATAACGTCAATATGTTATCCCTATACCCCATCGTTTAACTCTATTTCGCCCCAATAATGAAATTAATTTTGTGTTTTGGGGCAAAAATATGTCAAACATTGAGATTTTCTCAATAATTGTTTGTACCTTTGCCGGCAAATAAAAGATCATTAATATGGAACAGAAGCTTATTGCGAGAGACCGAGAGTGCTCTATGCTACGGGGCTGCATGGAGTCAGACCGTTCAGAATTTGTTATCGTTTATGGAAGAAGGCGCGTGGGAAAGACCTTCCTCATAGATCAGTACTTCAAGATGAATTATGATTTCAGTTTCGTGGGCTCGCATCGTTCCACGCAAAGGGTTCAACTGCGTAATTTTGGAAAAGCCATGAAACAGTATGCAGGGTTGAAGACTGTACCAAAGTATGCTGACTGGTTTGATGCCTTTGATGCGCTGGAGGAACATCTTGGCAATCTTCCAGCTAACAGGAAAAAGGTTGTGTTCTTCGATGAAATGCCTTGGATAGACACACAAAAGTCAGACTTTGTTGAAGCTTTGGAGAACTTTTGGAATGGTTGGGCCAATCGTCGGAACGATATTTTTTTTGTAGGGTCTGGTTCGGCAACATCATGGATGGTTGACAAACTGATTGAAAATCAAGGGGGACTTCATGCTCGCATCACTGCAAACATCTATCTACGTCCCTTCAACCTTAAAGAGACGGAAGAGTACCTGCGCTCTCATCACTGCAAATGGGACCGATACCAAATAGCACAGTGTTACATGCTATTTGGTGGGGTTCCTTTCTACCTTAGTCTGCTGAAGACGAATCAGAGTCTTGTCCAAAATGTTGACAGGCTGTGCTTTGCCCCGAATGCCCCACTTCGTATAGAGTTTGAGGAACTATATACGGCACTTTTCAAACATGCAGACCAATATATCTCTGTGGTGAAAGCTCTCAGCCTGCATAAAGAGGGTATGACGCGGAACGACATGATAAAAGTTCTGAAAATAGAGGGACGCAATCTCACCACAGTACTTCGTAATCTGGAGCGTTGCGACTTCATCGCTAAAATGGCTCGCTTCCCTAACAAGTCAACCGATGCCATTTACAGACTGGTTGACTTTTACACCTTATTTTATTATAAGTTCCTTGCCGAAGACCTGTCGGGCGATGAGCAGTGGTGGAGCCATAATTTCCAATCACATAGTGTAGAATCCTGGATGGGCAGGGCGTTCGAACTGCTTTGCCTCTGCCACGTAGGGCAGATAAAGCGGGCGCT
This sequence comes from Prevotella sp. E13-27, assembly GCF_023217965.1. Classification (NCBI taxonomy): domain Bacteria; kingdom Pseudomonadati; phylum Bacteroidota; class Bacteroidia; order Bacteroidales; family Prevotellaceae; genus Prevotella; species Prevotella sp. E13-27. The sequence goes on along the minus strand of NZ_JALPSC010000001.1, from coordinate 155,769 downwards.
TGGCATTTCCGGAATGGCAACCAGTGTTTCCTCCTGGCGGCAATTGGCTGACAAGGCCAATCAAGACCCTGCCAAGAGGGAAGGCGCACAGATTGACCTTATCATCGACCGTGCAGACCGCATGGTGCATCTTTGCGAGATGAAGTTCAGCGTCGGTCCATACGAATTAAAGGATGCATACGAAAAGAAGCTACGCCAGCGGATGACAATCTTCCGTGAGGTCACGAAATGTACAAAAGCACTGGTGAATACGTTTGTTACGACATTCGGTGTGGCAGACGGAATGCACAAGAGCATTGTAAACAATGAAGTGACATTAGATGAACTTTTCAATTAATCAAATTCTCAGTAGCTCTACTGAGGCAGGAATAGTACCCCCCTCTCTCGTGGGAGTGACATAGGGCAAAGAGAGGCGTGGATATACCTGCAGGGTTGAAACGCATAATGGTGTCGGCAAGCCAAGGCGGGCGGGGATAAAAACGAGGCATCCTCGCCCGCTTTTTGGTAGGGGAAAAGCGGGGAATGAAGATTTTTTGAAAAAAAGTGAGGATTCTGCGTAGCGTTTTGACATCTTCATCGTATTATTAATATGGAACGTTCAAAGTACATATCATTGGTAACCGAACTGCGGCAGATTGCTGTTGCGAGGGCTTTGGTGTTACTCAACGACAAGGAAGATGCTGAGGATGTGGCCGCAGAGGTGATGTTAAGACTCTGGGAAAGACACCGACTGTTGCGTGATGATGCCGACGAGGTGATGCATTATACCGATACGATGGCATGGAATCTTTCTTTGGACTTATTACGACATCGACGACGGTACCCCATTTTGCGAATATTCCACAAGCAGGATAGTGATGTAAAGGAAACAGACGGCATCACAGACATTCCAGACTTGTATACGCCTCAGCAGTACGTTGAGAGCAAAGAGGCGGGCGACATCTTCAGAAGGGCAATGATCCAGCTACCCTACAACTGGAGGAAGATTGTTGAAATGCGCGAAAAAGAAGATATGAGTTTTGCTGAAGTGTAGCCCACTTTCGCGCAGTTTCACGGTGCAAAGATACAACTATTTTTTTTGAATTGGGCAAGATTCTTGGAATTATTTCTCAAACTAATGCACATTTTAAACGTAACCATCTGATTATTAGTGGGCTGATTTTATGATTTAATTCCCAAACAAATATACTCTAAAAATCCCTATTATAATTCTCCCAACATCCAAAGACATCTGATCCTGAATTCGATACCTACATTAGTTCTGTTATCTCCTGAGCCTATACTTTGGTGCATGCATAGTCTTGGCCATCTGATGACATCTGAGGGCGAAAAACAGTTCGTCCTCATTGTCTTTCTTCTTGAAGTCGTCTTTTCTGGCAATATTGCCCCCTAATATAAAAAGCGACACATTATTTATAAAGGAATGCCATATCTATATAGGAATGCCATCTATACAGCAAGAAAAACGCTATTATTTACCAATGAAACTTAATTTCAACACTTAAAGTATTGTTGTATGAAAGAAAATTTGTATTTTTGCGGTCGGAAATATTTGTTATCATTCCGACCATAATTTATATACAAAACGTAAGACACGTTTTGGCATCCTTTACCCTTCTGCTTACGAATTAGTGAAGGAGATTGCCAAACGAGATAAGGCAAAAGTCATACCAACGGGTGCCACAGCCGCTAATCGCTTAGGATTCTCAACGCAAGTACCCATGAATACTATTTTTCTGACTACTGGGTCTGGGCGAAAATTGAAATTAGGGAATCGAACTGTGACTCTGAAGCATGGGGCACCTAAGAACTTTGCATTCCGAGGACGTTTGATGCCAGAATTGGTACAGGCATTACGCAACATTGGTGAGCATAACATCACTCAGGATGTTGAAACGAGGATTAGGCAACTTTTCACGGAAACACCTGAGACTGACACCATAGAATATGATTTATTGTTGGCTCCTGTATGGATGCGACAAGTTATAAAGAGAGGAATACAGCAATGAGTAAATGGATTGACTTCTCGCTCGACGAGCGAAAGGCGATGATACTTGGAAAAGGCCTTCCTTTTGTGCGAGGAGTTCCAGAAAGACGAACCGAGGACGCACAGAATGACACGTCATTTCTATGACTTGGAGAAGCTGATGCATACCCCATACGCGGAAATAGCTCTTAATGATTTGGTGCTCTATCATGAGATTGTAGAACATCGTCGCAAGTTCTATCATGTTGGTTATGTGGATTACGACAAGGAGCTACCTGCCAATATTCAGATTGTGCCAAGTGATGAACTGATGTCTGCTTATGAGGCTGACTACAACGAGATGAAAGAAAGTTTCATCTATGGTCAGTCACTTACCTTTGCCGATATGATGAAGAGAATAAGGGTGCTACAAGAACTCTTCACGTCGCCATCTACTGCGGCCTTGTCCAGTGTGGGGACGAAGTTGACGTAGGTGTAGCCCGTGCGGCTGAAGGCGTTGGCACAAAAAAACGGGGACGAAGCATACGAAAGTGCTTCGTCCCCGAATGATGGTTGCTAATGGTACAAATAGTTACCAAGCTTCTTCCCAAACATTACCACTTTTAGGCTCTTCGTCGTCGGGAAGAATCAGGTCATCCTCATCGTCAAGGCCAGAGGTCGTCAAGTTCATAACAGACCCGGCCAGAATCTGTTGCTCAATGTCAGCCTCTATGACCTCCATCACGGGCTTCTGATATTCTTTCTTTGTCATATCGGTGTCCTCCTTGCTTTACTTGATGATTACCTTTTTACCATTCTGAATATAGACACCCTTCTGTGTGGCCTTGCTGATGCGGCGGCCGTCCAGTGTGTAGGTGGCATTGTCGGTGCTGGCTGCTCTGTCAGTGCCAATGGCAATGATGCCTGTGGTCTCGCCGTCGCCAAAGTCTATGCTGAAGGCGCGGGCCTGGCTGGCAGTCTCGCCCTTCAGCTGGAAGTAGGCGCGGAAGCCCTTCATATTGGCGGGCAGCTCCGAGGGGTTCAGCAGCGTGTTGTTGGCTGCCAGGAAGAGCACGCTCTTCGTGTCGCCGTCGGGAATGGTCGTTGCGCCCAGCGTGGGGATGAAATCGACATCGGTCGAGGTGAAGGGCTGTGCATCCTTGCTCACGATGGCTTCCGTGAAGGGTGCTGTGGAGAGGTCGGTGTTGGCAGCGACCTTCACCAGATAGGGTTTGCCGGCCTCGATGCTGGCAGCGGTGGCGAAGTTCAGGGTCAGCGTTCCGTCTGCGAACGTTGCGCTGGTTAGTTCCTTCACGGTCCAGCCCTCGGGGATGGCGGTGCTGAACGGAGCAGCAAACGTATTGTATGAACCGGCGGCAAGCGTGCGCGTCAGGGTGACGTCGGCCTCGTAGCCGTCCCACTCTGTCAGTGCAGCGCTGTTGTCCGTTGTCTCGGAGAGGGCCAGGGCGGTCTCGTACTCAATCTCCAGCTCCACGTCGAAGGCGGGAGTTGCGGCGAGTGTCCACGTGCCGTCGGGGTTCTTGGTCAGTTCTACGCCCTCGGTGTAGGCGGTCTCCTCAGCGGTGGTGTAGGTGGTCTCGGCATCGGTCAGCGTCGAGTAGTTTGTCACGAGTGCCTGCTGGGCGGCGGTCAGCGCGTCGTAGGCCGTGCGTGCTGCGTCGATGAGGGCCTTGCTCTCAGGAGTGTAGGTCACGGTGCCGATGGCTGTTATCTTGGCGATGACTTCATCGGCTGCCATCTGGTCGAGTTCGGCATCGGTGTAGTATGTCACTTCCAGCTCGACGTCGTATTCGGGCATCGTGCTGAGTGTCCACACCGTACCGTCGGCACTGGGCGTGAGGTCGATGGGGTCAGGGTCTTGTGCCCATGCGCCCGTCGCCACTGTCAGCAGCAGTGCCATGATGTATAGAAATCGATGTTTCATTGTTCTTTAATGTTTTAATTTTATGTTATTTCTTTTGCCTGACGGCTCCCTTGATCACTTACCTTTATCCTAAAGCCGCTGTCGCGGCTAAAATAGATAAATTGGTAAATCGATAAATAGGTTAAAAAGCGAGGCAGGCACGGACTTTGCGGCCGAGGGCCTCATTGGCTTTGCTCCAGTCGACATCGCCATCGTCGAGGTGCACGAAGTGGGCGCCGACGCCTGGACTGTACTCCGACGACGACCAATAGGAGCCCGACTGCAAGATTGTGCCTCCGGCGTTGTTGATAGCCGCATTCAGGCCGTTGTAGCTTTCTTCGTCGCCGCCGTTGGCACTGAACATATTATTCCACTCGGCCTGGCTGGGCAGGTGCCATGTGCCGTTGGTGAAGGCGGGTGTTTTTGCTTCGCATGTGGATTTTGCCGTCGCCCAATTCAACGAGCCTTCGTCGGCGAGGGCGATGGCGAGACCGTTGGAGCCGGACACGTAGGCAATCATTGCCACTTTGGTCACGCCCGAGGGCACGCTGGCAGCAGCATAGTTCTTGCCGTCGCTGCCGATGACCTGTCCCACGCTGGGGCTGGTGAGGCTGAGTGCGGCAGCCTTCTTCCTGGCCTTGACGCTCTTCACCTTCTTCGTGCCGTTGTACTTGACGGTGACCGCCGTGCCTGCTTCCAAGCCGGTGAGGGGCAGCGCCTGATACTCGCCTTCGCCGGCCTTGCCCTGCCAACTGGTGGCATCCTCGGTGCCTTCCTTCACAGAGACTTTGTAGGTAGTCTGTGCCGTTGCGCCCGTGGCTACTGCTGCGAGCAGCACGAGCATTGAAATAAATCTTGTTCTGAACATAACTTGAAAATTTAATTTGTTAATATAAAAAATGATGTTTATAAACTGTCGAGGGGGATGAGCTGGTACTCCTTGTCCACGTCCACGTCGTCGGTGGGCATTCCCATGTGCAGGGAGCGCGATGTGGGGCACATGGACGCACAGATACGCGACAAGGCACGCAGCAGCCCCGCTGTGGGACTTCTGCGTGCCTTGTGGACACATTTCGCCTCGGCACCCTTTTCCGCGCCTGTAGCCGATTTTAGGGGGGGGTAGTCATGCCGCTCACTACCAAGCAGTTACTGCCGCTCAGAGTCAGGGTCCGGGCGGTGTCGGGAGTGTGGGGTATGTGGAGGTAGCGGGGCATGAGTTGTTATTCGATTTGTGGGGTTAGATTGTTTGAGAGGTAAAGAGGGGGCGGGAGGAAGTCTAGTCTTCGTCCAAGTGAATGGTATATCGTTCTGTAAACTCCTTGTCTTCCATATCACATGAAGTCGCAAACGCTTTTCAATGCCTCATAAGTGGCCTTCATTTCAGCCCGTTCTTCGGGCGATATGCGGCGACGCTCCTTCATGCGTGCCTCGAAGCGTCGTGCGTCCTCACCGTAGAGGATGGGTGTTTCTTTAATCGGTCTGGCCATAATAAATACGTATTTATGTGAAATTTCGGCTACAAAGGTACAAAAAATGATTCAAATAAACTGCATTTGGGGAAGGATATTAACACAATTTCTGTGCAGAATACAGTTCAATTTGTCAAGAGAAACGTTATATTGAGGATGGGAATAGTCCCAGAAAACAATTAAATTCTATTAAAATGATGAACAGAAAAGTCTTGTTCTTGCCGTTCTTGCGTTCCTTCGGTAGCAAGCGACCAAGGTCGAGCGGGCGGCGATGCTCATCCAAAGCGTGGTGGTAAAGAAGGTGCCCACGGCAGCTCCAGCACGTTCAGCCCGAAGAACGGCTGCGGCTGCGTGAATTCGAAGCAGACGGAAATCCGCCCTGTCAGCGACGACGGCATCTACGAAATCTTCACCCTGCCCCACACCGAGGACGACGTGCTGACCAAACTCACCGTCACCGCCCTCGACCAGAACGGCACCATCCGCCTGACCGCCGACCCCGACTGGGACAGCGTGAACGGCTACACGTTCTGAGGTGCTTTTGACACTCGGTCATTTGCAAGTTACACGACTGGTCATGCTTTCATGACCAAACCTCTATCAACTCCGAGAGCCGAGGCGCAGTTGCCCCGGCTCTCGTTGTACCTTCTGTTAGTTGCTGCTTTTTAGTTGACACAAAAAGAAAACATGGACATTTTACTTCGTCTACGTTCTACAGGTATCGCCAAACACCCAACTACCTTAAACGAGTAAAAGCCCACGCCATCGGCGTGAGCATCCTTGCTTTTACTCTTGGTGCTATTCTTAATTTGGCGATTTACGAATAACAAGATTCAAGCGGACGCTTCAGTTCCTATATGTCCTTATTATATGTTTATCTGCTCATAGGCATGTCGTTTTTAGTTGGTTATACCTTATTTGTATTTATGCTTCAACATAATCCAAAGGATTACGCTTGATGACAAGTGGATAGCGTTCGGGATGGCGCAGACTGTCTATTTCAAGGTCTACGTCAAGATCAGGCCATTCAATAGCCTCAGGACCGGACATTCGTACGTTGAGAACACTGCGAATTGGTGCATCCTGCATCCAAGGGATACGGTTATAGGACAGGAAATAATCATGTCCCTGTACAGAAATCATTATTCCCTGTGCATTAATCATCAATACGCTTACCAACGTGTTGACGGAATTGTTCCTTAAATCTGTCTGCATATTTCTCAACTATCGTTTTTATTTCATTCAATTTGTGTTCAGGAATCCCAGTATTCTTCGCTAACTCCACTTGAGGTTCCAACCAATATTTGGCTTCATGCCCATTGAAGATGACGTGGATATGCATCCGTTCCTCCTCATTGGAGTATATCTTAAACGTATATTCGCTTTCGCGACGGAATACAGGACTCATTGCTATTATAAAAATATTTGCTGCAAAAATAAGAATTATTTTACAATAAGCAAAATTATGGGAAGAAAAAGTTTATTTGCTCAGATTTCTCATAAGCACAGCATCGGGAGTTTGAGAGTATGGCTTAACTTCTCTTGTAGAGGAGTGTTATTGTTTAGACTGAACTGTAACATGGCAGAAACTTAGTCGCGATGTAGTTCTGAATATACTATTCTACAAAGTCGTCGACTTTGGTGACCAAACTCGTCGACTTTGGTCACCAAACTCGACGAGTTTGGTTTTCGGCTTAGTCAGAACTGAATTACAGAACTGCTGGTAATGAATTACAAAATAGACAGAACAACATCTAACTTGTGAAAGTTGAGCTTATTTGTTCAGTAGTGTGCAGTTTCAGTCGAAGCGTGTCCCACTGCGTCCGAAATAACGAGACCAGCCAATGTGAAGCCGAAGATAGCGGTGATGTGGGAAAGGGAACCGTTGGTCTGGGGCTTGTTGAAAGTTGAGGGGATCTCTTCGTCGTCAGGCGGACAGCCAAGGTTCTCAAGTAGTTCGTCGCTATAAACCACTTGAAACTTCTTTTCTGGGTATTGTCCCATATGCTTGACCTTCGGTCGAGCCTCTTCATGCTCGGGAGAGCTGATGCGAGCATCGCTCTCCGCTCGCTTACTCAGAGCCTTGAATTTTTTGCGGATGGCGCGTGCCAACGGGTCGCCCTGCACCTTCCAGAACTCAGTGACCTTGATGCGGGTGGGGTCGAGTTTCAATGCGGCGCCCATAGATGAGAAGAGTTTTGCATTTGTCTTACAAGCCAAGAGAATAAGAGCGGCCTTATCCTTCAGTGAGTCGATGGCATCGATGATGTAGTCGTAGTTCTCCAAGCAAAACATAGAGGCACTCTCTTCCGAGAATATCTGCTGCAGGGCGTTTATCTCTGCTTGGGGATTGATGCTGAGCAGACGTTCTTTTAATACTTCCACCTTTGGCTGTCCAACGGTCTTTGTAGTTGCCATAAGTTGGCGATTGATGTTGGTGATGCTCACACAATCGCTATCTACAATGGTTAAATGGTGGATGCCGCTTCGCACCAGACTCTCTGCGCACCACGAGCCTACGCCGCCCACACCAAAGATTATAACCCGCTTCTGAGCAATGCGTTCCATTGCCTCCTTGCCTAACAGAAGCTCACTTCTTCGAAATATTGCACTATCTATTGCCATAATTCTTCTTGATTCTGGGTGCAAAGGTAGTGCAAACTGGGCGAAAAAACGACAGAAAATAGCGAAATACCACAAATATGGTATGAGAATAACAAGCTAAGGGTATTGTGGGTATGCAGAAAACGCCTTACCTTTGCACCGTCGAACAATAAGTTTTAATAACGATATGTCGACAAAAGGTAATAATGAAATATTGTTTAATTTTAAAAAGGATAAGGTTATGAGTAAAATTGCAAAGCAGCTGACTGAGCTCGTCGGCAACACCCCACTTCTGGAGCTCAACAAGTATTCACAGGCAAAGGGTCTGGAGACTCCTGTTATTGCCAAAGTAGAGTTCTTTAATCCTGGCGGTAGCGTGAAGGATCGTATCGCACTGGCGATGATTGAGGATGCAGAGGCTAAGGGCATCTTGAAGCCCGGCGCAACCATCATTGAACCTACCAGCGGAAATACGGGCGTAGGACTGGCACTGGTGTCTGCCGTTAAGGGCTACCACCTTATCCTTACCATGCCCGAGACCATGAGCGTGGAGCGTCGTAACCTCGTGAAAGCTTATGGTGCTGAGGTTCGTCTCACCTCTGGAAAGGACGGCATGCCTGGTGCCATCCGCGCTGCTGAGGAACTGCGCAACTCAATCCCAGGATCTGTTATCCTGCAGCAGTTTGAGAACGCCGCTAACCCCGCTAAGCACTACGCTACAACAGGTCCTGAGATCTGGCGCGACACCGATGGAAAGGTGGACATCTTCGTGGCAGGAGTTGGTACAGGTGGTACTATCAGCGGTACAGGTAAGTATCTGAAGGAGCAGAACCCCAATGTTCAGGTCATTGCCGTAGAGCCAAAGTCAAGCCCGGTTCTTAACGGTGGTCAGAGCGGCCCTCACAAGATTCAGGGTATAGGTGCCGGCTTCATCCCCAAGACCTACAACTCTGATATCATCGACGAGGTCTTTGATGTTGAAAACGACGATGCTATCCGTACAGGTCGCGAGATTGCCCAGTCAGAAGGCCTGCTTGTAGGTATCTCTGCCGGTGCTGCTCTCTACGCAGCCATTCAGGTGGCAAAGCGCCCAGAGAACAAGGGCAAGAAGATTGTGGTGCTGCTGCCTGACACAGGTGAGCGCTACCTCTCTACCGTACTCTACGCTTTCGAGGACTATCCACTTTAATATTTCAGACGTTATAAAAAGCAGAATCGGTCAGTACACCTTGGTACCGACCGATTCTTTTTTAGCGCGTTTTTATTTGATTACATGTTCATGCCACCGTCAACCTGGATGACCTGTCCGCTGATGTAGCTTGACATGTCAGAAGCGAGGAACACAGCGCAGTTTGCAATGTCGTCAACAGTACCTCCACGACGGAGAGGAATCTTGTTGCACCACTCCTTGCGAACCTCATCGGGCAGAGCCTGTGTCATTGCTGTGTCAATAAAGCCTGGAGCAATGGCGTTGGCGCGGATGCCCTTTGGTCCCATCTCCTGACCGATAGACTTAGCCAGTGCTATGAGTCCTGCCTTTGATGCAGCGTAGTTTGCCTGACCAGCATTTCCGTGAACGCCTACAACTGATGCCATGTTGATGATTGAACCGCCGCGCTGGCGCATCATCACAGGAACACAAGCGTGTATGAAGTTGAAAGCCGACTTGAGGTTTACTGCGATAACAGCATCCCACTGCTGCTCAGTCATGCGGAGCATCAGTCCGTCCTTGGTGATGCCGGCGTTGTTAACGAGAATGTCTATTGAGCCAAACTCTTCCTTTACAGCCTTTACCACTTCCTCTGTCTGAGCGAAGTCGGCAGCGTTTGATGCATAGCTCTTAGCCTTTACGCCGAGAGCTGCAATCTCTTTCTCTGTCTCTTCGTTGACAGCGAGGTCTGTGAATGCAATGTTAGCGCCTTCAGCGGCAAACTTCAGTGCAATGGCTTTGCCAATGCCACGTGCTGCACCAGTGATGAGTGCAGTCTTACCTGTTAATAATCCCATTTTCTTTTTCTTCTATTGTTATAATGATAATGTTTGTCTTTCTCAGATTTGTTTCTGCTTTCCAAGAGCGCCATAGACGAACTTCGCCACCTGTGGCTTAGTGTCTTCCTCTTTCATTCCGTGGGCTATGCGGCCATAGATGTAAGGCACTTCAAGACCCTTGATACAGTAGTGACAGATGTCTGCCACGAGGTTCACGTTCTCAATATCGAACTCGCCTTCATCTTTTCCCTCGGCAAACACCTTGCGGAACAGTTCCACCTCTGCCAGGTCGAAGTGCTTGCGCACTTTCTCCACCATCCAGATGTTGCGGAAGAACTCGGCACGCAGGTTACCGTTGCGCACCACAGTCTCACGTATCATGTTCAGATGGGTGTAGATGAGTTCAATAACCTTTTCGTGAGGACTGATTTTGCGCGCAGCCACTTCGTCGAGCTTGTCGCTGAGGCGTTCCAACTCTGTCTCGATGACAGCGTAGTATATGTCCTCTTTTGATTTAAAATAGGTGTAAAGCGTACGACGCCCCTTGCCCGATGCTTGCGCAATATCGTTCATGGTTGTGTTCTCCAAACCGTTCTTTGCGAACAGTTGGCGTGCTACGTCAACTAATAGTTGTCTAGTTTTTGATATTGACATAATTGATTGCACATTATCTATGACGTGTGCAAAATTATTGTTTTTATTTCAAATGTCCAAATAAAAACGGGCAAAAAATGATTTTTTACAAAAAAGTTATACAAAAGTTTGTCTGTTTAAAAAAAAAGCAGTACCTTTGCACTCGCTTTTGAAAAAACATCGCGGAGTGGAGCAGTTGGTAGCTCGCCAGGCTCATAACCTGGAGGTCGCATGTTCGAGTCTTGCCTCCGCAACTATTTAGACGCAACTTCGCACGAAGTTGCGTTTTTCTTTACTATAAACACTACTAATTGTCGCAAAAACAGCAGCTCAGATGTTTAGAAAAATAATTGCAGTAATAGCCTTTTCATGTGGAGCCATTTCCGTAGCAGCCCAGGGCTTGCCTACTGATGCTCCTCTCACCATACGTCCTCTTGTCCAGCAGTTGGGTGAGACACTTCTAAAGGGAAAGCAGGGCAGCATCGTTGCAATACGTCCTGAGACTGGCGAGATACTCTGTTTGGCAACGAACTCACCACAGGGACCTAACGTCAGTCTTGCCATTGCCAAGGCTTATGCTCCAGGCTCTACGTTCAAGACCGCGCAGGCGCTGGCAATGCTGTCAGAAGGTGTCATCACCGACGAGATGAAGATTGAGTGCAGTGGCAGTTTCCTTGACGGCAACATCCGTGTAAACTGTCACAAGCACAGCTCGCCTTTGAGCTTGAAGGAAGCGTTGGCATACTCGTGTAACACATGGTTCCTGCAGACCTTCGCCTCGATGATTAACGACGAGTTCATGTATGAGAGTCGCGATGAGGCTGTTGACACATGGCGCGACTATATGCGCAGCATGGGCCTTGGTGGACCGCTAATCATTGACATGCCTGGCGAGATGGGTGGATTGTTGGCAAACTCCAACTATCTGAACCGTCGTTATAAGAACGGATGGGACGGCAAGACCATCATCTGGGCTGGCATGGGACAGGGCGATGTCACCATGACGCCGTTGCAGATGTGTAATCTTGCTGTGACGATAGCCAACAAAGGCGAGTACCATGTGCCCCATATCTATAAGGACACCAAGGAGCACCCTCTTGCTAAGCGCTTTAAGGAGCGTCGTCACACGAAGGTGAGTCCTAAGGCCTATAAGCCTGTCATCGAAGGCATGCGGATGGCGGTGGAGTCGGGTACTGCCGAGAAGATAAACACTCCTAAATATAAGATATGTGGAAAGACGGGCACCATTGAGAACCCTGGACGCGACCACTCCGCTTTTATTGGTTTCGCTCCCATGGGCCATCCCAAGATTGCCGTTGCCGTATATATAGAAAATGGAGGCTTCGGTGCCGACATGGCGGCTCCGATAGCCTCACTGATTATTGAGATGTATCTCAAAGGCAAACTCTCTGAACAGTCGGAACAGCTTGCCGAAAAGCTTGCTGATAAAAGACTATTCAAATAGTCTAAAGTCTGTAGTCTATAGTCATTATCTATAGTCGAATGGACTATTCGTCGAACTGGAACAATGGGTCTTCCGGCATTACCATTACTGGCTGTGTCTGGAAGGCCTTCATTATTTTCTCGGGCACATATTCGTTGGGCACTACCAGTCGGAACATGAACTCACGGAACCAGCGGTCGGTCATGATCATGCAACCCTGCTGTCCCCATGATGAGCCCCATGAGTTCTCAACCTTCCATTTCTTTGCCTTGCCCTTGCTGTCAAGATCTACTGCCGTGAGCGTCATGGCGTGGGTAGAGCCGCTGTCGAATGTCGCTATTCTGTCGGCCTTCGACATGCTGAACGTGGTGCCGAAGAGTGAGCCGTAGTCGAAGTTCTCAAGGTCGGCATATCCGCGTTTGCGGTCGAGGAACTTTGCCACGTCATAGCTTGAGTAGAGCTTGCGTCCGTCCTTAAGAGCTGCTATTGCCATCTGCTCTATGTCGTCCATAGGCAGGTTCAAGTACTTCCAGTTGTGTCCGTCGTAGGTATGGCGGTCATACTCCACCTCGTAGGTCTTATAGTATTCGCGTCGTGGGTCGTTCATCACCATTATGAAGGTGCCGTTGAGATTCTTGCCTACGGTCTCTTTGTAGAACGACAGTGGTGTGTATTCCTTTGCTTCGCCTACAGCCTTTCCGTTGCTGTCCTTGAAGGCGTATGTGAACTTCGTAGGAGGATTGCCAATGGTGAACTGCAGCATGTGGTATATCTGACTCAGCATGCGTGTCTTTGCCTTCTCCAGTGCACTTCCCTTCTTTCCCTTCTGCACCATCTCACGCAGCTGCAGACCATATTCGCGCAGCTTTGATGCTACGAGAGCCCTTGCTCGGTTGGTGTTGTCGCTCGAGAACGTCTCTGGCATCACCTCTGCTGGCACCAGTCCGTACTTGTCAGCCAAGTCAGCCACGCCACAGAATGTGCCACCGTCTCCAATGGGGTAGTGGAAGAAGAACTGTACTCGCTGGTCGTCAATAGGTTTTGTGCCTGTGTCTATGACGCCTTGCAGCATGAGGTTTGCTTTCTCCAGCTGATCCCAGAAGAAAAGGTATGCCTGTGAGAAACTCACTGTCAGCGAGTCTGTGCGCTTCTGGAAGTCGCCGCGCAGCACGTTCATTCCGCTGAACATCCAGCAGCGTCCCGACTGCTTCTGGTCGGTTATTGTCTGTTTCTTCGTCTCCACACTGAAGTAGGTGTCCAGCTCGCCTGAGTTAGCGTGACTGCGTGTCAGGTCATCAATTGAGTTGCCTGCCACTGCGTTCATGAGCACCTGTCCAGCGCCCTCTATCTTCTGCTCTTTCTGTATCTCTCGCAGCATCTGTTCGCTGATGCCGCCTTCTTTTGCCGTCTGTGCCGATGTCGTAAGTGCCATCGCCAGCATGCTTGTGATAATGATTGTCTGTTTCATGTTTGTCTGTATGTATTTCTTTTCGGTTACAAAAGTAGTGAAAAAACGCGATAAAAGCAAATATATACTATAATAATCGGATGACGAGCGGCAGATGGTCGCTGAATCCGTTTTTGTTGTATCTGAATCCTGTGAAGCTGCGTCGCGGTCGTCTGCCACCATAGACAGGCTCTTCTTCCAACAGGAACGGCGCATCGTTGATATATACATCTTTCAGTCTTGGCAGCAGAGGTGCTGATAGTAGGAAGTGGTCGAGTGAATGCCATTCCCCATTGTATCGGTATGTGCCCTTTGCTGTTCCATGGCAGCCCTTGGCATTGTGGCTGATGTTCGTCAGTCCACATCGCTCCAGATACTTCATTGCCTCGCTGTCGGCATAGTCGTTAAAGTCGCCTGTTACGATGACGTTGCTTCCTCTCAGAGGTTCCATAGCCTTTATTAGCGTCTTCGCCACCTGCATGCGGTAAGGTCGTGAAGCTTTCTCGCCACCATAGCGGCTTGGAGCGTGAACAACGAACAGGTGAAGCGTGTCAAGTTTCTGTGTCACACCTTTTACATAAAGTATGTCGCGCGTGGGTCGCATGTCTTTCAGCGGCTCCACCTCAATGTAGTCGTAGCACAGCGGTAAGAACCTCATGGGTTGATAGAGCAGCGCCACGTCTATGCCGCGAACGTCGGGCGACTCTGTCATCAGGTACTCGTAGCCGGCATTGCGAAGCAGCGAGCGGCGCGTGAGGTCGTGAATCACCGTATCGTTCTCTACCTCGCAGAGAGCCACTATGTCGGGAAGATCGTCTGAACACGATAATATCTCCTGACCTATATGGTTCAGCTTCGTCCAGTATTTGGTGCGTGTCCAGTGACGGCCGCCCTCAGGCGTGAACTCCGTGTCCTGTTTCAGGGAGTCATGCCTGCAGTCGAAGAGATTCTCGCAGTTAAGCTCTACAAACGTGAGAAAAACAGACAAAAATAGTGATAGCATGTCGTAAATAGTATATTCCTTTGGCAAAAATATAAATTAATCGTAACTTTGCAGCCGATGAAAAGAATGTTTTTCCTTTTTTTAGCATTTCCATCCCTATGTTGTAATGCTCAGAGCGAGCATGTGGAGATGAACGACACGTTGCAGGAGGTGACGGTGACGTCGCGTTCGGCCATGAAACGTGTGGAGGAAACCCAGATAGGTGTTGAGAAAATAGAGATGGCCACCCTTGCGAAGGTGCCGGCATTGTTTGGCGAGCGCGACATAATAAAAGGCATACAGCTGCTGCCTGGCGTCAAGAGCGAGGGCGACGGAGCCGGAGGCTATCAGGTGCGTGGCGGCACGGCAGCCCAGAACCTCATACTCCTCGATGGTGCGACCATATACAATGCAGGCCATTTGATGGGCCTTTTCTCTACGTTCAACGACGATGCCATGGGCAATGCGTCGCTCTATAAAGGCCTCGTGCCGGCGCAGTTGGGCGGAGGCACCTCATCGGTGTTGGATATCGACACCCGTCCTGGCGACATGCAGCGCTATCACTATGGCGGAACCATTGGCCTGCTGTCGGCAAAGTTGCAGGCCGAGGGTCCTATAAAGAAAGGTCAGTCGTCGTTTCTCTTCGCCGGTCGCCGTTCCTATATGGACCTGTTCCTTCTTGGCACTGAGGACTATAAAGACAATACGCTGAACTACTACGACTGTAACATGCGACTGAACTTCCGCCTTACGCCGAAGGACTTCCTTGCTGTGTCGTTCTTCCATGGGCGTGACAATATGGGCATCGACGAGCTGATGGACATGAAGTGGGGCAACACTGCTGCTACAGTCAACTGGCTTCACACTTTTGGCGACCACCACTATGCAAACACAAACCTCATCTATAGTGATTTCAACGATGATGTTGGCATTGAGATTTTCAACACACGCTACAGGATGAAAGGCTACATACGCCACCTTACGCTGAACCACAGTCAGGTATTGGAGGTGACTGAGACTAACAAGCTGAACTATGGTCTTGAGTCCACCTACCTGCAACTTAAATCGGCGGAGTGGGACATCAACCTGCTGCATGAGAAAGAGTCGCGTAAGGCATGGACCAGTGCCCTTTGGCTCAACGATGAGTGGAAGATAGGTCGTGCGCTGGAGCTTTCGGCAGGTATGCGACTCCATCTGTTCAGCGTCCTTGGAGGTTCTCCCTATTATGATATTGATTTCAATGGTGACATACAGTCCACCATTAATCCTGCGAGTGGCAGTTTTATCAAAACCTATGCCGACCTTGAGCCGCGAGTGAGCGTTAAGGTTCCCTTGGGTCGCCATAACAGCCTGAAATTCGGCTATAGCCGTACCTCTCAGGATATACATGCCATACGTGCAGGCTCTATGTCCATGCCTTTCGACCGCTATACCATGACCAGTAACATTGTGAAGCCCGAACAGGCTGACCAAGTGGCTCTTGGGTGGGCGGGCATCACTGCCGACGGCTCTTACGACTTCTCTGTCGAGACCTATTATAAGGACATACGCAATGTCTATGACTATCGCGATGGTAAGTCGTTCTATTCCGAGATTGAGATTGAACGACTCCTCCTTGGTGGCAAGGGACGTGCCTATGGCTTGGAGCTCTGTGCCCATAAGAACAAGGGCAGGCTTACGGGCTGGGTGAGCTACACTCTGTCGTGGTCGGAGAACAAGATCGACGGCATCAATGGCGGCAGGTGGTACACCGCATCCAACGACCGTCGTCACGACATTGCCATTGTAGGAATGTATCAGTTGTCTAGACGGTGGGAGTTCTCAGGAGTGTGGCGCTATAACACTGGTCAGGCGCTCACGGCTCCGAGTGCGAAATATGAGGTCGATGGCACCACCTATTATTACTATGCTGAGCGCAACGGCTATCGTGCGCCTGCCTATCATCGCCTGGATATCAGCGCCACCCACACCACCGTGGGCAAGCGCTTCACCCGTCAGTGGGCTTTCGGTGTCTATAATGCCTATTGCCGTTATAACCCTTATGTCATCAGCTTTGAGAACGACGACGATGCACCATCTGGAACAAAAGCCATTCAGACATCGCTCTTCGGCATAATACCGTCGGTATCGTTCACACTTAAGTGGTAACCACGCTTTGTAAAACAAGAAGAATCAAACAGAGATGAAAAGAATGTTTTTCTTTAGATATAGCCTTTTAGCATTGCTCTTTGTGGCAGCCCTCACCTCCTGTCAGAAGGAGATAACCATTGACTACCACGAGGTGGCGCCGCTGGTCATGATTGAGGGGCGCGTGTCCAACGAAGGCACCAATGTGCTTGTCACCCGCACACGTTCTATGAACGACTCCGTTCAGGGCGAGTGCATCGTCGGGGCTAACGTTACTGTAACTACCGACGACGGCGTTAGCCATACCATTGCCTACAACCCATCTAAGCGTTGCTACAGTAGCGCCCTCTTCGGCATACCAGGTCAGTCCTATCGTCTGTCCGTAACTCTTGATGGCCATTGCTACGAGGCTACATCCACTATGCCCCTTCCTGCAAAGATAAAGACGGCAGGCTTTCTCTGGGAGACCATTCTCGAAGAGCGCTTCCTTGTCTATGAGGTCTGGGCAGAAGACCCTCAGCCTGGCGTTCGCAACCAGTTTCGCTATCGCGTGGACCGCTCATCGGCCCATCCGCGTCTAAAAGGCAAGAAGTCGCAGCGCAGAGCCTATCGCAGCGGCACTTTCGAAGACCGTGGCCATCCCAACGGACTCATCTTCAATGACGTGCTCTGTATGAGTGAGAAGATGTCGAAAGAGACAAAGGAGGATGACGAGGACTGGGAGCACCTGTTGCAAGAAGGTGACACCATAAGATACAGTCTCATGACCCTTGACCTTCCTGTCTATGAGTATTTCCGTTCATTATCAGCAGGACAGGGCAATGGTGCCAACCCAAAGAGCAACATCAGTGGTGGCTGTCTCGGCTATTTCTCAGCATGCAGCATTACGTATGCCGAAACAGTCATCTATCGTGCTTCGGATGTTGTAGATGTAAGTAAATAAGCTTCTCTTGTAGTTTTTCCTTTATCCGCACTGGAAGTATTTCTCCACGAGCTTGAGAATCTCTTCCGGCTTTACCTCTGTATCCTTGCGCAGGGTGGTATCTTCAAAACTGCGTAGCTGAGCTATAATGCCGTCTATCATGGCAGGTGAGAACACACCATGCTCCTCGAAGACGCTGCGTTGACGTTCCAGACATTCTGCCGAAGCCACGCACGAGTCGGGCAACTGTGCCAGCTGTGCCAGTCGGTCTGCATTCTTTGCGTCGTGTATGTTCACGTTCACGTAGGTCTTCTCTGCCATCTCCAGCGCGTCTGCCATCTCGAAGCCGTGACGGCATGCCACACACAGACCTGCCAACAGTTGGTAGAGGTCTGCCGATCCGTCTGGTGAGCGCATCTCCACGGTCTGTTTATTCAGTTTAGAGTTTAGAGCGTAGAGCGTAGAGTTCTTAGTCGCCTCCTCCAATGGGTTGGCTAGTGCGCACATGTCTGAGTCTGCAGCCCATCCTAATGGCACGCGTACCAGTACCGAGCGGTTGCGGTCGCCCCAGCAAACGTTTGTCGGCGCTTCCTGATGAGGCACCAGTCGGAAGTAGCTCGTTGGGTTCTTGTTGCCGAAAGCCGTTATCGACGGTGCCAGGTCCATCATGCCGGCAATCATGCGACGTGCACTCTCTGAGAGCACACCATTGCTCAGCATCTGGTTCTCTCCGTCCTTGGTCATTCTCATGTGTATGTGCAGTCCGCTGCCAGCCTTGCCGGTAGTGATCTTTGGCGCGAATGTCACGTCGTAGCCGTACTCGTAGGCGAGGTTACGTATCACCCATTTGGCAAGCATCAGCTGGTCGGCAGCCTGCTCCACTGGTACAGGCAGAAACTCTATCTCGTTCTGTTCATAGGTCTTGCCGTTGAGCGAGAAATTTCCCACCTCCGAGTGTCCGTATTTTATCTGTCCGCCAGTCTGGGCTATGTACTTCATACACTGCGTGCGGAAGCCGCTGGTCTTCGCGTAGGGTGCCGACTCGTGATATCCGCGCTGGTCTATGGCAGGGAACATCTCCTCCTGTTCAGCTATGACATAGTACTCCAGTTCGCCCATTGCCTCAAACTCGAAGCCTGTCACCTTGCGGAAGGCCTCTGCTGCCTTTCGAAGTGTTTGCTCAGGTGCACTTGCCAGTGGCTGACCGTCTTTGTCGAAGAATGAGCAGAGCATGGTCAGCGTAGGAATCTCGGCAAACGGGTCGAGGAACGCCGTGCGGAACCGTGGTAGCACATAGAGGTCGCTGCTTCCTGCCTGTATGAAAGAGAAGAGACTGCTGCCATCCACTCGTTCGCCACAGGTAAGTATGGTGTTCAGATACTGCAGGTCGGTTATTACGAAGTTTAGCGTCTTCAGCTTTCCGTCGCCACCCGGGTACATGAAGTTCACCATGCGGATGTCGTTCTCGCAGATGTAACGAACTATGTCTGCCATTGTAAACATTGATGCGGGTTTCTGCAGGAAAGCCACCAAGGGGTTGGCACTATATGCCAGATTGTTTGTGTCCATAGTATTGGTTTTTAATTAACGTTTTTCAGATATTTTGCAAAAATAGAGAATATTATTCAATCCGCAAAGTTTTTTCTGCATTTCTTTGTACTTTTGCAGCAGAAACTCAAATCCGAATGATGAAAAGACTCCCTCATCCCCTTGTGTCGGCCATTCCGTTGGTGGTGCTGATAGGCCTTCTGGCTATGGTTATTGCTCTGTTTGGCAGCGACTCGCTCAGTGGCGGCAGTCAGGTTTCGCTTTTGGCGGCAATGGCTGTGTGCGTGTTTATCTCAATGGTGTTCTATCGTGAGCCTTGGAAATCGTTCGAGCAGCAGATAGAGAAGACGGTGGGTGGTGTTGCCATCATGATACTTATTCTTCTGACGGTGGGCATGCTGTCTGGTTCGTGGATGATTAGCGGTGTGGTGCCCACACTGATATATTATGGTGTTCAGCTGTTGTCTCCCCAGTTCTTCTTAGTCTGTGCCTGTGTAATCTGTGCGCTTTATTGCTTCTTCAATATCCTTAGTCCGCTGATGACCATCCTCGTGGCAGCCCTGGGATGGAAAATCAAGAATCGAAGAGACGTCTCCTGACACATCGATTCATCACTTCTGGCAAAACAGGAAATGTTGGTTGATATATTCGCATCTCACATTACCGAAACGGATGAGACGTGCCAGTAGTGTGATGACCTTATGACGTGGAAGGTGCGAACTGCGAACAGTCTGATTGAGTGACTGTTGCTCTTGCAATATGTCAAGCAATAGCCGGATCTCGTCGTTATAGGTAAGAATTGCACCTTGCTGCTTCTGTGATTCGCGCCAAAGAGCAAGATGAACGGGTGATGCAACGATGTTCTCATCCTTTATGCGAATATAGGCACGTTTGCATCCCTCTTCGTTCAGTGCACAAATAGGACGGTTGGCGGAAGGCGGAACGGTGGCAATTACGATGGTCCTGCCATCTACATGATATGTGTCGAACTTAATGCTTGCCTCTGGCTTGCAGAATTTGTATGCAGCTTGGTGCATCATGTAAATCTCCTCCTCGCTTCTTACTCCCGATAGATGACCATCATCACGTACTCCAATGAGCAGGCGACCACCATCGGTGTTGGCAAAAGCCGAAACCGTCTTTGCCAGTTTGCATGCATCGGCTACACGATATTTGAAGTCTTGCTGTTGGTGCTCGCCTTCACTTATTATGCTGAGTAAATAATGCTTGTCGTCCATATGGATGGTAGGTGCCAGACTCAAAATGAGAAGTAAGGTGTATTAGCAATTTCTTCTGCAAGGCGGTTCAGTTTTAGACACTGCTCGCGCGAAATAGTCTTTCGTTGCATGTGATAATCCCAAGGACTTATTTGTAGTAGTCGGCCTTCCGAACAGGCAGTGAAAGACTCACCAGCAGGCTTGTATAACTCTGGAAAACCGTTTTCTCGAAGATAGATAAGTCTATAGCCGCGATTCATAGCTTCGCGCATCACCTCTTTTTCTCTTGTCGCAATTGCTGCACTTATCAACACACCGCCTTCCTCTGCGATGGCGAGCCATTTTGCCTTATACATCTCAAACTCAGCGTCGCTATAGCCACTGTGAACGATGACAGCAGCCTTGTCGGGTATGTTTAGCAAGAAGCGATTACCTACAGATTGACACGACCACTCGCCTATATTCAGCTGATGTCTAACGATAAAATAATCGGGGTGCTGGCGTTTGATGGCCAGTCGGCGTGGGTTGTCGTCAAGATAGCGCTTCCAGTTCTCCAACTGGCCAGGGCGAAGCAGAATCTTGTCGCAGTAGCCTTTCTCGAAAAGAAGAGGGCGAGCGGCTGTAGATGCTAAGCCTGCTGGAGAAACAGCAGGAACAGGAGCCGTCTCCGTTCCTTTCGCTTCTCCGAGAGCCTCCGTTCCCTTCGCTTCGCCAAGAGTCCCCGTTCCCTTCGCATCTCCGAAGGGACTAAGCCCCCACCAAGCCCTTGTGCACCCTGTCTTAAATCCACGAACCACCTGCCCCAGATCCTTCCCCTCGGGCATCTTCCCCTTCACCCTGACGATTATGTGGAGATGGTCGGGCATGATGCAGAGCTTCCAAACTTCCACCATCGGGTAGAAAGCAGAGACCTTCTTTATTTCAATGTCACGAATAGCCTTACCCAGAGGTGACAGAACCACCCTCGGCTCGCTCTCGCTGCCCAAGGGCGCAAGGCCGTCGCCTTGCAGCGTGCCGAATAGGGGCTGGCGTCCTTCCGTGACAAGTGTCAGCATGTAGGTTCCCTTGTCGCTGTAATTATGACAAGGGAGGCGCCGCTTCATGTTGTGCTTAATATCATCGACTTGTATGCCGGCTTTCTCGGCTTCTTCACGACTTCTTGACATGCCGCAAAGATACAGCCTTTTCTCGAAAAATCCAACAATTATAAGAAAAAAGGCGGTTTTCTTTTGTTCGTTGTGCGCTTATTTGTAACTTTGCTGCGATTATTACATTACTGAATACAATGACGGAAAAAGAGAAAATGCTGGCAGGAGAGGTCTATTCGGCCGTTGACCCGGAATTGTTGAAAGAGCTGAACATGGTGAAGGATATTATTCATGAATATAACATGCTTCGCCCGTCTGATTTTGCATCACGTCTGTCTATACTTAAAAGGCTTTTGGGCCATGTTGGTGACGATAAGGTTTTCATTAACCAGCCTTTCTTCTGCGACTATGGTAAGCAGATCAGCGTGGGCAAGCGTTTCTTTGCCAACTTCAATTTCGTTGTGCTCGACGAGGCTCCTGTCACCATTGGCGACGACTGTTTTATTGGTCCTAACGTCAGCATCTATACTGCATGTCACAGCACCGACCCAGTGGAGCGCAACACCCGTCAGGAGTGGGCAAAGCCAGTCACCATCGGCGATAACGTGTGGATTGGCGGTAGCGTAACCATCCTGCCAGGTGTCACCATTGGCGATAATGTCACCATCGGCGCAGGTAGCGTCGTTGTAAAGGACATCCCATCTAATTGTGTGGCAGTGGGCAATCCCTGCAAAGTAATAAAGTCCTTATTGTGATGACAGATAGTCCCTATTCCTGCCGATTACGATGGAGTAGGGGAAAAAGGCACGAAATTCGCCTTTTACCTGTAATCTTTTACATTGAGTCACCCCTGACTCCTTAAACAGAAAATAGCCCCGAATCACGGCCAGAACTACAATCTGGCATAGATAAGGAACTATTTTCATCTGCAAAGGTACAAACTTTTCGCTAACAAGCGAAATGACGCAATTTTAAATGCATAACTTGTCGTTGTTCGCTAGAAATGTCAGGTACCAGTCCCAATGATAGAGACACACAAGAAGGACGGCTATATCGAATTACGTCCAGCCAACCCCGATTATCCTGTGTTCAAGGTAGATGATCCTAACGAGTTTCAGGTGTGGGGTACTGTTATTCATTTAATTAGAACATTCGAAAAGATATGAAACAAGAACACGAGAATAATTTTGAAAAGCTCAGAGAGCAAACCAGACAAATTAGCGAACTGAGTAAACAACTGGAAACGATGCGGAAAGAAACACTAGCCGCATTGATTATTGATAACGCTTTCAACGAGGCAAGACAACGTGCTTTCGAGAACATGAAGGTGTCACCAGATGCCGTCCGTGATGAAATACGCTTTATGCGTGAAATCCTTGATGAGTTCTGCGACCAGTTCTTGACAGATATAACCAAGAATGACAAACTGTATTCGAGGGTCATCCTGAATGAGCACAAGTATTTCGAGTACTGGCTGGAGCATCCTGAGTTGAAAGAAGTGCCTCTTAGCCCTGACGTAATGAAGATACTGGGACAGAGAACTTATGGGCTAGATCTCCCTACCCGTATTATGAACTGTCTGAGGGTTCTCGATATTGATTACGTATTCGAGTTAGTAGATAAGTCCCCCAAAGACTTCTTGGTATATCGAAACATGGGAGCAAAGTCCATGAAACAGCTGACAGATTACGTGGAAGCTTTGGGCTTCTGCTTCGAATACAAGATCCGCTATTCGGAGAAAGACAGACAGTATTACACACTTAAATAGTTAGCCGTATGAAGAAAATGGTATTTGGGCTTCTGGCAATTACACTCCCTATGTTTGTAAGTTGGGTGACGATGAACCTGTCCCACTGTCACCTCGTCACACAGTTTCCAGAAGAAAAAGAACATCACCTGTACCCTAAGATACAGGCAAATATAAAGTCTGCCTCGCTGCGTATAACAATAACAGGTGATACGACGTGGGCAGGTACAACAACAATATATTTCTAAACAGATAAAGATGAAAGACCTAAAGCCATATATTAACGCCTATATCTCAAATTGGGATTATATAAGCAATCTCGAAGATTATAAATGGGAAGCTATAAAGCATTTCCAAAACACATTCCATGTCGAGGGGTCAATCACTTCACGCACCATTCAAGGTCTATCTAAGCATGTTAATCTTCTCGATTCACAAACATACTATCCTTTGGGTATGCTGATTGAAGTTTCCAAAGAGAAACAAGATGTTACTGACAAGTTGCTGACAAACCTCTTCGATGAAACTATACCCCTAAAAGAAAGAGCGATTGCTTATATGTCTGGCTTTGACAAGTTGGTAAAGACAATGGCAGACGAGGGTCATAGCGATTGGAAAGGGCGCGATAATTTACAATCTTTTCAGGATATTCATGCCGTCTCTGTTTATTTGGCTCTGCACTACCCCAAGGCGCATTATATATACAAGTTCAGCATATTCCAGACATTTGCAAGCATGGTGGAGTATAAGCGTAAAGAGACGGGCAAGGTTGATCGATTTATTGAGTTCTATAGTCTCTGCGAAGAAGTCAAGAAAGAACTTCTGAAGGAAAAAGAGTTTATTGCAGAATACAATAAATGGATGCTTTCGCATAGCTATACAGACGAGAACTATAACCTATTGACTCAGGATTTCATCTATGCTGTTGCCAGATACTTTAATAACAACGCCTATACCAAGTCAGATAAGAAGAAACCTATTGTAAGTAGCAGTCCCAAAGTGATAGAAGCTTCTCAGTTCTCCCATGTTGATGAAAGTTTCTCTGGGGAGTTCAAGGCAGTTAAAGGTGTTGACTATGCCAAGAAAGATGAAATATTCAGAGGCATTGGACTACTAGGTGAAGAATGGGCTGTAATCTATGAGAAAGAGCGATTGAGCAAACTTGGCATCTCACACTCTGTCATTCACACTTCAATAGAAGAAGGTGATGGGAAGGGTTATGACATAGAATCTGTAGAGGACGATGGCATTACCCCAAGATATATTGAGGTGAAAACCACAACAGGAGGTGTTGGTCAGCCTTTCTACTTCACTTCCAATGAACTATTCTACAGTGAACTTAACAAGGAACATTACTACGTTTACAGGATTTACAATTTCAAGAGTGCTACCAGGCAAGCAGATTTACTAATAATTCATGGTAGCCTTAAAGAGCTGAACGGAAAACCTGTAAGCTATAAAGTGTCCCTAAAGGAATAATACTTATGTACGGCATCATTGACTGTGATAACTGTTATTCCGAATAATTCTTTATTCCGAATTGTCTGAAAAAGTAATTCTGCATTTACTCAGTTTACAAGATTAATTCGGAATAACATAATAGTAAAATAGCCATCTTTTCAGTTTCTGGGATAGGGACCCCCTAATGGTAAACAGCCATCCTAAAGACCTAATAATCCTCTTAGTCCTCCTTGTATTTTATATTTCTTGGGCTGGTCAAGAGGCATATATTCCCTTTTTCTTAAGGCTGTTTCCAACTCTTCACGACTTATCCCAAGATATACACGGGTCGTTTCGAGACTGGCATGGCCAAGATATTCTGAAATCATGGCGATGTTTATCCCGTCCATGAACCAATGCGTTGCTGCGGAATGGCGAATCTGATGACTATGCATCTTCAAGGGTATTTCCGGACAGGTCTTATGTGCAGTGTAGGAAATGGCGTATAGTCTGGTGTTCACTGCATCAGCGGACATCTTTTCCGTTCGGCCCTTATGGCTTGAATGGAACAGATATGTCTTAGCATCATACGGAATAGAGAAATATGCAATATATGCCTTGAGTGTGTTCACGGTTTTCTCAGAAAGTATGAGGCAACGGTCTTTATTACCTTTTCCTTTGACAATGACATAGGGGGATCCGTGGTCCAGTATGAGGTCGCAAGTCTTAACGGACAGGACTTCACCGACTCTACAGCCTGTGTCATACATGAATGAGAAAAGTGCATAGTCGCGCTTTCCTGCTATAGTGTTGCAATCAATACTGGCAAAAAATGCTTTCATCGCCACTTTACTCAGAGGTGCGACGACTTTGCCTCTTCCGTGAGAAATCATCGGTATCTCGCAGGACTCTATGTACCTTTTCGCATATGCTATATCACGGGACTGAAGATATTTCAGGAGTGACCTTATCACTGTTAGCCTGTGATCCCTCGTACGGCGACTGCATGGTTTCCCTCCACGTCCATTTTGTAACCAGATCAGCCAGCTTTCCACAGTCTCACGGCTAAAACATATATCACTAAAACTGTCGACTGTGACAGATTTCTTTTCTTCCAAATATTCCACATAGAGGCGCATTACCTGCTTGTATGACATAACTGTTTGGACAGAATATCCACATGTCTTGGGAATATATACTTTCAGCCAAAGGTCTATATGACTGACAAGTTCTTTTGCTTGCTTAGATATTTTCATCGCTGTAAAAGTTTGAACGGTCTAATAATATGTCATTGAAAGTCTCAGCCTTGGCAGCCTTTATGTGCTCGGCCATCTTCGGGGTAAAATTGTAATAATACATCGTCATTTTGAAACTCGCATGCCCCATGCTTCTTGACAAGTAGGCAATGTGCTTGTTGAACAGTGCAGAATCAGCAGGGAGGCCATTGATGTTCTCTGTGGCATATCGATGTCTGAAATCATAGGCCACGGCATGTTCTTTGTTAAATTCATACCAACATTTTTGGAAATTGTAATCAACCCATTTCACGCTATGGTGCTCGTCTGTGGAAGTCGGGAAAAAGCACTTCCTTTTTGGTACGAGTCTCTCTATAGCTTTATCATATTCCATAAGCATTTTAAGCATTGAAGGATGGAGGGCCACCCGGTGCTCCACATACCCTTTCGTATGCCTGACATTGATGATGCCGTTTTTTAAATCCACGTCCTTTGTGTCAAGCAGACGTGCCTCAAATGTTCTCAGCCCGGAGGAGAGCAATAGCAAGAAATATATGGGCAGAGATAGTTTTGTGATTTCTGATTCAGGAGAGTCCTTAATTGTCAGGTGAGATAGCGAGAAAAAGAAATTGCACAGTTCGGATTCCGTAAATGCATGGGGCTTCTCAGCAGAGTCTCTGTCTTCGGTCTTGTCGTAAGGACAGGACAACAAAACGTCCCATATCCCCTTCTATGGAGAAACTTGAGAAATGTACGTAACTCACTTACCCTCTTTGCTTTGGTACAGGCATTCTCCGAACTTTTCTGCATGCACCATCCGTCAATGATTTCCTGACAGAGATCTTTGCTGTCAGGAAAATTCACAAGACAGAATCTGTCGAAGTCATACAAATGATAGGATGCATAATAAGTGGGACTCCCCTTACATGTTTTCTTGTAATCCATGTATTCAAGGATATAAGGAGCGGCACAGCTGACAGGTATGGCATTCAAGAATTGCTTCTTTTTTGTCGGGACCTCATTGTTTGGAACAGTTGGTACATCGCATCCTCCCTCATGTAGGTATCGCAGGAAGCCTCTGATGCCTTGTATCCTGTGTTTGTAATAGTCTGCTGATTCTTTGGGAAAGGGTTGCATCCATAATCTAAGGATCTCAAACATACTGTTACCAATGCTCGTATCACATTCTTGGCAGAAGCTATCAAACGAGTGAAAAGCAATGTTCTTCAGATATGACCATTTGCAGGAATTGAAAGATTCTTGCCGGTATTGCGTGAGTATCTCGGAGAATCTGCATTTGAATGGCTCCATTGTAGGTAATACTTTAATGTAAGAACTGATGTCTAAAGCACACCCCCTCAAATTCTCAATATCTGCATCTATATATGGATTCAGGGATTCCAAGCTCACATGCCCCATCAGTTCACGGACAGTGTTCCTTTCTACATCATTCTCTATCAATGAAAGTGCAAAAGAATGTCTCATTGTATGTAGTCCTTGATTCCGCCCTGTTTCCTGTCTAATGCCAGTCTTTTTAAATATGTCACGAGCAATGTGTGAGATGCGTTTATGCTTTTGTCCACAGTAGGGCTTATTCGTTTCCACAAAGATGTTGTCTGTATTACATGTCGGACGTTCCGACAGTATATAGTCCGCGATGGCATTGCCGATGACCGATAACAGTGGAATTCGTATTTCTGTTCCCGTCTTTTGTTGGACGAACCGAATCTCCTCCTTATCTACATCCACGTCTTCGAATCTTAAATTGCTGATGTCACTCGCCCTCATTCCCATATAGAATGCCAGCATACCAATAGCCCTTTCCTTATAGGTCAGTGGCGTTTCTTCGCCGTTAAGACTTGCTGCTAAAATGTTGCACTCTTCCTTTGTAATGTAGTCAAACAGCTTTCTTTTGTGGGGGAATTCCGGAATCTTTGCCAAGAGCCTATGACACTCACCATTCGGATACATTGCTTGACAAATTGTCAATACCCGCATAACATGTCGGCTCACATGATAGCTGTTATGTCTTCCATACCTATCTCCAAAAACGGTTCGCACCATATATTCCGAAATTTCGTCCAAATCCTTCGCTCCCAAACGCTGGATATCCAGCAACAGAGATGCCATGCAGCCAGCCATTGTTTGGATACTACCTTCTTTGATTCGTCCTTCCTCTCGCTCCTTCTTGACGTATCTGTCTATCAACAATTTGAATTCAGGAGAAAGTTTGTCATAAGCTTTGGGGGATAAAGTAAACATACAGAGTTTACCCGTGTCAGGAAAGAAAATACCCTCTTCTTCAAAAGCCTTGAAATGACCAATTAAACGACGGTAGTCACGAATAGAATCTTTCTTGTAAGGACGTCGGGCCATCAATGCAGAATAGGCCTTCTCATAGGTATTCAAACTCTTGTCATTTTCGACGATATCAAATAAACTCTTGGCTACATACTGATACTTCCCTATATAACCATCACCATAATTCCTTGCCCTTAGCTTTTCATAGAAAGTGGGAAGGAGAATTTTCAATTTTTCTATATCCATAATCTTCTAAAATAAAGTGGTTAATATATAAACGCTTAACTAACTTTATTAGCATAAGGATTAGAAGAATAATGAAATCAAGATTGTTTATTCCGAATAGATTTCGTAGAAGTTTGCTATCTACAACACAGTAAATACTCAAATTCAGAATAACGAATTATTCGGAATAACAATTGTTATTGATAATTAGTAATAATAACTGCTACGTTTCATGTGAGCGTGTCTTTCGGCCAGACTTGGAGGGCAAGCCTGTTGTTGTATTGAGCAATAACGACGGATGTGTAGTGGCTCGCAGTAATGAAGCCAAGAAGATGGGAATAAAGGCTGGGATACCATATTTCCAGTTAGCCCAACAGTTCCCAAACCAGAAGATAGCTGTATTCTCTTCCAACTATGAGCTTTATGGAGAATTGACAGGGCGTATAGTCAGCCTTATCAGCCAAGAAGTTCCTGCATATTTCCGCTATAGTATCGACGAGTGTTTTATCTACCTCGACGGCATGGAGCATTTGGACTTGAAAAAATGGGGCGAGGATTTACATAAGAAGATTAAGCAGTATGTGGGTATGCCTGTCAGTATTGGTCTGGCTCCAAACAAGACTCTCGCTAAGATGGCCTCACACTTTGCAAAGAAGTACCAGGGCTACCGTCACTGCTGCATGATTGACAATGATGAGAAGCGGATCAAGGCTCTTAAACTGTACCCGATTGATGAAGTTTGGGACATCGGGAGAAGATATGCAGCCAAACTTGAAGCCTTGGGTGTAAAGACGGCTTATGACTTTGCGGCTCATCATGGCGATTGGGTCAAGCTGACCTTCAATAACATTGTCATTCAAAGAACGTGGCGAGAGTTGAACGGTGAGGACAGTGTGCCGAATGAGGAAA
The DNA here is from genome assembly GCF_023217965.1 of Prevotella sp. E13-27. Classification (NCBI taxonomy): domain Bacteria; kingdom Pseudomonadati; phylum Bacteroidota; class Bacteroidia; order Bacteroidales; family Prevotellaceae; genus Prevotella; species Prevotella sp. E13-27. Next base: position 126,552 of record NZ_JALPSC010000001.1, on the reverse strand, counting down.
TGGCAAAGAAGAAAAGTATCTGTACCAGTAGGAGCTTTAACGGCATGATTAGTGACTATGATACACTGCGCACACAGGTTTCCAATTATGCTGCAAGGTGTGCTGAGAAACTGAGGCAGCAAAAAACTGTTGCCTCCATTGTTGGTGTGTTTGTCAATACCAATGCCTTTAGAGAGGATCTTGCACAGTATTGGAATTTCCAGGAGCAACGGTTGATAACGCCTACCAGTTCTTCAATAACCATCATTGAAACAGCCAATGAGGTGCTAAAGAAAATCTATAGGCAGGGCTATCAGTATAAGAAAGCCGGTGTGATAGTGATGGGCATTGATGCTGATTCTCCAATACAGCAGGACTTGTTCGACATCAATGCTGAACAGTTCCAGAAGATGAAACGGCTTGATGAAGTGATAGATAGGATTAACAGGATGCAGGGAAGCGAGACGATAGTGCTTGGTTCTCAACAGTACACGAGGAAAGACGGCAAGGGCAAGGCAGATGTTTTCGCCAATGCCATCAAGCACGATTTCAAGAGTCCATCACCAACAACAAGGTGGAGCGATATAATTAAACTCAAATAAAATGCGACAAAGGAAAAGTGCAATACATAATAACGGCATCTAATTTACGAGAATGATTTATTGAAACAATAAGATTAAGATAATAAAACAGGGCTTTTCCCGTTATTATAATAGACTTTTGGGGTCATGAAAAAATGATAAAGGGTGACGATGAATGAACTGTCCCACTGTCACATGGAATGGCTGTCCTTCTTGGTACATGACTACGGTGTTTCTGCTGAATGGCTGTTGTGTGGCAACGGACAGATGTTCCGTGATTCCGTCATAGATTCGATATGAGACGTTTTTTATTCTTTTATGTATATATGTATATGAAGAGACTTTTTACAATCATGGTGGCCGCTGTTTGCCTTGCATCCTGTGGAGGCGGTGACGGTGACGATGCGCCAAATCCTGCAGAACAGAAAGCAGCCTACAACAGGCAGGCCATTATCGGGAAGTGGGTCAACAGGTATTCCGCTCCAGAGGGAACAAACGACTTCAAGGAGGTTGCAGACCACGACACCTTGCAGTTCTTCACCGATGGCACATACCGATGGGCCTATGAGAAATCCGCTATCTCTGGAACAGGCAACTACTCCGTTGACGATGTATATCTGAAAACTCGTACCTTGGTGTATTACATTTCCTTCGGCAGTGACTACATGAAACTTGATGAGGTTGGCTTCAGGCTGTCTGGTAAGAGTTACAGGTACTATCGTTTCCAGTAATATCGCGCACGCGCACGTATATTTGTTTGTTTGTAGAGTTATGACTGAAAGGAATAACTATACATATATATATTCTTTAGTTGTGGACGTTTGCTGGACGTTTGTTGGACGCTTTTAGCCTCGCTGTCCTTCGGGAAGCCTTTGTTTAGAGCCTACTGAAAAAGTCCAATATGTTAATTTGATTAACGATTGTACTCTCGGACGGGACATTGGGGAAAGTCAATTTGTTACATATTATTAACACTAAATAATTGTGTATTTCGCTGATTTTTAGTATCTTATCAGAAAATTTCTGCTATGCTTGGAGATTACAGACAAACTAGTTTCAGTGAATATTCACGCATCTATGACATACTCATCCCGCGTGACCACATATTTCGTCGCATGAATGAGGAGATTGACTTCTCCTTTGTCCGCAAACGTGACACAGGTACGTTGACACTTTGTAGATTTACGTCACATTGATACGTGAGCACTTGGGCTATAAGGCCAAAATAATTTCTACTATTGTAGATTTCAATGGTTGTTTGTCGGTAGGTCTTGGCTATAAGGCCAAAATAATTTTTACTATTGTATATGCCAGCACTTTGGCATATTTAAGTGTCGGCTATAAGGCCCAAATAATCTTATATTTTGTGGCTTTTGTGTCAGCACTCATACTCTCCTGACACACAGAAAACACCAAAATGAAGTTGTATTCTTTATGTCTTCAATCGATTCCCAAGAAGGGAATGTCCTGTTCTCAGTAAGGGAACGTTCTTGAAAGTATAGCGTGTTGAAAAATAAGCGCTTCTTGTTGATGAACATCGAACAGTTTTATTTCGTGTTCTGTTTTTTGTTGACTCTTTAACGAAAGTGCCCCATCCCTCCCGTCGGATGGCGCTGAGCCCTTTAAATAAAGGGATTCCGCGAATTTCATCCCTCCCGTCACCCCTCCCATGACCCTCCCGTCACCCCTCCCATCACCCCTCCCATCACACATTTTTTTACATGCATTCTAAGATTCGGTTCTTCTTCATTTCATAAACATATAATTGCCGTTAATTTAACCATTAATTATCATTAACTCAACTTTCGCATATATAAAAACTACCACAGATTTCACAGATTACATGGATTCTGCTGCATATTACAGCGACTAAAGCCGCGATTAAGTGCGATTTTACAGATTGCTTCGCGCAGCTAATCGCAACTTTAGTTGCAGTAATCGAAATAAAAATCTCATCATAGTGCGCAGCCATAATCTGTAAAATCTGTGAAATCTGCGGTCTTTAACAACTTGAGAAACTTTAGTCATTAATTGCTTCGCAGTATAATATTAGCCACCCACTTGCCTTGTAAAAGAATTAATGTCAATTAATGACTTAATTACATGACAATTAATGTCGAAAATATTCTGTTTGATTTGGTTAGATTTGTTTAATTTCTCGCCGCAGGCGACTCCATTTGCTTTAGTGCTCCTTGGGGCAGCGTTCGGCGACGAAGTTATGGGAGGGTTATGGGAGGGATTAAAAAAATCCCTCCCGTGCTCAAACCCTTTATACATCGGCGTTTCCAGCGATTATGGGAGGGATGAGGGATTCTTCCGCTACTCTTTTATCACTTCAATGTAGAAGCTAAACGGACGGAAGCCGTCGTTGCAGCTTATCATGGCACTCATGGGGTTTTTCATCCAACCATCGTAGAAGTTGCCCTCGCCACGCGCCAATGACTCCACAAACTCACGCATGGAGCTCCATGCCGATGGACACATGCCTTCGGGCTGTTGTCCGTCGATGGAGATCCACTGCTGCCCCTCCCTGACATCGCAGGTGTGTTCGATTGGATTCTCATATTTCGCCATCAGGTCTTTATAGACTGTCTGTCTAACGGCTGTTATTAGTACTTTGTTCATATCATTTTTTTTATTTCACGAATCCTTTGTTGCGCCATTTCCCTGAGCGCCAGCGGCGCATGAGGATGATGCCGCGTATGTTCTCGTCGAGGGCGAAACCTATCCACATGCCCACAAGTCCATAGCCAAGCGGAATGCCGATGACATAGCTCAGTCCCACGGCGATGCTCCACTGGTTGTCCAGTCCCACCGCCGCCACGCTGTTGTCGCTGTAGCGACTCAGCATCACGGTGTCCACAGCACGCAGCAGCATAACCAGTGCCATCTCGATAAACACTGGTATGGTGAGCACTTTCAGTTGTTTCTTCAGGGATTGTTCAGCCATGACTATCTGTTTGGGGGAGCCAAAGGTACGAATAAGCGAGAACAATACAAAACAAAAACCCTTTTTTGTTTCTTTTTGCGTCCCGCTAGTAGCGATTGACGTTACATATTTTTTTCGAAAATTTGGTTTATTGACAAACAATGATTAATTTTGCTGCCATGATGGAGAAAAATGATTTTCAAGCAGCACTGGAACGGTGGGCTGAGACAATAGAACGGATAAGAACGTCGGCACACGAGCTGCACGACAGCGTGAACCAGAAGTATGGTAAGGACCTGCCCTATGGCTATCATCTCGATATGGTGGCTGAGGAGGCTCGTGCCTTTGGACACCTGGTGTGTGCACGGGAAGAGGACGTGGTGCCGATGATGTTTGGAGCCTACTATCATGACAGCATTGAGGACGCACGCCTGACATATAACGATGTGATGAAGGTGGCACGAACATTTATGGACACCGATCAGGCGCTGATGGCAACGGAGATAGTCTATGCGCTGACAAACGACAAGGGACGCACTCGCGACGAGCGGGCAGGAGAGAAGTACTATGCCGGTATAAGGAGCACGCCCTACGCACCGTTCATGAAGCTCTGCGACCGTGTGGCAAACATCACTTTCTCGTGTTCAGGAAAGGATGCTGACAACCAGCGCATGAAAGAGGTGTATAAGAAAGAGGTGCCACACTTCCTTCAGGAGATAAATCCGCATAGCAGCGACATAAGGTTTGCTGTGCCGGCAGACCTGGTGGAACAGTTGGCAGAACAGCTTATTGACGAATTGATGCGTGAGGAATGGGAACAGGAAATGATAAAAGGGCTGTAGTGGTAGGTGCCTCGTCGGGCATAGGCCGCGAAGTGGCTCTGTTGTTGCTGGAGCGTGGCTACACAGTCGGTGTGGCAGCGCGTCGCGAGGACAGGCTTATGGAACTGAAGGATGCCTATGGCGACAGGGTGGTGGTGAGCGCCATAGATGTTACTGCACAGGACGCTGCCCAACGACTACGCGAGCTGATAGGACGCCTCGGCGGCATGGATCTTTATTTCCATGCCTCGGGTATAGGCAAGCAGAACCGCGAGCTGAAGGAGGACATAGAGCTGCGTACTGTTGAGACTAACGGCATGGGCTTCACAAGGATGATTGGTGAGGCTTATCGCTATTTTGCAGAGCAGGGTGGAGGACATATTGCTGCCATATCGTCGATAGCAGGAACGAAAGGGCTGGGACCGGCACCATCATACTCGGCAACGAAAGCCATGCAGAACGTTTATCTACAGGCGCTGGAGCAGCAGGCTCGCCAGCGTGGACTGAAGATAAGGTTTACTGATATACGCCCAGGTTTTGTGGACACAGCCCTGCTTGACGGCGACTTCCACTATCCCATGATGCTGAAGCCGAAAAAAGTGGCGCTCGACATTCTCAAAGCTATAGAACATCGGCGCCACGTTGTAGTTATAGACTGGAAATACCGCCTGCTGACGGCACTCTGGTCATGCCTCCCTCGATGGGTCTGGCGTAGGATTCCGCTTTAAATCCTCAATCATCTGGTCGAGCTTATGCAGCTCGCGGGGAATACGAATCTTTTGAGGGCAATGAGGTTCACACTGGCCACAGCCTATGCAGTGGTCGGCCTGACGATTGCGTGGCACCGTGCGGTCAAGGCTGATGAGGAAGTTGCGACGATGCTGGCGATAGTCGGGGTCGCCAACGGCCTGTGGCAGGAGACCTTCGTTCTTGCACTTGTTGTAATGAACGAAGATACCAGGGATGTCAACACCGTAAGGACATGGCATGCAATATTTGCAGTCGTTGCAGGGTATGTTCTCAAGACCAAAGATCTTGTTGGCAATATCGGTGTGCAGATAGTCCATCTCGGTATCGTTGAGAGGCTTCAGCGGACAGTAACTGAGAAGGTTGTCCTTCAGGTGCTCCATGTAGGTCATGCCGCTGAGAACGGTAAGCACGCCTTCGGGAGTGCCGGCATAGCGGAAAGCCCATGATGCGACAGAGCGCTCAGGGTCGCGCCGCTTTAGGTCGTTGACTATGTACTGGGGCAGCTTCGCAAGGCGTCCGCCAAGCAGCGGCTCCATGATGACAGCTGGTATGCCAACCTTCTGCAGCTCAGCATAGAGGTAGCTGGCATCGACATTGCGCGAGTTAATCTCGTTGGCGAAGTTCCAGTCAAGGTAGTTGAGCTCTATCTGCACGAAGTCCCAGTGGTAGAGGTCGTGCATGGCAAGCACCTGGTCGAACACATTCTTATAGCCATGGAACGAGAACCCGAGGTTGCGTATGCGGCCTGCCTCGCGCTCTTTCACGAGGAAGTCCATGAGTCCGTTGTCAACATAGCGGGCGTTGAACTCATCGATGCCGCCACCAATGGCATGAAGCAGATAGTAGTCGATATAATCAACCTGCAACTGCTTCAGCGAGTTCTTGTACATGGCAATGCTCGCCTCGCGGCTATGGGTCGATGGGTGGAAGTTGGACAGCTTCGTGGCAACGAAATACTCGCTGCGCTTATGACGACTGAGGGCAATGCCTGTGCATGCCTCTGACTTGCCCTGACAATAGACGGGCGACGTGTCGAAATAGTTAACACCGTGCTCAATGGCATAGTCAACCTGACGGTTTATCATGTCCTGGTCGAACTCCTGGTCGTTGTCAACCTTGGTAGGCAGGCGCATCATGCCATAGCCAAGAAGTGACACTTCTTCGCCTTTGAGGTTCTTGCGATAGGTCATCTGGCCTACGGGTGGCTCCACCTGTTGCTTGTATTCGTCAACGGCCTGCTGTGCCGCCTTGTCCTTGCCTGTACATGCAGCTATCAGCGAGGCTGCTGTTCCTGCTCCGAAAATTTTCAGGAACGATCGGCGTGATATGTTGTCTTGTTTCATAGAGGTGAGAGGTAAGAGGTTAGAGGTGAGAATGAACTTCGTGGCCTTCCACGTAGATGGCTGAGAATGGACGTGCCGGACAAACGTACTCGCAGGTACCGCAGCCTATGCAGGCCGCTTCGTTGACAGCGGGAACGTAGGGCGACTCCTCGTCGTTCTCGTCGAGTGGCACCATCTCAATGGCTCCCGACGGACAGTGGCGGGCGCAGTTGCCACACTCTACGCCATCGGTGATGGGCACACAGTTCTTCTTAATCCAAACGGCATGACCAATCTGGATGCTCGACTTCTCGTCGAGGTCGATAGGCTTGATGGCTCCTGCTGGACATACCTCTGAGCAGCGATGACACTCAGGACGGCAATAGCCGCGCTCGTAGCTCATCACGGGCTGCATGAGGTGCATGAGGTCGGTGGATGGACGGAGCACGTCGTTAGGACACTCTGATACACAGAGCTGACAGCCTGTGCAGTGCTGCGCCAGGTTCTGTGCCGACAGCGAGCCTGGAGGCGTGAGCGGTGTCTGACGCTCAGGCGCCACCTTGTCCTCAAGGTCGGTATATCCTCCGTCGAAGATCTTGTCCTTCTGAGCTATGGCTGCCGTAGAGGCGAGCAGGGCTGAAGACAGAAGGAAAGAACGGCGAGATTTGTCGGTGGAGGACTGGTCGTTCTGAGTGTTCTGAGAATTCAGATTATGCAGACGAGAAAAGTCATAGCGTAGCGCTCCAAAATTACAACTGCTGATGCAGTCGCCGCAGACCACGCAGCGCGAGTAGTCAATGCTGTGGTTCTTGAAATCTATGCATGCTGCCTTACAGTTCTTTGTGCAGAGTGAGCAGTTGCGGCATTTCTCTGTGTCGAAGTGAATCTTCAGGAAAGAGAAACGGCTCAGGAAGCTTAGCAGCGTGCCTACTGGACAGATAGTGTTACAATAGGTGCGTCCGTTGCGCCATGCAAGAACAACAAGCAGCGTGAGGGTGAGGGCTGCTATGATGAGCACAGGCAGCGATTTCATCCATACATCTACGGAATAGAACGCATAGCTATCATAGCGCTCGGCTATAGATGCAAGGACGTTGTTGCCCATCTTCCATAGTGGTTGGAAGAGCATCGTCATGATGCGTCCGAAGGCAGAGTAGGGCGCCAGCAGGTCGAACACTACGCTGATGCCAGCTAATAAAGACACGACGAAGGCAATGAACACTGGGTAGCGCAGCCATTTCTTCTCGGAAGAATAGGTGTAATGGTTCTTCTTCGCCTTCTTGCCAAACCATCCGAAGAGATCCTGAAGGATGCCTAACGGACAGATGACGGAACAGTAGATGCGTCCGCAGATGAGTGTCAGCACCACAAGGAAGGCCACTGCAGCAAAGTTAAGCGCAAGTATGGCTTCCAGTGCCTGGGCTTTCGCCATCCACCCGAACCAATGGTGGGCAGTGCCTGTGAAGTCGAGGAAAAGCAATGATAGTCCGACAAGGAATACCGTTGCAAACACGATTCTGATTGTTCTAAGCATAAAGTATTGTTTAGTTGTTTATTTTCTTACAAGTAGGATGCTCACTTCATAGAGCATCCAGATGGGCAATGCCACGATGAAAAGCGTGAAGGCATCGGTGGTGGGAGTGATGATGGCCGAAGCTATCAGAATGGTTACGATGGCATGGCGGCGGAAACGCTTCATGAGACCGCGGTTGATGATGCCGAGACGTCCGAGGATGGCACAGACGACAGGTAGTTCGAAGACGATGCCCATGATGAAGCTCATGCCTATGAGCGTGTCGATATAGCTCTGAAGCGTGAGCATGTTGGCCACGTCGGCGCTCACCTGATAGGTGCCAAGGAAACGTACTGTCAAGGGAAAGATGATGAAATAGTCGATGAGGGTGCCGAGGATGAACATCACGTAGGCCGATGCTGTAATCCATACGGCGGCCTTCCGCTCCTGCCGGTAAAGACCTGGTGCTATGAAGCCGAACAGCTGATAGAGCACGTAGGGCGATGCCACGAGCAGACCTGTGTAGAGAGCCACGCGCATGTGAGTCATGAACTGCTCGGTGAGTCCGATGTTCATAAGCTGGATGACGAACGGCTCAATGCCCATGAGACGATAGGTAACGAAGTCGCTCGTGTGAGGTGCCAGTACTATGGCAAACAGCTCATCTTTCAGGCAAAAAGCGGCAATGGCAGCAACCGCCACTACAGCAAGTGAACGGATGATGCAAGAGCGCAGCTCGTCGAGATGCTCCCAAAACGTGGCGGTCTGTTGCAGTTCGTCAGTCATTCCTTCTCTTCGCTCTTTTCTGTGTCGTCGATTCCTTTCATGCCGTCCTTGAAACTCTTAACGCCTTTGCCGAGGCCGCTCATAAGTTCGGGAATCTTCTTGCCTCCGAAAAGCAGCAGTACGATGATGGCAATGACTACAATCTCAGGCAGTCCCAATCCGCCGATAAGTAATAGCTGTGAAATGTACATAATGAGTGTTGAGGTTTGTTTAGTCTTATTGTCTTGTAGGATTATACTCCGCAAAGGTACAAATTATTTAATAAGAATGATTGTTGTTTAGCGTTTTTTTTGTAATTTTGCGCCCAAATTCGAATTTAATAAAGTTTTTAGGAATGAACATTTCTTATAAGTGGCTGAAAGAGTACGTTGATTTCGACCTTACACCGCAGCAGGTATGTGACGCAATAACATCGACAGGTCTGGAAGTTGACGCTCTGGAAGAAGTTCAAACAATCCGTGGTGGTCTGAAGGGACTCTATGTAGGCAAGGTGCTTACTTGCGAGACCCATCCAAACAGCGACCACCTGCATGTTACAACAGTAGATTTAGGACATGGAGAGCCTTCGCAGATAGTCTGCGGAGCACCAAACGTGGCTGCTGGTCAGAAGGTTATCGTTGCTGACCTGGGCTGTGTGCTCTATGACGGCGACCAGGAATTTGTCATTAAGAAGTCAAAGCTTCGCGGCGTAGAGTCAAATGGTATGATCTGTGCTGAGGACGAGATTGGCATCGGCACATCGCACGACGGAATTATCGTGCTTCCCGAGGATGCCGTGGTAGGTACTCCTGCCGCAGAATACTATCATCTGGAGAGCGACTGGCTCATTGAGGTGGACATCACTGCCAACCGTGCTGACGGTCTGTCGCACTGGGGGGTGGCACGCGATCTCTATGCTTGGCTGAAATCGAACGGCTACGAGACAGCCCTTCACCGTCCCGTGGTTGATGATTTCGTCGTCGACAATCACGACCTCCCCGTTGAGGTGGTGATAGAGAATACAGAGGCTTGCAAGCGCTACGCCTGTGTGAGCATCACCGACTGTGACGTGAAGGAGTCGCCAGAGTGGCTGAAGAACAAGCTGACAACCATTGGTCTGCGTCCTATAAACAATATCGTTGATATCACGAACTATGTAATGATGGCTCTCGGTCAGCCATTGCACTGCTTCGACGCTGACATGGTGAAGGGTCACAAGATTGTTGTGAAGACCATGCCTGAGGGCACACCTTTCCAGACACTCGATGGTGAGGAGCACAAGCTGAGCGATCGCGACCTCGCTATCTGCAACGCTGAGGAGCCAATGTGTATTGCAGGCGTGTTCGGCGGTAAGGGTAGCGGCACATACGAGACAACACGCAATGTAGTGCTTGAGAGCGCATACTTCCACCCAACATGGATTCGTAAGTCGGCACGTCGCCACGGCCTTTCTACCGATGCATCGTTCCGCTTCGAGCGTGGCGTAGATCCCAATGGAACCGTTGAGGCCTTGAAATATGCTGCAATGCTCTGTAAGGAGTTGGCTGGCGGTAAGGTGTCAATGGAAATCAAAGACGTTTATCCCGAGAAGATGGAGAACGCACGTGTTGACCTGAAGTACAGCTATGTTCACTCGCTCGTGGGCAAGGATATTCCTGTAGAGAAGATAAAGAGCATCTGCGAGTCGCTGGAAATGAAGATTCTCAGCGAGAGTGCTGAGGGATTGCTCCTTGAGATTCCAGGTTATCGCGTTGACGTGACCCGTCCATGCGATGTCGTTGAGGACATCCTTCGCATATATGGATATAATAATGTGGAGATTCCTACACAGCTGAAGTCTTCGCTCGTGATAAAAGGTGATGAAGACCGCAAGCACAAGCTGCAGAACCTCGTGTCAGAACAGCTCGTGGGTGCAGGCTTCAACGAGATACTTAACAACTCGCTGACAAAGGCCGCATATTATGAGGGAACTAGTAAAACTAGTGAGACTAGTGCGGCTAGCACCTTAGTCCGTATTATGAACCCCCTCAGCAGTGACCTCAACGTTATGCGCCAGACCCTGTTGTATGGCGGCCTTGAGAGCGTTGAGCACAACGTGAAGCGCAAGGCTCAGAACCTCCGCTTCTTCGAGTTCGGCAACTGCTATTTCTTCGATCCTGAGAAGCAGAACGATGAGAACCCGATGCAGGCTTACAAGGAGGAGAACTACCTCGGACTGTGGATCACTGGTAAGCGTGTAGAGGGCTCTTGGGCACATCCTAATGAGGACTCAAGCTACTTCGAGCTGTCGGCATTTGTTCAGAATATCCTGAGCCGCATTGGCATGAAGCCCGGTTTGATGGTGACAAAGAAGTCGGAGAACGAGAACTTCTCTGCTGGCATCGTTATCGAGAACCGCGGTGGCAAGAAGCTCATTGAGATGGGCGTGCTGTCGAAGAAGCTCCTGAAGAAGTTCGACCTCAACCAGCCTGTCTATTTCGCAGAGCTGAACTGGTCGCAGCTGATGAAGGCTACAAAGAAGAACGAGGTGACCTTCACCGAGGTGTCTAAGCATCCTGCCGTGAGCCGTGACCTCGCATTGCTGATAGACAAGAACATAGAGTTCGCACAGGTGGAGCAGATTGCCCGCCAGACTGAGAAGAAACTGCTGAAGAGCGTTGAACTGTTCGATGTCTATGAGGGCGACAAACTGCCTGCTGGCAAGAAGTCGTATGCAGTGAACTTCATCCTTCAGGATACCGAGAAGACAATGAACGACAAGCAGATTGACGCAATCATGCAGAAGCTCATTGCGAACCTGAAGAAACAGCTTGGCGCTGAGTTGAGATAAGCCCACCCCAACCCCTCCCCAAGGGAGGGGAGTATAATTAGACTCGTGGGATGGGAAAAAAGAGAAACAATATAAAATAACAATAAGTATAAACAAATTTAATTAAGGGGACCCCAGGTGTATATAGACACCCCTCCTTTGGGGAGGGGTTGGGGGTAGGCTTATGGGAAGAGCATTTGAATATCGTAAAGCTACGAAGCTTAAGAGATGGGGCCACATGGCCAAGACGTTTACCAAGATTGGCAAGCAGATCGCTATTGCTGTAAAGGCAGGCGGTCCAGAGCCTGAGAACAACCCTGCACTACGCGCTATCATCGCCAATGCAAAGCGTGAGAACATGCCGAAGGATAACATCGAGCGTGCTATCAAGAACGCTATGGGTAAGGACCAGAGTGACTACAAGGAAGTGACATACGAGGGATATGGCCCCCACGGAGTGGCTATCTTCGTTGAGACACTTACCGACAACACCACACGTACCGTGGGTGATGTTCGCTCGGTGTTCAATAAGTTCAATGGTAACCTTGGTACACAGGGCTCACTGTCGTTCCTCTTCGACCACAAGGCTGTGTTCACATTCAAGAAGAAGGACGGTCTTGACATGGACGAGATGATTCTCGACCTGATTGACTACGGTGTAGAGGATGAGTACGACGAGGATGAGGAGGAGAACAGCATCACAATCTATGGTGAGCCTTCATCGTTCTCTGCCATTCAGAAGCATCTCGAGGAGAACGGATTCGAGGTAACAGGTGCTGAGTTTACTCGCATCCCTAACGACCTGAAGGACGTTACAGCTGAACAGCGCGAGACCATCGACAAGATGATTGAGAAGCTCGAGGACTTCGATGATGTGCAGACTGTTTACACAAACATGAAGCCAGAAGAGTAATCTCGGAAAGAATTATAAAAAAGAGAGCGTGTTTTTCAATCGAAGAACACGCTCTCTTGTTTTATTGATAGTCTTCTTTTGTGAGAGTGGTCTCGCTTAGAAGAAGTCCATGCTGCTTTTGCGAATAATAACTGTATTTGAAGGAAAAACCTGCTTTCTTGTAATCACGAGTTAATGTAGAGTTGCGCAACTCTTCCAATAACAAATCGTGAATCTTGTCTTGCTGGTCCTTTACGCTTACAGTGTCCATGATTCCTATTAGGGTATAGAAATAGTGCATGGTCTTTGTGTCGCGCTCAAAACGGCAACTGTCAAGTATTACAGTCTCAGCTTCATACTTCGGACAGTTCTTTTCAGTATAGTCTTTTAAGGCGCGCTCTGCCTGATCTTCAAGTGACTCCTGACAGGAAACGAGGAGCATCGCCATGAACAGTAACGTAGTTAATTTCTTCATCGTTTGCTTGTTTTTGGATGCAAATGTACATAAAAAAAGCTAAAATGATATGCGATTGATGATTTTTTTGTATTTTTGCAACATAAAGTAGGCTACACAAATGAATCATATTAGAAATTTCTGTATAATAGCGCATATAGACCACGGAAAGTCAACACTTGCCGATCGTCTCCTTGAACGTACAAAGACCATCCAAGTGACTGAGGGACAGATGCTTGACGACATGGATCTTGAGCGCGAAAGAGGTATAACCATTAAAAGCCACGCCATCCAGATGGAGTATGTGAAGGATGGTGAGAAATATATCCTGAATCTTATTGACACTCCGGGCCACGTGGACTTCTCCTACGAGGTGAGCCGTTCTATCGCCGCATGCGAGGGCGCTCTTCTCGTTGTTGATGCCACACAGGGCGTTCAGGCACAGACAATCTCCAACCTGTATATGGCTATTGACCATAACCTGGAGATTATTCCTGTCATAAACAAGATTGACATGCCTTCGGCAATGCCCGATGAGGTGGAAGACGAGATTGTTGACCTCATAGGCTGTGACCCGTCAGAGATAATTCGTGCCTCGGGCAAGACAGGTGAGGGCGTTGACGAGATACTCGACGCTGTCGTTGAGCGCATACCACATCCTGTGGGCGACGAGAAGGCACCGCTTCAGGCGCTTATCTTCGACTCGGTGTTCAACTCGTTCCGTGGCATCATTGCCTATTTCAAGGTGCTGAACGGTACTATTGCCAAGGGTGACAAGGTGAAGTTCTTTAACACCGGAATGGAATATGAAGCCGATGAGGTGGGCGTGCTGAAGATGGACATGATACCACGCAAGGAGTTGCATACAGGTGATGTGGGCTATATCATCAGCGGCATCAAAGATTCTAAGGAAGTAAAGGTGGGTGACACCATTACTCATGTGGCTCGTCCTTGCGACAAGGCTATCGAGGGCTTCCAGGAAGTGAAGCCGATGGTGTTCGCCGGCGTATATCCCATTGATCCTACAGACTATGAGAACCTGCGTGCTTCTCTCGAGAAGCTACAGCTTAACGATGCCTCGCTGACCTTCATGCCTGAGACATCAATAGCGCTGGGATTCGGTTTCCGTTGTGGCTTCCTCGGACTGCTCCACATGGAGATTGTGCAGGAGCGTCTGGACCGTGAGTTTGACATGGATGTCATCACGACAGTGCCAAACGTTACCTATATGTGCTACACGAAGCAGGGCGAGGTGAAAGAGGTGCATAACCCTTCGGGAATGCCTGAACAGGTGATGATAGACCATATCGAGGAACCATATATCAAGGCCTCGATAATTACTTCTGCTGAGTTCATCGGTCCTATTATGACGCTGTGTCTTGACAAGCGTGGTGAGCTTATTGACCAGCAGTATGTGAGCGGCAACCGTGTGGAACTGCATTTCATGTTGCCTTTGGGCGAGATTGTCATTGACTTCTATGACAAGCTGAAGAGTATCTCTAAGGGCTACGCTTCGTTCGACTACTATGTCGATTCGTTCCGTCCTTCGAAACTCATAAAGCTTGATATACTGCTTAACGGCGAACCTGTCGATGCGCTGTCAACGCTGACCCATCAGGACAATGCTGTGGCTTTCGGACGTCGCATGTGCGAGAAGCTTAAGGAACTCATACCACGTCAGCAGTTCGATATTGCCATTCAGGCCGCCATTGGCGCAAAGATCATTGCCCGTGAGACAGTGAAGCAGGTGCGAAAGGATGTGCTTGCTAAATGTTATGGCGGTGACGTGAGCCGTAAACGTAAACTGCTTGAAAAACAGAAGCGAGGTAAGAAGCGAATGAAACAGATAGGAAATGTGGAAGTTCCGCAGAAAGCTTTCCTCGCAGTACTGAAACTCGATTAATATATCAATCATTACACTAACCACTAAGCCAAACAAAAAAAAGAATCAAAATTATGGCAAACCTAAGTTTAACAAAGAGAGATGTCGCTCGCGAGCTGGCTCGCCGGTATAGTACGATGACTCATGATGAGCTCGATATCCTTGAAAGCGTGCTCGTGCCAAAGAAGTACGCCAAGGGCGAGATAATGCTGGCTGAAGGCCAGACATGCTCAAATATTTATTGGGTTGTCAAGGGCCTTGTAAGACAGTATTACTTCAAGAACAAAAAGGAGGTCACAGAGTATATGGCGGCCGAGAACACTATCGTTATGAGTATTGAGAGCCTGTTCAGGGAGCAGCCCTCCGTTCAGATTATACAGGCTCTGGAGCCAACGCTGGTCTATGTTCTGCCAAAGTCAGAACTTGAGGCGGTAGCCATGCGTAGCGTGAACATACAGATACTCTACCGTAAGATACTCGAGGAGTCGCTCATCATCAGTCAGCAGCGTGCCGACATGCTGCGCTTTGAGAGCGCACAGGATCGCTATCAGAAGCTGATGAAGAGTGCTCCACAGCTGGTGCTCCGTGCTCCACTAGTTTACATCGCGAGCTATCTGCAGATGACACCCGAGACGCTTAGCCGCGTGCGCACAGCGTCACTTGCGGGTTAAGAGAATATATCTATATCGACAATAATTAAAAATACAATAAAGCGAATGATGAAGTCAAAGTTTTTCCTCATAGTGGCTGTAATGATGGCCCTGTGTCCTGTTGCTATTAACGCAAAGAAGTTCTCAAAGTATTTGTTTGTCTATTTCCCATCAAATGACAATGAGAACATATACTACGCTTTGTCTGACAAGGACACTCCTTTCGATTTCGTTCCCATGAACGATGGCAAGATGGTTGTCAGTGCCGACACCATAGCTCTGAAGAAGGGTGTGCGCGATCCCCATATACTGCGTGGCAACGACGGATGGTTCTATATGGTGAACACTGATATGCGCTGTGCAGAAGGATGGGCAAGCAACCGTGGCATGGTGCTCATGCGTTCAAAGGACCTCGTGAACTGGCAGCATTCTACCGTTCACTTCCCTGAGAAATATAAGGGCACAAACTTTGCCAACGTCACTCGCGTATGGGCACCAGAGGTTATATGGGATCCACAGGCAAAGAAGTATCTCGTTTATTTCTCACTCCTGACAAACGACGGTACGATACCTTACGACAAGGTGTTCTACTGCTATGCAAACAAAGACTTCACCGACCTTGAGGGTGAGCCAATCTATTTCTATGACCGTGGCTCTGCTACCATCGACATGGATATAGTATATAGCCATAAGGACAAGCTCTATCATGCGTTCTATAAGAACGAGGGCGAGGGCGGCATCTGCAAGGTGACTGCAAAGACGCTTACTCCTGCTCCTGGTCAGCCAGCCGGTTCGCAGTGGAGTCAGCCAAGCGGAAAACTGCAGCAGACAAAGGTTGCTGTAGAGGGTGCTGGTGTGTGGCCTCTCATCAGCAAGAAAGGCAAGTGCAAGAAACCCGAGAAGTGGATACTCATGTATGACTGCTACGGCTCTGGCTACTACCAGTTCTGTGAGACCAGCGACCTGTCGAACTTCAAACTGAAGCATCAGACAGAGACCAAGGGTATGTTCACTCCTCGTCACGGTACTGTGCTTCCTGTTACTGAGAAAGAGGTTAAGCGTATTAAGCAGTTGTTGGACGCTAAGAAATAAAAAGGCAATGGTTATCCATCCAGGCGAGAACCCTAAAGAGAAAATCGTTTACTTCGAGTGCACACGGCTCGTTTTAGAACATCGCATACTTAAGGCTGTAAAATACTACAGAGACCAAACAGGCGTGAGCCTTGAAGAGGCAAAAGAGTTTATCGATAAACTGTGTGATCAAAATGGAGTTGAGAAGGAAACAGGACCCCTCACTTTTGGGGAAAAGATTTTCTTATGTTTCGTCGTGTTTGCGATAATTGGTGGAGTGATAGCCCTGATAGGCATACCCATTAAACTTCTCTTTTTTTCTAATTGATGCTTTAAGTGGGTGTTCAGGCTATAGTAAATAAAAGATTGTAATATTTAGATATAAATGGAATATATAGTATCGGCGCGAAAATACCGTCCGATGTCGTTCGACACGGTGGTTGGTCAGGCAGCTCTGACCACTACGCTTAAGAACGCGGTGAAGAGCGGAAAGCTGGCTCATGCCTACCTGTTCTGCGGACCGCGAGGCGTGGGAAAGACCACTTGTGCACGTATCTTTGCAAAAGCCATAAACTGTCAGAACCCAACGGCTGACGGTGAGGCTTGTAACGAGTGCGAGAGCTGTCAGTCGTTCAACGAGCAGCGCTCGCTGAACATCTTTGAGCTTGATGCTGCGTCAAACAACTCCGTGGAGCACATAAAGACGCTCATGGAGCAGACACGCATCCCGCCTCAGTTGGGTAAGTATAAGGTGTTTATCATTGACGAGGTCCACATGCTTTCTACGGCAGCCTTCAATGCCTTCCTAAAGACGCTTGAGGAGCCACCTGCACATGTATTATTTATCCTTGCTACGACAGAGAAGCATAAGATTCTTCCTACCATCCTCAGCCGTTGTCAGATTTATGACTTTGAGCGTATGACGGTGCAGAACACCATTGCTCACCTAAAGTCAGTGGCCGATAAGGAAGGAATAAAATATGAGGAGGAAGCACTTGCCGTGATAGCTGAGAAAGCCGATGGCGGCATGCGCGATGCACTCTCGATATTTGACCAGGCTGCATCGTTCTGTCAGGGAAACATAACCTATCAGAAGGTTATTGAAGACCTTAACGTGCTCGACTCCGAGAACTATTTCCGAATGGTTGACCTCGCTCTTGAGAACAAGGTCTCTGATATGATGGTGTTGCTTAACACTGTCATCAACAACGGCTTCGATGGCGGACTGCTCGTTCAGGGCTTGGCAAAACATGTGCGTAATGTCATGATGGCAAAAGACCCACAGACGCTGCCACTGCTCGAAGTGAGCGAACAGGCTCGTGAACGCTATCAGCAGCAGGCACAGCGTGCGCCACTGACGTTCCTTTACGAGGCTCTGCGCGTGATGAACCAGTGTGACATAAACTATCGTCAGTCATCGAACAAGCGTCTGCTCGTGGAGCTGACACTCATCGAGGTGGCACAGATCACTCAGCCCGGCGAGGGGGCTGGCAGTGGGCGTAAGCCCAGAAGGCTAAAATCCCTGTTTAAGCAACTGATTCAGCGATCTCAGCCCCAGGTGAAAGCGGCTCCACAGGTGGCTGCGGCTGAGAAGCATGAGTCAAGGAGTGCTCAGAGTGTTCAGAGTAATCTGAGTGCTCAGAATACTCAGAATCCTCAGAATCCTCTGAATAATCAGAACTCTCAGACCGCTCAGACTCCTCGTCCTAATGGCAGACCTGCGTTGAAGGTTTCGCAACTTGGCATGTCATGGTCGAACCTTCGTCGCCAGGCTAATCCTAAGATGAACATATTGCCAGGCACGCAAGGAGTTGAGACTGTTAACAGTCAGGAATCTGCCACGTTCACTCAGGATGATCTGGAACTGCAATGGATGTCCATGTGTAATCGCATGCCGCAGAAATATAGTGGTATAGCGGCTCGCATGAAGAACATGAATCCGGTGATACTGGAACTGCCGGCTTTGGAACTCGTGGTTCCCAACGAAATCATTAAGACTGAGGTGGAGACGATTCTTGGCAGTATTCAATCCACTCTGCGCATGTATCTTCACAATAGCGGTATCACGCTGACGTTGCGTGTGGCAGAACGTGAGAAACAAGAGCGTATCCTCACTCGAAGAGAGCAGTTCGAGGAAATGGAAAAGGCAAATCCGTCTGTGGCTAAGCTTAAAGAGATGTTCGACCTCGAGTTGGCATAGACAAGGACGAAACGAAAGAATGAAAGAATAAGATGATGAAAAAACTGAAAGAGGTATTATTGAACATAATCCAACTATGGTATTTCAAATACGTGGTGGTGTGTGTGCTTGGCATCCTCATAGTGGGTTTCTTGGATGAGAACAGCGTGCTGAGCCATTTCAATAATGTTAATCGCATAGGCGAGCTCCGTGAAGAGATTGTCAAGTACGAGGAGATTAACGCAAAGAACAAGGAGCAGATACGTAAGCTTCAGGAAGACCCGAAGGCGATAGAGAAGATAGCTCGTGAGCGCTATTTCATGAAGGCTGACGATGAAGACATCTTCGTGCTTAGCGACGAGGGTGAGGAGGAAGTTAGTCCGGAACCAAAACCTGTGAAGAATGAAACAGCTAAATAAGTGGCAGGCAATAGCCTATGCCTTGGGTGGCATAGTGATGGTTGTTGGAGCAGGCCTGTGCGTGCTTCTGTTCTCATGGGCTCCATACGTCTATGCCATTGGTGCAATAGTCTTTACGTCAATGCAGATGATTCAGCGCTACGACGGACCAAGCATAACCGTTCGCCGTCTGCGTCGCATACTGCTTCTTAGTGACTTCCTGTTCCTGATTACGGCGGTACTGATGTTTGCCTCGAAGGGTAACTTCTTTGGACTGCCCCATATCGCGTACGTACAATATATATATAATAAGTGGGTAGCCACCCTGCTGCTTGCAGCCATCATCCAACTCTATGCCATTCACCGTATTGACCATGAGTTGAAGTAAGGAAAATTGGAAAAAAACTATAAAAGTTTGCGCAGTTGTTTTAAATTGCGCAAATTTTTTTTTCTACTTCGATATATCGTAGTACTTTTGCAATTGCGTTAGATTGGATTATATTAAAGACTCTATATGGTTAGACTGCTTTATTTCATGGCATTTGTGATGTGTCTTGCATCATGTGCAGAATCATATAACATACAAGGCTCGTCATCTGTTTCTTCACTCGATGGCAGCAAGCTCTATCTGAAGGCGGTGAAGAACAAGAAGGTAGAGAATATTGATTCTTGCGAAGTGGTGCATGGTAAGTTCCATTTCACAGGAACTCTTGATACAACACGTTTTGTCAACCTATTCATGGATGAGCGTCCGCTGATGATGCCAATAGTCCTTGAGAAGGGTGAGATTGTCGTGAAGATTGGCGATTCATCGCAGCGTGTCAGTGGTACTCCTCTCAACGAGCTGCTCTATTCGTTCCTTGAACTGCACAACCAGCTGAACAATCGCATGAACGAGCTTGGACACCGTGAGAGTCAGATGTTGCTCGATGGTATTGACGAGAACGAGATAGCAGCCACACTCTCTGTTGAGGCAGAGCAGATAGCTATGGAAGAGGATACGCTCGTCACGAACTTCATAATCCGCAACAGCAACAATGTCCTTGGCCCTGGAGTGTTCATGATGCTCACGGCAGGATTGGAATATCCCGTCCTTACTCCACAGATAGAGCATATCATGAGTCAGGCATCCGATGCTTTCAAGAACGATGAGTATGTGAGGGAATACTACAAGACTGCCAATGAGATTCAGTCGAAGATGCAGGGCGGCATAGGTGGTGCACCTGCAGTACCGGCAGAGTCAGAGCCTTCCGACTCGGTGATTCGGAAAATCCTTAATGGCGAATAAATGAGAACTATTATTAAAGGCGGTACCATCGTCAATGAGGGTAGGGCGTTTCGAGGCACTATCGTCATCGATGGTGAACGTATAAGTGATATAATTGAAGACGGCGTTTCTTCTTCAGCAATAACCTCCTCTCCATCTCCACAAGGCGATGCCGAGGAGGTTATTGACGCTTCTGGATGCTATGTTCTTCCAGGCATCATTGACGACCATGTTCATTTCCGTGAGCCTGGACTTACTGAGAAAGCCGATATTGACAGTGAGAGCCGTGCTGCAGCAGCAGGTGGCGTCACCACCTATTTCGACATGCCTAACACCTCGCCGCAGACCACAACCCTTGAGGCACTTAGCGAGAAGCATAAGCTGGCAGCAACGAAGAGCCACGTGAACTACTCTTTCTTCTTTGGCGCTACCAACGATAATGTGGAGCTGTTCCCATCTCTTGACCCTCACCTCGTGCCAGGCATAAAACTTTTCATGGGCTCCAGCACAGGAAATATGCTCGTTGATCGTGACGAAGCCCTTGACCGCATCTTCTCTTCAGCTGAGCTGCCCATCATGGTACATTGCGAAGATACGGCCATAATAAACCGTAACATGGAGGAGTTCAAGCAGCGCTTCCATACCGACGACCCGATGGTGGAGTTTCATTCGCTCATACGCAGCGAGGAGGCATGTCTGAAATCTACTATGAAAGCCATTGAGCTTGCCATCAGACATCAGGCGCGTCTTCATATAGCACACATCTCTACTGCTGCCGAACTGGAGCTTATTCCTGCCAACTGCCTGCACACCATTACGGCTGAGGCTACCATTGGCCACCTGTTCTTCTCTCAGGTGGATTATGAGCGCCTGGGGGCAAAGATAAAAGTCAATCCTTCAATAAAAAGCGTGGGCGACCAGGCAGCATTGCGCTATGGTCTCACCGATGGAAGAATAAGCGTAGTGGCTACTGACCACGCTCCTCATCTTCTGTCTCAGAAGCAGGGTGGGGCTGCGCGTGCCACCAGTGGCATGCCTATGCTTCAGTTCTCTCTTGTCACCATGCTTGAGCTTGTTGACGAGGAATGGCTGACCATTGAGCGCCTCGTAGAGCTGATGGCACACAACCCTGCACAAATCTTCGAAGTGCGTGAGCGTGGCTATCTGCGTAAGGGCTATAAGGCAGACATAGCTATTGTTCGTCCGAACTCATCATGGACGGTGACCACCGATGTTATCCAGAGCAAATGCAAGTGGAGTCCTATGGAAGGTCACACATACAATTGGCGCGTGGAGAAAACACTCTGCAATGGTCATCTCGTCTATGACAATGGCAAGGTAGATGCAAGTTATATCGGACAGCCAGTAGCATTTAGGTAACTAACCTCTCACCTCTTACCTCTCACCTCTCACTTCTCACCTCTAGTCACTCACCTCTAATGATTCTCGACTACGACATATCAACCATTGAGCCCTATATCAACTGGAGCTACTTCTACTATGCGTGGCAGTTGAAAGATGCCTCACAGCATCCCGTCATCCGTCGCGAGGCAGAAGAGTTCCTTCATGATGTGTCGTCGCGTTACAAGGCCCACGCTTTGTTCCGTCTTGTCGATGTGCATTCCGATGGTGATGATATTGTCATAGATGATGATGGCGAACGACTTGTCCTGCTTCGCCAGCAGACAAGCGACAGCCACTATCTGTGTCTCTCAGACTTCATTAGTCCGAAGCATGATCGCATGGGGCTTTTCGCTACCAGCGTAGATGTAGGCATGGAGACCGATTTCGATGGTGACCCATACGCAAAGATGATGGCTCAGTTGCTTGCCGACCGCCTTGCTGAGGCTGCTGCCGAGCGCATGCACGAAGAGGTGAGGACCCACTACTGGGGCTATGCCAAGGACGAGCATCTTACCATCGATGAGCTCCATTGTGAGCGTTTCCAGGGCATACGTCCTGCCGTAGGCTATCCTTCGCTGCCCGATGCAAGCATGAACTTCCAGCTTGACCGTCTGCTTGACATGAAGCAGATTGGCATACGCCTCACGGAGAGTGGAGCCATGCATCCCCACGCGAGTGTGTCAGGACTGATGATTTCCCATCCTGCGGCACGCTATTTCTCCATAGGCATGGTAGGCGATGACCAGCTTCGCGACTATGCCCGCAGGCGTGCTGTGCCAGTAGAGGTGGCCAAAAGGTTCCTAGCTGGCAATCTTCAATAGTGTTTCATAATTATTTCATGACTATGATAGCAAACTCATTCATAATATTCCTTCTTTTGATTCTGGTGCCCGACATCTATCTGTGGTACCGCTATCTGCGCAAGAAAGCCTTCTGGATGCAGGGACTATGGTTCGTTGTCACGATAGCATTCGTGGTGGCAACGGTATTGTTTGCGCAGGAGGAAGACTTCGTGCCAACGGACATGACGTGGCTGAACCTCTATCTTCTCTTGATGGGTCTCGTGACAGCTCCGAAGATAGTGTTCTCGTTCTGTTCGCTGTTTGGCGAGAAGGGTCGCAAGACATCTCTCGTGCTCATACCCCTGCTTTGGCTGGCTGTGCTCTATGGTTCTTTCATTGGCAACCGCTGTCTTGAGGTGAAGCATGTGGAGCTGGCGTTCAGCGACCTTCCTGAAGCCTTCGACGGCTATCGCATAGTTCATTTCTCCGACCTCCATGTGGGCACCACTCCTGAGTCTCTCATCCGCGAGGTAGTGGATAGCATCAATGGCCAGAAGGCCGACCTCATTGCTTTTACTGGCGACCTGAAGAATAAGTTGCCTGACGAGGTCATCCCCTATAAGGAGCTGCTTGCCACGCTGAAGGCAAAGGACGGTGTATATACCGTCATGGGCAATCATGACTACTCCATGTATTTCGCTGGTTCTGGCGATGAGAAATACTATCAGGAACGTCGCATGCGAGAACAGGAGTACGACATGAAGTGGCGCATGCTTGACAACTTCCATGAGGCTATAACGCGCGACAGCTTTTCCATCACCGTCTCAGGCATGGAGAACGACGGCGAGGGACGCTTCCCTCAGTTGGGCGACATAAACAAGGCCCTTCGCGGACTGGACAGACAGTCATTTGTAGTAATGCTTGAGCACGACCCGTCGGCTTGGCGTCGCAAGATTCTGCCTGAGTGTCACGCTCAGCTGACGCTTAGTGGCCACACCCACGGCATGCAGTTTGAAATCTTCGGCTGGTGTCCGCTGAGTATCCTTAATCGCGACTGCGACGGCCTTTACCGTGTTGGCGAGCGCTGCCTCTATGTCACTAAGGGCGTAGGCGGCGTAGTGCCTTTCCGTCTGGGCTGTGCTCCAGAGATAGTAGTCATAACACTTCGTAAGAAATAACCATTAACCCATCATAATCCATCATTCCACATGAAATATCTTTATCGTTTATATCAGATTCTTATTGTTCTCCCTCTGTTCCTGTTGGCAACCATCCTTGTGGTGCTGTTCGTCACCGTTGGCTGTACCCTTGGCAATGGCCACTATTGGGGCTATGTGCCTGGTCGCTGGTGGTCATGGATAATAATTAAGCTGTTCCTGTTGCCTGTAAAGGTCGAGGGACGTGAGAATCTGGAGAAGGACCAGTCTTATGTCTTCGTGGCAAACCATCAGGGCGCTTTTGATATATTCCTTATCTATGGCTTCCTGCATCGTAACTTCAAGTGGATGATGAAGCACCAGCTGCGCAAGCTGCCTCTCATAGGCTATGCCAGCGAGAAGTCTCATCAGATATTTGTTGATAAGCGTGGACCGAAAGCCATCAAGGCTACCTATGACAAGGCTCGCGATACACTTACCGAGGGCATCAGCCTCACCGTGTTCCCAGAGGGCGCGCGCACGTTTACAGGCCACATGGGACTCTTCCGTCGTGGTGCCTTCGCCCTTGCCGATGAGCTTCAGCTGCCAGTCGTTCCTCTGACTATCAACGGCTCTTTCAATGTCATGCCTCGCATGCGTGACTTCCGTTTCGTGGAGTGGCATCCGCTGACGCTTACCATTCATCAGCCCATCTATCCAATAGGAAAGGGTGACGAAAATATTTCCGCCACCCTCAATCAGGCTTACGACTCAGTGATGTCTGCCCTTGTTCCTGAATATCAGGGCTATGTGGAGAACCCTGACCAGTAATTCGGGCTGTTGAGTCGTAACAAATCTTTTCTTCTTATTTTATAATCTGTTCCAGATCAGCCACGTTCTTCTCTATGACGTCGTCGGTGAGCGAGTAGTTCTGCAGGTCGCCCTTGATGAACGACTCGTATGAAGGCATGTCTATGAGCCCGTGACCAGAGAGGTTGAACAGTATCACCTTCTCTTCGCCAGTCTCCTTGCACTTCTTTGCCTCGCGAATGGTGGCAGCAATGGCGTGACAGCTCTCTGGAGCAGGAATGATGCCCTCTGTGCGAGCGAAGAGCATACCAGCCTCGAAGGTCTCAAGCTGTGGGATGTCCACACCATGCATGTATCCGTCTTTTATGAGCTGCGACACTATCATGCCTGCACCGTGGTAGCGCAGACCGCCAGCGTGGATGTTTGAAGGCTTGAAGTTGTGCCCCAGCGTGTACATTGGCAGCAGAGGGGTGTAGCCAGCCTCGTCGCCGAAGTCATACTGGAACTTGCCTCGTGTCAGCTTAGGACAGCTGTCGGGCTCGGCTGCTATGAACTCCGTCTTCTTACCGTCC
The DNA here is from genome assembly GCF_023217965.1 of Prevotella sp. E13-27. Lineage (NCBI taxonomy): Bacteria > Pseudomonadati > Bacteroidota > Bacteroidia > Bacteroidales > Prevotellaceae > Prevotella > Prevotella sp. E13-27. The sequence goes on along the minus strand of NZ_JALPSC010000001.1, from coordinate 101,586 downwards.
TTAAGGTTGTGGCGCATGAAGGGGAATGCTATGCCGCCGAAGTTTGAACCACCGCCGAAGCATGCTATGACCATATCAGGATATTCGCCTGCCATCTCCATCTGCTTCTCAGCCTCCAGACCTATGATGCTCTGGTGGATGGCTACGTGGTTGAGCACTGAGCCCAGCGTGTATTTACAGTTAGGTGTAGTGGTGGCCAGCTCCACAGCCTCAGAGATGGCTGTGCCAAGCGAACCAGTGTGGTTCGGGTCTCGTGTCAGGATGTCCTTGCCAGCGCGTGTTGACATCGAGGGAGAGCCTTCTACAACAGCGCCGAAGGTGCGCATGATGCTGCTGCGATAGGGCTTCTGCTGCATGGTTATCTTCACCTGATAAACGGCAGCGTCGAGACCGTAGATTTTGGCAGCGTAAGAAAGAGCTGCGCCCCATTGTCCTGCACCCGTCTCAGTAGTAACGTTTGTCGTTCCCTCCTGCTTGGCATAGTAGCATTGTGGAAGAGCAGAGTTAATCTTGTGTGAGCCGAGCGGGTTCGTGCTCTCGTTCTTGAAGTAGATGTGAGCAGGTGTGCCCAAAGCCTCTTCCAGGGCGTAAGCGCGCACGAGTGGGGTAGAGCGATAGTACTTGTATTTCTCCAGCACATCCTCTGGAATGTCAATCCATGCATGCTCTGTATCAAGTTCCTGCACGCAGCATTCGCGTGGGAAGATGTGGGCGAGGTCGTCAACCGTCAGTGGCTCCTTTGTCTGAGGATTAAGTGGTGGTAGGGGCTTGTTAGGCATGTCAGCCTGGATGTTGTACCACTGTGTGGGAATCTCATTCTCCTGGAGAATAAACTTTTTCTGTTTCATAACCGTTGGGTTTTTAATTGTTTGTTGTTTATGTTTTATATTTTTAGTGTCAATTTTTGTTGGTCTTTAATTGGACCTGTTCGTTGTTGTCCTTTAATCGCACCAGTACTTCGTTGTTGGTCTTTCCATCGACCTGTACTTTAAAAGGGCCTGTCGTAAGAACGGCAGACCCTTTCGTGTTTTTATTAACTTCTCTACACAGGTACAGCGACTCACGACTTATTAGAATCTTGAGCAGCGCCACCACGATGTTGAGAAACGTACTTTCATTGTTGTTTTTTGTTGTTATTCTGACTGCAAAAGTAAGACTTTCTGCTGAAACAGCCAAATATTTCTGAATATTTTTCCTATTTAAACATCCTTTTTCTGCATTTATTCGTATTTATACAGTATTTTGTGTATAATTATACTTGTTTGCGGTCGAGTGATATGATTCTATCCTCAGCCTATGCAAAGATGGGGAATTGGAAAACAGCAAATAATCAGCAAAAACCTTGGCTATTGACAGAATAATATATATATTTGCAGTCGAAAAGCGAATGTAAACAAAAAGTGTTTATTTTTGATAGTCTATTGTCATGCAAACAGATAGTTTACAGCATTTGATTGACCAGCAAATGATACGAGGAAAGTATATCATTACGAAGGAAGATGTGCTGGCTCAAGGACTGTCACAGACTGAGGATAGTCTGAAGACGGCTTTATCGAGGTTGGTCAAGAAGGGTATGATAATCTCTCCTTGGCAGAATTTCTATGTGGCGGTGCCTACTGAGTATCGGCTGAGGGGCGAGCTGCCACCATCTTTCTATATTGACAGACTGATGAAGCATCTCGGTAGGGATTATTACGTCTCTCTGTTGTCGGCTGCTGCGCTGAACGGTGCAGGTCATCAGCGAACTATGGCGTTTCAGGTGACAGTCAATGGAGCGCCTATCCGTTCTGGAATCAAAAATGGTGTAAGGCTTGATTTCACGCTTCGCAATCCGCTACCGATGGCCTACGTGAAGCAGGTAAAGACTCAGATGGGTTTCATGAATGTTTCTTCACCAGAGCTGACGGCGCTCGACTTGGTGCTTAATGAGGAGAAGGTGGGTGGACTGAGCCGTGTGGCAGAGGTGTTGATAGAACTTGCAGAGAACTTACATTTCGATGAATCAAGCTTAGAACTTCTTGATTTCTTCAATGTCCCCGTCATTCAACGCTTAGGCTACCTGCTCGATTTGATAGAAGAGCATGAGTTGGCATGTAGTTTGCTGATGCTTGCGCAAAAGCATGGAAAGCTGTTCAGAAAAATCCGTCTGAAGCAGTCGAAGCCCCAAACAGACGTGATGACCATTGACAGTAGATGGAAGGTGATTATCAATCAAGAAATAGAGACTGACGAAATATGATACCAGAGTATTTTATCCAAGAGTGGAAGGAGAAGGCTCCTTGGACTGAGCCTTATATGGTGGAGCAAGACCTCATTATCTGTCGTGCGCTGATAAGCATTTTCAGCGATGAGTTTCTTGCCTCGCAACTAGCATTTCGTGGAGGTACAGCCCTACATAAGCTATATTTGGCGCCGCAGCCCCGTTATAGTGAGGACATCGATCTGGTGCAGATTAATCCTGGTCCCATTAAGCCCATCATGTATCGATTGGGAGAAGTGCTTAGTTGGTTGCCCGACAGGGTGACCAAGCAGAAGCGTTACAATAATACGATGCTGTTTAGGGTGGAATCGGAAATAGCTCCAGTGGTGCAGATACGCCTGAAGGTGGAAATCAACTGCTTTGAGCATTTCAATGTACTTGGGCTGGCGAAGGTTCCTTTCAGTATTGAGAATTCGTGGTTTACTGGTTCTGCAGAACTGACAACCTACCACTTCGAGGAGTTGCTTGGTACCAAACTGCGTGCGCTTTATCAGCGAAAGAAGGGGCGCGACCTGTTTGACCTTCATTGTGCGCTAACCCAGCGTGATGTGGATGTAGACAAAGTGATGTTGTGTTACAAGAAGTATATGGAGTTTGTGGTGGATAAGGCTCCCTCATACAAGCAGTTCGTGAACAATATGGAGGAGAAAATACAAGACCCAGAATTCTTGGATGATACAACGATGCTCCTCCGACCCGAGATAACGTTTTCGCCAGTAGAGGCCTATCCTCTGGTCTACAATACGTTTATCGACAGGATGGAAAGCAAAAGAGACTGAGAATGTACAGCAGCAAATCTGGCTCACCATTAAATCCTTGATCAGGGATTACTGGTGAGCCAGTTTTTTGTGGTTTTCTAACATAAACTAATTACTGAAACAGACTTGTGTCTATGTTTTTTAGCATTTTATTTGCGAAAAACTTGCAGGATTAAAATATTTTCTCTATCTTTGTAGCGGTATCGGGGAGAAATCCCGAACCGCAGATGCATTAGCTTTTATTTCGCACTTACCGAAAAGACGTAGGAAATCTGTTTAGGAATAGTTCGATTTAAGAAAGCAAAGGGAAAGGCCGATGGAAGGCTATTCCTCACTTCTAGCATTAGCTATGCACACGCCTTGGCGTGGTTGCATTCTTGTATGAAGTGAGGGGTTCCATTTTCCTACGTCTGCCCCTTAGGTAAGTGCATAAGAGTGGCCACGCCATTCTTTGTGCCCCTAATATCAGATGCACGGCTAATAGAATCGATTTTAAAAAACTGCATATATGGCAAATGTTCTTCTAACTCAACTCTGCGTAAGATCATGCCCTTATTGCTTTGCACAAAAGTATATGGGTGAGGTCTCTCCTAAAGATATGCTTTCTTGGGACAATCTAATTTATCTTGCTGACTTTATTTTAAAGTCTGGAGATCACCATATTTCTCTATTAGGCGGTGAACCACTTCTTCATCCGCATTTTTCAGAGTTTATTTATTATCTCTCCAAAAGAGGAATTCATTCATCAATCTTTACTAGTGGAATTACGACAGACAAGAAATTCGAGGTTATTAAAAAAGAACTATCATATAAAGATCTAAATTATCAGTTTATTTGTAACGTTAATGATCCTGCGAAATCTCCAGCTAATGAACTAACCAAGGTAAATCTATTCTTGGAAACTTTTGGAGAACGAACTAATCTGAGTTTTAATATCTACGAATTGGATTTCTCTTTTGATTTCCTTATTGAATATATTAGAAAATATAAATTGAAGAATCATATTCGACTCGGCTTGGCTCATCCCATTCCCAATCAACCGAACCATTGCATTCCTCCTGTTGATTTCCCTAAAGTAGCGGAAAGACTATCGTATTTCTATGAGAAATATAAGAAAGAGAATATTGAGATTGGTTTTGATTGCGGTTTTCCCTTGTGTATTTTCACAGAAAAACAATTGGGGGAAATGTTTCTTTGGTCTAATGGCCGTCTTGAATTTAAATGCGGTCCAGCCATAGATATTGGTCCAGACATGTCTGTATGGAGTTGTTTTCCTCTATCTAGCATCAACAGAAGAAGCGTTTTTGAGTTCGATTCAATGCGCGAAATCAACGACTTCTATACTAAAAAAATGTATGAAATGAGAAATAATGAAGGAATTTATGAAAGTTGCACATCCTGCAATTATCGTAAAAAAAATGTGTGTACAGCCGGTTGTATCTCTCACGTAATAAATAAGAAATCATGAAACCAGTTCTAATAATACCCATTGAATTATATCCCAAACTAAACATTGCAAACTATCGCTTTGTAATAAGAGTTGAGGATGCTGACCAGATTCATAATGCATTAGAGATTGCGAAAGAGCAAAGTCAATGTATATCAATTCTGTGCGAATTGAATAACATCGATGTTGTGGCGCTACTAGATATGAATATTAATCCTTCCGTAAACATGTATATAAATTGTATGTTCAATGGAGACATGTTATCGGTTATAAAAGCTTTGGAACAATCTGGGAAGCAAAATCACTCATCTTTTATTACATATCTTTTCTCTGTAGATACTCCTGATCTTGTAATCTTATTGAAGATTCTATCTTCATGTGGGTACAAGTCTGGATTACAATTTGATAACGACAAAAATATTGATAAAGACGATTTTATTGAACTTGCAACATACTCATATTTGTCACCTGTACCACATGCTCACATAGAACCTTTTGGATTTATTCAACAAGAAATTGGGGACAAAAGCAGATATGTGGACATCAATAAATTCTACTTTAATTCGCCAGATATCTTTGTTCATATAGAACCTGATGGGGAAATATATCTCAGAAGTGAATTTGAACAAAAAAAACATATTGGTAGGACAATTGAAGAACTCTCGCGGATTGATTTTGATAATATTTCATTGGAATACAAGAAGTTGAGATTTTATAACCATTTTGATGCTGAAGACAGATGCAGTAAATGTCCCAATTTTAAAATATGTTCTGGTGTATATCATAATAGATTTGAAGATTGTCAAGAAGTCATGTCAACAATTTACGAAATGCTTTACTGATATGCCAACAATAATATTCAAGGAGACCGAAGCCTGTAATTCAAATTGCATATATTGCAATGTGATTAGGAGGAAGAAGCCACTAACAATCACATATGACTTGCTGGAGTTAGTGCTATCAAAAGTGCATGATTATCTATCAGCTTTCCCTAATGAAAGAATGATGATAATATGGCATGGAGGAGAACCTTGCATAGTAGGTAGCCATTTCTATAGAAGGGTTTTAGATTTCTTAAAGAATCATTGTACTTCAACTCGTGAACGAATTGATTTCAATGTTCAATCGAACCTAACTCTTATTAATCAGGATTTAATTGATGTTTTTAAAGAGATGGGAATGACTATGATAGGAACATCATTTGAACCGTACAAAGGCATAAGAGGCCTTGGAAAAAGTAGAGATAGCAAACTATATAATGAGAAATTTTTTAAAGGCATTGAACTCCTTGAGAAGAACAACATGTACTGGGGATTTATCTATGTTGTCACACGACAGGTTTTGGACAAACCCTTAGAAATTTTTAATCTTCTTCATAACTTTTCTTGCTGTAGAGGGTTTAACATTCATGCTGTATATAGTATTAATCACGAGGATCCTAATAATGTGTTAATCTCTGCCAAGGAGTTTGCAGATTTTCTGGGTCAGATTTGTCCTGAGTGGTGGATGAAGCGAAAGGTATTAAACCGTATTGAACCATTTGAATCATATTATGAGAAGTATACCAAAACAAATGAAGGACTTGTTTGTAGTGATTCTAATTGTGCCTACTCACATCTTTATATAGGCCCTTCTGGAGAATTATCCCATTGTGGAAGATCCTCTGAGTGGGACTTGTTCAACATCGGTAATATTAAAGACATCTCAATAGAAGAAGCTTTTAATCATCCGTATCGAAAAAAACTTCAGGAAAGAGACAAAGTATTATTGAATGGAGAATGTAAAGGCTGTGAATATTTTACCATTTGTCATGGAGGTTGTCCTTTGGATGGATGGAATGTTAAAGGAGATATACAAATGAAGTCTGAATGGTGCTATTCTACTAAATATTTCTTAAAGAAATACTTTGAACCAATAACAGGTCTTAAATACACGTAATTATTAATCTCAAAAGGAACTTTATTATGGAAACAAAAGAGAAAATTTCACGACGCAATGCTTTAAAAAGAATGTCGAAAGCAGCTTTGGCTTTTGCAGCTGTATCTGTATTCCCTGGGATGAGTGCACTGGCAAACAATCCAATTGCCTATAGCAACTCAACTGAAAAGTATCAAAACTATGATAATTACAAAAATTATGGTAACTATAGTAACTATACAAATTATGAAAACTATTCAAATTACCATAACTATAGTAATTATGGCGACTATGTTGACTGCCATTGAAAAATTGGAATGTGCTATGTAGAAATAATAATATAATTTAAATAAGAATTTCAAAAATCTATGTATATGAAACAAAAGGAAAATATTTCCAGGCGAGAGGCACTCAAAAGAATGGCTCAAACAGCTATGGTTGCTGCCGTTGCATCAATTTTTCCCAATGGGAGCATAATGGCAAGGGATTCAGATGGTTATGTAGACAATAAATATGTTGATAGGTGTTATAATGATTATACAAATTATGATAACTATTCAAATCATAAGGATTATTATAATTATGGTAATTATAGAGACTACAGCAATTATCATAACTATCAAAACTATTCAGATGCTACTTCTAAGTAATAAAATAGGAATTGAATACAATCTAGGGAGTCATGAAATAATGTAATATTGTTTCTTGTTTTAAAGTACCAAGCAGAATTCTTCAGAGAACGGCACTTGGACATCAACAAAGAAATCAAAAATAATCAAAATCGTATCATGACACTTTTGTTTATTGGAACAACAGAATTACTGCTTATTGCAGGTGTAGCATTGCTCATTTTTGGTGGGAAGAAAGTGCCTGAGCTTATGAAAGGCTTAGGCAAAGGTGTTAAGAGTTTCAAGCAGGGCATGAACGAACCGCTTGAAGAATCTAAACCGGAAGAGATGAAGGATGAAGCAGAAGCGGAACGCAAAGAAGCCAACGGAGCAGGAAAGTAATTCCAATCCGAATCAGATGACTTTTGGCGGACATCTGGAAGTACTCCGCCAAATGCTCTTCCGCATTCTTGCTGTTGCCGGCATTATCTCCATAGTGGTGTTCTATTTTAAGGACTCCACATGGAGTTTATTGCTTGCACCGAGTGAGTGGGATTTCTGCACCTATCGCTGGATAGAGTCAGCTATCCAGTCAATAGGTTTGGATTTTCATTTCGACGAGTTTCATGTTGAAATGATTGCCACCGATTTGTCAAGTCAGTTTATGACACATATCACGACGGCAGTGTATCTTGGCTTGCTCGGAGCGTCCCCTTATATCCTCTATGAATTGTTCTGCTACATATCGCCAGCTCTCTATGAAAATGAGCGAAAGTATTCTGTACAGGTGGCAGGGATTATCTATGTGCTGTTTATCCTCGGCGTGCTGATGTCATATTTTATACTATTTCCTATTTCTTTTCGTTTCTTAGGTACTTATAGCGTTTCTACAAAGGTGACAAGCAACATTACGCTCGATTCTTATATCTCTACCTTTGCTTCGTTGACACTGGTCATGGGGATAGTATTCCAATTGCCCGTTATTGCTTATTTCCTTGGAAAGATGGGCGTTATTACTTCTGAGCTTCTTTCCAAATATCGTAAGCATTCTTTCCTCGTTATCATGCTGATTGCAGCTATTATTACTCCACCAGACTTAATGACATTGATACTAGTCTCTATTCCTCTCTACTTGCTCTATGAAGTAAGTATTAGGGTGGTAAGGCGGATTGAATATGATTCGAAACATAAGAAATAGGTTTGTATTAAATATCGGGAGCGGACATGAATGTTCTGTTCCCGATATTTTTCCCTTGTTCCGAACAACGGAGAGTTTAATGAAATTATATCACGAATATTTGGAGGTTAGGAGAGCCAAGAAGTGAGCTATGCTACTGTTGCTTTTCTTAGCTCATTTTGTAGAAATGAGTAAACGTAGCCAGGACTCTGGTAGTAAAGGCCTGTGGCATCGTCTTGAAGACGTTCGAAAGTTTCGGAGGTGTAGAGAACGTCGAGGGCCTCTTCGGATGAGAAGTTGTAATCATCTACGAGGTAACCTGTGAGTTCCACGCAGATGTCATCCTTCATTAGCTGTTTCTGTTGCGAATTCAGTGTCATGTCTTAAAGTCGTTTAAGTTGTTGTAATGCTCGTTCGCTACCGAAGAAATACTGAAAAGTAATGCCCTTGGCATACTTTAGTTCTTCGACTAAGCGAGCTAATGAGATTACACCGCCAAGGGTTTGGAGTGACCAAGGTCGGGCACCTAAATCTTCATGTTCGAACCGTGATAGAGCTTGATCATAGTAGCTGTCCTCCATTGTTTGCGCAGACCTGTGCCAGTGCTTCGACGCTGTCGGAGAATGACTGGGTGTGCAGTACACCGTAGTGTTCACGCAGATGCTCCATGCCCTTGAATCGCTTAAGGTAAGCATAGGCTTGGCGAGGATTTACGCCGAAATGTTGGGCGAATTCGCTAATGAGCGCCACTGTGTAGCCTACCATGTTTTTCTCTTCTCGTGCCATATTTGTTAATTTATCACTACTACCTTTAAGTAGTCAGACATCGTTATCATTTGCAAAAATAGTTATTTTATGCGAGAAACCAAGAAAATAGCATGAAAAAGTGGTTTTTTCGAGCGTTTAATAAGAACGCTGAAGGTATTTTAACTAAACGCTGGGAGCGATTGGTAAGAACGCGATAATCGATGCCATAAGACTAAAATGTTGAAAAAGAGTGGGTTAGGAAAATGGGTAGGCGTGGCGGATAGCTCGTCATTCACAGATTCACAATTCACAATTAAAAAAATGAGGGGTGGTGGGATAAGACTTGAATAAGGAATGTTAATATATATAAATATATATATAATAATATAAATAGATATAGTATAAAAATACTCTATCTACGGGGGTACCCCTTAGAAAAAAAACTGTGAATTGTGAAACTGTGAAAGACATGCTTTGATGGATGGAAAATAGTTAGTAACTTTGCACCCTCAAAAGAAGACTTGGTTTTTCAGATGCGTTTGCTAAGCGCTAACTCATTAGGGTAGAAGTGATAATAATAATCTCTGTAATTCTGTATTTCGTTGCCCTGACAGCAATAAGTAGGTGGAGTACAAAGCGAGCCTCCAACGCCGCTTTCTTCCGTGGTGAGCGACGCTCGCCGTGGTGGATGGTGGCCTTCGGTATGGTGGGCGCCAGCATATCGGGCGTTACGTTTGTGTCTGTGCCAGGCATGGTGCTGTCGAGCGGCATGACCTATCTGCAGCTGTGCATGGGCTTTATATTCGGCTATGTGGCTGTGGCCTTCGTGCTGCTGCCTGTCTATTACAAGCTGAACCTTACGACCATCTACAGCTATCTGGGGCAGCGACTGGGCCGAAAGAGCTACCTCACTGGCGCCTGGTTCTTCCTGTTGTCGAAGATGGCTGGCGCTGCGCTGAAGTTCTATGTGGTCTGTATGATAATGCAGAGGTTTGTGTTCGACGCCATGGGCGTGCCCTTCTGGCTCACGGCAGCCCTGCTGGTGGCGCTCATATGGCTCTATACGCGTCGTGGCGGCATACGCACGCTGGTGTTCACCGATGTGTTTCAGACCACCTGTCTGTTTCTCGCGCTGCTCCTTATTATTAATAAGGTGATGGGACAGATGGACATGTCGATGGCAGAAGCTATCCATAATATAGCTGCCGATGAGCGCAGCCGAGTGTTTGTCATGGATGACTGGTCATCGCCTCAGAACATCTGGAAACAGCTGCTTAGCGGTATGTTCATTGTAATAGTGATGACAGGCCTTGATCAGGACATGATGCAGAAGAACCTGACGTGTCGCACCCTGCGCGACGCTCAGAAGGACATGTGCACCTATGGCGTGGCTTTCCTGCCTGCCAACCTGCTGTTCCTCGCTCTTGGAGTAATGCTGGCACAGCTGTTCGAAGCCAGTGGCGTGACCATCCCTGCTAAGGGCGACGAGATGCTGCCTCTGTTTGTGAGCCAGACGGGTGGAGTGGTGGCAGTATTGTTTGTCATTGGCATCATGGCGGCCTCGTTTTCGAGTGCCGACTCTGCGCTTACCTCGCTCACCACGAGCTATTGTGTTGACATCAGAGACAGACAGGACGATGAGCGCCTGCGCCATCGCGTACATATAATAATGTGTCTTGTCTTCGTGACATTCATCTTGCTTTTCGATGCTGTCAACTCAAAGAGTCTCATCGATGCCATCTATACCATCGTGTCCTATACCTATGGGCCTCTGCTGGGACTGTTTGCCTTTGGACTGTTCACGAAAAGGGCTGTGCGCGATGCTTTTGTGCCTTACGTGTGTGTTGCTGCTCCCCTGCTGTGTTATGCCCTTGACGGCGCTGCAAACCATCTATGGGGCTATCGCTTCGGCTACGAGCTGCTTCTGGTCAACGGACTGCTCACGTTTGCTGGGCTCTTCGCACTAAGACGCAAGACCGTTTCGTTGCCCTAAGACAACGATTATCCACTGCTGTTCTTTGCCATTTCCACGATTATTTGTACTTTTGCAACAAAATAGAGAAACACTTTAATGATAAACGAATATCAGATAAGGGTGCTGCCCGAGGTGGCCGCACAGGAGGACAGACTGAAACAATACCTGGCCGACGAGTACGGACTGCGACAGCAGGAGATAATGGGCGTGAGGATTCTGAAGAGAAGCATTGATGCCCGTCAGCGCACCATCTTCGTGAACCTGAAGGTGCGTGTCTATGTCAACGAGCTGCCCACTGACGATGCCTATCAGCACACGGACTATCCCGATGTGAGCGACCGACAGCAGGTGATTGTGGTAGGTGCAGGTCCTGGCGGACTGTTTGCTGCCTTGCGCCTGATAGAGCTGGGCTTCCGTCCTGTGGTGCTTGAGCGAGGCAAGGATGTGCATGAGCGCAAGAAAGACCTTGCCAACATCTCGCGTACGCAGCAGGTAGATGAAGAGAGCAACTACTGTTTCGGCGAGGGTGGGGCAGGAGCCTACTCTGACGGAAAGCTCTATACACGCTCGAAGAAACGTGGCAACACAGAGAAAATTCTCAACGTTTTCTGTCAGCACGGTGCATCGACGGCTATCCTTGCCGATGCCCATCCGCATATAGGTACCGACCGACTGCCTAAGGTCATTGAGAACATGCGTAACACCATACTGCGCTGTGGCGGCGAGGTGCATTTCCAGACCAAGATGACGCGACTCGTCATCGAGACTGAAGGAAGCACCCAGCGCGTTGTAGGTGTAGAAGCAGTAACCTCTCACCCCTCACCTCTCACCTCTCACCTCTATCATGGCCCCGTGATTCTTGCCACAGGCCACTCTGCACGCGATGTCTATCGCTATCTGGCTGAGGCAAAGGTGACTATCGAGGCAAAGGGCATAGCCGTAGGCGTGCGTCTGGAGCATCCCTCGGCACTCATAGACCAGATACAGTATCATCGCAAGGAGGGGCGCGGACGCTGGCTCCCAGCAGCCGAATACTCGTTTGTGACACAGGTCGATGGACGTGGAGTGTATTCCTTCTGCATGTGTCCTGGAGGCTTCGTCATTCCTGCTGCCACTGGTCCGAAGCAGATTGTCGTAAACGGCATGAGTCCTGCCAATCGTGGTACACAATGGTCTAACTCAGGAATGGTGGTTGAGATACGTCCAGAGGACTTAGGAGCGCTGTCGTCACCCAGCGGAAAAGCTACAGGCTCAGAGACCGATGCTCTCGCGATGATGGCCTTTCAGGAACAGCTGGAACAAGCCTGCTGGCAACAGGGCAACATGCGCCAGACGGCACCTGCGCAGCGAATGGCCGACTTCGTCAATGGACGTCTTAGCTCAGACCTTCCCAAGAGCAGCTATGCGCCAGGACTCATCTCTTCGCCACTTCATTTCTGGTTGCCAAAACCCATTTCGAAGCGCCTGCAGGAAGGCTTCAAGACCTTCGGCCGACAGGCTCACGGCTTCCTTACCAACGAGGCGCTGATGATTGCCGTAGAGACCCGAACATCGTCGCCAGTGCGCATTGTGCGTAACCCAGAGACACTCCAGCACGTTACTGTTGAGGGGCTCTTCCCTTGTGGCGAAGGTGCAGGATATGCTGGTGGAATAGTGTCGGCAGGCGTCGATGGCGAGCGCTGTGCAGAGATGTGTGCTGCATACATGGAGGCACATATTTCGTGATATTTGCGTTAATGTTCTAAAAAAAGTCGATTATTTCCCTCTTTTTTACTAATTTTGCATCAACTATGCCGTTTCACATGCCAATAAACATATTGGATTTCATCTCTAAGGGCTTGCTCATAGGGATGATTGCCTCTGCTCCGATGGGACCAGTAGGCATATTGTGTGTGCAGCGTACGTTGAAGAAAGGGCGCTGGTATGGCTTCGTAACAGGCGTCGGCGCTTCAATAAGCGACATTATCTATGCTGCTATCACAGGATTCGGTATGGCATTCGTAATGGATTTCGTGAACAACGACACCAACCGTTTCTACCTTCAGATAGCAGGTTCATTGATGCTGCTGGCATTCGGATGGTACACCTATCGTACTGATCCAACAAGGAAGATGCACCAGTCGGGACAAGAGAAAGGCACGCTGACCTATAATCTTGTAACGGCTTTTTTTGTCACCCTCAGCAATCCGCTCATCGTGTTCCTCTTCATGGCTCTTTATGCGCAGTTCGCCTTTGTGCTGCCCAACCATCCGTTTGAGATGCTTGTTGGCTTCCTGAGTATCGTAGGAGGAGCGCTCTTGTGGTGGTGGGGACTGACGTGGCTTGTAGATAAGATTCGCATGAAGTTCGACGAGTTCGGAATACGCCTTATAAACCAAGTCATTGGCGTACTGGTGATTATAGGTTCCGTCATCATGCTGCTGGGTACAACAACAAATCTGTTGAGGTGGTAGCATATTCTAACCTCTCACCTCTAATCTCTCACCTCTTATTAATATGTTTATAGCACAGGAATTAAGAAAAAACAATATTGCTGAATACCTGCTCTACATGTGGCAGGTGGAAGACACTATACGCGCCTTCGGATGCTCGCTGTCGCGCATAAAGCGCGAATATGTGGAACGCTTCGACTATACTGAGGAACAGAAAGAAGACGAGGTGGACTGGTATGGCAACCTTATCAGGATGATGAACGAAGAGGGATGCCGCGAACATGGACACCTGCAGATAAACAAGGTGACGCTGCAGATGCTTGTTGAGCTGCACGCACAGTTGCTCGCGTCGCCAAAGTTCCCCTTCTACAGCTCAGCCTACTACAAGGTGCTGCCATTCATCGTGGAACTGCGTAACCGTGGCGCAAACAAGGAAGAGAACGAGATAGAGACATGCATGAACGCTCTCTATGGTGTCATGATGCTGCGACTGCAGAAGAAAGAGATAACGCCAAACACGCAGCATGCCGTTAAGGAGATATCAACATTTATCGGCATGTTGAGCGACTATTATAAGAAGGACAAAGAAGAAGGACTTAAATTTGAATAACGCTATGAATATTCTTATCACGGGCTGTAACGGCCAATTGGGAAATGAGATGCAGCTGCTGGAGAAACAGCATGCTGAGCATACATATTTTAATACTGATGTGCAAGAGCTCGATATTACTGACAAGGCAGCAATAGAGGCCTTCGTTCAGGAAAATAATATCGATGGTATAGTGAACTGTGCAGCTTACACAGCTGTTGATAAGGCCGAGGAGAACCAAGACCTCTGCCGTAAGCTCAATGCTGATGCTCCTGCTTATCTGGCTGAGGCTGTAGGCAAGCGTGGCGGATGGATGATCCAGATTTCCACCGACTATGTGTTCGACGGCACAAAGCACACACCTTATGTCGAGACCGACGAGACCTGCCCCAACAGCGTCTATGGCTCTACGAAACTGGCTGGAGAACAGGGCGTTATGGCTAACTGCAAGAACTCAATGGTGATACGCACGGCGTGGCTCTACTCAACGTTTGGCAACAACTACGTGAAGACCATGATTCGTCTGGGCAATGAGAAACCTGAGCTGGGCGTCATCTTCGACCAGATAGGCACGCCTACCTATGCTCACGACCTCGCTGTAGCCATCTTCGCAGCCATCACTAAGGGCATCGTTCCTGGCATCTATCACTTCTCTAACGAGGGTGTCATCTCGTGGTATGACTTCACGAAGGCCATCCACCGCATAGCAGGCATCAAGACCTGTAAGGTGCGTCCTCTGCACACCTCTGAGTATCCTACTCCTGCCAGCCGTCCTCACTACTCTGTGCTCGACAAGACAAAGATCAAGGAGACCTTCGGCATCGAAGTTCCTTACTGGGAAGAGTCGCTCGTCGAGTGCATCGCAAGACTTTAATTCTATTAACTAATAATTATAACTTAAACAAAAAACTTATGAAAATGAAATCTATTTGGAGCGTGCTGACATTGGTATTGGTATGCATGCTTGGAGTAAGCTTTGTCTCATGCAGCAGTGATGATGACGACAACAATGGAGGTTCTGGAAACAATGCATTCGTAGGAACATGGCAGAAGTATGAAGATGGAAGTGAAGTGCTTAAACATGTAATTTGGGTGTTTGAAGCAAATGGAAAGATGTACGAACATGATGTTGACGAAAACCTGAATATCATAGAGGGTAGTACGGAAAACTTCATCTACAAAACAGAAAACAACCACCTCTATACTCAAAAACAGAAGGAGGGTAAGGAATATGACTGGAAAGACGAAGGCGCATATAAAATCTCTGGAGATATAATGGAGTTAACGAAAGAGTCATCGAAAGAAGGAACGAAAGTTAAAAGATTAAAGAAAATCAGATAATCCAATAAAAGAAAAACATTGCAGCCATTGCAATGTTTTTTCTTTTAAATGACCTAATTTGTCAGCAGAAATTAGTACCTTTGCACCCTCATTTCAAATGTACTATTATAATAAGGTGAATAAAGCTCCAAGCTCGCCTGAATATCAATAAGAAGATGAACCAAGAGATAGAAAGAAGAAGAACGTTTGCGATTATTTCGCACCCAGATGCTGGTAAGACCACACTGACCGAGAAGTTCCTGCTTTTCGGCGGACAGATTCAGGTGGCAGGCGCAGTTAAGAGCAACAAGATTAAGAAGACCGCCACATCAGACTGGATGGAGATTGAGAAACAGCGTGGTATCTCTGTATCGACCTCAGTGATGGAGTTCGATTATACGCCCGAAGGCAAGGATATTGAATACAAGGTGAACATCCTTGATACTCCAGGTCACCAGGACTTTGCTGAAGACACCTTCCGCACGCTGACAGCCGTTGACTCCGCAATCATCGTTGTCGATGGTGCCAAGGGTGTGGAGACACAGACACGTAAGCTGATGACGGTCTGCCGCATGCGTAAGACACCAGTAATCATCTTTATCAACAAGATGGACCGTGAAGGTCGCGATCCTTTCGACCTGCTCGACGAATTGGAACAGGAACTGGAGATAAAGGTGCGTCCGCTTAGCTGGCCCATAAATCAGGGTGCGAAGTTCAAGGGTGTGTATAATATCTATGAGCAGAAGCTTGACCTCTTCACTCCTGATAAACAGCGTGTTACAGAAAAGGTTAGCGTGGAGCTCGATTCCGATGAGCTTGATAATCGTATCGGCGGTGCTGACGCAAACAAGCTTCGCGAAGACCTTGAGCTCGTAGATGGCGTCTATCCTGAGTTCGATGTGGAGACCTACCGTAATGCTGAGGTTGCACCAGTATTCTTTGGTTCGGCATTGAATAACTTCGGCGTTCAGGAACTGTTGAACTGCTTCGTTGAGATAGCTCCGTCGCCACGTCCTACAAAGGCTGAGGAGCGCGAGGTGCAGCCCGAAGAGCCAAAGTTCACAGGCTTCATCTTTAAGATTACCGCAAATATAGACCCCAACCACCGCTCATGTATCGCCTTCTGCAAGGTGTGCTCAGGTAAGTTCCAGCGCAACACTCCCTATCTGCATGTTCGTCAGGGAAAGACACTCCGTTTCACTTCGCCCACTCAGTTCATGGCGCAGCGCAAGTCAACCATCGACGAGGCTTGGCCAGGTGACATCGTAGGTCTGCCTGATACTGGCGGAATGTTCAAGATTGGCGATACTATCACCGAGGGTGAGCAGCTCCATTTCCGTGGTCTGCCATCGTTCTCGCCAGAGCTGTTCAAGTATATTGAGAACGATGACCCCATGAAGGCAAAGCAATTGCAGAAAGGCATAGACCAGCTCATGGACGAAGGCGTGGCACAGCTGTTTGTCAACCAGTTCAATGGCCGAAAGATTATCGGCACAGTGGGTCAGCTGCAGTTTGAGGTCATTCAGTATCGTCTTGAGAACGAGTATAATGCAAAGTGTCGTTGGGAGCCTGTCCATCTCTACAAGGCCTGTTGGATCTCGAGCGATGACGAGAAAGAACTTGAGAATTTCAAGAAACGCAAGTATCAGTACATGGCGAAGGACAAAGAGGGTAGGGATGTGTTCCTCGCTGACTCAGGCTATGTGCTGAGCATGGCCCAACAGGATTTCGAACATATACAGTTCCACTTCACAAGTGAGTTTTAAGATAAAAAGGCGCAGACAACTGCGTCTTTTTTTGTACTATTTGTGCTTTTTTCATGTAAAATATGCTTTATTCGAGGCTTGTGTTTTGCTGTTTCTAATAATTACTTTACTTTTGTGGACGGAAATCTACTAAAGTAAAACAAACGATGAAAAAACTACTTATGCTGTTGTCATGTGTGACAATGGTGTTTCTACAGAGTAAAGCAGCCGACACGGTGGTGTGGTTTAATGGCTCTGAACCTGTATCTTACCAAGTCGAGGGTAAGGTGTCTCCTGTTGTGGAGATAGCCTTGCAGATGTTCGATAGTGACATGCAGCAGGTGACAGGCTTTAAACCAGTAAAATCCAAGAAGGGAATCATAAGGATTATCCAAGGACGTGGCAACGACGATGGCTTTAAGTTGAGTGTCAACAAGAAAGGACAGATTGTCGTTGAAGGCCATAATGCCCGTGGTGCTGCCTACGGACTTCTTGAACTGAGCCGAATGGCTGGCGTGTCACCATGGGTGTGGTGGGGCGATGTCGTGCCTGAAAAGAAGTCACGCCTTGAGCTTTCCTCAGACTTCTTCATGGAACACACACCAAGCGTGGCTTATCGTGGCATCTTCATCAACGATGAGGACTGGTCGTTGCGCAACTGGGCGTGGAAGTATTATGAGAACAATGGGGTCTTCGGCCGTATGGGACCCAAGACCTACAAGGCGATATTCCAGCTTATGCTACGCCTGCGTGCCAATACCATTTGGCCAGGCATGCATACAGGCACTCCGGGCTTCTTCACCATTCCTGGCAATAAGGAGATGGCCGACTCATGCGGCATCCTCATAGGTACAAGCCATTGTGAACCACTTTTGAGAAACAATGTTGCAGAGTGGGACCACAATCAGCGTGGTCCATACAACTATATCACGAACCGTGAGCAGGTACAACAATACTGGATTGAGCGCCTGAAGGAAGTAAAAGGCTCTGAGGAGTTCTTCACCATCGGCATGCGTGGCATCCATGATGGTTCGATGGAGGGCGTGAAAACGAAGAAGGAAAAACTCGAAGGCTTGCAGCAGGTCATCGATGACCAGCGTGAGCTTATCAAGAAATATTACAGCAAGGATGTTGAGAAGGTGCCACAGGTGTTCATACCTTATAAGGAGGTGCTTGAGATTCTGGAGAGTGGCCTGAAGGTTCCCGATGATGTGACGCTGATGTGGTGTGACGACAACTATGGCTATATGACTCGTCTCTCAGATGCTGATCAGCAGAAACGCAGCGGAGGTGGTGGCGTCTATTATCACCTGAGCTATTGGGGCCGTCCGCACGACTATCTGTGGCTCACTACTACCCAGCCCGGTCTCGTCTACAGCGAGATGAAGGCGGCCTACGACCACAACTGCAAGAAGTTGTGGATTGTCAATGTCCATGACCCGAAGGTGGCTGCCTACGACCTGGAGTTATTCCTCGATATGGCATGGGACATCAACAGCATACAGCCTCAGACCATCAACCAGCATCTTGCCAACTGGCTATGTACGCAGTTTGGCGACGAGGTTGGCAAAGCGCTATTCCCAGCCATGCAGCAGTTCTATCGTCTCTGTGGCATCCGCAAGCCGGAGTTTATGGGCTGGACACAAGTTGAACTCGACAAGCAAAAGTATCCTGGAGGAAAGTCACATGTAACCGGCATTGGACTGACCCGCCAAGAAGCAGCAGAGCGGTTAGAGTCTTTTGGATGTTTGAAAGCTATTGTCGACAAATGTCGTTTGTTGCTTCGCCCTGAGTTATCTAATGCTTATGAGGCTCATATCGCCTACCCTATCTATGCCGCTGCAGCCATGACGCGCAAAATCGTTTCTGATTCAGCAACAAGTCATCTTGCCTATGAAGAAATTGTCGCACTAACCCGTCGTTACAATGCGCTGGCCAATGGTAAATGGAAAGGGCTGATGGATGCTGCCCCACGCCAATTGCCCGTCTTTGAAGATATTTGTGGCCGATTGTATGACGATGAGCCTTTCGAGGGTGTCGCCTGCAATGCTGCCGAATATGATGCTGCCTCTAAAGGAAGCCAACCCATCCAGATGCTGGGACACTCCATGAATGCTGTCAGTATTCCGAAGGGTGGAGAGTTGACCTACGAGTTTGAAACCCAGCAGGAGGGGGAGGCTGTTCTCTATACTGCCATGATTCCTACACAGCCCAACGACAAGGGAGACCTGCGCTATCAGGTACAGATAGACAACGAGGCCCCCATCGTCATCTCGCTGAAAGAGAAGTATCGTTCTGAGTTCTGGAAGCAGAGCGTGCTGCGAGGTCAGGCGTTGAAGCAGACTCCTGTGAAGGTTGGTAAGGGCAAGCATACACTAAAGATAAAAGCTCTCGATGACCATATCATCATGGACCAGTGGATGATTGATTTCAAGAAAGGTCGTAAGTTCTATGTGATACCAGCCATTTAACGAGAAAACAAGAAGACAAGAAGACGAGGAGACAAGAATATGAAAAGGTTACTGTTAGGATTATTCTTCATCATTGGCAATATATCACTCAGTTATGCACAGCAGAGTGCCAACATCGTGTTTATAGGCAACAGCATTACCTATGGTGCTTTGCATAAGAATCGTGACGTGACGGCACCACCTGTTCAGTGCGGGCTGTGGCTGTCGCAGCAAGAGGGTATAGACACCGTGTATATCAGCAACGGCGGTCGCTCAGGCCGAACGACATATCATTTTCTTCCCAATGCTGCTGACGTCATTCCTGCCGGCGACAAGACATTCTTCAGCGACATCGTCAGTCGTGCGAACCAACTGGTAAAAGCACATCCGGGACTGCCCCTTGTGTTCAGCATAATGCTGGGTACCAATGATAGTGTAGAGCGTAAGCATAATTCACACACCACCCCAGGCAATTATGTCAAGAACCTCTGCGCCATAATAGACTCGTTGCTGACGCTTTGGCCAGATGCCCATGTGGTGCTCAACAAACCTATCTGGTACTATCCCGACTACCAGACAAAGGGAGGCTCCATTGCTTCTAAGAAGAGTCTGAAACTCCTTGACACCTATTACGACTGCTTTGTCAAGATTGTGGCACGTTGCAAGGCTGGACAGGTACATATTGGTGACCATGAGGCTTATGGTTACTTCAAGAGCCATTATAAGAGTGACGTCTTCGAAGAGAAAGATGCACGAGGCAAGTCCTACTGGCTTCATCCCAACGAGCAGGGTGCCAAGCAATTGGCTGCATACTGGGGTAAGGCCATCCTGCCCGTCATCAACAAAGCCACGCCCTCACAAGCCACCTTTAGCAAAGAGACTGGCAATCCCCGCAAGCAATATTTGGAGTTTATCGCCATGCCAAGCCATGCCGACAGCCACTATAAAGTCGGCGAACAGGCTTCACTGCGTATCACTGCTCGCATCGGTGGTGTTCCCCTCCATGATGTAGCACTGCTATACAAAACCGGAAAGGAGATGTTCCTGCCTGAGAAGTTCGAGTCTGTCAGCTTCAAGCATGGAGAGGTCGTTATTCCCATGGGCACCATGCAAGAGCCTGGCTTCCTGGCCTGCCAGTATGAGTTCTATGTCGATGGCAAGCGCTATGGCGACCTCGTAAAGGTAGGTTTCGCTCCAGAACAGATCCGCACACTCACGCCCCAGCCCGCTGACTTCGACAAGTTCTGGACAAAGGCGGTCAGTGAGGCACGTAAGGTTGACTTCGAACCTGAATATTACAGTGTTCCCAACGCCACCAGCGAGAAGTTCCTTACCCGTCTGGTCCGTCTGCGTGTCGGTAAGGACAAGTGGCTCTATGGCATGCTCGCCCAACCTCGCGACGGCAAGAAGCATCCCGTCGTACTGTGCCCTCCCGGTGCCGGCAGCACCAAGGTCAATCCCGATGACTACTTCCCTAAAGAGGGTATGATCTATCTGAAAATAGAGATTCACGACAACGACCCACGCATTCCTGACGATGCATATAATGTCATGCGTCAAAAGAAATGCGACGGATATATGCACCGTGGCATGCAGTCGAAAGACACTTATTATTATAAGGATGTCTACGTCGGCTGTGTCCGCGCCCTCGACTTCCTATGCTCGCTGCCAGAGTGGGATGGTCGCAATGCCATCGTGACAGGCGGTTCACAAGGTGGTGCACTGACCATTGTAACGGCAGCCCTCAATGAGAAGGCTACCATCTGCGTACCCTTCTATCCTGCACTCTGCGATCTGCTGGGCTTCCGTCACCAGCGTGCCGGTGGGTGGCCGAAGTTCTTCTCCGGGTTCTATAAGGACGGGCGCATTGACATCGATACACTCACTGCAGAGTCTACCTTGCAGTATTTCGACGTTGTCAACTTCGCCAGCCGTCTCAAAGTGCCCACCTTTATGTCGTGGGGCTACAACGACGAAACCTGTTCCCCGACTTCCGTATGGGCAGCATGGAACGCAATGACGTGTGAGAAGCAGTGCGACATCACGCCGTCCAGCGGTCACTGGCGTTTCCCATCTAGTCAGGCTGAGTCATTACGCTTCATCCAGACCCATCTCGACCGTTCCTCTTTGCATGGCAAGAAGATTGGTATCATCGGCGACAGCTACGTGCGCAACCACCGTGACAAGATTGAGAACACGTGGCACTATAAGTTCGCTCAAAAATATGGTATGCAGTATTACAACTACGGCAAGAACGGCAACTGCATAGCCCTTGACCTCAAGCAGTGGGGAACGGGCATGTATAAGCGCTACGCTTCTATGAACGACTCGCTAGACTATATCGTCATCATTGCCGGACATAATGATGCCAGCCAGGGACGATTGGACAGCATCGGTGTCGACCTGTTCAAGGAGCGACTGTCTGTGATGCTCAGCGGCATGCGTAAGAAGTATCCTAACGGACAGATATTCTTCATCACTCCATGGCGTTGCGAGAACTTTGCAGGTAGTCCCCGCCAGCGCACCATCGAAGCCATCAAGGAGGTATGCGCCAAGTACGATGTTCCCGTGTTCGACGCTTCACGCGACAGCAATATCGAGTCCGACAGCTTCGATTTCCGCAAGAAGTACTTCCAGGGCGGCAAGGGTACGGATACCGCTCACCTCAATGCCAATGGCCACGACCTCTTTCTACCCGTGGCCGAGCAGTTCCTGTTGCAACATATAAAATAATGAGACGATTACTCCTTTTCTGCCTGCTGCTCAGCATCGTAACTGTTTGTACGGCGCGTAAGCGTGTTCCTGTTATTCTTGTTGCAGGACAATCCAATGCCGACGGACGTGTGCCATTATCAGAATTGCCCAATGCCTACAACTCCTATCAATATTGCCAGTGGAGCTATGGCAGTGGTGATTTTGAAACGGCTTCTGGACAGTTTTCGCCTTTCTCGCCTCGTGTGGCGAAACCGAAGATTGAGGCAAGTTGGGGCTTTGACGCTGTGGTCTATAAGAAGTTGGAAGAGCTGTGGCAGAAACCTTTCTATGTTATTAAGCATACTGATGGCGGAACGGCTATTGACACTTTGTGTAAACGTAGTACTCACAGGCTCTATTGGAGTGCTGACACGGCTTTCTTGAATCACACCACCTCTGCCAGTCATGGTGGCAAGTCGTTGCTATTGGCTTTTGAACGTCAGATTGATGACTGTCTCTCAACCCTCAGCTCTCAGACTTCAGACATAAAGTGTCTTATCTGGCATCAAGGCGAGAGCGACTGTGAGGCACCTTCCAATTATTACGAGAATCTTAAGGCTGTTATTGCTCATGTGCGTCAGCATCTGGTAAGCATCACGGGTCGTAAGCGCTATGCAAAGTTGCCTGTGGTATGTGGAACCTTTGCCAAAGGCAGTCGTATGCGCCGGCAGGAGGTTGTCGATGCACTACACAGGTTGGCTGAGGAAGACAAGCATTTCTATGTTGTTGAGGCTGAAGGCCTTTCTCTTCAGCGTGACCGCCTGCACTTCGATGCTGAAGGAGCGCAGACGCTTGGTCAGCGAGTTTTTGGCCTAATGCTGAAAAAGAAAATAGTCAAATAGTTTATTTGCACATTTTTCCTGTTATCTGAACGATTTTTCTATGTCTTGGCTGCTCGTTTGTTCTACTTTTGCTGCCAGAACGAACTAATCTGCTAAAACATATGAAAATGAAGAAACTACTATCCGTGCTTCTCTCAATGCTTCTGACTATCAGCGCTTCAGCTGCTACTAAGAAGCTGTTCCTGACAGGAGGACAGTCGAACACCGACGGACGACTCTATGCAGAAACTCTTCCCAGCTATCTGCAGTCGGCTAACACAAATGCGCTGGTGTCATACCATGCCCCTTACTCCGAAGGGCGCTTAGGTGTGTTCTACCCTTATTTTCCTACGAGTAATGGTACAGGACAGCCTGACCGTTGGGCCTACGATGCTGTAACCTATTATTATATAGGACAGGCTCTGAATGAGACTTTCTATGTTGCTAAGACAAGTTACGGCGGTACGAGCATAGACCCATCAGTGAGCAACAGCGGCGGAACTGTGAACGACAAGCCCTTCGTTGGTGGCTACGGTTCAGGTTACCACTGGAGCGCTGACCCCACCTTCCTGGCTGCTACAGGTATTGCCGGTACTAACTTTGAAAAAGATGCTACTACCTATACCGGACAATCGCTGCTGAAGGCGTGGATAGCCAATATCGATGCAGCCATTGATGCCATTAATAATCAGGGTGATGATGTGGACATCAAGGCCATTATCTGGCATCAGGGTGAGAGTGACAAGAACGCTGCAGGCTCTTACTATAACAACCTGAAGGCAATGGTGGCATACGTGCGCAACCACCTCGTAACCAAGACGGGCGAGTCGAAGTATGCCAAGCTGCCATTCTTCTGTGGCACTATTCCCCATGCCTCTTCACTCTGCAACTCAACAGTGGAGAAGGCTTTCTATACCCTTGAGGATGAGGATGCCAACTTCCACGTCATCGACCTGCGCGACCTGACGATGCTCAGCGATGCGAAGCACTTCGATGCTCCCTCGGCAGAGCTCTTCGGCAAACGTCTCTACAACCGCATGGTGGACGAGGGCGTTATCAGTGGCGACAAACTCGATGTGGAGTATGCACAGGTGGACTATTCCGACTTTGGAACCGATGAGTTTGTGGGTGAGACCTTCACATGGAATTTCGACAAGCAGAGCGGATCGTTCTATTCCGGTTCGCAGATTGTTGACTGTATGTATTTATTCGGAGGTGGCAGTACACAGCGCAGATTCGAATATAATACAGGTCAGACAGCACAGACACTGACCTATCCTGACAGCTATGTGCAAAGCAGCACATCGTATGTGCGTTGTAACTTGGGCAGTAATATTGGCGAAAATGCTGTCAGTGCAGACTGGAACGCCTCGCATGGTGGCGGTAACTGTATTACTCTGAACGTACTCTATCCAGGAACATTCACAATAAAGGTGGCTCTGGAAACTGTCGACAAGCATCTGTCTCTTATCTTTAACGGAAAAATTGTGGCAACCGAGACTGCTACAAGTGAGACGGTTAATACGATACGCGAGGTTACATATACGGCATCTTCGGCTGGTACTTATTATATATGGACAAATAGCCCTTATAAACTTTGGGGTGCTCGATACGTACCCACTATCGACCGCACGGCACAGCGTACCATTACTACTGATGCCGACGGCTATGCCACCTTCGGCAACATCACTGGTGCCAACCTCGGACTGCCTACAGGACTGACAGCATGGGCTGTGGCTCCATCAGCAGAGAGCAACTCAATGGTGGAGATGACTCAGCTGTTGGCAGTGGACAAGAACACAGGTGTCATACTGCAGGGAGCCCCATCGACAGAATATAAGCTGCCCTTCGTCTGGACAGCTCAGAACTACGAGGGCGAGAACGCCATGACTGCACAGCAGACCACTGGCGACGTTGAAGAAACCTCAGGCGAGGACTTCGTAAACTACACCTTTGCAAACAAGAAATTCACAAAAGTGAGCACACCTGTCAGCGTGGCTGCCGGAAAGGCATACCTCTCCATCAGTAACGGCGCCGCCCAGTGTGACTACAGCGAACTGACCTTTGACGAGCCGGAGGCTGACGCCGAAACCGCTCCTGCCCATGACTTCGGAACCGAGGTTGTGGTAGGCGAGGCCCGCACATGGACACTGGAGAGCATGACTGTTCCCGTATATGATGGAACAAGACTCGTAGAGCATAATGGACTGTATTGCTGTACCGGAAATTCAAACAACCGCTCTTTCAAGACTGGGACTATTTCGTCAACCAATATGTCGTTCTCTGACGAAACAGTTGTAACTGTAACCAAGCATTATAACTTGACCAACGACTATGTTAACCCGTGGTCTGATCCTACAGTAGCATCAACGATGACCGCAGCCGGTAGCAGTTTTGGCGACTATTTTGCTATCAATGCCCTCTATCCAGGTACATTCTATGTGCTGGTCGCCTCCAACAACGATACAGAAATAGAACACCGTATTTATTTCAACGGAACTAAAGCAGTAACTGTCAATAGCAGTTCAACGACAGCCGTAGAGCTGAAATATACTTCAACAGAACCAGGTACCTTTGTCTATTTCTCAGGAAGACAGAATAGTCGTGTTTACGCTTTCCGTTTCGTTCCCTCCGAGGACAAGACGTCTCTTCGTCAGGCTACGATGAGCAGCGACGGCTATGCGGTATTCACTAATCTGGCACTGGCTCCACTGACGTTGCCCGAGGGCCTGAAGGCTTATGCTTTGCAGGCAGGCGACATCGACGATGATGCCACAAAACAGGTGGAAGCTACTGTTATTGGTAAGGGTGAAGCTGTGTTGCTGAAGGGTGATGCCAGCGAGACCTACACTATGACTATTGACAATACGCAGACAAGCGATGTTGATGCCGAGAACTATCTGCAGCCCATGCTCGCTTGGGATAAGCCTTTGGCCAACAATACTGAGACAGGCAACGCGCAGTACATCTTTGATGGTACGCAGTTTAACAAGGCAGATGGCAAGACAAAAGTATATCAGGGAGAGGCCATCCTCAGCGTGCCTGCTGGTGATGCTATGGCTGCCTATAGCATCGTGAAACTTGCGCCATCAGCTGTCGCATACGATTTTGTGGATGTCTATACGAAGTTTGGTAATGATGAGGTGGTATGGAAAGAGACGACTTGGCTTTGTCAGAACTTTGGTTTTCCTTCATCATATAGCTCAGATTACAGCAAGGCCACAGGATGTAATAATGGCATGTATTACACAAAAGGTGCTACGAGCAACCGCTCATGGAAAAGTGGAAGTCAAGGAGCCGGCATCTATCAGTTCGCGGACGGAACATCCGTCACTGTGACTAGCACGGCACGCAGTAATGGAGCTAGTCCGGTTGTGACGCCAACATATTCTCAGACGGCCAGTGCTAGCATCTCCTGCGACTTCGCTATCAATGCCGCCGTGCCTGGTAAATTCAGTTTGCTAAAAAGCGGCGGTGGTACCGGTTCTCTCTATTTCAACGGAACAAAAGTTGCAGATCTAACAACCACCGATGATAGCGATATGAAGGAATTGAGCTATACTTCTACGACAGCAGGAACCTTCGTCTATGTAAGCGGTAGTACTAGTAACGTAGCTGCCTTGCGTTTTGTACCCACTGACAATACTTCTATCTATAACCGTGTTACCCCTATCGGATGGGGCTCGATGTCGCTACCTTATCCTGCTGTGGTGCCCGATGACGCATGCGTTTATTATGTCAGCGACTATGAGGATGGTGAGGATACTGGCACTATCACGCTGACCAAGGTCGATGCCGGTGGCATCATTCCTGCCAAGCAGGGCTTTCTGTTCAACAGCGTAAAGGGACTCTACCGCTTCGAAAAGTCGATGACGGCTGCTACTTGGTCTGACAACCTGCTCGTGGGCACTGCTGATGCTGCCTTGACAGACTATGATTATACAAATGCCGCTGATCCCATCTATGTGCTTGCGCAGATTGATGACAATACTGCAGGCTTCAAGAAATATACAGGTACCTCCATTGCACAGTATAAAGCATACCTGCAGTTTGGCACCGTTACGCAAGCCCGTGCCTTCCGTCTTTTATATGATGATACGACAGACATTGTCACCCTTCCAACAGATAATGCTGACATGGCGAAGAAAGCTCTGATGATATATTCTGTTAGCGGAACGTTGCAGTCAGGACTGAAGAAGGGTATCAATATTGTTGTCGATACCGATGGAACTGTGAGAAAAGTCATGGTGAAATAAGAATCAGTAAACAAACTACGATGAAAAAGATATATTTGAGTCCTGCAATAACTATTGTTCATGTTGTTGCGGAAAAGATGATATGTTCGAGCGTCTATGGTGTGTCTGGCACTGGCAATCTGAGCACTACAATTGATGATGATACTACCGATGAGTACCTGTCACGCAAATCCCGTTCTGTGTGGGACGATGATGACGATGAGTATTAATCATAGTGATTACTTGACATGTAATTACCACGAATTGACCATATAATTATTCATGTAATTTTGGGCTAATTGAACAATAGTACAAGCGTATGAACATTTGTACAGTAGCTTCTACCCCTTATTTCCGCTACTTTTGCCATCAAATCAAAAAATTAATTTAAAAACTATTATGAAGAAATTTAAAACTACTTTTAAAGGATTATTGCTCGCCGCAGTAATGATGCTGGGGGTGAGTTCTGCGTGGGGACAGGCAGTCACTCGCACATGGGACTTTACCGCCTCAGGATGGAGCACTATTAGTAAGCCTGCTGAGGCTACGGTCTATTATTATGCAACAACTGGTACAACGTCGGCATCAAACGAGACGGCCTACAATAGTTCTGAGGCTGTAGCCATACATGCGACCAATGCGTTTACCTACACAGCAAGTCAAGGGTACTCTTTTGGTACAAAGAGTACTACTGTAACTGACAATGTTCCTTCTCACGACTATTTTAGTGTTGTCGTTCCTGCAGGCTATACATTAAAGGTGACAGGTCAGTTGACTTATAATAATAATTACAGCAGCTGCTTTAACATTTCGGCAGGAACAACTTTTCGTTACCAGTACAATGCAGCTGTCAATAGTTTACAGGATGGTATATATACCAATTGTACAAATGCTCCCGTAACGGCATATATATATAATACCGCCACAGCAGACAGGCCCCTTCAGATACGGAAAATCATTCTAACCAATACTTTGGCAACAAGCCTGACAGCGGTTAGTGAATACACAAAATGGGATTTTACCAATCGCCCTTATGCTGCCACATACGACGGAATGATTGTTGACAACATCTATCTTGGTAGCGGAATCAAGCAGGTTTCCAATTCGTACGTTTATTTACCCACTGCACTTGCAAGTACACCTACAGCAGCAGGGGCAAATATGGTTAGCTTCAAGGCTGGCGTTGCGGGAAGAGTGATTATGAAACTTCAATACTACTCCCAGATGACTCTCAAAGTTAGCGACGGCTCGTCTGAAGTAGCATCGTTCTCTGGAGATAATACAGCATCCTATGGTTCAGAAAATATGGCAGCTTTTGATGTTGAGGCTGGTAAGCAATATTTTATTTATGCTATTAGTGTGAATAACGACAAGAAAGCTCCAGGCTTCAAAACCATAGAGTTCTATCCTAAAGGCAATACAACTGTCGCAATCACTGGTAATACCTCTTGGGATTTTACTACGCCAACGATGAGTGTAAATTACAATGGAATCACCAAGGACAATATTTATTATGGCAGTGGTGTAGCACAGATTCGCAATGGTTATATTGATTTGAATGGCGAAGGTAATACCTCAACAGGTGCAGGCACTGTTCAGTTCAAGATTCCAGCAGACAAGGCCATTGGTCTATTAATCAAAGCAACAGCTTCTAACAACAGACCTTCGGTTTTGACAGATGGTACAAATACTTTACAGAATTTTAATGCTTCAAACGGAAGTAAAGATGTAACTATCAGTCTTTCTGCATCAAAGAGTGAGCGAACAATGTATTATTATTGCACGAGTTACACAAACAACTATGGAAGAATTAATTATATTCATGTTTATACCCAGCAGTCAGTAAGTATCGGTAGCACAGGCTGGGCCACGCTCTATACGCCTTGTGCCCTCGATTTTTCTGGCGTCAAAGGTCTGACTGCATACACTGCCACTTGCGAAAGCAGCACTGTAACACTTACTAAGGTTAACAATGTGCCAGCGGGAACGGGGGTTATCTTGAAGGGAACGCCTAATACAAATTATGATATTCCTGCTGCGGGTAGTTCCTCAACGGATAAAGGCCATCTGACAGGTGCTTTCTTCACGGCTACAGCATATGATGCATTCACAGATCCTGCATACACAATATATGCTCTTACTTCTGAAAATGGCGGTGCTACTGTACAATTTAACCCTATCACCAGCGGAGAAATCGCTGCTGGCAAGGCTTTCTTGAAAATAAGCGATGGTGCATCGGCTCTTGGTCGTTCCATGAATGTGGTATTTGCTGATGAAACGACAGGAATTAAGAACCTCACCCCAACCCTTTCCGAAGGCGAGAAAGTTGTCTACAACCTGCAAGGTCGTCGCGTTACTCAGCCTACAAAGGGCATCTATGTGCATAATGGAAAAAAGGTAATTATTAAATAAAGGAGAGAACAGCATATGAAGAAGATATATAGCATTCCTACAATAACAATCGTAAAGGTAAGGAGCAAACAGGCGTTACTCCAGGCCTCGTTCAATGAAAATTTTGGAAGTACAAATCATAGTGGTGGAGATGCACTTTCTCGCCGCGGCTCTTGGGACGACGAAGAAGACGAAGACTAAAAAGTTTTCGACGTATTCTTTGAACGAAGAAGAGTAAGTCAGCTTCTCCCATATTTGCTCGGCACCACTCCGAAGTGAGCCTTGAACACCTTGTTGAAATAAGACGGGTCCTGGATGCCCACCTTATAGCTCACTTCGCTAATAGTATATTTACCTTCAAGAAGCAGCTCGCCAGCACGGCGCATGCGCGCTTCTTGGAGGTATTTATTTGGCGACATGCCTGTCAACTCCTTCACCTTTCCATAGAACTTTGTGCGTCCCATGTTCATCATTTCCGCCAATCGGTCAATGTTGAACGTCTCGTTGCTTAGGTTCTGATTCGTATATTTCTCCAGCTTCTCCAAGAACAGCTTGTCGAGTCGGTTGTCAATAAGACTCGGCTGTGGCGTCTTTGTCTCGCTTGAGTCTCCGTCGGCTTTTTGCGTAGCAACTGTCATGCTCCATTTCATCAGTTGCATGGCGCGAGCTATAAGCAAGCGGAAGTTGCATGGCTTCACCATATAGTCATCGGCTCCAGCCTTGTAGGCGCGTATCTGGTGGGTCTCATCGTTAAGTGCCGTTAGCATTATTATGGGAAGTGATGATGTGTTGCTGTCGTTCTTCAAACGACTAACGATGTCGTAGCCATCCATGTCGGGCAGCATGACGTCACAGATGACCAGCGACGGCTTTGATGCTACGATGCCGTCTATTGCTGCCTGTCCGCAGGCGTAGCACTCTATCTTGAAATACACACCCACCTCTGTCTTTATCTGTTCCATCATGTCGGCATCGTCTTCTATGATTGCCACCACTTTGTCGTTAAGCGCCTCGGGCAGTATCTCGCTCAGTGGCTCGCCAGTGCTTTCGCTTCTTTCCTTTGTCTCAATAGCTGCCAGTGGCGTGTCGCGATAATCTTTCTCTGAATAGACATCGGTAGCAGGCAGACGTAACGTGAATTTTGAGCCTCCGGCTTCACTGATGCGGTTGTAGCTCAGACTGCCTTTGTGGGTCTTTGCCATCTCGTGGGTTGTATAAAGACCGATGCCCATGCCTCCTCGCGCAGCATATCCGTTCATGAATGGCTTGAACAGCGATTCCTGCTTGTCTAGGTCAATGCCAGGACCGCTGTCTTCCACAGTGAGCACAAACGTGTCGTCAGCCTTCCTCAGCCTCACATTGATGTCGCCACGTTCAGGCGTATATTTGATCGCATTCGATATAAGGTTGTAAACCATTGTCTCTACCATCTCCATATCGAAAGTGGCTGTCATGTGTCGCTCTGTTGGTATGAATGTCAGTTGCTGACTCTTCTGATTGGCAATTATCCAAAGGTCGTTGACAATGTCGCGAATGAACATTGCCAAGTCGCCTTCCTCCACTTGTAGTCGCAGATTGCCAGTGCGTATCTTGCGGAACTCCATGAATTGGTTAACCATGCGCAGCATGCGGTTAGTGGCGCGCTGTGCCGTATGGCGTGCCACCTTGTTAGAACCGTCTTCAGCCAGCTTATCAACAGCACCTTTTATTATGGCAAGAGGTGTGCGAAACTCATGGGTGATGTTTGTGAACAGGTTTTGGCGCAGCTCGCTTAGTTGTCGCTCCATCGCCATCTGCTGATGCAGTTCGAAACGCTCACGCCAGTTGCTATAGACATAGAAGCCTGCCAGCAGCGCTGTCGCGATGTAAATCATCCATGCCCACCAGCGGTTGTACCATGGTTGCATGATTGTGAAGCTGTAGGTCACTGCCTGTTGCCATTGTCCAGTGGTGTCCAGTGTGCGAACATGGAATGTGTAGCGTCCCGGGCGCAAGTTGTTATAGTCTGCACGGTTTTGCGTCGTAGTGTTCTGCCACTCCTTTTCCGAACCTTCCAGATAGTATTGGAACATCGGTCGCTGCAGATTGCTGTATTCGAAACATGAGAAGAAGAACGTCAGCTTGTTTTGGTCATACTCCATCTCCGTTGGACGGTCGGTAAGGTGTGCAGTACCGTTGACTGTCATATTCGTGATAATCAGCGGGCGTGCCTCGCCATTGCTGAACCTCTGAGGGTTTATCGTCAGCAGACCGTCGGCTGTGCCGAATATCAGGTTTCCGTTGGCTGTTGTCAGCGCACAGCCTGCGCTTGTTATGTTGCCCTGTGGACTGTCTGTAAACCGATAGCTGTTAACCGTACCTCTCTCTTTGTCTATGCGTGAAATACCATCTTCTGTACCTACCCAGATGTTACCCTGCATGTCTTTTGTCAGTGCCATTGCACTGTTATTAGACAACCCTTGCTCAATGGTGTAGCTCCCCAAGATATTGAGGTTTGCGTCCTGACCGATGTTGCATTTGACAACACCTCCGGAAGTAGCCACCCATAGCGTGTCATCAATAATGAACAAATCGTTTGCCTCATCGTTAGGGAAGAGGTTGTTTGACGTGTTGAACATGGTCATCGATCCGTCTTTTGCTAATCGTAAGACTCCGTCCTTGGTTGCTGCCCATAGTGTGCCGTCGGCTCCCATCACGATGTCGTTGATGCGGTTGCTGTTGATGTTGCCTTGAGTCATCTGCGTCATCTTGCCGTTTTCGTTAAAGCGCACGATTCCGCTGTTCCAAGTGCCAATCCAAATCGTTCCGTCAGTTCCTTCAATAATATTGTTTATGAAGTCAGAAGTGATATTGTTGATGGTGTCGGTAGTGCAGTAGTGCTTACCGTCAACGGTGAGTCCGTTGCCCCATGTTCCAATCCATTCCCGCCCCTTGCTATCAATCAGATAGGCTCTTACGGCAACCTTGTGTCTGTCACCTATGGCATTGATTGCTGTGTTGCCGCTTGTGGCTGTAAAGGTGTGGCCGTCGCGCATGCCGATAAAGAGACGTCCGTCTTTCTGCAGCGTCAATGTGCTGACCGTGTTGCTCCATTCCCCCTGGTTGTCTGTGTCGAGGTTAGTGAAGTTTGCTGTCTCGCTATCTACCACAGTGATGCAATAGGTGCCAGCTGTCTCTGTGGCTAACCAAATGTTGCCCTGACGGTCTGTCATGGCCGACATAAGATAATTTGAGCCTATGAGAGGTAAGCGGTCATTGGCGGTATAGTTTGTCAGGCTGCCGTTCGCTGTGTCATAGACATAGAGACCAGCACCGTAGGTCGCTATGAACAGGCGACCTCCCTTGTCCTTTGCTACATGGAACAGCCACCCTTTGTTAGTAGTCAGCTGCGCGTTGGCTATAAGGTCTAATCGTTGTGGCGTTCCTGCTTCAGGGAATATCCAAAGCTCTCCCTTTCGTGTGCCAATGAAGTGGTAGCCGTCGCAAGTTCCCTGGTTCAGACCGTCAGCAACCTGCCACTGCTGAGGCTTTGAGGTTATGCCCTGCTTTAGGTCTATGGCATAGGTTCCGTCTGGCGTGAATAGCATCCACAGTCCCTGCCACAGGAAACTGGTGTTCACTTTCCGTGGGTGTCCTATGGTGCTGGGTATGGCAAACGTCTTTTTCAGTTGCTTGTCGTTGTAAACGAGCACTTCGCCTTCGCTTGTCAGGAAGAAAGCTTCTTTTCCAGCACCTGCTGCAATGATGCAGTGGGTAGAGTCAACGATAGTTCCGTTTACGCTGATGCCACGTTTGGTAGGCAGCCACACGTTGCCCAGCGAGTCCTCCACCACCATCAGCACATCGTCATTGGGGAGTGAGCCATTGCTACGTGTCCATTCTGTCATGCTGAACCTGTCATCACTCTCCTTGTGACTGAGACGCGCACCGAGTCCAGCACCATAGAGCACCATTCCCTGTCGGGTGAGCATCATCTTGTTGAACTGCTTGTAGCAGTCGCCGTCTCCAGACCAGTCGGTAAACCGTGCATGCGCCAAGTCGTAGCATGCTATCTGGTAGGTGGCGGTGTTCAGCCAAAGAAGATTGGCTGACGGGTCGTGATAGATACGTCCTATTCGTGCGTGAAGGTGATGCTCATCGTCGCATGCTACCGATGAATAGTTCACGGCTACGTAACCGTCGTATCGGCTCAGACCGTTGTTAGTTGCCATCCAGATATAACCCTCTGTGTCTTGCACCATCTCGTTGATGGCATTGCTCGTCAGGCCGTCAGCAGTACTGATATGTCGGCTATGCAGTTTATAACCGTTGGCGTTGTTTTGCTTGTCGTTATTAGCAGCAAAACTGCTCTGCACTCCTAAAATGCAGAGACATATATAAAAAACAATGTGTAGTAGTCTCATTTTTAAGTTTCCGTTTTGGATTTTGCAAAAATACGAATAATCTTATTTATCTCCAAGCAAATCATTTCTTTTTTCTAATTGAATTGCAATCATGTACTGACAGCCTTGTAATGCAGTTTTGACTACCTTGATGACCAAACTCGTCGACTTTGGTCACCAAACTCGTCGACTTTGGTCGCCAAACTCGTCGACTTTGTAAAATAGCTCTGTTTATATTACCTTCTTTATCAGACTATACTGAAGTCTAATTCTATAGCTTTTACGCTGTAATAGTATTCCTCTTGTACTAAACTACTATATTTTGAACTTGATTACCGAATGTTGTCGTCGTTTGTGTAATACTTTTGTATCAATGAAAATAATTATCGTGTTTATGAGCAAAGAACGTCTCTTTGTTATTGCTTGTCTGTTAGGTATCGCTGTGTCGCTTTTCGCACAGGAGAAAGTCAGCATTGCTCCTTTCTATGGTAACCGTAAGGCTGCGCTCACGCTCACATTTGACGATGGGCTTCAGGAACACTATACGCATGTTTTCCCGGAGCTGAAGAAACGCAATATGCATGCAACCTTTGCCGTCATTGGTTCGAAGGTAGGTGGTGTGATGCGCTCAAAACAAGACCGGCAGAACGGGACCAACGGCACCCCATGTATGACATGGGACATGTTACGCGAGATGGCTGCCGATGGTCAGGAGATTACCAGCCACGGATGGGAGCACAAGGCTCTGACGCGTCTGAACAGGGAAGAACTCCAGCGTGAGGTACGTCTTAATGACTCTGCCATTGAAGCGCATACAGGCATCAAGCCCATGACCTTTGTATATCCTGGCAACAGCAAGAATGATGAAACAATAGCTTTCTGTGAAAAGGGCAGGGTGGGGAGCCGCCTGTTTCAGATGTCGCTCGGTTCTAAGCGTTCATTGCCGTTCCTCTATGCTTATGTTGATTCGCTCATTGCCCAAAAGAAATGGGGCATAACTATGACCCATGGCATCACTCAGGGTTACGACCATTTCAATAATCCGCAGCTGTTATGGCATTTCATGGACTATCTGCAGATGAGGCAGTCTGAGCTGTGGGTGGCAACACTGCGCGACGTGACGGCATACGTGAAAGAGCGTGACAATACGCAACTGAAAGTGAAGGAAAGAACCTTTGGATTTGAAATCAATATAAAATCAACACTGGACCCAGAACTTTTCAGTCATCCGTTGACCTTGGTTATTGATGCACCTGTGGGAAACGCTATTCAAGAAGGACGCCAATTGACACTTGTTAAAAAGGGAAGAACTACTCTGGTCAATATCAACCCTAACGGAGGTACAATACGTATAATGAGCAGGCAGAAACATGAACTGCCCACCATGGGCTGGAGTTCATGGAATACTTATCGCGTAAACATCAGCGACTCGCTCATAATGCGTCAGGCTGATGCAATGGTGGCTCAGGGACTGAAGGACGTGGGCTACACCTATATTAATATAGATGACGGGTTCTTTGGTGGGCGTGATGAGCAGACTGGCCGTCTGAAGATTCATCCCACGCGATTCCCTAAAGGTTTGAAGCCAGTGGTGGATCATATCCACTCATTAGGACTGAAGGCAGGCATCTATAGCGATGCAGGAGCTAACACCTGCGGTAACTGGTATGACAAGGACTCGATAGCCGAGGGCGTGGGTCTCTATGGTCACGACCAGCAGGACTGTGACATGTATTTCCGTGAGCTGGGCTTCGACTTCATAAAGATTGACTTCTGCGGCGGCTCTGCCAGTCGTAACAGCCTGCATCTGGAACTCGATCCTCAGGAACGCTATACCGCCATACGTCAGGCCATACTTAATACAGGCCGCAAGGATGTGCGTATGAATGTATGTCGTTGGGACTACCCTGGTACGTGGGTTTCTGACGTGGCATCCTCATGGCGAATGTCGCGTGACATCAGTCCGAGATGGTCAGTTGTGAAGGAGATAATAAAGCAGAACCTCTATCTCTCGGCTTATGCTGGCAATGGTCACTACAACGATATGGATATGCTTGAGGTGGGACGCTCGCTTACAGCTGAGGAAGACCGTACCCACTTTGGTATATGGTGTATGATGAGCAGTCCGCTTCTCATCGGTTGCGATATGACAAAGCTCAAGCCACAGACCCTTGAACTTTTGAAAAACCGCGACCTTATAGCCATTGACCAAGATCCATTGGGACTTCAAGCCCAAGTTGTGCAACACGACTTGAAGACCGGTACTTATGTCCTGGCAAAAGATCTTTTGGAGCGTGGTGGTCTCACTCGTGCCGTCGCCTTCTATAACCCCACCGACGAGCCCCAGACCGTGCAAGTCAGTTTGGCTGACTTGGAACTTGGCGGCAAAGTCCAAGCAAAGGATGTCTTTGACAGCGGTAGCACGCTCGGCCGAAGGACGCTTGCTACCAGAGGGACGCAAGAACTCTACACTCTCAACTCTCAACTCTTCACTCAATCCGTTCCTCCTCACGGTTGTCGCATCTTCCGCCTTACAGCCACTCAGCGACTGCCTCGCATCCGCTATGAGGCTGAAACTGCCTATCTGAGCAGTTATCAGGAGTTGAGTAATCCTTTAGCCGTTGGCACGGCTTTCTACAAGGAAGACTCCCTCTGCAGCGGCGGCATGAAAGTGACGAACTTGGGCGGAAGGGCAGACAACGACTTGCAATGGCGCGACGTGTGGTGTCAGAAAACTGATGATTATTGCGTCACCATCAAATGTAGCGCTTTTCCTGAAAACTTAGCGTTTACAGTCAGTATAAATGGCAGTAAGGAACAGCGCATCACAGCTCAACAAGTGGTTGATGGCACGGTCATGCTGACACTACGATTACGCAAGGGACTGAATACCATACGTTTTTACAATGACCGTGGTCCTATGCCAGATGTTGACTATATGGAAGTCAATATTTTAGGTGTTTTGAACAAATAATGTGGCATGTTTGCATGAGAAAACTGTACTTTTGTCTTCGAAATCTGAAACGAATTATTAACTAATGAGAAAAAGCTTGATTTTACTATGCCTGATGTTTGTTGTCATAGGCAGCAAGGCGCAGCTCGTAGAGGCATTGTCTGATGATGCATGGAACGATGCAGAGTGGATTAGTGTAGTTGATGCTCCTGTGGTTACAGGACGTGTCAACGACCATACACGTGCTGCCGATGGAGCCAATTGGTTCGTTTCGACAGTTGTGAACGACCTAAAAGTAAAAAAAGCCTTGTGGATGACCACGAGTCTGGGCGTGAACGAACTGTACGTTAACGGAAAACGCATAGGAAGTGAAGTGTTGCGTCCCGGTTTTTCGCATCATAGTCGTACGAAATATTCGTTTACCTATGATGTCACCAAACAATTCCAGACGAAGAAAGGCAGCGTGAATACCCTGGCTGCACAGGTAACGCCTGGGTGGTGGGCAGATAAGATTATCACACCCAGTGGCCACAACGGTATGTATGGTCAGAAGTGCGCCTTCCGTGGTGTTCTCGAACTGACTTTCACCGACGGCACTACACGTCGGTATGGTACAGATACGAAAAACTGGAAAGCAGGCATTGCCGGTCCTGTAAAGCACGCAGCCATTTTCGACGGTGAGGAGTACGATGCTCGCATCCCTTCTCCAGTTTTCGAGTCTTCCCTGCTTTCTACTCCCGAGGTTAGTAAGGAGTTCACTGGTGAGATAGTACCTACATGTGGAGCTGAGATATACCACCTTCAGGAACTGGCTCTAAGTCCCAAGCGTGCATACGTCTATTCTAAGGTGGAGGCCGAAAACGAAGAAGCCCACGGAAAAATTGTTATAGATCGCGAGTATGCCAACGGTCAAGAAATGATTGTCCGCCCGGGAGAACATCTCGTCATAGACTTCGGACAGAACTGTGCTGCCGTACCGTCTTTCCGTTTCAAGGCTGAAGCTGGTACACGTCTCACATGTCTGCCTTCAGAACTGCTGAACGATGGCAACGGCGCTAAGAGCCGTGGAATGGATGGGCCAGAAGGGAGCGTCCACCGTCGCAACCTCCGCCTTCACGAAAAGAGCATTCGTCTCGACTATACCTTTGCGGGCTTCGCCCTAAATGATAAGGGAGAAATGATAATTGACAAATGCGAGGAGTACATACCGCGTTGCACCTTCTTCGGTTATCGCTTCCTAGATATCACCGCCACCGACGAAGTCGTGATTGAACAGATACAGTCCATACCCGTCAGTTCCATCACATCCAGCATGGAAACAGGAATGCTGACTACGGGCAACGAAGACATCAATCAGCTCATCTCCAATACCCTCTGGGGCATGCGCTCCAACTACCTGAGTGTACCTACCGACTGTCCGCAGCGCAACGAACGTCTGGGATGGACTGCTGACACTCAGGTGTTCTGCGAGACGGGTACATTCTTTGCCAATACCGACAGCTTCTTCCGCAAGTGGTTGCGCGACCTGCGAGACTCGCAGAGTGAAGTGGGTGGTTTCCCTGGTGTGGCTCCTCCAGGACAATATGGTACCAGCTCGCATGAGTATATGCGCGTAGGATGGGCAGATGCCGGCATCATAGTGCCTTGGACAGTATGGAAGCAGTTTGGTGATGTCTCCGTCGTTGAAGAATGCTGGGAGGCGATGACTCGATATATGAAACACGTTAGCGAGACGAAATACGACCACGCTGTCCTTGTCAGCGAGAACGGCAACTACCAATGGGCAGACTGGCTGAGCTACGAGCCTATGGAGAGCTGTGGCGGACGGGTACGTGAGAACGGAGTGCCGCTGCCCGATGTTCTCGTGTACTGGAACTACTTAGGTGCCTCCTACTGGGCCATCGATGCTGTCATGATGGCAGATATGGCGCGGGCAACAGGCAAAGATGCCAACTATTATGAAAAGATGACTGAAGAGGCAAAACACTACCTGCGTGAACAGTTCTTCAATGAAGACGGTACCTTCAAATGTGCCATCCTGAACACCATGCAGACACCGGCTCTCTTCGCCCTGCGCAATAAGCTGTTCTCTGGTTCTGCTAAAGAACAGATGATTCAGCGTCTGCGCGAGAATTTCCGTGAGCATGGCGACTGCCTGCAGACAGGATTCCTCGGCACTTCCATCCTCATGCCCACACTTACTGAAAATGGCATGGCAGATGTCGCATACACACTCCTCTTCCAGCGCAAGAACCCCAGCTGGCTATATTCTGTAGATAATGGTGCCACTACTATTTGGGAACGCTGGAATAGCTA
This sequence comes from Prevotella sp. E13-27, assembly GCF_023217965.1. Lineage (NCBI taxonomy): Bacteria > Pseudomonadati > Bacteroidota > Bacteroidia > Bacteroidales > Prevotellaceae > Prevotella > Prevotella sp. E13-27. Next base: position 62,309 of record NZ_JALPSC010000001.1, on the reverse strand, counting down.
TATGAAGGAGAAAGGTATGGGACCTAAAGGCATGAATAGCTTCAATCACTATGCCTACGGTTGCGTATGCCAGTGGCTTTGGGAAACTTGTGCTGGCATTGTTGCCGACCCTGCTCAGCCAGGTTTCAAACATATCATCATGCGTCCTGTACCCGACCGTCGTCTGGGGCATCTCGATGCATCATATAAGTCTTCCGAAGGACTCATCAAGAGCAGCTGGCACTACGAGGGCGACACGTGGATATGGGAAGTCACTATCCCTGAAGGTTCCACTGCCACCGTCTATATGCCCGATGGGGAAGTGAAGTCAATGGGCTCAGGAACTCATATTGTTTCCGTCAATTGTAAGAAGATGCAATAAAACAGGCAGGATGTGCGTTATTATTAGGTATGCGGAAAGTTCTTACTATAATATACGCGTGTCTTGTAGCCATGTTTCTTGTGGGATGTGGTGCTGATACAGCCATGAAAAAGGGCGATAAGTTCTATGCCCTTGGTGAATATCATGATGCTGCTTCACAGTATAAGAAGGCTTATTCGCAGACTCGTGCAAAGGACAAGCCGCTGCGCGGACAGAGAGCCTTGAAGATGGCCGACTGCTACCGACGAATTAACTTTACACAGAAAGCCATGGCTGCGTATAACAATGCCGTGCGCTACAAGCAGGCAGACTCAACGGCATTGTTCTATCTTGGACAGCTACAGCTGAAGAATGGTTCTTATAAGGAGGCAGAGAAAACTTTTACCATGCTTCTAGACTCTATGCCCGACAACAGCTTGGTGAAGAGCGGACTTGAGTCAGCACGAATGGCACCGCGATGGAAGGCAGAAGCCGACCTGTCAGGATATACTGTTAAGCGCGAAGACCTCTTCAACTCACGACGTGCAGAATATTCGCCCGCACTTGCCGGCGACGATTACGATCAGCTTTATTTCTCGTCAACACGTAATCAGGCTGTAGGCGATGAGCTGAGCGGCATAACAGGAACGAAGCCTGCCGATATCTTCGTGGCATACAAAGATGATAAAGGAAAATGGCAGAAGCCAGAGACAATAGAGAGTGAGCTAAACACCGATCAGGACGAGGGCGCATGCTCGTTCACCTCTGACTCTCGAACGATGTATCTCACTGTCTGTAAGACCGATCCCAACTATCCGCGCTTTGCACAGATAGCAACATCAAACCGCAGCGACGCGTCGTGGGGAAAGGCCTCGGTGCTGGAACTGTCGCGCGACACGCTGTCGCTCTATGCACACCCGGCAATATCACCCGACGGTATGTGGCTTTACTTTGTCAGTAATATGCCTGGTGGCATGGGCGGACTGGACATATGGCGTGCACAGCTCACAACAGCGGGCATAGGCTCAATAGAGAACCTTGGCGAGCCTATCAATACCCCTGGCGACGAGATGTTTCCAACATTTCGTCCTAACGGTGACCTCTATTTCTCAAGTAACGGACATCCAGGACTTGGTGGACTGGACATATATATAGCTACGCCAATTAGTAATGAGCAATTAGTAATGAGTAATTATAATCAGACACAAGCTGGTGAATTAAACGAAAAAACTAATCAAAATTACTCATTACTAACTACTAATTACTCATTAGAACATCCCGGCTATCCTATTAACTCTTCTGGCGATGACTTCGGCATGACCTTCGAGGGACTGCACAATCGTGGGTTCTTCTCGTCGAACCGTGGCGATGCCCGTGGATGGGACCACATCTATTCGTTCGAGAAGCATGAGGTGATACAAACAGTTAAGGGATGGGTGTATGAACAGGATGGCTACGAACTGCCACAGGCTCTGGTATATATGGTTGGCAATGACGGTACCAACTTAAAGCTCAGCGTCAAGGGTGACGGATCCTTTACGGAAGAGATAAAGCCTGGCGTGGACTATGTATTCCTCGGCACCTGTAAGGGCTATCTGAACCACAAGGAACAGCTAAAGGTAGATACCGTGAAGGAGTCGGCTGAGTATGTGCTGCAGTTCCCATTGGCAAGCATCACTGCTCCTGTACTCATAGACAATATCTTCTATGATTTCGACAAGGCGACCCTGCGCCCTGAGTCAACAGAAGCTCTTGACAAGCTCGTTACGCTGCTCAACGAAAACCCCAATGTGACAATAGAACTGTCTGCACATACCGACTATCGTGGCTCGGCTGAATATAACAAACGACTGTCACAACGTCGTGCAGAGAGTGTGGTCAACTATCTGACGGAACACGGCATAGCTGCCGACCGTCTCTCACCTATGGGCTACGGCAAGGAGAAGCCGAAGACCATCAAGCGAAAGCTCACCGAGACTTATGACTGGCTGAAGGAGGGTGATGTGCTGACAGAAGAGTACATCACATCGCTGAAAGACGAAGAGAAGCAGGAGGTTTGCAACCAACTAAACCGACGCACGGAGTTTGTTGTGCTGCGAACAACCTATGGACTGTTCAACGACGCTCAGGAATCAAAATCAAAGCAATGATATAGACTATTACGCCACTGAAGGCAGTGAAAAACGTCAGGCAGGCATAGAGAAATCTGAAAAGCGTCACATCAATTCCGAAATATTCTGCGAATCCTGCACACACACCACCTAAAATGCGGTCGTTTGACCTGCAAAGTTTCTTGTTGTTATTCATATTATTCCAATTATCTTGTTCGTTTCTATTCTTGTTTTCAAAAGCAAACTCGTCTTTTGGAGCCTCTGATGGTTTCTTGCGACGCAGGGCCTTTAACACCAGCCATAATAGCAAGCCGAACACCAATATTGGTATTAACAGTATGAAAACCGTTACCAACAGTATGAGTATAATAACCCATGTTGCCAGCCCGCCACTAGTAAGAAACTGTCGCAGATCCTTGAAACTGTTAATGCTCACAGACTTGTGGTAAGTGTAGCTGGTAACTGTTTCATCGTCCAGGGCTAACGAGTCGGCATAAACCGAGGAAGTTGCTCCGCCAGTAGTGTCGGAATAGACCACCTGTGCATCAGTGGCGGAAGAATCGACAAGCTCTTCCATTGCGTCTTTCGCATCTGATGTCTGTGCCGTCATCTCTATAGGCGCAAAGACCATAGTGAGCATAATGAATAGCTGTAAAAAGTATGTTCTCATTCTATTGCAAATGTAATGTTAATTACACAATCCAAATCATTTAGTCAGAATTGTATTGCAAAGTTGCATTATTTTTTTTAATTTTGCAAGCGATTATGCAATTATCCGACGATTTTATTCAATATACGCGCCAACTCTTTGGCAGTGAACGGTTCGAACGGTTCATGCAGGCTCTTGATGAAGAGTTACCAGTGAGCATACGTCTGAACCCTAAACGGTTCTCTCATGCTGAATACGAAGCGCTAAGCTCGCAGCTCACCAGAGTTCCTTGGTGTCAGAACGGATTTTATCTGCCCACACGACCAAACTTCACCTTCGACCCACTGCTACATGCAGGCTGCTACTATGTGCAGGAGGCATCGTCGATGTTTCTCGATGAAGTGTTGCGACAACATCTCCCTTCTTTGACTACAGATGGAGGACTACAGACTACAGATAGACTTCAGACTAAAGACTACAGAGCATTGAAATGTCTTGACCTTTGTGCTGCGCCAGGAGGTAAGTCAACGCTGATGCGCTCTGTGCTGCCTGAGAATAGCGTGCTCTATTCCAACGAGCCTATGCACAAACGAGCCAGCGTGCTGCTTGAGAATGTAGAGAAATGGGGCTATGAGAATCATTTCGTTACGAACCTCTATCCCAAAGACTATCGAAAGTCGAAGATGAAGTTCGATGTCATTCTCTGCGATGTGCCATGCTCAGGTGAAGGCATGTTTAGAAAAGATTCTAATGCTGCAAGCGAATGGAGCACGCAGAACGTGGAGAAGTGTTGGCAGCTTCAGCGCGAGATTGTTGCTGACGCATGGCAGTGTCTTGCTGATGGTGGGCTGCTCATCTACAGCACCTGCACATTCAATACAAAGGAGAATGAGGAGAATGTCCGTTGGATAATGGAAGAACTTGGTGCGGAGGTGTTGCCCGTCGCCACCAAGTCAGAGTGGGGCATCACTGGCTCGCTGCTTGAAGGCTTCAATGAACCTGTTTATCGCTTCATTCCTGGATATACTCGTGGCGAAGGTCTGTTCATGGCGGTGTTGAGAAAGGGCTCGGTAGGGAGCGTCAATGAAAATGATGTGGCTTTCCGTGAGTCTCGAAACAACAGCAAAGGCAAGGTGCCTACGCTGGAAAGACTCAACGGTGATGCTGCCTCGGTGCAGTGTCCCATCGTTGACTTGGACTATGCTCAAGCCATTGCCTATCTTCGTGGTGAAGCCATCACCCTTCCTGCTGAAACTCCGCGTGGCATTGTGAATGTAAGCTTTATGGGACATATTCTCGGACAAGTGAAGAACATCGGCAGTCGTGCAAATAATCTCTATCCGAAAGAATGGCGAATAAAGACAACTCATGTGCCACAGCAATATGAGCCGGTAATATGTTCTATATAACTAAAACTTAAGACAAACGTAAATTACAGTATAATAATGAAACAGTACTTAGACTTGCTCGACCGCATATTGCGCGAGGGCGTGGAGAAAGGAGACCGCACAGGAACAGGAACGCTGAGCGTGTTCGGTAATCAGATGCGGTTCAATTTGGAAGAGGGCTTCCCACTTCTGACAACGAAGAAACTTCATCTGAAGAGTATCATATATGAGCTGCTGTGGTTCCTGCAGGGCAACACGAATGTTCACTATCTGCAGGAGCATGGCGTGCGTATCTGGAACGAGTGGGCTGACGAGAACGGTGAGCTGGGACCTGTCTATGGACATCAGTGGCGTTCTTGGCCCGACTATGCTGGCGGATCTATAGACCAGATAAAGATTATTCTGGACCAGCTGAAGAACAACCCTAACTCACGACGCATGATTGTGTCGGCATGGAACGTGGCTGAGGTGAACAAAATGGCGCTTCCACCATGTCATACAATGTTCCAGTTTTATGTCGCTCCTCCACGCAACGAGGGTGAAAAGCCTCGCCTCTCACTGCAGCTATACCAACGTTCTGCTGACACGTTCCTTGGTGTTCCGTTCAACATCGCAAGCTATGCATTGCTCTGCATGATGGTAGCGCAGGTGTGTGACATGCAGCCAGGCGAGTTCATACATACCACTGGCGATACCCACCTCTATCTGAACCATCTGGAGCAGGCTCGCTTACAGCTGACCCGCACTCCGCGACCATTGCCAAAGATGCGCATTAATCCCGATGTGAAGGATCTCTTCTCATTCCAATACGAGGACTTCCAGTTGGAAGACTACGACCCATGGCCTCACATCAAGGCTGAGGTTAGTGTGTGATAGCCCATGGATGATAGAAGAAAAGGCATATCGAGTGGTCTAAAAGACAGGAAAAGAAACCCTCCATGAAGCGTCGTTGCGATGAGCACGACTATACCCAGCGAGGCATCTACATGATAACGATGGCCACTGAAGGCCGGTTGCCGTTATTCGGCACATTAGAAGGTGACCCCATGGTCACAAGCGGAGATAATAAACCACACATCATCTTGTCTCCATTAGGAGAGAAAGTGAAAGCCTGCTGGTTAGACATTCCTGCTCATTATCCAAATGTGTCAGTCATCAAGCTTTGCGTCATGCCTGACCATATCCATGGAGTGCTCTTTGTCAGGGAAAACATGCCTCACCACCTGGGCACCATCATCAATGGTTTCAAGAGCGGCACAAGGAAGGCAGCACGAGAGCTGGGCATCATCATGCCTCCAGTGTCATCCTCTGTCCAGCCTTCCCCCTCCGTCCAGCACACTGAGGCATTGTCTCAGTTAACCAAACAGCCTCTTGTGTCTCAGTCAACTAAACACCCTGTCACTGGTGTTCTTTGGGAGTCAGGTTATAACGACCGCATCCTGCTGCAAGAAGGCCAACTGCAGCGCATGTTGGATTACCTTGATGACAACCCCAGGCGGCTCCTGTTGAAACGCGCAAGCCCTCAATACTTCAAGCCTTTGGGCAAACTAACTGTAGCAGGTATTTCTCTCCATGTGTCAGCCCTGGCGAAAGACAGATTGCTACAGCCATTTTGGAAGCGAAACTTCCCCTTATCGTCCTGCTCTTGAAAGGCTTCCCTCCTTTCTTTAAGCCACAGCCCCGCTATCTCATGGCTTGTGCTGAAGGTCGTCTGCTCATGCTAACTGATTCGTAAAAACGCACTAAGCGGCGTATCCGATTGGGTACGCCGCTTAATATGTTGGATTTTTAACTGAGCTATTTTTCGTAGTCAACGAAGGAATAGGCATGGGCATGACGTTCGTCGGCAGGATGGTCTTCGCGAGCCACCTCGTGCCAGTCGGAGTAGTCGGGAAAGAACGTGTCGGCCTCGGTTGGCGTGTCATCGATCTCTGTAAGACAGAGACGGTCGGCCACGCCGAGCAACTCTTTGTAGAGGCTTGCACCACCTATTATATAGATGTCCTCATCGGCTGAACATGTGGCGATGAACTCATCCCATGAAGCGAAGCATTCACAGCCAGGGAGACTGTGGATGCTTCGTGTTAGTACACAGTTGCGGCGATTGGGTAGGGCACCCTTAGGCAGACTCTCGAAAGTGCGTCGGCCCATAACTATGGTGTGACCTGTGGTCAGCTGCTTGAAACGTTTAAGGTCGTTTGGCAGCCAATAGATGAGCTTGTTCTCGAAACCGATAGCCCTGTTGCGCGCTACCGCTGCAATCATGTTTACCTTCATTGTCAATAATTTAAGAATAAGAGAATTTGTGGATTCTTAAATGTAACTACGAATTGTTTTCCCATTAAATCACATGCAGTGTTCCCATGAAATAGAGCATGGCGTAGCCTACAATCATTGAGACGATACCTACGATGATGCCAATCTTTGCCATGTCGTTCTGGTGAACAAGGTTTGTTGAGAATGCCAGGGCGTTTGGAGGTGTTGACACGGGAAGAATCATTGCGCTTGAAGCTGCAACAGCCACACCGATGAGTATGGTAGGAGTGCCGCCGATAGGAGCAAGCTTGTCGCCCATTGCGGTGCAGACAACTGCGAGGATAGGCATGAGCAGGGCTGCTGTAGCTGAGTTGGAAATGAAGTTGCTGAGCAGGTAGCAGATGACACCTGAGATAAGCATGATGGCTATTGGAGAGAAGTCACCAAATGGGATGCTCTTAACGGCAAGCTCAGCCAGTCCTGAAGAGTTAAGACCATAGCCGAGTGCGAAGCCGCCAGCCACCATCCAGATTACGGACCAGTTAATTTCCTCAAGGTCATACTTGGTGATGATGCCTGTCATTGCGAACACAACGAATGGAATCATGGCAACGGTATAGGAGTTTATTCCAGTCCACTTCTCACATACCCAAAGGGCGACAGTAACAAGGAATGTCACGATGACGATATATGTCTGTGCGTTCTTCTTCATACCACCCTCAATCTCAAGCTCAACAGTCTTCTGTGAGAATGGGAAGAGTGTGCGCAGGAGCCACCATCCGAAGAAAATGAGAACAATCACCAGAGGTACCATGAACATCATCCACTGGCCGAAGCCCAGTCCGAGGTTCAGACCCTCAGGGTCGTTAAGATACTTGATGGCGATAGCGTTTGGAGGTGTGCCGATAGGTGTACCCATACCGCCGAGGTTGGCAGCAACAGGTATGCTCAGCGCCAAGGCGATGCGTCCCTTTCCTTCTGGAGGAAGCTGCTTGAACACTGGCGTAAGGAACGTCAGCATCATAGCTGCTGTGGCAGTGTTAGAAACGAACATTGAGAAGAATGCTGTGATGAGCAGGAAGCCCAAAAGCACATTCTCACTGCGATTGCCGAAGGGTTTCAGCAGAACTTTTGCCAACTGTGCGTCAAGACCTGTCTTCGTTGCAGCAATAGCGAGCACGAAACCACCGATGAAGAGCATAATGACTGGGTCGGCGAAACAGCTCATAATACCCTTGAAGCTAAGCAGTGTGCCAACTTCCTCTGGATCGCACATGAAAGAGATACCACTGTTCGATGTGAACAAAAGCATCATCACAATAATTGCCACCGATGTTGCCCATGAGGAAACAACCTCTAAGACCCACATCAAAGTGGCAAAAGCAAAGATTGCAATGATGCGCTGCTGAACGACGTTAAGGCCGTCAATGCCAAAGGACTCCGTGGGGAGATTCCACAACAACAGCGTAACGAACAATACGAACAAAGCCTTGATAGCTTTTAGTTGAACCGCTCCTGGTCTGTATTTCTTCTCATGGCGCAGCTTGTGATAAGCCTCGACGAGATGAAAACCTGTAAAACTTTTAAACATGATGAGTTTTTAATTATTAATACTTTTATTCTGAATACTATTTCTAGTTAAGATTTAGTTTTCGGCGTGCAAAGGTACAATTTTTTTCGTTATTAAACCTAAACAAACCTGTTTTTTGTTGTTGCATGTTGTTTTTTATTTGTACCTTTGCCTCCATATATATAAATAACGTGGATAGCTATGAAGAAATCTTTGTTTTTTTTCGCAGCATTGATGCTGTTCCAGTCGGCAATGGCTGCAACATCAGATACGCTTACAGTAAGGATTAAAGGCATGCGCTGTGAGGAGTGTGCACACAAGGTAGGCACTGTGTTGAAGAAGGTTAATGGGTTTGAGACCGTCAGCTTTGATCTTGAGAAACGCACGGCAACGATAGCCTATGACAGGTCGAAGACCTGTGCCGATACGCTTAAAGGACGTCTGGACGCTACAGGACGCTATAAGACTGCTCCGTATAGCAAGACAGAGGTTATTCGCCGTGGAATAGGTCTGCAGATGGCTGATATGCACTGCCAGAACTGTGCTAACCGTATAACGAAGCGTATAGGACAGATTGACGGTGTTGACAGTATAGCTCCCCATTTAGATAAACACTATGTGTTCTTCCGCTATGATGCCAACAAAACATCGAAAGGCGAGATATGCAAGACGTTGTCTGAGCTGGGTTTCACTCCAGTGAGCTATTATACAAGCAAGAACATAAGCTTTGCTTATTTCAATATTCCAGCAAATCTGGCTACTGAGGAGACTGCCGAGGTAGCACTTGCTCTCGATGGCGTGGATGATGCTAATGTTAACAAGCGCAATAAGTCGCTCGCCATCACTTTTGTGAACACAGAGACATCTGTAGAGAAACTTCAGCAGGAACTGAAAGAAGCAGGCATAGAGGCAACCATTCCTGCTCCACATGAGTGCAAAGAGAAGTGATATTTTTTTGAGTTAAGAATCAGAAGTTAGAAATTTGTCAGTAGTGAATTATATGAAGAAACTTCTATTCGTATTATCGATATTTAGTATGTTCGTTGCTTCGGCGAGTGCACAGAAAGGTGGTCACTCGCTGAACATCTCTGTTGTTGAGAAAGGAACGAACGAGCCTGTGGTGATGGCTACAGTCCAGTTGCAACCAGCTGGCTCGCTGACAGTTACCGATATGGATGGTAAGGCTGTCATAAAGAATGTACCTGACGGTGACTATACGCTTCAGATAACCTATGTGGGCTTTGAACAGATAAACACAAGGATTAAGGTGAGCAAGGACTTGCAGTTGAAGTACTTCATGGTGCCTACATCGCTGTCGCTGAAAGAGGTGCAGGTTGTGGCACGCCAAAAAGAGTCGGGCGCATCGACGGCAAGTGTCGTGGGCAGACAGGCTATTGACCACCTGCAGGCGACATCGTTGGCAGACATCATGCAGCTCTTGCCAGGACACCTAATGGGTAATCATGACCTTACACAGCAGGCGACCCTTCAGCTGCGTACTCTCGTGAACAACAATACTTCGGCCTTCGGCTCAAGCATAGTCGTTGACGGTATGCCTATTTCGAACAATGGCGTGATGACGGAAGGAAATTTTTCTTCCACATCATTCACAGGAACGGACCTGCGCCAGATAGCTGCTGACGATATAGACGAAGTAGAGGTGATACGTGGTATTCCATCAGCTGAATATGGCGACCTGACGAGCGGACTTGTCGTGGTACACTCGAAAGTGGGCGTGACACCATATCAATTTAAGGCAAAGGTGAACCCTGGCTTGCAGAACTATTCTTTGGGAAAAGGCTTTAATCTGGGTAAGGTAGGCATTATCAACGCCAGCGTGGATTATGCTAAAGCTTGGGGCGACCCACGCATGAAGACACGTTCGTTTGACAGATACAACGTGAATCTCGCCTATGGAAAGGATATTAACCGCAAGTGGCATACAGACACGAAGGTGCGCTTCTCGCAGATGAAGGACTGGACAGGTCAGGACCCAGACGCACAGCAGGATGGAACAGAGTCGAAGAATACCAATATGAGTATCGGACTGACTCACAACGGACGCTTGCAGATGGACCTGCCACTTATGCGATCGCTGAAATATACCATAGGCCTGAACTACACCGTAACTGATAATAGAAACACGTCTTTTGTAGGAAACTCATCTGGACGTACGGATATTATTACTGCTATGGAGACGGGCTATAATAATGTAAGCTATATTAATGGCTCCTATCGTGCAACAGGTATCACAGAGAGCCGTCCTGGCAACGTGTTTGTGAAGGTGGTCGATGACTTCTTCTTCCGTAAGGGAAAGACTGTGCAGAAGTTTAAGATTGGTGCTGACTATCACTATGACTGGAACAACGCTGAGGGCTACTACAACGAAGACGAGACACGTCCGTATCATCCTAATGACGGAACACGTCCTCGTGCCTTCCATGATATTCCAGGACTGCACCAGATAGCTGCCTTTGCTGAAGACCAGTTCACATATAATATTAATAAAGTGAATCGTCTGCGCTTAGGCGCTGGTCTGCGCTTCACGGCTATGCAGCCATTTGCAGATGTAGCTACTACGGCGCTATCGCCACGATTGAACGCTGCTTTCTCTGTAACAAAATGGCTTGACGTGCGTGCTGGCATAGGCATGAACTCAAAGACACCAGGCCTGAACTATCTCTATCCTGACAAGAAGTATGATGACCGTGCTACAGCTGTATATATATCGCAGTCGGCTCCAGAGACAAACATCGTGAACTATTACACCCATGTCTATGATGTGGAGTATTCAAAGAACCTGAAGAATGCCACGACGACAAAGGTTGAGCTGGGACTGGACATAAAACTGCCTGGCAATCGCAAGCTGAGCATTCTGGCTTATCGCGACAAGACACCTAACGGCTTTGGGGCATTGACAGAATATATGACCTATCCTGTCAATATCTATTACGACAACAGTAATCCTAAGAATACCAGCGGACTTGACTTCACACAGCAGCCCACGGCAGTCAACGTGAACAGTCCTCTGCGTCAGGATGTGCTGTTCATGACAAAGGGACTCATAGGTAACACTAACACCACGGTGAACAAAGGCATTGAGTTCGATATGGATCTTGGTGAGCTGAAGCCGATTTACACTAACTTCTATTTTAGCGGAGCGTGGAGCGAGACAAGGACATGGAGCACAGACATGGATTCTCAGACACCTAATGGTGTGCCAACCTCTTATTCGCATGGACTTGGACTCACACCATTTAAGATTGTGTATGCGTCAGGTACTGACTATGATCGCTATCGTCGTTTCGTTACCACACTGCGTGCCGTGACTCATATTCCAGCCCTGAAGATGGTGGCATCGTTTACTGCACAGGCTATATGGCATAACTCTACATGGAACTATACAGAAGGCAAGATGCCTATCGGCTGGTATGACCGCGACGTGGTTTACCATGAGATTACAGAGGATATGTATGGTGGATATTTAGGTATGGATGCTAAGTACTATGCCACAGATCCTAAACTGAGTACCGACCCCGCTGTACAGCAGGAGTCAATGGCTATAAGCAAGATGGAACGTAAGAGTAACGACAACGAACCCTCGAAGACTCCTGTTACATGGAACACGTCTGTTAGACTGACAAAGGAACTGGGTAAGGTGGGTGGCTTGTCGTTCTATGTGAACAATGCTCTCTTCTATGAGCCATACCTTGAGGGCAATAAAACAACAACTCTCACACAGCGCAACACTGGCACATTCTCCTTTGGAGCTGAGCTGTACTTGAATCTGTGATGACATAATTTAAAGCATAATACAATGAGAAAAACAATATATTGCCTGCTGTCTCTGACAGCGATGCTTTCTGCCTGTGTGGACTATGAAGATGCAACGAAGCCTCTTCAGCAGACTACAGTGCGACTCGTTAAGCCAGAACTGTTTACAGACAATAGCAATCTGGGTAACAGAACGATAACGCTGAAAGCTGACAATAAGACGTTGACAGCACAGACCGATGCCAATGGTGTGGCAAGCATAAGCGAGCTGACACCTGACGTATATACCATCTCCACAGCATGGTCTATAACAAGTAGCGAGTATTCCGCAATAACAGGTGGTAAGGGACAGGCACTGAGCAGTGCCCACGACCTTACTGTGTCAGGTAGTCTTGCTAAACAGGAGATTTTCGCTGAGCAAACCGTTGATATACAACTGAGTGTCTCTGAGGATCAGGATATCGTGATAAGCAAGATATACTATGCTACATCGAAGGACGAAAACAACAAGATTTATAGGGCTGGCCAGTATCTTGAACTGTTCAACCAGTCAGACGATTCTGTAGATGTGGCAGGACTGTATATAGGACTTGTGGAGGCAGAAGGTATTCAGGCATATACGCTTGAGAATCTGCACGAACAGTATGCTGATTCTGTGGTACTGCTGAAGCAGATATTCCGAATACCAAAGGACACCATCTGTAAGATGGCTCCTGGTGGCACTCTGCTGATAGTGAATAGCGCCATTGACCACACGAAGAACAATGCCCCAATGGAGCATGACTTGACAGGAGCTGACTTCGAAGCAAAGGATACGAGCAAGAATCCGTTGACCAACAACCCTGAAGTGCCTGCACTGGATCTAATATACAGCTATTATTCAACAATCTCAAACATGAATCTGCTTACCAATGGACTTTGTGGCGTAGTGCTGTTCCAGACTGATGAGGATGTGACAAGCTGGGAAAAAACATACAAATATCCTAACACGGCTACTTCAGGCACACAGTGGGTGCTTCTGCCAAAGAGATATATCCTTGATGGCGTGGAGTGTTTGTCGAATAGGGCTGATACAGGTCCTGACATCAGCAAGAAACGTCTCTATCCTGAAATTGATGCAAGTTGCACACATATCGTGGCAACGACAGGCTATACGGGTGAGGTGGTCTATCGCAAGACTTCTGACAAGAAAAGTGCTGGCGGACATAAGCTGTTGGTAGATACCAATAACTCTGCCAACGATTTCAATGTGTCGAAAACTATCAGTCCTCGTGAATATGACGAAGTGGAGGAATAAACGCTCAGTAGATTATTAAAGAATACGATTATGAGAAAAACAATTATACTATTGTCGTTCTTTAGCTTCCTGATGGCCAATGCCCAAGAGGCTGACTATCGCTATGCTGATGCCACACAGATGTGGAGACTGAGCAATAATGCAGCAGGACTGTCACTCGATATTGACAACGCTGTTGACTCGTCTCACTATAACAGGGGATATGCACTTTTCAACCTGCAACATCAGGAAGGTAGCTATCATCGTGTGCAGGAAGGGAACAGTAAGAACTCTCTCGGCTTTCAGGCAGAACGCTACCAGAGAATAGGCAGATCGCTCGTAGGCTATGGCCGATTCGATTTTGGCATGGACCACACGAAGGAAAAAGCTTGGTGTGACGTGATGCGTCCCTATGACTCTAATCCATATATGTCTGCAAGCAGCGTCTATGGCACCTATGACACACAGACGTTTGACTTCACTGGAGCCTTAGGCACAGTAGGCCTGGGCAACTGGCGAGTTGGAGCAAAACTGGACTATAAGGTGGCAGACCTGAGCCGTCTGCGCGATCCGCGCTCGCGTTCGCAGCTGCTTGACTATAAGATAACTCCTGCTGTTACATATACGTCTGATGCCCACACACTCGGACTGTCGGCATCATATAACCGCAGGAAGGAGAAGATAGCAAACATACAGACTGTGCAGAACGATCCTAACCTTTCTTATTACCTGCTCTCTGGCATGGAGAATGCATCGGGTAGCGTTGGAGCGTATAAGGGATTCGAACGCGAGTGGGTGGATCATCGCTTTGGTGGTGAACTGACCTATGCTTTCCGTTCAGGGCGTCAGCATACTATGGTGTCGCTTATGATGGAGAGGGGAGAGGAGTTCGTGTATGGACAGTATAAGTACGAGCCAGGCAGATATACCTCGTTTGTCTATGGTGGCAATATACGTAGCCGTTTAACGACAGGCAATATATTGCATGAGATAGATTTGGGCTGTCAATACGCTCAGGGTTATGCCGACGAATACCGTCAGAAGCTGGTGCAGACGAAAGACCAGCAGACAGGACTGACATCATATAGCTATGAGACACAGCTCACGTATAAGAAGCGCTATCAGGTGGAGACGCTGAATGCAGAACTGCGCTATCGTGCTCATTTTACGGAGGACAAGAAAGATAACGCATACGCAGGTTTCCACATCCAGATGGACAAGTCAAGGAACAAGCACCTGTTGCCCGTCTCGTCACTCAAGCATCGCGGTACAACCATTATGGCAGAAGGTGGCATGAATATTGCGAAAAACCTTTGGGTTGACGCTGTGGCTGGCGGACATATCTCGAATGAGGCAGCGCTGTCGCTTGATGACGCTACGACAGACTATGCTGTAGGAGTGCTGATACCTGATATGCAATACTACGACGCAAACTACTGGCGTGGTCGCCTGCAGATCACCTATGAGTTCCCTCTAACCATAAAAGGACAGCTGTCGCGCTTCTTTGTTCGTGCCTATGGCGACTATCTGAAAACGAACAACAGCCTTGACGCAAAGTGCTTCGGACTGAGCATAGGCATCTTCAATTGAGTGCTTCGTGAAAGACTATATTAAACTTTTCGCGAAAGTAGTAATCTAAATGAATGTATAGAAACAAATAAAAGAATATGAATAAGACAAAGATTGTAAGCATGATGAGCGGCGCTGTGCTGCTTCTCTTGGCAGCAACTCTCCAGAGTGCTGCACCACAGAAGGACAATGTTATGACTAAGGAAGACGGCATGTATGTCGTCAACACCACTACACTGGGCAAGAACGTTATAGGCTATGTTAGCGCTACGCCAGTGAAAATCTATATCAAGAAGGATAAGATTGTGAAGGTTGAGGCTCTGAAAAACGAAGAGACTCCTAAGTACATGGCACGTGTGAAGAAAAACCTCCTGAATAAATGGGACGGCATGAAGGTTAAGGATGCACAGAAGATGGAGGTTGACGGCGTGACAGGAGCCACGTTCACTTCAGATGCTATAAAGGAAAACATAAAGTTAGGTCTCGACTACTACAAGAAGCATAAGTAAAAGCCGGCATGAGAACACTGTTCTGCCTAATAGCGATAGCAGCACTATTGTCGTCGTGTTCAGACGACGATCCTGTTCAGCCTGTGGTACATCAGTACGATCGTACCGTTCTCGTCTATATGTCTGGCGAGAACAATCTCACTTCTTACATAAAAATAGGGCTGGAAGGACTAAGGGCAGGATCGGCAAATATAGGAAACAATGCACTTGTGGTGTATGTCGATGATGCGAACAAGAATCGTAATCCATATATCATAAGGATAGAGAACGGAGAGACCAAGGATTCTTTTGCCTTGCCAAACGATCCTCTCTCCTCTGATCCTTCTGCATTCAGAGATGTGCTTAACTACACCTCTACACATTTCCCTGCTAACGATTACGGTCTCGTGCTGTGGGGCCATGCTACTGGATGGCTGTTTGAAGACTCCGTTGCAGTTTCCTCATCAAGACCGTTCAGGGCGTTTGGTGGCGACAATGGACAGAACACCAGTTCTATAAGGGGACTGGTGTGGATGAATATGCCAACGATGGCTCAGACATTGACACAATGGGGTAAGCCACTGAAGTTCATATTGGCTGACTGTTGCCAGTTCCAATGTGTAGAGGTGGCCTATGAGTTGCGCAACTGTGTTGACTACATTATAGCTTCTCCAGCAGAAATCCCAGGAGTAGGCTGCCCTTACTCAACGGTTACGAAGCATTTCTTCTCACATTCAGCAGATTTCTATAAGGATATAGTTGACAGATATTATGAACAGGTTATCCCAGCGTATTATAGGAAGAACTGGGGCTTTAGTATAACCTATGATTCGCGTACGCCGCTGTCGGTTGTCAAGACATCAGAACTCGAATCATTAGCATCTGCTACTTCATACGCGCTGAAGTCTATGGACACCATGCGTTATGAGAAACTGCCTGTCCTTTATAAGGAAAAGCTTATCTACTATTACGGAAACGTAGATGATATTAAAGAGAGTTGTATGTATGACATGAACGATGTCATGCTTCATTATGCTGACAGCGCTACCTATGACTCTTGGAAGAAGGCCTTTGACAAGGCTGTCGTATATAAGGTTAATGCTAAGGAGGGTTGGATGACAGCCCAACAGATATTACCGTATGTCTTTGGCAAAACGAGTAACGATGAAAAGACAACTCAGGTGTTGACTGACGAACGTTATGGCGGCGTGAGCATGTTCGTTCCGCAAAAGTCTTCAGGTACGTGGTATTTCCCATATACGAACATCAATGGCAACAGTATGAATGGTTACAATGCTGACATAAAAAAGACAGCATGGTATCATGCTGTCAAGCTTTCCGATTTGGATTGGTAGATATATCAAGCTTGGGTTGGTAGATATATCAAGCTTGGGTTGGCAGATATATCAAGTGTTGTGTATAATCACCTTTATCTTTGATATTCTGTGCTCATCGATCTCTACCATCTCAAACGTGTAGTTCTCGTATTCCAGCGTCTCATGCAGGCTGGGGAAGTCGCCTTTCAACTCAAGCATTAGTCCGGCGAGTGTGTCGGCATCTCCCTGCACTTCCTCAAATGTCTCGTCGTTGATGTCCAGAATGCGATAGAAGTCAGCCAGCAATGTCTTTCCTTCAAACACATAAGTGTTGGCATTCATGCGTACGAATGTCTTCTCTTCTTCATCGTACTCATCGTTTATCTCACCAACAATCTCCTCAAGGATATCCTCCAGAGTGACAATTCCGCTTGTGCCTCCGAACTCATCTACAACAATAGCTATGTGGACCTTGTTCTTCTGGAAGTCACGTAGCAGGTCGTCAATCTTTTTCGTCTCAGGAACAAAGTAGGGAGGACGGATGAGTGACTGCCATCTGAATGCTGCTGGCTTGTTCAGATGCGGCAGCAGGTCTTTGATGTAGAGTATTCCACGTATGTTGTCTATTGAGCCCTGATAGACAGGTATTCTTGAATAGTTGTTCTCAACGATGCATTTCAGCACGTCAGGGAACGATGAGCGGAAGTCTAGTGCTACCACGTCCTGACGGCTTGTCATCACCTCTTTAGCGGTCTCATCGCCGAATCTTACTATGCCTTCAAGCATATTCTTCTCTTCTTTCAGCTCGTCTTCGTCTGTAAGCTCCAGCGCCTGCTCCAGCTCGTCAACACTAAGCACACGGTTCTCTTTTACTGTCACCTTCTCTGCAATGGCACCTGTACTGATGAGTATGTTCGCAAGCGGACGGAACAGCTTGCTAAGACCGAGTATCACTCCTGCAAAGGTACGGCATACGGCTAATGCGTGCTGACCGCAATAAACCTTGGGCATAATCTCTCCAAACAGTAAGAGCAGGAATGTCAGCAACACCGTTATTATCAGAAACTCCAGCCAAACGGCATTGCCGAAATATATGATGTGTGAGAAGAAATAGTTACAGAGCATGATGATGGTCACATTCACCAGGTTGTTTGATATCAAGATGGTGGCGAGTGTGCGCTCTGAGTCTTCTCGAAGTTGTTTTATTTTCGCGTCAACAGGATTTTTTTCCTCGTCAAGCTCATTCAGATCGTTAGGTGTGAGTGAGAAAAATGCTATCTCTGAACCTGAGGCGAAGCCCGATGCTATCAGCAGAACGGCAGCAAGAACTATTGCCATTATGGCGCCAAGTGTTGGCTCTTCTAATCTTACTTCGCTAAACAGTTGTTGAAAATATAGAAAATAGTCGTCCATTTATCTATTCCGATTGTTCTTTCTTAGGTGTAAGCATCTCCATGTTGTCAGCCCATATCTCAGTATAGTACTGGCGCTTACCCTGCTTGTCGTCGTATGAGGCGTAGTGTATGCGTCCCTCTATATACAGCTTGTCTCCTTTATGAACATACATGTTTACTATCTCTGCCAACTTTCCCCACATGATAATGTTGTGCCATTCAGTTCTGTCTGGCACCTGTGTTCCGTTCTGCAGAGTATAGCCTCGCTCTGTGGTGGCAAGCGTTATGCGCGCAACAGCCTGTCCCTGATCCACATATCTTACTTCTGGATCACGTCCCACGTTGCCTATGAGCATAGCTTTGTTCATTGTGTTATAGAGGATTTTATTGTTAATAGAGGTTTATTTCACCATGTCCTTGGCCAACCCCATGTAGCGGAACTTGAAGTTCTTTCCTTTTGATGATGGGAACTGGCTGCGGTCGTCAACGCGTTGGCGCAGATGTTCAACAATTTTGTTGTAGCAGTCAATACCTGATTCTGCCTTCACCATTGCCACGAAATGAGTGTCGCGATACTGGAACTTGCCTGTTCCTGGCACCATCTGCACGCGCTTGAAATCTATTGAACCCTCATACCAGCCTGGACGCACCTCGTTGAGGCGCATTACTGCAGGGGCTGCTGTGCGCTCTTTCTCTACGTTGTTGCTTCTCACGGCTTTCTTCTCTTTGAAGTCGAGCATAGTAGCAGCGTCAGTCTTGATGACTATGAAGTACACGCGTGGGCGAATCTTGTAGCGCTTTGGGAAGAATACATCGCTTGCAGCATACTCACGTATGTCGGCTTCAAGCTCTGGGGTTATGACAATCTCTCCAATGCTGTTCAAGAAATTGATAGCTTCGTCAACATTGTTGACAAGAACCTCTTTATCAAAATATCTTAAGTATAAATTCATTTTTTTAGTACAATAGAGCTCTAATAAAAAAATAAGTGCTCAATGTCCAATGCCATGCTCTCACTGAAAGCACCTTGCATTAAGCATTAAGCATCTTTCGAGAGCGGAAAACGGGACTCGGACCCGCGACCCCAACCTTGGCAAGGTTGTGCTCTACCAACTGAGCTATTTCCGCAATTAACATCTTCATGTGAAGAGGAGGAGACTCGAACTCCCACGTCGCAATTGACACTACCCCCTCAAAGTAGCGCGTCTACCAATTCCGCCACCTCTCCAGCATGATAGTTAATCATGATTTTAAAAAAGAGTGCCCAGAACAGGACTCGAACCTGCACGCCTCGCGGCACACGCACCTGAAACGTGCGCGTCTACCAATTCCGCCACCTGGGCATTTTACGATAGAGCCTTTGCTCTAACGCTCTTTGTTTCAAAATGTGGAGCGGAAAACGGGACTCGGACCCGCGACCCCAACCTTGGCAAGGTTGTGCTCTACCAACTGAGCTATTTCCGCATTTTTAACCCCTTACGGAGGCATCTCTCTCGATTGCGGATGCAAAGGTACGACTTTTTTCTGAACCGCCAAAACTTTTTCTTGCTTTTTTGCAAAAAAAGTTATTTTTGCTAAGGCAATATGTGTTTCTGAATGTCGTATATCTTCGTTTCGGGATTGTTATGATTGTTCAGTCCATTCTGTCGCGATAGTCCTCGTATCTGTACTCTCGCAGTATTTCCAGCGTGCCGTCTTCGTGGAGCATTGCTATTGAGGGGTGGGTTATGCCGTTGAACATTGTGGTCTTCACCGTGGTGTAGTGAATCATGTCTTCGAAGATGATCTCTTCGCCAACCTGTAGCTCGTGGTCGAACTGCCATGATGACATGAAGTCGCCTGAGAGACAGCTGTTACCGCCCAAGCGATAGACGAAAGAAGGTGAGAGGTGAGAGGTGAGAGGTGAGAGGTGAGAGGTTTCTTCCACATGTTCTGCTCCCCTTACTTCTGGATAGTATGGCATTTCGAGACAGTCGGGCATGTGGCATGTGAAGCTCACGTCGAGTATTGCCGTCTTGATGCCTTTGTCTTCCACAATGTCAACTACATGGCTCACCAATGGTCCTGTCTGCCATGCGAAGGCGCTTCCAGGCTCGAGGATTATCTTCAGCCATGGGTATCGATTGTGCAGTCCCTGAAGTATTGCTATCAGTTTCTCTACGTCGTAGTCCTTGCGTGTCATGAGGTGTCCTCCGCCGAGGTTCAGCCATTTCAGTTGTGGGAACCAGCGTGAGAACTTCTCTTCTATGTGTACTAATGAGCGCTCCAGAACGTCTGAGCCGCTTTCGCAATGACAATGGCAGTGGAATCCCTCTATGTCGCTGGGTAGCTTCTCTGGTAGCTTGTCATCAGAGATGCCGAAGCGTGTTCCTGGTGCACAGGGGTTATAGAGCAGCGTCTCCACCTCTGAATATTCTGGGTTTACGCGCAGTCCTATTGAGCACTTTCCTGCCACTCGGTTGTGGTAGCGCTCATACTGCGACAGAGAGTTGAATGTCAGGTGACTGGAGCAGTCGGCTATGCAGTCAATCTCGTCGTCAGTATATGCAGGAGAGTAGGTGTGGGCCTTTGAGCCGAACTGCTCATAGGCGAGTCGGGCCTCTGATAGCGAGCTTGCCGTGGTGCTGTTGATATACTCGCGGAAGATGGGGAATGTTTTCCACAGGGCAAACGCCTTGAATGCCAGTATTATCTCCACGTCGGCACGCTGTGCCACGCTTGCTATCAACTGCAGGTTCTTGCGCAGTTTTTTCTCCTCTATAATATATATAGGTGTTGACATCTGTATGGAATTAATATACTCTTGGTCCGAAGATCATCGTTCCTATGCGTACCATCGTTGAATGGTTTCTTACAGCTATCTGATAGTCGTCGCTCATGCCCCATGAACGCTCGCAGAAGTTGTCATCGTCTGCAAAGAACTCTGCCTTTACCTCGTCGAAGAAGCTGGCAGCCTGTTGGAACTCGCTGGCTATCTGCTGTTCATCGTCGGTGTTCGATGCCATCATCATCAGTCCGCATATCTGCACGTTCTTCATCTCGCGCCATTCTCCTTCGGCAAGCAGCTGTCGGCAGTCGTCGAGCGTCAGTCCGTATTTCGTTGCTTCCTCGGCAATGTGCAGTTCCAACAGCACTTTTACTGTCCTGTCGGCCTTTGCTGCTTGTTTCTGTATCTCACGCAGCAGTTTTATGGAATCTACAGCCTCGATCATGGTGATATAGGGTACGATGTACTTCACCTTGTTTGTCTGCAGATGTCCAATGAAGTGCCACTCTATGTCCTTTGGCAGCTCTTCGTGCTTCTGGCGCAGCTCCTGCTCGTGGCTCTCACCAAACACTCGCTGTCCCTCTTCATAGGCAGCCGTGATGAACTCAGCAGGATGATACTTGCTGATAGCCACCAGTCTCACTCCCTCAGGCAGTGAGCTTAGCACCTTGTGAAGATTATCTTTTACAGGAAACATGCTTTCGCTCTCCTTTCTGAATGTTTTTTATCCTTCGAACTCTGGTTTCGCGTCTTCTCCCTTCTTCTTGTACTCGAAGACGTCGAGAAGTGTGGTCTCGGCTACTGATGCTATGACGTAGTCAATCATTGTGCCACCCATCACCTCGTCGATGTTCTTCACCGCACCGTTCAGCGTGCCAGCCTGTACCAGGTAGTTTACTGATGAGCGCTTCTCCTTCTCTGTCTTCTCGTCGATGGTGATGAACTGCAGCTTTGCCTTGTACCAGCGGTCTGCCATCTCCTCGTCGCTGAAGAATATCTCTTTGTAGGCAGCTTTCTTTATGTCGGCCACTTCAAACTCTCCGCTGATATAGCTTGACATCTCTTCCATGATGCGCTGCTCTGCTTCCGTAAAGCTCAGTGCGTCAACGGTATATGTCTCTGTCACTTTCTTCTGCATGCCGTCTTCCATAGTCTTCTCGTACTTTATGCGGCACTCAAACCAATTTGCTGTTCTGCTTCTCATTGTTATAATATTTTAGTTGTTTTTACTTCTTGTCCTCAACCTGGAAATTATATTTTCTCAGTTTCTTCTGCTTCTCTATGTAGAGCTGGTTAAGCACTTCAGTAGAGATTCGTCCAGCTCGGTCGTCGGATATTCCCGCTTGCTCTGCCAGCTCTGTCTGCAACTGCATCAGTTCGTCGCGCATGGCATTGTTGCTTGTCATGAACTCTTTCTCGCTGTCGCTCATCTTTGAGTCGTTGAGCACCTTCGACAGAATCTTGTCGGCCTCCTTGGTAAACTGCTTGCGGAATATGTCCTCTGCCTTCTTCATGTAGTCGTCGAGTGTGCGCTTCTCCTCTTCTGTTATCGAGTCCACCAGCGACGTGTCATTCAGCATTTCCTGCTCTGGGTCGAAGCCGCCCTGGTCTAAAAGGCTCTCTTCCTGCTCTTTTGGTGCAGGCTCAACAAACTCTATATTCTCTGCCTTTGGCATCAGCTCGAAGTACAGGCCTATGCAGACCACAACTATTGCCAATGCTGCAATTAGCGAGAAGAATGAGCGTTTCTTGTTCTTCTCCGTGTTAAGACTGTTGTGCATCGCTTCGATGCTTTTGAACCTGCGCTTTGCAGTCTCTTGTGTGGCAGTGCCTACAATCTTCTTGTATTCATAGGGCATCGAACCCTGGTTGAACATCCATTCCACGAGTTTGCCCAGCGAGTAGATGTCGCTCTGCTCTGTCATCTCGCCTCCGTCTCTCAGCTCAGGAGCAAGATAGTCCTCATATCCGCCGAACAGCTCTTTAGCCTCGATAATCCTTGAGAAACTTGAGCCGTGGAGCAGCAGCATTGCCGTCTCGTCACCCTTGCGGATGAGGATGTTCTCTGGAGCTAGGCAGAGGGCATATATCTGTTTGGCATGCATCTCTTCGAGCAGGTCCATAAGTCCTTCCACCACACTGTCTATGAAACGTGCCTTTGCCACGATGGCAGGATTGTCGTTGACTACATGTGCCAGAGTCTGATAGGTTCCTGTCTCCAGCTCAATCGTGTATTTGTCGCCATTCTGCTTCAGCTCTCCATGCAACTGTTGCTTTGCCTTCAGCGTCATGCAGGCGTTGAGGTCGGTCTTCAGGGCTTCCACAAACCCCAGTCGCGAGGTTAGCTCTGGCTTCAGCGTCATCACACTATGGTATTTCTTGTCCACCTGTTGGCGATCAATTCTTCCATAGGGTGTCAGTCCGTTCTTGCTGTTTACGGCAGCGTTTGAGTTGACTATTTCTTCGTATGTCATCTTTGTGGTCTTTTTGTTTTACCCTTTTATAAAGATGTTTTTATCCGTCTGCGATGAATGACTCTATTCGTCAAACGGTTTTCTGTATGTGCATCCTTCTTTCCAGCGCGAGCATCCCCAGGCAGTCTTGCCTTTTATCACGTGGCCTTTGCCACAGACAGGACAGATGGTTGGAACGTCGTCGGCCTCTTTCTTCTTTTTCGTAGCCTTCTTTGTGGTCTTCTCTTTTGTCTTCCCCTTGGCCTTCTCCTTCGGCTCTTCGGGCTGTTCCAGGGCCACTCGGCGATTTGATGGGTCTGACAGCACTTTGCTTACTATCTCCGTCACCTGTTGCTTCAGCTCGTCTATGAATTGCTGCGCATCATATTTCTTTGCCTCGATGTCTCTTAGCTTCTTCTCCCAGATGCCAGTCAGCTCAGCGCTTTTTAAGAGTTCCTCGTGTATCAGGTCTATGAGCTCTATGCCTGTTGGCGTTGCCACAAGGCGTTTGCGCTCTTTGCGAATATAGTGGCGCTTGAACAGCGTCTCTATGATGGCTGCACGTGTTGACGGGCGTCCTATGCCGTTCTCTTTCATTGCTGCGCGCAGCTCCTCGTCGTCCACCAGCTTACCCGCCGTCTCCATAGCGCGAAGCAGGGTGGCCTCTGTGAAGTAGGGTGGAGGAGTGGTCATCTTCTCCGTCAGCGTAGGCGTGTGCGGACCACTCTCGCCTTTCTTGAAGTCAGGCAGAGTGCGCTCCTCTTCTTCAGGCTTCTTCTCGTCATCGTCATTGGTCTGGGCATCGCGAGCATAGACGGCTCTCCATCCTGGGTCGAGTATTGTGCGGCCAGTAACCTTGAATTCCAGGACCTCTCCCGACCTCCCCAAGGGGGAGGAGTGGCTGCCGCTTACATTCTCCGCAAGGTCCTCCCCTCCTTTGGAGGGGTCGGGGGAGGTTGCTCCTAATACTGTTGTCTGTGCGAACTTGCAGTCAGGATAGAACACAGCTATGAAGCGGCGTGCTATGAGGTCATAGACCTTCTGTTGCAGGTCTGCCAGTCCCTGTGGCGGAACGCCTGTGGGTATAATGGCGTGGTGGTCTGTCACTTTCGATGAGTCGAACACCTTCTTCGACTTTGTCAGTGGCTTGCCGCCTAATGGGCGCACCAGCTCAGCGTAGGGAGCCACTCCTGCAAACTTCGTCTGGAACAGTCCGTTCATTATCTGCGGACACTTCGGATAGACGTCGTCGCTGAGGAATGTCGTGTCAACACGCGGATATGTGGTCAGCTTCTGTTCGTAGAGCTGCTGTATGATGTTCAGCGTCATCTCTGCCGAGAAGCCGAACTTCTTGTTGCAGTCCACCTGCAGCGATGTGAGGTCGTAGAGCGATGGGGGCGTCTCCTTGCCGTTCTTCTTCTGCACATCAGTAACGGTGAACGGCTTTCCCTCTATCGTTGCAAAGGCCTTCTCACCTTCTTCCTTCGTGTTGAAGCGTCCCTGTGTGGCAGTAAACGTGGTGTCGCGATATACTGTGGCAAGCACCCAGTAAGGCTCGGGCTTGAAGTTGTCTATCTCCTTCTGTCGATTCACTATTAGCGCCAGCGTCGGCGTCTGCACCCTGCCTATTGATAGCACCTGACGGTTCTGTCCGTATTTAGTTGTATATAGGCGCGTACAGTTTATTCCAAGCAGCCAGTCACCCACGGCACGGCTCAGTCCGGCCATGTATAGCGTCTGATATTCGCTCTGGTCCTTCAGGTTCTCAAAGCCCTCGCGTATGGCCTCGTCAGTCATCGACGAAATCCACAGTCGCTTAACAGGACATGTGGGCTGTGCCTTCTGCATCACCCAGCGCTGTATCAGCTCTCCCTCCTGTCCGGCGTCACCACAGTTTATTATGGCGTCGGCAGCGCGCATCAGGCGCTCTATGGTCGCAAACTGCTTCTTTATGCTTTGGTCTTCTTTCAGGCGGATGCCGAAGCGAGGTGGAATCATAGGCAGCGCAGAGAGGCTCCACGACTTCCACATGGGCGTATAGTCTTCAGGCATCTTCAGCTCGCACAGGTGACCGAATGTCCATGTCACCTGATAGCCGTTGCCCTCCATATATCCGTCGTGCGAGGTCGTCGCTCCCAGTATTCGTGCTATGTCTTTACCCACGCTGGGCTTCTCTGCTATACAAACTACCATTCTTGTTTTCTTTCTTTTTGAGTGTGCAAAGGTAAACAAAAATGGTTGAACCGCAAAAGAATTATTGTTATTAAACATTCAATTAATATTTCTATAGCGTTTAGTAAGAACTCCCAGAGCGTTTAGTAAGAACGCTCCGAGCATTTGGTAAGAACGCTCCGAGCGTTTGGTAAGAATACTTCTGGCGTTTGGTTAGAACGGGTATGTGGGGGCGGTTCTTCTGTGTAATCGGTTTTGTGCTCTTATTCTGGCAGTTCTGTAATATATTTCTGACATCCTTGTATTCTGGTTCTTACTGTCTTGAAAACCAAAGTCGTCGACTTTGGTGACCAAACTCGTCGACTTTGGTAACCAAACTCGACGAGTTTGTAAAATAGCATAGTCAGAACTACATTGTTGTATGGACTGCCACACTTTGCAATTCTGTCTATACAATATTACACAAGTCTCTAAGATGGGTAAGGCTTGCAATGGGAAAGTCTAAGGGTAACAAGGAGAAAAACGGTGCTGAATTCGGAGCAAAACGCAGATTTTAGTCATATTCTTTGTGTATGTCAACTTAATTATGTAGTTTTGCACCGAAATGTTATGGTCGTAAAATTTATAGCTGTAAAATTCTATGAAGAAGTTCTATGATAGAGAACGCGAAATGACCGAGCTTAGGGAATTGCAGCGTCAGGCGTACAACGATTATTCCCGCTTTGTTGTGCTCACAGGCCGTAGGCGCGTGGGTAAGACTAGTCTTGTATACAAATTGATAAGCGAGACGCAGGAAGATGCTCCAGGACTCTATTTCTTCGTTGGAAGAAAGACAGAAACTGTTCTCGTTAGAACCTTTGTGCAAGAGGTTCGCGAAAAGCTTGGCGAGTTTGTTCCCGATGGAATGAGTTCGTTTCGTGAACTCTTCCAGATGATACTGGAGATTGGAAAACGAAAGAAGTTCACACTCTTTATAGATGAGTTTCAGGAGTTTGATAATATCAATGCTGGTATTTTCAGCGACATACAGGAATTGTGGGACGAATACAAGAATCAGACAAACGTCTGTCTGATAGTGTCTGGTTCTATATTCCGCATGATGGAAAAAATCTTCAAAGACGAAGAGCAGCCTCTCTTCGGCAGGGATGATTTTACCATTAAGCTGAGGCCCTTTAATACAGATACGATTAAGGAAATACTGGGTGACTACAAGCCTAATTACACCTCAGAAGACCTTCTTGCACTTTGGACGATTACAGGTGGGGTGGCTCGTTACATTGAACTGCTCATGAACAACGGATGCACTAACGTAAAGAAGATGATACACTACGTTTGCTCAAGTGGTGACAGCTATTTTGTTGACGAAGGCAAGAAGATACTCATTCAGGAGTTTGGCAAGCAATATGGCACATACTTTAGTATCCTCGACCAGATAGCGCACGGCGATGTTACACAAAGCGAGATTGAAGGATCTTTAGGAATGAAAAGTCTTGGCGGACAATTGAAGATACTGGAAGAAAAATACGGTATCATCAAGAAGAAACGTCCGATTGGTGCCAAAGAAGGCAGCCAGACGGTACGTTATGAAATACAGGACAACTTCTTCCGTTTCTGGTTCCGCTACATTCACAGGTACTCCGCTCTTATTGAGTTGCAGAATATGCCAGCACTGGAGAGCATCATTACTAATGACTACACCACATTCTCAGGAATAGCCCTGGAACGCTGGTTCCGTCAGAAGATGATGGAGAGCTGCCGATACAAGCAGATAGGAGGTTGGTGGCAACCGAATGGCGTCAACACCAAAGGCAATAGCGATGACTTCGAGATTGACATTGTGGCCGAAACGCTTGAAGGCGATATTGAAGCGTATGAGGTGAAGCGTAATCCTCAGAAGTATTCTCCTGCAAGACTTGAAGAGAAAGTCGCAGAGATGAAGCGACGCATATTTCGTGGCAAAGAAATCACAAAGGGTGGTTTGTCCATGGAGGATATGTAAACATAAGGGACTATCATAATAGAACAGTCGTGAATCAGGATTATTCCGAATCGTCATTCTTCTTTGTGCCTAAGGGACATCAGAAAGAAGCTGTACAACAGCTACGCCTTGGTTCAGGCAGTAGGCAGCACCTTTTCTACAAGGTGCTCAGAAATGGCGAGTACTTCTTCCTTAAATCCTTGCGCCCAGAATATATGCAGCAGATGTTCTATCATGAGGTGCTGCAAAAGGAGTATGCTTTGGGCTCCTCGATTCATTGTGATTATATTGTTAGCTATCACGAACTTATCGATACCCCCAACGAATGTAGTGTCTTAATGGACTATGTCAATGGAGTAACCCTCGATGAGTTTGTCAACAAGCATCCCGACTATTTCTCACAATCAAACAATCTGCGGAAGTTTCTGAGCCAACTTTGTATGGCACTCCACGAACTGCACAGCCATCAGGCCCTGCATCTCGACTTGAAACCATCAAACATCATGCTCACCGATGTCAATCACGACGTGCGTCTTATTGATTTGGGATGCAGCTATATTGATGCCCGCCCAGACCTGATGGGGCAAACGGCTGCTTATGCAGCACCAGAGCAGAAGGACGGCAGTTATGACGTAGATGCCCGTACCGATATCTATTCACTTGGCAAGATACTTGAATGGTTGTCGCCTCAGCAGTCGCTTTTTCAGAAAATGATGGCACGTTGTCTGAAAGAACGCAAGGAGGACCGATTTCAGTCTGTAGATGAGCTGTTAACCCTGTTGGATGAACGGAATGTTGGAAGTAGTGGTAGGAAATGGTTTCTGCTGTTGGTACTATTATTCCTGCTGGCTGCTGTTTTCTCATGGCAATCTTTTTGGAAGCCTAATACATCTGCAATTGTCGATGGTACTGAGTTTGTTGATACCACCTGCCTTGACACGTTCTACTTTCGTGTAATATCAGTTGCAAACCACTCGGCAGCTGTGATACCTGCGCCCGAGGATGGATTTCCCTACGAAAAAGATATTGTGATACCCGAATCGGTTACCTTCCATGGTGAGACCTTTTATATCCGCGAGATAGCAGCCAATGCCTTTCGTGAGTGTTCACTAATCACAAATATCCATATTCCGCCTACTATCACTACCATCAATAACAGCGCCCTGCGAAACTGCTGCCGTATTAAAGGGCTGTACCTCCCCCCTTCATTGCGCAATCTGTACTATGAGCCCTTTGCCAGTTGCCGTAGTCTCACCAATGTCAGTTGGCCGGCATCGGCTACCATGGTGCCTCGCAACTGTTTTGTGGCGTGTGTATCGCTGCGAGCAATCAATTTGCCAGAAGGAGTTATTTCCATAGGACAAGATGCCTTTGCAGGTTGTGACAGTCTGGAGAATGTACAATTGCCCAACACGCTACAACGTATAGGTCGTGGAGTTTTCTTTCGGTGCCGTTCATTGCACACCATCACATTGCCTGCTCAGGTCAAGTTGTTAGGCGAATATCTGTTCTATAAGTGTGAATCACTGGAGGAAATCAAGGTGCTGGCACCAAAGCCCCCAAAGATTTCTACCATTGTCGATAGTTCTTTCCATGGCGTGATTCGTGTGCCTGCGAAGTCTCTGGCAGCCTATCAAAACGCAAAAGGGTGGAGCGAACTCAACCTTCAGCCAATTGAAGAAAAATAAGATTATTTGCGAACAGAGAAAACTACACCATGTTCTTTTCCGCAGATATAGTTGCCTATCAGTTCGCCGTTTCTAACCAATGAGAAAAGCGTCAGCGGTGTGTTTTCCACGATATGCATACAACGACACGTGTCACCAGGTCGCAATTTGCTGCCTATTGATTCTACAACGGTTAGCAAGTCGTCGCCTTCATAGCGCATGGTAACTATGCGGTCGGGTATCCAGCGAAGAATGATGTGGGTGCCTACCTGAAGATCACTCAGATACAGGTTGCGATAAGCCATGGTGCCACTCTCATCACCCTCTTCAAGGTTTGTCTGACAGAAAGATACCCAGTTATGGAATCCGGCAAATTGTGCAAGAATGTCGAGCGTGGTCACTCGCACCTTGTAGTCCACGTTGTCCTTGTCCACATATCCCCAGAAACGCTTTAGCGTAGACAGACTTAATTGTTGTCCTGTCTTCTGCTGTATTTCTTTCTGTAGCAGCTCAAAGTCCTTGGGTGTTTTTATGTTGATGCCCAAAACCAGTTCCGTCAGGTGTTTTAGCTCTTCCTGTTTCTTTTCCATTCCGAAAGGATTCCTTTTGTTTTGCAAAAGTACACAACTCTTGTTAATTGTGCAAGAACGGACATAAAAAGAACCAAATAAGAACCAAGCTTTAATGTGTGTTTTTCGATGATAAGCCATATCTTTGCAATGATTTTTTGACAACAGGAGAAAGCCGAAAATCCTATAAAAGAGTAGGCAAGTGCTAAAAAACTAACAATTATGAGTAGTGTAGAGAACATACCTATTTCACATGAAGAGTATTCGTTAATGGTAGTTAGGTGTTTGGCGATACCTGGGAAACGTAAGCGAAGTAATTGCTCACGTTTTCTTTTTATGTATTCTTACAAACACCCAAAACAATAAAATGACATACCGTTTTTGTGCAAACAGAGTATCAGGCGACGGAAATGCCTTGTTTCCCGACGAACTGATTATTGACACGTCGAATAAACGTGTTACATTCCGTAAGGGGAAAATTATAGGTCATAATGAAAAATGTATAAACTTTTCTGCAATTGGTAGTGTGTCGAAGAATGTGCACTTATTTTTTGCAGATATTATTATTGAGACAAAGGGTGGCTTGATTATATGTGCCAAAGGCTTCACTAGAAGTGATGCGTCAAAAATAAGTAATCTTTTGTCTGATTCAATCTCTGAAATTTACTAACAACTAAAAATGATAAACATGAAGAAGTTAAGATTAAAAATGCTTTGCCTATTGGCAATTATTTCGGTCAGTACTTATGCATTGCCCGTAACAAAAGAAGTGAATGGTATTTGGTATAGTATTGACTCCAATACGATGACTGCGGATGTTACACAACCATTAAATGGTGGTAACACCTACTATTCCGGTATGGTGAACATTCCTTCAACAATTACTTATGAAGGAAAAACATATACAGTTACAGCCATTTTAAATGGAGCATTTAGGGGACAAGGAAATATGACAACTATCGTTATCCCTAAAACTGTCAAGTATATAGACTATGAGGCTTGTCAATACTGTTCTAATTTGCAGAGCATTGTATTTGCCAGCAATGGTGTGTTGGAGAAAATTGAGAGACGCGCTTTTACAGGGTGTTCTGTGACTGCTCTGAATTTTCCAAATTCGCTTATATCAATAGGCGAGGATGCGTTTAAAGATTGCGACAAGTTGAAGAGTATCAAGGGGGGCGACAACATCCAGGTATGGGGCGACAACATCTTCCAAGGCTGTATAAGCCTTACGGAAGTAACATTCCCAAAGTCGCTTAAAAAGCTTGGTGACTTTGCTTTTTGGAACTGTAGCTCGCTGAAAAAGGTGACAATGAATGAAGGACTTGAATTTATTGGCAACGATGCATTCCTGCAATGTCAGGTTTTAGAAGATGTTACAATTTCTAACACTGTTAAAGAGGTTGGTTGGGAGGCTTTCCGTTGGTGTATCAACTTAAAGCATATTGAGATACCCAATTCGGTGGAGAAAATGGATTACGGCGTATTCCGCTATTGCACATGGCTTGAAAGTGTGAAACTTAGTGATAATTTAACGGAGATCCCTGCATGGGCTTTCGAACAAACCCCTCTTAAATCTATTGAATTGCCTAAAAACATAAAAAAAATTATGCCTTTTGCATTTAGAGGATGTCTATATCTAACGGATGTGAAATGGGGCAATTCACTGGAACTTATTGGCGGATCAGCATTTGCCAATACAGGCTTTACACGTGTTGAACTTCCAGAGCCGCTGTTTGAAATCGGTCAAGAGGCTTTCGCTGAATGTGAAAACCTCATAGAGGTAATTATACCTCGCACCACCATGCAGATAGTAGATTATGCATTTGTAAAATGTAGTAATTTGTCATGTATATATAACTATTCTTCCACGCCTCAGGCTATCAGTTGGACTCAGTCTCCTTTTTACCTTACTGCCAACCCTCTTTATGTTCATGTGTATAATGGTTTGAAAGAATTGTATGAGACTAACATCAGTTGGGAACAAGCGATTGAAAAAGATGGTGTCATCATTGTTGACGACATTCCTGTAGTAGAGGCAACGTCTATTGTTATAGAGAATGCACCTTATTATTGTGGCGTAGGGGAAGTGGGACAGGCTGTTGCAAGCACCATGCCAAAGAATGCCTTTGTAAAAGACCTTTCATGGTCTAGCAGCGATGAATCTATCTTGCATATTGAGGAGATGACGGGGCAGTTCGTCGGACTCGATGAGGGTGAGGTCACCATTACTGTATCCACTACTGATGGTACCAACTTAGAGGCAACAGCAAAAGTTTATGTAACTGCACAAAGCGGCATTAAGACACCTGTTGACATGACTAACCAAAGTAGGACTGTATATAATCTGCAGGGACAAAAAATGTCAAAGCCCGTCAAGGGAATCAATATCATCAACGGGAAAAAATATATCATAAAGTAGAAGGATATGAGAAAACTATTGTTTTTCCTATTGTTAGCCGTGGCGACTACTGCAAAAGCCCAGTCGTTAGAAACCACGCAGAACTATACCACAGGCTATATGGAAACTGGATATTTTGACAAAGATAACACAATAAAGACTATTGACGGTGTACTATATATGCTCTACGATGGTGTTCCTATAGTGTTGGTTAGATATCCAGCCATGAATCCGCGTGAGGAGTTTGAGGTTCCCTCCACAGTTCGTCGCATTAACAACAATGCCTTCCAGGGAACCAAGTATCTTAAGACCTTAAAATTTCACAACACTGTGACATATAATCGCAATGTGAAACTGACCATTGGTGAGACTGCTTTCAATGACTCTTCTATAGAGAACTTTGTCGTAATTGAGAACGATGAGTCAGCCGCGACAACTGTCCGTGAGTCTCATCAGTCTTTATCACCTAAAGAGGTTGCCAGATACGACCTTTCTGGACGTAAAGTAGATGCGGATTTCAAGGGCATCCAAATTGTAACATATAGCGACAATACCGCACAGATAAAACTATCCAATAACCAATAAAAATCTCACGATGAAATATACAAAAGAGCAGGCGAGAAGTGTAATCAAAATTTTTCAGGAAGTATTACACCAACGCATTACTATAATTGACTATCATGTTGAAGAATTCTTCCATGTGTTTAAAATAGAGCCTTTTCCAATTGATGGAACTATTTGTAATGCTATTCGATTTAAGGATACATTGGTACAAGATTGTATTATTTCACCTCATGTTGCGCCCGATATGTCTGAAATAATAAAAGCATGTTTTGTGCATATTAATGAGTGTAATGAATAGATTTTTATTTAATGTTCTACCAAGAGATAACCAATAAAACCTCACGACGTACAGTAAAATCGTTACTAACCTATGGAAGAAAATGAAGAGAAAAAGACGCGTACGGTAGAACTGACTGTATGGTCTGGATACTTGGGATTGGTGGAAATCACCCCAGTAAACAAATCGTATGCCAATAAGTATATTGGTTCGGGCGAAGAACCTGACGACGTGTATGACAGGTTTGAGGATACTTGTGGCGTTTTCTTTGTGAATGGGGACGATAACGTCAACCTGAAGGTAAAGGACGGCGACAAAGAAATGTCGTTTGATAAATTGCCACAGCTATGTTTGGGAGCCATTGAGGATTATCGCGATAATAAAACCCTTAAGGATTGGCTGGAGGCCTGTTGGGACGGTGAAGAGGATGAAAAACCTCAGAGTGATGTCGAGATCATAAAATGGCTGGACGAAAACTACGACTATGACTATGATGATGGCTGGCCTGTATGGAAAGTGATGCAGAAAGCTAATCTGGATGATGTCCCCAGCGTCTTTCAGGAACTATGGGAGCAGTTCGTGAATGGTGAATATCTGAGTTTCGTCGATTACATCCGCTTGCAAGCCAAGGAATATAATGAAGCTATCTCGGACGATGGCGTTAACTATTGCGATTGCGGCAGTCCGGGTAAGGGAACGGTGAATTTCTATATTGAACTGCCTGAGGACGAGGAGTTTGACATCAAAAAGCTGCATTTCTTATGTGAAGGGGATTGGTGGGACTGCGATTTCGGCCTTATGGATGAATGTTTCAATGCTCTAAATGGCATGGACGTGTTGTTGGAAGTGGTGGAATACGACGGTCACTTCTACAGAATGTATGATCCTTGCTACGTGCCAGGATGGAAAGATTTCGGTGGCGCCAAGTTCCTTGACTGCGACATGAATGAGGTTGAGTATGATGAGGATTTGGCCGATGAAGAAGATGAATAGAAACCGGAGCGTAGCCTGCGAAAAGACTGCGCTCCAGTTTTTTCTTGCGAAATCATTAAATTTTTCTGATACCTTACTATATTATAGGTATGATGATAAAGGACAGAAGTAAATTAACTAAGGAACAGTGGGACCTGAAGCGAAAGTATGATGAGGGCTTCGATAAGTTTTTTTTGAGGGAGGACTTTCGCTTTTATGCCACATCTATATTAAAGCGGTGTCCCAAAGGGCTTGACCTTGACACTTGCTTCGACAGCGAAACAGAGGAGATGGTCATCGTGTGCCGTTGTAAGATTTATGGCTATGAATACTCCAGTTTCGAACACGTTTGTGGCGACTACTATTGTGAAGAGATGGCCACTCGACAGATGCTCGACATCTGCCTAACCTACCTACAGGAGAAGAATCCTGTGCTCTACGATGAGATTAAAGAACTGAAAAAAGATTATGACTGAAGACATTCAACAGACAATAGAATTTGAGGAAGGTCGTAGTTATGTTTTACATCAGAAGGACTGCGAACCTTGTTTTTTCCGCTTGAAGGCCCGCACGGGCAGTATGCTTACGTTTGTTTTGCGCCAGCGAGATAATCCACAGGAACTGAAAGGTATTAGTTTTATTCCTGAAGGCGAGAACCAGGAGGTTTTTGCTTTCACTTGGAATGGCCGACGCGCCTTTCTCACGGCTTCGGACTATATAAGAGGATATCGGAGCATTGTGGAACTAAGAAATGCGCTAAGAAGGTGAAGAAGGAAATGACATTCACCGAGGAACAGAAACTGTTTGTGCGGTCGGCATGGCTGCTGTACAATAACCGCGAGCGTATATTGAGTGACCCACGCATGGCATACGCTCCAATCAGCATGCCCAATGGGCTGATGTATTGTGGTGACAAGGCTTTCAAAGGTGCGACTATCGGCGTGTATCTGGACTGGTGGCAGGAGTGCGAAAAGGCTGTAGTAACGGATGAAGACGGTCGTCGCAAGTTGATAGTCTGCTTTGGCGGCAGCATGTTGTCGGGCTGGAACAAATGTCATATGGTTGATGAAGAGGGTTTGGCTTCTGAGGCGCGAGTGCAGGGGTTTCCTACGTTGTGGCATTCCTTCAGCCGTATCTGTCACCGTTATGCTGATGGCGAAAAGCCTGAACAGCCGTACTGTTTGGAAGAGGTTATCTGTCGATTGGCAGGCCGCTACGAGGAGTGAATGTAAATTAGGCCTTGAAAAAAAAGTTGCCCTTTTTATTGAATTTTTTTCGCGAATGTTTCTATATTATCATTGTGATTTAAAAGAAAAGACGAATGAAAATGAAAAAGGAAGCAAAGATGGAAAAATCAATGACACTACTGCGACCATGAAAGAATTGATGAGAAAACGTTACGAAAAATTGGCTTTTAGTAAAATGAACATTATAAAAAAGGTATATACGTGAATTGCTATTTCTTGAAAAAGTATTATCTTTGCAGGCAGATTATCGTAATAGTCGGAAACGCAAAGTAGAATCATGAATGTAGCATTCGGGCAAGTGATAAAAGGCTATTAGTCACCGTTGGAACGTTAAGACTTTTGCTTTCTTCTTCTGTCACGACCCTGAGGCAGGTGCTTTCATCTCCGACGGTCTCGACTGGTTCTATGATTTCTTGCGAGAACAGGGCGCTGTTGTCATAGAGCGTCCGTCGTGTCATCAGAATGGTGACACCATAACAGACTGGATTTGTAAGGTGTCTCCCAACTTATAATATGGTATAATGACACCACAATAAATAAAAGGGGATGGGCCATGCGGCTCATCCCCTTAAACATATTATTAGTTGTGTAGTCTTACAGCTGATATTCGAGCATAACCATTGAGTAGGGCTCAAGGTCGAGCGAGAACTTCTTCTGGGCCTTCACTTCCTCCTTGACAGGAACTATAGGCTGCTGGTCGAAGTTGTTCTCCTGATCGGGCTTGCCAGTGAGAGTGGTCTTCTTAGCCATCTTCTTCACTGAGAAACGACCGAGGTTGATGTTTGCCTTCTTTGCATCAGCACCGGCGTTGACAAGCTTCACGTAGAGACGACGGGTCTTCACGTTGAGGATGACAGACTGTCCGTAGTGAACATCCTGCTGAGGCTGCTGAACGCCTGCTGCATCGCCTTCGAAGCTTACGCAGTCGCCATAGTAGTACTGGCCTGAAGACTGGCCGAACATCTGCTGGACGTAGTAGCTGCAGGTGAGGAACGGACGCTCATTGTCGAAATAGATGAGGTCGGGGTTCCAGTTGGTAGCGTTCTTGCGAGCGAAGAGAGGTGCATAGCTGGTCATGCAGACAATGTCGCCATTGCGCTCGACGTGGAGCAGGTAGAGACCTTCGGCAAGAGCGTCGATGAGCTTCTTGTCCTTAGCAGCATACTCACCAAGATAAACCTTTGTCTTGCGGTCGCGAGGATACTTGTCGTACTGGCGAGAAGAGAGGAAGTACTTGTTGGGCTCGTAGTAGTGCTCGTCGATGATTGGCATCTCGAGTTCTTCAGCCAGCTTCCATCCGTTCTCAAGGTCTGGGTTGCCAGGATGAGAGCCAGGACCTGCTGTGCCCACAATCTTGATGTCAGGGTAAGCCTTCATCACCTTCTTATACATATAGGCGAAGCGCTCGTTGAACTCAGGAGTAATCTTCTCCTCGTTGCCTATTCCAAGGTATTTCAGGTTGAAAGGTGCTGGGTGACCAGCGTCAGCGCGCATCTTTGCCCATTTTGAAGTAGCAGGGTCACCATTGGCCCACTCAATGAGGTCAAGGGCATCCTGCACCCACTCGTCCATCTCTGACATAGGAACAACGTCCTGAGCCTGTGTCTTCATGCCCCATCCGCCGTTTGTTCCCTGACAGCTCACACCGCAAGGAAGTATAGGCAGAGGCTCCATGCCGAGGTCTTCGCAGAACTGGAAATACTCGAAGTATCCCAGACCCATTGACTGGTGGTAGCCCCATGTGTTCTTCAGATGACGGCGCTGCTCCTTAGGACCGATGGTGGTCTTCCAGCGATAGGTGTTCCAGAAGCCATCGCCACCGCCATGAACGACACATCCGCCAGGGAAGCGCATGAACTTTGGCTGGAGGTCAGCCAGAGCCTGTGCAAGGTCTTTGCGCAGTCCGTGTCCCTTGTATGTGTCCTGTGGCATGAGAGATATTACATCGACATCAAGGTCGCCTACTGTCTGTGTGAGAATCTGAAGGGCAGCCTTCTGGCAGTCAGCGCTTGGTGTGAGCATTGCGCTGTATTTCTTCCAGCTGTTGCCGTTGGCGTTGATCGTTGCCTCAGCCAACAGCTTTGGGTCTTTGTTCCATCCCTGTGGCTCAACGAGAGCAATGCGTATTACGGTGTTCTTCTTAGCGCGGAAAAAAGCAGAGAAATCGTATTTCTCGCCGGCCTTCACTGAGATGCCGTCGAAGCCGTCGTTCTGCAGTCCGAAACCTTTCCATCCGCTGTAGTCGTAGTATTCCTTCACACGCTCAGTGTGCAGACGCATGTAGGTGGGGTTATTAGGATGGATGCCGCCGTCCTTTCTCACCTCAGCATAGCCGAGTGAGTGGCCTGGACGTATGCTCTTCCATGCTGTGCCTGCTCCCCATCCGTCGCGCTCGCTGGGATTGAACTCAAACGAGCCGTTCTGCAACAGCTCAGCATAGAGTCCACCGTCGGCAGAGCTGCTGATGTCTTCGAAGAAAATACCTATGAGTTCGTCACTGATAGCCTTGCCTCCCTTAGGGGCATTCATTGGCTTCTGGGCGTTCGCGCCCACTGTTGCTGCCATGAGAAGGGCAGCGATGGCTGTGCGTTTTAGCATTTTGTTAATGGGTTGTTAGTAATTTAGAAAAATCGGTTTTTAGTGTGTGGTGTGGCGTTCTGGCAATTGTCAGAACTTCGCCATCTTTATGGCTACCACTGCACACTCATCGCCTTTGTTTCCCAGTCTGCCACCAGCACGGTCTTTTGCCTGCTGCATGTCGTTGGTTGTCAAGAGTCCAAAGACAACGGGGATGTTGCTTGTCGCGTTAAGACGTGCTATTCCTTCAGTAACACCCTGACAGATATAGTCGAAGTGGGGTGTCTCGCCGCGGATTACGCTGCCGAGGATGATGATAGCGTCGTAGCCGTCGTTGAGCGTCATCTGGCGTGCGCCATAGATGAGCTCAAACGAACCGGGAACGGTCTTTACGTGGATATTCTCGCTTAGTGCCCCATGCTTCTCCAGTGTTGACACGCAGCCTTCGAGCAATGCCCCAGTTATCTCAGGGTTCCACTCTGCAACCACGATGCCGAAAATCATGTTAGAAGCATCGGGCACCTTAGCGAGGTCGTATTCAGAAAGATTTCTTGTTGCCATTACTCTGAAACGCGCTCAATATATTCGTCAATCTTGTTCTGCTGAACGATGACTGAGTTGAAATACTTCTCCTTAATTTGCTGGTAGAGCTTCAGTGCATCAGCCTTCTTCTCCTGCTTCTCCAGAATCTGTCCTGCCTGGATGAGGAATGTAGGAGACAGTGAGCTGTTGTCTGCCTTTTCAGCAGCCTTTGTCAGAGTACTAACAGCTTTGTCGAGCTGGTTGAGGTTTGCATACACGTTACCCAGAGCACCAAGTGCAGCAGGTGATACCATCTGGTCGTCAGAGTAGTCGAACTTCTCAATAGACTGTGCTGCGTTCTCCCACTGACCGAGGTTTGCATAGCAAAGACCTGCATAGAGGTTTGCCAGGTTGCCTGCATCAGTTGAACCATATTCGCTTGCAATCTTCAGAAAACCTGCAACGCCAGTGCTATCGCCGTTGAGGGCCAGCTCGTAGTTACCGTTCATGAAGTTGTCCTGAGCCTTTGCCATTGCTGTGCTTGCCTTCTCGTTCTGCTCAGCCTTGTAGCTCTTGAACCACATTCCGCCAGCGATGATGAGTACCAAGGCTACGAAGCAGCCAATGATTGCTGTCTTGTACTTGAGGAAAAATGCCTCATTACCATTGTTTGACTCGTCCATTACAGGACCAGCCTGTTTTGTGTTTTGTTCTGCCATTTTTTATTGTTATTTTTGTTGCTATTCTGCTTATTTTAAGTCAATTTGGGCGCAAAATTACTTAATTCTCTGCACATATTGAAATTTATTACAAACTTTTTTTGCTTTTCATTCCTAAAAGCAGTAATTTTGCAGTAAAATAAAGTCGATGCTATTAAAGAAACTCACCATACTTAATTATAGGAACGTGCGCGAGGCTTCACTTGAATTCTCGCCTAAGTTCAATTGTTTCATTGGTGCCAATGGGGTGGGGAAGACAAACATTCTTGATGCTGTCTATTTCCTCTCGTTCTGCCATTCAGCCTTTACTTCACAGGACTCTCAGGTCATTCGCCACGACGAGCAGCTTTTTATGCTCGAGGGCGAATACAGTGAGGCTGCCTCTGAAGAGCTTGCCGACTTTACCATCAGCTGTGGCATGAAGCGTGGCACGAAGAAACATTTCAAGCGCGACAAGAAAGAATATAAACGACTCTCTGAGCACATAGGCCTGATACCCATCGTGATGGTGTCGCCTGGCGATACGCTTCTCATTGAGGGTGGCAGCGAAGAGCGTCGCCGATTGATGGATATGGTGATTTCTCAGCTTGACGTTGCCTATATAGAGGCGTTGAACCGATATAACAAGGCTCTTCAGCAGCGTAACATGATGCTGCGTCAGGAGGATGTGGAACCTGATCCTGATGTGATGTCGATACTTGAGGAGCAGATGGCTGTCGAGGGTGAGCTTATCTATGCCAAGCGTCGTGACTTCATTGAGCAGTTGGTGCCTCTGTTCCAGCAGTTCTATACCACCGTCTCTGGAGGTCATGAGCAGGTGTTGCTCAACTATGTGTCCCATTGTCAGCGCGGTCCACTGCTTAATGTCATCCAGCGTGACCGCATGAAAGACCGTGCCGTGGGCTATTCGCTCCACGGAGTGCATCGCGACGACCTCGAGATTCTCCTTGACGGACATCCCATGCGTCGCGAGGGCTCTCAGGGACAGCTGAAGACATTTGTCATTGCGCTGAAGCTGGCACAGTTTGACTTTCTTAAACAGTCGCGTTCTCATACTAAGCCATTGCTGTTGCTCGATGATATCTTTGATAAGCTCGATGCCAAGCGCGTGGAGAAGATTGTCGAGCTTGTATCCGATGACCGTTTCGGTCAGATTTTCATTACCGATACCAATCGTGACCATCTCGACCAGATTCTAAGTCAAGGTCATTTCGACTACAAGCTCTTCCATGTCAACGATGGCGAAATAGAATTCTAACCTCTTACCTCTCACCTCTTACCTCTAACCACTTACCTCTCACCTCTAAGAATATGTTTCGTCGTGATGTACAACAAATAAAAGATCTGGTTTTGCGCAACCTGCGCGTACAAGGGTTGGAGACGCCTCTTTTGCAGAAGCGCCTCGTGGAATCGTGGCCAGAAATAGCGGGGCCTGCGATAGCACGCTATACCACCGACGTAAAGCTTTATAACCAGACGCTCTATGTCTGTCTGAGTATGCCTGCCTTGCGTGCTGACCTCAGCATGCGCCGTCAGGAGTTCATCCAGCGTCTCAATGCACATGTTGGTGCGCAGATAATTGCTGATATAAGGTTTAGTTAGAGGTTAGAGGTGAGAGGTAAGAAGTGTTTTTAAGTTTAGGGAAAACCCTATGTTGGATTAGGGCTTTTTCTTTTGTGGGCATTGCAAACTGTCGTATCTTTGCGATGTCAAACTTTAAAAACAAACGATTATGAAAAAGATTTTTACCTATATGATGCTTCTCGTAACAGTAGTAGTAATGAGTAGCTGTGAGAGTGAA
This sequence comes from Prevotella sp. E13-27, assembly GCF_023217965.1. Taxonomy (NCBI): domain Bacteria; kingdom Pseudomonadati; phylum Bacteroidota; class Bacteroidia; order Bacteroidales; family Prevotellaceae; genus Prevotella; species Prevotella sp. E13-27. The sequence goes on along the minus strand of NZ_JALPSC010000001.1, from coordinate 21,492 downwards.
GACCACTATATCTCAGAACGTCTTACCAACCGCGACTGGCAGGGTCATCTTGGTACTTACTATAATGACCGCTGGGGCCTTACAGGTGATGACTATTGGACAGTGATGCGTTTCGTGAGCCGCGATGACTATGCCACAAGCGGACGTGGTTACGAGGTTGACTTTAAGAGGGGCTCATGGAATAATGACTATGCTTACAGCACCTTCCGTTGGTTTGTAGAGGGCGGTGAGATAACAATCATCTATGACGATGATCAGTGGACCCCAGTGTATATCAGTGACTATCATCTCAGTGGGATGCACTTCTATGGATATATCGATGATGGTACAACGCGCGAGATACGCTTCGACTTCGCTGACCAGTACTTCGACAATTGGAATTATTATGAGAACGCAGGCGCGTGGAGAACACGTTCGGCTAACGCTCCGTCAAGCATAGTAAGCGGTGTGTTCGCAAACAAATAGAGTTGATTTAGACTAAACAAAGCGGTGAAGGATGGAAAAAAACGTATTTTCTTTCGTTCTTCACCGCTTTTTCGTACTTTGAGACTTCGTCTCGAAGGTACTCACGCTCGGAAAATTGCAAATTTATTTGCATTTTCGCTCGCTTAATCGTACCTTTGCAGCCGATTTTTAAGCATAAGGATGAAAAAACAACTGAAAGCTGCACTCTTCGACCTCGATGGAGTGGTGTTCGATACCGAGCCACAATACACCATTTTCTGGGGCGCACAGTGCAGAGAGTTCCATCCGGAACATCCAGGACTGGAACACGAGATAAAAGGACAGACGCTCACCCAGATATATGACCGTTGGTTTAACGGCGAACTGGCAGAGAAGCGCGACATGATTACTCAGCGCCTGGACCATTATGAAGCTAATATGGACTATATCTATGTGGCAGGCTTCGAGCGCTTCGTCAGCGAACTGCGTCGCAATGGAGTGAAGACCGCTGTGGTGACAAGCTCTAATGTGCCTAAGATGCAGAGCGTCTATAAGCAAAGACCAGAGTTTAAGGAAATGTTCGATGAGGTGCTCACAAGCGAAGACTTCGCAGAGAGTAAGCCCTCGCCCGATTGTTACCTGAAGGCTGCAGCACGCTTCGGTGCCGACAAGGACGAGTGTGTGGTCTTCGAGGATAGCATCAACGGACTGCGCTCTGGACGTGCTGCTGAGATGATGGTCGTGGGACTGACTACGACAAACAGCAAAGAGAATATTCAGAAGCTGTCTGATGTTCAGATAGCAGATTATAACGATTTCGATTTTAAAACATTAAATGAACTATGGCAGGTTATTTAATCAGTGACACACGCAAGGTGACCACACACCGTTTCATCGAGATGAAACAGAAAGGAGAAAAGATTTCAATGCTTACATCATATGACTATACCACAGCAGGCATCGTTGACCGTGCTGGTATAGACGGAATACTTATCGGTGACTCTGCATCAAACGTGATGGTGGGCAACTCAACGACTCTGCCCATGACCGTGGATCAGATGATATACCACGCACGTTCGGTGGTTAACGCAGTGAAGCGTGCCCTCGTGGTGTGCGACATGCCTTTCGGTTCTTATCAGACAGGTGTTCACGATGGCGTGGTCAATGCCATCCGCATCATGAAGGAGAGTGGCTGTGATGCAGTGAAAATGGAAGGCGGCGTTGAGATTCTTGACACAGTGAAGGCTATACTCGATGCCGGTATTCCCGTGATGGCCCACCTCGGACTGACCCCTCAGAGCATAAATAAGTTTGGCACATACGCTGTGCGTGCCAAGGAAGAGCGCGAGGCTGCAAAACTGATTAGCGATGCTAAGGCGCTGTCAGAGGCTGGATGCTTCGCTGTGACTCTGGAGAAGGTGCCTGCAAAACTGGCAGAACAGGTGACAGCCGAGATTGCTGTGCCAACAATTGGTATTGGCGCTGGCGGCAACTGTGACGGACAGATTCTCGTCGTTGCCGACATGCTTGGTATGAACCAGGGCTTCTCACCACGTTTCCTGCGTCGCTATGCAGACCTTAACACCATCATGACCGATGCTATAGGTCAATATGTTACAGATGTTAAGAGTGGTGACTTCCCCAACGAGAGCGAGTCATACTAATCTCTTACCTCTCACTTCTCACCTCTCACCTCTAACCTCTTACCTCTCACCTCTCACCTCTCACCTCTAGATAGATGAATACTCAGAATACACCAGTACATGTAAACCTGTGGCACAAGGATTTCTGGCTTGTGGTAGTGGCCGACCTGCTGCTATCCATGTCAGTTACCATGCTCATCCCAACGCTGCCGCGATGGATGATGTTTGTCGATGGGCTGACAGAAGTTGAGACAGGCATAAGCATGGGAGCTTTCGCCGTGGGACTGTTCCTGTTGGGAGGTTTCAGCTCATACCTCGTTCAGCGCTATAGGCGTAACATGGTGTGTGTGTGGGCTACGTTGGCATTGGCTCTGTCGCTCGTCTTGCCTATCTATTTCGGCCCCATGTCGCTTGAATGGGCTGTGGCTATGCGACTTGCGCAAGGCGCAACATACGGCCTCGCGCTTATGGTGCTTACGTCAACACTTGTCATAGATACATGTGAGTCTAATCATCGCACAGAGGCTAACTTCTCTGCAACATGGTTCGGACGCTTCGCCCTTTCGCTTGGACCAACAGCTGGACTATTGTTGTTAGACCATCTGGGCATGGACATGCTCTTGTATGTCGCTGCAGGATGCTGCGTGCTGGCCGTGGTGCTTGTGCTGATGGTACACATACCGTTCCGTGTTCCTAAAGACCATTTCCCTGTGTTCTGCCTCGACCGTTTCTTCCTGACAAGAGGCTGGGCGCTGTTCATAGAGTTGCTGCTCATCATGGCAAGTGTGGGCATGATGCTGGCATTGTCTCGTAATGTCACGTTCTATGCCCTGATGATGATAGGCTTCATGCTTGCCCTGCTGGCTCAGCGTTTCGTCTTTCCTGATGCCGAGCTGAAGAGCGAGGTGGTGACAGGATTGATAGTCATGCTTGCCGTACTGCTCATAATGCTCTATGCACCAACGTCAGTGCTGCAGGCTCCGTTGCTTGGCTTCTCGCTTGGCATAGTCGGTTCACGTTTCCTGCTGTTCTTCATCAAGCTCAGCGACCACTGTCAGCGAGGCACTGCTCAGAGCACCTACCTGTTAGGGTGGGAGACTGGTCTTGCCATAGGCGTGGGAATGGGCTATGCCTGTTTCGATGGCAACAGAAATGAACTGTTGCAAGTGGCAATAGTACTCGTGCTGGTCGCCCTGGCAATGTACAGCCTTTTGTTGCACCAATGGTTTGTTGACCACAAAAAACGCTAAAAAAATAAAAAAACGTCAGCCTCTTACTTTAAGAACGCTGACGTTTTATTATCTTTGCAATGAATATAACTATAAACAACAAATAAATAATCTAATGAAACAATTCAACGACAAGAACTTCGTACTTGAGACTGAGGTTGCTCAAGACCTGTATCACAACCATGCGGCTAAGATGCCAATCATTGACTATCATTGTCATCTTATTCCAGAGATGGTAGCTAAGGACCATAAGTTCAAGAGCATCACAGAGCTGTGGCTGGGTGGCGACCACTATAAGTGGCGTGCCATGCGTACAAACGGCGTGGACGAGCGCTTCTGCACTGGCAAGGATACCACCGACTGGGAGAAGTTTGAGAAGTGGGCTGAGACAGTGCCCTACACCTTCCGTAACCCTCTCTACCACTGGACACACCTTGAGCTGAAGACAGCTTTCGGCATTGAGAAGCTTCTCAGCCCTAAGACTGCCCGTGAGATCTTCGACGAGTGTAACGACAAGCTGCAGAATGACCCCAACTTCACTGCTCGCGGTCTTATGCGCCACTACAATGTGGAGTGTGTATGCACTACCGATGATCCTGTTGACGACCTTCACAACCACATTGAGTATGCAAAGACTCGTGGTGAGAAAGATCCTCTGATGATTCCTGCTTGGCGTCCTGACAAGGCAATGAACATTGAGAAGCCTGAGTTCGCAAAGTATGTGGAGCAGTTGGCAGAGGTAAGTGGTGTTAACATCACAAAGTTTGCTGATATGATTGACGCCCTGAAGAAGCGTCACGAGTTCTTCGAGGCACAGGGCTCTAAGCTCTCTGACCACGGTATCGAGGAGTTCTATGACGAAGAATATACTGACTCACAGATTGAGACCATCTTCGAGAAGGCTATGCGTGGTCAGCAGCTCTCTAACTTCGAGATTCGCCAGTTCAAGCACTGCTTCCTCACCGTCATGGCTGAGATGGATGCCGACGCAGGCTGGACACAGCAGTTCCACTATGGCGCCATCCGCGACAACAACACCGCTATGTATAACCAGCTGGGTCCTGATACAGGCTTTGACTCTATTGGCGAGTTCAACACAGCCAAGGCAATGTCTAAGTTCCTTAACAAGCTGAACATGGAAGGTAAGCTCACACGTACTATCCTCTACACACTGAACCCATGTGCCAACGAGGTTATTGCAACAATGCTTGGTAACTTCCAGGGTGGTGAGCCTGGCAAGATTCAGTTTGGATCAGGCTGGTGGTTCAATGACCAGATGGATGGTATGATACGTCAGATGAACGCCCTCTCAGTACTCGGCCTGCTGAGTCGCTTCGTGGGCATGCTCACTGACTCGCGCTCGTTCCTGAGCTATCCTCGTCATGAGTACTTCCGTCGCATACTCTGCAACCTGCTGGGCAACGACGTGGAGAAGGGACTGCTTCCTGATGACCGTGAGACCCTTGGCCGCATGGTGGAGGACATCTCTTACAACAATGCACGCCGCTATTTCAAGTTCTATTAATTTATAAATTACAAGAGTGTTCTATTGCCGTTCAAACGACAGTTGAACGCTCTTTTTCGTTTCTATTATGTTTGTGAAAAAGAAAACCGTATTGCTTCTTTGCCTGCTGCTTACTGTCTTCAGCGTGAAGATGGTGGCAGGAGAGCCGTTCCAACAGATCCCGTTTGGTAAAGGTCAGCTGACTATAAAGACGCTGGCCGACAACGCCGTGAGAATCCAGTATTCTGAGAATGCCGCTTCGGAGAAGTTGCCAGAGTGGGTTTATGTGTCTGACGAGAAGACCTCTACTGATAAGATTTCGGTGAGGGTGAATGCCGATAGTCAGACACTCGACATCCTCAATGCCGACGGCGCCGTTGTGCTGAGCGTTACTGAGCATCAGCTGCGCCCATCGTCTCTGAATGGCTCACCTACCTATGAGGCACAGATGTCTTTCGTTGCTGCCGATGCCGATGGCGACTGCCAGTATGGTTTGGGGCAGTTTCAGGACGGATTCACAAACATTCATGGACTATCGCGCCGTCTGACACAGGTGAACACACAGATAAGCATACCGATGCTCGTCTCCAGCAAAGGCTACGGCATACTGTGGAACAACTATGGTCTTACTGAGTTCAATCCTGCAGACCGTTGTGTGGCTCTCAGCAAGACACAGGACGCTGGTAAGAAAGAGAAAGTCAATGTGACCTCTACTGAAGGTGGCAAGCAAGAGGTGCGCCAGCAGAACAAGTTTGCTGCCACTCTTACTGTCGAGGAAGACGGACAGTATGCGCTTCTGCTCGACGTGGGGCAGAAAATGGCACGAAGACATCATCTTATGATTGACGGACAGACAGTCATAGACATGAAGAACCTGTGGCTTCCGCCTACAGCATCACAGATAGTGACACTCAAGGCTGGCGAGCACCAGCTTTCTGCCGAGCTTACGAGCGAGGACAAGCCTGTGCTCTATTATAAGAAGGTGGAGCCAGCCACAACCTTCCGTTCGCCTGTGGCTCAGAGTGTTGACTACACCGTGTTCATTGGCTCTGCTGATGAGGTGATAGCCTCCTATCGCCATCTCACTGGCGATGCTCCGCTCATGCCTGAGTGGGCACTCGGCTATATCCACTGTCGTGAGCGCTTCCATTCCCAGAAGGAGCTGTTGGGCGTGGCATCGCGCTTCCGTAGCGAACAGTTGCCTGCCGATGTTATGGTACAGGACTGGCAGTACTGGGGACGTCACGGATGGAACGCAATGCGATTCGATGAAAACAACTATCCTGATCCGAAGGCAATGACAGACAGCCTTCACCACATGAACATGAGGCTTATGCTTAGCGTGTGGTCGAAGATTGACAAGAACTCTGAGGTGGGAAAGGCCATGCTGAAGGCGGGCTACTACATTCCTGGCACTGACTGGATAGACTTCTTCAATCCTGAGGCAGCAGGTGCCTACTGGAAAAACTTCAGCAGTCGTCTTCTTCCACTTGGCATCGATGCTTGGTGGCAGGATGCTACTGAGCCTGAGAACGATGACCTGCTGGGACGTCGTGTGTGGAACGGACGCTATCCTGGCGAGCTGTTCCGTAATGTCTATCCTCTGATGGTAAACAAGACCGTATGCGAGGGACTCCTTAATGACCAGCCTGAGAAACGCCCAATGATTCTCACACGATGTGGCTTTGCCGGCATTCAGCGCTATGGCTCGGCCATGTGGTCTGGCGATGTGGGTCATGACTGGGAGACGCTGCGTCGTCAGATCTCTGCCGGACTGGGCATGCAAGCTGCAGGCATACCCTGGTGGACCTATGATGCAGGCGGGTTCTTCCGTCCTGCACGCCAATATACCGATGTAGCATCCATAGAGTGCATGCTCCGCTGGATTGAGACATCGGTCTATCTGCCATTGATGCGTGTTCATGGCTATATGACCAACACCGAGCCTTGGGAGTATGGCAAGGAGGCACAGAACATCATTGCCTCATGCCTTAACGAGCGCTACAGACTGTTGCCCTACATCTATTCTAATGCAGCTGCAGTAACGTTTGAGGGCTCTACTCTGATGCGTCCTCTCGTGTTCGACTTCCCCAATGATGCAAGGGCTCTTCAGCAGAAGAACGATTATATGTTTGGTAAGGCACTGCTCGTAAGTCCTGTGACAGAAGGTGGTGTCAGCGCGTGGAAGACCTATCTTCCTGAGAACAAGGCAGGCTGGTTTGACTTCCTCACGTCTAAGCATCTCGATGGCGGACAGACTGTGAGCACATCTGTTGACAAGACTCGCATACCTGTGTTTGTGCGTGGAGGCAGCATACTTCCTTACGGTCCTGTGCGTCAGCATGCCCTTCAGACTACTGACGAGCCATTGGAGATAAGGGTCTATCCAGGTGGCGATGCAACGTTCATGCTCTATGAAGACGATGGACAGAGCAATGCCTACAAGCAGGGCGAATACTCCAAGGTGAGGTTGCAGTGGGACGAAAGCACCAAGTGCTTGCAGATTGACAAGCGCGAAGGCCGTTACAAGGACATGCCACGTCAACGCCAACTGAAGATCAGCGTGGTTGGAGCGGGTACGAAGACCATAGCATATAAAGGAAAAAAACTGAAAGTTCGCTTTTGAACTTTCAGTTTTTTTTTCTCACCTCTCACCACTCACCTCTTTTGAGGCTTCAGCAGTTTGGCATATTCCGCAGGACTGTTGAGCAGTCTCACTGCCTCTTTCAGTTGCTTGTCGTGAGTGAGTCCTGCCTTCAGCGTACCCTGCTGATAGAGATAAGCAGCTATGATGTCTGTCTCAATGGCTTGAGTAATCATGTCGCGATGTTTGTCAAGATCGCTTGCCACGTCGTGCTTCAGCTTCTCGGCCAGCGCGTCGAAAGCCTCCTTCGCTTCGTCATAATATCCTTCGAACTTTGCTGTCTTCACCAGCTCGTCGAACTGCTTTCTTGACACAGGGTCGTAAGTGAAGCCACTGTCTATCACACGCTGACGGAACTCTGCATAGTCCTTGTCCGTTAGGTGGAACTTCGTTGGGTCGTCACCTATGGTAGGGTGGGAGGCAATGTAGTCCACCACATAGTCGAACATCACCTCTGTTGAGTCCAGTCCTCCTACAGACAGGTAATAAACAATGTTAGGCACCGTGTCGCTCTTCACTGTTACGTCGGGTGTTATGCCACCGCCATCGTGTACCTCTCGTCCTGCCTTGGTATAGAAGACGTTTGTCAGCGAGTCAGGTATGCGCTCTCCGTAGAGGCTGCCACTGCGTCTGTCACCTTCCTTCTCTCTTTGTTTTGAGTAGTTTATGGCCTGTATGCATCTTCCTGAAGGTATGTAGTACTTCGAGGTCGTTATCTTCACGTTGGTATTGTAAGGCAGGTCGAGAGGCACCTGTACCAGTCCCTTGCCGTATGTGCGCGTACCTACTATTATCGCGCGATCGAGGTCTTGCAGTGCTCCTGATGTTATCTCGCTGGCAGAAGCCGTCTCGCCGTTTACCAGCACCACCATAGGCATCACCGTGTCTATCGGCTCGAGGCGAGTCTTGTAGGTACGGTTGGCCTGTCTCACCTTGCCACGATTCTCTACAACCATCTGGTCCTTTGACACCCACAGGCTTACTATATCTACTGCCTCCATCTCAGAGCCGCCGCCATTGCTTCTCAGGTCGAAGATGAGCGCCTCTGCTCCCTGTTGCTTAAGGTCAATCATTGCATTGCGCACATTGCGTGAGCAGCCTTCCGTAAACTGGCTCAGACTGATATAGCCAATCTTCTTGTCTGTTGCCTTCTGCTCCTCTGTGTTCAGAATACCATAGTATGGCAGCTCAGGCAGCTTGATGTTTCTGCGCGTAATCTTGAATGTCAGCTCCTGGCATCCTTTCGCCTTGCCTTTTTTGTCAAAGCTAACGTTTGCCAGCGTTGTCGTTGGGCGCAGCACTTTCAGCTTAAAGCTCGTGCCCGCGTCGCCACGCAAGTGTGATGACACATAGGCAGTGTTCTTGTCGGTCATTATCGAGTCGTCTATCGACAGGATTATGTCGCCCTTCTTCAGTCCGGCTTCAGCAGCAGGCATACCTGCATAGGGCTCGTCTATCATCACTCGCTTCAGTCGTGAGTGATACTTTATGATAGCACCGATGCCCGCATATTTGCCAGTTATCATCTGCTGCAGATTCTTTGTCTCGCTCTCTGGGTAGTACTCCGTGTAAGGGTCCAGTGAGCGCACCATTCCTGTTATGGCAGCAGTAATAGTCTGGCTGGGGTTCAGCGTGTCCACATAGAACAGGTCGAGATTCCTATATACCGCATTAAATATATCAAGATTCTTGCCAACTTCAAGATTGTGATTCTTGTTTGTGGCCGCCTGATTCTCCTGTGCTCCACAGGCGGTGGAAATGAAAAGTAACAGCAGTGCTGCTAAGCTGTGTCTCATCTATCTTATGATATTATTGTGTTATTAATGCTGCAAAATTACATGATTGTCCTCAAATTATGCACCATTTTATTGAAAAAATGAGTTTTTTTTAGTTTTTTGCAAAAAAAATCTCCAAAAAGCTTGCAGGAATGAAAAAATCCCCTTACCTTTGCACCCGCAATTCAGAAGTTGACCGCTGTTAATCGCTAACAAGTCAATAAAGAAAAGCAAACTGCTTCAGTAGCTCAGTTGGTTAGAGCACCTGACTGTTAATCAGGGGGTCGTTGGTTCAAGCCCATCCTGAAGCGCCTTAGAAAGAGTCCTGTAAATCAACGATTTACGGGACTTTTCTTTTTCTCACATTTCAAAGTTGTAGCCAAATTGTAGCCAATTCCGAATAATTGTAGCCACTCCGCAACTTACCTTTGCAGAATCTGTAGCCACCAATCCTGTAAAAGATAATCTTTGCAGAGCGTTGTCAAGTTCTAACGTTCTTGCTCTGGCAAGCGACAGGGTCGAGCGGACAAGTTGAAAATGCTTATGTGATTTCAACTGTCAACCACAGATAATTTGAAGTTTGTTTTGCATTTTGCCAGAATTTCACTACCTTTGCACCCGAAAGCATCAAGAGCAGTAACCTTTCGAGGTTAACTCGCCAACCGAGTTTTGGAAACCACGGTGGTCAGTACGATGTGGAAGCAACATTTATAAACTTCAAAACATTCCAAATTATGCAACAGCACATTTATTACATCAAGTTTGCTCTGCAATTCGCAGACATGCAGATTCCCGAGTTAGTTAACATCTTCAACCGTCTGGTTGGTAATCATGGATGGTCCAGTATGCGAGCCTATCACGACCAAGCGCTCCTTGACGAGTTCAAGCGGCGCGGCATCGACACCGCAGCCGTAGCAGGCAGAAAGCCCATAGCGTTTGCCCATCCTGTCAGGTACGACCAATTTACAAACAGGTTAGTACCGATAAGTTGACATGTCTATTGTTACCATTACCCTGCGTCTGCTCTTGCAGGAAATGGTAACTCAATCCCACCCCTCTTCATCGTTATTCTCCATATAGCGGCTCATGCCGTTATCATCCATATCGTCCTCAGAGGCTGGATCAAAACCATGCATATTGTCATAGCCGCGTGATTTGTGAGAGCCTAACGATGAAGACGAACTTGCTGATAAAGATGGCTTTTCTTCCGTCTTTGGCGAATCTTCTGGAATAGGTGATAACAAAGTATCATGCTCTGCATGCTCTACGATGGGTTTATCGTCGTAGATAACAGGCTCAGTCTGACGCAACTTGTTCCCACATGAGAGCAGAAATATAGCTGCCAAAATAACAAGAAAGAGATTCTTCATTACAGTCTTTTCTCTTTTGCGCATTCATCCTCTTTTTAGCACCTCATAGAGATATGGCAGATCATTAACTTCGACCACATCCCCATTAAAAGTTTTAACTACCAATTTCTTAATTCCTTTCCTATCAACACGCACCCTAACGATTTCTCCTTTCAGCTGTGAGGGGAACAGTCTTACAGTATAACCGATCCGCCTGTCTTCTTTTGATTCAACAGAATTGGCCAATGGCTTACCTTTATCTTTGTCAGAGGCCGGCGATATACTTTGGACATAACTCTCGTCACTTGATTTGACAGTATATTGACTTTCAGCGACTTTAAGAAAATTGTCGAAATCATCACCCCACTGGTTATGGACTACAACTTGCATTCCGTTGGAAAGAGTTATAACCTCATCGGCTTTCATAAAAAAGCGGTTTCGTACATCTGGATTTAGTGCAACCTGTTTTGCCACGTCATTATAACGCTTAACTACACCATTTGACTTATTGGAATTTAAAGTAGAAGGAAACACACGGATCAAACTTTCATAAGATATTTGAGGGTGGCAACGCACATAATATTTGACGACTTCAAGCACAAAACGTCGTTTGCTTAATAATTGTCCTCCTTCAAATGAGTATTTTGTTCGATCACGTGAGCCTAACTTTAATTCCCCCCATGTATAAAGCTCGTCATCCCTTTTTACCTGCGAGTTGCCATTCTCATCAATATATACTTTCTCTACGATTAATCCTAACTGAAGTTCTTGATTGATTCTCTCAATCTGTTTAAACTTAGTCTCCGTTGACGAGTAAGTACAGACATACAGTCCCCGACCAATATCTTTCTGAGCGCTTCTGTATAGTGGGTTATCATTTAAACGTGATGAAACAAGATTATCGCCCATACATACAATATTCAGTTGCTTTACACGTTCTGCTCCTGCGTAGTTCACAACATCGACCAAGGTTTCCCATACAAGATTACTACTAAATTCACTCCCATTTGGATATTTTACATTTATTATGTAACGAGAGGAACTTCTTTTAAGAGATTCTTCTTGACTACCATTCTCCCAGTGGTCTACAACCGAAGTGTCACCATCGATATAAGCTTTTATTCTCTCGCGCTTTTTGTTTGGGAATGTCCATGCGGGCCCCCACTGGGTTCGTATCATAAAGTATCCACCCATTGCCCGGAGTGCTTCTTTATGAGGCTTTGTGTCACCAATAACAGCAATCGACCTCTCACCAAAATCGACAATCTTTAGGTCATTTGCAGTCTTAATTGTTTGCAATTCTTCAGTATTATTACTCGAATCATCCTCATTCTCTTTCTGATTGGAATCAGCGTAATATCCAGAACTTCCATACCATCTGCCTTTAACTAATATGAGATATTCGTCAGTATCTTTATCATATCTGACAGATTTAACCTGGTCTAAGTATCCTTGTTCGTCAAGTGCAGTATACAGAGGAGAACGATGGTGCGCATTAAGAATCCTTTTACCTAAGACATATAGCCCCCGATCATCTTTCTTTACCAAATTCATCGAAATAAAAGAATAGGTATAGCTAACTCTATAGAATTTCCCTTCTATAATGGTCAGTTTGCCACTTGAAGAAAAAACCCTCTCGCCAGAAGCATCTATAATATTGCAATGGTTACCTTGATTTTGTAGAGAGTAGCCTTGTAGGGAAGCACTTTGCTCGTCCTTATATGATTGCTGACTAGATAGATCTACAACGACCTCATTAGAATAGTTTTCCGTGAGCGATTCTTCTTCATAGTCTGGGGTATTAGTCTCAGGAAACTCATCCATTTTCTCTTTGATAGCATATTCTAGGATAGGACTCAGCGGAAGATTATATTTCCTCATGAGATTCAGTATAAGTTCAAGTTCCTCTCTCTCCGCTTAATTAAATTGAAACCCGCTGATTTTCAGCGGGTTTTGTTTTTCTCATCTTTAGAGGTTCCGTTTGAGGTTCCGTTTTTCTTTTATGAAAGTTTAACGTGGAATCTTGGTGAAAGCACGATTTTTGACCGTTCAAGAGTGATTATCTCCGCTTTGTGGTGTATTCTACGTTGATAAATCCACAACGGCGAAGAAGCTCTACTGCTTCCACAAAATTAGGATCCAGATTGTTCCTTTCTTTTTCGTAGTTGTTCACAGAAACGTACCTGGCTGTGGCTGGATTTATAGGCTTTCCAGTCTTCGACTCAAAGAACTCTGCTGCTATGCCCATGTCCTCTGGAGTGTTTCTTGCATCTGACAACAGGCATCGTATAATATGACCTAACAGAACATTCTTTCCTCTCCAGTTTATTTTGGAAGAAGGTGGATAAGGTTCTCCTTGTCCGCTGAAACGATATACAAAAAGAGACTTGGAGGAAGTCGTATCTATAAGTCCCTCTTTCGTCAGTTCGTCATATAGCAGAGACAGACATTTGGGTAGTTCTCTATCCTTCTCTTCGCTATTGCTTCCTTTAAGTTTTGAGTTAAGAACCGTGACATACCTTTTCTCCCTTAAGAATATGCTATCGTTACCATCAAAAGTTTGATCTTCGTGCCTGGTGTCTTGATGCTCTTCCACTATAATTGTCTGTTGCTCATCATCAGTGTATAATGACACAATCCAGTTCAGTAAATCCTTGTCTTCGTCACTGAGCAATCCATCGACCATATGATAGACGGATTTCATTTGATGAAGGGATAAGGTTATGAAGTCCAGAAAGTCTTGGCATTCCAATTCCACATAATCCCAATCTCCATTCTCCCATTTTTGCTCGATAGCAGCAGCGAATGATTTGCCTCCAGCATTTCCGAATCGCTGGCTTATCTCATTTTTGTGGCTCCTTAATGCAGACAGGAGGATTTTGTAAGTCTGAATTTTGCAGTTGTATGTAATGGATGAAAGGGATATTGATATGGTTCCTTCTTTCTCGGACTCTAACAAGAACTGCTTCCAAGGCTTTCTCTTACTATCAGTATAATGGGTATATGGTCTTGTCTCAGCAATTGTATCACAGTTGTATTGTTGCCTACCTATCCGATGTCTGCGTGCAAAGCTCTTTGTGTCGAATCCGCAAAGAAGTTTTATCCTTTCTACGGCGAACTGTTCTTCTTCCTCTTTCGGGATATTTCTGAAAAATGGTGCTAACCCAGTATCTGTCAGCCAGAGATTTTCCAACTGAATCTTTTTGCCACGTTTGATTATCCTAACGTCCTTTTCACTCTTGATTCCAAACAGTAGATAGCGCATCGTCCACAATATTCCCATTAGATCTTGGCAGTCTGTTTCTTTTAATGCTGCTATAAATGCAGTCTTGTCCTGGGCCTGAATAGAGTTTATGACACTTGTGTAAACATTTGATGGAAGTCTGTTGTAGTGGTCAATGATATTACGGGTGTCGGTATGTCCTAATGTGCATAAGAAGTCAAAGGCTTCATCGTGCGTCAAAAAAGATTCTGGCTCTTTGCCGTTGTCTCTCAGATATACATAGAGACTATAAATGTGTTTCTTAAGATTCGCATGAAGAACCTGAAAGAACGGAATGACCACTCCTTCACTGAAAGCAATGTATTCAAAGAGGCATGGCAGATAAGGAGCAAGAGCAGAAGGTTCATGCTCTTCTGACCAACACAAGAGTTTTCTGATTCTCCCAATCCCCAAGTCTACATTTGGAAGGATGGTCAGATGCTCTTGATCCGTTTTTATGTTGCCTGTTTCTGTTAACATAAAGCCATGCAGATGAAATCCAGATGCAAAGGTACTCTATTTTTATGAATTATAGCCCATTTCATTCAATAAAATGCAAAAAAGGCATCATTGAAGGGGTAACTTTATATAGTATGACGTTAGTAGACACATAAAACGCTCTTTTAGACTTCATAATTGTGGCAAAAGTAGAAATTTTCGTTAAATTATGGCGCATTAAAACTTAAACTAAGGGGAATTTGGGTAAAAATGTGTACCTTTGCACTAACTTGGGATAATATGCACTTATCGGAAGTATGAAACCAAGGCCATGTGTAACATCTAAACGCTATCAATATGGCACCAGAAGAAAAGGCAAGGCAGATAATAGACAAGAAACTTGAAGATGCTGGTTGGGTAATCCAGGATCGTCAGGAGTTCAACCCTATTGCGTCTCTTGGAGTCGCAGTCCGTGAATACCTCACAAGTGACAATGAAGAGGTTGATTATGCCCTTTTCATTGAAGGTACTCCTGTAGGTGTAATTGAAGCCAAGCCCGATGAAGAGGGCGTTCACCTTGTGACAGCAGCACATGAGCAGAATGAAGGATATGTAAGTTCTGGTTTGAAATGGGCCAATTATTCCAAGAAGGACATGCGCTTCATCTACGAGGCGACAGGTGTATTGACACACTTCACAGACTTGCTTGACCCGAAGCCCAGAGTGCGTAAGCTGTTCTCATTTCACAGGCCAGAGCAGTTACTGTATTGGATAAAAGATTATAAGTTCAATGGAAAGAAAACGCTGCGAGGTCGATTGCAAGAGTTCCCTGAACTGCCAGAAGAAGGATTCCGTGAATGTCAGATAAAGGCTATATTAAACCTTGAAAAGTCTTTCGGTAACAACAAACCACGTTCATTGGTTCAGATGGCAACTGGTGCAGGAAAAACCTATACCGCCATCACCAACACATATCGGCTGTTGAAGTTCGCAAAAGCCAAGCGAATACTATTTCTTGTTGACACGAAGAACCTTGGAATGCAAGCCGAAACGGAATACAAGAACTACCAGCCTTACGATAGCACAGAGAAACTGAATGCCCTATATAACATTCAGCGCATTCAGACATCGAACATTCCTCAAAGCACCCAAATCTGCATAAGTACGATTCAGCGTGTATATTCTATGCTGACAGGAAACCTATCTTCCATGCCAGATGACGTGGACGATGAACCAGGTACAACAACAGGAACAGAGCGAGAGGTGAAATACAATTCAGAATATCCACCAGAGTTCTTCGATTTTATCATTATAGACGAGTGCCACCGTTCCATTTACAACCAATGGAGGCAAGTGCTGGAGTATTTCGATGCTTTCCTTATTGGACTGACCGCTACTCCGAACCAACATACATACGCCTTCTTTGACGAGAATGTTGTAAGTGAATACACCCATGAGGAAGCTGTTTCAGATGGTGTGAACGTGGGCGCACTTGGTACTTTCAGCATAGAAACGGAAAAGACCAAACAGGGCGGCATCGTTGCAAAGATTAACCAGCAGATAGAGATTCGTGACAAACGGACAAGGAAACAGCGTTGGGAGTCAACAGATGAAGATATAGCTTACGATGGGAAAGACCTTGACAACTCCGTAGTCAATAAATCGCAAATCAGGGTAATCCTAAAGACTTTCAAGGATAACTGGAAGAAATGGGAATACTACAAGGACAGGAAGGAATTGCCAAAGACGCTCATATTTGCCAAGAACGACAGTCATGCAGACGATATTGTTGCTTTGGTGAAAGAGGTGTTCAATGAAGGTAACGACTTCTGCAAGAAGATAACTTTCAAGTCCGAAGAAAACGAAACCTCACTACTCTATGCTTTCCGCAATGAATTCTATCCTCGTGTGGCTGTAACAGTGAACAAGATAGCAACAGGTACTGATGTAAAAGCCATTGAGATACTTCTGTTTATGCGTGACATCCGCAGTGAGAACTACTATGAGCAGATGCTGGGAAGGGCAAGGAGGACAATGGACTTGGAAAGTCTGAAACAGGCTTCGCCGTCAGCAAGTACCCCCAAATTAGGGTATGTGATTGTAGATGCTGTGGGCGTAACCAAATCTGACAAATGTGCTGCCAAGAAGAAATGTGGTGGTGATGTGAAACCAACCGTCTCATTCAAGTCACTGCTTGATGCGGTGGTGACTGGAGACATATCGGAAGAAACCTTCAGCACCCTTGGTACACGACTTGAACATATTGACAGGGTACTTACCGACAAGGAGCGTGAGGAATTCAAGAAGGTATCTGGAGGAACGTCACTTCGACAGCTGTCTACTAATATTAAGAACGTACATGATGTTGATAGGATAGAAGATACGATAAAGACTGAACATCCCGAATATCCTACCCTTTCGCCCGTAGATAAGGAAGAAGTAAGAAAGGATGTTATCAAGAAACGTTGCCTTGAAGCAGCAAAACCCATCTATGAGCCGAAAGTCCGTGATTTCCTGATGAACGTCCGTAACTCTAACGACCAGACCATTGATCCAGCATTGGATCATCTGACATACGCAGGTTTTGAAACCGACGTGGCGGAGACCAAAGCTAAGGTTCGTGAGACCCTGAAAGAGTTTATTGAGACCAATAAAGACGAGATAACAGCTCTCAACATCATATATCATCAGGACTATCGAAACCGCCACATTACCGAAGCAATGATACATGAGCTTTACGACAAGATGCAACGTTACAACAATATGCTCAATGGTAGTTTGATATTCTCGGCATACTCAGATATGACCCGCAAGAAAACTGTTCTTAAGGAACTGGTTGACATCATTCAGATTATCAAGTATGAGTGGGGACAGATACCAGAGATATACCCCTTTGCAGATATGGTGAAAAAACGCTACAAGGAATGGATCTTCGAGCGTAATGCCAACAAGGGAGGTGTCCGTGGTGCAGGAACAGCCCCGTTTACAGAAGAACAGATGAAGTGGCTGGAAATGATACGCGACTATATTGCCATCAATGCCAGTTTCCACGTTGATGCTCTAAAGAGCGGTGAGTTTAACAAGCTCGGAGGAACGGCAAAATACTACAGCCTCTTTGGTAGTCAGTGGAAAGACATCATCATTGAGTTAAACCAGAAATTAGTAGCATAAGACCCAAATGGCAGATTCTACAATAAGCAACAAAGTATGGAATATCGCTGGCATTCTGTTTGATGGCGGCGTTTCAAATAGTGACTACTTGGAGCAGATAACCTATCTTCTTTTCCTCAAAATGGTTGACGAGGACATGAAGATGCCCGAAGAACTCCGGTGGAACAACTGGCGCAATCTGGAACTTCCTACCGATTGTGACTGGTCACTGCTCATGTCGAAGTCAGGCGAGGAACTGAAGGAACACTATGGAAAGATTCTCTCCCTTCTCTCTAAGAAAACAGGTATGATTGGCGAGATTTACCGTGGCGCACAGAATAAGATACAAACTCCAGAACATCTGCGTAAGGTTATCCAGATGATTGACGGCACACAATGGAACTCCCTGAGTGAAGACGTGAAAGGCGACATCTATGAAAGCCTGTTGGAACGTATTGCTCAGGACACTAAGTCTGGTGCAGGGCAGTATTTCACCCCTCGTGCCCTGATTAAGACCATTGTAAAATGCGTCAATCCCGAACTTGGAAAGGTCATCGTAGACCCATGCTGCGGTTCTGGAGGTTTCTTACTTGCTGCTAAAGATTTTTTGCAAGGAAAATACACAACGATGACAGGCAAGCAGACCGATGACTTGAAACTGCATACTTTTTATGGAACCGAGATTGTTCCTAACACCTATCGACTCTGTCTGATGAACTTGCTGTTGCATGGTATCGGTGAGTTTGGCGGTGTGCCTCCCATCAAGTGTGCAGATTCGCTTGCTTCTGCTCCTGGTGACAATGATCTTTGTGAATATGTGATGACCAATCCTCCTTTCGGAAAGAAGTCATCAACGACGATTGAGGTACAGGAAGAGGATAAGGAAACTGGTGAAATGGTCACAAAGCTCAAAAAAGCACAAGACAATTATGTAAGGGCAGACTTTATAGCTACCACGTCCAATAAACAATTGAACTTCTTACAACACATCAAATCGCTGCTGAAAGTTGGTGGAACAGCTGCCGTCGTGCTTCCTGATAACGTACTGTTTGAAGGTGGTGCAGGTGAAACTATCCGCAAGAACCTGTTAAAGACTTGCGACCTGCATACAATTCTCCGTCTGCCTACAGGATTGTTCTATGCCCAGGGTGTAAAGGCTAATGTGCTATTCTTTGAGAAGAAACCCACCTCAGAGAATGCCCAGACTAAAGAGGTCTGGATTTACGACTATCGTACCAATGTCAAGCATACGCTGAAACAAAATCCTTTGCGCGAGACTGACCTTCAGGATTTTGTGGATTGCTATCGTCCCGATGACCGTCACCATCGTCAGGAAACCTATCATGCAGAGAGCAATCCAGATGGTCGTTGGCGTAAGTTCACATACGACGAGGTGCTGGGACGTGACAAGACCAGTCTTGATATTACTTGGATAAAACAAGGTGAAGAGAGCGAAGATCTCTCGTTGCCAGAGCTTATCAGTATCATCAAAGAGAAAAGCAACAACATCACTGAGGCTGTTGCAGAACTGGAGAAACTTCTTGAAAATCTTGAAAGCTAATGGACACAAAGAAACTTCGCCAAAAGATACTCGACCTTGCCATTCGTGGTAAGTTGGTTCCACAAGACCCTAATGACGAGCCTGCATCTGTACTATTGGAACGAATCAAGGCAGAAAAAGAACGCTTAATCAAGGAAGGGAAGATTAAGCGTTCCAAGAAGTCTGCTTCCGATACGTCCCATTATGAGAACCTGCCTTTCGAGATTCCTGAAAGTTGGGTATGGACTACAATAGAAGAAGTCACTCCATCTTTGCAATACGGAACATCAGAGAAATCAAAGTCTTCTGGAGATATTGCTGTTCTAAGAATGGGCAATATTACAAGAAAAGGGACTATTGACTATTCTGATTTGGTTTACACTTCTAATAAGGCAGATATTGAAAAACTCCGATTAAAGGCAGGAGATATACTGTTTAATCGGACTAATAGTAGCGAATGGGTTGGAAAAACTGCGATCTATAGAGGCGAAGTACCATCTATTTATGCTGGTTACATTATTCGTATGACTCCTATTTTCTTGGATTGTGAATATGTGAATATGGTGATGAATAGTCAATATGAGAGGGACTGGTGCAACTTTGTTAAAACAGATGGAGTAAACCAGTCAAACATAAACTCTCAAAAACTTGGTCAGTTTTATATTCCCATTCCTCCCATTGAAGAACAAAAGCGTATCGTTGAAACCGGAAACTATTGGCTTCATTTAGTTGAAAGTATTGAATCCAACAAGAAGGATATTATCAATACCATTACAAAAGCCAAACAAGAAGTGTTGAGGATGGCTATTTGTGGAGAATTGGTATCACAAGATCCAACCGATGAACCAGCCATTGAGTTACTTAAACGTATCAACTCGAATATCGAAATTCCTTGTGATAACCCCCATTATCCCTTTGATATTCCTCAAAGTTGGTGCTGGATTAAGCTTGGAGCGCTTTGTTCTTTCCTGTCACGAGGTAAATCGCCCAAATATTCAGAAGAGCGGAAATATCCTGTTTTCGCTCAAAAGTGCAATTTGTATAATGGAGATATTTCCCTTGAACAGGCTCGCTTTTTGGATCCCAGCACATTATCAAAATGGGATGATATATATAAGTTGCGAGAAGGTGACGTGCTTATGAACTCAACAGGCACTGGAACTGTAGGCAGGACAAGAGTGTTTCACAGCGACTGTCTCGGAACATACCCTTTCGCCGTTCCTGATTCGCACGTGTCGGTTATAAGGACATTTGACAGCATAGAATCAAAATACATTCATGCTTATTTATCATCTAAAGGAACTCAGCGTTATCTTGAAGACAACTTGGCTGGGTCAACAAACCAAAAAGAACTATATATAGGTGTTTTGGATAATTTGTTAATTCCTCTCCCTCCCCAAAATGAACAAAAACGTATCGTAGAAGAAATTGATAGATATTTCAATACTCTTGATAAAATCAAAGAATCCCTAACAGCTTAGATGTTGTCGGGGACTCTTTGTTGATTTACCAATTTACAATTCGGTCTACTATCTTCTGTTGTTCACTTGCAGTTTTTCGAAGGTAGATTCTTGTGGTTTCAATACTTTCATGCCCCATGAGGTCAGCAAGGAGGGCAATATCATTGTAACGGTCAAGGAAGTTCTTAGCAAAACGGTGACGGAAGGAATGAGGATAGACTACTTTTTTGTCAAGTCCATATTTCTGAGCAAAATGTTTAAGTTGCTGTGATATTCCGCGAGTTGTTATCCGTTCTCCATATTTATTGAGGAACAGATAACCAGATTTGATGTTTCTACTCTCTATCCATGTTTTCGCTTCCACACAAAGAGACTTCGGGATATACAAACGACGCAACTTGCCACCTTTGCTATAGATGTCGAGATACCCCATTTCCACATGCTCTGCTTTTATCTGCAACAATTCGCTTACCCTTGCACCAGTCGCTGCCATAAACCATACCACGAAGTACCATTCAGTATGGCCATCCTCCTTCAGCTTCCTTTTCAGGAATTTGTAGTCAGCGTTGCTAATGACGTTCTCCAGAAAGTTCTTTTGCTGCACCTTGACAAACTTCACTTTCAATTTGTCTTGCTTGCAGAACTCCAGGAACTTGTTAATACCTTGCAGACGAAGATTGACAGTCTGCGGTTTGAAATGCTCTACCAAATAGCCTTTGTAGGCTAAGAGGTTTTTCTTGTTCACCTCTCCGTATGTGGAAAGGTAATAATTGACCGTCCAAACATAAGAATTGACGGTGTTCCTAGCCAAGTCCGACTTGCTAAGGAATGTTTTGAACTTTGTTACCATATCATCATTTATTTAAATGAGTACAGTAACAATATAATAATGTACGGCTAACCCCCATTATCAGAAGTTACCACGAGGTTGGTCAATGTGTAGATTGGAAGATGTTGTCGATTACGAACAACCGCAAGCCTACATAGTTGATTCTACAGACTATTCTGATAATTACGACACGCCCGTATTAACGGCAGGGAAATCTTTTGTGAT